>NZ_JBICSO010000001.1:950141-2038321 GCF_043197155.1 Nonomuraea sp. NPDC049269
GGGTTTTTCGACCTGCGGGGCCCCCTACGCCCACCCCCCCCCCGGGTGGGGGGCGCCTACCCCCCCCCCCCCCCCCCCCGCGGCGGCCGCGGGGGGGCCCCCCCCCCCCCCCCCCCCCACCGCCGCGCAGGCGATCGGCGGCTTCGACTACTCCCGGGCGCAGGTGTCCACCACCGGCCTGCAGGTGCCGTGGGGGCTGGCCTTCCTGCCCGACGGCAGCGCGCTGGTCTCCGAGCGCGGCACCGCCAGGATTCTCCAGGTACGCCCCGGTCAGTCCCCGGTTCGGGTGGCCACCGTCAACGGGGTGGCCGCCTCCGGCGAGGGCGGGCTGCTCGGCATCGCCGTGTCGCCGACGTACGCCCAGGACCAGTGGGTCTACGCCTACTTCTCGACGAGCAACGACAACCGGCTGGTCCGGTTCCGGCTGAACGCGCCGCAGATCCAGAACGTCCTCTTCTCCGGCGTGCCGCGGGCCGCCAACCACAACGGTGGCCGCATCGCCTTCGGCCCCGACGGCCAGCTGTACGTGTCCACCGGGGACGCCGGCAACACCGCCAACGCACAGAACCTGAACACCCCGGCGGGCAAGATCCTGCGCATGACGCCGAGCGGCGGCGTCCCGCCGGACAATCCCTTCGCCGGCTCCCGGGTTTACAGCTACGGCCACCGCAACGTGCAGGGCCTGGCCTGGGACGCGCAGGGCAGGATGTACGCCTCCGAGTTCGGTCAGAACACCCGGGACGAGGTCAACCGGATCGTCGCGGGCGGCAACTACGGCTGGCCCA
Source organism: Nonomuraea sp. NPDC049269 (assembly GCF_043197155.1). Classification (NCBI taxonomy): domain Bacteria; kingdom Bacillati; phylum Actinomycetota; class Actinomycetes; order Streptosporangiales; family Streptosporangiaceae; genus Nonomuraea; species Nonomuraea sp. NPDC049269. The sequence continues at coordinate 950,927 of NZ_JBICSO010000001.1, forward strand.
CCTGCGAGGGCGTCTGCGGCAACCCGTCCTTCCGCGACCCGATCGTCACCTGGTCGACGGCCGAGGCGTCACCGAGCGGGCTCGCGTACGCCAACGGCACGCTGTTCGCCGCCGCCTTGGGCGGGACCCGGCTGTGGACCGTCCCCCTGACGAGTAGCGGCGGGGCCGGGACCCCGGTCGCCGAGCTGCGGGGAGCCTACGGGCGGCTGCGCGCGGTCGCGGTGGGGCCGGACGGCTGGCTGTGGGTGACGACGAGCAACCGCGACGGGCGCGGCTCCCCGGTGGCCCAGGACGACCGCATCATCCGCATTCCGCCCACCGGCACGCCCTGAGGCATGGCGGTGGGCTCGGCTCACGTGCCTGGTGGCTGACGGCGCCCTGCGGGCGATTCGCGCGGACGTCAGTGCCCGGCGTGCTCCTGAGGCTTGGCCACCACCCAGGCCCGGGCGGAGCCCACCTGCCGCTCCAGGTCGGACAGGAGGGCGGCGAGGTTCTCGTGGTCCATGTACGCGGTCTGCTCGATGCTCGATCGGTGTGCCTCCACCTGCCCCGCCAGGCTGTTGATCTTGCTCAGGGTGTCGCCGAGGTCCCGACTTTCCTGCTGACTCAGATCGCACATGCCTTAACAGTAAATACAGTCCCTCAGGCCGTACATATGTCTGACAAGTAGGTTGTGCGTGTCCGAACGCTGAAAGGATGGGCGTATGCGCCTCGCCCGAGCCATCGTCTTCGCGGTGGTGTGTGCCGCCGTGTCGGCGGCCGGGCATGCCTTCGCGGGTGGCGCGGCGGTCGCGCCCGGCGTCATGGTGGTGGGCGGGCTGGGCGCGCTCGTGCTGGCGTACGTTCTGAGCGGGCGCGAGCGTGGCCCCGCGGTGGTGCTGGGCGCCACGGTGGGGGCGCAGGTATCGCTGCACAAGCTGTTCGAGCTGACCGCGCCCGGCACCGGGCACGTGCATTTCGCCGTGGGCATGGCGCTGGTCCACCTGACGATCGCCGTGCTGACGGGCTGGTGGCTGCATCGGGGTGAGAGCGCGTTCTGGCTCATGCTGCGCCTGTCGGGGCGGCCCCGGCTCGCCCTGCCGCGGCCGTTCCGCGCGATTCCCGCGATCGACCCGGCTCCGCCACGGCCGGCGCCGGCTCGGCGGGCGCCGCTCAGGCCGTCGGTCACGGGCCGGATCGCGACCGCGGAGCCACGGAGAGGACCTCCCACGAGGGGAGACACCGCATCGCCAACAAAGCTTCCCTCGTCATGGAGTTCACCTTGTCCTTTCTTCTTCGCAGAACCCTTGTGGCGGTGATCGGGTGCGGGCTGTTCCTGGCCGCTACCGCGCCCGCCGCGCTCGCCCACGACAGTCTCAAGAGCAGTTCGCCCGCCAAGGGCGCCACCGTGTCCAGCGTCGAGACGATCGAGCTGGAGTACTCCTCTCGCGTCCGCTTCCCGCTGGTGGTGCTGCGCACCGCCGCCGGCCAGCTGATCAAGCTCGGCGAGCCGCAGGCCGACGGGCCCAAGGTGCGGACCGCCGTGCCCGGCCCGCTGGCGGGCGGCTCGTACGTCATCGCCTGGCGGGTGGTCTCGTCCGACGGCCACCCGATCGAGGGCGAGATCCCCTTCACCGTGAAGGGGACCTCGTCCGGCACGACCGCGCCCGCGGCGGCGGCTGCCACGACCGCACCCGCCGCCTCGGCGCAGACCACCCGACCTGCCGCTGCGGCGCAGGGCGGGGGCGGCATCCCCGGCTGGCTCTGGGCCGGACTCGCCGCGCTGGTCGTGCTCGGCCTGGTGATCTGGCTGCTGTCCAGACGGACGAGCGGCCCCGGCGAGCCCGCCGGGCAACCGGACGCACCAGCCGAACCGGCCGGGCAGCCGGACGGCCCGGTCGGACGTACCTGACCGGTCGAACCGGGCCAGGCCAGGCAGGCCGGGCGGATCGGCCGCCCGGCATCAGGGCACCAGCCACCCCAGCACCGGCGTCGACTGCAGGAACACCAGCACGCACAGGATGAGCAGCAACACCGCGCTCCAGCCGATCACCCGGCGGAACAGGTTGCCCTCCTCCCCCACCAGGCCGACCGCGGCCGTGCCGATGGCCAGGTTCTGCGGCGAGATCATCTTGCCCATCACCCCGCCCGAGCTGTTGGCCGCGCCGAACAGCTCCGGCGGGATGTTCAGCTGGCCCGCCGCGGTGGTCTGGAGCTTGGCGAACAGGGCGTTGGCGCCGGCGTCCGTACCGGTGATCGCGACGCCGAACCAGCCGACGACCGGTGACAGGAACGCGAAGAACGCGCCCGCGCCCGCCAGGAACAGGCCGAGCGTCTGGATCTGCCCCGAGAACTGCATCACGAAGGCCAGGGCGAAGACCGACAGGATGGTGACGATGGCCCAGCCGAACTGCCGGATCGTCGCCCCGTAGGTCGCCAGGGCCGAGGCCGGACTGATCCGCAGCACCAGGAGCGTGAGCAGCCCGGAGACGAACAGCAGCGTCCCGGGGTGCGCCGCCCAAGGCAGTTCGTAGACCACGGGCACCGCCTTGCCCGCCGGGTTCACCAGGTCGAGCCCGGGCCAAGTGGGCTTGACGGTGAAGCCGGCGAGGAAGGTCTTGATCGCGGGGATCTGCGCGATGGAGAACAGCGCGATGATGATCGCGTACGGGGCGAAGGCCGTGAGCTTGTCGCCGGTGGTGTCGCCGCCGGGGCGGCCGTGGACGCGGACGAACGCGGGGTCGTCCACGGACCCGCCCGCGATCGGCGTGGGGCTCGGCGTGAACCCGACCGTCTCGGCCGGCTTCCAGATCTTGCCGAAAGCGACCAGCACGATCGCCGAGACCAGGGCCGCCGCGATGTCCGTGAGCAGATAGTTGACCTGCGACATCAGGATCTGCGTGGCGCCGAAGCTGACCCCGGCGACGAGCGCGGCGGGCCACGCCTGGCGCAGGCCGCGCCGCCCGTCGGCGACGAAGACCAGGATGAACGGCACGAGCAGCGCGATGAACGCGGTCTGGCGGCCCGCCATCGCGCCGAACGGCTCGGGCGGCAGTTCGGTGACGCTGCCCAGGATCGTGATCGGGTTGCCCATGCCGCCGAAGGCGACGGGCGCGGTGTTGGCGATGAGCGCGACGACCGCGGCGCGCATCGGCTCGAAGCCGAGCGCGATGAGCATGACCGCGCAGATGGCGATCGGCGAGCCGCCGCCGGCCAGGGCCTCGATGAGCGCGCCGAAGGAGAACGCGATGACGATCGCGGTGATCCGCTTGTCGTCGCTGATGCCCTGGAAGGCCCGGCGCAGTACGGCGAAGTGGCCGCTGCGCTCGGTCATCTTGTAGATCCAGATGGCGTTGAAGGTGATCCACAGGATCAGTAGCACCGCCCTGGCCGCGCCGTACACGGCGGAGTCGAGTGCCTGGCCGATCGGCATGCCGTACGCGAACGGCAGGACCGCGATCAGGAAGCCGACGACCAGGCCGGAGATGCCCGCCCAGTGGGCTTTCCACTTGAAGACGCCCAGCAGCACCAGCACCGCGAGCAGGGGCAGGGCGGCAAGGAGGGCGGACAGCCATAAGGAGCCGGTGGGGTTGAAGTTCTGCTGGTACACCGCGCGCCTCCGAGGGTTAGGCGTTCCATTGGATAGAACAGTGTTCCGTGTCTAGGATCGTAGGACGCGGATCAACCGGAGGGAAGAGATGGAAATACGGCATGCCACCGCACCCGATCAGATCCACCACTTCGGCACCGCGGAGCTCCGCGCCCGCTACCTCGTCGAGGGCCTGTTCGGGCCGGAGGTGGACGGTGTCTACACGCATCAGGACCGGATGGTCGTCGCCGGGGTGCGGCCGAGCGGGAAGGCGCGGCTGACGGCGTTCGACCCGCTGCGCTCGGAGCACTTCCTGGAGCGCCGCGAGCTGGGCGTGATCAACATCGGGGAGACGGGCACCGTGGAGGTCGACGGCGTGCCGTACGAGCTGGACCCCAAGGACTGCCTGTACGTCGGCAAGGGCGCGCGCGAGGTGACGTTCGAGCGCGGCACGTTCTACCTGGTCTCCGCCCCCGCGCACGAGACGTTCCCGACCACGCACGCGCGGCTGAAGGACGTGGATCCGGTACGGCTGGGCAGCGCCGGCGGCTCGAACGACCGGACCATCTACAAGTACATCCACCTCGACGGCATCCGCAGCTGCCAGCTCGTCATGGGCGTGACGGTGCTGGAGCCGGGCAGCATGTGGAACACCATGCCGTGCCACACCCACGACCGCCGTACCGAGGTCTACCTGTACTTCGATCTGCCGCGCGACGAGCGCGTCGTGCATCTGATGGGCCGCCCCGACGAGACCCGCAACCTGATCGTGGCCAACGAGCAGGCGGTGATCTCGCCGAGCTGGTCGGTGCACTGCGGGTTCGGCACCCGCAGCTACGCGTTCGTGTGGGCGATGGCCGGGGAGAACCAGGCGTTCGACGACATGGACCAGGTCGCGATCACCGAGATGCGGTGACGGATGGAGCCGTTCTCTTTGACCGGCCGGACGGCGCTGGTCACCGGGGCGCGGTCGGGGATCGGCCAGGCGATCGCGGTCGGCCTCGCGCGGGCCGGGGCCGACCTGATCCTGCACGGCCACCGCGACGACCTCGACGAGACCGAGCGCCAGGTGAAGCCGCTCGGGAGCGACGTGCGCAAGCTCGTCCTCGATCTGAGCGACCCGGCCGCGATCAGACCCGCGCTGGAGCCGGTCCTGGCCCGGCGCGAGGTGGACATCCTGGTCAACAACGCGGGCACGATCAGCCGGGGCTCGACCAGCCTGGACGACTGGCGCCGGGTGCTGGCCGTCAACCTCGACGCCGTGTACGTGCTCAGCCAGGCGCTGCTGGAGCACGGCGCCACGAAGGTGATCTCGATCGCGTCGCTGCTGTCGTTCCAGGGCGGCATCAACGTGGCGTCCTACGCGGCGGCCAAGCACGCGGTGGCCGGGCTGACCAAGGCGCTGTCCAACGAGTGGGCGCCGCGCGGCGCGCAGATCAACGCCATCGCCCCCGGCTACATCGCCACCGACAACACCACGGCCCTGCGGGAGGACGCGCGGCGCGAGCAGGAGATCAGGTCGCGGATCCCGGCCGGGCGCTGGGGCGAGCCCGCGGACCTGGCGGGCGCGGCCGTCTTCCTCGCCTCGCGCGCCTCCGACTACGTCACGGGCCACATACTGGTCGTGGACGGCGGCTGGCTGGCCCGCTGAGTATGCTTGATCGGGTGGACAACCGGCCGAGCACCGCCATCGACAAGGCGCTCTGGGTGCTGGAGGCCCTCGCCGAGCACGAGAGCGTGACCAAGATCGCGACGGCGACGGGCCTGCCCAAGTCGACGACCCACCGCATCCTGCAGTCGCTGGCCGAGCACGGCTTCGCCCGGCCCGACGGCACCGGCGGCTACCTGCCGGGCCCCAAGATCCTCACGCTGGCCGGCCGGATGCTGGCCCGCTTCGATCCGGTACGCCAGGCGTCGCCGGTGCTGCAGCGCCTGCACGACCAGACCGGCTACACCGTGCACCTGGCCGTGCTCAACGGCGACGAGGCCGTCTACGCCGCCAAGCTGGAGGGGCGCAAGCCCTACCAGATGCCCTCGCGTGTCGGCATGTCGCTGTGGCTGCACACCAGCGCGATCGGCAAGGCGATGCTCGCGGCCATGTCCGACGACGAGGTGGCGGGCATCACCACCCGCACCGGGCTGACCAGGCGCACGCCCGCCACGATCACCACCCTGGCCGCGCTCCGCCGCCACCTGGCGCGGGTGCGGGAGTGCGGCTTCGCGATCGACGACGAGGAGAACGAGGCGGGCATCCGCTGCGTCGGCGCGGCCGTGTTCGACCACACCGGGCACGTGGTGGCCGGGGTGAGCATCTCGACGCTGACCCACGAGCTGTCGGTCGACGACGCGCAGGAGCTGGGACCACTGGTCGCGGGCACCGCCCACGAGGTCTCCCGCACCCTGGGCGCGCCGATGGAGCTGCCTACCGCCTGAGCGGCTGCCCGTACAACCGGCCTCTAAGCGGCCCGGTGCTGCTCGTACAGCTGGCCGAGGCGGTCGATGCGCCAGAGCTGGCCGAGGACGATCAGCGTCGCGCCGAACACAGCGGGCCACACCTCCAGCGCGACCAGCCCCCAGGCCAGCAGCGCGAACCCGGCCGAGCCCACGCCGATGAGCAGGCGCTGCACCTTGCGGTGGTCGCCGGACACCAGCGACCGGTCCCGCAGCCACATCTTCTCGCCATAGATGCCCTTGGCCGCCCAGCTCGACGGACGCTCGACCGCCGGGAAGGCGTGCGGGTTGACGATCAGCCAGACGACGACCAGCGCCACCGGCACCAGCGACCACCAGCCGATCCACGTCCGGCTCCAGATGGCCAGCATCATCAGCGGGATCGCGGCGAACCTGGTCCAGACGCTCCACGGGTTGGCGTGCCGCTTCCACGCCTCGTCGGTCATCCCCACGGCCCGCGCGTATCTCTTCAGCACGCTCATACGATGAGCCCCCTTGCCAGCGTGTCGATGGTGGCGTCGAGCACCTGCTCGAAGTCGGGTCCGTACCTGTCGCGGTTGACCACCAGCAGGCCCGCGGTGCGCAGCACACCCATCAGCACCTCCGGCGGGACGTCCGCGACGATGACGCCGTCGCTCTGCCCCTGGGCGAGGTAGTCGATCAGCGGCGTCACCAGGTGCGGGGTGACCCGGGCGAGCTCCTCGGGGCCGACCCTGCGGGCCACCGCCGCCAGCTCGTCGGGGCGGGTGAGCAGCCGCCGGTAGAACGGGTCAGTGGTGAGCGCCTCGACCATGCCCCGCATGAGGCCGGCCAGCGCCGCCACACTGGGCGGCTGGTCGAGCGCGGCGAGGAGCAGCTTGCCCATCAGCGGCGCCCGGCGGACCATGACCTCCTTGTAGAGCTCCTCCTTCGACTCGAAGAACGCGTAGAAGCTGCCTTTCGCGATGCCCGAGGGGGCGACCAGCTCGTCGAGCGAGGTCTTCTTCAACCCTTGGGCGGCGAAGAGCTCTTCGGCGGTGTCGAGCAGGCACGCGGTGATGCGCGCCCGGTCGTCCGCCGTGAACGCCACGGCCATGTGAATCCCTATGACTGGTTCGGATATTCAGTCATAGCTTAACACCAGGCGGGTGTGCCGCTTGGCGATGACGACCATGCCGTCCGGCGCGGGGCCGGGGTAGGCGTCTATGCGCAGGTCGCCGGCCTCCGGGCGGCCCGCCGCGTCCCACGCCTGGACGTGCGCGGCCAGCTCCGCCGCCAGCCCGGCCCCGTCCGGCCCGTATCCGCGGGCGAGCAGCTCCTGCCCGGCCGCCAGGACGGCCAGGCCGTCCGGGCCGGTGAGGCCCACCGTCATGCCGTACCCCTGGGTGGCCACCGGGGCCCACGGCAGCCGCCCGGTCAACGCGCACCAGCGGGGCTCGTGCATCGCCAGCCACAGGCCGATCCCGCCGCCCATCAGCGACATCCGCGGCAGCGGCGGCACACCGGCGGCCAGCTCGGCGGCGGGGCCGTCCAGCATCGCCAGGACGTCGCCCACCTCGCGCGGCTCCGGCAGCGTGAGCATCAGGTCGGCCTCGCCGTCCAGCATGAGCATGACCTCGGGCCCGGCGGAGGGGCCGCGCATGCGCATGAAGCCGCACGGCTCCACCGACCGGCTGGACCAGTGGTCGCCCGCGTACTCCATGGCCACCGACACCTGCACGCCGCGCAGGTCGAGCGGCACCACGAGCCGGCCGCCCGGCGCCAGCTGCGCCAGCCAGGCCGGGGACAGGTCCCACACGCCGACGGTGGCGATCACCCGGTCGTACGGCGCCGCGTCCGGGAAGCCGGCCGCGCCGTCGGCGCACGCGACGACCACCTCGGGACATCCGGCGGCGTCGAGATGCCGCCGGGCCGCCGCGACCACGTCGGCGTCGATGTCGACGCTGACCACGCGGCCCTCCGGCCCGGCCAGGTACGCGAGCAGGGCGGCGTTGTAGCCGGTGCCCGCGCCGATCTCCAGCACCCGATCGCCGGGCCGGACGTCGAGCTGGTCGAGCATGATGCCCATGATCGCGGGCTGCGAGGAGGAGCTGATCGGCCGGCCCTCCTCGTCGCGTTTGGTGACGATGGGCTCGTCCCGGTAGGCCGCCGCCGGGTCGAACTCCGGCAGGAAGAGATGGCGCGGGACCAGGCGGAAGCCCTCCGCCACCCGATCGCTCACCTCCCCGCGCTCCAGCAGCTGGGCGACCATGGCCTCGCGGTGCTCGTCGAACTCCATATCCGACATGATCCCCGCGACCACCGCAGAAATGCCGGCAAAGATTTCAGGTCAGAGGGTTTGACCCGCTCGATGAGGGAAGGGCGGGGAGTTCATGTACGTCGATCGTGAGGAGGAGCCGTAGTGCTCACCCTGACAACTAACGCAGCTCAGGCGATTCGTGACTTGACCGCGTCTGCTCCTGAGCCTGCCCAGAGCGGCATCCGCATCTCGTCGCAGGGCGAGGGCGCGAGTTCGCTGACCCTGTCTCTGGCCAACGCGCCGGAGCCGGCCGACGAGGTCGTCGAGGCCGAGGGTGCGCGTGTGTACCTCGACCCGGTGGCCGCCACCGTCCTGGAGGACAAGTCTCTGGACGCGGGAGCGGACGATCAGGGCTCCGTGTCCTTCCTGGTGACCGACCAGCCCGCCTAGACGGGCCCTATCGGCCTGGCGGCCGGCCAGGCCGACCTGAACGGACCACCGCTGGTCCGGTATGACCGGATGTATCGGACGTACCGGACCAGCGGTCTGTCAGCCGTCGGCGAGCAGCTTGTGCAGGTAGTGGATCTGCTCCTCGCCCTGGAAGCCGCCGCCGCCCTCGTGCCCGTTCCACGGCCAGACGCTGATCTCCTTGGGCCCGCGCCAGTGGTTGTAGGCCGCGAAGACCGTGGAGGGCGGGCAGACCTGATCCATCAGCGCCACCGAGTAGAGCGCGGGCACCTGTCCGCGGGCGGCGAAGTTCACGCCGTCGAAGTACGACAGCGTCCGGAACACCTGCTCGGCGCTCTCCCGCCGGGTGGACAGGAAGCGGACGATCTCCTGGTACGGGTCCTTGTCGGTGATCTCCACGGCCCGGCGGAAGTGCGTCAGGAACGGCACGTCGATCAGCGCCGCCTTGATCGACGGGTGCAGCGCGGCCGCCGCCTGGGCGATGCCGCCACCCTGGCTGCCGCCCGAGGCGACGATCCGCGAGGCGTCCACGGCCGGGTGCGCGGCGGCCACGTCGACCGCCCGGACCGCGTCGGTGAAGACCCGCCGGTAGTAGTACTGGTCGGGGTCGAGGATGCCGCGGGTCATCATGCCGGGGGCCTGGGCGTTGTCGCCGCCGTACGGGTCGCCGGTGACGCCGGGGCTGCCCGGGTTGGCGCCGCCGTGGCCCCGGGTCTCCATCACGAACACCGCGTAGCCCACGGCGGGCCAGCCCAGGTGATCCTTCGGGAAACCGCGGCCGCCGCTGTAGCCGATGTAGTGCATCACGCACGGCACCGGCCCCTCCGCGCCACGCGGCACCAGGAACCAGCCATTGATCCGATGACCGCCCCAGCCCGCGAAGGAGACGTCGTACACGTCGACCGAGGCGAGCGGCAGGTCGTAGCGAGTGAACTCGGCCGCCGGGTCGAACTCGCGCGCCTCCGCCAGTGTGCGCGTCCAGAACTCGTCGAAGTCGGCGGGCTCGTCACGGTCGGGGAGATAGGAACGGAGCTGCTCAAGCGGCAGGTCGAACAGGGCCACGTAGGTCTCCAGCCTTGTAGAAGGGTGGTGCTATTTCATCGCATTGATAGGCGTTCGCGCTATTTGGGCCCCTCTACGGGGTTGACTGTGCTTTGACGGAGTGGTCCCATCTCCAGTTGTTAGGAAGCCTTCCTAACGAATTCGGCAGAAGGGCCAGCCGTGCACTCTCCAGCCCGGGCTCGCTTACGCCCGCTGATCCTGCTTCCCCTCCTCACCCTCCTCGCCGCCGGCCTGACCGCGCTGCCCGCGCGGGCGGCCACGGTCCGCTACGAGGCCGAGAACGCCACCGTCAGCCAGGGCGTGGTCGAGGCCAACCACACCGGCTTCTCCGGCACCGGCTTCGTCAACGGCGACAACGTCGTAGGCCCGTACACCGAGTGGACGGTCAACGCACCCTCGGCGGGCACCGCGACGCTGGCCATCCGCTACTCCAACGGCACCACCTCGGCCCGCACCGCGGACGTCTCGGTGAACGGCACCGTCGTCTCGGCCGGCCGCTCCTTCGGCACCACCGCCAACTGGAACACCTGGGCCACCTCCACGCTGACCGCGACGCTGAACGCGGGTGACAACAAGATCCGCGTCACCTCGACGAACGCCGGCGGCAACCCGAACCTCGACTACCTGGAGGCCACGGTCGCCGACGCCCCCGCCACCGAGTACCAGGCGGAGGCGGCCACCCTGTCGGAGGCCAGCGTGGCGACCAACCACACCGGCTACACCGGCACCGGCTTCGTCGACTACGTCAACGCCGTCGGCGGGTACATCGAGTGGAGCGTCAGCGTCGCCGACGCCGGCACCCACACCCTGACCTTCCGCTACGCCAACGGCACCACGGTGACGCGGCCGATGGACATCGCCGTCAACGGCTCCGTGGCCGCCGCCGGCGTGAACTTCGCCAGTACCACCAACTGGGACACCTGGGCCGACGGCCAGGTCACGGTCACCCTGAACGCCGGAGTCAACACGATCCGCGCGACCGGCACCTCCGCCAACGGCGGCCCGAACGTGGACCGGCTGTCCGTCAGCGGCTCCGGCGGCCCGGACGGCCAGGCGCCGAGCGTGCCCGCCAGTCCCCGCGTGACCGGCACCTCGGCCAGCAGCATCTCGCTGGCCTGGAACGACTCCTCGGACAACGTCGGCGTGACCGGCTACAAGGTCTACGAGGGCACCACCGTGGTGGCCACCTCGCCGACGGCCAGCGCCACGATCAACGGCCTGACCTCCGGCTCCACGCACAGCTACACGGTCACCGCCGTGGACGCGGCCGGCAACGAGTCCGGCCACAGCGCCACGGTCACCGGCACCGCCACCGGCGGCACCACCGGGCCCACCGCCGACCAGCTGCTGGCCAAGGTCACGGCGTGCAGTCAGATCTCCAACGGCAAGTACAAGACCGACTCCGACGTCAGTACGGCGACGGTGGCGGTGTGCGAGAAGACCGGCGCGGTGTTCTGGAAGGGGGACATGGACATCGACTGCGACGGCGTCCGCACGACGCAGTGCAACGAGGACACCGACTGCTGCTTCCAGAACGAGACGTTCTGCCAGACCACCTCCGACGGCCCGCTCAACGCGGCGCAGCTCGCCTACATGGTGGTGCCCAGCCCCAGCAGCACCTGGGACTACCGGACCAAGGGAATCGGCTGCGGGACGGTGGTGGCGATCGTCTACAACGGCCAAGTGGAGTACGCCGTCATGGGTGATACCGGGCCGACGGGCATCATCGGTGAGGCGTCGTACCGTACGGCCGCCGACCTGGGCATCAACCCGGACCCGAGCAACGGCGGCACCGACTCCGGCGTCACCTACATCGTGTTCACCGGGTCGGGCACCAAGGTGTCGACGATCGAGAACCACACCCAGGCCGTGAACCTGGGCAGGACGCTCGCACAGCAGTTCCTCAACAACAACTGAAACCGCCCGGCCGGGGTAGGGGCGTCCGGGTGAACGACCACGTGATCCGGATCCCGGACCCCCACCTCCGTCCCGGCCTCATCCTCGACACCCCGGCCGATCCGGCCGACTTCCTGCTGATCTTCGCCGACGACTCGGAGTCGCGGGTGCAGCTCGTCACCGACGACACCGGACGTCCCATGCTCCGGGTGGGCGGATACGTGACCACCCGGGGCGACGTCGTACAGGAGCGGGTGTGGACGGTGCGGGAGATGGCGCGCCGCGACGGCCACCTCCGGCTCCGGCTGGGGCGCTCGCTCCCCTGACGGCTTCTCGATTCACCCTCCCGCGCGGGTGGTTTCAGCTAGTTTCGGCCTGTGCGTACTTTTGCCAGACGAGCCGGCCGGCTGCTGACAGGGCTCGTGATCCTGGCGCTCTCCCCGATCCCGGGCCTGGCGGCGCTGGCCGGCATGGCGATGCTCGGCGCCGGGCCGGACGTCTTCACCGTGACGGGGCTCGCGGTGTTCGCGTCGGTGTTCTTCCTCGGCCTGCTGCTGTGCGTGCCGAGACCGCGCCCGGTCTGGGGGCGCTGGCTGCGGGCCCTGGTCATCCTGTCGGTGGAGGCCGCCGTGGTCTGGCAGGTCGCGGCCGCCACCCTGCACGCGCCGCCGGGCGGCCCCGCGCCGCTGGAACCGGTGGCCGGTCAGCGGGAGTGGCGGCTGGCGACGGGCTCCCAGCTGGCCTACGTACGGCTGGCGCCCAAGCGGGTCACGCGGCCGGAGCCGGTGGTGTTCCTGCACGGCGGGCCCGGACTGCCCGACCTGGCGGGCGACTCGAAGTTCCTCGCCGGGCTCACCGCCGACGGCTACACCGTCTACGTCTACGACCAGCTCGGCGCGGGCCGGTCCGAGCGGCTGGCGGACCCGCGCGGGTACAGCCTGCCCCGCGACGTGGCCGACCTGGAGGCGGTACGGCAGGAGATCGGCGCCCAACGGCTGATCCTCATCGGCCAGGACTACGGCGCCCGGCTGGCCGCGGCCTACCTGGCGGAGCATCCCGACCAGGTCGCCAAGGCCGTCTTCGCCGCCCCCGCCGCCCTCGACCGCCCGCAGGCCGCCTCCTTCTTCACCGGCCCGGACGTTCTCTCACCCCGTCTGCTCGCGGTCTACACGCTCCTGAGATCGAGTCCCCCGGCCGCCCACGCCTTCGCCGGAGACCGCGAACTCGAGCACGACCACGCCGGCGGCTACGCCCGGCTGGCCCAGCGCACCGCCCCCACCGGCCTGCGGCAGGGCCTGGCCGACTCGGCGGTACCGGCCCTGATCGTCAAAGGGGCCCGTGACCGGCAGGAGTGGTCGGCTGTGGACGGTTACCACGCCGCCCTCCCCCAGGCAGGCATCGCCTACCTGGCGGACGGCTCGTACCGGGGCAAGCCCTACCTGAGCACCCTGCGCGCCTTCCTGGCCGGCCGCCCGGTGCGTACGTACGACGGCGCCGGCCCGCCACCCGGCTACCTGGGCCCCCGCTGACGACTCAGGCTTTGGGACTGCCCGTGGCGCAGTGTCCGGCCTTGGCCCCCGCCACCTTCCAGTCGGCGCCGGGGAACGGCGACATGAAGTGCGTCAGCAGGTCCACCGCGTAGTCGGGCACCTGCCCGCCGGGGTCGAGCAGCGAGACCATCTGCGGGCCGTCCGCGCCGCGCAGCGTGATCGAGTTCGTGCCCTTGGCGGCGTAGCCCGGCTTCGCGTCGACGGTCAGGCAGGCCAGCTGCACGCCGGCCGCGCTGATCGCCTGCTTGGCGCCGATCCGGCGCATCCGCTGGTCATAGCGGCGCATGGCGAGCGAGGTGGCCGGGCCGATGCGGACCGCGTCACTGAAGATGTCGTTGCCGAGCTTCCTGCTCAGCTTGACGTTCAGGTTGACGTCGGGGCGCAGGTTCACCCCGCTCGCGGCGAGGGCGAGACGCCCGTAGTCGCCCTCGAAGCCGGGGGCGACATAGCCCAGCGCGGGCGGCGCCTTCATGCCGAACGGGATCTTGCCCGGCCTGACGCGCAGCCACGCCATGCGGCGGACGTCCAGCGACACGTCCTTGATGGTGCTCTTGCCGAGCCCGAAGGCGCCGCCGACCTGGTAGGACAGGAAGCCCGTGGTGTACGGGATCTCCTTGCTGACCGCGATGCGCTGTGGCGCGACCGGGTCGATGGCGAGCCCGGCGTGCACCTGGATCCGCCCCGTCGGCACCGGCTTGGACACCAGGTCGAGCGACTGGTCGGGGTTGAGCCGCACGGTGGTGTCGGCGGCCAGGTCGGTGACGGCGAGCGACACATCGCCCAGCTTCCCCTGCGGGTCGATCAGCCCGCCTTCCACGCCGAGGTGGCCGTCGAGCGTGTTGACGCCGCCCAGCGCCTTGTAGGTGACGGCGGGCATCCGCAGGTTCGCGCCGGACGCGTCCGCGTCCACGCCGAACCTGGCGGGCACGTCGCCGAAGCGCAGCTCGCCGGTGCCCGCCCCGTCCACGGTGACCTTCGCGCTGAGGCGCTTGACGGCCGCGGAGTTCGTCACCCGGATGCGGGTCTGCGCGCCATAGCTGCCCTGCACGGCGACGGCGGCCGGCACCGGGTCGATGGCCACATGACCGCGTAGGTTGCCCGCTTCGGCCAGCAGGTCCAGCGAGCCGAGCGTGGCGGCCGGCTCGATCCGGTAGTTCGCCTGCACGGCGTTGCCCTGTGTCACGTCGAACGGGCCGACGGACATGCTGGTGATCTTGGAAGGCAGCCCGGTGAGCGTGGCCCGCGCCTTGATCGGCACCGGTGCCAGGATCGTACTGGCCAGGTAGACCCCCAGCGAGCGGCGCTTGGGCGCGAATCCGGCGAACGTGAACGACTTCTTGGCCAGGTCGACCGTGACCTGGTCCGGCAGTCCTTGCACGTCGAGGTAGCCCTGGACGCCGAAGCAGCCGCGGTCCGTGCAGAAGGCGCCCGGCTGGCAGCCGGGAGATCCGGCGACGCAGCCGCCGTCCACCAGCGAGATGCCGCCGGGCACGGCCGGCACGGCGGCCATGTTCTTGAGCGCGCCCGCCTTGCCGAGCCAGGCACGGGCCGTCACGTCGAGCCGGGACCCCGAGTACGTCAGCGCGCCGCCGGCCGCCGAGACCGCCAGGCGGCCGGGCAGCGGTCCGAGCCTGCCCAGCAGCCCGAAGCGCAGGTCGCCCTGGGTGACGTCGGTGTCGAGGGCGAGCGTCTGCCGAGCCGCCTTGAAGTCGGCGGTGAAGCCCTGCTCCCCCGGGCTGAACTCGACCGCCGACAGGCCCTTGACCCGCACGCTCGCGTCGAGGTCGCCGGTGGCCTGGTCGTAGTGGGCGGCCAGGTGCGGCCCGGCGGGCGCCTTGGCGCCGTCGTGGTTGGTGAACGCCACGGCCGCCGAGCCGACCGGGCCCGACAGGCCGCGGAAGCGGTAGGCGCCGCCGTTCCAGGAGGCGTCGAAGCGGGCGGGCACGCCGGTCACCTCGGCGGCGGCGGTGATGTAGCGGCCCTGCGCGTTCGCGCGGGCCAGCGCGGAGACCGAGCGCACCGGGCCGTCCGAGGTCCAGGTCAGTGTCTTGGCGGCGGTGTCGGCCACCAGTTCGACGTGCTTGCGCACGCCGGACACCGCGGCCTGGACGTCCTCGCCCTGGGGCTTGGTGACGTAGGCCTTGTTCGCGTAGATCTGCACCTGGCCCAGCGTGGAGGAGGAGGTGATGTCGACCGTCGAGCGCTCCCCCAGCTCCCAGGCGGCCTTGACGTCGTCGTGCACGCCCTGGATGGTGCCGTCGATCGTGGGCCCCGACTTGGTGTCGGTGTAGGCGGCCCTGACCTTGTCGATCACGCCGCTGGCCTGGTAGACCGCCTTCCGCGCGGCCGGGTCGAGCGTCACGTCGACCTTGGCGGGCGTGTTGGAGATCTCCAGCCTGGCCAGGCGGGTGCCGTCGATACTGGCCGCGCCGAGGAAGGACCGGCCGCTGGAGCCGACCTCCAGGCGGGCGCGAGGCACCGCGCCGTAGGTGACGTCGAAGCCGGACAGGCCCGTCAGCAGCCCGGACACGCCGACGGCGTCCCCGTTCTTGATCATCGTGACGTGGCCGCCGCGCGGGCTGGAGATGGCGCCTTCATCGCGCTGCAGCACGACCGCGAACCGGCCGATCTTCGAGCTGGAGGTGTGCGTCACGCGGTGCTCGGCCAGGTCGTTCACCAGGCGGACCTTGGCGGGCAGGCCGCTGAGCTCGGCCCGCAGCACGGTCTTGGCGGCGGCCCGGTCGAAGTAGAGCAGCTTGGCCGAACCGGCCCGCGGGCGGCCCGAGTCGACCGTGAGGATCTGCTTGCCGTTCGCGGCGGTGTACGCGGCGGTCATGGACGGCGGGACGTCGCGGGCCTCGACGCTCGCCGCCCTGGCGAGAGCGCCGTCGCTGTAGACGTAGCTGTGCAGCTCGGCGTGGCGGATCGAGCTCGGGCTGCTGAAGCGGATCCGGGCTCCGTCCTCGCCCCGGGTCAGCGCGATCTTGGCCCTGGCCGGCATCTTGTCCAGCACCGTCTGGGTGAAGCGGCTGCCGCTGACGGCCAGCGCGTCGAGCTTGGCGGAGGCCGAGCTGGTGACGTCCAGGGTGGTCGAGTCAAGGTTCACGTCGACCGAGAGCTTCTCGGTGGCCGGCGTCTGGCGCAGGCTCACCACACTGCGGCCGGTCAGCCCGGCCACGATCGCGGCCGACGCGCCGGGGTCGGTACGCTCGACGCTCGCCTTCACCCGCTTGCCCGTGAGGTCAACGGTGAAGGTGCCCCAGTCGAAGCCGGACAGCGACGCGCCCCGGTGCAGCCCGTCGAAGCCGACCGACACGCGGCCGTCATACTCCGCCCAGACCTGCGCCTTGAGGTTCGTCTCGGCGCCGGGCAGCCGCCTGACCGCGAAGCCCAGCCCGACGGCCGAGTCCTTGGGACTGGCCGTGGGCACCAGGTCGGCGGCCAGGTCGGGCATGCCGTCGCCGGTGATGTCGGCGGCGGCGGGCACCCCCACGGGCCGGGAGACCGAGCAGGAGACCGGTACCGCCGCACTCTCCACGCAGAGCCGGTAGGACAGCGACGACGCGACCTTCTGGGCGGCGAGCTTGTCGAACAGCCCCGCGACCGGATTCTTCACCGCCAGCGTGGCCGCCTGGCCGGTATCGGGCAGCACCTGCTTCGGGTCGGGCCGCTTCGCGCCGACGCGCTTGGCCGCCTCCGCGGTGATCTCGTTGACCAGCGTGGGCCCGGCGGGCGTCGTCACCTCCGGCGCCTGCGGGCCGACGCTTTCGGCGCCCGCGTCCCTGCGGGCCAGCGACGGCTCCAGCGGCACGTTCACGGCGGCGGGCGCCGGCTGCCGCACGGCGGGCACCGGGCGGATCTTGGGTCTGGCCGCCTGTCTACCGGCCGCCTGTCTTTCCGACGGCCGCTCGTACGACAGCTGCTCGTACGACGGCGCGGCCGCCTGCGCGGCGACGGGCACGGCCACCAGGGCCGCGCTGGTCATGGAAGCGGAAACGAGCACGCGCATGAGGGCGTGCCATGGATACCGCACGGAACACTTACCCCCGAAGCGGTGCGATTTACCCCATCAGAAACATAGGTCACAACCCGACCACACTTCATCACTTACCGTCAAATTAGACCCAACATGGGGCCCCAACCTCGGGAAATGACCGGACGGATGTTCTGGTTCAGGTCAGGGCTTCTCCGCCACATAGGAGCGCCGGCGGGGCCACCAGCCCGGCACGGCCGCGCGGCACCTGTCGTGCTCGGTGCCGAACAGCCTCCGCAGCGTCGGCCTCGTACCACCGGACGAACGACGCCACGGGCAGCCACGCGCAATGCTCCGAGGGCGAGGTCTGGTTCGATGAGGGAGCAAGTCCGTTCAGCGGACTGGGCCGGACGATCCGCTGACAGCGGCATCCGCCAGGCTCAAAGGACTGAAGCGTCTGTTCCAGACCTCCCCGCGCACCTATCGCCGAAAATCGCACCTCCCATTCCGGCGAACTGCGCTCAAAACGATGGGCGATGGGGTGTTGTCCGAAAACGGCGTCACAGGACGCTTGAGGGCTCACTGATCACATGGCTGACCTGGTGGGGCTCTCAAGAGCAGCGGGGACTTTCCCCACCGATGCGAGGTGTTGCCCCCAAAAAGGACATAAGCCCCGACGACGGGCGCGAGCCTGCCCATTTTCGCGCCGCTCGCGTGACGCTGTGCCATCCATGATCAGCATCGGCGGCTCGCCACGAAGCCGGTCACCCCGTCAGTCCGGGCTCACGCACATTGCGCGGACCCATCCGGTCCATACTCCAGAACCTGGAGATTCCGCGACAACCACACACCACACCGCCTGATCGTCATCATGTCGCCTTGTCTCTGTCCTGGGGGCGGGGCGATTTCTGTATGCAGGTGCTCCTCCGTCGCGCCCTGTCGCGTTGCCGTGCGCGCGGTCGGTGGGCCCACTCCCGCAGATGTCGCAGGACGAGGTGGCCGATGCCTAGGCCGGCAACATGCCGATGGCTGACATCGTCGCCCAGTTCGCGGTGTGTGACGAGACCATGCGCCGGATCGCGGATGCGGCCGATTCGGGCCGCGATCGAGCAGAAGGCGAACCAGGCGGAGATCGCCCCACCGGTGACAGTGGCTCTCTCGGCGGTGGCGCGGATGGCCGAGCGGGAAGGGCTTGAACTCTTCAGGGGAATCGGCTGTCGTGGGATGTGGACCGGGCTCGCCAGCTGCGCGCCAACAGCAACTCCTACGAGCGGATCGCTCACGAGCCTGGTGTGGCCGCGCGGAGAACACGACCAGTCGAGATGGAGGCCGAGCCCGACACCTGGCAGGCCCTGGCTGGACGGGTGATCTCTGGACAGCGGCACACGGGGCCAGCAAGATGCCCCCATGGGTGAGCTCTGGGAGTTATGGACGCGCTGGCTGGACGGTCAGCAACTCACCGGTGCCACGCTGTGGGGCCAGCCTCTCTATATCTGGGGTCGCTTGGGGAAGGCGCTCCAGTTCCTTGCGGGCCTTACCGTCGTCCTCGATCTGATCGGGCCTGAGCCGCTGCGCGCATTCGGGCGGCGGATGAATAAAATCCCGCGAGTCGATTTTCTTAAGGAGCAGGCAAAAAAGCCACTGAATATCACTGCCAACCAATTCGTGTTGGTAATCCTAGCTTCCTTGCTGATCGCGACATGGCCACTGACCCAGTATACCCGGTCCGAGATTTGGCGATTTCTTTGGACGTCTCATCTCTGGATCGCCCTTGTCGTTATATGCGCAGGTATCACTGTTTGGGCAGCTCTATACCTCTTCGACGACGTTGAGGTCGACTCCTTGCCGGACAAGCTGATCCCTGCGCTATTTGCCGGTGTTGCGCTGACACCCGTCGCGGTCGTGTCTGTCCCACTCGTTCTCGCGATGGCGATTATGTGGGTAGTTACCGTCTACGGCGTCTTACTCCCGGTAAGTTTCACCTTGGCATTCCTCTTGGATCGGGCTCGGCCGGCGCACCCCGCTCGCTGGGCCGCAGTGCTGCTTTTTCTTGCCGGATTCCACTTGGACTTCCTTTCCTCCTGAAGAGCGGGGGGCCGCCGTTGTACTTGTGATCGGGAGCTTCTTGTGGTGGCCGGCCCTTCGGCGGAGCGCTGGCGGAGGCCGTTACAAGTCCGCCTGCGGGGGAGCCCCGGCGCTCCGCATCGTGGAAACCGAACCAAGGGAGGACACATGGCAGACGCGCGATGCCGAGCAAGGACGGCTTGTTCATCATCTGCAGCCCTGAGGTACAGCACGCTGGGATCGCGCATGTTGGAGTCACCGAGAAGCGGATCAGCGCCGCCGTGCGAGGATCACCGCTGGACGGCGCTGGCAAGTCCCGGGCGTTGAGCCGGGCCATTGCGGGCCGACCTCGCATTCTGACCGGCGACTGGGGCTTCCTGATCGGCGATCAGATCGGCTCTGGCCGGTCCTGCGTCGCCCCTCGGGTAGCCCTCCTCGTAGACCTGACGAGGGGGCCATGCTGGTCGTGGCAGGCGGACCTCTCGCTCCGGCGGGTGGGTGGCCGCTCCGCCAGGCATGAGCGACTCCCAGCGGCGGGCCATGACCAGCGACCCGCCCAGGCTGAGGAAGTGCGAGCCCGACACGCCGGCCAGAGTCAGAGTGTGCACGTAGGCCAGCCGACCGACGCCGGCGGCGACGATGACGCCTCACTCTCAGAGTGGGGCTACAGGTCCGAGGTGTGGTGGTGGCGCCGGATGTGCGCTGTAAAGGCCCGCATGTAGCCGGTCAGAAATTCGGCGGTCGACGGCACCTGGATGGCTCCCTCGTCGTCGATCAGTCCCTTGGTGAACTGGATGTAGGCCTCGGGCTGACCCAGCACCGGGGAGTTGGTGAAGGACAGGATGGTCT
Organism: Nonomuraea sp. NPDC049269; assembly: GCF_043197155.1. NCBI lineage: Bacteria > Bacillati > Actinomycetota > Actinomycetes > Streptosporangiales > Streptosporangiaceae > Nonomuraea > Nonomuraea sp. NPDC049269. The sequence goes on from NZ_JBICSO010000001.1 coordinate 971,026, forward strand.
TGAGGTGCTGCTGTGCGACCGCGGTGGAGATCGGGCCGGGTGAGGTGCCGATGATCGCGGCCGGCTTGCCGTTCAGCACGTTGGCTCCATAGGGCCGGGTCGCCCAGTCGATGGCGTTCTTCAGCGCGCCCGGGATGGACCGGTTGTACTCCGGGGTGATGAACAGGAGGGCGTCGGAGGCTTTGATCGCATCCTTGAACTCCTGGGCCACGGCGGGGTAGTCCGAGTCGTGGTCGTGGCTGTACAAGGGCAGTTCGCCGATGGGGATCTCCGTGAGGTGGAGTTCCGGCGGCGCGAGACGGGTCAAAGCCAGCGCGAGCTTCCTGTTGATCGACTTCAGGGACAGGCTCCCGACGATGTAACCAACGGTGTAAGTCATTGCGTTTTCCTTTCGAGGTGTGAACTTGCCGCCGTCACCATTGACGGTCTGGCCGGTGATGAAGCCGGCGTTGGAAGAGTCGATAAAGACGACCGTGCCGAGAGGGCTTCCGGTCGCGTCGCAGGGCGCGGGTGTCGCGCTGCGCTTCCGGCAGCGCCGCGGGGAACGTCTTGCGCGCCTGTTCGGTAATGGCGAGGCCGAAGTGATCACTTTGGCGGTGATGTTGTAGCCGCCCGGTTCACGGGCTGGCGAACGGGCGAACCCGACGACGTCGGCCTTGGCCGCGACGCAATGCGTCTGGCCGTGCGACGTTGACGACCATGCCGGCATTCAGCGCCTCGTCGGTGGCATCGGTGGCGATGGCGCTGTAGCCGATGCGCGGTAAACGTCCGGCCAGGAGAGTTCCGCCGCCTTCGGCGGTTGCGGTGATGATTTGTTCGGCGTTCAAGATCTTTCCCCTGTGGGCTAACCCTCGACGAAGGTGACCGTCTCCCCGAGCGGCGCCCGGCCCGTACGGACGTAACTCACCGTGGTGTCTTCGAACCCGATGGACATGCCACAGAAGAGGATGAGCTCGTCCGAGGGCGACAGGGCCTCCGCGACGGTCTTGCGATACATCGACCACGCCATCTGCGGGCAACTGTGCAACCCTTCGGCGCGGAGCAGCAGCATGACCGTCTGCAGGTACATGCCGAGGTCGGACCATTGAGGCAGGCCCAGGTCGCGGTCGATGTAGCAGAACAGGGCGGCGGGCGCGCCGAAACAGTCCCAGTTCGCCGAAGCGGCCCGCTGGCGCGACTCCAAGTCGTCACGCGAAATGCCGAGTGCGCCGTAGCGCTCCTGACCGAAGGCGAATCGGCGCTCGCGGTACGGGGACTTCAGTGCGAGCGGGTACGTCTCGTACTCCCGCTCGTCCCAGGGGTCGCCTGCGGCCAGGCGTTCCCCGGCGCGCTTCTTGAGCTCGGCCAGCGGCTGACCGGTCACCACGTAGGCGCGCCATGGCTGGAGGTTCGAGCCGGACGGCGACCAAGCCGCGGCGGACAGCACGCGCTCCAGCACCTCCCTCGGGACAGGCCGGTCGGTGTATCCGCGCACCGCCCGTCGGCTCGTTACCGCCTCATAGACGTCCAAGGTCGCTAGCTCCCCACCTGCTCAACGTGTCTAACTTCGCTACGTTCACGACGGTATCATTCGTGACTGTATCATTCAATACTATATGACAAGAGATGTAAGCCCCGCGCATCGCGAGGAAGCTGACTCGTGAAGGAACCGACCACGAACATCGCCGTCGTCCACTAGCGCGCTACAGGAACAACTTCACGCCGGCCGACGCGGTACGCGCCGCCGCAAGGGCCGAGGCCGAGGTCCGCCTATGGCACGTCCAGGAACCCTCGCCTTCGGCAATGTCGCGGCCCGGCTCAAGGCGTTCAGGGATACCACGTCCGACTGCCTCTGGCGCCAGAACCTGCCGCCGACAAGGTCTACAGCGACCTCACCTCGACCGCCTCGCGCCACGCCGGGCAGGGGAACCGCCGTACAACTCGGTCGCCCATTTCGGCGGCATCCTCGCCACGCCCAACTACAGGGGACACGTGGCCCCGGCAGACCGTACTGCGCCGGCTATCTCGTGGGCGCGCTTACGCCTCGCCGCCTGCGGGATAAGCAAACCGGGTCAACAGATCTCTCAGCTGCTCGGGCCCGCCGGGCTCCAGTCCGGCAACCAGCCGCTCAGCCAGCGGCTCCGCCGCCACGTGGGCCGCATCGAAAAGCTCGACGCCCTGGGGCGTGATCTCCACCGCCCGCGCCCGCCGGTCCCCCGGAACGGGCTTGCGCACGGCGAGCCCCTTGCGCTCCAGGTCGTCCACGACCCGCATGATTCCCGCCTTGTCCGACCCCGTCGCCGCCGCCAAGTCCCGCTGCATCGTGGGCCCGCGGTCGACCAGCACGATCAGCACGGCAAAATGCCGCAACTCAATGCCGAGCGGTCGAAGCGCGTCTGCCATCACCGTGGCCGCGCGCCAGTGCGCCTGCCGAAGCAGCAAGCCGAGGGCGAAAGGCGAGGCATCCCCGGGGCGGTCGGTCGCACGCGAGACGGTGGTCGCGTGCGGAACGTCAGCGCTCATGAACCTATGCTACCAGCTATCATTTCATTCAATACGGTATCATTTGAGATTACTCAGCTGGCACGCCACCGGCCCGGCGAGCCGTCAACGGCCCCGCACGCTTAGATGAGCGCGTCGAGAAGGCGTTCGGCCTGGGCGAGGACAGCGGCGAGCACAGCGGCCCGGTCGTCGGCGCGGGCGATGAGCATCCCGCCCTCGCACAGCGCTCCGAAGATCAGGTGCGCGCGGACCGTCACGTCGCCGGGCGCGATGCCGCCCTGGTCGGCCGCCACCTCCAGGCCGGTGCGCAGCAGCTTGAGCGTGTGCTCGTACTCGATCTCCCGTACCCCGTCCCAGCCCAGGACGGCGGGCCCGTCGAGCAGGACGATCCGCCGCACCTCGGGCCCGGCGCAGGCCCGCAGGAAGGCCAGCGCGCCCAGCCGGACCGCCTCCCGGGGATCGTCGGTCCCGGTGGAGGCGGCGGCGATCAGCTCGGCCAGCCGCTCCTCCTGCCGGACGAACACGGCCCTGAACACGTCGGCCTTTCCGGCGAAGTGGTGGTAGACCGCGCCCTTGGTCATGCCGCTCTCGCGCGCGATGTCGTCGATCGAGGTCGCCGCGTAGCCGTCCCTGCCGAACAGCCGCAGCGCGGTCTCGATCAGCTCGCCGGTCGTCACCCTGGTCCGCTCGGCCTGCGTCCGCCGCCTCAATCCCACCTCCTGCGCCGCCTCAAACCACACAATCACACGAGGAGTGGCGGGATCGCCGGCTGGTGTCGCAGCGCGGTGGCCAGTTTCTCGAGAGCACGGCTCAGGGACGTCTGAACCCGGTGATCTCGCGGCCCCCGATGGTGGTCGGCCGGCTGGCGTCGGCCATCCGGTACCAGGCGAGCGCTCCCGCGGCCGCCGCCGGCGCGAACTGCGCGCAGGACAGGATCACCATGGCCAGCCGGGTGCCGAGGAACTCGGTGACGGGGCGCAGGGCGGGGTTGACCCGGGCCGCGATTCCGGCGCCCGCGATGGCGGCCAGGCTGACGGCGGAGAACGCCAGCGCGATGAGGTGGATCCGGTCGAGGTCCCGAACCGTATCGGACAGCGCGGCGGACAGGCGGCGCGTCCTCTCGGTCACATGGTTGCCCGCGGCGATGAACTCGACCAGCCTCAGGTCGGCGGAGTCCTTGGCGAGCCCGTCCCAGGACGCGGCGATGGCCTCCCGGACGGCCCGGGTGTCGTGTCCGAAGATCTGTCCGCAGTAGTAGGCGAGGCTGTCCCAGCCCGCGATCGCGCGGTCGATGTCCTCGTCCGAAGGGACGATCATGGAGGCCCAGGCGAGTCCGGCGGCTGCCGCCGTATAGCAGAACGCTTTGGCGTACGTCAGGTTCCTCAGCGTGGCCTGGCTCCGCTCGGCGAGCTTCGACAAGGCCTCCGCACGAAGCGAAGGGGACCGGTAGGTGTTCCGTACCCAGGCCTGGTCATTGGCCGCACGGAGCAGTGCCTCCTCCTTCTCCCATGCCACGCCGAACCGGGCGACCAAGCCCGTCGACGCGACGCCCGCGCCGCCGGCGAACGACCACGGAAAGGGCGTATCCAGACTATAGGGATCATGGTCCATGTAGGGTTCGGGAACCTCGGCGGGCTTCGCCTCCTGGGATTTGGCCACGGCGGCGAGCACCGTGCGGGCGCTCTCACTCTCAGCCGTGTTGTAGCCGTCCTCGGTCTTCTTCAGCAGGCCGGCCAGGGTCGTGGCCTCTTTGTCGCCGTAGCGGAACTCCTGCTTGAGGTCTTCCCAGGTGTTCATGTACTCCTGCCGGGCAGGCCACTCGCAGGCCGCGCCAAGGGCGAACATGTCGAGCGAGACCCGGTGTCCCGCGTAATAGCTCGTGCCCAGACCTTCCGCCGCCGACTCCAGGCTCATCTGGGCGTTCGCGAAGCCGCCCTTCCCGAAGGCGAATCCGTCACGAGCCATGTGATCATCCCATCGCGTAGCAACCGTCCCGCAAGTGTGATCACACGCTATCGGTTCGGGAAGTTGCGTCCGGACGGGAAAAGGTGTCGAGGAGCGACAGGCCCGCTGGCTAGCGTGGGCGCGTGCACAGCTACCTGGAGACCGGCCGCCTGACCCTGCGCCGCTTCACCGAGGCCGACGCCGACGACCTCGTCGAGCTGCACAACGACCCCGACGTGATGCGCTACCTCAACGGCGGCAAGGCCACCCCGCGCGAGGTGATCGTCGGCGAGACCCTGCCCGCCTTCATCCGCGGCGGCTTCTTCGCGGCCATCGAGCGGGAGACGGGCGAGTTCCTGGGCTGGTTCCACCTGCGGGCGCCCAAGGGCGGCGCCGAGGACGAGCCCGAGCTGGGCTACCGGCTGCGCAAGTCGTCCTGGGGCAAGGGGTACGCCACGGAGGGCTCGCTGGCCCTCATCGACAAGGCGTTCGGCGAGCTGGGCGCCCGCCGGGTCTTCGCCCAGACGATGTCGGTGAACCGCGGCTCCCGGCGGGTGATGGAGAAGTGCGGGCTGCGCTTCGTCCGCACGTTCTTCGCGGACTGGCCGGACGTCATCGACGGCTCCGACCAGGGCGAGGTGGAGTACGAGCTGCTCAGGCCGGATTGGGCGACCCAGGCGAAGCGCTAGGCGCTGAGCGCGGGCGCGCCGGGGCCCCGGCCGAGCAGCAGCGCGCCCAGCCACAGCACCGCCATCCCCACCGCGACCAGCGCCGAGTCGCGGCCGACCCCGAACATCGCCACGGCCATCACCACGACCCCGGCCGCGAGCACCACGGCGCTGAGCGAGGTGGCCCGCCGCAGCACCGCCATGATCCCGGCCAGCACCAGGAGCGCCACGAAGAACAGCTGGGCCCCCACCGAGTACACGACCAGGTCCACCCCCGGATAACCCCGCACCTGGTCGAACATCGCCCGCATCGCCGCCCCGTCCGCCGAGGTGAACCCGGCCACCAGGTCGATGACGAGCTGGACCACGTTCGCCAGGACACTGAACAGCGCCACCCCGGTCGCCGTCCACACCGCCGCCTTCTGCCGGCCGGTCGCGGGCGCCGCCATCCGCCGCAGCTCCAGCACCATGACGCCGAACAGCAGGAATCCCAGCAGCCACACGGCGTGCGCGGCCGTCCACCACGGACCGGGCACGAGGTCGCCGTCGATGGGACGCATGAGGAGCCAGCCGCCGAGGAACGCGGCGGGCCCGGCCGTGAAGGAGGCCCGGGCGAGGTTGTTGGTGGGGGTCATGACACCACGATCCCGCGCCACCCTCGCCCGCCTCATCGGTGATCACCCCTGACCTGTCCCTGGGAATCACCGACGCCACCTCAGGGCAGACCTGGTGTACTGGTCAGACCAGTCGCTAGGCTGGTCGGCATGACGGCATACGACGCGTTGTTCCGCCTCGATGGGCGGCGCGCTGTGGTGATCGGGTCCGGAAGCGGGATCGGGCGGGAGTCGGCGCTGGCGCTGGCCGCGCACGGAGCTGAGGTGGTCTGCGCGGACCTCGACCTCGCCGCCGCCGAGGAGACCGCGCGGCGGTGCGGCGGGGCGGCGCGCGCAGTGGACGTCCTCGACGCCGAGGCCGTGCGGGCGCTCGCCGCCGATGTGCCGGCCGACGTGGTGGTCTTCACCGCCGCCACGAACGTGCGCAAGCGGCTGCTCGACTACTCCGGCGAGGAGTTCGAGCGCGTCGTACGCCTGAACCTGCGGGCCTCCTTCGACGTGATCCGGGCCTTCGGCGCGGGGATGGTGGAGCGCGGGCGCGGGTCGATCATCGGGTTCGCGTCGATCCGGGCCTCGGTGACAGAGCCCGGCCAGGGCGTCTACTCCGCCACCAAGGCGGGGCTGGTGCAGTTGCTGCGCACCGCCGCCGCCGAGTTCGGCCCGCATGGCGTGCGGGTCAACGCGGTCGCGCCGGGCGTGGTCGAGACGCCGCTGACCAGGCAGATCAAGGACAACCCCGCCTGGTACGACGCGTACGCCGCCAAGAGCGCGCTCGGCCGGTGGGCCCAGGCGGAGGAGATGGCGGGCGCCGTGGTCTACCTGGCGAGCGACGCGGCGAGCTTCGTCACCGGCTCCGTCCTGTACGTGGACGGCGGCTGGACCGCCGTGGACGGCCGCTTCGACCCGCCCAACTGATGCCTCGGCTGGACTTCGGCCTGCCACCCTGCTCGCATGCCGTGTACATCCGCAGGGGGTGCCACCTGCTCAGCTACTGAGCGGCTCGTCAAAAGGCGGCTGCGGCCCCGGGGATGACCAGGTGCATCACGCTCTGGGGATGGTAGACGGCGAGCTGTCTCACTTGGCCGGTCTCCACGTTCACCGCGTAGGTGATCTGACGGTTGTCCCTCCAATGGTCTGACGGGGAGGTGGCGAGCGTTACCTCGGCCGCGTTCAGCCAGACGCCGAGGGTGAGCGTGCGACTGCCCTTCGGCAGACCCCGCATGGTCGCCGTCTTCTTGACTTTGCCGGTCCTGGCATCGAGCACGGTGATCGTGTCGTCATTTGAGTCCCGGGACTGAGCCCGCCGCAGCGCGGCCACTGCGGCGCCATCGGGGGCGAGCGCGCTGAAGCGTGTGTAGCTCTCGCCCACCGCGATGGGTGAACCGCCTCCGGTCAGAGGCATCACCCAGATCCCTGGCTTCTGCCCGTACAGCCCGTTCCGGGTCAAGGTCACGGTCGTGCCGTCGATGCTCCTGGGATCCCACCCGACCGGCAGGGGCATCGTGGTTCTTGCTCGCATATCGATGATCAGGCCGTCCTCCTTTTTCGACGGATAGCCGGTGAAGGCGAGGTACCGGCCGTCGCCGGAGAGCTCCAGGTGCGCGTTGCCGCCCAGCTTCGCTTCGGCGATGGCGAGGGGCGCGGTCTGCTCGGCGCCGCTTGCCAGGTCTCGTACCATGAACGTCATGGCCGACCGGCTGTAGTAGGCGATGATGCGCCCGTCGCGGCTGATCGCCAGGGGGTAGAAGTGCGGTCCGCTCTTCATGCCCAGCGCCTGCGGCAGGTGGTATGTCCCGCCGGAGCGAGTGACCACGCGCCACTCGCCGTTCCTGCAGTCGGGCGGGATAGGGCCGCCGACGAGGCAGAAGGTCCGGTAGGCGTGGCTGAGGGGCCCGACACCTCGGCTGGGCAGATCGGCGATCTTGCCGGTCTGCACCGCGACCACGGGCTTGTCGGCCATCAACGGCCCGATGCCGGGGAATATGCCCAGCGTGACGCCGACGAGCACCACCAGCCCCATCACGGCAGCCGACCCCGCGGCCATGCGGGTCCGCCGCCTGCGCCGGCTGCTCGTGATCGCCCAGTCGGCCAGGTTGAGGGCCGGGGCGTCGGCGGCCACATCGTCCAGCGCCTCGCGCAGCCTGCTCATCGGCGCACCTCCTCGATTTGGGCGAACAACTGGGACAGCTCGGGCGCGAGCATGCGCAGGCGGCCGAGCGCGTGGTGGGTCTGGCTCTTGACCGTGCCGAGCGAACAGCCGAGGATCTCAGCGGTCGCCCGCTCGCTGAGATCCTCGTAGAAGCGCAGGACGATCACAGCGCGCTGCCGGGGCGTCAATCTGGCAAGCGCTTGACGCATGATGATGCGATCGATCGAGGCGTCATCGTGAGTGTGTCCGCGCTCCGGCGGGTCGGTGCTGGGCGTCTCCGGCTGTTTGCGCCGTCGCCACGAGATGTACTGGTTGACCATGGCCTTGCGCGTGTACGCCTCGGGAATGCCCTGCCGTACCAGTCTGGGCCAGTGGTTGGCGACCTTGAGCAGGACGCTCTGCATCAGGTCCTCGGCCAGGTGGACATCTCCCGTGAGCAGGTACGCGCTCCGCGTAAGCGCCTGCTGGCGGGCGAGCACGAACTCGCGGAAGCCTTCATAACGATCCAAGGTGGATGATCTCCTCTCACCGGTTCTCACGCCCGTGAGAGGCAGAAAGGTTGGAACCTTGGCCCAGGGACAAGCGCTGACGATGCTCTTCAGCAGGTCGGTGCGGGCCCGCAAGGTGACCGTGTCAAGGGCGGATGATCGCCATCCGGGTGACGGTGAGCTCCTCGATGGCGAACCTGGGTCCTTCCCGGCCGGCACCCGAGTCCTTGACGCCGCCATAGGGCATGTTGTCCGCCCGGAACCCCGGCACCTCGTTGACCACCACGCCACCGGCCTCGATCCGGTCGATCGCGGCGAAGGCCGTGGCCAGCGAGCGGGTGAACACCGCGGCGTGCAGGCCGTACCTGGAGGCGTTCACGGCGGCGAAGGCGGCGTCCATGCCGGGCACCGAGCGTACGCACACCACCGGGCCGAAGATCTCCTCGTCCCAGGCGACGGCCCCGTCGGGCACGTCGGCGAGCACGGTGGGCGCGATGGCCCGCCCGTCGAGTTCGCCGCCGGTGACGAGCGTGGCGCCCGAGTCGCGTACCCAGCCGAGCACCCGCTCGGTCGCGGCCGGGTCGATCAGCGGCGCGACCCGGGTCCGCGGGTCGCGGGGGTCGCCCACCACCACGTCCTTCATCCGCCCGGCCAGCAGCGACAGGAACTCCTCGCGTACCGGCTCCTCCACCAGCACCCGCTGCACCGAGATGCACGCCTGCCCGGAGGCGTAGTAGCCGCCCCGCACCACCGCCGCGGCGGCGGCCTCCAGGTCGGCGTCGGTCGCCACCACGAGCGCGGCGTTCGAGCCCAGCTCCAGCAGCACCTTGGTGGGCGCCGCGCTCTTCGCGATGGCGTGCCCGGCCGCCGCCGAGCCGGTGAACGACACGGCCCCGATCCGCCGGTCGTCGACCAGCGTCCTGCCCACCTCGACGTCGCCGGTGACGAGCTGCACCCCCGACGGGGGCAGCGCGCCCGATTCGCGGAGCAGGTGGACGAGCCAGAGCGTCGCCAGGGGCGTCGCGGGCGCGGGCTTGACGATGACCGGGCAGCCCGCGGCCACCGCCGGGGCGATCTTGTGCGCGGCCAGCAGCAGTGGGTAGTTGAAGCCGGTGATCCCGACCACCACCCCGATCGGCCGCCGCGTCCAGAACCCGATCAGCCCCTCCCCCGACGGCAGCAGGTCAAGCGGCACGGTCTCGCCGTGCAGCCGGGCCACCTCCTCGGCGGCGGTGAGGAGCGTGACGAGCGTCCGCGCCACCTCGACCTGGCAGTCCACCAGCGGTTTGCCGGTCTCGAGTACGAGCAGGCGCTCGAACTCCGCGCGCCGCGCGGCCAGGGCGTCGTGGGCGGCCATGAGCGCGGCGCGGCGGGCGTGCGAGGGGAGCGCGGCCATGCCGGGAGCGGCCGCCAGCGCGGCCTCCAGGGCCTGCCGGGCCAGCGCGACCGTGCCGACGGGCGCGGCCGTCACCACCGAGCCGTCGTACGGGAAGATCACATCGGTGGTGTCCGCGACCTCGACCCACCCGTCACCCACGGGCAGCCCGTCGGGCCAGTCTCTGGACCAGTCTTGAAATGTCACGCTAGTTCCCCCAAGCGCTTGGAAACACGTCTCGATAGGCGGGCGCGCCGTCGCGGCCGGTGGCGGCGAGCATGGCGTGCGCCACGGCCCGGCTGAACACGTCGGCCCCGGCGGCGAGCACGTCATGCAGCCCGGCGGCCCCAGGCGCGTTCCGCCCGGCACCGACAGGTTCAGGCGTGCTCCCGGCGGCGCCTTCAGGGGCCGGGTGGGGGAAGGGGCGGGCGCAGGTCGAGAGGCCGAAGATGGTGTCGCCGTCGACCATGGTGTGGGCGGGTCTGATCGCCCGGGCCAGCCCGTCGTGCGCCACACCGGCCAGCTTGCCGCACTGCGCCTTGGTGAGCGTCAGATCGGTGGCCACCACGCCGATCGTCGTGTTGAACGAGGTCACCATGGCGCCCCGCCAGGCCGCCACCTCCTCCTCGCGGGGCTCGCGCAGGTGGTCGAACTCGCCGGGCAGCCCGTAACGGGTGCCGGACAGCCGTCCGCCCGCCGGGTCGAGCACGGACCCGACGGCGTTGACGACGGCCATCGCGGCCACGGTGACCCCCGAGGGCAGGACGACACTGGCGGTACCGATGCCGCCGGCCAGCCCGCCCGCCACGGCGCCGGTACCCGCCCCGACCGACCCGCTCACCCACGGGTCCGGGCCGTCCGGCCCACTCGCCCGCAGGTCCGCACCATCCGGCCCACTCGCCCGCAGGTCCGGACCGTGCGACCGGACGGCGGCGTCGTACGCCTCGGCACCCAAGCGGCCGTCCGGGACCGCGCGGAACAAGCCGCCGCGTCCCAGGTCGTAGATGACGGCGGCGGGCACGATCGGCACCACGCCGCCCTCCACCGGGAAGCCGATCCCGGCGTCCGCCAGCCGCTCCATGACCCCGCAGGCCGCGCTGAGCCCGTACGCGCTGCCGCCCGTCAGGACGATGGCGTGCACCCGTTCCACCAGGTTGCGCGGGTCGAGGAGCTCGGTCTCCCGGGTGCCCGGCGCGGCTCCTCGCACGTCCACCCCGGCCACCATGCCGCCGGGCGGCGCGAGCACGACGGTGGTCCCCGTGCGGTACCCGTCGCCCACCCGCTGGGCGTGCCCGACCCGCAGCCCGGCGACGTCGACCAGCGAGTTCGTCGCTCCGGCCGTCACGACGCGGACCGAGTGAGGAAGAGCCGGGCCGTCACGACGCGGACCCGGTGAGGAAGAGCCGGGCCGCCTCGGCGAACACGCGGGTGCAGCGCACGATCTCCGCCACCTCGACGTACTCGTCCGCCTGGTGCGCGATCCACTTGCCGCCGGGCCCGTACACGACCGACGGGATCCCGCCCCAGTGCGTCAGCACGGTGCCGTCGGTGGACCCGGGCACGCCGCCGTAGACGGGCGCGGCGCCCGTCACCCGCTGGTGCGCGGCGGCCAGCGCCACCACCACGGGGTCGGAAACGGGCACGTCCACCGGCGGCCGGTCCACCAGGATCGACACCTCGGCGGAGATCCCGTCGAAGGCGGCCAGCGCGGCCACCCGTTCGGCCACCACCTTGTGCTCCAGGCCGGGGATCGTCCGCACGTCGATGAACACCGACGCCGTCGCCGGGATGACGTTCACCTGCTCCTCGGTCCCGGCTCGTACCACGGTCGGCGTCACGTACACCTCGCCGAGGTGCTCGTGCGCGGGGTGCAGGCCCTGCAGCTCCGTTTCCAGCGCCCGCAGCGCCACCAGCAGCGCCCCCACCGCCTGGATGGGGTTGCGGCCGTGCTGCGGCATCGCGCCGTGCGCCATCTTGCCGGTGAAGTCGGCCCGCAGCCGCAGCGCGCCCTTGGCGACCGCGCAGATCTCCCCGGCCTCGGGCTCGGCGACGATGGCGCCGTCCACGTCGGCGGCCAGGCCGGAGGCGACGAAGTGGTGGGCGCCGAGCATCAGCCCCTCCTCGTCGGCCAGCGCGCACACCTTGATCCGGCCGGGGAACGGCCCGGCGAGCTGCAGGGCGCGGGTGGCGTAGAGGGTGGCGGCCAGCCCCGACTTCATGTCCGCGCTGCCGCGCCCCCACAACCGCCCGTCGCGGATCTCCCCGCCGAACGGGTCCACGGTCCATGTCGACAGGTCGCCCTCGGTGACCACGTCGGTGTGTCCCTCGAACATCAGCGTCGGCCCGTCGCCCCCGCCGCCCTCGACCACCGCCACCACGTTGGGCCGGCCGGGCGCGGCCTCGTCCACCACCGGCTCCCAGCCCCACTCGCGCATCTTGGCCGCGACCAGCTCGGCGGCGGGCCGCTCGGCCCGGCCGCGCGCCGGGTCGTTGGTGCTCGGGATGCGGACCAGCGCCTGGGTGAAGGCCACGACCCCCTGCTCGTCGACCTCGATCACAGCAGTCCCTCCAATGTCGGTACGGCCCGCAGCAGCGTCCGCGTGTAGGAGTGCCGCGGCGCGGCCCAGACCTCGTCCACGGGCCCGGTCTCCACGATCGAGCCGTTGTTCATGACCGCGACGGTCTCGCAGACATGCCGTACGACGGACAGATCGTGCGAGACGAAGACCAGCGTGAGGCCGAGCTCGTCGACCAGGTCGGCCAGCAGGTTGAGGATCTGGCCGCGGACCGACACGTCGAGGGCGCTGACCGGCTCGTCGGCGACCAGCACCTTGGGCCTGGGCGCGAGCGCGCGGGCGATGGCGATGCGCTGCCGCTGCCCGCCGGAGAACTGGTGCGGGTAGCGGTCGGCGGCCGAGGCGGGCAGGCCGACCGCGTCGAGCAGCTCGCTCACCCGGCCGCCGACCGGCTCGCCGAGCGCGACCAGGGGCTCGGCGACGAGGTCACGCACCCGCATCCGGGGGTCGAGCGAGCTCATCGGGTCCTGGAAGACGATCTGGAGGCTGTGCCGCAGGAACTTCAGCGCCCGTTCCGGCCGGCCGGTGATCTCCTGGCCGTCGAAGCGGATCGACCCGCTGGTGGGCTGGTCGAGCGCGCACAGCAGGCGCAGCAGTGTCGACTTGCCGGAGCCCGACTCGCCGACGATGCCGAACCGCTCGCCCCGCCCCACGGTGAGCGACACCTCGCGCAGCGCGTGCACGGCCTCGCCCTGCCGGGCGAGCGAGGTGCGGGGACGGCGGTAGACGCGGGTGAGGTCGCGGGCCTCAATCAGCGGGGTGCCAGCATGCGTGGGCATGGCCGTCTCCTGTCAGCGCCGGTTCGGTCTCGCACTTCTCCGAGGCGTACGGGCAGCGATTCCTGAACACGCACCCGCCGGGGAAGCGCCCGGCGGGCGGGACGCTGCCCTTGATGGTGGGCAGCCGGGTGCCGCGCGGCGTCAGCTTGGAGGCGGCCAGCAGGCCCTCGGTGTAACGGTGGCGGGGCCTGGTGAAGACCTCGCGGATCGGGCCGCTCTCCACGACCCGCCCGCCGTACATGACCAGGACCCGCTCGCACACGGCGGCGACCACGGCGAGGTCGTGGGTGATGAACAGCAGGGCGGGGGCGACCTCGGCGATGAGCTCCAGCATCTGCTTCTGCACGGTGACGTCGAGCGCGGTGGTGGGCTCGTCGCAGATGAGCAGGCCGGGCTCGTTGGCCAGGGCGATGGCGAGCATGACGCGCTGCCGCTGGCCGCCGGAGAGCTGGTGGGGGTAGGAGCGGGCGAGCTGTTCCGGGTGCGGGAGGCGTACCCGGTCGAGGAGTTCGACCGCGCGGGCGCGGGCCTCGGCGCGTGGCCTGCCGTGCAGCGTCATGACCTCGGCGACCTGCGCGCCGACGCGCATGAGCGGATTGAGCGCGGTCATCGGCTCCTGGAAGACCATCGACACCTCGCGCCCGCGCAGGTCCTTGATCCGCCCTTCCGGCACGCCGACCAGGTCGCGCTCGCCCAGCCGGGCCGTGCCCGAGGCCCGCACGCCTTGGGGCAGCAGGCCCATCAGCGACAGCGCGGTCAGCGACTTGCCCGAGCCGGACTCACCGATCAGGCCGACCCGCTCGCCGGGCGCGATGTCGAAGGACACCTCGCGGACCAGCTCCACCGCGTCGGCGCGGACGGTGAGCCCCTCAACGCTCAGCACGGATCCTCCTGAGCTTGGGGTCGAGATAGTCACGCAGCCCGTCGCCCAGGAGATTGAACCCGAGTACGGCCAGCGCGATCGCCAGGCCCGGCCACAGGGCCAGGCGCGGGGTGGAGAAGAGCAGTTCCTGCGACTCCTGCAGCATGCGGCCCCACGACGGGATCGGCGGCCGGGTGCCGAAGCCGAGGAACGACAGCGCGGCCTCGGCCAGGATCGCGATGGCGAACGACACCGACGCCTGCACGATCAGCATCGAGCCGATGTTGGGCAGCACGTGCCGTACGGCTATCGCGGCCCGGCGGCGCCCGGCGGCCCTGGCGGCGAGGATGTAGTCGGTCACCATGACCTGCATCGTGGCAGCCCTGGCCACGCGGGCGAAGGCAGGCACGGTGGCCACGCCGATCGCGATCATGGCGGTGAGCGTCCCGGCCCCGTAGACGGCGCCGAGCATGACGGCCAGCAGCAGCGCGGGGAAGGCGAACACGAGGTCGTTGACCCGCATGATCAGCTCCGACAGCCAGCCGCGCGGCGTCATCCCGGCGATCATGCCGAGGGGCGTGCCGATCAACGCCGCGATGCCGACGGCCACGATGCCCACGTAGAGCGTGGTGCGGGCGCCGACCATGAGCTGGCTGAAGGTGTCGCGGCCGAACTTGTCGGCGCCGAGGAGGTAGCCGCCACCGGGTTCGCGCAGCTTGTTCGAGGCGTCGACGAGCGTGGGGTCGTGCGGCGTCCACACGAACGACACCAGCGCGGCCAGGACGACGATCCCGACCAGCACGCCCCCGGCGACCAGCCCGGCGTTGACCCGGCCCCTCATCGCAGCCTCGGATCGAGCACGGCGTAGGTCACGTCGACCACGAAGTTGATCAGCAGTACGGCCACCACCAGCACCATCACCACACCTTGGACGAGCAGCAGGTCGCGCCCGGCGACGCCGTTCAGCAGCAGGTCGCCCAGCCCCGGGATGACGAACACCCGCTCGACCACGACCGCGCCGACGAGCAGGGTGGCCAGTTGCAGGCCGAGCACGGTGACCACGGGGATGGAGGCGTTGCGCAGGCCGTGCCGCCACAGGGCGCCCATCCGGCCCCGGCCCTTGGCGCGGGCGGTGCGCAGGTAGTCCTCGCGCATCACGTCGAGCACGGCGCTGCGGACGTACCTGGTCAGGACCGCACCCTGCACCAGGCCGAGCGAGAGCCAGGGCAGCAGCAGGCCGAGCAGCCACGCGCGGGGGTCCTCGGCGATCGGCACGTAGCCGCCCGACGGCAGCGCCTGCGCCTTCACCGCGAAGACGAACACCAGCAGGATGCCGGCCAGGAACGCGGGGATCGCGATGCCGACCTGGCTGGCCGCGCTGATGGCCACGCCGAGCGGATTGCGGTGGTGCACGGCGGCGAACGTGCCCGCGGGAACCGCGATGAGCAGCGCGATCGCCATGCCGCCGAGCACCAGCACCGCCGTCACGCCCAGGCGGTCGCCGATCTGCGGGCCGATGGGCGAGCTGGTCACGTAGGAGGTGCCGAAGTCGCCCTGGATCAGCCCGCCGAACCAGTCGGCGAACTGGGCCAGCGGCGGCCGGTCGGTGCCGAACCGCTCGCGCAGCGCGGCCACCGCCTCGGGCGTCGCGTTGACGCCCAGCGCGATCTCGGCCGGGTCGCCGGGCAGCAGCGCCATGAAGGCGAAGACGGCCACCCCGGCGACGGCGGTGCTCGCGATGAGCACCGCCAGCCGCTTCAGCAGGTACAGGATCACTGCTTGGCGAGGGCCGTGAAGTCGAAGGCCTCCGCGATACCGTTCTTCGGCAGCCCGGTGACGCCCTTCTTCGCCACGATCAGGTTGGGGAAGAGGAACAACCAGTCGGCCGCGGCGTCGTCGGACAGCAGCTTGGCGGCCTGCTTGAGGTCGTCGACCTGCTGCTGCTCGGTGCCCTCGTCGGCGGCGGCGAGCAGCTTGCCGTACTCCGGATTGTCGTAACGGAAGTAGTACGACTTGTCCGCAAAAATCCCCATATCGCGGGGCTCTACGTGGTTGATGATGGACATGTCGTAGTCGCCTTGCTTGAACACCACGTCCAGCCACCGGGCCGGGAACTCCAGCGGCTCGATGTCGGCCGTAATGCCCACCTGGGCCAGCTGGGACTTGACCACCTGCGCGCTCGCGACCGCGTAGGGCAGGTTCGGGATGCGCATCTTGACGTTGTACGTCTTGCCGCCGAGCAGTTCCTTGGCCTTGGCGACATTGAAGGGGTAGTCGCCGGTGCGGTCCTCGTACCAGGGGTCGGTGGGCGGCACCATCGAGCCGATCAGCTGGCCGCGGCCCGCCCAGGCGGTGTCGAGCAGCGCCTTGTGGTCGATCGCGTAGCGGACGGCCTGCCGCACCTTCTTGTCGTTGAACGGCGGGCGGCCGTTGTTCATCGACAGCACCACCTCGCCGTTCGTGGTGCCCTCGACCGTCTCGAAGCGGTTGGGGTCGGCGAACTGCTGCAGCGACTCGGGCGCCTGGACGCTGGAGATGACGTCGATGCCGCCGGTCAGCAGCGCGTTGTTCATCGCCGTGGCGTCCTTGAAGTACTTCAGTGTGACGGCCGAGAGCTTCGGCTTGGTGCCCCAGTACTTGGCGTTGGCGGCGAGCTGGATGGAGTCGCCGCGCTTCCACGAGCCGAGCTGGTAAGGGCCGGTGCCGACGGGCTTGTTGGCCAGGTCGGCGACGCCGGTGCGGCTGAACATCGCGCCGAGCCTGGTCGCCATCGAGTAGAGGAAGCCGTTGCTCGGGTGCTTGAGCGTCACGATGACGGTGGACTCGTCCTCTTTCTCGACCTTGTCCACCACGTCGAGCTGCGCCTTGATCTTGAGCTGCCAGTCCTTCTTCACCCGGTCCAGCGAGAAGATCACGTCGTCGGCGGTGAACGGGGCGCCGTTGGTGAACGTGACGCCCTTGCGCAGGGTGAAGGTGTAGGTCTTGCGGTCGGCCGAGACGTCCCACTTCTCGGCGAGCAGCGGCTGGATCTTGCCGTCCTGGTCCAGCTTGACCAGGCCCTCGTAGACGTTGACCAGCAGGGCCTGCGGGATCGCGGCGCCCTCGGTGGAGGTGAAGTCGAGGTTGGCCGGCTCGGCCACGAACCCGACCGCCAGTGACTCGCTCTTGGCGGCCTGCCCGCCGGTGCCGCCCTTCGATCCACCACCGCCGCCGCACGCGGCCGTGGCCAGCAGGAGACCGCCCACGGCGATCCAGGTGCCGATTCGCCTCATGTCTTACAGCCTCCTGGCTAGTGCACTGGTCGGACCAGTAGGCTACGCAGATTGCCAGTCCACGACGGCTCAGGTCAAGGGGGCTTCATGAGTGGTCCACGGTTCGAGCCCGTGCGTACCGTACGTGCCTACGAGCGCATCGTGGAGCAGGTCGAGGAGGCCATCGAGAGCGGCGCGCTGTGTCCCGGCGAGCGGCTGCCGAGCGAGCGTGATCTCATGGTCCAGTTCTCGGTGAGCCGCTCGACCGTCCGTGAGGCGCTGCGGGTGCTGCAGGCGCGCGGCCTGGTCAGGTCGCGGCCCGGCGACCCGCACGGCGCCGAGGTGCAGCCCTTCTCCCCCGCCGCGTTGCACAAGTCGATGACCACGCTGGCCCGGGTGGACGAGCTGTCGCTCGGGGAGCTGGTGCAGTTCCGCATGGTGCTCGACGCCTCGGCCAACCTGCTGGCGGCCCGGCTGCGTACCGACGAGCAGCTCGCGGAGATGGACGCCGCCATCGCGGGCATGCGCGCGGCGGTGGAGGTGGGCTACGACGAGTTCAGCGCCGCCGACATCGCCTTCCACGACGCGGTGGCGCGGGCCAGCCGCAACAAGCTCATCCAGATCTGCACGGACGTGGTCCGCTCGATCGTCCTCGGCCTGGTCTCCGGCAAGATCGCCGCCGCCGCCGACCGGGAGGCGCTGATGCGGCAGAGCATCGGGCATCACGAGGAGGTGCTGGCCGCCGTCCGCGCCGGCGACGGCCCGCTGGCCGCCCGGCTGTCCCGGCAGACGATGTACGACTATTACCTGGGATACGTCCCGGTAGATGAGCGGCCCGCGCTGCGCGCGCTGCTGGAGTAGAGACCGGGCCTCACTTGACAATGTCGTGACGCCCAGCAGGCGAGGTGTTACATATTCCGCAGCTCGTCCCACTGCCGGCGCCCGCCCGCCAGCCAGGTGCCGTGCAGGTCGTTGAAGACGTTGGCCGCGCGCACCCCGATCCAGTTCGGGGGCAGCAGCTCCAGCGGCAGCCGGGGGTCGAGCATCGGGAAGCGCCGCCACTCGTGGACGAGCCGGACCTGCGCAAGCAGCACCGGATCGCCCGGCTCGGGCCGCAGGCCGGCGAACTCCTGGATGAACTCCTGGTAGTGCGCCGCCAGGTCCCCCAGATGCCAGGCCTGCTCCACCAGCGTCCGCTCGGAGCCGATCCCCGCAAAGGGACCGTTGAACGAGAACACGGCCACGTCGAGCCCCAGCCCCTCGACCACCTGCTTGGCCTCGGCCTCGCGGGTGGCGTGCGGGCTGACCCACACACCGGGCACAGGGCTGCCGAATCCCGCCCAGGTCAGGCCGGTGCGCAACTGGTGGCGCAGCTCGCGCCGGGACTCGGGCACGCTCGCGATCAGCACCACCCAGCGCCCGTCCCACGGCTCGCGGTCGCGGCCGAACGCGTAGATCCGCTCGGCCCCCTCGGTCAGCAGTTCGCGGCCGCGCCGCGTCAGCGACCAGCGCACCCGCCGCCCGGACCGCGCCGACACGATCCACCCGTCGGATGCCATCCGCGCCAGCGCCTGCCTGGCCGACTTCTCCTCCACCCCGAGCCCGCCCATCACGTGCAGCAGCGCGGACGTCCACGCGGGCTCGCCGGACGGCAGCACGTACTCGCCCAGCACGGTCAGCAGCATCGACCTGGCGCTCGTCTGGTGGCGGCGGGGCGGCCTGGCCATTAACGCTCCTTACGCGGCGGGAGTCTGATTCAATGCTACAAGTAGTTGACGATGCATCAATTCTCTATAGAAGATTCTCGTACGGAGTCTCCCTCCCCGTAAGGACGACCATGTCATCCGAGTCGTTCAACGCCAGTCTCTATCTTGTGGATCGTCAGGTCGAAGCCGGTCGCGGCGAGCGCACCGCTGTCGCGGGCCCGGCAGGGACCCTCACATACGCCCAGCTCGCGGCCCGGGTCGGCGAGCTCTCCTCCGGACTGCGGGTGCTCGGTGTCCGGCCCGAGGAACGGGTCGTGCTCGTCATGTCCGACCGCCCGGAGACGCTCGTCACCATCCTGGCCGTCATGCGCATGGGCGGGGTCGCCGTGCCGCTGTCCACCATGTACAACGGTGCGGAGCTGGGCACGCTCATCCGCGACTCGCGGGCCCGCGTGGTGGTGGCGACCCCCGAGTACGAGGCGACGGTCCGGGTGGCACTGGCGAACGCCCCCGAGGTCGCCCTGCTCGTCCTCACCGGCAACGTGGGCCACCGGGCCGCCGATGTCGTCCCCGGGTCCGACGCGGATGCCGGGATCCCGGTGTGCTCGCTGGCGGACGTGGTGGACGCCGGCCGTACGGTGGCCGAGCCGTACCAGAGCTGGACGGATTCGCCCGCGCTGTGGCTCTACACCTCGGGCACGACCGGCGCGCCGAAGGCCGCCATGCACCGGCACGGCGCCATCAGGGACGTCTGCGAGACCTACGGCCGTGAGGTTCTCGGCATCACGCCGGACGACCGGTGCTTCTCGGTCGCCCGGCTGTTCTTCGCCTACGGCATCGGCAACTCGCTGTTCTTCCCGCTGTCGGTGGGCGCGACCACGGTGCTCGACCCCTTCAGGCCCACCCCGCCGGGGGTGGTCGCGCGGGTGGTGGCCGAGCGGCCGACGCTGTTCTTCGCCGGGCCGACGTTCTACGCGAGCCTGCTCGCCTCCGACGCCCCCGACGACACCTTCTCCTCGGTACGGCTGGCGGTCTCGGCGGGCGAGGCGTTGCCCGCGGAGATCTACCGGCGCTTCACCGAGAGGTTCGGCGTCGACATCATCGACGGCATCGGCTCGACCGAGGCCCTGCACATCTTCATCTCCAACCGGCCCGGCCAGGTCAGACCGGGCACCACGGGCACCGTGGTGCCCGGGTATGAGGGCAAGCTGCTCGACGACTCCGGCAACCCCGTGGCGGACGGCCAGCCGGGCCACCTGTACGTACGCGGTGACTCCATCGCCACCGGTTACTGGTGCCGGACCGACACCACCCGGCAGGTGTTCCAGGGGGAGTGGTTACGCACCGGCGACACCTACCTGCGCGACGCCGACGGCGTCTACCAGTGCCTCGGCCGCTCGAACGACATGATCAAGGCGGGTGGCATCTGGGTGTCGCCGATGGAGGTCGAGTCCCGGCTGCTGCTGCACGAGTCGGTCGGGGAGGCCGCGGTCGTGGCCTACACCGACGCGAACGGGCTGGAGAAGCCGGTCGCCTGCGTGGTGCCCGCCGCCGGGAAGACGGTGGACGCGGCGGAGCTCATCGCGTTCTGCCGCGACGGGCTGGCGGCCTTCAAACGGCCGCGCGAGGTGCTGGTCCTGGAGGAACTGCCCAAGACCGCCACCGGCAAGATCCAGCGCGTGATCATCCGTCAGATCGCCACCGACCTGCTGGGCAAATAAGCGCTCAGGCCGGGCAGTGCCGTTCGAGCCAGGCCAGCCCGCGCGCGGCCACCTCTTCCAGATGGCCCTCCATGGTGTGGTCCGCCCCTGGGATGACGTCCAGCCGCGAGCCGGCCGACAGTGACGGCAGCCGCTCCCCCGCCAGCCGTGCGCGAACACCACCACTGCGCCCGCCTCCGGCCCCTCTCGCTCGGCCGCCAGCCGTACCCGGCCTCGGATGTCAGAACGCGTCACGCAGCTCTCTCTTCAGCACCTTTCCGCTGGCGTTCTTGGGCAGTGACCGCACGAAGACCACCGTCTTCGGGGTCTTGAAGGCCGCCAGGCGTTCCCGCAGGAAGGAGGTCAGCTCGTCGGCGGTCAGGGCGGCGCCCGCGCGCAGGACGACGGCGGCCGTCACCGCCTCGATCCACCGCGGGTCGGGCACCCCGAACACGGCCGCCTCCGCGACGGCCGGGTGCTGGTAGATGGCCTCCTCGACCTCCCGGCTTGCCACGTTCTCGCCGCCGGACTTGATCATGTCCTTCTTGCGGTCGACGATCGACAGGTAGCCGTCGGCGTCCAGCACGCCCAGGTCACCGCTGTGGAACCAGCCGCCGCGGAACGCCTCGGCGGTCTTGTCCGGGTCGTTCCAGTAGCCGAGCATGGCGTGCGGGCTGCGGTGCACGATCTCGCCGACCACGCCGGGCGGCACCGGCTCGTCGTCGGCGTCGACGATCCGGGTCTCGACGTTCAGGGCGGGCCGGCCCGCCGAGCCGAGCCTGGTCAGCTGCTCGTCCGGGCCCAGGATGGTGGCCACGGGCGCCATCTCGGTCTGGCCGTAGAAGTTGAACAGCCGCACCCCCGGCAGCCGCGCGGCGATCTCCTTCAGCACCTCGACCGGCATGATCGACGCGCCGTAGTAGCCCTTGCGCAGCGACGACAGGTCGCGGCGGTCGAAGTCGGGATGGCGCAGCAGCCCGATCCAGACGGTCGGCGGGCAGAACAGCTTGGTCGCGCCCTCGGCCTCGATCGCCGCCAGGATCGCCGCCGGGTCGGCGCCGGGCAGGATCACGTTCGTGGCGCCGAGGTAGAGGCCGGGGGTGAGGAAGCAGTGCAGCTGCGCGCAGTGGTAGAGCGGCAGCGCGTGCACCTCCACGTCGGTGGCGCTCATCTCGCCGTCGATCACGCAGGAGGTGTACTGGGCGATCAGGCCGCGGCTCGACAGGGTGGCGCCCTTGGGTCTGGACTCGGTGCCGCTGGTGTACATGAGCTGGATCGGGTCGTCGTCGGCGATCTCCACCGGCGGCTCGGCGTCGTCCTCGTACGCCATCCAGTCGGTGACCGGCTCCCACCCGTCGGCGTGCCCGATCACCCCGCGCACCGCGACCCCGTCGGAGACGGCCCGCTCGGCCACGGGCAGGAGCGCCTGCTCCACCAGCAGGCCCGTCGCACCCGCGTGCCCGAGGATGTAGGAGACCTCCTCGGCCCCCAGCATGAAGTTGATCGGCACGGAGATCGCGCCCAGCCGGGCCAGCGCGAAGTAGGCCACCACGAAGGCGTCGTTGTTGTGGCTGAACACGGCGAACCTGTCGCCCTTGCTCACGCTCCGGGCGGCCAGCGCGTTGGCCATGCGGTTCGCCGCGCGGTCCAGCTCGGCGTAGGTCCATCGCGCCTCGCCGTACACGATCGCGGTCTTGGCGGGAGACCGCGCGGCCGAACGCCGCAGCAGGTCGCCGATGGCATGCTGGCGAGTCGTCATGCGCACTCCTCCGAACTTTGTTCGGTGATCCTAGCGAACGCGGAGGGCGCCCGCCGCAGGGTGCGGCGGGCGCCCTCAGATCACCACCGTCAGGTCAGCGGGCGACCTCCGGGCTGGGTGACGCCGTTGACCTTGAGCGTGTACGGCGCGTACTGGCCGACCTGCTCCGTCGACTCGTCGTAGGCCACCACCGCGACCACCGTCTGGAACGGCAGCATGGTGGCCAGCTGCAGCCGGTTGAGGCTGACGCTGGTCTTGCCGTTGGACTCCAGCTGCAGCGCCACCGAGTGCTTCTCGTCCAGGCCGATCAGCCGGACGTTCCAGTTCTCGACCGGAGTCGGGAAGACCTCGGTCGGCGAGTCGAACGGGTCGAGCGACGAGCCGTCGCTGACCGCGGTGGCGCCGACCGTGATGTCGTCGATCTTCCAGCCGCCCTCGTTGACCCCCGCGTCGCTGACGTAGCGGAAGCCGAGGAGGATCTCCTTGCCGGCGTAGGCCGACAGGCTGTAGCTGTGCGGCTCGAAGCCGGTCGTGGTGCCGTTGACCGCGGGGCCGAGCGGGCCCGCGACCGTCCTGTCACCGGCGATCGAGGTGTAGGTCTTGCCGCCGTCCGTGGAGACGATCACATAGCCGTAGTCGAAGCCCTGCTCCGCGCCGTACTTGGCGAGGAAGCGCAGCGTCGGGTCGGCGGCCGGGACGGTCACCTTGGCGACGGCGGCGGCGTTGGTGTTGCTGTCGTTGCCGGAGAACAGCACCGGGTTGCCCGCGCGGTCCGGGTCGTCGGAGACGACGGTCCAGGCCAGCGGGAGGGCGGGCAGCGTCTTGGCGCCCTCGAACGACAGCGAGCGCAGGTCCACCCCGCGCAGGAACGTGCCGTCCGCCTTCTGCAGCGGCACGTAGTCGGCGCCGTTGGGGGCGGCGCCTGCGGTCTTGTAGGTGGCCGGGTTCGCCAGGTTGACGGTCGCGTTCAGGCTGGCGGTCGTGACCCGCTTCTTGGGCACGCCCAGCATGACGCCCTTGGTTCCGCCGACGATCCGGTCGACCAGGGTGGAGGTCTGGAAGTCGTGGATCACCTGGTACATGTTCGTGACGCCCTTGGCCGCCAGCGCCGCCTTCAAGCTGGCCAGGCCCTGCAGCGCGCCGTCACGGTGCAGCGTGGACATGAACGCCGTGCCGTACCTGTCGTACAGGAACAGCATGAACGAGTACGCGTTGCCGTAGTCGGCCAGCACGCCGTTGGCGTTGGCGCCCTCGCCCCAGATGTTGAGGGAGTTCTCGGGCCCGCCGCAGTCGCGCGGGTTGGTGTTGTACGGCGTCTGGACGATGCCGAAGCCCTGGAAGCAGTAGATGTGGCTGTCGGTGCCGCGCTCGGACACGGTGGCCTTGGGGTTGGAGTAGCCCGTCAGCGTCATCGCGAGGTCCGACAGGCCCTCGTTCATCCAGGTGGTCTCGAGCGGGTCGGTGTAGTAGTGCGCCAGGTGCTGCCACTCGTGCGCGAACGTGCCCTCGTACTGGCGCGGCCTGGCCGGGCGCGAGGTGCACAGGTCGGCGGTCGGCTCGTCGGGCGGGTTCGCGCCGGTGCGGTGCGTCCAGTCGAACGCGTCGATCGTCATGACGTTGCGGTCGAGCAGCTCGTTGAACTGGGCGGAGAAGAAGCCCGCGATGTACGTCGGAGCGGCCGGGAAGCTGTAGTAGTTGTCGTCCCTGACGTTGTCGACCAGGGTGACGGTCTTGTTGCCGCCGCCGGTGTAGACGCCGCCGTTGCCGTTGGCGTCGGGGCCGAGGACGGCGTTGGTGCCGTCGCGGTCCGGCGGCGTGCTGAAGGCGGCGGTCTCCTTCGGGTACATGTTCGTGTCGAACTGGGTGACCAGGTCCGCCACCTGCGCGTCGGTGACCGTCGTGGACGTGGGGATCTGCGCCCGGCAGTCACCGGCGGGGAAGGCCAGGTCGTTGGCGACCCAGACCTCGATGTTGTTGCCCACGCCGCGCAGCGTGTAGTCCTTGCGGTAGAGCCTGCCGTTGAAGTCGTCCAGGCCCAGCCACTGCCGGACGGTGCCGACCGGCGGCGTGTCGGCGGCGGCCTTCGTCCTGGCCTGCGCCTTGGCCTCGTACTTGGCGGGTACCTTGACGGGCTTGCCGTCGAGCGTGAAGTCCTTGCGGGAAAGCTCCCGGATGTCGCTTGACGGCGGAGCCTTGGGATCGGCGTGCGCCGGGATAGCGGACAAAAGGGGTAATGCGAGAATAGCGGCCGCGATTCCGATGAATCGGTTGCGCGCCATGGAGCCCCCTAAGCGTGGTCAGTGAGGGTGACAAAATGTGACTATCCGATCAAGGGACCGGCGCGCAAGTAAGTCAGTTGCCAACAAAGCAGCAATGAATTCGTGCTCAGACGGCTGTCCGAGCGAGCCGCCGGTAGGAATCGAGCCGCCGATCCAGGTCGTAGCTGTTCATGGTCACCAGGACCTCGTCGGCGCCGGTGAGCTCTATCAGAGCCCCGAGCTCGATCTCCACCTCCTGCCCGGTGCCGTGGATCTGCCCCTTGCGCGACTCCTCGAACAGCGCCCGCTCCCGCTCGGTCATCTCCGTCGCCAGCACCCGCTCGGCCGGGGAGAGCGGCGGGAAGGCGCCGCTCGTACGCGATCGCGCGGTCGCCCACGCCTCCGGCACCTGCAGCAGCGCCGCCTCGCGGGCCGTCTCGCCGACCGCGACGTTCGCCGCCAGGACGACGTACGGCCGAGCCGCCCAGGCCGACGGGCGGAACCCGGCGCGGTACCGCGAGATCGCCTCCCGCAGCCGGGCCCCGCCGCCCCCGATCACCATCGGCAGCCCGTGCTCGGCGGCGATGTCCGCCCCCGAGCCCATGGCCAGCACGAACACCTGCGGCCGCAGCCCCTCGGCGGGCAGCGCGTGCACACCGGGATGCCCCCGCTGGTCCCCGGTGAAGTAGCCGAGCAGCTCCGCCAGTTGCCCGCCGAACTCGTCGGCGTCCTCCTTGCCGTGGCCCAGTGCCTTCCTGATGCCGCCGGTGAAGCCCACCGAGCGGCCGAGCCCCATGTCGACGCGGCCCGGGTTCAGCGACTCCAGCACGCCGAACTGCTCGGCCACCACCAGCGGCCGGTGGTTGGGCAGCATCACGCCGCCGGTGCCCACCCGGATCCGGTCGGTGGCCGAGGCGACGGCGGCGGCCAGCACGGTCGGTGCCGAGCCGGCCACCCCCGGCACGCTGTGGTGCTCCGACACCCAGAACCGGTGGTAGCCGAGCTCCTCCGCCTGCCGCGCGAACCTGATGGTCTCGCGCAGCGCCGTCGCCGGGTCGTGCCCCTCGCGGACGAGGGAGCGGTCGAGAATCGAAAGCTTCGTCACATATGTCGGCAACAGAACCGAGGCGTGGCTACTTCCGGTAGAGCCCGACCGACCAGCGGACCGGGCGGTTGGTGCCGCCGCCCCGCAGCGTCCACTTGACCTTGACGGTGGTCGTCCGATCCGTGGGATAGGAGAATTCGCTGACCGCCGAGGGGAAGGCGCCACCTTTCCATACGCCGCAGGCGCCCCCGCTGGCCTCCATCTGGCCGTCCGCCTCGAAGCTGAACCACAGGTCCCCGGCCAGTTCGCCGGTGCACAAGGTGTCGAAGCCGACCTTGCCTCGGACCTTGAAGGTGGCGGAGGTGTCCTGCGGCCAGACGCCGGTCTTCGTCTCCGCGAGCCGCGCCTTCCCCACGTGGTCCGGCAGGGTTTTGAGTTTCGCCGGCTTGACCGGCCGCGCGGGCGGCGTCCATTCGTACACGGCCAGTGCCCAGACGCCGCGGGTCTTCTTCTGCGGCACGCACTTGCCGTCCCGCACCGTACAACCCCAGCCGGTCGTGGTCGTGTCGAACGTGACCTTGAGCTCCGTGCCGCTCGTGGCGGCCGGCACCTGGAGCGGCCGCAACTGCATGCGCCTTGAGCACGTGCCGAAGTGGGCCGACGCGGGCCCGTCGGCGCCGATCGACGCTCTGGCCACGCTGGTGTCCGGCCCCGCGCAGACCGCTCCGACGTCGAGCGGTTTCCCGGAGAACGGGATCGTCACCGAGACCTTGGTCGGCCCCGTCCTCTTGATCGACGCGGTGGCGATCCGCCGGTACTTCGTGCCGTCCGCGGCGGTGAAGCGCTCCGGCAGGAGGCCCGCGAGCTGGGCGGCGAAGGTGGTGGGCTCATCAGCGGTCTCGAGCCGCGGCTCCGCCATGCCAGGCAGGAGAGAGAAACCCAGCGCGACGGCCGCCGCCACCGCGACCACCCCGCCGCCGCCCAGCGCGCGCCTGCGCAGGCGGATCCGGCGGATGCGGGCCCGCACCTGCTCGGGCCGGGCCGGGTTGGCGGGGGAGGGGCCGTCGCCGTGCTCGCGCAGGACGTCCCGCAGGTCGGGCAGGGTCATCGGTGCAGCTCCTTCACGATCGACTCGTCCACGCGCAGCTTGGCCAGCGCCTTGGCGCTCTGGCTCTTGACCGTGCCGGGCTCGCAGCCCAGCAGGCGGGCCACCTCCGTCACCGGCAGGTCCTCGTAGAAGCGCAGCACGACCACCGCCCGCTGCCTGGCCGGCAGCCGGCCGAGGGCTCGCCAGAGCGCGTCGCGCTCATCGGAGACCGGGTCGCTGGTCGGAGTGTCGGGCAGGTCGTCGCTCGGCAGCTCGCGGCGCCATCTCCTGCGCCACCACGAGGTGTAGGTGGTCACCAGGACCCGGCGCACGTACGCCTCGGGCTCGTCCACGCCGGGCCAGGCGAACCACGCCTTGGCCAGCGACTCCTGCAGCAGGTCCTCCGCGGTCGCCCAGTTGCGGGTCAGCAGGTACGCCGTGCGTAACAGCCGGTCCGACCGAGTGACCACGAATTCCTGATATATCCCCCGGTCCGCCACGTACCGCCTCCTGTTATCGCCTGTCGACGACAGGGACGCATCCAGTGCGGAGTCAGGTTGCCCGGTCGGTGTGGCGGATGAGCGTGAAGGGGACCAGCTCGCCCAGCCCGCGTACGGACAGCCGGTCGACCGGGCGCAGCTCGAAGGCCCGGTCGCCCTCCAGTTCCTCGGCCATCTCGGGGCCGGCCAGGATCGTTCCCGGATGGGCCAGCGCGGTCAGCCTGCTGGCCAGGTTGACGGGGGTGCCGAACACGTCGCCCATCCGGCCGAGCACCGGCCCCACGGCCAGGCCCACGCGCAACTGCGGCATGCCCTTGTCCTTGGCGTGGGTCTCGATCAGGCGCAGGCCGATCTCGGCCGCCTCGTGCGCCTTGCCCGACACGAACAGCACCGAGTCGCCCAGTGTCTTGACGATCCGCCCGCCGCCCGAGGTCACCACGTCGGCCGAACGGCCCTCGAACCTGTCGACCAGCCCGGCCAGCTCGGTCTCGGAGATCTGCCTGCTCAGCCTGGTGAACCCGACCAGGTCGGCGAACCCCACCGCCAGCCGGGCCGCGCTCGTCTCCTGCTCGACCAGCCGGTGGGCGGAGGCCGCCAACTGGCGGCGCCACGCGTAGACCAGCAGCCGGGCCAGGTCGGGCAGCACCCGATCCGCCCGCCTGCGCCACGCCCTGGGCCGCTCGCTCAGCGGCACGCCCGCCTGGTCGAGCGCCTCGGCGCCCAGCTCGGCCTGCGACTCGGCGAGCCGGGCCGTCGCCCTGCCCAGGGACCTGGCCATCAGGAGCACGTGCTCCTCGTCGTAGACGCCGTCGCTCACCATGCCGAGCAGCGTCCGCAGGGCGTCCACGTCGGAGTCGGTGAACTCCAGGGCGTCGTCGGCGACGTTCGCGAAACCCAGCGCGCGCCAGAACCTGCGGGCACGGTAAACAGGGACGCCGGCCATGTCGGCGACCTGGTGGCTGGTGTAGCGACGGGGCTCGCGGAGGAACGCCTCCGTCAGCCCGTCCGGATCCTCGCGCGCCACGACCGCAACATACACCGTTCACCAGGGTATGGAGGCACCTAGGTGGTTCGTCCGCCCGTAGACCATCCGTACAGCGCGAACGGCTCCTCCGCCAACACCCTGGCGATGGCGGCGGCCGGGTAGCCGATCGTGTCGTCGGGCAACTCGCCGAGCGGCCGCCAGGCGAGTTCGGCGCACTTGTGCGGCTCGGCGTTGTAGGGCTCGCCTGCCCACTTCCTGGTGACGAAGAACAGGCCCACACGGTCGGGGGCGCGGTGCATGACGTGGGCGAACTTCAGATCGTCCGGCTGGATGGTGACGCCAACCTCCTCACGAGCCTCCCTGACGGCCGCGCCGACCACCGACTCACCGGGCTCCAGATGCCCCGAGGGCAGGTGCCATTGGCCGTCACCGTAGCCAGTATTGGCCCGTTTGCCGAGAAGTACGGTGCCGTCACGGACGAGCATCACGTGCACGTCGACGATGGCCCGGAACCTGTCGGGACGCGACTCCCCAGCGGCCGACCGCTCGACGCCCGCGGGGCGGCGGTCGAGTGCCTGGGCCCATTTGACGGCGACCGCGGCCACCTGGATCAGCTCGGTGCGCAGCAGCTCGGGGTCCGACTCGGCGAACGCCTCCAGGACCTCCTCGCGCAGGATGTGCCGCCAGGTCAGCTCCCCGCGCCGGCCCGCCTCATCGGTCTCCCGCCTGGCCCGGTCGGCCTCGGCCACCGCGTCCTCGGCCCCGGTGCCGTCGGGCACGGCCTGCATGCCCCACCTGGCGTCCTGCGCCGCCCGTTCGGCCGCCACATCGCCAAGCACCCTGGCCAGCGACCCCGGCACCCCCGCGTCACCGTCGCGCGCAACTCCATCGCCATCCCTCGTCATGAACGACGAGTCTGCCGGATCCAGCGGGAAGGCGGGCGCGCGATCGTCAGGCCGGGCGGTCGTCGATCTCCTCCGCCGACAGGTCCACTCCGGGCAGGAGCCGCCGCCAGCTCTCCCCGGCATCCCGCTCCAGTACGGCCAGCAGGTCGCAGAACGCCTTGAACGTCGTCCGCGGCCGGCGAAAATACGTCTCCCCCACCCGCCCGAAGCAGTGGTGCATGAAGGCCACCAGCGCGTCGTCGTCCACGAGGTACCGCCCGCCCTCGCCGGAGGCGTACACGAACCGGATCTTGGCCAGCACCACGTACACCTCCTCGGCCGTCAGCGCGGCCAGCCGGAGCACCGGCCCCGAGTGATCCACCGGCCCGACCGCGGCGAAGGCACCGGCGCCCAGCCGCCTGCGCAGCGCGGGATGGCTGAAAAGCCCGCTGTGCCCGTCTCTGAGGAACACGGGGGTGCCCCCGAACACGAAACCCAGATGGGCGACCCCGCTGCTGACGAGGCCCAGGATCTGGTCGTAGTTGGCGTCCCGGGCCAGGGGATCGGCCAGCGTGTACAGGTTGACCATCTCGTCCAGGCAGACGAGCAGCCCGTCGTACCCGGCCAGCCGGACGAACCGGCTCATCAGCGCGATGTGATCGGGCACGGTCGCGTCGTCGATGATCGACCGTACGCCGAGCGCCGACCTGGCCTCCGCCGCGGTCGGGTACTCGGCGCGCAGCCAGCGCAGCGCGGCCGACTTGAGGTGGTCGTCGCCCGTGTCGTGGCCGCGCCAGTACGCGCCGATGACCTCGGCGAAGTCGTGGCCGCCCGGCCGCGTCGCCAGGTACGCCAGGCGTTCCCCGATCGTCAGGGCCGGGTCGGTGCGCGTCTGGCGGGCCTCGTCGAGCGCGGTGGACAGGAAGCGTTCGACGATACCGGCGAGCGCGCCGCCGCCGGGGGTGCCCCGGGTGGCCATGCTGCGGGTCAGCTCGGTGTAGAGGGCGCGGGCCCGGCCCTCGTTCGAGTGCAGCAGGTGCTCGGCGGTGATGTCGGCGTGCATGGTGACCAGCCGCTTCTCCAGCGCCAGCGAGCGCGTCAGGCGCAGCAGGAACGTCTTGCCCGCGCCGTGCTCGCCGATGACGAACCGGACGGCCGTGCCGCCTACGGCGACGCGTTCGACATCGGCGTTCAGCGCCGCCACCTCGGCGGTACGGCCGGCCTGGATGTGGTGCTGGCCGATCAGCGGGACCACCCCTGCCCGCAGCGCCTTGAGGAGGGCGTCGCGTTCGCGGGCGCGAACGGTCACTTCAGCATCTCCCCCAGCACTCGCCGGTCGACCAGGATCGGGTCGTCACCGTCGAGCAGCGGATCGCCCACGGTCTCGTAGGCGGCCTCGTTGACCCGGTCCATCACGCCTTCCGGCAGCAGGTTCCAGGCGTCCGCGAGAGTCTCGAACTGGCCCCGGCCGATGTGCGGCTCATCGACGGCGGCCAGGGCGCGGACCAGGCCGGAGTGGCGGCCGTCCAGGCCCGCCAGCGGGGTGACCTCGGGCGGCGGGGCGGGCGGGGGGACCGGCTCTTCGCCGGCGAGCAGCGAATCGAGCCGCGTCCCCAACTGGGCCGTCTCGGCCAGCCTGGCGACCGCCCCCCAGACGGGCACCGTCGGAGCACCGAAGACGTGCCCCAGGGGTACCCCCTGCGACACGGAGACGTGCGGCACCGGCGACGACACGGCGAGGTCCTGCGGAATGGGGTGCTCCTGCGCGGATAAGTAGGACGCGGGCCCGTAGGGCGTGGAGGCATCGGGCACGGGCCCGTTGGGCGTGGAGGGGTAAGGCGCGGACCCGTTGGGCGTGGTGCTGTAAGGCGTAGAGGTGTAAGGCGCCGGCCCGTTGGGGGTGGACGTGTTGGGCACCGGCCCGAAGGGCGGAGAGGTGAAAGGCCCTGACGGGTGGTGCGGCATGATGACGCGTGGCGGCGGCACCGGCTGGGCGGGGGCGTGCGGCACGTACGCGAGCTGGATCGGCGCATGCCGCACGGCGGCGTACGACCCGGCTCCCAATTGCCCGCCCCCCGCCGTGTCCTGGTCGAGCCCGAGCAGCCAGTGGATCCGGGCGAGGATCTGGGCCTCCTCCGGCGCGATGTGCCCGTCGGCGGCGGCCACGTCCCTCAGAAACTCCGCCACGTGGGCGCGCTGGGCCGCGCCGATCTCCTGGACCCGTTCGATCAGCCCGATCAGCGGCACCTCCGCACCGAGCAGCCACTCCAGATGCGCCCGCAGGCGGGCCCGCTCGCCGGCCGTCAGATGCAGCGCCCGCTCAAGATGCTCGCCCAACCGGCGGTAGGCGACCTCGGGCGTCTGGCCGTCCGCCGTGCTCGCGGCGCCCAGGTGCAGCAGCGCGGTAGCCGCCCGGTACGCGTCGGACGCCGCGGCCGTCGGCCCGTCCGGCGCGGCGAACAAGGCCATCACCCCCGCGGCCGGCACCGGACCTCCCAGTCGCGGGTCCGGTTCGATCCCGACCCCGGCCCGGCCGAGGATCTGGGCGAGCGCGATGACGTCCTTCCTGGCGGGAACGGGCGTGGACAGCAGGGCGACGAACTCCTCGGCGGGCACGAGCGCGGTCTGCTGCTGCCCGAGCCGGCGCAGCGCCCACCGCACCGCCCCGCCCGCCCCGCCGGAGCCCAGGTCGAGCAGCTCCGCGGGCAGCAGCGCCTGGGCGCGCACGCTCTGCCTGGCGCCGGGCAGCCGGCCGAGGAAGCGGCTGTACGCCTCCAGCTCGGAGCCGCACTCCTCGGCCAGCCCGAACAGCTCCCGGGTGGGCGCCGCGAGCGTCAGCACATCGGGTACGCCCGGCAGCACCGGCGGGGCCCCGGCGAACCCTGAGCTCGCGGGCCGGTAGTCGAAGGCCAGCTCCTTGGCGCCGGGCTGGACGACGAGCCCTTCACCGTGACGTGCCGTGTACCTCCGCTGGAACAGCGCGCCGAACTCCTCCGGGCAGCGCGTCGCGGGCGTGCCCGGCCGGTAGGCGGGGTGGCCGTGCAGCCAGGCCAGCGCCCAGTCGGCGGGCACCGGGCGGCCCTGCGCGGCGAGCTCCCCCAGCCGGGCTCGCAACGCGAACACCGCGCCGGTCACCTCGGGCTCGCGGAGGGCCGCCAGCAGCGCCTCGAACGGCGCCGCGTGCCGCTGGAAGGCGTCGTGCCCGGCGTACAGGCCGATGAGGCGCCGCACCTCCTCGTGGATCACCGGCAGTTCCTCTTGGGCCATGGAGCGGTCCAAGTGCAGGTCGTGTAGCACGCGACGTTCGAGGCCGTAGAAATAAAGGAACACGTAGCCGAGGGGCGTTCGCGGATAGCATCGCCCGTCGGCGAGCCAGCTCAGATAGGCCGCCCGCGACGGCGGCGGGAGCGCGGCATAGCTCGGCCACCGGTCGAGCCCCTGACCGTCCCAGTCCGGCTGCGTCATGTCCACGGGCAGTTCGGGGTCGATCAGCGCCGGCTCCACCGACATCCCGGACGCGGAAGGCAGCTCGGAACCCACATAGAGCAGACCGCCGATGATGGTCAGCCCGGCGAGATGGATACCGCTGCCCGGGGGCAGCCACGGCCCCTCCGAGGACAAGGGCAGGGCGGGCTTGGCCTGGCCGGATGACGCATGACGGCCACGCGCGCGGTACACCAGCGGCCCTCCCTCCGCCTCACCACGGATTTGATGAGGATTGCACCCTAGCGCTCCTCCGATTGCACGACATATCGCTCAACACCCTCGTTACAATCTTGAATCCCGACTCAGCCGACCATTTAGCGGTCCGCCCGAAAATCTTTTTCTCACCGAACCGATGACCGGGGTCCGCTGCCATCGGTAAGGCAGCCGCGACGACCAGGCGCTTCCCCCGCCGGACCGGCTTACACCCGACGACGGCCGGACCCGCACGGGAGCCCTTCCGACCTGCGACGCACTCGCCCGGCTCGTGCCGAACGGCCGCCTTTATAGTGGCTGCGTGATCGACGACCAGCACGGGCTGGCGATGAGCGGCGCGGGCGGCGCCGCCGCCCGCCACTACGACCAGGCGATCGACGAACTGCTGCACTTCCGTGCGGAGGTCGACGCCGAGGCCACGGCCGCCCTGTCCGAGTCGCCCGACTTCCCGATGGGCCAGGTCCTGACCGCCTACCTCGGGCTCCTGACCACGGAGGTGGAGGACGCGCGCACGGCCAGGCAGCGGTTCGCGGCCTGGCGCGCCCGCACCGGCGGCTCCGGCGGACTGCTGCCCCGCGAACGCGCGCACGTCGAGGCCGTCCAGGCACTGCTCGACGGTGACTTCCTGACCTGCGGCAGTCTCCTCGGCGCGATCATCGAGCAGTATCCCCGCGACGCCCTGGCGCTGGCGGCCGGGCACCAGGTCGACTTCTTCACCGGCGACGCCCGCTCGCTGCGCGACCGGATCGGCGGCGCGCTCAACGCCTGGCACGAGGACGACCGGCATTACGGCCACGTGCTGGGGATGTACGCGTTCGGGCTGGAGGAGTCCGGCCACTACGACCGGTCGGAGGACGTGGGACTGCGCGCGGTCGAGCTGAACGCGCGCGACGTCTGGGGCATCCACGCGGTCGTGCACACGTACGAGATGCAGGGCCGCTTCGGCGACGGCATCCGCTACCTCGACGCCCGGCTCGGCGACTGGTCGACCGGGACGTTCTTCAACGTGCACACCTGGTGGCACTACGCCCTGTACGCGCTGGAGTCCGGCGACACCGGCCGCGCCCTGGCCATCTACGACGCGGCGCTGGCGGGCGGCCAGGGCTCGATGGAGCTGCTCGACGCCGCCGCGCTGCTGTGGCGGCTCCTCCTGGAGGGCTCCCGCCAGGATGAACGCTGGCGGGAGCTCGCCGACGCGTGGCCGGCCAAGATCGCGGAGCCGTACTACGCCTTCAACGACATGCACGCCGTCATGTCGTACGTGGGCGCGGGCCGCGTCGCGGAGGCCGAGAAGCTCATCGCGAGCCGGGAGGCGTACCTCACCGAACCCCACCCGGACATCACCAACCACGCCATGACCGCCCGGGTCGGCCTGCCGGTCTGCCGGTCGCTGGTGGCCTTCGGCCGGGGCGACTTCGACACGGTCGTGGACCTGCTGTATCCGATCAGGCATCGGATCAACGAGTTCGGCGGCAGCCACGCGCAACGCGACGCCGTGCAGAAGACGCTCCTGGAGGCCGCCCTGCGTGGTGGCCGCCGGGACCTGGCGCGGGTGCTGATCAGCGAGCGGATCAGCGTACGGCCGTGCAGCCCGTTCAACTGGCTCAAGCAGGGCGCACTCGCCGAGGCCCTGGGCGACCGCGCGGCGGCCGCGACGGCCCGCCACCGAGCCGACCAGCTGGCCCGCCAGACCTGACCCCTGTTCCAAAAGCCTCGGTTCCAGAAGTGTCGGTTCCGCCCAGTAGGGTCGGCAGCATGGATCGGCAACTCACCCTGATGGCGGTGCACGCTCACCCCGACGACGAATGCCTGAGCACCGGCGGCATCCTCGCCCGCTACTCCGACGAGGGCATCCGCACGGTCCTGGTCACCTGCACCAACGGCGAGCAGGGCGACGGACCCGGCGGCGTCAAGCCCGGCGACCCCGGCCACAACGACGCCGAGGTGGCGGAGCGGAGGCTGGCGGAGCTGCAGGAGTCGGTGCAGCACCTGGGCGTCGACCACCTGGAGCTGCTCGGCTACCGCGACTCCGGCATGG
The DNA here is from genome assembly GCF_043197155.1 of Nonomuraea sp. NPDC049269. NCBI lineage: Bacteria > Bacillati > Actinomycetota > Actinomycetes > Streptosporangiales > Streptosporangiaceae > Nonomuraea > Nonomuraea sp. NPDC049269. The sequence goes on from NZ_JBICSO010000001.1 coordinate 1,005,874, forward strand.
ACGGCTGGGACACCAACAAGCACCCCGACGCGTTCGCCAACGTGCCCGTCGACGTGGCCGCCACCCGCCTCGGCGAGCTGATCAAGCAGTATCGCCCGCAGGTTGTGGTCACCTACGACGAAACAGGCGGCAGCGGCTACAACCACCCCGACCACGTCCAGGCCCACCGCATCACGGTCGCGGCCGTCGAGGCGACCGGCATCCCCGACAAGTTCTACTACACGGCCATCCCCCGGGCCGCGATCAAGCGCATGTTCGAGTTCATGCGCAGCAGCGGTGTCGACCTGGGCGACTTCCAGCCCTCCGACGACTTCGGCACCCCCGACGAGCTGGTGACGGCCGTCGTCGACGTCGCCCCCTATGTCGAGCGCAAGCTCAAGGCCCTGCAGTCACACGAGAGCCAGGGCGAGAACATCTTCCTGCTCCGCATGCCCGAGGAGGCCCAGCAGCAGGCATTCTCCGCCGAGTCCTTCACTCGGGTGGTCAACCGCGTCACCGCACCGGACCACGAGGACGACCTGTTCGCGGGACTCCGCTGACAGACGGGCCCCGCGCATGCGCGGGGCCTTTCACAGCTCAAGAAGCCGGGGACAATTCCCCCGATCCCCTGACGATCAATCGCGTGGGCACCAGGGTGCGCCGGGCCCGGGAGCGGTCGCCGTCCAACCGGGACAGCACGAGCTCCGCCGCCACCTCCCCGATGGCCGCCGGATCCTGCGCCACGACGGTCAGCGGCGGATCCAGCACCTCCGCCAGCGGCAGATCGTCGAAGCCCACCAGCGCCACATCCCGCCGCCCCGCCCGGGCCAGCGCCACCACCGCCCCCATGGAGGCGAAGTTGTTGGCCGCGAACAGCGCGGTGGGCGGGTCTTCGAGGGCCAGGAGCCGCAGGGTGGCCGCGCGGGCCGCCTCCTGGTCGTGGCCCGTCTCCACCAGGGCACGGTCGAAGGGCAGGCCCGCCTCCTCCAGGGCGTCACGGTAGCCCTGGAAACGTTCGCGGCGGGTGTAGAGGGTGGCGGGCAGGTCACCGATGAAGCCGATCCGCCGGTGACCGTACCCGATCAGGTGGGCGATGCCCGCCTGAGCGCCGGAACGGTTGCCGCTGACCACGCTGTCGGCGGTCAGGCCGACGGCGGGCCGGTCGAGGAAGACGATGGGCAGGCCGGCGACGCGTTCCGACCGCAGGTAGCGGTGGTCTCCGGTGGCCGAGGGGACCACGATGAGGGCGCTGACCCGGCGGGCCAGGAAGGTGGCGATCAGGGACTGCTCCAGGTCGGCGGTCTCGCTGGAGGAGCCGACGATGAGGGTCAGGCCGCGGGCCCTGACGGCGCTCTCGATGCCGCCCGCCACCGTGCCGAAGAACGGGTTGCCCATCTCGGGGATGACCAGCCCGATCGCGGCGTCCCTGGCCCCGACCCGCATGTTGCGTGCCATCAGGTTGGGTTGGTAGCCCAGTTTGCGGACCGCGGCCATGACGCGTTCGCGCGTCTCGATGGCCACGGGTCCGTCGTCGTTGAGCACCCGTGAGACGGTCTTGGCGGTGACACCCACCTCACGGGCCACGTCTGTCATGGTGGGACGCCGCATTTCGACCATGCTAGAGGCCGATCGCCTCCGCCGCGTCCTTGTCCGTCACGACCGACTTGCCTTCCGAAACCTGGAGAGCACCGGTCATGATGGCGACGACCTCGGCCATGCTGTGGTCGCCCGGCTTGATCTGGGCGACGCGGCGGCCGAGCCGCTGGACGTGGATCCGGTCGGCGATCTCGAAGACGTGGGGCATGTTGTGACTGATCAGTACGACGGGCATGCCGCGGTCGCGGACCCGCTTGATCATGTCGAGCACCTGTCCCGACTCCTTGACCCCGAGAGCGGCGGTCGGCTCGTCCATCACGACGACGTGCCGGGCCCACGCCACGGCCCTGGCCACGGCCACACCCTGCCGCTGGCCGCCGGACAGCGACTCGACGGGCTGGGTGAGCGAGCGCAGGCCGATCTTCAGGTCGGCCATGTGCTTGGCCGACTCCTCGCGCATCCGCTTCTTGTCGAGCTTGCGGAAGATCGCGCCGAGCGGTCCCGGCTTGCGGAGCTCGCGGCCGAGGAACAGGTTCGTCGCGATGTCGAGCGAGGCGGCGACGGCGAGCTCCTGGTAGACGGTCTCGATGCCGAGCCTGCGCGCTTCCAGGGGGTCGCGGATGCGGACGGGCTTGCCATCGAGCAGGATCTCGCCCTCGTCCGGTTGCAGCGCGCCGGTCAGCGCCTTGATCAGGCTGGTCTTGCCGGCGCCGTTGTCACCGATGACGGCGAGCACCTCGCCGGGCATCAGGTCGAAGTCGGCGCCGTCGAGCGCGACCACGTGGCCGTAGCGCTTCACCAGGCCGCGGGCCTGGAGTACGGGGGTCATCGGGTCCTCCTCCGGGAGAGCTGGTCGACGGTGACGGCGAGGATCACCAGGATGCCGGTGATGAGCGTCTGATAAATCGACGGTACGCCCATGAGCTGCAGGCCGTTACGGAAGACTCCGACGATGAGCGCGCCGATCAGCGTGCCGATCACCAGGCCGCGGCCGCCGAACAGGCTGGTCCCGCCGAGGACGACGGCGGTGATGCTGTCGAGGTTGTCGGTCTGCCCGGCCTGCGGGTCGCCCACACCGGTCCTGGAGACGAGCAGCAGGGCGGCGATGCCGTACACGAGGCCCGCGATGGTGTACACGCTGATCGTCAGCCGCTGCGTGCGGATGCCGGTCAGCCGGGCGACCTCCTGGCTGTTGCCGAGCGCGTACACGTGGCGGCCCCAGGCGGTCTGCCCGAGCACGTACGCGAAGAACAGGAACAGCAGGATCGTGAGCAGTGACCCGTAGGTCACGTTCGTCTCGCCGAGCTTGAACGTCTGCCCGAGGAAGGTCAGCGCGGGCGGCAGGTCGGTGACCGTCTGGTCCTCGGAGTAGATGTGGGTCAGCGCGAACACCACGTTCAGCATGCCGAGCGTGACGATGAACGGCGGCAGCGAGATCTTCGTCACCAGCAGCCCGTTCGCCAGCCCGAACGCCGCGCAGACGGCCAATCCGGCGGCGACGGCGAGCAGCGGCGGCAGGCCGCTGCCGACGGCCAGCTTGGTCATCACGATGCCGCCGAACGCCATGATCGCGCCGTTGGACAGGTCGATGCCGGCCGTCAGGATGATCAGCGTCTGCCCGATGGCGAGCGTGCCGACGACCATCACCTGCTGGATGATCAGCGAGAAGTTGCCGCCGGTGAGGAACTGGTCGCTGTTGACCGCGAAGAACACGCAGGCCAGCAGGAGCGCGCCCAGCGGCCCCGCGGTCGGTGTGGAGATGATGCGGCGCGGCAGCGTCGCTTCCATGACAGCCATGTCAGCCCCAGCAGTTCGCCAGGCCGAAGGCGGTGTCCTTGGCCTCGACACCCTGGACGGCCTTGTCGGTGATCAGGGTGACGCCGGTGTCGGTGTACCCCTTGGGCTTGGCGCCGCCCTTGGCGAAGGCGGCGACGGCCTTGACGCCGTCCTCGGCCATCTTCAGCGGGTACTGCTGCGAGGTCGCGGCGATCTCCCCGCTCTTCACGGCCTTGACGCCGGTGCAACCGCCGTCGACCGAGACGATCAGCACCTCCTTCTCGCGGCCCTTGGCCTTGAGCGCGGTGTAGGCGCCGAGGGCGGCCGGCTCGTTGATGGTGTAGACGAGGTTGATGTCGGGCGCCTTCTGCAGGCAGTTCTCCATCGCCTCCTGGCCCTTGGCCTGGTCGCCGCGCGTGTCCTGGGAGCAGACGACCGACGGGTCGCCCTCGGCGATGCCGAAGCCCTTCAGGAAGCCGTCGTGGCGGAGCTGCCCGACCGTGATGCCGGGGGCCAGGTCGAGGGTGGCGATCTTCGCGGTCTTGCCGGCCATCGCGCCCTTGGCGTACTGGCCGATCAGCTCGCCCGCCTTGAGGTTGTCGGTGGCGAACAGCGCGTCGGTGGCGTCCTGCGGGTCCGTCGGCGTGTCCAGCGCGATCACCACGACGCCGGCGTCCCGGGCCTTCTTGATCGCGGGCACGATCGCCTTGGTGTCGTTGGGCGTGATGAGGATGCCCTTCACCCCGGCCGCGACCATGTTCTCGATGGCGGTGAGCTGGGAGGCGTTGTCCCCGTCGAACTTGCCGGCGGCGGTCATCAACTCCATGCCCGCTGCCTTGGCGGCGGTCTGCGCGCCTTCCTTCATCTTGACGAAGAACGGGTTGGTCTCCGTCTTCGTGATCAGCCCGACCTTGGCGGAGCTGGTGGAGGCCTTTTGCTCGCCACCGCCGCAGCCGGTGACGAGGAGAGCGGCGGCCAGCAGTCCGGCCGAGAGCCTAGCAATCATGGTGGCTTCCTATCAGGGATGATTCAATGTCATCGTTGACATATGTCAACGTTGACATTCGCCGTGCTGCGATGATGGACTCCGTTTCTAGAAACGTCAATGCCCCCGCGACGTAACAAATCTGCAAACATGGCAGAAAGGTTGACCCTGATGATCGCTGTCCTGGGCGAATGCGTCGCTGACGCCTTCGCTGACCGGCGTCCCGGTGAGCTGGAGCTCCGGGTGCTGCCGGGCGGGGGGCCCGCGAACACGGCAGTGGCTCTGGCCCGCCTCGGCACCTCGACCCGGTTCCTGGGGCGGGTGTCCGGGGACGTGTTCGGGGAGCTGTTCCGCGAGCACCTCGCCTCCTCCGGGGTGGACCTGTCGGCCTGCGTGTCCGCCGGTGAGCCGAGCACGCTGGCGGTGGCCTCGCTCGACGAGCGGGGTCAGGCGGCCTACAGCTTCCACGCCGAGGGCACCGCCGACTGGCAGTGGACGCCCGAGGAGCTCGCCGCCGTCGACCCACGCGGCTGGTCCTGCCTGCACACGGGATCTCTCGCGCTGGTCAGGCGGCCGGGCGGCGCCGCGGTGGAGGCGTTCGCGGCGGACGCCCGCGAGCACGCGACGATCTCGATCGACCCCAACGTACGGCCCAGCCTGGCCGGCCGGGAGGACTACCCGGTGGAGCGCTGGTGCGCGGTGGCCGACATACTCAAGCTCAGCGACGACGACCTGTCCTTCCTGGCGCCGGACGTGCCGGTGGAACGTGCCTGCGACGCCTGGCACACGGCGGGCGCCCGGCTCATCGTGATCACCCGGGGCGCGGCGGGCGCGCTGGTGTCACTGGACGGGAAACGGACATCGGTGCCGGCGCCGCAGATCAAGGTCGTCGACACCGTGGGGGCCGGTGACTCCTTCACCGCCGGGCTGCTGCACCGGCTGGGCGTGCGGGGACTGCTCGGGGGCCGCCTTGCGGGGCTCGACCTGGAGACGGCCGCCGACGCCGCCGGCTTCGCGGCCCGGGTGGCGGCGCGGACGTGCTCGGTCGCGGGAGCGAACCCGCCGTGGGCGCACCAGCTCAACGAGCCCGCGGGACTGTGACGCGATACGCGACCCAGCGCTACGAGAGCCGGCCGCGCAGGACCCAGCGCTACCGAACGGAAGCCCCGCCCAGGAGCCGGGCCTGCTCCTCCTCGACGATCTGGCGGGCCAGCGCCTGCTCGGAGACGTCGATCGCGTCGGGCGCGGACTCGGCCAGATCGCTGCGCCGGGCGTACGCGTCGAACAGCGCCGTCTTGGCGTGCAGGATCTTCAGCAGCCGCTCGTCCACCCCGCCGGGCGAGAGCAGCCGGTGCACCTGGACCCGGCGCACCTGCCCCATACGGTGCGCGCGGGCCACGGCCTGGCTCTCCATGGTGGGCTTGACCTGCGGTTCGCAGATGATCACGACGGAGGCGGCCTGCAGGTTGAGCCCGACCCCGCCGGCCTGGATCTGGGCGAGCAGCACGGCGTGCCCCGGCACCGCGCTGAAGGCGTCCACGGTCTCCTGGCGGCGCTCCGGCCGCAGGTCACCGGTGAGCGGCCCGTGGACCGCCGGGCCGAGGGCGTCCCGCACCGCGGTCAGGACGTCGCGGAAGTAGGAGAAGACCACCACCTTCAGCCCGCTGTCCGCCGCCTCGTCGACCAGTTCGCGCAGCCGTTCGAGCTTGGCCGACTTGTCCGGCACCGCGTAGGCGGCGCGGCGCATGGCCATGAAGTTGCCCGCTGCGACCGCCTCCCGGTAGGCGTCGGCGTCCGCGGCACTGAGCTCCTCCCACTCGTCGACGCGCACGAGATCGGGCAGCTCGGTGAGCACGTCCTCCTGGTTGCGGCGCAGGTAGACGGGCGCCACCGCGCGCCGGAACGCCTGCGCGCCGGCCGCGGCGTCGCTGCCACGCACCTGGGCGAGCAGCTCGGGCTGGAGGGGGCGAACCAGGTTGCGGAACTCCTCCACCCGGTTCTCCATCGGCGTGCCCGTCATGAACAGCACCCGCTCGACCCGCCCGCACCATGCGGCGACGGTCCTGGACCTGCGGGCCTCGGGGTTCTTGGCGTAGTGGGCCTCGTCGACCACCAGCATGCCCACCTCGACGGGCACGTCGTCGAGCCGATGCAGCCCGTCGAAGGTGGTCACGGCCACGCCGCCGCGCTCCAGCCACTCCGCCAGGGCGGTGTCCCGCTCGCCGCCGTGCAGCCGGTAGGCGGGCAGCGTGCTGCGGGTCTCGATCTCGCGAATCCAGTTGATCAGTACGCTGGCCGGACAGACCACCAGGAAGTGGCTTCTACCGCGCGCCTTGAGGTGCGCGAGCGCGGCGATGGCCTGCACGGTCTTGCCGAGCCCCATCTCGTCGCCGAGGATCACCCGGCGCTGCGCCAGCGCGAACCGGGCCCCGAACGCCTGGTAGCCACGGAGCGAGACCCGGCGGTGGGTGTCGTCGAGCTCCTGGTTCCTGACCCGCTCGGCCAGGTCGTCGGGCAGGAACCCCTCGGCGGCGACCCGGTCGCCCGGCTCCAGGGCGGCGATCTCGGCCAGCAGGTTGTAGTAGTCGGCCGCGCGGATCTCGAAGTCGATCCACACCTCCGCCCCGGAGGGCGCCGGCCGCAGCAGGTCCACGGTCGCCTGCGTGATGAGCAGCCGCGTCTCGGTCTCCCCGGCGAGGATCTCGGAGATCCCGGCGACGGCCTCCTCCGCCCGCCGCCGCTTCTCCTCGCCGGACAGCAGCCGGCGCCACCAGCCGCTCACCGCCCGGGCCACCGGCATCAGCGCGGCGAGCCGCTCCTCGACCGCGCCGGCCGTCCGGCGGGCGCGCGGCAACTCGGGCCCCGCGGCCACCAACGGGTGCAGGGCGGCGAGCAGCGCCGTGGTCTCGGCGTCCTGGCGCTCGACGTCGATCTGGACGGCGGTGACCTCCCGCGCGGCGCGCTCGATCTGCTTGGCCGCCGCGTGCACCTGCCGCTGCGTCTGCGGCCCGATCCCCGGCAACCGCTGCAGCTCGTACGGCGTGGCGTCCAGAACGTCGAGCACCGTCGTGTAGCCCATGCGCTCCAGCATCCCGAGCCGCAGCCGCCCGCCGGTCACGTCCTTGAGCCGGCCCACCGGGATGCCCGCGAGCTCGGCCCTGGCCTGCGGCTTGCGCAGCGCGGACATGGCCGCCACGACCCGGGTCAGCGCGCGCTCGTGCTCCGCACGCAGCTCCCGCGCCCCGGCATGCAGCCGCGCCGCCTGCCGCAGCACGGCCCGCACTTCCCTGGCACCGCTCACGAGCCTGAACGGTACCGTCCCGGCGGCGCGATCAGCTCAGGAACCGGCGGGCCAGGCAATCTGCCCGGAGTGGTAGTAATTCACGCCCATGACGCGCCAGCGCGGCCCCTGCGCCCCGAGGCGCTTCTTGAAGGCGGTCCAGTCGTGCTTGCCGTACGGGGACCAGGCCAGTTCGGCCAGGGCGGGCAGGCGCGGGAAGGCCATGTACTCGATGTCGGCCGACGTCCTGATCGTCTCGGTCCACAGCGGCGCCTCCACGCCCAGGACCTGCTGGGACGGCAGGCCGGTCAGGTAGGAGCCGGGGTTCCAGCCGTAGGCGTCCTTGACCTCGATCAGCCCGGCCCAGTCCTGGCCTAGCTGGGTGCGCGAGTTGTACTTCATGTCGAGGTAGGCGCGGCTGGCCGGGGACATGATGACCTTCCGCCCGGCACCGGCGACGGCGCTGTCGTCCGGCGTGGTGCCCCAGTACTGGGCGACCGTGGAGGGCAGCGGCGTGGCCTTGACGATGTCGTGCCAGCCGATGACGGTCTTGCCGTGCGCGGCGGCGATGGCCTGCGCCCGGTTCATGAACGCGGCGTAGTCGGCCGGCTTGGTGGAGCTGGCCTCGTCGCCGCCGAGGTGCAGGTAGGGGCCGGGGGTGATCGCGGCCAGCTCGCCCACCACCTGGTCGATGAAGGTGTAGGTGATCTCCTTCGACGTGCACAGCGAGCTGAACCCGACATCGGTCCCGGTGTAGAGGGGCGGCGCGACGCCGCCGCAGTTCAGCTCGGCGTACGAGGCCAGGGCGGCGTTCGTGTGCCCGGGCATGTCGATCTCGGGCACGATCGTGATGTTGCGGGCCGCGGCGTAGGCGACGAGCTCCTGGTACTGGGCCTTGGTGTAGTAGCCGCCCGGGTCGCCGCCGACGGCGGTGCTGCCGCCGTACGTGGCCAGCCTGGGCCAGGAGTCGATGACGATGCGCCAGCCCTGGTCGTCGGAGAGGTGGAGATGCAGGTAGTTGATCTTGTACAGGGCGATCTGGTCGATGTACCGCTGGACGGCGGCCACCGGGAAGAAGTGGCGGGCGACGTCGAGCATGGCGCCCCGGTAGGCGTACCGCGGCGCGTCGGTGATCCGCCCGCCCTGCACGGGCCATGGTCCCGGCTGGACGGTCGCGGCGTCGGCCGCGTACGGCAGGAGCTGGCGCAGCGTCTGCACCCCGTTGAACAGCCCGGCGGCCCGGTTGGCCAGCACGGTGATCCCGGTGGCGGTCACGTCGAGCTGATAGGCCTCCTCCCCGCCGCTCACGCTGCCCAGCCGCAGCGAGATGCCGCCGGCGGCCGGCGCCGCGACGATGGGCACGGGGTAGCCGGTCGAGCGCCGCAACTGCCGCGCGAGCTGGTCGCCCACGGCGGGTACGTCGGTGTAGAGGCTCGTGGACGAGGTGATCCGGTAGGTGACCCCGGCCGCGGGCGTCGCGCTGACCGGCACGGGGACCACGCCACCGAAGCTCAGGGGCGCGGCGGCGGGCGCGCTGGGGGATGCCGACACCGAAGTGGCCACGAGGGCCGCCACCAGGACCAGCACTGTGCGCAGGCTCATGGCATCACCATACGGATGCGATCAGCACTAGTAAAGAAACTTTCCAAATACGCTTGCACGCCGCTTGGCCAGTGGCCTTAAAGAGCCTCGCAAGCAGTAGCCCCAACCATCGGAGAGTCAGCTAAGCGATATCCACTCGGCCGCCAGACGAGGACAGAGATATGCGACGCCTACTCGGGATCATCACCCCGTTAGTCATCGGCCTGCTGTCAGCAGGTTTCGTCACCGCCGGCCCGGCGGCGGCCCAGCCCGCACAGGCGTCCGACGGCGGCCTGAGTGCCTACTACGGCCAGCGGCTTGCCTGGACCCCCTGCAAGGGCGGTTTCCAGTGCGCGAAGCTCAAGGTTCCGCTCGACTACACCAAGCCGTCGGGCAAGCGGATCGAGATCGCGGTGATCAAGCTGCCGGCCAGGGGCGGCAAGCGGCTCGGCTCCGTGGTGACCAACTTCGGCGGCCCCGGCGGGTCGGGCATCGACCTCCTGAGAGCCACCGCGAAGACGAAGTTCACCGCCACCCTCCGCTCGCGGTTCGACCTGGTCAGCTTCGATCCGCGTGGCGTGGGCGCCTCCGCCCCCGTGCGGTGCATGCCCACCGCGGTGGCCGACTGGTACCACTCCGTCGACGACACCCCGGACTCGCGGGCCGAAGTGAAGATGTACAACTACGCGCAGCTGCGGCTCGCGCAGGCCTGCCAGGCCAACTCCGGCGCGCTCCTGCCGTTCGTGGGCACGCCGAACGCCGCACGGGACATGGACGTGCTCAGAGCCGCTCTCGGCGAGTCGCGCCTGACCTACATCGGCTTCTCCTACGGCACCCTGCTCGGCGCCACCTACGCGGACCTGTTCCCGGCCAGGGTGCGCGCGCTGGTGCTCGACGGCGCGGAGGACCCCTCCGTGAAGGCGGGCGACTTCGGCGCCGACCAGAGCGCCGGTTTCGGGGTGGCGTTCGACTCGTTCGCGCGTGACTGCTTCAAGCACAAGGACTGCCCCTTCACCAAGCGCACGGCCGTCAAGCGGATGCGGGCCCTGCACGACCGGACCGAGAAGGCGCCGCTGGTCAACACCTACGACGGCAGGCAGGCCACCCAGGCCATCGTGTACACCGGCATCCAGGGTCTCCTGTACGACCAGGGGGCATGGCCGGCCCTCCGGCAGGCGCTCGGCCAGGCCTTCAAGGGCGACGGCACGCTCCTGCTGCGGTACGCCGACGGTTACAACGAGCGGGGACCCGACGCGACCTACACCAACCTGATGGAGGCACACACGGCCATCGACTGCCTCGACCACCCGACCTGGAGGCAGGCGGTGCGCCACGCCAAGGCGATCAGGTCCGGCAAGCGCATGGCCGGCCCGTGCGACTTCTGGCCGGTCAGGAGCAAGACCGTCAACAAGGCGATCCACGCCAAGGGCGCGCCGCCCATCCTGGTGGTCGGCACCCTGCGCGACCCCGCCACGCCGTACAAGTGGGCCAAGGCGCTGGCCGCCCAGCTCTCGTCGGGCGTGCTGCTGAGCTTCGACGGCGACGGCCACACCGCCTACGGCACCGGCTCGGCCTGCGTCGACAGGACGGTGGACCGCTACCTGATCACCCGGGTCCCGCCGCGTGCCGGGAAGATGTGCCCGAAGATCTGATCCTCGGCTCCACCTGACCCTGGTCGCCCACGCGGCCGGGGTCAGCCGTTGTCGTCGTCCCCGTTGGCCGAGCGGTCGATCGCCGGTTGCACGAACCAGCTCCACACGGCCAGCAGGGCGATGAAGACGGCCGTGATCACCGCCATCGTGTTGTGGAACAGGTAGTCGACCACCAGCATGGTGGCCGCGGTCATCGAGACGGCCAGGGCCAGCGCCCCCGCGATGCCGTACAGGTTGGACCGGCGGACCAGCGTCTCCTTCAGCCCTTGCCGGAACAGCACCCGGTGCTGGGCGGCCGGGGCGATGTAGCAGATCGACGCGATCGCGGCACTGACCAGCGCCACGTAGAACAGCCGCCGATCGGCCAGGCTCAGCCTGTCGAACCCCGGCGAGAACGGGACCGTCAGCAGGAACGCGAACAGCACCTGAACCCCGGTCACCGCCACACGGGCGCTCTGCAGCAGCTCCACGAAGTTGCGGTCGGCCCGCTCTTTACGGGTCTCCTTGTCCGGTTCCATGTGCCTTCATCTACCGAAGACAGGGCATTTCATACCAAAAGCACGATCTATCAGCGCATTCCCGGGTCAGGCGAGCAGGCGGGCGGGGGTGATGGGCAGGTCGCGGACCCGGATGCCGGTGGCGTGGTAGACGGCGTTGCCGATGGCCGCGGCGGTGCCGACGATGCCGATCTCACCGATGCCCTTGGCGCCCAGCGGGTTGAGGTGCCGGTCGTCCTCCTCGATCCAGGCCGCGTCGATCCGCTCGATGTCCGCGCACACCGGGACGTGGTACTGGGCCAGGTCGCGGTTGCTGAATCCGCCGAACTCGTCGTCGGTGACGGTCGCCTCCATGAGCGCCATGCCCAGGCCCATCGTCATGCCGCCGACGAACTGCGACCTGGCCAGCTGCTCGTCGATGATCCGCCCGGCGGCGAATATGCCCAGCAGATGCGACACGCGTACCTCGCCGGTGTCCATGTCCACCCGGACCCGGGCGAACTGGGCGCCGAAGGCGTGCCTGGCAAGGTCCTCCTGCGCCTTGACGGCGTCGGTGGTGTCGGCGGCCCCGTGCTTGCCGTCGCGCAGCGCCTCCTCGCAGGCGGCCACGACGGCCGAGCCCCAGGAGGCCGTGCCCATGGAGCCGCCGGCCAGCGGGGCGGCGGGCAGATCGCTGTCGCCCAGCTCGACCCTTACCTGCTCGGGCGGGACGCCGAGCGCGGTCGCGGCGATCCTGGTCAGCGCGGTACGGGCGCCGGTGCCGAGGTCGACGGCGGCCACGCGGACCACGTAGCCGCCGTTCTCGACGGTGGCGGTGGCCTGGGACGGGCGCCGCATGGCCGGGTAGGTCGAGGAGGCGACGCCGGTGCCGATGAGCCAGCGCCCCTGGCGGCGGACGCCGGGTGTGGGATCGCGTCCCTCCCAGCCGAACCGGCGGGCGCCTTCCAGCAGGCAGGCCACCAGGTTGCGGGAGCTGAACGGCCGGCCGCCCGCCGGCTCGGCCTCCGGGTCGTTGAGCACGCGCAGCTCGACGGGGTCCATACCGGCGGCGATGGCCAGCTCGTCCATGGCCGATTCCAGCGCGTACATGCCGGGGCATTCGCCCGGAGCACGCATCCACGACGGGGTGGCGACGTCCAGCCGGACCAGCCGGTGGGCCGTGCGCAGCGCGGGTGTCTCGTACATGGTGCGGGCCGGGACGGCGGTCTGCTCGGCGAACTCGACCAGCGTCGAGCTCTGCTCGGCGACCTCGTGTTCGACGGCGGTCAGGCGCCCGTCGGCGTCGGCGCCGAGCCGCACCCGCTGGATCGTCGGCGTGCGGTAGCCGGTCACGTCGAACAATTGCTGGCGGGTCAGCGCCACCTTCACCGGCCGCCCGGCGGCGCGCGCCGCGAGGACGGCGAGCATGGTGCCGGGCCGGATGGTGCCCTTGGACCCGAAGCCGCCGCCGACGTGCCGGCACACCACGCGCACCCGCTCGGCAGGCAGACCGAGTGTCTTGGCGATCATGTCGCGAGCGGTGGACACGCCCTGCGTCGCGTCGTAGACGGTCAGGTCTCCGTCACCGCTCCAGACGGCGAGCGTGGCGTGCGGCTCCATCGGGTTGTTGTGCATGGCCGGCGTCGTGTACGTGACGTCCACGGTGAAGGCCGCCGCGGCCAGCCCGGCCGCCACGTCGCCCTTCTCGGTGTCGGCGGGATACCACGGGTTCACCTTCTCCGGCCGATAGAGCCCGGGATGGTCGCTACGCAGCCGTACGTCGTGCGGATCCTCCTGGTAGGTGACCCGCACCGCCCGCGCGGCCGCGCGGGCGTTGTCGTAGGTGTCGGCGACGACCGCGGCGACGATCTGCCCCCGGTAGGCGACCTCGCGGCGCTGGAACAGCCCGAGCTCGGGATCCACGTCGGGCGCCAGCTCGGGGGGATCCTCGCTGGACAGTACGCTCAGCACGCCCGGCATGGCGAGCGCCTCCGCCGCGTCGATCGAGGTGATGCGGCCCCTGGCGATCTCGGCCTGGACCGGGTAGGCGTAGGTGACGCCCTCGACGGGGTATTCGGCCGCGTAGGTCGCGCGGCCGGTGACCTTGTCGTGCCCCTCGATCCGGTTCATGGCGCCAGCTCCAGCAGGGTGCGGACGATGAGGTTGCGGGCCAGCGGCACCTTGTGCGCGTTGCGCGGCAGCGGACGGGCCTGGGCGAGCTCGGCGTCGGCGGCCCGGCCGAAGCTCTCCTCGCCCGCCCGGACGCCGCGCAGCGCCTGTTCGGCGCGCTCGCACCGCCACGGCGCGTGCGCCACTCCCCCGAGCGCGATCCGGCACTCGCGCACGGTCCCGTCCCCGTCGACGTCGAGGACGGCGGCGATGGACACCAGCGCGAACGCGAACGAGGCACGCTCGCGGACCTTGCGGTAGCGGGAGGCGCCCGGCGGCGGGGCGGGCAGGTGCACGGCGGTGACCAGCTCGCCGGGCTCCAGCACGGTGTCCCTGCCGGGCTCGTCGCCGGGCAGCCGGTGCAGCCCCGGCATCGGGATCACCCGGTCGCCGCCGGGCCCCGTGACGTGCACGCGGGCGTCGAGCGCGGCCAGCGCCACCGCCATGTCGGACGGATGGGTCGCCACGCAGGCGGTGGAATGCCCCAGGACCGCCAGGTTGCTGTGGTCGCCGTCGATCGCCGGGCAGCCGGATCCGGGCCGCCGCTTGTTGCACGGCTTGGAGACGTCCTGGAAGTACGGGCAGCGGGTGCGTTGCAGCAGGTTGCCGCCGACGGTCGCCATGTTGCGGATCTGCCCGGACGCCCCGGACAGCACCGCCCGCGCCAGCATCGGGTAGCGCTCGCGGACCAGCGGGTGGGCGCCGAGGTCGCTGTTGCGCACGGCGGCGCCGATCCGCAGCCCGTCGCCGTCGGGCTCGACGCGGTCGAGCGGCAGCCGGCTCACGTCCACCAGGAACTCGGGCTCGGCCACGCCCAGGCGCATGAGATCGACGAGGTTGGTGCCACCGCCCAGGTACATCGTGCCGGGCCGGAACCTGGCCACGGCGTCGGCGGGGTCGCCGGCCCGCGCGTACTCGAAGGATCTCACCGCGCCACCTCCACGATCGCGGTGACGATGTTCGGGTAGGCGCCGCACCGGCACAGGTTGCCGCTCATCCGCTCGCGGATCTCCTCGGCCGTCAGCGCCGGGTCGGTGGCCAGGTCGTCGGTGATGGCGCTCGGACCGCCCTCGGCCAGCATCCCGGCGGCCGAGCAGAGCTGGCCGGGGGTGCAGTAGCCGCACTGGAAGGCGTCGTGCTCGATGAAGGCCACCTGGAGCGGGTGCGGCCGGTCGCCGTCCGCCAGACCCTCGACGGTGGTGATGTTCGACCCGTCCTGCGCCACGGCCAGCGCCAGGCAGGCAAGGGCCCGCCGGCCGTCGATCAGCACGGTGCACGCGCCGCACTGACCGTGATCGCAGCCCTTCTTCGAGCCGGTCAGCCCGAGCCGTTCGCGCAGCAGATCCAGCAGCGAGACCCGCGGGTCCACGTCCACCGTCCGCCGCGTGCCGTTGACCTGCAGGGAGACCTCCATGGCGCTCGCCTACCCGGTGCGCGAACGGCTCAACCCGCCTCCGCCTTGTCCGGAGGAATGGGCGGTGAAAGACTTGACTATGACGAAGGGGGATCGTCATGATCGAAGTCAAGAGCATCGACAAGCCCGACGAACGCCGCGACTTCCCGATGGGGCATCTCGAGGTATGCAACCTGACGGGCCTGGCCTTCGGTGTCGCCACGTTCGAACCCGGATGGCGCTGGTCGGCGTCCATCAAACCGATCGTGGGCACCGATTCGTGCCAGGTCCACCACAACGGGTTCGTCGTCCGCGGCCGGCTCCGCATCCGGATGGACGACGGCACCGAGGCCGAGATCGGGCCGGGAGAGGTCTTCGTCGCCCCGCCCGGACACGATGCCTGGGTGGTCGGTAACGAGCAGGTCGAGGTGTACGACTTCGCGGGCGGCGCCGCGGAATACGCCAAGGCACGCAGCTTCTAGACAGCGGCTTGCCGCGGGGGTGACGCTTCGCGGCGAGCCCATAAGCGTTAATCCCGTTGCCGGGTCTGGACCCTGTTCGCCAGGCTGAGCGGCATGAACGTGCCCTACCGCCAGATTCGCGCCGCCTACACCGAGGAGTCGATCACCGTCTACCAGGCGTACGACCCGGCCATCGCCGCTCCCGCGGTCGCCGCGCAGCGGTTCGTGGCGCCCTTCAAACGGGACCGGATGACCTGGATCAAGCCGTCGTTCCTGTGGATGATGTACCGCTGCGGCTACGCGACCAAGCCCGGCCAGACCCGCGTCCTGGCCATCGACCTCACCCGTGACGGTTTCGCCTGGGCGCTGGCCCACGCCTGCCTCAGCCACCCTGACCGGGACGGCGATCAGGAGAGCTGGAAGGAACGCCTGCGGCGCAGCCCGGTCCGCGTCCAATGGGATCCCGAGCGCGGCCCGCGCCACAACGCCCTCCCCCACCGATCCATCCAGATCGGCCTGTCGGGCCGGGCCGTCGACCACTACCTCGACGACTGGACGGTCGCGATCACCGACATCACCGACCGGGTCCGCGATCTCCACACCGCGCTCCGCGACCGCCGGGACGTGACCGGCCTGCTCCCGCTGGAACGCCCCTACCCGCTGCCGGAAGACCTCGCGCAGACCATCGGCGCGACCACCGCCTGACCCACGCGCCCCACGATCGGCCCCGCACCGCACACGCGATCCACGCGCCCCACGATCGGCCCCGCACCGCACACGCGATCCACGCGCCCCACGATCGGCCCCGCACCGCACACGCGATCCACGCGCCCCGCGATCGGCCCCGCACCGCACACGCGATCCACGCGCCCCGCGATCGGCCCCGCACCACTCACGTGATCCCCGTGCCCCGCGATCGACCCACACCGCTTACGTGATGCGACCGCGGCCCCGGATGGCCCGTGGCGACGCGCCGAGTTCGCGACGGCAGGCCTTGTTGAACGCCTGCAGGTCGGGGATCCCGACCACCGCGGCGATGGCCGAGATCGACAGCGTCGACTCCCGGAGCAGGTGGCGGGCCCGTTCCATGCGGCGGCGCCGGATGTAGGCGATCACCGTGTCTCCGGTCTCGGCGCGGAGCAGCCGGGTGAGCTGGTTGTGCGACATTCCGGCCGCGGCGGCGACCTCCGGAACCGTCAACGGCCCGGCCAGGTTGGCCTCGATGTGGGCGACGGCGGCCGAGACGGCGGCGTGCGAGCGGCCGCCCTCCCGGTCGGGAGAGAGCTGGGCGATGCGCCAGAGCACCGCCCACACTTCGGCGACGGCCCGCGACGGCGTTCCCGGCCACGCTGCGACGGCCTGCCGGAGCATCCCGGCCAGCAGCGGCGCCTCGGCACCGGCGTCCTGCATCACCGGCACCGTATGCGCCTGGCCTGCCTCCGCCGGGCGCAGGTGCGCGTACAGGTGCTCCGAGCGGCCCCGATAGCGGTAACGCACCTGTGTGCCCGGCGGTATCAGGCTCACGCGGCCCGGCCTGATCGGATGCGGCGTGCCGTCGATCTCCACCTCGGCCGGGTAACCGTACAGGTGCAACTGCCACAGGTCGGGCAGCCGGAACACGTCTGTCAGGCTGCGGATCCCATGCACGCCCACCCCGACGTTCGCCACCGACGGCGGCTCGTCCAGCCTGATGAGCACTCGATCCATGGTGAAACTTAACCACAAGTCGGTGAATGCATCCCATTACAAGGATGTGTGGTGTCTTTAGGTTCGACGTATGCAAACCACCTTGCTGACCTCAGTACAGATGGCCCGCTTCGTGGCACATGGCGCCCTGCGGATGGACGCGGTCGTGCCCGCGGAGATGAACGAGCAGGCGATCGACGTGCTGGAGGCGGGAATCCCGGCCGTGCCGTACGGCACGCCCGTGACCGAAGCCTTTCCGGCGGGCTCCTTCGCCCGCCGGCTCGTCGAACTGCCCGCCGTCGCGGGCGCGCTGCGGAGCCTGGTCGGGCCGGACCCGACCGTCGACCATCACGCCGTGCACATCCGTGAGCCGCACGGAGGAAGCGCCCAGCCGCTGCACGGCGACGCGATCATCGACACCCGGATGGACGCCTTCGACGTGCAGCTCATGTACTACCCGCACGAGGTGACCGCCGACATGGGCGGCACCCTGAGCGTGCCGGGCAGCCATCTGCGCCGCACCAACGAGAGCGACACCGGCCGCTACCAGAACCTGCGTGGTCAGACCCGGCTGACCTGCCCCGCGGGCACCGTCGTCATCCTGCACCACGGCCTCTGGCACGGCGGGCGGCGCAACGACGGTGACGTCCGCAGGTACATGTTCAAGATCCGGTTCAATCCCACCGTGCCGCAGGTCCGCCTGTGGGACACCTCCGACCTCGACAAGCCGGACGTGCTCACCGAGCTGAGCCGTCGTTTCCCCTGGTACGAGCCGGCCACCGGGCGTCTGGAGGTCTACAACCGGGTCAGGCTCTGGCGGGCGCTGACCGGCGACGCCACCTTCGACATCGACTACTTCATGACCCGCGTCAGCAACCGCCCTGGGAGGGTCGCGTGAAGCAGCAGGTTCTCGTTCTCTATCTGGCCACTTCGGCGCTCGACGCCGCTGTCGTCGGCTGGTCCCAATACGACGGCACCGGTGCGACCAACCCCACGACGGGCGACGGCGACGAGCCGCCCTATGAGACGGGTGTCGAGGCGCTGCGTGACGGCTGGCGGCTGTTCCAGGCCTCCCAGCTGATCCCGCCGTACCCCGGCCACGAGTACGACACCTCGTTCCTCAAGCACGAGTTCTTCTTCGAGAAGCTGTCCTGAGCCCGCTCAGACCGCTATGACGACCTTGCCCGGGACGTGCCCCTCTTCCTGGTATTTGACGGCCGCCGGGATCTCCTCGAACGGGTAGCTGCGGTCGATGACCGGAGTGACCTTGCCGGCTTCGATGAACTGGGTCAGCGTCATCAGGTTCTGTCGGTTCTCGGTGCATCTGACCACGTCTGTCATGACCATTCTCTGGGACACGAACGGCGACACCGCCAGCGCCGCGAACACGTGACCAGCCGGTTGGAGCCATCGGCTGGGCGCCCCGCCGATGGCGACGTAGGTCCCCTTGGGCGTCAGCACCCGCCGGCAGGCCGTTCCTGAGCGGCCTCCGGCGATGTCCAGCAGGAGATCGTAACGCCGGCCGTTCCGTGTGAAGTCCTCTTTGGTGTAGTCGATGATCTCGTCCGCGCCGATGGATCGGACCAGGTCGGCGTTCCGGGTGCTGCAGACGCCGGTGACCTCCGCGCCGAACGCCTTGGCGAGCTGCACGGCGAAGGTCCCCACACCCCCCGAAGCCCCGTTGATGAGGACCTTCTGCCCCGGCTGGATCCGCCCCTGGTCGCGCAGGCCCAGCAGGGCGGTGTTGGCCGCCATCGGCACCGCCGCCGCCTGCTCGAAGGTGAGGTTCTTCGGCTTCGGCGCCAGTTCGCCCTCCCGGACGCAGACGTAATCGGCGAAGCCGCCCTGGTTGACCTGCGCGAACACCTCATCACCGGGGCTGAACCCCGTCACGTCCGCGCCGACCGCCTCGACCTGTCCCGCCATGTCGGCGCCCAGGATGCTGATCTTCGGCCCGCGTAGCCCGAGGCTGCCGGGCATGAGGCGCGCGATGTACGGCTCGCCTCTGAGGTGGTGCCAGTCGTAGGGCTGGACGGAGGTGGCCCGCACCCGGACCAGCACCTCGTCGTCGCGGGGCACGGGCTTGTCGATCTCGGTGACGGCCAGGTCATCGGGTGAGCCGTACGAGCGTAAGACGATCGCCTTCATCACGCCTCCTTGGTTTCGTACAACGTAAGTCGTACGTCGTAAGGTACTCTTACGGCGTAAGGCAGTCAAGGAGGGCTGTCCATGAGAAGTACCGGCGATCGGTGTCGCGAAGGTCAGGCGGTCTCGCGCATCCTGTCGAGCCCGTCGAGGATCAGATCGAGCCCGAACTCGAACTCGGTCTGGTCGTCGCACCAGCCCAACGTGGAGTCGGGGTCGTCATGGGCGATCTCCCTGAGCATGCCGACGAGGTGAGGCAGTTTCTCCGCCATGCTTTCGAGCATGGCCGTGGATTCCTCGTCACCGGCCCCGTCACCCGGATCGAACATCTCCTGGGTGAACCCCAGAGCCCGGCTCCCCAGGGCGTGCAGCGCGTGGTGGGCCAGGTCGTAGGAGAAGCCGCCGTCTCGCATGAGCCCGATCAGGGCATCGAAATACTGCACGACGGGTGGACTCACGTCGGCACGTGTCTCGAAGACGCGCGGCGCCCAGGGGTGGCGCAGGAAGACCTCGCGGGCGGTCAGAACTCTCTGACGCACGGCCGTCTTCCAGGCCGCGCCCTTGGAAGGCACGTCGATCCGGCCGACGGCCTCGTTGATCTCCCCGGCGATCACCTCGACGATGCCGTCCAGCACGTCTTCCTTCTTGGCCACGTGGTAGTAGAGCGACATCGCCTCGGCGCCGACCTCTTCCGCGAGGCGGCGCATCGTGAGCGACTCGATGCCGCTCTCGTCGGCGAGCTTGACCGCGGCCCGTAGCACCCGATCTCTGCTCAACGGGATGCGGGGTTCGGTCCTTGGTTCGTTCCGGGTGGCCACCTAGATCAACCCTCCTCCGCGCCCCATCGTACAAGGTAAGTTTGCGCCCCGAACTGCTGTCGGATCAGCGCTCGCCGGCGTAGCGACCGGCCAGCTCGGCGCCGATCCGCGCCAGCTCGGCCCGGACGGATCGCGGCTCGACCACCTCGATCATCGCACCCCAACCGGCGAGGTTCCGGGCGATGTCCAGTGGGGTCGGTGCGGCGAGGCGGACCCGGACCCGGCCGTCATCGAACTCGCCGTCGGTGTGGCAGTGGCGTCCGAAGTGGGTGCGCAGCACCGGGACGAACCTGGCCTCGATGAGCACGGTCGCCCAGGTATGTGACCGCCGCCGCTCCACCTCGCCGACGACCTGCTGCCAGGCCGTGTCGAGCGCGAAGTCGTCCGGGCGCTCGGCGGGCTGGTCGGTCGGCTCGGCCTCGATGATCCGGTCGACGCGGAAGGTGCGCTGCCCGCGTTCGGTCCCGGCGATCAGGTACCAGATGTCGTCCTTGTCGACCAGGCCCCACGGGTCGACCAGCCGTTCGCTCCGTTCGCGGGCGCCGCTGGTGTAGGTCAGGCGGACCTTCCGCCGGCGGATCACCGCGGCCTGCAGCAGATCGACCATCTCGGGCCGGCGACGATCCCGCTCGCCCCACCGGGTCGGGTCGATCATCGTGGCACTGGCGGCCGCCTCGGCGTCGGCCCGGAAAGTCTGCGGCAGCGCCCGTACGAGCTTGCGCAGCGCCGCCTTGGCCTCGCCCGAAACGGCCGCGGCCGGGCCGACCAGCAGGAACAGCGCCTGCGCCTCGGTCGCCGACAAGCCACTGAGGTCGGTACGGGCCCCGCCGACGAGCGACCAGCCGCCACCGCGTCCGGCCTGCGGATATACCGGGATGCCCGCCGCGGACAGCGCCTCCAGGTCGCGGCGCGCGGTGGCGACGGACACCTCGAGCTCGTCGGCCAACTCGGCGGCGGTCACCCGGCCACGGCTCTGCATGAGCAGGAGGGCGGCGACGAGTCGATCAGCGCGCATATCCCTCCAGAAAAGTGCTCAATTGGTGAGCACTTTAGCTTGGAAGATAGTCCTTGTCACCGACCCTCGACCGAAAGAAGGAACCACCGATGCTGCGAGGACTCACCACCGTCAGCTTCTTCGCCGACGACATCAAGGCCGCCCAGGAGTGGTACACGGAGCTGCTCGGCATCGAGCCGTACTTCGTCCGCCCGATCGAGGGGCCGCCCGCGTACGTGGAGTTCCGCATCGGCGACTACCAGCACGAGCTCGGCATCGTCGACAGCCGATTCGCCCCCCACGGCCGGTCAGGCCAGGCCGGCGGCGCGGTGACCTACTGGCACGTGGACGATGTCCAGGCCGCCTTCGACCGGCTGCTCTCCCTGGGCGCCACAGAGCACGAGAAGCCGGTCGAGCGCGGCCCCGGATTCGTCACCGCGTCCGTGGTCGACCCCTTCGGGAACCTCCTCGGCGTGATGTACAACCAGCACTACCTGGACGTTCTCGGCTCGCGGGCGGAGGCGTGATCTTCTACGCGAGCACCACCGCCGAGCTCGCTACGGGGTCCACCTGATGCTCGGGTTGATGCTGCCGGTCCAGTTGAAGGTGGCCATGTTGTCCCACTGGTCGCCGGTGCCGTTGATGTTGGCCGGGTCCCAGCCGTTGCCGGAGATGGCGTACCAGGTCGGTTCCCAGTAGAAGACGCCGATCGCGCCCGCGCCGCGGGCGGTGTTCTGGACCGCGGTGAACTCGCTCGCCTGCCCCGCCCATGTGGCCGGGTAGCCCGAGCACGGCGCCGATCCGGTCACGACGTTCCCCTCGCTGTCGGCGTTGGCCGCGGTGAACGGGTAGGCGGTCTCCGCCACGATGACCGGCTTGCCGTACCGGGACCTCGCGTCGGTGATCACGCTGGACAGAGTGGACAGCGAGCCGTGCCACATGCAGTAGTACGACAGGGCGGTGATGTCCCACGGCACGCCCTTGGCCTTGATGCCGTCGTAGAACCAGCGTGCGTTCGCGAGGCTGTCGGCGTCCGCGGTGTGGATGATCACCTGGGTGCCGCTGTTGCAGGCCTTGGTCGCGTTGTAGCCGGCCTTCAGCAGCAGGCTCAGGTTGGTGAAATCGTTGTTGATGACCTTGCCGTCGTTCCAGAGCATCCCGACGTTGATCTCGTTGCCGATCTGCACGCTGTCCGGTGTGGTGCCCTGCGCCTTCAGGCTGTTGCAGATGTCGTAGGTGTAGTTGTAGACGTCGGTCTGGAGTTGGCTGATGCCGTGACTCGCCCACGCCGCCGGCTTGAACTGCTTGCCCGGGTCGGCCCAGGTGTCCGAATAGTGGAAGTCGATCATCAGGCCGAGCCCCCTGGCCTTGACCGTCTTGGCGTAGGCCAGGACCTTCGCCTTGTTGTTGTAGCCGCTTGCCGGGTTGTTCCAGATGCGTAAGCGGACGTAGTTGACGCCGACACCGGCGAGGATGTCCAGCGGGTCGGCGGCCGTACCGGCGGCGTTGTAGTACTTGGCGCCGAGGTCCAGGCTCCGCTGGACCGACGAGATGTCGGCGCCGCGCATGGTCAGCGTGGCGGCCGAGGCGGGCGCGGGGTTCACCAGGACGACCGCGAGCAGCGTCGCCAGTGTCAGCAGCAGCGCGCCCCCGATCCTCCGAACGCGGTACGCGGTCATGGGCTCTCCTTGATCGGCGGGGTGGTCCTGTGAACGTTCACGGACTACTGCCAGGCCATAAATCTAGATAATTCGCCCATTTAGGTCAGCTTCATGCTGTGAACGTTCACAGACGGTCTTGAGGTTGAGGATAAAGAAGGACCCCGCACTGGGGAAGAGCGAGTTTCGACTTCGTTTGCCAGAGGCGGCCGAGCCGTCATCCCTCGAAATAGGCCATCCGCACCCCGGAGACAGTGCGCTGGACGGCGGCGAACCCGTCCAGATGGATGTGCTCGCGCAGAGCCTCGCTCAGATAGACGCGACCGGGCGCGCCGAGATCCTGCGCCATCTTGGAGGCGAGATTCACCGGCGCACCGGCGATGTCCCAGCCGCCCCCAGGCGTCTGTCCGGCCAGCACCGGCCCGTCGGCCACCCCGATCCGGCAACTGATCTCGTGCTCGGCCAGTCCCGCGCGCAGGCTCTGCGCGAACCGTACGGCCGGCCCCGGATCCTCGAACAAGTAGATGGCCAGCGGACCGGCGATCTTGATCTCGACGGCGCCCCGCGCGGGCATGAGACGGAGTCCGGTCTCCTTCATCACGGCCGACAGGCTCAGCCCTCTCAGCAACCCGAGCTCAGGCGTCTCGGCCGGGGCGACGCTCCGTTCGACCAGGACCACGGTCCGGTGCTGAAGATGCTCGGCGGTGAGTTGTTCGGCCAACTCGGCGTCTTCGGGACTGTGCTCCAGCCGCAGCAGGTCGGCGTAGAAGGCCGCGGAGTAGGGAATGGGGTACGGCTGGCCCTCGACCGGTCGCACATCATCCAGCCTGGGGCCGTCGAGCACCTGGTACACGGCGCCGACCGGACTCTCGGGGCCGTCTTTGCGCCGTATGACGAAGGAATGGTCACCGGGCAGCCGGTCGACGACCGCCGCCGTGACCGCGAGCTCCCCGCCTTCGGTGTGGTTCTCGGCGATCTCCTCGATCGCGTCCGCCTCCGCGCCGTACAGCCCACCGGACAGGTCGTAGAAACTCCCGTGATGCACGCCGATGCCGACCCGGGCCCGGCAACAGCGTTCGATCTCGTCCTGAACCTTCAACAGGGCCGACAGCAGCACCCGCGCGTCTGTCGCGTCCGAATGGAACATCTGGGCGTTGTCGGCCGCCCAGACGCCCACCGCCTCTCCCCCGATCGCCTTGGCGTAGGCGTACAGGATTCGCTTGGGCCGGTCGATGACCGCGAGCACCTCCAGCAGGCCCAACCGCTGACTGAGCTTCGTCAGCCCGGCCGAGTCGGACACCACGTTGTAACCGCGAGTGGCATGCCGGCTCAGGAGACGCCGCGCGTCAGTGGCGCTCTGACCGCTGTCCCGCCACTGCTCGATCACCGCCAGCGGCAGGCCGGTGGCGGCGCCTTGCGCGGTGTCGAAACGGCCTGGGATGTACGCGCCCGTGGGGGGTTCGGAAGCCACCCGACCAGCGTATATCACTTAATGAAATCGCATGAACACTTTATGTGACTGGCTTTTCTGTCGGAGGGCCTCGGCAAGATCCTCACATGCGCGAATTCACCGTGGATGAGACGGTCACGGCCGCCTTCGCCTCCGCGAGCTGGGTCATGGAGACGATCGAACGGGAACGTGATCTGCAGGGACGATCCCACGCCGCGCTCAGACAGGATGACCGAGACGAGCGGCGGGCCATGAAGCTACGGCATGAGGCCGAGCAGGTCCGGCGGGAACTGGGGCGGCGGCTGCGCCGCGCGGAGGGCGCCGAGCGCCGGGCCGCCGCGATCTGCCTGGCGCGACCCGAGCTGGCCGACCACCCCCAGGAACTGGAGTGGGCCCTGTCCGACTCCAGCGGCTGGACCGCCACCGACGTGGCCGCGCTGATCTCGGTCCTGGACTGCCGGGAGCCCTACGACTGGGACGACACCTGGGTGTCCCGGGTCGTGGATCTGGCGCTGGAGTTCGACATCACCGGGCGGCATCCCCTGCGGGAACCGCTCACCCGGCTGATCGAAGGCATGGCCGACAGCTGCCTGCCCGCCGACGACCGGCGACGCCTGCAGCGCCGGATCGCGCTGGCCCTGCGCGACGATCCGGCGGCACTGCCGCTGTCGGCGCTGGTACGGGCCGACGCCTGGGCCTCGTCCGTGCGCGAGTATCTCGGTGACGCGCCCGCGCCCCACCTGGTCGAGCTGGTCGAGCATCTGTGCGAGCTGCGAACGCCGCGGCCCGGTCAGAAGTGGCGTGCCCGATGCCTGACCCTGCTGGCGCCCGCCGGTGCGCGTGAGCTCGTGCGGTTCGCGCTGGCGGCCTTCGTCTGCGAGCCGTCCTTCGGCAGGTACCGGCGCGTGGTGTCCGATTCGAACACCGAGGTGGCCCGTGGAGCAATCTGGGCGGCGACGCTGGCCCGGGTCGACGCTCTGGTGGCCGGTTTGACGTGGTTGGCCGACCAGCTCGGTGGTGACCGTACCGGATTCGTGCAGGACCTGGCCGTCGCGGGTGCCGCGATCAACGCGCTCGGCGAGTGCGAAGACCCACAGCCACTCTGGCGGCTGCGGACCTCGCTCAAGAACCGGGCACTGCGCAAGCAGGTCGACGCCGCGCTCGCCACGGCCGCCGGACACGTCGGGACGACACCGGCCCGCATGCTGGAGCGGGGGGTGCCGACACACGGACTCGCCGCCGACGGGACCCGGTCGTGGCGCCTGGGCGACCACACCGTGGTGCTGACCGTCCAGGACGCGGTCACCGTACGGCTCGGCTTCACCGCCCCCGACGACACCGCGATCCGTGCTCTGCCCCCGGCGGTCAGCGAAAGGCATGCCAAGGAGCTCAAGGCCATCAAGTCCGTCCAGCAAGAGGTCCGCCAGACACTGGCCGCCGAGCGCGTCCGCTTGGAGGAGCTGTTCACCGTCGACCGGACCTGGTCGCATGAGGACTGGATCCGTCACTACCTGGACCATCCGATCACCGCGGTGGTGGCGCGCGGGCTGATCTGGGAGGCGGATGGGAAGGCCTTCCTTCCCGGCGACGCCCCGCCCGGGGCCGAGGTCCGGCTGTGGCATCCCGCGCGCGCCCCGCTGGGAGAAGTGACGGCCTGGCGGGAGATGATGACCGGACGACGGCTGCGCCAGCCGTACAAGCAGGCCTTCCGGGAGGTCTACCTGCTCACCCCCGCCGAGGAGACCACCGGCGTCTACTCCAACCGGTTCGCCGCCCACATAGTCGACCACCCGCGGTTGTACGCGCTGCTCAAGAAGCGCGGCTGGCAGACCACCTGGCTGCGGGCCTCCGGCGACGATGCCGTGGCCAAGAAGGAACTGGCCGAGGGCGCCTGGCGGGCCCGCTTCCGGTATGAGACCGCAGCCGTGGCCGACCACGCGGTGACGCTGGCCGCCACCGACCAGGTCCGCTTCGACCGGCGCCACGGGCGTGCCTGGCGGGAGACACCCCTGGCGCAGGTGCCGCCGCTGGTGTTCAGCGAGGCGATGCGGGACGTGGACCTGTTCGTCGCGGTCACCTCGATCGCCGCCGACCCGGACTGGATCGACCGGGGCGAGGAGCGTTTCGGCGGCTACTGGCGCGAGGTCGCCGCCGGCGCGCTGGCTCCGTCGGCCGAGGTCCGCCGCGACGCGCTGGCCCGGATCCTCCCCCGTACGGCGATCGCCGACCGCTGCACGCTCACCGACCGCTACCTGGTCGTCCGCGGCGACCTACGCGCCTACAGGATCCACCTGGGCAGCGGCAACATCCTCATGAGCCCCGGCGACGTCTACCTCTGCATCGTCACCGCCCGCAAGCGCGACGCCAAGCTGTTCCTGCCCTTCGAGGAGGACGGCCAACTGGCTCTCATCCTCAGCAAGGCCTTCCTCCTCGCCCACGACAACAAGATCACCGACGAGACCATCCTCCGGCAGATCCAGGCCGCGTCCATACCGCTGCGCTAATACCGTCCACCAACGCAATTGTTCACGGGATCAGCCTGCGGGCTCGTCTCCTTCGATCAGGATCCCAGCCGGCCGTGCGGGCAGGAGCGAGACGGCGCCCAGCAACCAGTCGGCCAGCCGGTCGCGTTCGACCAGGATCAACGGCTCCCGGGCGCCGAGCGCTTCCAGCCGGGCCTGCCGGGTCAGCCGTCCCGAGGTGACCAGGACTCCGGTGTGCCCGGCGAAGGTGTTGGCGAGCGCTCCCAGGAAGTTGCGGACCTCGGGCGCACCCACTGTCCTGCTGTAGCGCTTGCACTGGACGGCGTACTTCCCGCATCCCGAGGCGATGGCGGTGATGTCCACCCCGCCGTCGCCACTGCGGCCTCGTTCCCGGACCTGGCGGAAGCCGTCGGCGATCATCCGCTCGGCGACCAGGTGTTCGAACTGCGATCCGGACATCCGGTCGACCTTCTCCAACTCGACGTTGGCCGCCAGGAAGCGTCGTCTCCGTGCCTCGATGACCCGGTATCGGAGGAGGAGCCCGCCGCCGAACACCGCCAGGGCCAGGCAGGCGATCACGGCCGCCCATCCTGGGTAGTGGCGGACGAACTGCACCACGACCGCCCCTGCGATGACCACACCCACAGCTCCCAGGACCCATATGTCCTGTCTGCTCCGTGGCCTTCTCTTGCCGGTTCCCCGCCTGGATCCCCTCGCCATGGGTTCCTCCTGAATGGGTGACGTCATGGCGAGTGTGAGCCGACGGTCCGACAGAATCGCCATACTCGCCGGACGAACGAGCTCCGACGGACCGCACAAGACTCCCGGCTACAGTCCCGTCACCAGCGCGTCGCGGGCGGCCATCAGGGCGAAGCCCAGCAGGTTCAGGCCCCGCCAGGTTGCCGGGGAGGCGGCGCGCTCGTCGTGGGCGGTCAGGCCGATGCCCCAGACGCGGTCCACCGGGCTGGCCTCGACCAGGACCCGGTCGCGGGTGGCCAGCAGGAACTCCCGGAGGTCGGGGTGCTGCCCGAACTTGGCGGAGTTGCCGCGGACCACGATGTCGAACCGGCGAGCATCCCAGACCGCTTCGTCGAAGCCACCCACGGTCCGGCCGAGCGCCTTGGCCTCCCCCGGGTGACCCGCGGCGAGGATCTGGGCGGCGGTGGCGTGGTCGTCGAACAGCCAGGCCTTGTGAGCCATCATGTAGTGCTCGGCCGAGGCGAAGACGTGCCCGTCCTCGGTGAAAGAGACCGGCCACCACTGCGACAAGCACCCAGGACCGACGCTCCCATCACGAGTGGGCCGGTGCCCCCAGAAGAACAGGTAGCGCAGGATCTGGCCCGCCTGCTCGGCGGCGATCGCCTCGTCCACGGTGTACGGGAGTCGCTTGACCACGTCGACACCGTCCCACAGACACCCTGACCTCGGCCAACCGGTTTTCGGCTGGATCGGCGACCACACGTGGTCGATGATGGCCGAACAGCACCAAAGGGGGAACGGCATGGCTACCACGGACCCCAGCAGCGACCAGGGCGACGACGGCTCGCGACCGGTACACCAAAGGACGGCGAGCGTGGCCTTTCGCCGGGCCGGCGCGGCCTGCGCGGTGGTGCTGGTCATCGCATATCTCGCTTATCTGGTGGTGATTCCTTTCGGGCTGGTTGACGGTGGTGACCGGCTGGGGCTTCCAGAGATCGTGCTGGCCATCGCGCTGCTCGTCGGTGCGAGTTTCTCGGCTTCTTCCTACTCCATCACCGACTTCACGATCGGACCCGGCGGATTCAGCGCGCGGCTCGCCCAGTATGAGAAGCGCCAGAACTCACTCGAAGCCGACGTGAACGCGTTACGGATCGCGCTGACCGGCTTGGTGACCAAATTCGAGTGGGATCATCTGCGGCGGCTGACGGAACAGCCGATGGTGATGGTCAGATTCCGCGAAGACCGGAAACTCCAGCTCGAACTCGAGCGGCTCGACGCGATGGGCTTCATCAAACCCAAGGACAACGTACGCGGCCTCAACGCCATAGTGGATGACCACGCGGGCGATTCCGATGAATTCGACCTGAAGAACTACGTGGAGATCACTGATGACGGCGCGGACTATCTGGAACTCCGCAAGCGCCTGAAGGACGGCGAAAGCGGCTCCACCCCCGATTGACGCTCAGCCGGCCGGGGGCGGATCGACGTCGCCGCCGACGCCGGAACGTCCCGCGGGAACGCCGACGACGTACACGGTCACCTGCTGCCGGACGGACTCGCCGAAGACTTCGACCACGGCATCGGTGATGGACGCGATCAGCCGCGTGGGGGCGGCGTCGACGCCCGGAAGGTTCAACGCCACTTCTCGTAGGTTCAGCGAGA
The DNA here is from genome assembly GCF_043197155.1 of Nonomuraea sp. NPDC049269. Classification (NCBI taxonomy): domain Bacteria; kingdom Bacillati; phylum Actinomycetota; class Actinomycetes; order Streptosporangiales; family Streptosporangiaceae; genus Nonomuraea; species Nonomuraea sp. NPDC049269. Next base: position 1,034,817 of record NZ_JBICSO010000001.1, read on the forward strand.
CGATCGGGGCGTTCACCGTGGCGGGTACGCCGCCGATGCCCCAGCGGTGGCGTGGGATGCCGAACAGCTCGACGACCGCCATGGAGCGCGCTCGCTCCCCGTATACCTTGACCAGCGCGTCGGTCAGAGCGGCGATGAGTTTCGGCTCGACTTTGCCGTCAAGCTCTTCTTCGTGGATCCGTACCTCGAAATGCGGCATCACAGCTCCGTTTCGTTACCATGAAGTCAGTTTTGCTTTGCAAGGTAAATATCTTTGCTATCAAAGCTAAATGGAAGGGTGGCCGATGTCAACCGAGGGCCAGGACCGGGCCGGATCCGAGCCGGGGGTCGACGAGGCGATCAGGGCACTGTTGCTGCTCATGCCCCGCATGGTGGGGCGGGCGAAGCGGATCCGGGTGCCCGAAGAGCTCCAGTCGCTCGCGCTGGCGCCGCGGCACCTGTCACTGCTGTCCTACCTGCTGTTCGACGGCCCGATGACCGTGAACGAGCTGGCCACCCGCTTGGAGGTCGCCCCGACCACCGTCAGCCTCATGGTCGGCGAGCTGAGCCGGAAGGGCATCCTGGAGCGGCGCGAGGACGAGTCGGATCGGCGTCGGCGCATCGTCAGCATCACCGACAGCAAACGACCGTCCATCGACGGCTGGCTGGCGCGGGGGGCGCATGCCTGGCGTCAGGCACTGAGTCCGCTGGCCCCCGAGGAGCGGCAGCTGTTCGTCCGAACTCTGCGGGCTTATGAGGCAGCCATGACCGTCGACGAAGACGACTAGTTTCAGGGTTCGCCGAGGTCCGTACAGTGGGCGATCGTCGCATCGTCCGCCGCCACCGCGTGGTGCGCCTCCGCCTGCCGGACACGACGGATGATCTCGGCCGGCCCGCTCGACGCCAGGACGGCCATGACCCCTGGCCAGTCGGCGAGCTGGAACCGGTCCACGATGCGACTGGCTCCGTTGCTGAGCAGGACGGCGCCGGTCAGCTCGGAGATCGGGCAGCTTCCGGTGATCGCCTCGTCCGCCGCCCGCGGGTCGTCCTTGGCCAGCCAGAAGCCGCCCGGCTGGTTCCGGTTGGCGCGCAGCTCTCCCAGGACTCGGCGGTACTCCTCGCTACCATTGGCGACGGCCTCGAGCGCGGGCTCGTACGACCGGCTGATGATCACCTCCCGGGGATCGGAGACGACGAGCGGCGCCCCCTCCGCCGTGTCGAGCACGAGGAACGAGTCACCGAGCACCAGGTACTCGATGAGGCCGTCGGACAGGCGCAGCATGGCCACGGTCGCCGACGGACTGATGGGGTCGGCGACGTCGCAGGTGTCCCGGTGATCGTCCGTCACCTGCTCGATGGCCTCGGCGAGCACCGCCGAAAGGCCGCGGTCCCGCTCACATGACACGAGGCTGAGGAGGCTGCCTCCCAGACTCCTGGCGTACCAGGCCACGCCGTGCCGGCAGATCGATTCGGTGCCGGAGATGCCGGCGCCGTCGATCAACACCGCCGCCGTCGGTACGGCACCGGTGAAGTCCTCGTTCGCCCGGCCGGACCGTGCCGCCGCACTCGTCATCGTCACCCGCATGTCCTGCCGCCCCCTCCCGCCGATCAAGGCGCCCAACTCTAACCACCGCCGGGGCGCGGCGCTGTGCGATGCTGGCCGGGTGACGTTGGAGGACCTCGTACGGCTGCGCCGGGCCCGTGACCGAATGGACCGCGACTACGCGAAGCCGCTCGACGTTCCCGCACTGGCACGCGGCGCCTTCATGTCGCCAGGCCATTTCTCCCGCAGCTTCCGCGCCGCCTTCGGCGAGACGCCGTACAGCTACCTGATGACGCGCCGGATCGAACGGGCCAAGGCGCTGCTGCGGCGGGGTGACCTGACGGTGACGGAGGTCTGCTTCGCGGTCGGATGTACGTCGCTGGGGTCGTTCAGCTCGCGGTTCACCGACCTGGTCGGCGAGAGCCCGAGCTCATATCGGGCCCGTCCCCATGACGATGGCGCCGCCATCCCGGCATGCGTCGCCAAGATCCACACGCGACCGGTCAGGAACGGAGAAGCGAAAACTGCTCCCCGCTCCCTATCGTGAAATGCATGGACATCAAGCTTTCACAGAGCTTCATCGCGGTAGACGACCATGACAAGGCGCTCGCTTTTTACCGGGACGTTCTCGGCCTCGAGGTGCGCAACGATGCCGGGTTCGAGGGGATGCGCTGGGTGACCGTCGGGGCGCCGTCGCAGCCCGACGTGGACATCGTCCTCGAACCGCCCGTCGCGAACCCGAACGCCTCACCCGCCGACAAGCAGGCCATGGCCGAACTCCTGGCGAAGGGCCTGCTGAGCGGCGTCATCTTCAGGACCGACGACTGCGACGCCACCTTCGAACGCATCCGCGCCGCGGGTGCCGAGGTGCTGCAGGAGCCGATCGACCAGCCGTACGGCGTCCGCGACTGCGCCTTCCGCGACCCCTCCGGCAACCTGCTGCGTTTCAGCCAGACCCGGGGGCAGTGAGCTCCGCTCCCGCGAACCGGCCGCCCCTGTCGAACACGCCCCGTTCCCGGTTCACGGGGACGGGGCGTGAAGGGTTCGGTCAGGTGCCGACGTAGGCCGCGAGGTGCTCGCCGGTGAGGGTGGAGCGGGCGGCGACGAGGTCGGCGGGGGTGCCTTCGAAGACGATCCGGCCGCCGTCGTGGCCGGCGCCGGGGCCCAGGTCGATGATCCAGTCGGCGTGTGCCATGACCGCCTGGTGGTGCTCGATGACGATGACCGACTTGCCGGCGTCGACGAGCCGGTCGAGCAGGCCGAGCAACTGCTCGACGTCGGCCAGGTGCAGGCCGGTGGTCGGCTCGTCCAGGACGTAGACGCCGCCCTTGGCGGCCATGTGGGTGGCCAGCTTGAGGCGCTGCCGCTCGCCGCCGGACAGCGTGGTCAGCGGCTGGCCGAGGCTGAGATAGCCGAGCCCGACGTCGGCCAGCCGGCCGAGGATCGTGTGCGCGGCCGGCGTACGCGCCTCGCCGGCGCCGAAGAACTCCCCGGCCTCGCTCACCGACATCGCGAGCACCTCACTGATGTCACGGCCACCGAGGTGGTATTCCAGCACCGAGGCCTGGAACCGCTTCCCCTCGCAGTCCTCGCAGGTGCTGGCCACGCCGGCCATCATCGCCAGGTCGGTGAAGATGACGCCGGCGCCGTTGCAGGTGGGGCAGGCGCCCTCGGAGTTGGCGCTGAACAGCGCCGGCTTCACCCCGTTGGCCTTCGCGAACGCCTTGCGGATCGGGTCGAGCAGCCCGGTGTAGGTCGCCGGGTTGCTCCGTCGCGAGCCGCGGATCGCGCCCTGGTCGACCGACACCACACCCGCCCCGGCGGGGATCGATCCGTGGATCAGCGAGCTCTTGCCGGAGCCGGCGACCCCGGTGACGACGACCAGCACCCCGAGCGGGATGTCGACGTCGACGTCGCGCAGGTTGTTCGCGGTGGCGCCGCGGATGTCCAGCGTGCCGGTGGACTTCCGCACCGTCTTCTTGACGGCGGCCCGGTCGTCGAAATGACGGCCGGTGATGGTGCCGCTGGCTCGCAGCCCCTCGACGGTCCCCTCGTAGCAGACGGCGCCGCCCGCCGTACCGGCGCCGGGGCCGAGGTCGACGACGTGGTCGGCGATCCCGATCGTCTCCGGCTTGTGCTCCACGACGAGCACCGTGTTGCCCTTGTCCCGCAGTCGCAGCAGCAGGTCGTTCATCCGCTGGATGTCATGCGGGTGCAGGCCCGCGGTGGGCTCGTCGAAGACGTAGGTCGTGTCGGTGAGCGAGGAGCCGAGGTGGCGGATCATCTTGACGCGCTGCGCCTCGCCGCCCGACAGCGTGCCGGCCGGCCGTTCGAGCGAGAGGTAGCCCAGCCCGATCTCCACGAACGAGCCGAGGGTGCGCTCCAGCGTCACGAGCAGCGGCGCCACCGACGGCTCGTCGAGGCCGCGGACCCATTCGGCCAGGTCGCTGATCTGCATCGCGCAGGCGTCCGCGATGTTGATCCCCTTGATCTTCGACGACCGGGCCGCCTCGGCGAGCCGGGTGCCGTCGCATTCGGGACAGGTTGTGAACGTCACCGCCCGCTCCACGAAGGCGCGGATGTGCGGTTGTAGCGCGTCGACGTCCTTGGACAGGAACGACTTCTGGATCTTCGGGATCAGCCCCTCGTAGGTCAGGTTGATCCCGTCGACCTTGATCTTGGTCGGCTCCTTGTGGAGCAGGTCGTACAGTTCCTGCTTGGTGTACTTGCGCAGGGGCTTGTCCGGGTCGAAGAAGCCGCTGCCGCGGTAGATGCGGCCGTACCAGCCGTCCATGCTGTAGCCGGGGATCGTGAGCGCGCCCTCGTTGAGCGACAGGCTGTCGTCGTACAGCACGGTCAGGTCGAAGTCGGTGACCGAGCCCATGCCCTCGCAGCGCGGGCACATGCCGCCGAGCCGGTTGAAGGTCGCCTTCTCGGTCTTCGTCTTGCCGTCGCCGCGCTCGATGGTGATCCCGCCGCTGGCCCGCACCGAGGGGACGTTGAACGAGTACGCGTTGGGCGAGCCGATGTGCGGCTGCCCGAGCCTGCTGAACAGGATGCGCAGCATCGCGTTGGCGTCGGTGGCGGTGCCGACCGTGGAGCGGACGTTGGCCCCCATCCGCTCCTGGTCGACGAGGATCGCGGTGGTCAGCCCGTCGAGCACGTCGACCTCGGGCCGGGCCAGCGTCGGCATGAAACCCTGTACGAAGGCGCTGTACGTCTCGTTGATCAGCCGCTGCGACTCCGCGGCGATCGTGCCGAACACCAGCGAGCTCTTGCCCGAGCCGGAGACACCGGTGAACACCGTCAGCCGGCGCTTGGGGATCTCGACGCTGACGTCCTTGAGGTTGTTCACCCGCGCGCCGTGCACGCGGATCAGATCGTGACTGTCGGCGATGTGCGGCGCAGGCGACTGCGTGTCCGTCCTCGTGGTGGTGCTCATTGTGTCTCCATATCTGTTACCGCGGGGGCCGCCGTCACGACGTCATTTGGGTCGATCTAACCAGCTTCGAGCAGTACGCCCGGTCTTCGGTGCTTCTCATTGGTCCTGAAGCAGCCCGAGGACGTTGCCGTCGGGGTCGGTGACGGTGGCCACCAGGCGGCCGCCGCCGACGTCGTGCGCGGGCTCCTTCACCGTGGCACCCGCGGCGGTCACCTCGGCCAGCTTCGCCTCGATGTCCGGTACGTGCCAGTAGGCCACCGGCGAGGTCATGCCCTGCGGTCCACCGCCCGGCACCAGCCCGATGTGCTGGCCCTCGGCCTCGAAGCCGACATAGTAGGGCCCGTCGGCCTGCGGCTGTACGCCGCGCAGCGCGGCGTACACCTTCTTGGCCGCCGCCAGGTCGGAAACGGGATGCAGCACGGTCTTGATTCCCTGGGTGGAAGAGCTGGTCATGGTCACTCCTGACGTCGTGGTGGTGAGGTCCATGACGGTTAGGCTAGGTGCGGTTCGAGGGTGCGCGCTTCTCGATTCCTGACCGGTACGGCGCCGCGGACGACGCGCAGTCGATCGCGACGCTGCGCCACGCCCTCGACCTCGGGGTGACCCTCCTCGACACCGCCTACGCGCGGCAGGCGTGCGAGGCGTCGCTGCGCCGGCTCGGGGTCGACCACATCGACCTCTACTACCAGCACCGGGTCGATCCGCAGGTGCCGATTGCGGTGCACCCGATCGCCGCGCTGCAGAGCGAGTGGTCGCTGTGGACCCGCGACCTGGAGGCGGAGATCGCCCCGGTCTGCCGGGAGCTCGGCATCGGCTGGTCCCGTTCTCCCCGCTCGGGCGCCGCTTCCTGACCGGCCGGTACAGCCCGGTCGAAGGGCTGGCGGAGACGGACCTGCGGCGCGGCCAGCCGCGTTTCGGCGACGGCAACCTCGCCCGGAACCTGGCGATCGTCGCGAAGCTGAACGAGCTGGCGGCGGCGAAGGACCTCGCCGCCATCGAGGCCGCCGCCCCGCCCGAGCAGGTCGCGGACACCCGCTACGACGCGACCAGCCTCACCTTCGTCAACGGCTGAGAGCGCCGTCAGGTGAGCTGGATGTAGTCCAGTTCGGCGTAGCCGGTGCCGCCCGCGAAGTACGGCGAGCCCTTGGCCAGGCGGATCACGTTGTAACCGGCCGCGAGCGTGACGGTGGTGGCGATCGTGGCGCCGAACTGGCCCCAGGCCGGGGTGGGCGGGTAACTGACCGTGCTCCAGGCTCCGCCGTTGTACGCCAGGCCCTGGGTGGCGGTGGCGCCGGTGGCGTTGGCGTAGCCGATGGTCATCGTGTACGCGCGGGCGCTCGGCACGTTCACCACGAAGTCGACGTAGCTGTCGGTACGCGGCGTGCCCGAGTTGTCGATCCGGCCCACGTAGCCGCCGCCCGACGCGCTGGAGGCGCTCAGCCGCTGGGCGCGGAACACCGAGGCGTTCTCGGCCTCGTACCGCTGCTGGTAGGCGGGCACTCCGCTGACCGGTTCGACGACGAGCTGGTAGGCGCTGGTGACGGACATGTTGGGCACCGACACGCTGAGCTGCCCGCCACTGACCGTCCGGGTCGTCGTGGAGATCGTGGTGGGCGCGGTCACGGCGGTGAAGCGGCCACTGGACGGGGTGGACAGCAGCGTGACGCGGACGCTGGAGCCCAAGGCGCCGATGCCGGTCAGGTTGACGGTGTTGGTGCCCGCCTCGTTGCCGAACACCACGTTGACGATCTTGCGGGTGCCGTCGTAGGAGGCGAATCCGTCCAGGCCGGTCTGCGTGTTCGGCGTCGTCGTGACCATGGTGCCGGCCATGTCGCCGTACCACTTGTACAGCCACCAGGTGCCGGTCGGCTGGTTGTTGTTGACGACCAGGCCGTTCATGGTGCCGTACTCGTACCAGAAGGCCCGGTGCGCGGACTCCACGCCGCCGCGCTCGAACTTGGCGACGTAGCTGGCGATCCGGCCGGGTACGTCCACCTCGGTGGTGGCGGCGTACTCGTTGATGGAGACGCGGCGCGGGCTGATGCCCAGCGAGGACTCCAGGTTCCGGTAGTCGGCGAGGTCGGCGGCGATCCGGTCGGGGTTCACCAGCTCGTGCCAGCAGATGATGTCGGGCAGCGTGCCGGTGTCCCTGGCCCGGGTCAGGAACGACTGCATCCAGGAGCGGTTGTACGTGGCGGTGCTGGGGCCGACGATCGGCGTCAGCGTGTCGAGCGCGCGTACCGCCCGGAACGTACGTACCCAGCCGTCGTTGAAGGCGCCCGCGGCGGCGGTGTTCCAGGTCCAGTCGGGTTCGTTCCAGAGCTCCCAGCCGAGCACGTTCGTGACCGTCGAGGCAGAGAGACGGGCGTTGACCATGGTGTTCACCTTGGCCAGCCAGTCGTCCCAGCTCACCCACCGATAGGGGAAGTCCGGGTAGATGTCGGGCATCCGGATGAACTCGCCCGCGCCGACGCGGGTGGCCTGCGGGGCCACCAGCAGGGAGTCGCCGCCGGGCGGCTGGCCGTTGGGGCGCTGGCCCACGCCGGGCGCGGGCTGGGTCAGCGAGTTCACCTTGATCGGTAACAGGGTGGAGTCGGCCGGCCTGCCGTTCTCCGCGAGGCCGTACAGGCCGCCCGAGGCGACGTGGGTCACCGGCCGGAACGGCTGGGCGACGTTGACGGTCAGTGTCGCGCCCGCCGCCTCGGCCGGGGGTGCGAAGGTCGCCAGGATCGCGGCCGCGGTGATCATGGCTAAGAGGGGTTTACGCACGTTGCTCTCCTTCGGGGGGTAGGGATGCGGGCAACCAGATGCGCATGCTCGACGGCCCGCGATGAGCCCATGAGTGGTAGGGCCGCAGCGGCACGTCGAACCATTCGGTGTCGTCGACGGAATCGGTGGCGGAGGGATAGGGCCATGGCCTGTCGGGGTGTCCGGGCAGCCGGCCGCGGACCCGGACGCCGCCGGCGTCCGCGCGCGGGCCGGACAGGGGGTCGATCGCCAGAGCGTCGAGCCCGCCAGCGTGCGGGAGGTCGCGGGACTCGACGCACAGGACCTCCGGACCGCGCTCGACGGCGACGCAGCCGCGCACGGCGTCGATGCGGGGGTCCGGCCATGTGACGCGCGGCGCCATCGGCAGTTCGAGGGTGATGACGTCGCCCGCGCGGAAGGCGCGCCGCACCTCGACCATGCCGGGTTCGACGGGCCGGGCCCACCCGTCGGTGATCAGTGTGGCTCCGGCGGCCCAGGCCGGAACCCGCAGCGCGAGCGTCCAGGGCGACGGCTCGTCGGCCGCTATCCGGACGCGGATGGTCCCGGTCTCGGGGTAACCGGTCTCGACGTCCACGGCCACCCGCCTGCCGTCCGGCAGTTCGGTGTTGATGGCGCACGGCGCGTACTGGTGGATCTGGAGGCCGTCGCCGTCCGCGGTGGCGAGGTAGCCGCCGAGGCTCGCCAGCGTCCGCGCGACGTTGGTGGGGCAGCAGGAGACGTCGAACCAGGCGGCCCGGCTGCCTCCCTCGGCACGCGGGCTCACCTCGGTCCCGTCCGCCGGCCGGCCCGGCGCCCGCTGGTGCAGGGGGTTGGCGTAGAAGAAGGCCCGGCCGTCGGGGCTCGGGGAGGTCGCGATGATGTTGTAGAGCGTGCGCTCGATCAGGTCGGTGTAGCGGACGTCGGCGGTGGCCAGGTAGAGCCGCCACGAGACCATGATCGAGGCGACCCCCGCGCACGTCTCGCAGTACGCCCGGTCCGGCGGCAGCTCCCAGTCCTCGCCGAACCCCTCGTCCTGGTGGCGCGAGCCCATGCCTCCGGTGATGTACGTCCGGCGGGCGACCGAGCGCTCCCATTGCCGTTCCACGGCGCGCAGCAGCTCGTCGTCGCCGCGCTCGACGGCGACGTCCACCGCCGCGGCGGTGAGGTAGAGCGCGCGGACCGCGTGACCGCGCCACACCTCGGCCTCCCGGATCGGGAGGTCGTCCTGGAAGTAGGCGCGTCCCAGCGGGATGTCCCGGAGCGTGCCGTGCCCGCGGCGGTCGAGGAACAGGCGGGCCTGCTCGACGTAGCGCTCCTCGCCCAGGGCCCGGCCGAACTCCGCCAGGCCCACTTCGATCTCCGGGTGCCCGCAGATCTTGGGCAGGCCGTCCGCGCCGAAGGTCCGGCACACGTGGTCGGCGGCCCGCCGCGCGACCCGTACCAGGTCGTCCTCCCCCGCCGTGCGCAGCCGCGCGACCGCGGCCTGCAGGAGGTGGCCGAGGTTGTAGAGCTCGTGCCCGCCTTCGAGGTCGCTGTAGCGCGGCCGCTGCTCGCCGTGCCCGAAGCAGGTGTTGAGGTATCCGTCCGGGTCCTGCGCCCGGGTGACGCGCGCGGTGAGCCGCTTGATCGCGACCTCCGCCTCCGGGTCGCCGGTACGGCCCGTCTCCCAGGCCAGAGCCTCCAGGAGCTTGTAGACCTCCGAGTCGGAGAACGGCCAGCCGGGCCGGTCGGGCGCGGTCGTCCCGTCGGCGACCCGATCGAAGTTCGCCAGCCAGCCCAGGCGCTCCATCCACGACTCGCAGTGGGCCAGCGTCGCCGTGGCGTTGACGGCCTGGCGGGTGGCCCAGAAGCCGCCGGTGATGGAGACCTGCGCGACAGGGCGTACCCGTCCGTGGGACGGCAGCACGGGGCAGACGCCCTCCGGCGTGCCTTCGGTCATGTCGTGAGCCTTTCGATCAGTCTTTGACGGCCCCCGCGGTGACCCCGGCGGCGATGTAGCGCTGCGCGAGGACCAGCAGGAAGGCCGCCGGGATGGACGCGATCACGGCAGTCGCCATGATCGAGTTCCACTGCGTGGTGTTGTTGCCGATGTAGCGGTAGATGCCGAGGGTGATCGGGATGGTGTCGCTGTTGCGGTTGAGGGTCGAGGCGAAGATGAAGTCCGACCAGGCCCACAGAAAGGCGAAGAGCGAGACCGTGATCACCGAGTTGCGGCTCAGCGGCAGGATGATGGAGCGGAACGTACGCCAGGTGCTCGCCCCGTCGATCTGGGCCGCGGCCATGAGCTCGCGGGGGATGCTCGCCATGAACGCCCGGAAGAGCAGCACCGCGAACGGCACGGCCAGCGTCGAGTCGGCGACGATCAGGCCCGCCACGGTGTTCAGCATCCCGAGCTTGATGTAGATCGTGTAGAAGCCCATGGCCATGACGACGGCGGGGATCATCTGGGCGACGAGCAGCACGAAGTCGATCCCGCGGGCGCCGCGCGGCCGGAGTTTCGCCAGCGAGTAGCCCGCGGGCAGGGCCACGACCAGCGTGAGCGCGACGGTGCCGAGGCCGATGAAGAGGCTGGTGGCGAGGGCGGGCAACTGCTGGCCGAGCGCCGCGGTGTAGCCCTCGAAGGTGGGGTTCCAGGGGAACCAGTGGGGCGGATCGGCCCGCATGTCGCTCGTCCTGGTGAGCGAGACGTTGAACATCCAGTAGACCGGGAAGAGCATCACCCCCACCAGGACGACCCCGACCGCGCTTTTCATGGTTCCTCCTTGCGCTGCAGGCGCACGTACGCGAGTCCGGCGGTGAACGCGATGAGGATGAGCAGGTTGCCGACGGCCGCCGCCGGGGAGAAGTCGGGCTGGCCGGTGCCGAACGCCTCCCGGTAGGACCAGATCGCCAGCGTCGTGGACGCGTCCGCCGGACCCCCCTTCGTCATGATCCAGATGATGTCGACGGCCTTGAGCGTGTAGATCAGCCCGAGCAGCAGGGTGATCGCCGACACCGGGCGCAGCAGGGGGAAGGTGATGCGCCAGAACCGCTGCCACGAGTCCGCCCCGTCCAGGCCGGCGGCCTCGTACAGGTCGGCCGGGATGTTCTGCAGCCCGGCGTAGAGGATCACCAGGTTGAAGGGAACCCCGAGCCAGATGTTGGCGACCGTGACGGACAGCAGCGAGGTGTCGGGGGACGTCAGCCAGTTGATCTGGCCGATGCCGAACGCCTGCAGGACCGTGTTGACGATGCCGTTGTCGCTGTTGAGCATCCACGACCAGGTCGAGGCCGAGACGATCAGCGGCAGCAGCCACGGCACGAGGAACATCGCCCGCAGCACCACGGACAGGCGGAAGTGGCGGTGGAAGAAGACCGCGAGGGCCAGGCCGAGGGCGTACTGGACGGCGATGGACCCCAGGGTGAACAGGGCCGTGTTGCGCAGGGCCGCCAGGAACGTGTCGTCGGTGACGACGTCCAGGTAGTTGGTCAGCCCGGTGAACTCCGGGTCGCCCCGCACGAAGGCGCGCGGCGTGTAGTCGTGCACGCTGAGGTCGATGTTGCGGTAGAGCGGATAGGCGTAGAAGACGGCCAGGTAGACGACGAGCGGCGCGAGGAAGGCGAAGGCGGTCCACTGCCGCGAGCGGCGCCGGGCGGTGAAGTCCGCCGCCCGGCTCGCCGCGCTGTCGTCGAAGGCCGCCACCGCGCGCGTCCTCGTGAGCACCGCTCAGCCGCCGATCGCCCGCTTGGCCTGGGCTTGGGCCGCCTTGAGCGCGTCAGCCGGGCTCGCCGTGCCGCTCAGCGCCTTCTGCACCGCCGTCCACATGGCCTCGGAGATCTTCGGGTACTTGGTGCCGAGGTTGTCGCTCGTACGACCCTTGGCCGACCGCACCGCTTCGACCCATGGCCGCAGGCTGGGCTCCTTGGCCAGGATCGCCTTCTGCCCGTCCGCGGTGGAGGGGATGTAGTACGCGAAGGTCGTACCGGTCTCCACCAGACCCTCGGGCGTCGTCATGCAGTCGAGGATCTTCTTGGTGGTGGTGTAGCGCTGGGTGTCCTTCTGCACCGGGACCGTGATGAACTCGCCGCCCGTGGGTGTGGGGGCGGCCCCGCCGTCCTTGCCCGGGATCTGCACGATGCCGGTGGGGAAGCCGGCCTTGGCGGCGCTGTTGATCTGCCAGGTGCCGTTCTCGGCGAACGCGAACTCGCCGGTGAGGAACTCCTCCCAGGTGGTGTTCTGGGAGTTGCTGATGACCGAGTTGGGCGCCGTGCCGTCCTTGATCCACGTGTTCCACAGAGTGAGCGCCTCGACGGCCTGGGGCGAGTCGAGCTGGGTGAGCTGCGCGCCGGCGCCCCAGAACCACGGCAGGAACTGGAACGAGCCCTCCTCCGTGCCGATGGCCGAGAAGGTGATCGGCTTCTTGCCCGCGGCCTTGACCTTCTTCAGCGCCGCGTTGAGCGAGGCCCAGTCCTTGATCGATTTCGGGTCGACGCCGGCGGCGTCGAGGATCTTCTTGTTGTAGTACAGGGCGAGGGTGTTCGCGCCGATGGGGATGCCGTACGTCTTGCCGTCCAGCTCTCCGGCGGCGATGAGGTTCTTGTCGAATTTCGCCGTGTCGAGGCCGAACTCGTCCATCGAGGTGAGCATCCCCGCGTCCGCCAGGGTGGAGACGGCGGGGTTGTCGAGGAGGATGACGTCGGGCGCGTTGCCTTCCTGGCCCGCGAGCAGGGCCTGGTTCGTCAGGGCGGTCGTGTCGTACGCGGTGCGCTGGATGGTGACACCGGCCTGCTGCCCGCAGGCGTTCACCCGCTTGGCCCAGGCGGAGGCCGGGTCGTGCTGCGGGTACGGGTCCCACCACGTGTAGGCGCCGCCGGCGGACGCGCTGCTGGTGGCGGCGCCGCCCTGGGGAGCGGATGAGCAGGCGGCCAGGGCGGACAGTGCCAGGACGGCGGCACCGAGCTTCGTGGACGTGGACGGACGGGGCATTGGATTCCTCCAATGTTAGCGCTCACATTTTACTGTGGCCGGACGGTCGCGGGGCTGTGGGCCGCATTCAGCGGGTGGGCGGGGCTTTCGGGGGTGCGGTGCTTCCCCGGGAGACGAGTTCGGGAGAGATGAAGCGCACGACGAACGGCTCGGTCCGGGCCGTCGGCGATTCCACGCGGCGTACGAGCTGGCGTACCGCCATGGCGCCCAACCGGTCGGGTGCGCTCTCGATGAACGAATAGGGCAGAGAGAAGGTGGCGGCGAACTCGGCGGAGTAGCGCCCGATGACCGACAGGTCCTCGGGCACCCGGAGTCCCCGCTCGTAGGTGACGGAGGGCAGGGCCGCGGCGGCCGCCTCGTTGTTGATCAGCAGGCCCGTCGCCGAGGGGTGCGCGTCGAGCAAGGCGTTGAGCAGGCGTCCGACGGCCGGCTGCCGGGACTCGCCGTACACCGCGTGCAGGGTGACGCCGAGCTGCCGCGCGCGTTCGAGGGCGGCGTCCCTCAGCCGCCACACGTACGCGCCGCCGCGCTCGACGACGTGTTCCGGCTGCGAGACCAGGATGAGCTCGCGGTGGCCGAGCCGGTGGAGGTGCTCCACCATGCCCCTTCCGGCCTCCTCGAAGTCGAGGTCGAACACGTCGAGCCCCGAACAGTCGCCCGGCAGGCCGACCAGCGCGCCCGGCTGCGGCGCCGCACGCAGGATGGGCAGCCGCGAGTCCTCCTGCGCGATGTTCATCAGGACGACGCCGTCCACCATCCGGGAGTCGGTGATGCGCCGCAGCGCCCGCGCGCCGTCGGCCTCGGTGACCAGCAGCGTGTCGTAGCCCAGGTCACGGGCGGTGTCCGTGACACCCAGGATGTACTGCATCATCGCGGGCGCGAACTCGTCTTCGTGGAACTGGGCGAGCAGACCGAGGACCTTGGTCTGGGAGGTGGCCAGGGCGCGAGCGCCGGCGTTCGGCGTGTACGCGAGCGCCTCGGCCGCCGCCAGCACGCGCAGGCGGACCTCTTCCGAGATGGGCCGCTTGCCCGACAGCGCGTAAGACGCCGTGCTGCGGCTCACCCCGGCCTCCCGGGCCACGTCTCCGATCGTCGCCACATTCACCTCCTCTTATCGTCGAACCGGTTCGACGATAATGTCCAGAATCCCTACGTCGAAGACCGGAAAGCCGGGCAGAAAGCGCTATTACCTCGGGTTTTTCCATGCTGACGCCCCCGCGACACGGGAGCATCCGCCTACGGCTTCTCGGAATCGAGCGAACCGGTTCAACGATGTGGCTTGACTTTCACCCACGAGACGGCGGACGTCAAGGGTGCGATATCGAATCGTGACATGCTGGAAACAACCAGGCGCGCCTAACGCCCCTGGTAGCTCTCGCGGGCGCAGGTGACCTGGGGCATGCGGTCCTCCAGCCAGGAGATGAGGGGGACCAGGTGCTCGGCGGCTTCGCGGCCGAGCGGGGTGAGGCTGTATTCGACCCGGGGCGGGATCGTGTGCTCGGCCACGCGCAGCACCATGCCGTCGCGTTCGAGGGCCTGGAGGGTCTGGGACAGCATCTTCTCGCTCACCCCGTCGACGCGGCGGCGCAGCGCGTTGAACCGGTAAGACCCCTCATACAGGGCCACCAGCGCCAGGATCGCCCAGCGGCCGGTGATGGTCTCCAGCACCGTGCGGGAGGTGCAGTTGCGTGCGAAGACATCGGCCACCAGGTTCTCGAACTCCTCCATACGTGCTAGCTTACGCCCTAGCAGGCACTAACCTTTCGAAAGTACTAACTTCTAGGGAGCACAACAATGATCGTGGTGACCGGAGCCAGCGGACAGCTGGGCCGACTGGTGATCGAGGACCTGAAGCAGCGCGTGGCGGCATCGGAGATCGTCGCGGCCGCACGCACCCCGGAGAAGGCCGCCGACCTGGGCGTCGAGGTCCGGGAGCTCGACTACGACCGGCCGGAGACGTTCAAGAGCGCGCTCCAGGGCGCCACCAAGGTGCTGCTCATCTCGGGCATCGACGCCAACCGGGTCCAGCAGCACGCGGCGGTCGTGGACGCGGCCAAGGAGGCCGGCGCCACGCTCGTCTACACCAGCGCGGCCAAGGCCGACACCACCGAGGCCGGCCTCGCCGCCGATCACCGGGCCACCGAGGAATACATCAAGGCGTCCGGCGTGACGTACACGATCCTGCGCAACAACTGGTATCACGAGAACTACCAGCAGTCGATCACGACGGCCCCCCAGCTCGGCGCCGTCTACGGTGCCGCCGGCGACGGCCGGATCGCGTCGGCCTCCCGCGCGGACTATGCTGCGGGAGCGGCCGCCGTGCTGACCGCGACGGGCCACGAAGGCAGGGTGTACGAGCTGGCGGGTGACACCGCCTGGACCCTCGCCGACCTGGCCGCCGAGATCTCCCAGGTCACCGGCAAGGAGGTCACCTATCAGAACCTGCCGAAGGACGACTATGCGGGTGTCCTGGCCGGCGCCGGCCTCCCGGCTCCGTTCGCGGAGCTCATGGCCGACGTGGACGTCAACGTCTCCCGTGGCTGGCTCGCCGACACCCCCGGCACGCTGAGCGACCTCATCGGCCGCCCGACCGGGACGGTCGGCGAGTACGTCCGCTCCCTGCTCGGCTGACCACCTATGGGCATACCTGCCGGAATTCCTCCCCGGCCACATAGCGCTGCCATTCGGCGCGGGTGAAGGAGCGGCCCGCGTTGGCGCAGACCGTGGCCGCGGGGTCGGCGGGGGCGGCGACGTTCCACAACCGCAGGGTCCTGTCGGCGCTCACCGTGGCGAGCGTGGTCCCGTCCGGGCTGTAGGCGACCCCGACCACGGTCTTCGTATGGTCGGTCAGCGGAGGGCCGATCTGACGAAGAGTCGGCACGTCCCAGAGCCGTACGGTGTGATCCGCGGAGGCGGTGACAAGGGTGCTGCCGTCGGGGCTGAACGCCATCGCGGCGACGATGTCGGTGTGACCGGTCAGGATGGCTCCGATCTCACGTTGACCGGCCACGTCCCACAGTCGTACGGTGCCGTCCTCCGCCGTGGTGGCGAGGGTCTTGCCGTCGAGGCTGAACGTCAGAGCGATGCGGAAGCTCGTGACGCCGGCGGGCAAGGGGGCGCCGATCTGGCGGTGCGTGGCCACGTCGAAAAGCCGCACGGTACGGTCGTTGCCCGCCAGGGCGAGGGTGGCGCCGTCAGGGCTGAACGCCATCGCGTGAACGAGGTCGGTGTGGCCGGGAACGGTGATGCGGGGCCCGATCTCGCGGTGGCCCACGACGTCCCAGAATCCGATGGAACCACCACGTATCGAGATGGCGAGCAGCCCGCCGTCGGGGCTCAGCTCCGCGTTGGGACCGAGAAGGGCGGCGTCGCCGATCTGACGGTGGGTCGCGGTGTCCCACAGCCGGACGGTGCCGTCGGTGCTCGCCGTGCTGAGTGTCCTCCCGTCGCGGCTGAATCTGATCGAGTGGACGACGGCGTTGGCGTCGGGCGCGGGGTCGCCTTCGGGGCGCGGGCGACGGCCCGCTTCGCGCTGGGTGGCCACATCGTAGAACCGGACGCCGCGATCGGCCTCGCCGGTGCCCAGGGCGACCACGGGGTCGGAGGCGGCCAGGGTCTTTCCGTCCGGGCTGAAGACGACCTCCAACGTGGCGGGCATCCCGGTGCCGATCTGGCGGTCCACCCTCGGGTCCCATAACCACACCTTGCCGTCCCCGCCGACGGCCGCGAGGGTCCTCCCGTCCGGGCTGAAGGCCACTCTCTCGACGTTCGATCGCCTGCTCGTCAGCGGCGGGCCCACCGGTTGGCGGCCGGAGGTGTCCCACAGCCTGGTCAAGCCGTCTCCTCCGGTGGTGGCGAGCCTCTTCCCGTCCGGGCTGAAGGCGATTCCACGGAAGCCTCCGGGTTCGCGCAGGGCGCCGCCGATCTGCTTGTGGGTGGTGAGGTCCCACAGCCGGAGGGTCCGGTCCACGCTGATCGTCGCGAGCGTGAATCCGTCCGGGCTGAGGGACATGCCGGTGATGTCGCCGGTGTGCCCGGTGAGCGCCTTGCCGACCTGGCGGTGGGTGGCGACATCCCAGATCCGCGCCGTGTCGTCGGCCCCGGCGGTGATCAGGCGTTTCCCGTCCGGGCTGAAGGCCACCTCCTTGACGGCCTTTCGGACGGACCCGTGGTCGGCGCGTCCGATGTCGGCTCCGAGCTGGCGGCGGGTGGCCACGTCCCACAACCGTACGGTGCCCTCGGGGGTCGAGGTCGCGAGGGTCCTGCCGTCCGGGCTGAACGCCATCGCCGTCACCCCGTCCTTGGCGTCCAGCGGGCCGCCCAGCGGCCGGCGCGTGGACACGTCCCAGAACAGGACGCCGGTGAAGCAGGCCGTGGCCAGGACCTTCCCATCCGGGCTGAAGGCCGCCTGGAAGGCCAGGACGCACAAGTTCTCCTTGTGGACGATCGGGGCGCCGAGCTGCCGGTGCGACACCGTGTCCCACAGCCGCACGACGCCGTCGTCGCCTCCGGTCGCGATGATCGAGCCGTCGCGGTTGAACAGCAGCTCGGTGACGGAGCCGTGCTGCGCCGCGAAAACCCCCCGGTCCGCATGAGCCGCCGCGTCCAGCATGCGGTGGCGGGCGTCGGGGGTGCGGTCGATCCGCCATGCCGTCACGGCCAGCAGCGCGGACGTCACCGGGTCGTCGGCGACCTCGCTCTTCGCGGCCAGCTCGCGCGAGAGCGCCAGCCGCCGCTGCCGGTCGGCCCTGTCCGCCTGCCGGTCGGCGTTGCTGGCCGCGTTGACGGCGGCCCCGGCCGCGATCAGGGCGAGCACCGACAGCGCCGCGAGACCGGCCATGACGAAGGCACGGCGGCGACCCGCCCGCCGCGCCGCCCCTGTCGAGGCCGTGACGAAGCGCTCCACCGTGAGGCCGGGCGGCGGGAAGCTGTCGGGGTCGCGGTCCCAGCGGGGCCGGCTGTCCTGGACCGCCAGCAGCCGGGCACCCCGGTAGAGGTAGGCGGGGTCGCGGTGGTGCCCGGCCCATTGCGTGGCGTCCTCGACGAGCTGGTCGTACACCGCCTGCGCGGTCATGTCGGGTTCGAGCCACTGCCGCAGCGTGGGCCAGGCGGTCAGTAAGGCGTCGTGGGCGATCTCGGCGCCGTCCTCGTGCAGCGTGAGCAGCCGCCGGTCGGCGAACGCCGAGAGCAGTTCCTCGACCTGGGCACGCCGCTCCGCCGAGTGCGCGGACCCGGCGGCGTGGATCTCGGAAAGCGTCACCCTGCGCCGCGCCAGCCGCCCGCCCGCGGTGATCAGCGCCATCCGCCGGAAGATCCGGAGCGCGGCCTTGCGGTCCTCGGCCGGCAGCCGCTCCAGGACCTCGTCGGCCGTACGCCGCACGGAGTCGCGGACCCGGCCGGACTCCTCATAACCCCGGACGGTCAGCCGGCCCTTCTCGCGCCTCTCCCAGGTGTTGAGCAGGGCCTGTGACAGCAGCGGCAGGGAGGCGGCCTCGAACCCTTCGACATACCCCTGCGCGCTGTCGGGGCGATCGCCGGCGCGCAGCTCACTCAGGATGATCTCCACCAGGCCGGGTTCGATCTCGAGGCCCACCGCGGCGGCGGGGCCGGTGATGGCCAGCCGCAGATCCGGCTCCGTCATCGGCTCGACGATGACCTGGCCGTCCTGGATGGCCCCGGCGAACTGCGGGTATGCCGCGCAGCGGTCCCAGTAGTCCGCGCGCACCCCGATGATCACCCCTGCGCGCGGCGCGCCTTCGGCCATGGCCTGCAGGGCCCGTACGTACGCCTGGCGCTCCTGCTCGTCGGTCACCAGGGTGAACAGTTCCTCGAACTGATCGACGACCAGGACGAAGCGGCCGGCCGCCGCGAGAGCCGCCCGCGGATCGTCCCGGAGCGTCTCGTACACCGTCTCGACGTGCCCGCCGTACGTCTCCGCCCACGCCTCGGCCAGCGCGCGCAAGGGGTCGGCGGTGGGTGTGAGCAGCAGCCGGGGCCACTCCCCCGAGCCGGGCACCGGCAACATGCCCTCGCCCAGCGCGGGCATCAGACCGGCCCGTAACAGCGACGACTTGCCCACACCCGAGGCACCCGACACCAGCAGGACGCACCCGTCCTCGGTCAGCCTCGGCCCGAGCCGCTCCAGCAGGTTGCGGATCGCCCGCCGGCGCCCGAAGAACAGCTCGCTCCTGTCGCTCTCGAACGGCGCCAGCCCTTGGTACGGGCACACCCCATCCCACTCCCGGGACTCCCGCCGGGTGCCAGGGGCCTCCCGCCGCCGAAGCGCTTCCCCTACCCGCGCACGCGCCCAGGCCAGCGCTCGACGGAGGCCGCCCGCATTCCCCATGATCTCATTCTGACCACGCACGGCCTCACCGATCAACGTCGCTCATGGGTGCGGGGGGGCCGGCCTCAGCCTCCTTCACGGCCGCTCGGGCGATTGATCTTCAGCCACGCGGACAGGGACAGCGGCTCGCCGAACCGGGCCCAGACCGCGCTGGAGTCGACGATCTGCGGCTGGGTGTCCAGCAGTGCCCCCATCTGCATCCGCCGGGCGAGGACCTCGTTGAACGGCCTGGTCAGCGGGCTCATCGCCCGGAGCATCCCGACCGGCATCTTGTTCTCGCCGTTGATCCGCAGGCCCAGCGAGGTCGCGATGAGTTCGTTGACCTTCGTGAGCGACAGCGCTTCGGGGCCGCCGAGGTCGGCGGACCAGCCTTCGCCGGGGCGGACGGCGAGCGCGGCGGCGACCCTGGCGACGTCCTTCCCGGCCACCCACGAGACGGGGCTGGCGCCCGATCCGAATACGGTGGCCTTCCCCTTCTCGGTGATCGACCCGGCGAGCAGCTCCACCCAGGTGTCCATCAGGTGGGTGGGCCGGAGGATCGAGTACGGCAGGCCGCTGGTGCGCAGAAGGCGCTCGACCTCGAACTTGAGCCGGAAGAACCCGACGGGGCTGTCGGCGCGGGCGCTTGCGGACGAGACGTACACGAAGTTCTGGACCGCGGTGTCGCGTGCGACGCCGATGAGGCTCGGGATCCCCGCGCCCTCGATGCCCTTGGGGCCGTTGTTCCCCTTGCCGTCGCCGCCCTGGACGGTGCAGACGATCGCTTCCGCGCCGGACGCGGCCCGCACCAGCGTGCGCTGGTCGTGGAGGTCGCCCGCGACGACCTCGACGCCCTGAACAGCGTGCGCCGAGGTCGGATCGCGGGTGACGACGCGCACCGCCTTTCCCTCATGGCGGAGCTGCTCCACGATCTGACGGCCCACCCTGCCTGTCCCGCCGAACACAACGATCACGTTTCTCTCCTAACAATGTTCATTGATCTAACAATGTTAGACATTAGACCGGCGATAGGATGACGGCGTCAATGGGAGGACGCATCGTGACGACGAAGGCCCAGCCCGAACCGAGCGCCAGCCAGAAGCGGCGCGAGCGGGAGCGACGGGAAATGCGGGTCCGGCTGCTGGAGGCCGCCCGGACCATCGCCTCCGAGGAGGGCTGGAACGCGGTCACGATCCGCCGCATCGCCGGCAAGCTCGAATACAGCGCGCCGATCCTCTACCAGCACTTCTCGAACAAGGAGGAACTGTTCGTCGAGCTGATGATGGTCGGCTTCGCCGAGCTGGCCGAGCGCCTGCGCCTGGCCGCGGCGGGCTCCCCTGAGGGGCGGCTGGTCGCGATGGCCGAGGCGTACTGGGCGTTCGCGTTCGCCTCGCCGGAGCTCTACCAGGCGATGAACGGCATGGACGGGGTGCCGTTCGGCACGGCCGAGACACCGTGGGAAGCCAAGAACGCCTTCCGGGTCTTTCGCAGCGCGTTGCAGGACATCGCGGAAGCGCGGGGCACCGAACTGGCCGATCCCCCTGGCGCGGTCGACACGATCTGGGCGTTCCTGCACGGCTGCGTGTCACTGGCGATGGCGGGCAGGGTCGCCGGCGGAACCGAGCGCTCCAGAACGCTCATGTTGAACGCCCTGGAGCCATTGTTCGCCGCCCAGCTGAGGGATCAGCCAGGAGGTTAGCGGGTGAGCGTGGCCACCAGCTCGCTACGGTCACGCCCGCAACGTGAGGGGGGCGAAGGTGTGGCCGGCCCACAACGCACGGGAGGCCTCCTCCGGATACGCCGCTGTGCCGGGCTCGGCGTCGATGACCCAGGTATGCCTGTTCTGCGGCTCGTACGCCGGCCAGCCCGGATCCCCGGTCGTGGCGAAGGCGATCCAGGCCGCGCGGACCCGGGCCGACAGCTCGGCCGCGGCTGGTGGCGGCTCCTGTCCCAGCAGTAGTCCTCCCGCTCCAGCGGTCAGGTTGCCGAACGTCAGTGGCAGGCCGAGCCCGTGGCAGGCACCGAGCACATCGCCGCCCATGCCGGGAGCCGGCCAGGTCAGCTCGTACAGGTGGGCCCGGCCGTGCCGTTGGTGGGTCTCGGCCAGCCGGACGGAAGGCATCCGGAACACCCAGTCGGAGTGCACCAGCTCGTACAGCCGCTCTTCGTCGGCCCCGGGGTAGGCGGCCCGGTAGGCCGCCGCGTCCGGGGCGAGCTCCCGCAGCGCGGTGGCCGCCCGCTCGGCGGTGATCTGACCGATGTCGCCCTTGATGGCCATGAACAGCCGATACTCGTCGCGGGTGTGCCCCACGATCAGCTCGACATCGCGCGCGGCCCCGTCCGCCAGTGACCGCCACGGCACCGCGGGCAGCACCTCGCCGTCCACGACCGGCGCGAACGGCGACTGGATGTACGCGGCCAGTCCCCACTGCGAGCGGTCGCCCATCTTGTCCGCCACCGCGTCCCCGGCGTCGATCAGCTGCTCCGGCGACAGGCGGGCGAGCTCGCCGGCGAGCGGGGCCACGCCCAGCTCACCGGCTACGGCGGCGGCGATGTCGGCGGCCAGCTCAGCGGAGAAGAACAGGCTTGGCACGCTCTGCGCGATCGCCCTGCGGAACAGACCGGCGGCTTGGGGCATCACCATCAGCGCCGCGATGCTCCCGGCTCCGGCGGACTCCCCGAACACGGTGACCCGGTCCGGATCTCCGCCGAAAGCCGCGATGTTGTCGTGCACCCAGCGCAGGGCGGCCACCTGGTCCAGTAACCCGCGGTTGGCCGGTGCCCCCTGGAAGTGTCCGAAGCCCTCGGCGGAGAGCCGGTAGTTGAAGGTGACCACGATGACGCCGTCCCGGGCGAGCACACGGCCGTCGAAGACCGGGTCCCCGGACCACCCGTACATGTAGCCCCCGCCCTGGATCCACACCATCACCGGCAGCCGGGCGGCGCCCAGGTCGGGGGACCAGACATTGACGGTCAGCCAGTCGCCGTCCGCGCCGTCCGCGCCTGACCTGCCCAGCAACCTGGACTGGGGCGGCGGCGGACCGAAGGCGCCGGCCTCGCGCACCCCGTCCCACGGCTCGGCCGGCACCGGTGCGGCCAGCCGCAGGTCGCCCACCGGCGGGCGCGCGAACGGTACGCCGCGGAAGACGGTCACGCCATCCTCCATCCGCCCGCGCACCCTTCCCGTGGTCACCCGGGCCTCCGGGCCCGCGGATCCGATGGCGCTCATGGCACACTCCTCTTCCGGGGGTGCCGGCTCCCATAGCCGGGCGCGGCCATCCTCGCCCAAACCGCGGGCCCGCCGCACCTCGTTATCGAGCGGACGCGCAGGATCTCGGGGTCCGCGGTGTGGTCGTCTCAGTCGCTGCCGATCGCCGCGAACACCGACGTGGGTGGCTCCCAGTAGGTGACGCGGACCTGCCGCAGCCATTCCTCCACCGCGGCACGGTGGGGCTGGGCGGGCAGCGGTGTGTGCGCGGTGTCGAAGGCCTCCTCCGTGGCAGCCAGTAGCGTGCGCGCTTCCTCGGTGTCGCCGGCGGCGATCCGCTCACCGAACGCGCGGATGGCGTCGGGGTCAGGCAGCCGGATCGGCAGGTGCCCGGTCTCGTACAGTTCGCGGCCCTGATACAGGAGCCGGGCGAGATGGCGGGCATGCTTCGCGGTGCGCTTACGGGTGTCGGCCGAGAACGAGCCGTCGCCGCGCTGGTCGAGGCGGCGGAACTGCTGGGTGGCGTAACCCAGGTAGGCGTCGCGGACGCGCGGCGCCGACAGGAACGCGTCCCTGATCGATATGAGCCGGTCACCGAGCGGGGTGCGGGTCTCGTACAGGTCGTCCGGCAGCCACAGCAGCTCCATCACGGTCGGGTTGCCGCCCAAGGTGAGCGCGCACCACTTGCCGGCCTCGTGCAGCGTCCGGTCCGGGCCGGTGGAGACGATGCTCTCCTTGGGGCGGGCCAGGCCGACCAGGTCGAAGGTGGGGGCGGCGTAGATGCCCAGCCGGTCAACGTCGCTGTCGGGCCCCGCCAGGCCGTACGCGGTCGAGCCAACGATGCCGGCGAGTAACACGTTCGCGGGGGTGGTGGTCATAGTGTGTCCTCCGGAGGGCAGCACTGGCGAGCAGGTGCGCGAAAACTACCAGTAACCCGAAGTCGCCCATGATCTGCCGACATTCGGCCCGAATCCGAAGCCCACCGATGGCCCTACGCCGACAGAGGTCGAACCGGCCGAGCTTCCGTCACCCTTGTACCACTCTGTGCCGATATCGACCTTGCCCACGCCCAGGCTTGGACTCCGCGGCATGACATAGGTCCCCGTGCCGCCTTGGTTGGCGACGTTGGCATTGGAGCCCTTGACCGACACGTTGGCGTTCGCGCCCACGCCGAGCCCGGGCCGCCGGGGCCGCCGTCTGCGTGATCGCCACCGGCACCAGGAACCTGCAGCTCAGGACCGCCGCGAGTGACAGTCTCCACGTGTTGCCGCGCATGAGTGGATTCCCTTTCCCGCCGCCCCGCCGACGATCTACGAGCGAGAGTCTGCGCTCAGAAGGAGCACGGGACCAGGCAATCAACCGGACATTGACCGGACACTTTCCGCGGCCGCTACCCTTCCGGCCACCCGGCCGTCAGTCCCGGCTTGGGAGGCGGTGAAACGGTCAACCGAGCCGGGCGGCCACCTCCTGGGCGCGGCGCAGGTCGTACGGTGCCGACAGGCGTTCGGCCGCCCGTACCGCCTGCCCGGCGGCCTTCGCCGCCGCCCGCCGTTCGCCCGCCGCGGCCAGGACGAGCGCGCGGGCCCAGCCGATGCGGGCGGCGGCTCCCGGATGGCGGGCCTGGTACTCGGCGAGGTGCCGGTGGAGCCTCCGGGCCGTCGCGGGGTCCGGGGACCTGCGGCAGAGCAGCTCGGCCAGGCCCGACCAGCACTCCAGCATGCCGCGCTGGGCCTTCGGCAGGCGGGCGGCCAGATCCAGCGCCCGGGCCAGCGCCTCCCGCGGGCCGTCCGCGATCCTCGGGTCGGCTGATCGCGGATCGTCCGCGATCAGCCGGGCCGAGGCCGTGAGCAGGCGCAGCTCCTGGATCACCGGCATGACCGCGCCGTCCCGCAGGCCGAGCCGCTGCTCGTGGGCGCGGCGGCGCTCGGTCGAGGCGCGGGCCGCCGCCAGCACCCCGGCGACACGATCGGGGCTGGTCCCCTCGATCCGCAGCAGGGCCTCGGCCTGGCCCGTCAGGCACCAGTGGCGGCCGATGTCGTCGCCGCCGACCCGGCTCGCCGCCTGTTCCGCCGTGGCGGCGTACAGGTTCGCGGCCTGCTCGAAGTCGCCCCGCCAGAGCGCCGTCTCCGCGAGCATGCCCGCGCAGTTCTCGGCCACCCGCGGGTCCAGCGTCCTGGCCCGGCACTCGGCGAACGACTCCCGGGCCGCCTCGAACTCCCCGGCCGAGAGCTGGTCCAGGCCCCGGGCCAGGCGGGCGCGGCTCGCGGGCTCCGTGGGATGCGCGATGCCGGTCAGGGCTCTGTCGGCGAGCGCGCCGTAGCGACCGGCCAGGCGGTGGCGGCCGGCGACGCGGGCGATGGTGGCGAAGTTCGCGTACGCCTCCGCGCGCAGGTCCGGGGCGGAGGTGCGGTCGGCGGCGTTGAGCTGGCGCAACGAGACCGCCAGCATCGTCGGCACATCCTGCCGGTGGTAGGCCAGCCGCGCCAGGAACGTCAGCGCCTGCGCCACCTCGGCGTCCCGCTCGGACCGGGGCACCGGCAGGACCCGATGGAGGACCTGGCGCGCGGCGGCCGTCAGGATGGCGGCGACCAGGCCGGGCCGGGAGGCCGGCAGCGGCCTGCCGACCGTGTCGAGCGCCGCCCGGACCAGCCGGTACGCCTCCCGCTCCCGGGCAAGCTGATGCTCGCTCACGCACGCCATCCGCAACCACCGCGCCCGCAGGCGGGGAGCCTCGGGCGTACGGGCGAGATGCCACCGCACGACGGCCCCCGACTCCTCGTACAGCCGCAGCCGCAGGCACAACACCCAGTAGTTGTCCAGGAACCCGGGCTCCCGGGACACCGCCCAGGCCAGCCGGATGTTGTCCATCTCGGCCCCCAGCACGCGGGTCACCTCCGCGTCCGAGGCATCCTGCAGGGCGGCCGCGTGCCTGTCGAGCAGGCGCGAGAAGTATGCGGCGTGCCGCTCCCGCACCGCCCGCCGCTCGCCCGGCGACAACCGCTCGACGGCGAACTGCTGGATGAGCGGGTGGATGACGTACCGCCCGGCCGGGGTGAGCTCGATCATGCTCTGGTCGATCAGGCGGACCAGCACGGGCGGCGCGGTCCTGGCCACCTCCAGCGCCGCGGGCAGCGTGCAGCCGCCGCCGAACACCGCCAGCGCCGCCAGCGTCTTCTGCCCGGCCGGGTCGAGGAGCCGCCAGGAGGTCTCGAACACCGTACGCATGCAGGCGTGCCGCGACCGGGCCGCCGGTCCCGCGGCCGACAGCAGGCCGGGGTCCACGCCGAGGCGGCGGCCCAGCTCGGCGGGCGGCACGGCCCGCAGCAGCCCGGCCGCCAGCTCGATGGCCAGCGGCAGACCGCCTGTGGCGGCGCAGATCGCGGCCACGGCGGCGGCGTTCCGGTCGGCGTCGAACGCCGGTTGCGCCCGCGTCGCCCTGGCCGCGAACAGGGCCTCGGCCGCCGGTCCCGGCAGGCCCGCCACCTCGAACGTCACCTGACCGGGCAGGTCGAGCCGTCGCCTGCTCGTCGCCAGGACCCGCGTGCCCGGGGCCGTACTCAGGATGCGCCCGATGACCGCGTCGAAGGCGGGCAGGTGCTCGATGTTGTCCAGCACCAGGAGGTCCTCCTGCCGGGCCAGCGCCGCCAGGAGCAGGTCCAGGGCGGGGCGCTGCGGCGTGAGGTCCACGCCGAGGCGGCGGGCGAGCGTGGTGACGGCCGCCTCCGGACGTACCCCGGCGAAGGAGACGAAACGGGCCGAGCCCGAGGCGGCCGCGATGGCCAGGCGGGTCTTGCCGACGCCGCCCGGGCCCAGCAGGGTGACCAGGCGTTCGGCGGCCAGCAGCGTGCGCAGCCGCCCAAGCTCCTCCTCCCGGCCGAACAGCTCCGTGCCGGGCACCGGCGGGGCCGCGCGCCGGACGGCCGTCCGCTGGGTGAGCAGGCGCCGCCTGGCCGCCGCTGTCTCCGGCGCGGGCTCGACGCCCAGGTCGGCGGCCAGCCGCCGCCGCAGGTCGTCGTAGCAGGCCAGGGCCGCCGCCCGGTTGCCCGCCGCGGCCAGGCCCGCCATCAGCAGCCGGTGCGCCTCCTCGTCGTACGGGTCCAGCCCGGCCACCAGGCGCGCCAGCCGTACGAGATCGGCCGGTGGCGCGGAGCCGGAGCGCAACAGCTCGCGCAGCCGCAGCCGGGCTTGCCCGCGCTCCGACTCCAGCCATCCGCCGAAGGCCGGGGCGTCGCAGAACCACACCCCGTCCATGAAGTCGCCCCGCCACAACCGCAGCGCCTCCGCCACGGTCGCCGTCTCAGCCAGGCGTCCGTGGTCCACGTAGCAGCCGCCGGGGCGGAACCGTACGTGGTCGCGGGTGATGTCCAGCCACCCGCCCACCTCCTTGCGCAGCTCCGACAGCGCCAGGCGCAGACTGCCGCGGGCGTTGGCGTCCGGCCGCTCGCCCCACAGCAGCGCGGCCAGCTCGGAGCGCGGGCGCGGGCCCGGCATGGTGGCGAGATAGCAGAGCAGGGCGCGGGTCTTGGCGGAGCGGATGCCCACCGGCCGCCCCCCGACGGCCAGCTCAGGCGGGCCGAGCAGCAGCAGGATCAGCGAGTCTCCCATAGCCACAGCAGGGTAGGCGCGTCCCCGCCGCGCGACTGTGAAAAAGGGCGTGCACGGAACGTGCCCTGCGCCACTGACCAGCGCTCTCACGATGTGCTCACGCTGACTGCCCCACTCTGATGCCACGTTTCGCGAGAACCGCGAGACGCGATCCTCTCCAAAGGAGAAGCAGTATGCGCTCTCAGAAGCTGATCCCCGCACTCGCCCTGGCGGCGGGACTGGCCGTCCCTGCAGTGCTGGCCGCGGCCCCGCCAGCCGGCGCGACCGCCTTGGCCGCGAACTGCTCGGTCGCGTTCTACGACCTCGACGCGTCCGCCGTGGACGAGGTCGACGGCAAGGACGAGCTCAGGCTCGAGGTCGGATCCAGGATCTTCCCCACCTCCTGGGTCAACATGCAAGCCGGCGACGACGCCGACCCGGTGGACTTCGACTACGCGAGCGTCAACGTCAGCAGTACCTCGTCGTTGGCCTTCAACCTGCGCGAGGTCCAGCCGCCGATCGTCAAGTCCGGCTTCAACCTCGGCACGATCATCGTGGACGGCGCCGACTGCTCCGGGCTCTCCACCGGCCAGTACGCCATCGTCGGAGGCATCGTCTCCGGCACCCATGACAGCTACTACGAATACAACCTCAGGTTCAAGATGACCGGGCTGTAACCCGCCCGAACGTGAAGGCCCCGCCGTGGTCCCGAGGCGGGGTCTTCACCTTGGATCAGCCACGCCGCCCTGGCTCGTAGCGGGACCCTCGCCGCCGTCAGGCTCGATGTGGTCGATCAGCTGCTCGCTCCAGGTCCGGATAGCGGCGGCCTGCTCGGGCGTGAGCGAGTCGAGAAAGTAACGGCGGACGTTGCCGGCGTGCACGAGGATGGCGTTCTGCGCGGCGCGGCGGCCATCGGCGGTCAGTCCGATCCCCGTGCGGCGGCCGTCGGCTCCGCTCTGGGTCCGCTCCACGAAGCCGCGGTTCTCCATGCGCGTCAGCAGGTGCGAGACACGGCTCTTCTCCCAGTCGAGCGACTCGGAGAGCTCGCCGACGCGCATCTCGCGACCGAGCGCCTGCCACAGCGTCACCAGCATGCTGAACTCAGCCTTCGAGATGCCGCAGTCGCGCTGCAGAGCACGGTCGAGCTCCCGCGCGAGCAGGCGCTGCGCGCGCATCCAGGTGTCCCAGAACTCCCACTCCTCGGGTTCCAGCGCATGGGTTTCCGCCATGGCGGGAATCATACCGAGTTGACGCGTCAACTCAGCTTCCTTAGAGTTGACGCGTCAACTCTTTCGAAAGGACGCCATGGCATTCCGCATCGGCACCATCACCGGCCGCACGCGCCCCGGACAACGGGCATTCGGGGAGGTGCCTCCCCGATGAGGACGCTGTTACGTGGCGGCATGGTGATCAGCATGGACCCGGCCGTCGGCGATCTCCCGCAGGGCGACGTGCTCATCGAGGACGGCCTGATCGCCGCGGTCGCCGCCACCGTCGACGCGGCCGACGCCGAGGTCGTGGACGCCACGGGCAAGATCGTGATGCCCGGTTTCGTGGACACCCACCGGCACACCTGGCAGACCGCGTTCCGCGGCATCGGCGCGGACTGGACGTTCGACCAGTACCGCGTCGGCATGCACGGCACGATCCGGCCGCACTACCAGCCGGAAGACGTCTACCTGGGCAACCTGCTCGGCCGGATCGAGGCGCTCAGCTCGGGCGTCACGACCATGCTCGACTGGTTCCACTGCTCCCACCGCCCGGAGAACGCCGACGCCGCGATCCAGGCACTGCGCGCGGCACCCGGCCGCTCGGTGTTCTGCTATTGCGCGGGCTTCACCGACGACCCGATCGCACCCGAGATCACGCGCGTACGGTCGCAGTTGTCCGACGGCGACATGATGCTGGGCCTGCGCGGGCCACAACTGACCACGATGGACACCACCGCCGCCGACGTCGCGCTGGCGCGGGAACTCGGGCTGCGGGTGAGCGTGCACGTGCACGGCGCTACGGGCTGGCCTCGTGGTCGCCGCCCGATCGCCGACATGCGTGACCGCGGGCTGCTCGACGACCGCACGACCTTCGTGCACGGCAACGGCATCTCCGACGACCAGGTGGCGATGATGGCCGATGCGGGTTGCTCGGTGTCGATCAGCCCGGACGTCGAGCTGAACATGGGCCTCGGCTGGCCCGAGACCGGCCGTATGCTGGCCGCCGGAATCCGCCCGTCGCTGTCCATCGACAACTGCCCGTCCGTCGGCGGCGACATGTTCACCACCATGCGCACGGCGCTCGCCACCCAGCGCGGCCTGGACGGCGGCCTCACAGCGCGCGACGTCGCCGAGTTCGCCACGGTGGACGGCGCCCGCGCGTGCGGACTCGACTCCCGAACCGGCAGCATCTCCATCGGCAAGGACGCCGACCTGATCCTGCTCGACGCCGAGGACCTCTCGGTCTTCCCCGTCGGCAACCCCGTCGGCACGATCGTCGCTTCCGGCCATCCCGGCCTGGTGGACAGCGTCTTCGTCGCCGGCAGAGCGGTCAAGCGGCACGGTCGGCTGCTCGGCGTGGACCTGGCGGCGTTGCGGGGCCGGCTGCTGGAGTCCCGCGATCGGATCGCCGCGGCCGCCGGCATCGCGGTCGACGGATCATGGACACCGCCGACACGATGAGCGCCTCGAAACACCGGCCAGGAGCGATCAGGGCCGCCGTCATCAGAGCAGGAAGACCGGGCTGGGGGCGGTCAGCCGCGCGCCCGCTCGACGAGGGCGGCCATGGTGGCAGGCCAGTCGGCGGTGACCGCGGGGCCGATCTGTGGCCCGAGTTCATCGGCCGCGGCACCCGTGATCTCCATCCGGTACACCACCCGAGTGCGGAGTCGCTCGCCCCGGTCCAGCCGGTGGACAGTGCGCAGGAGCAGGCCGTCGATACGAGCCTCGTCCACGAACAACTCGTCGACCGTCGCCTCGGCGACGCGCAGGTGCACCGGGTCCTCCCCGGCCGGAGTCATCACGATCTCAGCACCCGCCGCGAACGTGCCGCTGATCTGGATGCTCTCGATGTCGGCGTTCCAGGCTCCCCAGTTCTCGACATCGGCCCACAGACGCCAGATCGCCTCGGGCATGGCATTGGTCTCGACGCTGTGCTCGTACGTCCACATGAGTGACTCCCCCGCTCTCGGCAGACAATCTATGCGAAGACTATCTACGCGAAGACTATCTGTCCACCGGTCATCCTCGGACGTCAGGGATGGTGCGGATGAGATCCGTGCGCGAACCACACGGTGATGGACAGGCCGCCTTCGGGGCGTGCGCTGGTGGTGAGAATGGCGTGGTGAGCTTGCGTGACGGCATTGACGATGGCCAGGCCGAGACCGTAGCCGTCGCGGCCGTGACGATCAGGCGCCAGTTTCTGGAAGGGTTGAAAGAGGCGCTGGATCTGGTCGTCGGGGATGACCGGCCCGCTGTTGGTGACCGTAAGGGCCACCTGGGTGCCGGAGGTCCGCACAGTGACATGGACGTGCCCGCCTGGGTGATTGTGACGGACGGCGTTGTCGATGAGGTTGGCGACGAGACTCTCGATCAGTCTCGGGTCCCCGGCCGTCATGGCGGGCGTCAGGTGTTCGGTGAGGTCGATGCCTGCTTCCGTTGCCCGGTCGCGGCGGGAGGCGAGCACTCCTTCGACGACGTGGGCGAGGTCGAGGGCGTCCCAGCGGGTGACGCCGCGCTCGCTGGTGGCCAGGGCGAGCAGTGCTTGGACGAGCCGCTCCTGGTGTCCGCCCAGGGCGAGGGCCTCCTGGCAGGCCGCGCGCAGGGCGTCGGCGTCGGCGTCGGGGTCGGCGAGCGCGACTTCGAGCAGGGTACGCAGGCCGGCCAGAGGGGTGCGCAGCTCGTGGGAGGCGTTGGCGATGAAATGTCGTTGGGCGTCGAAGGATGCCTGCAGGCGGGCGAACAGGTCGTCGAGGATGTGACCGAGCTCGGTCAGCTCGTCGCCGGGCTCACCGAGGCCGAGGCGCTGGTGGAGGTTTCCGGCGGAGATGATCTGGGCGGTGGCGGTGATGGCGCGTAGCGGGCGCAGGAACCGGCCGGCGACGAACCAGCCCAGAGCCAGGGCGACGGGAATCAGAATGACCAGGGCGACGGCGGATCCGGCGAGGAGTTGGGGCAGGCTGATCCCGGGCCCGGTTTCGGTGATCGCGCTCGATGAGGGGTGGCCCTTGGGGGTGGTCGCCTGGACGCTGGCGAGCGGGACGGCGACGAAGAGGACCACCAAGACCCCGGCGGCGTAGATGCCCGCCGCGTAGGCGAGCGCGAGCCGCGTCTGCAGGGACCTTCTGGCCGGCTGCTTGGGAGTCATGACGGTCCGATGCGGTGGCGGCGCAACCCGGTGCCGATGGAGCGGCCCGGGCGAGGAGAGCGGCGGAACGGGCCGCCGATTTGACGCGTCACGCACCCAACATTGCCAGGTCGCAGGTTCCAACCGGGTCGCAGCAACTGAGACCGGGCTGGAACCGGGAGCGATGTACACCTGTCCCGCATGAGACCACACCGAACCGACTGCTCACCCCGATGAGCGCCCCAGGGATTGTCGTCGCCGGGCTGCGTAAGCGGTACGGGGCGACCCAAGCCCTCGACGGCATGTCCTTTTCCGTCCATCCGGGGCGGGTGACCGGCTTCGTGGGGCCGAACGGGGCCGGGAAGTCGACCACGATGCGCGTGATCCTGGGCCTGGACGCGGTGGACGAGGGCACCGCGCTGATCGAGGGGAGGCCGTACCGCAGCCTTCGGCCGCCGCTGAGCCACCTCGGTTCGCTGCTGGACGCGGCGGCGTTGCACCCGAGCCGGAGTGCCCGCAACCACCTGCTCTGGCTGGCGCATTCGCAGGGCCTGGCGGCGCGGCGGGTGGACCAGGTGATCGAGCAGGTCGGCCTGGCCTCGGCCGCCCGGCGCAAGGCCGGAGGCTACTCGCTCGGCATGCGGCAACGGCTCGGGATCGCCGCGGCCCTGCTGGGCGACCCGCCGATCGTCATGCTCGATGAGCCGTTCAACGGCATGGATCCCGACGGCATCATCTGGATGCGTGGGTTCCTGCGGTCACTGGCCGCTCAGGGCCGTGCCGTGCTGGTGTCCAGCCACCTGATGAGCGAGTTGCAGGACATGGCCGATCATCTCGTCCTGGTCGGGCGGGGCAAGGTCATCGCCGACGCCGGCGTGGCCGACCTGCTCGCGGCCGCGTCCAGGAACCGGGTGGTCCTGCGCACCACGGCCCGCCAGGAGGCGATGAGGGTGCTCGCGCGGGCCGGCGCGACCGTGGCGGCCACCGGCCTGGACGCCGTCACCGTCTCCGGTCTGCCTTCGGATCGGGTCGTGACGCTGCTGCGCGAGAGCGCGGTCGCGTTCTCCGAGGTGTCAGCGCACCGCGCCACGTTGGAGGACGTCTATCTGGAGCTCACCCGCGAGGCGGTCGAGTTCCGCGCCGCGACGCCCGCGCGGGTGCGGCGGTGACCCCCACCATGACGCGGCATCCATCGGCCCAGCGGGCCGGGCGCGACGGCTTCCCCCAGGTGCTGCACGCGGAGTGGACCAAGTTCCGCTCTGTCCGGGCGTGGATGCTCGGTATGGTGGCCGCGGCGCTGATGATGGTGCTGGTCGCCCTGCTCGCCGGGATCAGCAGCGATCAGCGCGGCTCGCCGGCCGTCCCGGTCGGACCCGATGGCGGACCGGTTACCGACAGCTTCTCCTTCGTGCACCGGCCGCTGACCGGAGACGGCAGCATCACCGTCTCCGTTTCCGCGCTCAGGAGCAGCATCGCCACGGGTCTGGCGAACCTGCGGCCTGGCAGCGTGCCGTGGGCGAAGGCCGGGCTCATCCTCAAGGGGGACACCCGCCAGGGATCACCGTACGCGGCGATCATGATCACCGGCGCCCACGGCGTGCGGATGCAGCACAACTACGTCAACGACACGGCCGGCCCTTCCGGCTCCGTCTCCTGGCTGCGGCTGGACCGCTCCGGGGACGCGATCACCGGCTATGCCTCCGCCGACGGCACGCACTGGACCAAGGTGAGCACCGTGCAGGTGAAGGGCCTCGGACCGACCGCGCAAGGCGGGTTGTTCGTCGCGTCTCCGTCCTCCGTGGACGGCATGGGCACGGTCCCCAGTGTGTCCACGGCCGTCTTCGGGGATCTTCGTAGCCAGGGGCGCTGGGCCGGGGGAAACTGGACAGGCGACCAGGTGGGACCCGAATCCCCCAGCTTCCCCGGCTACCCGCGGAACACCTCGGGTTCGTTCCCGGGATCTGACGGCCGCTTCACGGTGACCGGCTCCGGCGACATAGCACCCGCCGTACGCCTGGCTCTGGCAACCGGCGGCACTCTCGGAGAAATCCTCACCGGCACGTTCGCCGCGCTGATCACGGTGATCGTCGTGGGCACGCGGTTCATCACCGCCGAATACCGGGAAGGCATGATCCACGTCACTCTGGCCGCCAGCCCGAGGCGGAGCCGGGTGCTGGCGGCCAAGGCCATCGTCCTGGGCGCCGTCACCTTCGTCGCCGGGCTGGCGGGATCGGCCGTCGCGATTCCACTCGGCGAGAGGCTCGCGCGGGCCAACGGCGTGTACCTGTTCCCGGTGACGTTCTCGGCCCAGCTCCGGATCGCGTTCGGGACCGCGGCCCTGCTCGCGGCCGCCTCGATTCTGGCTCTCGCCGTCGGCACCATATTCCGGCGCGGTGCCGGGGCGGTCACCAGCGTGGTCGCGGCCATCGTGCTGCCCTACATCCTGTTCGCCCAGGTCCCGTTCCTGCCCGCGGGCGTGTCGAACGTGCTGGCCCGGGTGACACCGGCCGCGGCCTTCGCCGTCCAGCAGACGCTGGTGCCATATCGCCAGGTCACGAGCGTCTATACGCCGTACAACGGCTATTACCCGCTGACGCCGTGGGCGGGGTTCGCCGTCCTGGCCGGTTACGCGGTGGTGAGCCTGGCCGTGGCAGCCGTCGTTCTCCGCAGGAGGGACGCATGAGGCCGGCCCTGCACGCGGAGTGGACGAAGCTGCGGACCGTCGCCGGCTCCCTGTGGCTGCTGCTCGGCACCATCGCGCTGACCGTGGCCGTGAGCGTCGCGGTGACCTCGGTGATGACCTGTGGCGCCGCCGGCTGCGGCTACGACACGACCAGACTCAGCCTCACCGGCGTCATGCTGGGCCAGGCGCTGGTCGCCATCCTGGCCGTGCTGGTCATCAGCCGCGAGTACAGCTCGGGCTTCATCCGTACCACCCTGGCGGCGATGCCGCATCGGGGCACCGTCCTCGCGGCCAAAGCCGTCACCCTCACCGGCGTCGTGGCCGCGGCCGGGACCGTCGCCGTCCTCGGGTCGCTGCTGGCGGGGCGGCTCATCCTGCCCGGCCACGGTTTCACCGCTGACCGCGGCTACCCGGCCTTGACCCTGACCGACGGGCCCACGCTGCGTGCGACC
This sequence comes from Nonomuraea sp. NPDC049269, assembly GCF_043197155.1. Lineage (NCBI taxonomy): Bacteria > Bacillati > Actinomycetota > Actinomycetes > Streptosporangiales > Streptosporangiaceae > Nonomuraea > Nonomuraea sp. NPDC049269. The sequence goes on from NZ_JBICSO010000001.1 coordinate 1,069,082, forward strand.
GTCGGATCGATCCTCTATCTGGCGCTGATCGCCCTGCTCAGCCTCGGCGTCGCCACAGTCGTACGGGACTCCGCGACCAGTATCGGGATTGTCCTCGGCCTGCTCTACCTGTTCCCCATCCTCTCCCAGGCGATCGGCGATCCGCACTGGCAGCGCCTGCTTCAGCGGATCGGGCCCATGAGCGCCGGGCTGGCCATCCAGGCCACCACCGATCTCCGCAGCCTGCCCGTCAGCCCGTGGGCGGGCCTCGGCATCCTCGCCGCCTGGGCCGCTGCCGCGCTGGTGGCCGGAGCACTGGTGCTGCGGCTGCGTGACGCCTGACGGCACCGTCAAGGCAGGGTGTGCGATCACCCTGCCTTGAGCCGGGCACCTATGACGGGGTCAGGACGGTCCGATGCGGTAGCCGCCTTCGCGGATGGTCTCGATCACGGGCGGGTCACCGAGCTTGGCCCGCAACCGGTGCATGGTGTGCTTGACGGCGCTGCTGAAGGGGTCGGCGGCCTCGTCCCAGACGCGCTCCAGCAGTTCTTCGGCGGAGATGACCAGGCCGGGTACGGCGAGCAGGCATTCGAGCAGGGCGAATTCCCTGGGGCTCAGCTCAAGGCGCCGCCCGGCCCGGAACGCGGTGCGGCGGGCCGGATCGAGGGTGATGTCCCCGCAGGCCAGCGTGGGCGGCAGCGGCGGGGTGGCGCGGCGGGCCAGAGCACGGACGCGGGCGACCAGTTCGGCGAACGCGAACGGCTTGGGCAGGTAGTCGTCGGCACCGAGGCTGAGCCCGTGGACGCGATCCTCGATGGTGCCGGAGGCGGTGAGCATCAGTACGCGGGTCTCGCAGCGGCCGTGGGCCAGGCGCCGGCAGATCTCGTCCCCATGCACGCCGGGCAGGTCGCGATCGAGGATCACCACGTCGTAGCGGGTGACGGCCAGGCGGTCGAGGGCGGCGGTGCCATCCAGGACGACGTCGACGGCCATGCCCTCGCGGCGCAGCCCGGTGCCGATGGAGCGGGCGAGGACCTCGAAGTCCTCGACGACGAGGACCCTCACCGCCACTCACCGCCGGTCGTCGCGCGGGCGGGGCGGCCGGACCGGCCGCCGGGTCGAGGTGCCATGGGTCAACGATGCCAGATCCCCGGTTCCAGCCGGGTCGCAGCCGCTGCGACCCGGCTGGAACCGGGGGCCGCGTACAACCGTCGGCATGAGTTCATTCACGCCGTACCGATCCAGTCAACGGGTCGACTTCCTCCAGGTGCTCCGCACGGAGTGGACCAAGTTCCGCTCCGCGCGCGGCTGGGTGCTCACCATGGCGGCCTCCGTGCTGGTCACCGTGTCGCTCGGACTGCTGATCGCCGGGGGCTCCCGCACCACCTGCGTGACGGGGAAGGGCGAGGGCGCCTGCCCCGCGCCCTTGGTGGGACCCGATGGTACGGCGGTGAGCGACAGGTACTACTTCGTGCACCAGCCGCTCAAGGGGAACGGCAGCATCACCGCCCGGGTGTCGGACATGACCGGGCAGATGCGACTGCCGGACGTCGTACCCGGGTTGCGTAACGTCAAGGAGGGAGTGGTGCCGTGGGCGAAGGCCGGGCTCCTGATCAGGCAGAGCCTCACGCAGGGCACGCCGTACGCCGCCGTCATGCTCACCGGAGATCACGGCGTACGGATGCAGTACAACTTCACCCACGACGTGCCCGGCGGTCCGCACAACGGCCCCCAGTGGCTGCGGCTGACCAGGTCGGGCGACACCATCACCGGTTACGAGTCAGACGACGGCAAGGCGTGGACCGAGGTCAGCACGGTCGAGCTGACCGGGCTGCCGGAGTCGGTCGAGATCGGGATGTTCGCCGCCTCGCCGGGCGCCTTGTGGGAGATGGCGAAAGCCTTCGCCCAGGCCACCGCCACCTTCGACCGGATCACGCTGCAGGGCGCGAACGGTTCGTGGCGCCGCGACGACGTCGGTGTCTCCATGGAGTCCGACGGCAAGACCCCGCATCACCCGGGCGGGGTCGTCGAGTCCGGCGACAAGCTCATCGTGACCGGGGGCGGTGACATCGGGCCCGCCACGGTGGAGGGCGGTGTGCGCGCTGACCTCATGCTGATCGGCGGCGCCCTGGGGCTGGTCCTGGTGCTCGTGGTGGCGGTCCTGTTCTTCACGGCGGAACACCGGCGCGGGCTGATCGGGACCGGCCCGCCGGTCGAGCCGCAGCCGGCGCTGCTGCTGGCGGCCAAGGCCGTGGTGGTCGGCGCGGTCGCGTTCGTGGCGGGGCTGGTGACCTCGGGAGTCGTCATCCCTGTCGGCCTGGCGATGTTGCGTGCCCATCAGAACCCGGTTCAGCCGATCACCTTGGCGACCGAGCTCCGGGTGATCGTCGGCTACGCGGCGCTGACCGCGGCCGCCGCCGTGCTGGCTCTGGGCCTGGCCGCGCTGGTCAAGCGGGCCGTGATCGCCATCGGGCTGGCCATCGGGCTGGTCGTCGTGCCGTACGTGCTGGCGACCGCGGGTCTGGTGCCATGGCTACTGATGATCACTCCTGCCGCCGGGTTCGCGATCACGCAGAGCATCCCCACGTTCGCGCATGTGGACGTGGACCAGTCGCTGCTCGGGGGCTACTACCCGCTCCCGCCTTGGGCAGGTTTGGCGGTGACCTGCGGATATGCCGCCCTCGCCCTTGGGGCGGCGATAGCCGTACACCGCAGGAAGACTTCACGTCAGGCTCCGCTCACCTAAAAGTGCGGAGGCCCGCGTTGCCATCCCCAAGCCAGTCTTCTACGCTATATCGTAATTCTGGAAAAGCGTAGGAGAGTGCGATGAGTGAGGAAAGATTCGCCGAGCTCGAGGCCCGGATCGCCCGCCTGGAGGGGCTGGCCGACACCGCCGACCCACCGCGACGTTCACCGGAGTCGCCGTCCCTCATGGGTGTGATTCATGAGATGCGCCGCCAGGCGGAGAAAGACAACGGATCCGGGACGGTCGGCTACGTCGGAGCCGTACGGCTGCCCGACGGTGAGAGGTTCTGGGCCAGGGAACTCCCTCTGTCAGAGTTGCTGTCGGCCGACTGGGCGCGGGTCGCCGACATCCTGGAGTCTCTCGGCAGCCAACCGCGACTGGCGCTGCTCGGCGCACTCGTCCGACAGGGCCGGTGCACCCGAGCCGATCTCCAGGAAGCCCTCGGCGGAGACGGCGAGCAGACCACGAGTGGCCAGCTCTATCACCACCTGCGCGCGCTGCAGAGCGCCAGGCTGATCAAACAACGGCGGCGTGGCGACTACGAGTTCGCGCCCGAGGCCGTGAGCCAGGTCCTCACCATCCTCACCGCCGCACTCAACCTCGCCACCGACCCCCCGCTCGGCCCCCCGTTCGATCTCCCCGAACCGGAATGACCAAGCGGGCGACAAAGGGCGTCCTGGGCGAGGTTTGATCAGCTCGTCGATGCGCCGTACGACAAGACGCCGACGAAGCACCTCCCTTGCGGATTTGGGGGTGTCGCATGACCACTCATAGCGATGCCGAGGCTCATCCGAGGTGTTCTGTCGCCGCGTCGAGGAGCCACTCAGCCAGGTACGCCGCGAAGGACGAGCGGACGAGTACGAGGAAGCCATCGGGCCGGGCCAGGAGCACGACCTGGGCCCGTGCCAGCATGGTCTGCGCGCAACTCCCCGGCCCGAAAACGCTGGGGTGCAGGTCGAGCGCGCAGCCATGGGCCAGCAGGTCGCGCGCGCGGGGGCCTGACACCAGCAGCGTGGTGCGCTGGGCCGACACGTCCACGATCGACCCGTGCCGGTCGCCGAGCGCCTTGCGCAGCAGCTCGTGCCGGTAGCCCTCGGGTCCGATCACCAGCCACTCGTCCGGACCGAGCCAGGCCACCGTAATGTCCTCGGCCCCGGAGCCGGTCTGTACGGCGGTGCACGGCTCGACGGGCAGCGGCACCCCCAGCACGGCGCCGAGGTCCTCGGCCGGCGGGCTCGCCGGGTCGACGCGTACGTTGACGTGGGTGAGGAACGGCAGCTCCGCGAGCCGCAGTCCTCCACCTTCGGACGCGGCGGCGAACCGGCCGGCGAAGGCCGCGGCCGGGCTCCTGCGCTCAGCCATCACGGCGCGCTCCTTCCGGGTCGTACAGGACGTGAGAGGCGACGGTCACCGGCACGAACGTGCCCGCGACAGGCGCGTACAGCCGCTCTCCGAGCCGGCCCTGCCCGCCGCTGACCAGCGCCAGCGCGAACGTGCGGCCCAGGACCGCGCTGCGATAACTGGAGGTGACGTGGCCGAGCGCGGGCACGGGCGGCTGCGGCAGCGAGTCCGTGGCGACCAGGTGCGCCCCTTCGGGCAGCAGGAAGTCCGGGTCCTCCGGAAGCAGACCGACGAGTTGCTTGCGGTCCGCCCGCGAGGTGTCGGCCCGCGCGAACGATCGCTTGCCGATGAAGTCGGGTTTCTTCTTCGACACCACCCAGGACATGCCCAGGTCCTGCGGGGTTACCGTGCCGTCGGTGTCCTGGCCCACGATCGGGTAGCCCTTCTCGGCTCGCAGCACGTGCATGGTCTCGGTCCCGTACGGGGTCACGCGACCGCTATCCATGATCGCCGTCCACAGGCGCAGGCCGTCCCAGGACGTCACGTTGATCTCGAAGGCCAGCTCGCCGGAGAAACTGATCCGGCACACCCGCGCCGGGATCCCGGCCACGTCCGCGTCCCGCCAGGTCATGAACGGGAAGCCCGCCGCGTCCACCGCGAGCCCCGGCGCGAGCTCGGCGAGTACCTCACGCGACGCCGGCCCGACGAGGGCGACCGTGGCCCACTGCTCGGTGACCGACGTGCAGTGCACCCGCAGCCACGGCCACTCGGTCTGCAGCCACTCCTCCATCCAGTCCAGGACGGTCGCCGCGTTGCCCGTCGTGGTGGTGATGAGGAAGTGGTCCTCGGCGATGCGGATGACCGTGCCGTCGTCGAAGACCATCCCGTCGGGGCGGCACATGACGCCGTAGCGGATGGCGCCGGCCTTCAGCGAGCTCATCAGGTTGGTGTAGAGCCGGTCGAGGAACTCCCCCGCGTCGGGCCCGATCACGTCGATCTTGCCGAGGGTGGAGGCGTCCATCGCCGCCACCCCCTCGCGGGCCGCCCGGCACTCGCGCAGCACGGCGGCCTCCATGTCCTCGCCGGGACGCGGGTAGTACCACGGCCGCTTCCACTGGCCGACGTTCTCGAAGAGCGCGCCGTGGGCGACGTGCCACTCGTGCAGCGCCGTCACTCTGACGGGATCGTGCAGCAGGCCGCGGTCACGGCCGGCCAGCGCCGCGAAGCTCACGGGCAGGTACGGCGCGCGGAACGTGGTGATGCCCAGCTCGGCCACCGGGGCGCCCAGCGCGTGGGCCACGACCGCCGAGGTGAGCAGCCCGGAGGTCTTGCCCTGGTCGTGGGCCGTCGCGGCGGTGGTGTAGCGCTTGACGTGCTCGACGGAGCGCAGGCCGGCGCCGGTCGCCCGCTGGATGTCGGCGACGGTCACGTCCCGCTGCAGGTCGACGAAGTGCGCCGAGTAGTCGCTCGCGGGGACCAGCCAGTACGCCTCCCCCGCCGCCTCCAGGTCTCCCGCCGCCGCCCCGGCGACGTCGACGGCCTGCCGGGACCGGTCGGGGACCAGCGTGCCGAGCGCCTCGTCGTAGCGGAGCGTGCCGCCCGACTGGCTGAACAGGTGGACGACCGGGTTCCAGCCGCCCGACACGAGCAGCAGATCGGCGTCGAGCGCCCGCTCCCCTGCCGCGGGAGCGGTCGGAGCAGCGTCCGTTCCTGCCGCGGAAGCGGTGGGAACGGCGTCCGGCGCCTCGGCGACCAGCACCGACAAGACCTGGCCGTCGCCACGGGCCGCGGTGACCACGTGGCCGGGCAGCAGCGAGATGCCGCGCTCGCGTGCCCGTTCGGCCCAGCCCGCGCCGGGAGCGGGCCGGACGTCGATGATGGCCGCCACCTCCACACCCGCCTCGGCGAGGTCGAGGGCGGCGGCGTAGGCGCTGTCGTTCGCGGTGAACACCACCGCGCGGCGGCCCGGCAGCACGCCGTACCTGTTGGCGTAGGTGCGAGCGGCGCCGGCCAGCATCACGCCGGGCAGGTCGTTGCCGGCGAAGGCGATCGGCCGCTCGTGCGCGCCGGTGGCCAGGACCACCCGTCGCGCCCTGATGCGCCAGACCCGCTCGCGCGCCACCGCGGCGGGCGCCGCCCCGCCGAGATGGTTGGTGCGCCGCTCGACGGCGACCAGGTAGTTGTCGTCGTAGTAGCCGAAGACGGTGGTGCGCCGCAGCACCCGCACCTCGGGCAGCCCCTCCAGCGCGGCCGCCGTCGCGGCGGCCCACGCGGCGCCCGGCACGCCGTCCACGAGGTCGGTGGTGCCCAGCAGGCTGCCGCCCGGCTCGGGCTGCTCGTCGGCGAGGATCACCCGCGCGCCGGTGCTCGCCGCCTCGCGGGCGGCGGCCAGCCCGGCCGGCCCGGCGCCGACCACCAGGACGTCGCAGTGGGCGTGGACGGCGTCGTACCGGGCCGGGTCGGGCTCGGTCGCCAGCCGGCCCTGGCCGGCGAGGCTGTTCGCGACCAGGCCGTCGTACAGCTCGACCGTGGTGGCGGGCAGCATCGGCTCGGGGAACGGCTCCACGATCTGGACGACCGCGTTGGGCTCCTCGCTGCCCGCGGCGAAGATCCCGCGCGGGCGGCCCAGCCTGACACTGGTGGCGACCTGGCGTACGCCGTTGGCCAGCAGTGCGGAGGCGAGGGTGTCACCGGGGTGGCCGGTGTACACCTGCCCGTCGAACCGGAAGCGCAGGACGCGGGAGCGGTCGATCCGGCCGCCGCTCTCCCGCCTCATGAGGTCACCGGCCGTGGCTCGCCCGCACGGTAGACGGCGTGGATCTCGTTGGTCGCGGTGTCGCGCAGGGCGTTGAACCACCGGCGGCAGCCCGCGGAGTGGCTCCAGCGCTCGGCGAAGACGCCCTTGGGGTTGTCGCGGAAGAACAGGTAGCGGGCCCACTCCTCATCGGAGAGCGCGGCCGGGTTCTCCGGGTAGGCGACGTGTGCCTGCCCGCCGTAGTGGAACTCGGCCTCCTCGCGTGGGCCGCACCAGGGGCATGGGATCAGCAGCATGTGACGTCCTCAGTGGGCGACCGCGGCGGCACCGTGCTCGTCGACGAGCGCCCCGGTGACGAATCGGTCAAGGGAGAAGGGAGCGTTGAGCGGGTGCGGCTCGTCGTTGGCCACCGTGTGGGCGAAACACCAGCCCACGCCGGGGGTGGCCTTGAAGCCGCCGGTGCCCCACCCGCAGTTGAGGTAGAGGCCGCCGACCGGGGTCAGCCCGACGATCGGCGAGGCGTCCGGCGAGACGTCCACGACGCCGCCCCAGGTCCGCAGCACGTGCGCCCTGGCGAAGATCGGGAACAGCTCCAGCGCCGCGGCCATCTGCCGCTCGATGATGTGGAAGGCGCCGCGCTGGCGGTAGGAGTTGGCCGCGTCGATGCCCGCCCCCATCACCAGCTCGCCTTTGTGCGCCTGGCTGACGTACACGTGGACGGCGTTGGACATGACGACCGTCGGGTGCACGGGCTCCAGCAGCTCGGAGACCAGCGCCTGCAGCGGATGGCTCTGCAGCGGCAGGTCGATGCCGGCGGTGGCGGCGACGATCGAGCTGTGCCCGGCCGCGCACAGCGCCACCCGGCCCGCCGAGATCGTGCCGCGGGTGGTGTCCACGCCGGTGACCCGGCCGTCGCTCACCCGCAGCCCCGTGACCTCGCAGTGCTCGATGAAGTCGACCCCGAGCGCCGCGGCCGCCCGGGCCAGCCCCCACGCGACGTAGTCGTGCTTGGCGATGCCCGCGCGGGGCTGGAAGGTGGCCCCCAGCACCGGATAGCGCACGTCGGGTGAGATGTTGACGATCGGGCAGACCTCCTTGACCTGCTGGGGGTCCAGCCATTCCGCGTCCACGCCGTTGAGCCGGTTCGCCTCCACCCGGCGGACGCTGTCACGCACGTCCTGCAGGCTGTGCGCGAGGTTGAGCACGCCGCGCTGGCTGAACAGCAGCGGGTAGTCGAGCTCCTCCTCCAAGCCCTCCCAGAGCTTGAGCGCGTGCTCGTAGATGCCCGCGCTCTCGTCCCACAGGTAGTTGGAGCGGATGATGGTGGTGTTGCGCGCCATGTTGCCGCCGGCCAGCCAGCCTCGCTCCAAGACCGCGACGTTGGTGATGCCGTGGTTCTTGGCCAGATAGTAGGCGGTGGCGAGGCCGTGGCCGCCCCCGCCGACGATCACCACGTCGTAGGAGGCTTTCGGCTCGGCTGCGCTCCACAGCCGGTCGGGGTGCTCGGGCAGGTCTGCTCCGGGGGGCCGCGGGGTCATCGGACCTCTCCGTAGAGCGGGTGCTTGCCGGCGAGGGCCTCGACCCTGCCGCGCAGGAACGCCAGGTCGGCGTCCGGTGTCAGGGCGCTCGCGATGATGTCGGCGACCTCCGTGAAGTCCGCCGCGCCGAACCCGCGCGTCGCCAGGGCGGGCGTGCCGATCCGCAGCCCGGAGGTGACCATGGGCGGGCGCGGGTCGAAGGGCACGGCGTTGCGGTTCACCGTGATGCCCGCCGTGTGCAGCCGGTCCTCGGCCTGCTTGCCGTCCAGCTCGGAGTCGCGCAGATCGACCAGCACGAGGTGTACGTCGGTGCCGCCGGTGAGCACCCTGACCCCGGCGGCCACCGCGTCGGGAGCGAGCAACCGGTCGGCGAGGATGCGCGCGCCCTCCAGCGTGCGCCGCTGCCGGTCGCGGAACTCCTCCTCGGCCGCGACCTTGAACGCGACGGCCTTGGCCGCGATGACGTGCTCCAGCGGCCCACCCTGCTGACCGGGGAACACCGCCGAGTTGATCTTCTTGCTGAGGTCCGCGATGGACAGGATGACCCCGCCGCGCGGGCCGCCGAGGGTCTTGTGCGTGGTCGTGGTGACCACGTGGGCGTGCGGCACGGGCGAGGGGTGCAGACCCGCCGCCACCAGGCCGGCGAAGTGCGCCATGTCGACCATGAGGTAGGCGCCCACCTCGTCGGCGATCCGGCGGAAGGCCGCGAAGTCGAGCTGACGGGGATAGGCCGACCAGCCGGCGATGACGAGCTTCGGCCGGTGCTCGCGGGCCAGTCGCTCGACCTCCTCCATGTCCACCAGGTGGTCGCTCTCGCGCACGTGGTAGGCGACCACGTTGTAGAGCCGGCCGGAGAAGTTGATGCGCATGCCGTGCGTGAGGTGGCCGCCGTGGGCCAGGTCGAGGCCGAGAATGGTGTCGCCCGGCTCCAGCAGGGCCGCCATGGCCGCGGCGTTGGCCTGCGCGCCCGAGTGGGGCTGCACGTTGGCCGCCTCGGCGCCGAACAGCGCCCGCACCCGGTCGATGGCGAGCCGCTCGATCACGTCGACATGCTCGCAGCCGCCGTAGTAACGCCTGCCCGGGTAGCCTTCGGCGTACTTGTTGGTGAGCACCGAGCCCTGGGCGGCCATGACGGCCACGGGCGCGAAGTTCTCCGAGGCGATCATCTCCAGCGTCGATCGCTGTCGGGCCAGCTCCGCGCCGATGGCGGCGTGAACCTCCGGATCTACCACGTCCAGCGGGGTGTCGATCATCTGATGTCCTCTCCTAACCGCGCAGCCGGGTCATCGCCGGGTCGAACAAGGGCTCCTCGGCCACGACGGCGGCCACCCGCCGGTCGAAGTAGCCGACGTGGACGGTATGGCCGGGGTTCGCGAGCGAGGCGGGCAGCCACGCGTAGGCGATCCCTCTGCCGATCGTGTATCCGTAGGCGGCGCTGGTGACGTAACCGACCGGCCGCTCGCCGTCGTACACCGGCTCCCTGCCCATGACGACCTCGTCGGTGAGCAGGCAGGTGAGGCGGCGGCCGACCGACTCCTTGCGGGCGAGCAGCGCCTCGCGGCCGATGAAGTCGCCCTTGTCCAGCTTGACGGCGAACCCCACGCCCGCCTCGTACGGGTCGTGCTCGAAGGTCATGTCGGTGCCGAAGGAGCGGTAGCCCTTCTCCAGGCGCAGGCTGGTGAAGGCGCCCCGGCCGGCGGCGATGACGCCATGGTCCTGGCCGGCCTCCCACAGGGTGTCCCACAGCTTGAGGCCCATGTCCGCGGTGGTGTAGATCTCCCAGCCGAGCTCGCCGACGTAGGACAGGCGGAGCATGGTGACCGGCACGTTGCCGAGGTGGGCGCGGGTGCCGCGGAAGTAGCGCAGCGCGGTCAGGTCGGCGGTGGCCAGCGGCTGGACGAGGTCGCGGGCCCTGGGCCCCCAGAGGCCGATGCAGCAGGTCCCCGGGGTGAGGTCGCGGAGGTACACGTCGGCGGGCCGGTGCCGGTCGAACCAGTCGAGGTCGAGGTTGCCGTTGGCACCGACCTGGAACTCCTGCGGGCCGAGGCGGGCCACGGTGACGTCGCTGCGGATGCCGCCGTCGGCGTTGAGCAGCAGGCAGTACGTCACGGAGCCGACAGACTTGTCGACGTTGCCGGTGGTGAGGCGCTGCAGGAAGGCGACGGCTCCCGGGCCGCTGACCTCCAGGCGCTTGAGCGCGGTCATGTCGTACATGGCGACGCTCTCGCGGGTGGCCTGGGCCTCCGCGCCGACGATGGGCGACCAGTACCGCGCCGCCCAGTCTCCCGGCGTGGGGATGTCGCGGCCCTCCAGCAGCGGGGCGTTGGCGTCGTACCACTGCGGGCGTTCCCAGCCCGACGCCTCCAGGAAGGTCGCGCGAAGCTCCCGCTGCCGGGGGTGGAACGGGCTGGTACGCAGCGGGCGGGGGTCCTCCATCGGCTGGAGCGGGTGGATGATGTCGTAGACCTCGACGTAGTTCTGGCAGCCGCGGGCCAGCACGTAGTCGGGCGCGAGCTGGTGCGGCTCGAACCGGTTGACGTCGCACTCATGCAGGTCGAACGTCGTGCAGTGGCCGTCGACGAGCCATTCGGCCATCGCCCGGCCGACTCCGGCGGAGTGGGTGACCCAGACGGCCTCGGCCACCCAGAAGCCCTCGACCTCGCGGGACTCGCCCATCAGCGGCAGGTGGTCGGTGGTGAACGAGAACAGCCCGTTGATGCCGTCCTCCACCTTGGCGGAGCGGGTGGACGGGAGCAGGTCCCGGGTCTGCGTCCAGGCTTCGGCGAAGTCGTCGGGGGTGAAGGTGAGCACGGACGGCATCACCTCGGCGGCATCGACGGGCAGGATGTCGTCGGAGTTGATCGGCATGGGCCGGTGACCGTAGTAGCCGATGCCGAGCGTGTCGTAGCGCTCGCGGTAGTACAGGTCGGCGTCCTGGTGGCGGAGGATCGGCCGGGACGCCTCGACGGTCTGACCCGCCAGGTCGGGCACCTGCCCGGTCCAGGCGAGCTGGTGCGCGAGCGGGGTGAGCGGCAGCTCCATGCCGACCATGCGGGCGACCCGCGGGCCCCAGATCCCGGCGCAGCACACCACGATGTCGGCGGGGATCTCGCCCTGGTCGGTCACCACCGCGCTGACCCGGCCGTCCTCACTCCTGATGTCCAGCACCTCGTGCCTGCCGAGCACCCGTACGCCGCGCTCCTGTGCCCGCGCGAGCTGCGCGTCGACCGCCTTGACCGCCTTGGCCAGCCCGTCGGTGGGGATGAACAGGCCGCCGAGCACTTTGTCGCGGTCGAGGAGGGAGTGCTTGGCCACGCTCTCCTCCGGCGAGAGCAGGTGGGCCTCGATCCCCCAGGAGGTGGCCCAGCCGTGGCGGCGCCGCAGCTCGGCGAGCCGCTCGGGGGTGGTGGCCACCTCGAGCCCGCCCACCTGGAGGAAGCTGTCCAGCTCGACGAACTTCTCGATGGTGTAGCGGGCCATCTCGGTCATGGTCTTCGATCCGTTGATCTGGAACACCAGACCTGGAGCATGGGAGGAGGAGCCGCCGGTGGCGGGCACGTCTCCCTGATCGACGACCGTGACGCCGGTCCAGCCGCGGGCGGACAGCTCGTCGGCCAGAGCCGCGCCGACCACACCCGCGCCGATGATGACGACGCTCGGGCCCGTCATAGCCACCTCCGTTGTTGCCTAATATGCAACCAAGCGCACTTTCCGCAACAAGCGTCGCTCGCCGCGTTCGGGGTGTCAAGAGTGCGTCGCGCCTTATTCCCTACGGTTTGCACGGCCGCCGAATCTGGCCGCCCGCCACCCCCGGACACGCATGCGCCCGGCCCGGTCGCCGAACGTCGACCGGGCCGGGCGCATGCGGATCTCAGCCGGCGGGCAGCCAGGCCTTGACCTTGTCGGGGTTGTCGGCCACCCACTTGGCGGCCGCCTCATCGGCCGTCATCTTGTCCTCGGCGATGTACTTGGCCACGAGGTTCTGGTCGTCGTTCGTCCAGGTGAAGTTCTTGACCAGCGTGTACGCGGGACTGCCGGAATCGGCGAACTTCTTGCTCACGATCTTGTCCAGCTCGTACGGCGGATAGTCGCACGCCACCTTGGCCGCGTCGGTGTCGCAGCCCTTGGTGTAGGCAGGCAGGTTGACCTTGACCAGCCTGAGCTCCGACAGGAACCACTGCGGCTCGTAGAAGTAGCCGAGGATCGGCTGCTGTTGTTTCTCCGACTGGCGGAAGGCGGTGATGAGCGCGGTCTCGCTGCCCGCGTACACGACCTTGTAGTCGAGCTTGAGGTTCTTCACCAGCGCGGCGTCGTTGGTGACGAACGACGGGTCGCCGTCGAGGAACTGGCCCTTGCCGTCGGACTCGGAGGTCTTGAACAGCGAGGCGTACTTGTTGAGGTTCTTCCAGTCGGTGATGTCCGGGTACTTCTTGGCCATCCACGGCGCCACGTACCAGCCGATGACGCCCTTGTTGCCGGTCGGCCCTGCTGACACGGCGACCTTCTGGTCATCGATGTACTTCTTCTTGAGATCGTCGTGGGCCCAGTTCTCCACGACGGCGTCGACCTCACCGGTGGCGAAGCCCTGCCAGGCAACCTCCTCCTTCAGGTCCTTCTTGACCACCTTGCAACCGAGCTGTTTCTCGGCCACCTGCGCGATCACCGCCGCGTTGGCCTCGTAGCCCACCCACGGGTTCACCGCGAGATTGACGGTTCCGCAGCTCTTCGCACCGCCGGCACTGCTGCTCGCGGCAGTCTCGACCTGCCCGACCTTAGCCCCTCCGCACGCGGTGAGCAGGAGGCCGGCGCCGGTCACGAACACGACGGCCCGGACCTTTCCACTCCTGGTTACTGACACCTGGTCCTCCTGTAAGTTCCGCCGGCCTGAACCGGCCGGTAAACGTTCATCTCTGATGAAGCCCGCCGTGCGCGGCGGCGTCCGCCCGCTCGGTGGCGGCCCGCGTCACGCGGTCGAGCACGATGCCGAGCACGACGATCGCGAGCCCGGCGGCCAACCCCTTGCCTCGCAGCTGGTGCTGCGAGAACCCGGCGACGACGTCGTAGCCGAGCGCTCCCGCGCCGACCAGACCGCCGACGACCACCATGGAGAGCACGTAGATCAGCCCCTGGCTCGTCGCCAGGGTCACGGCGGCGCGGGCCATCGGCAGCTGCACCTTGGAGATGAGCTGCCAGGTGCTGGCCCCCGCCGAGGTCGCCGCCTCGACGGTGGTGGCCGAAACCCCCCTGATGCCCTCCGCGACCAGCTTGATCGCGACCGGCGCGGCGAACACCACGGCCGCGATGATCGCGGTGAACCGCGTCGGCCCGAACAGGCCGAGGATGGGCACCAGGTAGACGAAGGCCGGCATGGTCTGGCCGGCGTCCAGCACGGGGCGCAGCAGGGTGTCGACCCGGTCGCTGCGGCCCATCCACACCCCGACGACCACGCCCAGCAGCATGACCAGGACCGTCGCGACGAGCGTCGAGGCCAGCGTGACCATGCCGTCCTGCCAGAGCCCGAGCAGCACCAGCAGCAGCAGCCCGGTCGTGGTGACCAGCGCGGCCCGCACGCTGCCCACCAGCAGGACGACGGCCACGGCCACGGCGGCGACCAGCCACCAGGGCGAGCCCGTCAGCAGCTTCTCGAAGGGGTTGAGCAGCCCGTTGGTGAGCAGGTTCTTCAGCGCGTTCGTGTAGGTGACCAGACTGTCCTGCACCCACATGCTCGCGGCGTCGGCCGCGCGGCGTACGTACGAGCCGAGGTTGGCGTCGGCGGGGAACTCCGCCGCCCAGATGTAGGTGTAGGACAGGTAGCCGAGCACGGCGGCGATCCCGAGCACGCCCGCCACCTCGACGCGGCGCCCCCGCACGGTGCGCAGCCGCCCGGCCCGGCGCGCGACCTCCACGCGGCGGCTGGCCGCCGAGGTCACCCGGTCGAGCACCACGGCCATGATGACGATGGCCAGCCCGGCGTTGAACGCGGTGCCCACATCGAGCGTCTGCAGCGCCTTCAGGACCGTCTGCCCCAGGCCGGGGGCGTCGATGAGCGCCGCGATGGTGGCCATGGACAGGGCGGCCATGATGGTCTGGTTCACCCCGACGATGATCGTCTGCTTGGCCATGGGGAGCCGTACGAGCCTCAGCGCCTGCGCGGGCGTGGCACCCAGCGAGGCGCCGGCCTCCAGCGTCTCGGGTGAGACCTGCCGGATGCCGAGCGAGGTGATCCGGATGGCCGGCGGGATCGCGTAGATCATCGTGGCGATCGTCGCGCTGGCCGGGCCGATCAGGAAGAACAGCGTGAGCGGCGCCAGGTAGACGAAGGTCGGCATGGTCTGCATGAAGTCCAGCACCGGGGTCACCAGCCGGTTGAACCGGTCGCTCAGCCCGGCCCACACCCCGAGCGGGATGCCCACGGCCAGCGACAGCACCACGGCGGTCAGCGTGAGCGCCAGCGTGTCCATGCTCTCCTGCCAGAGGCCCAGGACGCCGAAGGAGAGGAATCCGGCGGCGGTGAGCAGCGCCACTTTCCTGTTGCCGTACAGCAGGGCGACGGCGGTCGCCAGGCCGGTCACGCCGAGCCAGCCGAGCACCGGCACCGGCCGGTCGAAGGACGGCTGGCTGATCAGGGCCTGGACGAACCGCACGGCCTCGTCGATGAAGAGCCGGATGTAGTTGATGAAGTAGAGGAAGAACGGGTTGCTGTTGCGGCTGTCGTCGATGGCGTCCATGCCGGTGTTCAGCCCGCCGTGCAGCGGGGTCAGCTCCGCGCCGCCGAGCGCCAGCGTGTCCCGCCCGCGCAGCAATGCCCAGCCCAGCACCCACACCGCGAGCGTCGCCACGACCAGGTAGCCGCGGGCCGGCAGCCTGGCAGCCACCCGCGACGCCACCACGGACAGCGTGCCCTCCTTCGCCGGTTTCATGGCCACGGCGCCGCGGCTCTTGATGACGTCACCGCGCCCGGTCATGCCTGCGGCCCTCCGGCGATCACTTCGAGGATCTCCGCGCTGGTGACCACGCCGAGCAGCGTCTCCCCGTCCATCACGCGCACCGGCCGCTCGGCCGAGAGCACGGCGTGCACGGCGTCCCTGATGACCACGTCGGGACCGAGCGCGGGACCGTCGAGCGGGTCGTCGGGCCGGGCCGGGCGCATGATCCAGCGGAGTGTCAGCACGTGCGAGCGCGGGATGTCACTGACGAAGTCTCTGACGTAGTCGTCGGCCGGCGCGCCTACCACCTGGTCGGGCGTGCCCACCTGGACGAGCTCGCCGTCGCGCATGATGAGGATCCGGTCGCCCAGCTTGAGCGCCTCGCTGAGATCGTGGGTGATGAAGATCATGGTCTTGCCGACCTCGTGGTGCAGCCGGATGACCTCGTTCTGCATCTCGCGCCGGATCAGCGGGTCCAGCGCGGAGAACGGCTCGTCGAACAGGAGCACCTCGGGGTCGGCCGCGAGCGCCCGCGCCAGGCCCACCCGCTGCTGCATGCCGCCGGAGAGCTGGTCGGGGTAGGAGTCCTCGAAGCCGTCGAGGCCGACGAGCTCGATCACCTCACGGGCCCGCGAGTAGCGCTCCCGCTTGGAGACCCCGCGGATCTCCAGCCCGAAGGCGACGTTGTGCAGGACGCACCGGTGCGGCAGCAGCCCGAAGTGCTGGAAGACCATGGCCATGCGGTGCCTGCGCAGCTCGCGCAGGCTGCGGTCGTCGGCCTTGCGCACGTCCTCGCCGTCCAGCAGGATCTCGCCCGCCGTGGGTTCGATCAGCCGGGTCAGGCAGCGGACCAGGGTGGACTTGCCCGAACCGGACAGGCCCATGACGACGAACACCTCGCCCCGCCGCACCTCGAAGGAGACGTCGCGGACGGCGGCGACGCAGCCGCTCTGCTGCTTGAGCTCGTCGCGGGTGAGCGTGCTGCCGACGACGCTCTCGGCCTTGGGGCCGAACACCTTCCACAGGCCGCGCACGGCGAGGATGGGAGGGGCGTCGATGTCGGGCGCACTACGTTCGGCCACTGACGGCACAGTCATGACCACCTCTTGGTCGTCGGAGCGTCAGTTCGCTGGGAACCACCGCTGGGGTCGCGGACGGGTGTTCTGCCACACATGTTTGATCTCGCGATATTCGTCCAGGCCGGTCGGTCCGAGCTCGCGGCCGATACCCGACTGTTTGAAGCCACCCCATTCGGCCTGCGGGACGTAGGGGTGGTAGTCGTTGATCCATACCGTGCCGTGCCGCAGCCGCCCCGCGACCCGCTGCGCCTTGCCGGCGTCCTGGGTCCACACGGCGCCCGCCAGGCCGTACTCGGTGTCGTTGGCGAGGCTGACGGCCTCGTCCTCGGTGGTGAAGCGCTCCACGGTCAGCACGGGGCCGAACGACTCCTCGCGCACCACCCGCATGCCCTGCTTGCACGCGTCGAGCACGGTCGGCCGGTAGTAGAAGCCGTCACCGGCCGGCCGGTGGCCACCGCAGCGCAGCACGGCGCCCTCGGCGAGCCCGGCCGCCACGTACTCCTCCACCTTGGCCAGGTGCGCGGCGGAGATGAGCGGACCGGTCTGGGCCTCCGGATCGAAGGGGCCGCCGAGGCGGATCGACTCGGCCCGCCGGACGACCTCGTCCACGAACGAGTCGTGCAGCGAGTCCTCCACCAGGAGCCGGGCGCCGGCCGAGCACACCTGCCCGGAGTGCAGGAAGACGGCCGTGAGCGCGAAGTCCACCGCCGTGTCGAAGTCGGCGTCGGCGAAGACGATGTTGGGGTTCTTGCCGCCGAGCTCCAGCGCGACCCGCTTGACCGTGGCGGCCGCCGCGGCCATGATCCGCCGCCCGGTGGCCGCGCCGCCGGTGAAGGAGACCAGGTCCACGTCAGGGTGCTCGGCGAGCGGCGCGCCCGCGGCCGGTCCGGCGCCGAGCACGAGGTTGGCGACGCCCGCCGGCAGGCCCGCCTCCTCCAGCGCGCGGATCAGCAGGATCGCGGTGCTCGGGGTCAGCTCGCTCGGCTTGAGCACGAAGGTGTTGCCCGCGGCGAGCGCGGGCGCCACCTTCCACGTCGCCTGCAGCAAGGGGTAGTTCCACGGCGTGATCAGGCCGCATACGCCGACCGGCTCATAGACGACCCGGCTGATCGCGTCGTCACGGCCGGTGTCGATCACCCGCCCGGCGTCGGTGCCGGCGACGCCGGCGAAGTAGCGCAGGCTCGCCACGGAGTCGTCGACGTCGTACTCGCTCTCCACGAGCCGCTTGCCGGTGTCGGACGACTCCGCGTGGGCGAAGACCGCTTTGTCCCGCTCCAGCAGCTCGGCCACCCGATACAGCAGCGCGCCGCGCTCGCGAGCCGGCGTGCCGGGCCACTCGCCCCGGTCGAAGGCGTGCCGGGCCGCCAGGATCGCGGCCACCGTGTCGGCCGCGGTAGCCTCCGCGACCGTGGTGACGAGGCTGCCGTCGGCAGGGCAGCGGATGTCGCGTCGTCCACCGTCGGCCGGCTTGGTCCACGTGCCGCCGATGTAGAGATCGATCATCGGCACACCCCTGATCGTTGCGTATCGCGCAAGACAATGCTTAGTGGGGAACAGCATTGACGGGCTTACTCGGATAAGTCAAGGGGTGGCCGAAATCACATCCGGAATCCTTGCCACGTGATTTCCGCAGGCTCTCTTGACTGAACGGCCTCCAGACCTCACTCTGTTGCGCATACATCACCGCTTTGCGCTATACGCAACACTAGGAGGTGTGATGTCTCCCAGGCCCGATCCTGGACGCGAGTTCATCCTCACGGTCTCCTGCTCCGACAAGCCGGGCATCGTGTACGCCGTGACCAGCTTCCTGGTGCAGCACGGCGGCAACATGCTGCAGAGCAAGCAGTTCAACGACCGCCAGGGCGGCGGTTTCTTCATGCGCGTGCACTTCGCGGCCCAGCACGGGCTGGAGGAGCTGCGCGTCGGCTTCACCTACGTCGCCGAGTCCTTCCAGATGACCTGGCAGCTCAAGGACGCCGCGACCCCCACCAGGTCGCTCATCATGGTGTCGAAGTTCGCCCACTGCGTGAACGACCTGCTCTTCCGCCGCCAGGTGGGCGGGCTGAACATCGACATCCCCGCGATCGTCTCCAACCACCCCGACCTCGAACCGCTGGCCGCCTCCTACGGCGTGCCCTTCCACCACGTGCCGGTCACGCCCCAGAGCAAGGCCGAGGCCGAGGCCAGGGTGCTGGAACTGGTGGCGGAGTACGAGGCGGACCTGGTGGTGCTCGCCCGCTACATGCAGGTCCTGTCGGACGACATGTGCAAGCGGCTCGAAGGCCGGGCCATCAACATCCACCACTCGTTCCTGCCGGGGTTCAAGGGCGCCAAGCCGTACCACCAGGCGCACGAGCGCGGGGTGAAGCTCATCGGCGCGACCGCGCACTACGTCACGGCCGACCTCGACGAGGGGCCGATCATCGAGCAGGACGTGGCCAGGGTGGACCACGAGCTGGACCCCGAGGACCTGATCGCGGCGGGCCGCGACGTCGAGGCCCAGGTGCTCGCCCGGGCCGTGAAGTGGCACAGCGAGCAGCGCGTGCTGCTCAACGGCGACCGCACGGTCGTCTTCCGCTGAGGAGCCGCACATGAGGGGCCGCGCGTGAGGGGCGCGCGGCCCCTTTCACCTGCCGGCGGGGGCCGCGCCGCCTCTCCTCACGCGCGGTGCCGGTAGAACTCGGTCGTCTCGGCCGGGAGCGGGGTGTTGCCGAGGATCAGGTCGGCCGCCTTCTCCGCCAGCATCATGACCGGCGCGTAGATGTTGCCGTTGGTCACGTAGGGCATGGCCGAGGCGTCCACCACGCGCAGCCCCTCCAGGCCGTGTACGCGCATGGTCTCCGGGTCGACCACCGACAGCTCGTCGGTGCCCATCCGGGCCGTGCACGAGGGGTGCAGAGCCGTCTCGGCGTCCTTGGCGACCCAGTCCAGGATCTCCTCGTCGGTCTCGACGGACGGCCCGGGTGACAGCTCTCCGGTGCTGAACTCGGCCAGGGCGGGCGCGCCGAGAATGGCGCGGGTCACCCTGATGGCCTCCACCCACTCCCGCCGGTCCTGCTCTGTGGACAGGTAGTTGAACCGCAGGGCGGGGTGCTGCCGCGGGTCGACACTCTTGATCTTGACCGAACCGCGGGCGTCGGAGTACATCGGCCCGACGTGCACCTGGTACCCGTGCCCGGCCGCCGGCGCCGAGCCGTCGTAGCGCACGGCGATGGGCAGGAAGTGGAACATCAGGTTGGGGTAGTCGACGTCGTCGTTGGACCGCACGAAGCCGCCCGCCTCGAAGTGGTTGGTCGCCCCCGGCCCACTGCGCGCGAACAGCCACTGGGCGCCGATCCAGGGATGGCGCCACTTCTGCAGGTTCGGCTGCATGGTGACCGGCTGGGCGCAGCCGTGCTGGATGTAGACCTCGAGGTGGTCCTGCAGGTTCTCGCCGACGCCCGGCAGGTCGTGCACCACGTCGACGCCGAGGGCGGCCAGCTCCCCCGCGTTGCCGACGCCGGACAACTGCAGCAACTGGGGCGAGTTGATGGCGCCGCCGGAGAGGATGACCTCCTTGGCGCGTACGGTGCCGCCGTCGTACTCCACCCCGACCGCTCGCGTGCCCTCGAAGAGGATCCTCCTCACGAACGCCCGGGTCTTGACCGTGAGGTTCGGGCGCTTCAGCACCGGGTGCAGGTAGGCCCGCGCGGCGCTGAGCCGCCGGCCGCGCCGGATGTTGCGGTCGAAGCGGGCGAAGCCCTCCTGGCGGTAGCCGTTGACGTCGTCCGTGAGCGGGTAGCCGGCCTGCTGGACGGCCTCGAAGAACGCCCCGAACAGAGGGCTGCTCGCGGCCCCGCGCTCCAGCGCCAGCGGCCCGTCGTGGCCGCGGAAGGGGGTGCCGGGGTCGGCCAGGCAGTTCTCCATCCGCTTGAAGTACGGCAGGCAGTGCGCGTAGTCCCAGCTCTTCATTCCCGGGTCGGCGCCCCAGCGCTCGTAGTCGAGGGGGTTGCCGCGCTGGAAGATCATGCCGTTGATGCTGCTGGAGCCGCCGAGCACCTTCCCGCGGGCGTGGTGGATCCGCCTGCCGTGCATGTACGGCTCCGGCTCGGACTCGTAGCGCCAGTCATAGAAACGGTTGCCGCAGGGAAAGGGCAGAGCCGCGGGCATGTGGATGAACACGTCCCACGGATAGTCCGGCCGGCCGGCCTCCAGGACCAGCACCTGCGTAGCGGGGTCCGCGGAGAGCCGGTTCGCCAGGGCGCACCCCGCCGAGCCGCCGCCGACGATGACGAAGTCGTACTGCTGTGGCGTCATAGTGCCTCGTCTCATCACACGTTTCACCAAATCGTAGCGCTATACGCATCGCGTTTCACTAGTCGCAACAACAGATCTTTTTGCCTGGCAGATCGACGGAGTTCCCCGTAGCACTTACAGTTTCGCTATGAGCAACGATTCGGGCAGTGGAGGCGTACAGTCAGTCGACAGAGCGATCAGCGTGCTGGAGATCCTCTCCCAGCGCGGCGAGGCCGGCGTGAGCGAGGTAGCCGCCGAGATCGACGTGCACAAGTCGACGGCCTTCCGGCTGCTCGGCGCGCTCGAGGCCCGCGGCCTGGTCGAGCAGGCCGAGGATCGCGGCAAATACCGTCTGGGCTTCGGCATCATCCGGCTGGCCGGCGGGGTCAGCACGCAGATGGACATCACCGGGCGGGCCCGGCCGATCTGCCAGGAGCTGGCCGGGGAGATCGGCGAGACGGTGAACATCGCCGTGCTCCGCTCCGCCCACGCGGTCAACCTCGACCAGGTGCGCGGCCCCTCGACGATCACCACCTACAACTGGGTCGGCCAGATCACCCCGCTGCACGCCACGTCCAGCGGCAAGGTGCTGCTCGCCTACCTGGACGACGGCGAACGCGCCCGGCTGCTGTCGGACGGCGAGCTGGAGAGCTTCACCCCCAAGACGATGGTCGACGCCGACGCGCTGGAGCTGCAGCTCGCGCGGACGCGGGAGACGGGCTACGCCTACTGCCTGGAGGAGCTCGAAGAGGGACTGAACGCCATGGCCGCGCCCATCCGCTCCTATCACGGCGAGGTCGTGGCCGCGGTCAGCGTCTCGGGGCCGGCCTACCGCTTCACCGTCGAGCGCATCCACGAACTCGCCCCCATGCTCATCAGCGGAGCCGACGAGATCAGCCGCCGGCTGGGCTACGCGGACCGGTCCTGAGCAGCCGGATCACCACGCTCTTCGAGGTCGGGGTGTTGGACGTCTCGGCCACCGAGTCGAGTGGCACCAGCACGTTCGTCTCCGGGAAGTAGGCCGCGCAGCAGCCTCGTGCCGTGGGGTAGGCGATCACTCTGAACCCCCCGGCCGTGCGCTCGCCGTCGGGCCACTCGCTGACCAGGTCCACCAGGTCGCCGTCGGCCAGCTCGCGCTCGGCGAGGTCGTCCGGGTGAACGAAGATCACCCGGCGGCCCGCCTTGACCCCTCGGTAGCGGTCGTCGAGCCCGTAGATCGTCGTGTTGTACTGGTCGTGGCTGCGGACGGTCTGCAGCAGCAGCCGGCCGGGAGGCACCCGCAGCACCTCCAGCTCGTTGACGGTGAAGTTGGCCTTGCCCGTCGCGGTCGGGAAGCGGCGCTCGTCCCTCGGCGCGTTGGGCAGCGCGAACCCGGCGGGCGCCCGCGCGTTGAAGTCCTCGAAACCGGGGACGACCCGCGCGATGCGGTCCCTGATCGCGCCGTAGTCGCGCTCGAACTCCGCCCACGGCACGTGCGGGTCGTCGGGGAAGAGCTCGCGCGCCAGCCGGCTGACCACGGCCACCTCCGGCAGCAGGTCCGGGGAGCCGGGCTTGAGCCTGCCCCGGGAGGCGTGGACGAGCCCCATCGAGTCCTCGACGGTCACGTAGCCGCCGGGATCGCGCTCGGTGCGCCCGAGCACCGGCAGGATCAGCGCCTCCTCGCCGCACACCGCGTGGGAGCGGTTCAGCTTGGTGGACACCTGCACGGTCAGCCTGGTATGGCGCAGCGCGGCCTCCGTCACGTCGCTGTCGGGCGTGGCCCGGACGAAGTTGCCGCCCATGCCGAAGAAGACCTTGGCGGCCCCGTCACGCATGGCACGGATCGCGTCGACCGTGTCGAGCCCGTGGCGGCGGGGCGGCTCGAACCCGAACTCCGCGCGCAGCGCGTCGAGAAAGGCCGCGGCCGGCTTCTCGTAGATGCCCATCGTCCGGTCGCCCTGCACGTTCGAGTGGCCGCGCACCGGGCACACGCCCGCCCCGCTCCGGCCGACGTTGCCGCGCAGCAGCAGGAAGTTGACCACCTCCCTGATCGTCGCCACGGAGTTGCGGTGCTGGGTGAGGCCCATGGCCCAGCAGACGACGACCGAGCGGGCCGTACGGACCTCGCGCGCCGTCTCCTCCAGCTCCGCCCGGGTCAGGCCGGTCGCCTGGCGGACCTTCTCCCAGTCGAGCGCGCGCAGGTGCTTCTCCCACGCCTCGAACCCGTACGTGTGCTCGTCGATGAAGGCCCGGTCGGCGCTGTCGAGAAGAAGGAGGGACAGCGCCTGGAACAGCGCCATGTCGCCGTTGAGCCGGATCTGCAGGAACCGGTCGGCGAGCGCGGTGCCGCGGCCCGCCCCGGAGGGGCGCTGCGGGTTCTTGAAGCGCAGCAGGCCCGCCTCGGGCAGCGGGTTGACCGCGATGATCCGCGCCCCGCCGCGCTTGGCCCGCTCCAGCGCGGTGAGCATGCGGGGATGGTTGGTGCCGGGGTTCTGGCCCACCACGAAGATGAGCTCGGCCCGGTGCAGGTCCTCCAGCGACACCGTGCCCTTGCCGATTCCCAGCGTCTCGGTCAGGGCCGAGCCGCTGGACTCGTGGCACATGTTGGAGCAGTCGGGCAGGTTGTTGGTGCCCAGCCTGCGCACGAGGAGCTGGTAGGCGAAGGCCGCCTCGTTGGAGGTGCGGCCGGAGGTGTAGAAGACGGCCTCGTCAGGGCTGTCGAGGGCGCGCAACTCCCTGGCGATGATCTCGAACGCCCGCGACCAGGTGATCGGCTGGTAGTGCTCCGCGCCGGGCGGCTTGTGCATCGGCTCGGTCAGCCGGCCCTGCCCGCCGAGCCAGTGGTCGCTGCGGACGGCCAGGTCCGCCACCGGGTGCGCGGCGAAGAACTCCCGCCCGACCCGGCGCGTGGTGGCCTCCTCGGCGACGGCCTTCGCGCCGTTCTCACAGAACTCGGCGGGGCTGCGGTGCTCGCCCTCGGGCCAGGCGCAGCCGGGACAGTCGAAGCCGTCCTTCTGGTTGACCCGCAGCAGCGTGCGCACGGTGCGAGCGGCGCCCATCTCGCGATGGGCGATCTCCAGCGCGTGCCCCACGGCGGGCAGGCCGCCCGCCCACTCCTTGGGCGGGCCGACCCTCAGCCCTTCGTCTTCGTTCTCGCCCGTCCCCATCAGCCGATCCGGTCCTGGACCCACTCGTGGAAGGCGCCGATGTGGTGTTCGCTGGGCACCAGCACGCCGCCTTCACGGTACGTACGCGAGCTCATGGCGGGCTGGCAGCGTTCACAGGCGTCGAAGTCCTGCTCGTTGACCCGGTGGAAGAGCTCGACCGACTTGTCCAGGTCCTTGCCCGCGGCCACCACGTCGGGCAGGTAGAGCCAGTCGCATTCGACCACCGTGCGATCGACCGCGAGCGGGAACATGCGGTGCAGGATCACGTGATCGGGCACCAGGTTGATGAAGACCTGTGGCTTGATGGTGATGGCGTAGTAGCGCCGGTCCTGGTCCTCGGTCACGCCCGGGATGCGGCTGAGCCCGGCCGAGCCGTCGACGGTGAAGCCCTCGATCCGCTCGCCGAACTCCGCGCCGTGGCCGACGAAGTACTGGGCGGCGAACCCGTCGGCGAACTCGGGCAGCACCTCGGTCAGCTCGGGGTGGATCGTGGCGCAGTGGTAGCACTCCATGAAGTTCTCGACGATGAGCTTCCAGTTGGCCTTGACGTCGTAGACGATCCGCCGGCCCACCGACAGTCCGGCCACGTCGTAGTTGTCGATCAGGTCCAGCGCGCCCAGCCGCTCGGCCACCGCGCCCTGCACGTCCCGCTCGAACGGCGGCGGCTCGTCGGCCAGGCAGATCCACACGTAGCCGAGCCACTCGCGCACATGCGCCTTGACCAGCCCGTACCGCACCCGGTCCAGGTCGGCCATCTTGGTCAGGTTGGGCGCCGCGATCAGCTTGCCGTCGAGGTCGTAGGTCCACGCGTGATACGGGCACTGGAAGGACCGCTTGACCTCGCCCGACTCCTCCGTGCGCAAGGTGGCGCCCCGGTGCCGGCAGACGTTGAAGAAGGCGCGGACCGACCCGTCGCGTGCCCGGCTGATGAGCATGCTCTCGGTGCCGACCTGCACCGTCTTGAAGGCACCCGGCTTGGGCAGGTCGGACGAGCGCACCGCGCAGAACCACATCGTCTCGAAGATGTTCCGCTGCTCCAGCGCGAAGATCTCCGGATCGGTGTAGTAGCGGCCCGGGAGGGTGGGGATCACGCTGGAGGTGGTTGAAGTGGTCACAGGACTACTCCTCTGTGTAACGGGCCGGGTCAGTGTCCTCGGCGGATCCAGTCCTCGAGCTGCGGAGCCTCGGCTCCGATGCTGGTGTCGTCGCCGTGCCCCGTGTGCACCACCGTCTCCGGGGGCAGCGTGAGCAGGGACCGGCTGATCGACGCGATGATCGTGGGGAAGTCGCTGTACGACCTGCCCGTGGCTCCCGGTCCGCCCTGGAAGAGGGTGTCACCGGAGAACAGTACGCCGTGCTCGGGCACGTACAGGCACACCGCTCCCGGGGCGTGCCCGGGGGTGTGCAGGACGTGCACGGCCGAGTCGCCGATCCGGAGGATCTGCCCGTTCTCCAGCGTCCGGTCCGGCACCGCGCCGGGGTGCGCGAGCTTCCACAGCGGCTCGTCGTCCGGGTGCAGGAGCACCGGCGCCCCGGTGCGCGCGGCCAGTTCGGGGGCGGCGTTCACGTGGTCGTCGTGGGCGTGCGTGCACACGATCCCGGCCACCCGGCGATCGCCCACGGCCCGCGCGATCGCCTCGGCGTCGTGCGCCGCGTCGATCACGAGGACCTGGTCGTCGTCACCCAGCAGCCAGACGTTGTTGTCGACCTCCCACGTCCCGCCGTCCAGGCTGAACGTGCCCGAGGTGACCAGGCGCTCGATCCGCATCACAGCACCACCACAGAGCGAAGTACCTCGCCGTGGTGCATCTTGGTGAAGGCGTCCTCGACGTCGTCCAGCCCGATGGTCTCGGTGACGAACGCGTCGAGGTCGAAGCGGCCCTGGAGGTAGAGGGAGATGAGCGTGGGGAAGTCGCGGCTCGGCAGGCAGTCGCCGTACCAGCTCGACTTCAGCGCGCCGCCGCGGCCGAACACGTCGAGCAGCGGCAGCTCCAGCGTCATCTCCGGGGTGGGCACGCCCACGAGGACGGCGGTCCCGGCCAGGTCCCGGGCGTAGAACGCCTGCTTGAACGTCTCCGGCCGGCCCACGGCGTCGATCACCACGTCGGCGCCGAAGCCGCCGGTGAGCTCCCTGATCCGCTCGACGGGGTCGGTCTGCCCGGCGTTCACGGTGTGGGTCGCGCCGATGCCGCGCGCCCAGTCGAGCTTCCGGTCGTCCACGTCGACGGCGATGATCGTCGTGGCGCCGGCCAGCCGCGCTCCGGCGATCGCCGCGTTGCCGACGCCGCCGCAGCCGATGACCGCGACCGAGTCGCCGCGACCGACCGCGCCGGTGTTCACGGCGGCACCCAGCCCGGCCATCACGCCGCAGCCGAGCAGCCCGGCGGCGGCCGGGGAGGCGGCCGGGTCGACCTTGGTGCACTGCCCCGCGGCCACCAGCGTCTTGTCGGCGAACGCCCCGATACCGAGCGCCGGGCTGAGCGGCGTGCCGTCGGCCAGGGTCATCTTCTGGGTGGCGTTGTGGGTGGCGAAGCAGTACTGCGGGCGGCCCCTCAAGCAGGACCGGCAGGACCCGCACACCGCCCGCCAGTTGAGGATCACGAAATCGCCGGGCGCCACGTCGCTGACATCGGGGCCGACGGCCTCGACCACTCCGGCGGCCTCGTGGCCGAGCAGGAACGGGTAGTCGTCGTTGATGCCGCCCTCGCGGTAGTGCAGATCGGTGTGGCAGACCCCGCAGGCCTGCACCTTGACCAGCGCCTCGCCGGGCCCCGGGTCCGGCACGAGGATCGTCTCCAGGCTGACCGGCTTGCCCTTGCCCATCGCGACCACGCCGCGTACTTCATGAGCCATGATTCACTCCTGTTTCAGCCGGTCTGGACCGGCGCGGTCTCCAAGTGGCGGCGCCAGCGGGTGAACAGCCGGACCTGGTTGACGCCCAGCACCGCCACGAGCCGCTCCCCCTGCCGGTAGACGGCGAGGAAGCTGTGCTCCGCCGGGTCGCCCTCCTCCACGGTCACCGTGTCGGCGTCGCCGGCGTGCCCGATGAACTGGATCTTCACGTCGAACTGGTCGGACCAGAAGTAGGCCGGACGCGCGGGCTCGGGGCGGGCGGTGCCGCCGGACAGCAGCGTCGCCGCCGCGACGGCGGCCCGCTGGCGGGCGCCGGTCCAGTGTTCGACCCGGTGGTGCCCGCCCCATGCCGGGTCGTACCAGGCCGCGCAGTCGCCGACCGCGACGATGCCCGGCGCGGAGGTGCCGCCGCCCTCGTCGCAGAGCACCCCGTCGCCCAGGTCGACACCGCTTCCGTGGAGCCAGCCGGTGCTGGGCACCGCGCCGATCCCGACGACCACGACATCGGCGGGCAGGTGCGTGCCGTCGGCCAGCCGTACGCCATCGGCCCGGTCCGTTCCGGTCACCTCGGTGACGTACGCGTGGCGTACCAGCCGGACGCCGTGCCGCTCGTGCAGGTCGGCGACGACACGCCCCATCGTGCGGCCGACGACGGAGGCCAGTGGCGCCTCCCCCGATTCGACGAGGGTCACCTCGAGGCCGAGTTCGCGGGCGGTGGCGGCGACCTCGGCGCCGATGAAGCCGCCGCCGATCACCACCAGCCTCCTGGCGGTCGCCAGGTCGGCGCGCAGCGCGCGAGCGTCGTCGAGGGTGCGCAGCGTGTGCACCCCGCGCAGCGCCTCCGTCCCCGGCAGCGTGCGCGCCGCCGCGCCGGTGGCGATCACGATGCCGTCCGCCACGAGCGACGTGCCGTCGCTCAGCGTGATCCGGCGGGCGATCGCGTCCAGGCCGGTGGCGGCCACACCCAGCCGCCATTCGATGTCCTGGTGCTCGGCATCGCCCTCCAGCGCCAGGTCGGCCTCATCGATCGCGCCCTTGAGGAAGTCCTTGGACAGGGGTGGCCGGTCGTAGGGCCGGTGCTCCTCGGCGCCGACGACGACCAGCCGCCCCCCATAGCCCTGGCTCCGCAGGGCCCGCGCCGTCAGCAGCCCGGCCAGCGAGGCGCCGACCACGCAGACCGTGTTCACGCCTGCCCTTTCAGGGTGACGCCCGGCGGCAGGTTGGGCGGCGCGTCCGACGGCACGACGTAGATGACGTCGTTCTCGACGACGACCTGGTGGATGCGGACCGGCCGCTTCGCGGGAGGAGCGTCCACCTCGCCGGTGCGCAGGTTGAACCGCGAGGCGTGCAGCGGGCACTCGACCTCGCAGCCCTCCAGCCAGCCGTCGGCCAGCGAGGCATCCTGATGGGTGCAGGTGTCGTCGATCGCCAGGATGTCGCCCTCGTCCGTGTGGAAGACCGCTATGGGCGGATCGATATCGAGACGGAGGGCCTCGCCTCGCGGCAGCGACGCGAGAGGGCACGCTGGGATCATCTCACACCCCGGTTTCACAACGAGCAACGTCTAGCGCTATACGCAACAGATTGAGGGTGTGGAATGCGGATGTCAAGACTGTTTGCGATGACTTCCGATGGGGTTTCCGATTAGCCCGATTGCGGCCAGTCTCGCCTAGGAACCGGCCAGCCGTCATGTCACGCCGCCCGGCGGTCTGAGCGCACGGCAAAAGGCCGGTCCCGGCAAGGGACCGGCCGTCACCAGAAGCTGTTACGACGCGATCAACGAACGGGCAGGCCGGTGACGGCGCGGCCGATGATCAACCGCTGAATCTCGGACGTCCCTTCGAAAATGGTGTAGATCTTGGCATCCCGGTGGAAACGCTCCACCGGATGCTCCCTCGTGTACCCCGCCCCGCCCAGGATCTGGATCGCCTGCTCCGTCACCCAGACCGCCGTCTCCCCCGCCACCAGCTTGGACATCGAGCCCTCTGCCTGCCCGAACTGCCTGCCCTTCCGGGCCATCCACGCCGCACGCCACGTCAGCAGCCGGGCCATGTCCACGCGGGTCGCCATGTCGGCGAGGAGGAAGGCGATCGCCTGGTTCTCGCCGATCTTCCGGCCGAACTGCTCGCGTTCCCGCGCGTAGTCCCTGGCGTACTCGAAGGCGGCCCGCGCGATGCCGACCGCCATGGCGGCCACCGAGGGGCGGGTGGTTTCGAACGTACGCATCGCCCCCTGCTCGCCGGCACGTTCGCCGTTGCGTACGCGGGCGAGACGAGCGTCGAGCTTGTCCTTGCCGCCCAGGAGGCAGGAGCCGGGGATGCGAACGTTGTCCAGGACCACCTCGGCGGTGTGGGAGGCGCGGATGCCGTGTTTGCGGAACTTCTGCCCCATCGACAGGCCGGGAGTGCCGGGCGGGATGACGAAGGTGGCCTGGCCTCGGGTGCCCAGCGACGGTTCCACCGAGGCGACCACGACGTGGACGTTCGCGATGCCGCCGTTGGTGGCCCAGGTCTTGACGCCGTTCAGGACCCAGTCGCCGCCGGAGTACACGGCGCGGGTACGGATCGACCCGACGTCGGAACCCGCGTCCGGCTCCGAGGCGCAGAAGGCGCCGAGCTTGACGTCGTTCTCCGTGCCGAACATCTGCGGCAGCCACTCCCCCATCTGCTCCGGAGTGCCGTTCGCGGACAGGGCGGCGGCGGCCAGGCCGGTGCCGACGATGGACAGGCCGATGCCCGCGTCACCCCAGAAGATCTCCTCGAAGGCCACCGGCAGCGCCAGGCCGCTCTCCTCGAACCACTGGGTGGCGAAGAAGTCGAGCGAGTACAGGCCGATCTTGGCGGCCTCCTGGATGACGGGCCAGGGGGTTTCCTCGCGTTCGTCCCACTCCGCGCCCGCCGGGCGGATCACGTCGAGGGCGAAGTCGTGCACCCAGTCGCGCACCTCGGCGACGTCATCGCTCAACTCCGGACTGAAGCCGCCCATGTCGTTACTCCCTGAAATATCGCGTTAAAGGCGCCTGACGAAGGTACGGCACGCAGACTCCCGGCCGTTACCGTTGGTAACACCGTACCGGCCAGTAGCTCCCACCGGAAGTCGGCTTCGGCGCAGTCCGCACCCCCGCCAACGCCCGCTACCGTCAGTGACCGCGCACGGCCGCCGCCTCCGCTGCGGCCGGGCGCCTGGGCAGGGTCGAGGCCAGTACGGCGACTGCGGCCAGAACCATCGCGATCGACAGGCCGTACATGAGCGGGCCGAACCCGCCGAACGCGGCGGCGACCTGGGGACCGACGCTGCCACCGACGGCGAGCGCGAAGGAGAACAGCGCCAGAGCCGTGCCCCGCGCCCGCCCCGCCCGTGCGGAGACCGCTTCATTGAGGCTCGGCAGTCCACCCGTGATCGAGGCGACATAGACGGCGAGCAGGAGCACCAGGCCCAGCGCGGCGGCTGCCGTCCAGCCGACGACGGCCAGCGCGACGGCCCCCGCGAACAGCAGCGACACCGCCCGAGTGGTCGCCGAGACCCGGCCCAGCCAGGGCATGAGCAGCGGCATGAGCACGATCGAGGGAAGGCCACCGGCGCGCAGCAGGAGCAGTTCGCGCGGCGTCGCCATGCCGTAGATCTGCAATCCGGTGTAGACGGCCACGAAGCCAACCATCAACACGATCGTCGCGACGTACCGCAGCAGCAGCACCCGGTCGAACAGCAACCCCGGCACCGACCGGTACACCGACAGCAGCGACCCCGTCCCCTCACCCGGCAGGTCTGGCAGCATGACGGCCCGCAAGCCGAGCGCGGCCAGCGCGAACCCGGCCGCCGACAGCCCGAACAGGCCCCGCCAGCCGATCACCTCCACCAGCACCTGCGCGGCTACCTGCAGCAGTACGGCCGAGGCGAGGAACGCGCCGGTCACCGCGGCGATCGCCACCACCCTGCGCCTCGGCTCGATGCGCTCGACCAGGTACGCCATACCCGCCGGCGGGAACATCGCCACGACCACCCCCTGCACCGCCCGCAGCACGAAGGCCACCTCGGGAGAGGGACTCACGGCCACCAGCGCGGTGGCGACGGCGGCCAGCGGCAGGCCCAGCATGAGCAGTCGCCTGCGCCCGAACCGGTCGGACAACGGACCGAACACCAGGAAACCGACGCCATACCCGATACCGAAGGCGGTGACCAGCCAGGTCAAGGCACTGGTGGATGCGCCCCACCCGCTCGCCATGTCGTGCAAAAGCGGGATCACGACGTACAACTGACCGCTGACGAGGACGGCGGTGAGCACGAAGGCCACCATCGTCCGCCCGAACGCCGCCGCACCTCCGGCGGTCTCAACACGCGCCCGTTCGCCGACGCCGGCCGGAATGGAACCCACACCATCGCGAGCAGCGGCCGTGGGAGCCGCCCCATCACGGATCGCCGAGGCCGGACGCAGGCCTTTGCGGGCGGCGCGCCGGCCGCGGGCCATACGAGGAGAGGAAATAGTCATGTGCCGGGACGGTAGCCAACCAACTAGTTGGATGTCAACCGTTCGGTTGGGTTACAACCAACCAGTTGGTCGTGGCAAGATGGACACCATGGCACCCAAGGTCTCGACCGCCGCCACCCGGGCCGCTCTCCTGGAGGCCGCGCGGGAGGAGTTCGCCGCGTACGGCATCGCGGGCGCCCGCGTGGATCGCATCGCCGAGCGCGCAGGCGTCAACAAGGAGCGCATCTACGGCCACTTCGGCAACAAGGAGAAGCTGTTCGACGCGGTCATCACCGAGGCGCTCGACGACCTGACCGCGCAGATCGCACTACCGGGTGCCGACCCGGCCGCCTACGTGGCCAGACTGACCGACTACTACCGCGAACACCCCGACCTGGTGCGCCTGCTGATGTGGGAGGCGCTCAACTACCGCGGCCAGGACCTGCTCCCCGGCCAGGAGGCCCGCGTCGCGCGGTGCGCGCGCAAGACGGCCTCGCTCGCCGAGGGCCGGGGCGAGGAGCCGGACGCGGCGACGGCGCGCAGGTTGTTCCTGCTGACGGGGCTGGCGTTGTTCCAGTCGATGATGCCGCAGCTCGCGCGCATCATGTTGGGCGACGACGCAGACTCCCCCGAGACCCGCCTCGCCCTCCGCGACCAAGCCGCCGCCCTGGCAGCGCCCGATTCTTAATGGACCGCGCGTTCCTTAGGGACGGCCCGTTTCTTAAGGCCTGCGGGTTTCATAAGGGCCGCGCGGACCTTCCCGTTTTTTAGCGACATTCCTCTTGTACGGCAAGCCCGGGAAGACCCACCCGCCGACCAAGGCTGAGGACCTCCAGGAATACGGCCGCTGAGCCCGCACAGGGCCGGGCGCCGCAACAAGACGGCGAAAAGCCCCGCTGAACCAGAACGCCGAAGTGACCGGAGGCGAACAACCCCCGGCCACCTTCGATCATCGTTACCTGAACCGGCGCAGCCGCAAGCTGTTGCTGACCACGAAGACGCTGGAGAACGCCATCGCGGCTCCGGCGATCATCGGGTTGAGCAGGCCGAGCGCGGCCAGCGGCAGGGCGGCCACGTTGTAGGCGAAGGCCCAGAACAGGTTCGTCTTGATCGTCCCAAGTGTCCGGCGGGACAGCCGGAGGGCGTCGGCCGTCACCCGCAGGTCGCCGCGGACCAGCGTCAGGTCGGCGGCCTCGATGGCCGCGTCGGTGCCGGTGCCCATGGCGAGGCCGAGATCGGCCTGGGCCAGCGCGGCGGCGTCGTTGACGCCGTCGCCGACCATGGCCACCACCTTGCCCTCGCCCTGGAGCCGCTTGACCACGTCCACCTTGTCGGCGGGCAGCACCTCCGCGATCACCTCGTCGATGCCCACCTCGGCCGCGACCGTCCTGGCCACGGCCTCGTTGTCACCGGTCAGCAGCACCGGGGTCAGGCCCAGGCCACGTAGTTGCCCGATGGCCTCCTTGCTGGTCGGCTTGATCACGTCGGCCACCACGAGCACCGCGCGCGCCTGACCGTCCCAGCCCACCGCCACCGCCGTGCGGCCGGCGGCCTGCTCGTCGGCCAGCTTGCGTTCCAGGTCCACGGGCAGGTGCTGCGACCATTCCGTGAGCAGCTTCGGGCGGCCGACCAGCACCGCGTGCCCGTCGACGATGCCCTGCACGCCGAGACCCTCGATGTTGGCGAAGTCCTCGACCACGGCGTCGGAGCCGGCCGCCCTGGCGATGGCCTGGGCGATCGGGTGCTCGGAGGCGTGTTCCAGCGCGCCGGCGAGTCTGAGGACCTCGTCTCGGTTCTCGCCGTCGGCCAGGTGCACGCTGGTGAGGGTCATCTTGCCCTCGGTGACCGTGCCGGTCTTGTCCAGCACGATCGTGTCGATCCGGCGGGTGGATTCCAGCACCTCCGGCCCCTTGATCAGGATGCCGAGCTGGGCGCCCCTGCCGGTGCCGACCAGCAGCGCCGTCGGAGTGGCCAGGCCGAGGGCGCACGGGCAGGCGATGATCAGTACGGCCACCGCCGCGGTGAACGCCGCCCCGGCCCCGCCGCCGGTGCCGAGCCAGAAGCCCAGGGTGGCGACCGCGAGGCCGATCACGATGGGCACGAAGATGCCGGAGATGCGGTCGGCCAGCCGCTGGACCTGCGCCTTGCCGGTCTGCGCCTCTTCCACGAGCTTGGCCATCTGGGCGAGCTGGGTGTCGGTGCCGACCCGGGTCGCGCGGACCACGAGCCGACCGCCCGCGTTCACGGTGGCGCCGGTGACCGCGTCGCCGGGCCGTACCTCCACGGGCACCGACTCGCCGGTCAGCATCGAGGCGTCGACGGCCGAGGCGCCCTCCTCGATCACGCCGTCAGTGGCGATCTTCTCGCCGGGCCGCACGACGAACGTGTCGCCGGCCTGGAGCTGGTCGGCGGGGATGCGGGTCTCGACGCCGTCGCGCAGCACCGAGACCTCCTTGGCGCCCAGTTCCAGCAGGGCGCGCAGGGCCGCTCCGGCGCGGCGCTTGGAGCGCGCCTCGAAGTAGCGGCCGGCCAGGATGAACGCGGTGACCCCCGCGGCGGCCTCCAGGTAGATGTTGCCGGAGCCGTCGGTGCGCTGGATCGTGAACTCGAAGGGATGCGTCATGCCGGGGGTCCCGGCCGTACCGAAGAACAGGGCCCACAGCGACCAGCCGAGCGCGGCGATGGTGCCGACCGAGATCAGCGTGTCCATCGTCGCCGCGCCATGGCGCAGGTTGGTCCAGGCGGCCTTGTGGAACGGCCAGCCCGCGTAGACCACCACCGGCGCGGCCAGCGTCAGCGACAGCCACTGCCAGTTGGTGAACTGCAGCGGCGGGATCATCGCCATCGCGATCACCGGCACGGCCAGCACCACCGAGGTGACCAGCCGCTCGCGCAGCGGCCGGAGCTCGTCCTGCGGCTCCTGGTCGGCGGTCTCCGCATCGGTCTTGGGTGGTGCGGGCAGCGCGGCGGTGTAGCCGGCCTTCTCCACTTCCGAGATGAGCTGCTGCGCATCGACGTCGCTGGAGAAAGTGACTTTCGCCTTCTCCGTCGCGTAGTTGACCGTCGCCGTCACGCCGTCCATCTTGTTGAGCTTGCGCTCGATCCGGTTGGCGCAGGACGCGCAGGTCATGCCACCGATCGAGAGTTCGACCGCGTTGTGTGGCCGGTCATCGGTGAGGGGAGACATCACCTTTCTCCTTTCTCGCGTCGCGTCCTGGTCAGTGTTCGCCGTGGGTGGTCGCTGGTGCGGGGGTCGCCGGTGCGGAGGCCGGTGCGGAGGCCGGTGCGGAGGCCGGCGTGCCCGCCGGGGCGGGGGCCGCCTTGGCGGTGAAGTCGGCGGTCCGTACGGTGCCCTCGTGCTGGAAGTCGAGGAACAGCCGGTAGTCGCCGCCGCTGGGCACCTCGGCATAGAAGGTTATCTCCGGACCCGCGGCGGTCTTGCCGTCGCCGGGGGCGCCGTCGGGGTGTACGTGCAGGTAGGCCAGGTCCCCGCCGCGCAGTGCGACCAGGTGGCCGTAGGCGCCGAGGTAGGGCTGCAGGTCGGTGACGGGCTTGCCGTCCTTGCTGACCTTGAGGGTGAGCTTGCTGGCCTGGCCGGGGATCAGGTCGCCGTCGAGGGTGACGGTGTAGCCGTCCACGGTGGACGTACGGCCGACCGGCGGGAGCGCCTTGGGCGCGTAGTCACCGGCGACGAGCACGTCCGTGCCCAGCGTCAGCCCGTCGGCGCCCGTGGGGGCGAAGTCGGCGAAGGCGCGGTAGGCGCCCGGCTCGGGCAGCGTCAGCTTGATCGTCCAGACGCCGCCGCCGGCTTCGGCCGGGTGCACGTGCTGGAAGCTCGTCAGGTCGCGGGAGACCACGATGAAGTGCAGCTTCTTGTCGTGCTTCACCTGGTAGTCGGTCACCGGCCCGCCGCCGGGGCCGGTCACCTTGAACTGGAAGTCGGTGGGCTCGCCGGGGCGGATCGTGGAGGTCAGAGGGGTGAGCGTGTAGCCGTTCTCGGACATCTGAAGCCCTCCGGGGGTATCCGCTTGCGCCACGGCCGCCGTCTCGGTGGAGTGGGCGGCACCGTGGCCCTCCTCGGCCGGAGCCGGGGCCACTTCGCCGACCGCGCTGCCCACGCCCAGGGCGCCGCCGAAGATGACGGCCAGCCCCAGGACGTAGGCGCCGAGCTTGGCTGCGGCGTTCACGAGGGAATCGCCACTTCGTATCCGGCCTCCTCGACCGCGGCGACGATCTTCGCCTCGTCGATCGGGCTCTCACTTCCGACGGTCAGCAGGCCGCTGGCCAGATCGACCTCGACGCCCGTGACGCCGGGGACCTCGCCGACCTCTTCCTTGACCGAGCTGACGCAGTGGCCGCAGGTCATGCCCTTGACGGTGTAGGTGGCGGTGCTCATATCGATCAACCTTTCAAGTCAGGAACGTACAAGACGGGCGATGGCGTCACTGGCCTCTTTGACCTTGGCCTGGGCCTCGGGGCCGCCCTTGAGCGTGGCCTCGGCGACGCAGTGACTCAGGTGCTCTTCGAGCAGGGAGAGGGCGAACGACTGCAGCGCGCTGGTCGCCGCGGAGACCTGGGTGAGGATGTCGATGCAGTATTTGTCCTCGTCCACCATCCGCTGCAAGCCACGGATCTGACCCTCCACCCGGCGCAGTCGTCGTTGGTGGTCTTGCTTGCTGTGGGTGTAGCCGGCCATCCGCTTCTCCCCTCCCGCGCTTCTTTGATGGACATTACCATACCCCCCTACCCTATACAAAGCGCGGCCCATGAGCTCGCCTCTGTCTGCGGATGCGGGGGACGACTCGACAACCCGACCCAGGCAACCCGCAGGTCAGCGGCGGGATCGCGGGGGTCGCGAGGGGGATCGCGAGAGGATCGCAGGGGACCGAAGTGAGCCGAGACCAGCCGCAGCCAGTCGGGCGCGGTCGACCCGGCGGCCGGTAGGCAGGCCGCAGCCGGCCAGGCGGGGTCGACAGCGCGGTCGATCAGGCCACAGCCGGGCAGGCGATGGCGAGCTTCCCCGGCCGGGACGAGCCAGCGGCCAAGCTACGTCCTTGGCGGGCGGCGTGCCTCCATCTGCAGCATCATCGGGCGAAGGTCTTGGCGGCGCTGGGCATCAGGAGCGGCCGATCTCACAAGCCGGTCCCACAAGCCAGCCCCGCAGGCCCGCCGCCACGTGCAGGGCAGGCAAGGCGGTCTCACCAGGCCAAGGGCGAAGCAGCGCCGAATGCATACCGCACGCCGCTGCCGGGTGCACTGACCATGGCGGCCCAAGCCCAGCGGCGCCCACTCCTGAGTCGGCCGAGCGCCGAGGCGGCGTTGCGCGATCTCTCCGGCGTACGAGGACGACGTCAGGAAGCGGTCGCGGCCGCGTGCCGTTCCAGGAAGGTGTAGACGTCGGCCTCGTCTACCCCCGGGAACGACCCCGGCGGCAGGGCGGCCAGAACGTGCGAGTTGGCGCGGGCCGACGGCCAGGCGTAGCCCTCCCAGCGTTCGGCCAGTTCAGTGGGCGGGCGGCGGCAGCAGTCGCCGGTCGGGCAGTTGGATTTGGTGCGGTTGGTGGTCTCCCTGCCCCGGAACCACCGCGACTCCCTGAACGGCACCCCGAGCGTGATCGCGAAGTCCCGCTCCCGCGACGGGTCCACGTGCGCGACGCAGAAATAGGTGCCCGTGGGCGAATCCGAGTACTGGTAGAACACCGAGAACCGGTCCGGCGAGGAGAACACCTGGCGCCCCGACCACTGCAGGCACATCCGCTGCCCCTCGATCGCCCCCTGCTCGTCGGCGGGGAAGACGATCCCGTCGTTCTCGTACGCCTTGTAGATCGTGCCGCCCGCGTCGTTGCGGACGAAGTGGCAGACCAGGTCGAGGTGGTGGGTGGCCAGGTTCGTGAAGCGGTGGGCGGCCATCTCATACGACACGGCGAACACGTCGCGCAGGTCCTCCACCGACAGCGCCCGGTTCGACTTGGCCTCCTGCAGGTAGAGGGCGGCGGCCTTCTCCGGTACGAGCACGGCGGCGGCGAAGTAGTTGGCCTCGGTGCGCTGGCGCAGGAAGTCGGCGAAGTCGCGTGGCTTGCCGTGGCCGAGCGCGAGGTGGCCGAGGGTCTGCAGCAGGATCGTCCGGGGGGTATGCATGCCGAGCTGCTCGTGCTTGACGTAGATGCGGCGGTTGCGGAGGTCCGTGATGGAACGTACGGACCTGGGGAGGTCCTGGGCGGTGTGCACCGTGAAGCCGAAATGGGTGACCAGGCCCTGGATCATGCTCTGCGACAGGGCGCCGGTGCGGTAGCCGACCGAGGTCAGCGCCTCGGCGGCGGCCTTCTCGATCTCGGGGAAGTAGTTGCCGACCTCGCGCTGGCGGCGCCTCAGCTCGGCGTTCGCGGCTCTGGCCTCTTCCGGGGTGGCGGTGCCCCGTGCTTGCCTCGCGCGCAGCTCGCCGTACAGGCCGAGGAGGTGTTCGAGGACGTCGTTCGGGACGCGTGCGGAGACCTTGAGCCGGGGCAGGCCTAGGCTCGCGTAGATCGGGTCACGCTGGGCCTCTTCCAGCGCGATCTCGAGCTGGGCGCGGCGGTTCGGCGGCTGGCGGCGCAGCAGCTCCTCGACGGGGACGCCCAGCGCGGCCGCCAGGGATTTGAGCAGCGTGAGCTTCGGTTCGCGCTTGCCGTTCTCCAGCAGCGACAGCTGGCTGGGCGCCCTGCTGACCCGCGACCCCAGGTCGGAAAGGGTCAGACCACGCTGTTTGCGCAGGTGGCGAAGGCGTTGCCCAAACGCGATGAGATCGAGCTCCTGCGTCAAAGACAGCGGTTCTTCGCCTAGCAAGGACGCCATGTGAGCATCTTAGACAGAAATTCCAGCCATTTTCTAGACATCGGAGGACCAGGGCCGGAGGTGTCTTGGGACCACGGAGGGGAGCCGTCGCCTCATGACATTGGTCTAGTCCATTGGGAAAACTTGGCTTTTATTCTCGGCTGAATACCCGTGAGTATTCATATCAGCAGAAATTTGCCGCTTCTTCTGGCCAGAGC
This sequence comes from Nonomuraea sp. NPDC049269, assembly GCF_043197155.1. NCBI lineage: Bacteria > Bacillati > Actinomycetota > Actinomycetes > Streptosporangiales > Streptosporangiaceae > Nonomuraea > Nonomuraea sp. NPDC049269. The sequence continues at coordinate 1,107,212 of NZ_JBICSO010000001.1, forward strand.
AGGCTATTGGCCCCTACCCGCCCGGGCACAGACTCGGCACAGGCCCCAGGGGACGACAAAGGAGTGCAAAATGAACGATCGCCTCAAGGGAGCTGCTGAGCAGCTGCAGGACGAATGGGACAGCGACCCTCGCTGGGCGGGCGTCGAACGGACTTATCGCGCCGAGGACGTGATCAGGCTGCGCGGAAGCGTCCAGGAGGAGCACACGCTGGCCCGGCGCGGCGCCGAGCGGCTGTGGAACCTCCTGCAGACCGAGGACTACGTGCACGCGCTCGGCGCGCTCACCGGAAACCAGGCGGTCCAGCAGGTGAAGGCCGGGCTGCAGGCCATCTACCTGTCCGGCTGGCAGGTCGCGGCCGACGCGAACCTGGGCGGCCAGACCTACCCGGACCAGAGCCTCTATCCGGCGAACTCCGTGCCCGCCGTCGTGCGCCGGATCAACAACGCGTTGCTGCGTGCCGACCAGATCACCTGGTCGGAGGGCCTCCAGGACGGGCCGCACTGGCTGGCGCCGATCGTGGCGGACGCCGAGGCGGGGTTCGGCGGCGTGCTGAACGCGTACGAGCTCATGAAGGGCATGATCGCCGCAGGCGCGGCGGGCGTGCACTGGGAGGACCAACTCGCCTCCGAGAAGAAGTGCGGCCACCTGGGCGGCAAGGTGCTGATCCCGACCGGCCAGCACGTCAAGACGCTGAACGCCGCCCGCCTGGCCGCCGACGTGGCCGGTGTCCCGACTCTGATCATCGCGCGGACCGACGCCCAGGCCGCGACGCTCCTGACCAGCGACGTGGACCCCCGCGACCAGGCGTTCGCCACCGGCGAGCGGACCGCCGAGGGCTTCTACCGGGTCCGCAACGGCGTCAAGTCGTGCATCGCGCGCGGCCTGGCCTACTCGCCGCACTCCGACCTGCTCTGGATGGAGACCGGCACGCCCGACCTCGACGTGGCCCGCGAGTTCGCCGAGGCCATCAAGGCGGAGTACCCGGACCAGATGCTGGCCTACAACTGCTCACCGTCGTTCAACTGGAAGAAGCACCTGGACGACTCCACGATCGCCAAGTTCCAGCGGGAGCTGGGGCATATGGGGTACAAATTCCAGTTCATTACGCTGGCCGGCTTCCACTCGCTGAACTACTCGATGTTCAGCCTGGCGCAGGGGTACGCCAACGACGGCATGACCGCGTACGTCGACCTGCAGGAGGCCGAGTTCGCGGCCGAGTCGCGCGGCTACACCGCGACCCGCCACCAGCGCGAGGTGGGCACCGGCTACTTCGACCTGATCAGCACCGCCGTCGCCCCCGACTCCTCGACGACCGCGCTGCGCGGCTCCACCGAGGAAGAGCAGTTCAGCCACTAGATCCGCTGATCTCGCCGGCCACCTCCAGGGCATGGGATGGTTCCCCGGCGAATGGGCCGCGCCAGACTCCCCCCGGCCTGGCGCGGCCCGCTCTGGAAACCGCAGCCGCCGCACGCTTGTCAGGGGGTCAACCCATCCTCAACAGGTCCTCAACGTCCCCGCTCCTACGGTTTGCGTGACATTTCCGAGGAAGACAGGGACCCGCAAGATGAGCATGAGGAGAAAGATCCGACTCGCGGCGATGGCGGCGCTCACCTCTGTCGCTCTGGTCGCGCTGCCCGCCTACGCCGCTTCAGCCTCAACCGCGTCGGCCCTGGACGGCGCCCCAGACTGCGCCACGACCTGGACCGGAAGCGACTACAACAAGTGGGTGAAGGTCCGCAACGACTGCGGGCGCACCATACGCGTGAAGATCGTCATCCAGTACAACTTCGACAGTGAGTGCAAGGTGCTCAAGCCGGGCAAGACTTTCTTCTTCCGGCACGGCTGGGGTTCCTACCTCGACGAAGTCAGGGCCTGCTGACCTGTCGGCCAGGGGCGGGAGTGCGCGCTCCAGCACACGGCCCTTTTTTTGGGGTTTTTTGTACGGCAAGCATGGGCCAGCCCCAAACGCCGCACAGGGCTGAGGGCCTCCAGGGACACGGCCGCTGATCCCGCACGGGGTCGGCCGCCGTGACGAGACGGTGCTCATTCAGGCTGGTCGTCAGCCGATTCCCTCAGCCCAGCAGGCCTTCGATCAGGTCGGCGGCCCGTGCGATGCCGCGCTGGAGCACGTTCTTTCGACAAGCCCGCCAACCTGCCGTCCTTCACCAGGTAGCCGACCGCCACTGTGCCGTGGAACAGCAACAGATGGTGCTCGCACTGGCTCGCGAACCGGATACCCTCGACGACCTCCTGCCGAGCGTGTCGGTCCCCGATAGATCGCCGGACGGCTCACCCCAGCTTGGCGGCGATCTCCCGCACCGCTCCTTCCGGCGCGTCGTACATCGCCTTCGCCCGATGGGCGCCACGCCTTGTCCGGGCGGGCGGTGCCGCCGTCCTTCGTAGTCGTCCGGTGGAGGACGCCATCCAGGATGTCTCGGCGGACCACTTCGGCCTGATCGTGAGCATGCCGGGTGTCCAGCCTCGGTAAGACCCGCTTTTCCTCGAGACACGCCAATGGCAAAACTGCGCGAAATCGTGGGCGCGTCCGGTAGGGCGCCGTATCGTGCGAGGTAGAGGGCCTTCTCCTACTGGATCCACCCCGGACGGCGTCCACTGCGCATCGCGCGCATGGAGCCTGCTTCGGATGGGGTTCTTCGTTGGATAGGAGTTGGTTCCTATGGACACGCAACGCGCGCTTCTTATCGCGCTCGCGATAGTCGCCTGCACCAGCATCGCGACCGCTCTCATGCTCGCGGACGGCTCCACGTGGCCCGCCGCACTCCTCACCGGACTCACCGCCGGCGGCGCCGTTCTGTGGGGACTGCTCGGCTGTTTCAACCGCCACCCATAGACGCAAGGAAGAGGCCCGGTTCTTCTCCAGGCTGGGCCCCTTCCTCGTCACCCCAGCACGGTTGGGTGCGCCGAGAACGGCCCGACGCCCTCGCCCGTCGCGCTGTTCGACGGTCGCCACCCAGCCGTGCCGCGCCGGCTCGACGAGTGCGGCCAGGACGCGGCTCACGCTCGCCTGTGTCCGAGCGCGGTTACGGCGGCTCTCGCCGAGCTGGGCTCGATGACCGGACGATGCCTGGCCGCGTCCGCGAGGACGCTCACGCCTCCGTCCGCCGTGCGGGAGCTGAGGTGAGGTGAGGTCGGCGATCAAGGCGTGCACGCGGGCCTCGATCGCGTCCCGGATCGGCCGTACGGCCTCGAGCCCTTGTCCGGCGGGGTCGTCCAGCTCCCAGTCCTCATACCGTTTGCGCACCCGGACGCGGTCGCCTGCGAGGTGGGTGAGGAAGGCGGCGGCCATCTGAGAGCAGCCGGCGTTGTGCACGCAGACGAACAACACCGCTGGTCGGACACCGTTTCTCCTATCGAGGCAGGTCGGCCGAGGCCGCCGGACACCATCAGGGACGGGCGCGGGCGGCGCGGCCCTCGGCGGATACAGGGCGGCCAGCAGCAGAGCACCGAGCGCGGCCCCAGCCACAGGTCGACGCCGCCACCCAGCACCTCAAGGACGCCGGGCTGGCCACGTTCGAGGAGAACGACACCTCCTGCTGCTACGCCCTCCAGGACAAGGTGTGGGTCCACCGGAAAGATCACTTCGTGCTGTACCAGAGGCTGATCGTCTTGAGTTGCTTCGCTGGTCCCTCGGCCAGGAGCCGCTTGATCTTGCCATCGAAACCGGCCAGGACCACGCGGGTGGTGCCGCCCTTGGTGACCAGGGCGAGGATGTGCTCGCCGTCCAGCCAGCCGCTGAACGTCGTGATCTCGCCTCCCGGCACGACGGCCTTCCTGGTGCCGGTGACCACGTCCCACAGGCAGACGTCCCTGGGCTTGCCCGGGCAGGCGGTGGAGAACACCGTGGCGGTCCCCGTGCCGATGCGCAGTGTGGCGGCGCTCCTGTGCATGAGGTCGCCCATGCCGCGGAATGAGCGGATCACCGTGCCGTCCAGCCCGACGAAGCTGATCGCACCGTCCCTCTCCTGGCGCATCAGGGTCGAGGCGTCCGGGCCCCAGGAGTAGCTGCCCTTGTACCCTCCGGCCATCAGGCGGGTGCGGACGCTCTTGGTCGCGGCGTCCACGATCACGAACCCGGCCATGGTCAGCGAGCCCGTCTTGCCCGTGTAGATCGTCATGAGCAGGTGACGGCCGTCCTCGTTCCACACCGCACCGAGCGTTTCGCCGGGTTTGTCGGCGGTGCGGAGTTCCACGTCCTCGCCGGTGACCGTGGTGACCAACCTGATCGTGTTGTAGTCGGTACGGCTCAGCGTCGTGGTGGACAGAGCGGCCACATAGGTGCCGTGCGGTGAGACCGCCGGCTGCTGGAAATTTCCGAAGTATTCGAATTTGGCGGTCTTGGCGTCGCGGACGTAGGCGGGAGCGCCATCACTCAGCGGCACGATTCCGTAGGCGGAGCTGGCCCAGACGGGGTCGGCGGGGTTCTCGTGCAAGGTGATCTTCGTGCCGGGTATCTTCGCCGTGGTCGTCGCGGTCGTGGGGATCACTTGGGCGACCGAGACCGTGGGCGTGCCGGACGACGCCGAGGATGGGATGGAGCTCGGGCCGGTGGTGGCGGTGGCGGTCCCCGCCGTGCCGGTCACGGTCGCCGTACGGGTGAGCTTGATCGTGACGGTCACCGCGACGGCGGCCACCAGCACCGCGGCGGCGCCCGCCCCGGCCCGCGCGAGCCGCCGCCCGAAGCGCCGGACAGGAACCGGCGCCGAAGCGGCAGGGGGCGGGGCGGCGGATCTGGTGCCCTCGGTGAGCAGGCCCTGTGGCGGGACCGGATGGCCGAGCAGGGTGAGCAGGGCGCGGGCGGCCGTCGGGCGGGCGGCGGGGTCCTTGGCCAGGCAGCGGGCCACCAGGTCACGCAGGTCGCCCCGCAGGTCGCCGAGGTCCGGCTCCGCGGTCAGGATCCGGTTGAGCACGGACGGCAGGTCGCCCGAGCCGAAGGGCGGCTTGCCCGTCGCGGCGCACACCACCGTGGCCGCCCAGGCGAACAGGTCCGCCGGCGGCCCGGAGCCGGCGCCGCCGAACTGCTCGGGAGCCATGTACGGCGGGGTGCCCACCAACTGGTCGCCGGTCAGCTCACTGGAGTCCAGCGCCCGCGAGATACCGAAGTCGATCACCCGGGGGCCGTCCCTGCCGAGCAGCACGTTGCCCGGTTTGAGGTCCCGGTGCACCACGCCGGCCTGGTGGATGGCGGCCAGCGCGGTCAGGCTGCCGATCGCCAGGCGGCGCAGTTCGGCCTGCCGCAGCGGGCCCCGCTCGGCCAGGACCCTGGCGAGTGAGGGGCCGTCGACGTACTCGCTGACGACGTACGGGACACCGTTCAGCTCGCCGGTCGCCAGCACGGTCGCCGTGCAGAACGCCTTGACGCGCCGCGCGAGCTCGATCTCCTTGGCGAACCCGGCCCGGTCCTCCTCCCCGGCCGCGCGCGTGAGCAGCTTGATCGCGACCCGTTCCCCTTCGGCCGACTCGCCGAGGTAGACGACCCCTTGGCCGCCAAGGCCGAGCCGGCCCGCGACACGGTACGACCCCACCTGGGCGGGATCACCCGTGAGCAAGGGGCGCGGTTCCATGGTCACGGCGCCTTGGCCGCGAACTGCCGGGCGCTGTTGTGCGGGGCGAGGTCCACGAGCACCCGCTCGACCTTGCCCAAGAAGTCGACGATCTCGACCTGGGCCCGGCCCTTCTTGGCGTTCTCCTGCACCAGGATGTGGTCCTCGTCGAACCAGCCGAGCAGGAGGGAGCCGTCCTTGACGGAGGGCACGGTGGCCTTGCGGTCACCGGTCGTGGCGTCCCAGACGCAGACCTCCTTGCCGGTGGGGCAGACCGTCATGAACTGCTTGCCCGACGGGGAGTACCAGGAGACGTCACGGGGCCTGCCCACCCAGTGCATGCTGTGCGTGACTTTTCCCGACATGTCGTACGTCTCAATGCCGTTGCTCTTGGGGCTGCTGTAGCCTCTGGCGATCTTGCCGTCCGGGGTGAACGCGAACGGCAGGCTGCTGTCGTCGGTGTACTGGGTCTTCACGACGGTGGCCGTCCGCGCCCGCACGTCGACGGCCACGAAGCCGGTGATCCGGTCCCGCTTGGCGTTCGTGATCGACAGCAGCACCCGCCCGCCGTCCCGCGACCAGGAGGGGTACCAGGTCTGCGCGGGTTTCTGCACCGTGTTGACGGTGAAGGACTCCTTGGTGTTCAGGTTGGTGAACCGCACGTGATCCATGCCGGAACTCTGGAACTTGATCCACGGGTTGAGCGCCACCCAGTCGCCCATCGGCGACACGCGCGGCTCCTCGGCCAGACCGACCTCCTGGAACTGGCCGGCCCGGTCCCTGGCGAACGCCTTGAACGGCCTCTTGACCTGGAGGTAGGCGGCCAGCCGTACGGGATCGGCGGAGTTCTCGTGCAGGACGGCGTCGATGTCGGTGAGTTTGACGTCCTTGTCGGCCTTGGGCGCGACGCTGGCGACCGGCGCGCTGGTCACGCTCGGTGTGATCGTGGGCGCGGCGGTGATGACCGAGGTGGGCAGGTTCGTACCGGCGTCGGATCGGACGGCCCCGGACGGACGGGGGGCGGACGGACCGGCGGCCACCACGATCGGCCGGCGGGTCAGCGCGTAGACGCCGACGCCGGACACCAGGGCCCCCGCGACGAACGCCACCACGGCGATCAGCACCCCGCGACCCCGCCGAACCGGCACAGTGGCCGCGACGCCGGCCGGCTCCTGCCCGTCCTGCGGTGACGGCTGCGGCGAATCCGACGAAAACGACGGCGACTGCGATGGCTGCCACCGCAGCGGTGGGGAATCCAGCGATGAAGGCGGCTGCGAGTCCGGGGGTAATCGCGGCGGCGGCAGGCTGTACGGCAGCCCGGACGGCGGTGGCAGCCGCGCGGTCAGGAAGTTGGTCTCCCCGACCAGCCGCAGCAGCACGTCGCTCGACGTGGGACGCAGCGCGGGATCCTTCGCCAGGCAGGCCACCACCAGCTCGCGCAGGTCCCCGAGGTCGGGCAGGTCCGGCTCGCCGTTGGTGATCCGGTTGACCGTGCCCGCCATCGAGCCGCCGTCGAAGGGAGAGCGGCCGGACGCCGCGGCCACCAACGTCGCCGCCCAGGAGAACAGGTCGGCCGGCGGTTCCGCCGTGGCCCCGCCGAGCCGTTCTGGCGGGGTGAAGGCGGGAACGTCCACCTTGCGGGTCGTGGCGGAGGCCGTGCCCGCCATCGCCCGGCCGATGCCGAAATTGATCAGCCTGGGCCCGTCAGGGCCGAGCACCACGTTGCCGGGCCGGATGTCGCCGTGCACGACGTTCGCCTGGTGGATGGCCACCAGCGCGGTCGCGGTCCCGACCGCGAGCCGGTGCAGCGCCGCGTTCCGCAGCCGCGTGCCCGCCGCGGTCGCCCGCTCCAGCGTGGGGCCGTCGATGTACTCGCTCACCACGTACGGCCGGTCGTCCAGCAGCCCCGACCCGAGCACCTGGGCCGTGCAGAACGCGGAGACCTCCTGGAAGGGCTCGATCATGCGCAGGAAGCGCTCCTGGTCGACCTCCGGGTCCAGCAGCTTCACCACGACGAGCTCCGGGGCGCCCTCTTCCGGTTCAGCGTTCACCCGTCCGACGAACACGTCCGGGCTCAGCCGTCCGATCAGCCGGTACTCACCCACCTGGATGGGGTCATGCTCGCGCAGCGGTTCGAATTCCGGCATGCGGATTTCTCCTCCCGGCACAACCAGGCCGTAGATCACCAATTATGGTGACTCGTCGCCGGGAATTGGAGAGGTTGCCCGTGATCCCGCGATCAGGTGAGCGTCGCGCTGGGCGTCTCCTAGCCGAGTGCCGCGGCCTCCTCGGCTTCGACCTGGCGGTTCCAGTCGCGCTTCACGGCTCGCCAGCCCTCGTCGTCGGCCCCGAGCCGCCAGTAGCCGGAGATCGACAGCCGCTCCATCGGCACCTTGCGATCGACCCGGAGGTGCCGCCGCAGCTCCTTGACGAACCCCGCCTCGCCGTGGACGAACGCGTGCACGTCACCCTCGGGGAACTCCAGCTCACGCACCGCCTTCACCAGCGCCTCGCCGACGGGCGCGCCGCCGCGGTGCAGCCAGACCAGCCGCGTGTCACCGGCGACCCGCAGCTTCTGCTCCTCCTCCGGCCCGTCCACCTCGATGAAGGCGTGGGCGAGGGCGCCGTCGGGCAGCGCCTCCAGCGAGGCCGCGATCGCCGGGAGCGCGCTCTCGTCACCCACGAGCAGGTGCCAGCCGGCCTCCGGGCTCGGCACGTAGCCGCCGCCGGGGCCCAGCATGAACAGCTCGTCGCCGGGCACGGCCCGCGCGGCCCACGGCCCGGCGATGCCCTCGTCGCCATGGTAGACGAAGTCCAGCGTCATCTCCTGGGCGTCGGGGTCCCAGGCCCGCACGGTGTAAGTGCGCAGCCGCGGCCAGACCTCCCGCGGCATGGTCTCGCGTACGTGCTGGACGTTGAAGGGAACCGGGTAGTCGACACCCTCGTGCGGGAAGACGAGCTTGACGTAGTGGTCGGTGAGACCCGAGGTGGCGAAGTCACGCAGATCCTCACCACCGACCACCACGCGGATCATGTGGGGCGAGATCCGCTCCGTACGGACGACGACGCCGCGATGGTGATCTCTGGGCTTGTCAGCCATCGGTCACTCCTCGAAATATTAGGTATGCCTAACCTACACTGTCATGCTCCGGTCCGCAGGTGAGCGGCCACGGCGACCAGGCACCATTCAGGCGATACCAGCCGCGATCTCCCCAGCATGGCATCACCAAAGAGAGCCTCGGGTATCAAGGGGGCTTCAGGCCGCATCCTCCAGCGAGGACGACCGGACGGCCGCGACGGCGGCGAAGAAGCGCGCCATGTGCCGGAAGGCCAGCCGGCCCTCGGGCAGCACGTCCGCCAGGATCGGGAACACGTGCGGCATCCGCCGCCACTCCTCGTACGTCACCGGCACCCCCGCCCGCCTGGCCTTGACCGCCACGCGCCGCGCCTCGTCCCGGAGCACCTCCGTCGAACCGGTGACGATCATGAGCGGCGGCAGGCCGGTGAAGTCGCCGTGCACGGGCGACACGAGGGGATCGCGCGGGTCCAGGCCGGAGGTCCAGCGCCGGGCCAGCCAGCGGATGCGGCCGGCCGCCAGCATGGGGTCCTGCCAGCGGTTCGCGCGCTTGGGCAGGTCCGTCAGGTCGGCCCAGGGCGACAGGCAGACGGCCGCGGCCGGCAGCGGCAGGCCCCGGTCGCGCAGGGCGAGCAGGGTGGCCAGCGTGAGATGCCCGCCCGCCGAGTCGCCGGCGAACACGACGTCCTCGGGCGCGTACCCGCGGTTCAGTAAGCAGTCGTAGGCGTCCAGCGCGTCACTCAGGGAGTCGGCCAGCTTGTGGACCGGCCCCTGGCGGTAGTCGAGGGCGAGCACCGGGCGGTGGGCCGCGACGGACAGGCGCCAGGTGATCGGCCGGTGGGTCCTGGGCGAGCAGGAGAAGTAGCCGCCGCCGTGAAAGTACAGCAGCACCTTGCCCTCGTCGGGAGCGGCGCCCGCGCGCACCCACTCCCCGCCGCACGCCGAGAAGGCGGCCGGCTCGATGTCCACGTGGCCGGGCGGGCGCAGCGGCAGCAGCCGGGCCAGGTCGCCGAAGCGGGCGGCGCAGTCGATCGTGAGGGGGTGGCGCATCAGGAGGTGGGAGGCCGGCTTGAGGGTCCCGCGCATCAGACCGGTGAGCGCGCGAGCCTGCCAGCTCAACGGGTAGTCGGGAGTGTCATCCCTGTCCAGGTCCATGTGTCCTCCGATGAATATCCTTCCCCTAGAACATCGCTCTACTCGCAAGTAAGTATCTCCTCGCTTACGGGATTATTTCGGCGATGTGTCGCGCGGTGCCGCGTTCCGTTTATCGCGTTGCGGAGCCCCGACCGGAAAGCAGATAATTCAAGGCTTCCATCGGCCGACCCACGTATGGGTCCGGGCACGGCTGGTCACCGTGCCATCACTCTCCGGAGGTGCAGAACCATACCCCTCTATGCCCGGCTGGTCCGGTACGGCTTCCGCAAGCACGCCACCTACGTCTGGGCCACGGTCGCGGGCGCCTTCACCAACAGCGTCTTCGGCATCCTTCGCGCCTACATCCTCATCGCCCTCTGGCAGGCCAGGCCCGGTCTGGCCGGCTACGACGTCACCCAGGCCGTCACGTTCTGCTTCATCACCCAGGCCTGCATCGGCCCGATGCAGCTGTTCGGCACCGGTCTCACCATCCCCGAGCGGATCCGCAGCGGCGACATCGCGCTCGACCTCGTCCGCCCCGCCTCGCTCCAGCTCTGGTCCCTCGCCGAGGACCTGGGCAGGGCCGCCTACCTGTTCTTCGCTCGCGGCATCCCGCCGATGCTGCTGGGCGCCGCGCTGTTCGGCATCGCCCATCCCGCGGAGCCGGGGCAGTGGCTCGCCTTCCTCGCCGGCTTCCTGGCCGGGGTGATCGTCAGCTTCGCCTGGCGCTACCTGGTCGCGCTGTCGGTCTGCTGGCTGATCGACGACCGTGGCGTGGGGGCGTTCTCACTGGTGCTCACCACGCTCTTCAGCGGGATGCTGCTGCCGCTCAGCCTGTTCCCGGGCATCGTCGGCGAGCTGGCCAGGGCGCTGCCGTGGGCCGCGATGGTCCAGGCCCCCACCGACCTCTACCTCGGCAAGGCGCCCGTCCTGGAGACCCTGGCGTTCCAGGGCTGCTGGGCGGCGGTGCTGCTCGCCGCCGGCGCGCTCGGCACGCGGGCCATCCGCCACAAGGTGGTGATCCAGGGTGGTTAGCGCTTATTTCCGGCTGGCCTGGACCTGGACCCGCGCCGCGATGGCCTACCCGGCCTCGTTCGCCCTGATGTCCGTGCTCGGTCTCATCGTGGCGGGCACCGACGTGGCGGTGATCCTCATCATCTTCGCCAACACCACCTCTCTGGCCGGCTTCTCCCGCGCGGAGACGCTCTTCCTGTACGGCACGGCGAACGTGGCCTTCTGCCTCTGCGACATGTTCGTCAGCAACATCGACCGGATCAGCCAGCACGTCAAGGCGGGCACGTTCGACACCATGCTGATCAGGCCTGTGAGCACCTGGATCCAGATGGCGGCCGACCGTTTCCTGCCCACCCGCATCGGCCGCGTCCTGCAGGCGGCGCTCGTGCTCGGCTACTCGATCAGCGCCCTCGACCTCGACTCCGGGCGGCTCTGGATGATCCCCGTCATGATCGCGACGGGGGTGGTCATCTTCGCGGCACTGTGGACGCTGGCCGGGGCGGTGCAGTTCGTGCTGACGGACGCGTCCGAGGTGACCAACGCCTTCACCTACGGCTCCGGCCAGCTCACCCAGTACCCGTTCGCGATCTACGGCCGCGAGCTGGTGCGCGGGGTGACCTACGGGCTGCCGCTGGCCTTCGTCAACTGGCAGCCGGCCCTCTACGTGCTGGACAGGGACGACCCGTTCGGCACCCCGGGCTTCATGCGCTTTCTCGGGCCGGTCGCGGCCCTGGTCCTCGCCCTGCTCGCCGGGTTCGCCTGGCGGCTGGGCATCCGGCACTACCGATCCACGGGGAGTTAGGGATGATCGAGCTCGACCGGGCCGGGCGCTCGTTCAAGGTGAAGAGGAGCCTCAAGCTCGAAGGGAACCTCGTCCACGCCGTACGCGACCTGTCGTTCACCGTGGCGCCGGGAGAGTTCGTCGGCTACCTCGGCCCCAACGGCGCCGGCAAGTCCACCACGATCAAGATGCTCTGCGGCATCCTGACGCCCACCTCGGGCCGGGTGCGGGTGGCCGGGCTCGACCCCTCGCGCAAGCGCACGACGCTGGCGCGGCGCATCGGCGTGGTGTTCGGGCAGCGGACGACGCTGTGGTGGGACCTGCCGCTGCGGGACAGCTTCGAACTGATCCGGCACCTTTACAAAGTAGATCGCCATGTCTTCAAGACGCGGCTCGACGAGCTGACCGAGACGCTCGACCTGGGCGGTTTCACCCGCACGCCGGTGCGCCAGCTCAGCCTGGGCCAGCGCATGCGCGGCGACCTGGCCGCCGCGCTGCTGCACGCGCCCGACGTGCTGGTGCTCGACGAGCCGACGATCGGGCTCGACGTGGTCAGCAAGGCGAGCATCCGGGCGTTCCTGCGCCGGCTCAACACCGAGCAGGGCACGACCGTGCTGCTGACCACGCACGACCTGGGCGACATCGAACGGCTCTGCCGCCGGGTCATGCTGATCGACCACGGGCGGCTGGCGTTCGACGGCACACTCGACGAGCTGATGGCCACGGCGCCCGAGCAGTCCACGATCGAGGACGTGGTCACCCGCCTCTACACCGGCAGCCGCTGAGCCCGAACGCCAAGGATCAGTAGTAGCTGCCCTGGGGGCTCTCCTCGTAGTCCTCGTCCAGGTCCTCGTCCCGTCGCGCCCAGCGGGACGGGATCAGCACCGGGATGAACATCGCCACGCCGAGCAGGGCGAAGAAGCCCGTGGTCAGCATGGTCTTGTCACCGAACCCGATGTCTCTGATGATCTGGTTCACCGACGGCTCGTCAGGGATCAGGGAGATCGCCCGGTTCATGTCGAGGGAGTAGACCACCGTCCAGGCCAGGAGCACCATCGAGGGCACGAACGTGGCCAGCGGAGACACCCGTCCCGCCACCACGAGTCCGACGACCAGTCCCACCGCCGCCATCGCGCCGAGCGCGATCCACATCTTCTGCCCGCCCGCCGGGTTGCCCGCCGCGCTCGTTAACGCCTGCTGCACGGCCCATCCGCCACCGCCCAGCACTGCTGCGGTCACCACAACTCCGATGAGCAATCCCGCAAAGTGCCGCAACGTTCTCACCTCAATGTCTACGTGGTTCGGCACGACCCTAGCGACAATTGCCGCAAATCGACCAGGCCTTGCGCAGCATGGGAGTAGAGGTCTCCCTGGACCCTGCCCCCGTGAGAGCATGTGACACACTCATGCGCGCGCAACTTCCCCTCAGGCTCGCGCGGACGGCCGCCTTCGCCGCCGTCTGCGTGGGACTCGCCGCGCTCGCGCACGCGATGGGCGGCGGCTCGGTCCCCGCGCCGCACACGGCCGCGCTCGGCCTCGGCGCCGTGCTGCTGGCGGCCCTGGCGCTGGGCGGCCGGGAGCGCTCGGCCCCGACGATCAACGTCGCGCTGATGTGCGCCCAGCTCGGGCTGCACGAGTGGTTCGGCACCGACGGCACCGCCTACGTCGTCACGCACCCCCACGGCCGCGGGCTCAGCGAGGGCATCGGCATGCTGCTGGCCCACCTGACGGCCACGCTGATCACGGGGTGGTGGCTGGCGCGCGGCGAGAGCGCGCTCTGGGCGCTGCTGCACCGCCTCGGCCACCGTCTGGTGCTGCTGCGCCCGGTCGCCGTCGCGGCTGTGGGACAGATTGTCCCGATGGTGATCGTCAGGATCGTCCCGGTCGATCCGTTTCTCCTCCACTGTGTCGCCAGGCGTGGTCCTCCACTGCCCGCCTGAACCTCTGACACCTTTTTCGATTCTTCGATCATTCCCAGTGGAGTTTCCCCATGTCCTTCACGCGTCGTGCCGCGACCGTTCTCGCCGCCGCCACCGCGATCACCGCCGGCCTCGCCCTTCCCGCGCTGGCCCATGTCACGATCAACCCGGGCACCGCCGAGCAGGGCGGCTTCTCCAAGGTCGCCTTCCGGGTGCCGAACGAGCGCGACGACGCCTCGACCGTCAAGGTCGAGGTCGCCTTCCCCACCGATCACCCGCTGGCGTTCGTCTCGGTCAAGCCGCTGCCGGGATGGAGCGTCAAAGTCACCGAGGGCAAGCTGCCCAAGCCGGTCAAGACCGAGTACGGCGAGCTGAAGGAGGCCGTCACCAAGGTCGTCTGGTCGGGCGGGAAGATCGGCAAGGGTGAGTTCCAGGAGTTCGAGGTGTCCATGGGACAGTTGCCCGAGGACGTCGATGAGCTCACGTTCCCGACCACGCAGACCTACAGCGGCGGCGAAGTGGTCAAGTGGGCCGACGCCCCGAAGGCGGACGGCAGCGAGGCGGAACACCCGGTTCCGACGCTCAAGCTGACGCCCGCGACCGCGGCCGATTCACACCACGCCGGGGCGTCAACCCCCGCGGCCTCGGCCTCCGCGAGCAACGTGGCGGCCCCGTCCGTCACCCAGGTGTCCGCTGGCTCGTCCTCGGACGGCACCGCGCGGCTGCTGGGTGGCGCGGGGCTCGTGGTGGGCGTCATCGGCATCGTGGTCGCCATCCTGGCCCTGCGCCGCCGCCCGTCCTGACGTCCGGGAGGGCGACGCTCTCCTAAGGGGCCCGGGTCGGATCTCACCGGCCCGGGCCGGTCAGGACGTGATGTCCTTGCCCGAGAAGCGGGCCCACGCGATGGAGCCGAACAGCAGGATGTACGCGCCGAAGACCAGCAGCCCCTGACCGAGGTTCGCGAAGTCGACCGGACTGCGCAGCACCGCGTCGAACCGGGTCCACCAGGTGGGTAGCAGGTAGGGCATGATCCCGTCGAGCTGCGGGATGGCCCGCAGCACCTGGGTGACGATGACCAGGACCATCGTCGCCGCGATCGCGCCGATGGACACCTCGGTGAACGTCGACAGGGCCACCGCCACGGCCGCCAGCGCCGCCATGCCCGCGCCCACGTACCCCATGCTGATCAGGATCCGCAGCAGGCCGTCGGCCACCGAGACCGTGCTGCCCGACAGCAGCGTCACCGGCCCCACCGGGAACAGGATCAACCCGGTGACGAGCGCCGACAGCGCCACCACCGCGGTGACCGCGTAGGCGAACACCACCACGTTGAGGTACTTCACGACCAGCAGCCTCGTCCGGCCGGCCGGCGCGGCGAGCAGGTACCGCAGCGTCCCCGCGCCCGCCTCACCGGCGATCGAGTCGCCGCCCACCACACTCACCGCGATCGGCATCAGCAGCAGCACCAGGAAGGAGAACGAGGCGAAGGTCAGCATGAGGCTGTTGCCCGCCACGGCGCCGATGAGCCCGCCGACGGCGTCGTCGCCGCTGGCGATGCGCAGCCCGATGCCGATCAGCACCGGCACGCTCGCCAGTACGGCCAGCATCACCTGGTTGCGCGGGCGCCGGAACGTCAGGCCCAGCTCGGAGCCGAGCAGCCGCCAGAACGCCGACGGCAGACGGGCCGGTGGCTCCGCGCTGCCGGGCGGCTCGGGCGGGCGCCGCTCGGCGGTGCGCATCGTCTCGGTCACCGGCACCAGCCCCGGCGTCCGGCGCTCCCGTGTCCCCGCCGCCGGACCGTCCGATGGCTCGCCCGGCGTCTGACGGGTCTGCGTCTCAGCCGTCGACATCGAATCCCTCCCCTGTCAGTCCGACGAACACGTCCTCCAGGCTCGGCCGCACGACGGCCAGCCCCCGTACGGCGACGCCCTCGCGTACCAGCGCCGCGTTGATGGCCTCGGGCGCCTGCGCGCCCAGCTCCGCCGTCACCGAGGCGGCGCCCTCGTCGGAGATGCGCACGTCGGCCAGGCCGAGCGTGCCGAGCACCCGCGCGGCGTCGGCGACGTCCGGCGTCTCGACCCTGACGCGGGTGGCGAGGCCGCCGTTGAGCGAGGCGATCGTGCCCTGGGCGACCAGGTTGCCGGTCCGCATGATCGCGGCGTGCGTGCACATCTGCTCGACCTCGGTCAGCAGGTGCGAGGAGACGAAGACCGTGGTGCCGTCGGCGGCGATCTCCTTGACCAGCGCGCGCACCTCGCGGGTGCCCTGCGGGTCGAGCCCGTTGGTGGGCTCGTCGAGTATGAGCAGCTCACGCGGCCCGAGCAGGGCGGCGGCGATGGCCAGGCGCTGGCGCATGCCGAGGGAGTAGTTGCGGAAGCGCTTCCCCGCCGCCGCGGACAGGCCGACCCGCTCCAGCGCCTCGCCGACCCGCCGCTTGGCGGTGCCGCCGGGAGCGGTGGGGTCGGCGGCATCGAAGCGGAACAGGTTCGCCTCGCCCGACAGGTACGGGTAGAACGCCGGCCCCTCGACCAGCGCCCCGACGCGGGGCAGCGCGTCCGCCAGGGGCAGGCCGAGCACCGAGTACTCGCCGGCCGTGGGCGTCACCAGGCCGAGCAGCATGCGGATCGTGGTGGTCTTGCCTGAGCCGTTGGGCCCGAGGAAGCCGAAGACCGATCCGCGCGGCACGGTCAGGTCCAGTGCGTCGACCGCGACCTGGCCCCCGCGAAACTGCTTGGTCAGGCCCCGGGTGACGATCGCCGAGTCGCCGGAGGGCGGGGCCGCCCCGAAGGGCGCCCCCGCTTCCTGTGTGACGACGGTCACTTGGTGCCCGCCGCTTTGGTGATCTCCTCCGGCGTGACCGCGCCGACCAGCAGCCGGCCGTCGTCGGTCAGCAGCGCGGTGACGAGCTTGGTCTTGATCAGCTTGCCCGAGCCCCACGTGCCGCTGACCGGGGTGGCCGACTTGAGCACGTTGTCGACCAGCGCCTTCGTGTCGGTGCCGTCCGCGCCGTCCTTCCACGGCTTGTGCGACTGGCCGTCGGCCGGGGTCTGCTCCGGCTTGGCCGTCAGGTCCTCCAGCGAGGCGGGCAGGACGGCGACGCTGGTCCAGCCGGCGCCGACGACCTTCACGCCCTCGGCCCTCTCCTTGGCCTTCTCCGCCTGCTGCTCGCTGTGGTCGCCGCCGCCACCGATCGTCTGCTCCTTCACCTTGGCCCCGGCGGGCGGGGTGAAGGTGAAGTTCTCGGCCGCCGGCGGCGTGAACGTCACCTGGGTGAAGCCGACCTGGAAGGCCGGTTCGGCCGAGCCCTTGGCGTAGACCTGGACCTGCAACGGCACGTACGTCTCACCGTCGAGCGCCAGCCGCACCTCCTGGACCAGCGAGCCCTCGTCCTTGGGGGCGAGCACGAGCTGGTAGGCGGACCGGCCGGCCACCTGGGCGGTGTTGGTCACCCGGATGGCGGTGTGCTCGTCGGCCTTGGCCAGCAGCTTCTCCGCCACCTGCTGCGGGGTCACATCCGCCGGCCCCGGCGTGGGCGTGGCGTGCCGTGCCGTGGCGTCACCCGCCATCTTGATCTTGGTGGCGGTGTTGTCGCCGCTGTCCCAGTACCAGGCCTGGTCGCCGTTGACGATCAGGTTGGACTCGTCGAACTGCGTCGGCATGGCGACCCGCATCTTGCCGTCGCCGCCGTACCAGAGCTTCACCTCGTGCGAGCCGGACAGCAGGCTCAGCGGTGACGCCCCGCCCATGTCGGGCAGCGCGGGCAGACCCAGCGACGCGGTCTGCTGCACGGTGCCGGACATGGGCGGCGGCGCCTTGTCCTTGGTGGCCGCCACGGCGTCGGCGAGCAACTGCTGCGCCGTACGCTCGGGTAGCACGGGATCGCCGCTCACCGCGGCGATGACCGGGCCGGCCCCCATCGCTCCGGCGATCACGGCCGCGGCCGCGATCGGAACTCCCCATCTCACGAACGTGCCTCTGCGCATCTCACTCCTTAACGGTATGTCGATGACCAGAGCCTGCGTCATGCATGCTTAGGCGAGCCTGAGACCGGCTGAGACGGCTCTCAGCCTTCTCAGCGTGGTCTCAGGGCAGAAAATGGAGAATCGCCACATGAGAGTACTTGTCGTCGAGGACGAGCGGCGGATGGCGGCCGCGCTGCAGCGGGGGCTGCAGGCCGAGGGTTTCGCCGTGGACCTCGCCCATGACGGCGAGCAAGGGTTGCACGAGGCCAGGCACGGCGACTACGACATCGTGGTGCTCGACATCATGCTGCCGCGCCTGTCGGGCTACAACGTGTGCAAGCAGTTGCGCGCCGAGGAGAACTGGGTGCCGATCCTGATGCTCTCCGCCAAGGACGGCGAGTACGACATGGCCGACGGGCTCGACCTGGGCGCCGACGACTACCTGACCAAGCCCTTCTCGTACGTGGTGCTGGTGGCCAGGCTGCGCGCGCTGCTGCGGCGCGACTCCGGGCGGCGGCCCGCCGTGCTGGCGGCGGGCGACCTGTCGCTGGATCCGGCGCGGCGCCGGGTGCAGCGGGGCGAGAGCTCGATCGAGCTGACGCCCAGGGAGTTCGCGCTGCTGGAATACCTGCTGCGCCGGCGCGACGAGGTGGTGTCGAAGTCGGAGATCCTGGAGCACGTGTGGGACACCTTCGACACCGACCCGAACGTGGTCGAGGTGTACGTGGGCTACCTGCGGCGCAAGGTCGACTCCCCGTTCGGCAGGAACGCGATCCAGACCGTGCGAGGAGCGGGCTACCGGCTGGCGGGCGACGGTGGCTGACTCGCCGTTGACCTGGTGGCGGCGCCAGGGGCTGCGCTTCCGGCTGACGGTCGTGGCCGCCGCGGTGCTCGCGCTGGCGCTGGCGATCTCGGCGTCGGTGCTGCTGACCGTGCTCGACCGGGCGCTGATCGGCACCGTGGACGACTCGACGCGGCAGCAGGCCCAGACCGTCCGGGTGCAGGCCGACGCGGGCACGCTGACCAGCCCGATCGCCACCCACGACGGCACGATCGTGCAGGTGATCGACGCGCAGGGGCGCATCACGGACGTCACCTACGGCGCCGACCGGCTGGTCCCGCTGCTGGACGCGCGGGCGCGGGCCGAGGTGCTGCGCGAGGGCCAGGCCACGTTCCTGGACGGCCGGCCGTACGCGATCTCGGGGCCGCTGCGCGTGGTGGTCATCAGCGCCGACCACGGCAGGACGGTGATCGCGGCCCGGCCCATCGGCGAGATCCAGACCAGCCTCGGTACGGCCGGCCGGATCCTGCTGGTCGGCACGCCGATGCTCATCGTGCTGCTGGCCGTGGCCAGCTGGCTGATCATCGGCCGGACACTGCGGCCGATCGCCGCGCTGCGCAGGGGCGCCGCCGAGATCACGCACACCGCCAGGTCACGCAGGCTGCCGGTGCCCGAGTCGCGCGACGAGGTGCACTCGCTGGCCACCACGCTCAACGACATGCTGGCCCGGCTGGAGGAGGCCGAGCAGCGGCAGCGGGCGCTGGTCTCCGACGCCGCCCACGAGCTGCGCAGCCCGCTCGCCAGCATCCGGCTGCAGCTGGAGGTGGCGCTCGGCCATCCGGAGGGCCAGGACTGGCCCGAGACAGCCGAGGGCGTGATGGAGGACGCGATGCGGCTGTCCAGGCTCGCCGAGGACCTGCTGGCGCTGGCCCGCCTCGACGAGCGCGGCGGCGTGCCCGCCAGGAGCGAGCCGGTCGACCTCGACGAGGTGGTGCGTCAGACCGTCGACAGGTACGGCGAGGCGCGGCTGACCGTGTGCGATCCCGTCGTGGTCCGCGGCGACGCGCTGGACCTGAGCCGGGTGCTGACGAACCTGGTGGACAACGCCGTACGCCACACCTCGTCGAAAGTGGAGGTGGCGCTGACCGCCGACGGGATGCTGACGGTGACCGACGACGGGCCCGGCATTCCCGAGCAGGATCGCGAGCGGGTCTTCAACCGGTTCACGCGGCTCGACTCCGGTCGCAGTCGCGACGAGGGCGGCGCTGGGCTGGGCCTGGCCATCGTGCGAGAGACCGTGCGGGCCCACGGGGGCGGGGTCCATCTGGAGGATGCCTCACCGGGGCTGCGGGCGGTCGTGCGGCTGCCGGTGGTGAGGTGAGTTGAGGGGTGAGGGTCTCGCATCCGGCCGGGCGCGGTAGCGGCCGAAAGCGATGTGCGCAGGACGGGGTCAGGCCGCCGTGCCTTTCTCGGCGGTGGCCAGGAAGTCCTGGGCGATCAGCGGCAGGCGGCGACGGGCGTGCACGACGGCGATGACCCGGCGGACCGCGGGTTCCAGCGAACGGACCACGAGGCCCGCCCGGCCGGCCTGGTCGGCCATGCCGCGGTACCACAGCAGTGACGCCTGGCCGGTGCGTACGGCGTTGAGCCAGCCGTTGCGCTCGTCGGTTTCGAGCACCACGACCGGGCTGACGGCGTACTTGCCGAACATCGCGTCGAGCTCCCTGCGCCGGACGCTGCCCCGTGCGGGCAGGGCCAGGCGCATGCCGTCGAGCTTGCCCATGGGTACGGGGTTGGGCAGGTCGAGGCCGGGCGGGGAGATCAGCACGATCTCCTGGCGTTCGAGCGGATGGGTGATCAGATCGGTGGGTACGGGGAGATCGGTCAGGCCGAGGTCGGCCCGCTGATCCCTGATGGCGTTGACGACGGCGTCACGGCCGTCGCAACGGACGATGTGCACGCGGACACCTGGGTGCTCGGCGGTGTAGGCGGGCAGCAGCCGTCCGGCCAGGCCGGGTTCGAGGCTGGGCGTGGCGGCGATGCGGAGCTCCGCCTCCCCTGTGCTGCCCTGATGGGTGAGGCTCTCGATCTCGTGTACGGCGCCGAGTGCCTCCCTTGCCAGTTTGACCACTCGCCGGCCTTGTGCGGTGACGACGACACCGCGTCCGGACCTGGCGAAGAGCGTCATGCCGAGTTCCCGTTCCAGATCGCGGATCGCGCGCGAAAGCGCAGGTTGCGCGATATACAGCGATCTGGCCGCGTCGGTCATGGTGCGGTGCTCCGCCGTCGCGACCACGTAGCGGAGCTGCTGGAGGTTCATGTCAAAGAAGCTAGGACACCACCTGCCGCGCGGTCCGGGACATAGCGGAGATCACCTCGAATGATTTCGGACCGTAGCCGGGTACTGCGACTTCTGTGACGGGTGATAAATCGGTATGCTTCTGCCCAAAATTCGGCAAATGCCAGAGGGGTGACGCCCCAAGTCACTCATTACGGACAACCGGAGTAAAGGGGGATACACGGTGACAGGCAACGGGCAGCATCCACCCCCGCCTCAAGGGCCAGGTCAGCCTCAGCGGCCTCCTTCTCGGCCGTGGCCGCCGCAGGGGCACCGGGAGCCGCAGCCTCAGGGTTACGGCCATCCGCACCCGGTGCCGGGACAGCAACCGCCACCCCCGGCATATCCGCCTCCCCCGCAGGGGCCCGTGTATCCGCCGCAGGGGCCCGCGTATCCCCCGCAGGGGCAGCCGTACCCGCCTCCACCGCAGTACCCGCCTCAGGGGCAGCCGTATCAGCAGGGTGGGCCGTACGGGCCGCCGCAGGGTGGGCCGTGGCATCCCCAGCAGCCCCCGCCGCGTCCGCCGATGCCGCCGGGGCAGTGGGGGCCGCCGCCGAGGAAGAAGTCGGGCATGGGGGTGGCCGGCGTCCTCGGGGCGGTGTTCGGGTCCCTGGCGGCGTTGTTCGTGTTACTGGTGATCGGCGCGGCCATGTTCAAGGGCTCGTCCAGGCATGACACGACCACGCCGGTCGCGATCCCCTCCTCGTACACGTATGACGACGACGAGACGCCCTCCCCGGACGAATCGGAGAGCCATACGCGGTCGAGCGAGCCGACCGCGACGCGGTCCGCCGAGCCCGAGACGCCGACCCGGGCCACGCTCAACACGAGCACGAAGAACAACACCCTGTACCGGGCCGGCGCCCTGCCGAGGGTGAGCTGCCCGGCCGGCGGCGCGAACATCTTCAGCCACAGCCAGCTCAAGGCGCTGATCCTGAAGACCGGCAGGTGCATGGACCGGGCATGGGGGCCGATCATGCAGAGGCAGGGCATCCAGTTCTCGCCGCCGAGCTACTCGATCGTGGCCACGCGCGGCAGGGGCGCCTGCGGCGACTACCCGTCGCCGGGGAGCATGGTGCCGTACTACTGCCCGCGCAACAACACCATCTACGCCTCCACCTCGGCCATGGCCAAGGGCAACGGCAACGCGCGCGGCTACGGCGAGATCATCTCCTGGCACGGCGGGATCATCAGCATGCTGGCCCACGAGTACGGGCACCACGTCCAGAACATCTCGGGCGTGATGGACTCCTGGTGGAAGCAGACGGTCGACTCGGGCAGCAGGAGCGGCAAGCTGGCACTCAGCAGAAAACTGGAGCTCCAGGCGACCTGCTTCGGCGGCATGTGGATGAGGTCCGTGGCCGCCTCCTATCCGGTCAGCACCTCGAACCGCGCCCGCCTCTTCTGGTTCTACGGGCAGGTGGGCGACTATCCCGGATATCCCCGCGACCACGGGAACAGAGTGAACAACAACCGGTGGTTCCGGCAGGGCTGGGAGAAGAACCAGGCCTTCCAGTGCAACACCTGGATGGCCGCTTCGTCGACGACCTCGTGAAGTCACGGCATGTTCATCTCAGGTTGGGTACATGTCTTGGATGTCCCTATATGGGGGCTAGACTCCTGGCAATCTTGTGCCCTACGGGGCGCTAAAACCCATGGGTTTCGCCAGGTAGGCGTGTGAAGGAGCCGGTGTGAGCAAGCGCGATGGGGTGGACACCGCGCCCGAGGGCAGAAAACGGCGCGCTCCCCGCCGCTCGGGCACAGCATCCGAAGCCGGACCGGGAAACGGTCCGGGCACCAGTCCCACGGGCGAGACGGCGGACGCGGACGACGTACCGCTGGACGGCTCCCCCACGGACGGTCCCCCAGTCGCGGGCACCCACGGCACCCATCCGGCCGGCGCCCATCCGACCGGTCCGAGCGGCACCGGCCCGAGCGGCACAGGTCCGGGCGAGAAGGCTCCAGGCGGGAAGGGCCCCGGCGGTAAGGGCCCTGGTGGTAAGGCTCCGAGCGGCAAGGGCGGCCGCGGTTCCGGGTCTCCCGGTGCCGGGCGGCCCAAGCCGCGGTCCCGGCCGGGCTCGGGGGCGCCGCAGTTCGCCAAGCCGCTCACCCTGGGCTCCGTGCTCGGCTGGACCCTGCTGTCCGCCCTCGCGCCCGGCGTCGGCCACCTACGCGCCGGGCGCCGCCGAACCGGTCTGATCCTGCTCGGCATCTACGTGGTGCTGCTGGCGGCCGGGGCGGCGTACGGGCTGACGCGCGACTCGTCCAACATCGCCGTGTTCGCCGGCGCCGACGCGCAGATGACGGTCATTGTCATCGCCTCGGTGCTCGCGCTGTGCTGGTTCGCCGTCATCGTGACGTCGTACGTGGCACTCGGCCCGAACCGGCTGAACCAGCAGGGCCAGATCATCTCCGGCATCGTGGTCGGCGTGCTCTGCGTCTCGGTCATGGCCCCCTTCGCTCTCACCGCGACCGCCGTCCAGACCGTACGCGACGCGTCCCAGAAGATCTTCAAGCCCATCGCCGAGAGCACGGACCCGAATATCGCGCCGGTCAAGGAGGACGATCCCTGGAACGGCAAGGACCGGGTGAACTTCCTGCTGATCGGCGGCGACGCGGCCGGCGACCGTACCGGCGTGCGTACCGACAGCATGACGATCGCCAGCGTGGACACCCATACCGGCAACACGGTCCTGTTCAGCCTGCCGCGCAACCTGCAGCACGTGCACTTCCCGACGACCTCTCCGCTGCGCAAGCAGTTCCCCAACGGCTTCATGGCGGAGCTGCCCAACGGCGGCCTGCTCAACGAGGTCTGGCAGTACGCCACTGACAACCCGCAGGTCATGGGCGGCAAGAGCAGGGGGCCGCGCGCGCTGATGGACGCCATCGGCTACACGCTCAACCTGAAGATCGACTACTACGCCATGATGAACATGTACGGCTTCGCGGACCTGGTCGACGCCATCGGCGGCCTCAAGATCCGGGTGGAGCGCGACATCAAGTGGGGTGGCCACTACGGCACCGCGGGCACGATCAAGGCGGGCTACAAGAAGCTGACCGGCGAACAGGCCCTGTGGTACGGCCGGTCGCGGGTGGACAGCGACGACTTCTCGCGCATGGCCCGCCAGCGCTGCGTCATCGGCGCGTTCGCGCAGCAGGCGACGCCCGACAAGATCATTCTCAACTTCGGCAAGATCGCCAATGCGACGAAGCGACTCGCGCAGACGAACATCCCGCAGGAGCTGGTGGAGCCGCTCGTGGGGCTGGCCGTCAAGGTGAAGAGCGCCAAGATCACCAGCTTGCAGTTCGTGCCGCCGGAGTTCCTGTCGGGGCGTCCTGACTGGCTGAAGATCCGCCACGCCGCGGCCAAGGCGATCGCCGACTCGACCCGGACGGCTCGGACCGCGCAGGCGGCGGACGTCACGTCCTCCCCCGGAACGCCCACGGTCAAGCCCTCGCGCTCGTACGCCGCCAAGCCGACCCAGACGCCCACCCAGAACAGCCAGAAGTCCGCCAAGAGCCTCTCGGAGCTCTGCGGCCTGTAAGCCCCGCCGCCTCCCGGCCGCACCAGGTGCGGCCGGGACCGTGCTACTGGGTCGCGAGGGAGACGAGCTTGCGCAGGTAGGCGGCATGGCCGGGGTCACCGGTGACCGACACCTCACCGCCCCTGCCCCACACCCAGCGCAACAGCTCGTCGGGTGACCCGGACACGACGGTCTCGGCCTGCTCGACCGCCCTGTCGGCGGTCTCGTCCTCGACGACGACCTCGGTGGGCGACGGCCGGACGAGCCAGGCCCGCTCCCCGCCGACGACCGCGATGACCGCCCCCTTCGGGTCGTCGGGCACGGCCTCGGCGAAGTCCTCGGGATAGCGGGCGAAGTCGTACGCGAGCATCACCTTGAGCCCTTCGTCCACCCCGTCGAGGGCCAGGTCACCGGCGGCGGGCGTCACGGGCAGGCCGGCCGCGAGCTCGGCGTCGACGCGGTGGATCACCGTCTCCTGCGCCATGCGCCTGATCCAGAACCCGACGCTCTGGTCGGGCTCGTACCAGGTGAGCGCGTGCTCGTCCGGGGTTCGCGCGGCGAACTCCGCCACCAGCTCGGCATAGGACCGCTCAAGCGCCGCCAGCGGCTCCTCACCGGACAGATCGGGCGGCCACGGCTCCGGCCACTCCCCGCGCAGCATCGTCTCGGCCTTGTGCAGATAGACCTCGGTGACGTGCGCGACCAGATCGGCGGTGGTCCACCCGGGACAGCTCGGCACCGGCGCCGCGTCCGGCGCGGCGCGGACCGCGGCTCTGAGCAACGCGTATTCTTCGGCCAGGCAGGCCATCAAGCGAGTGGCGTCCATATGACATCCAACCACGCGGCCTCGGGCCTGGCATCGCATTAATTCCGCGTCTCGACCAGCGGATCGAACAGGCGCCCCCACAGCGCCCGTTCCTCTCCCGCTCCAGCGCTAGGCGGCGCTACCGGGCCCGCTCGCCACGGACATCCCGCCCCGCCGTACGGCCGGCATCCCGGGACGCCGGTACGGCAAGGCGAACCACGTCGCCTTCCCGATGCGCCCGGGACTGGTGACGTGTTTCTGGGGATGGCATCCCCAGAAGCCCTCGGAGAGCGCGGCGACGATGCACAGTCCCCGCCCACGCTCGCTGTCGGCCTCGACGACACGGGCCACCGGCAGCGGCGAACCGCAGTCCACCACCATGCACACGATCTCCTCGGGATCGGTGTGGAGCACCAGCTCATAGGGTGCCTCTCCATACAGGAAGGCATTTGTCACCAATTCGCTGGCCATCAGCACGGCGTCATCGACGAGATCGGGACTCAGTTCCAGTCCGGTCAGAGCGTCACGGACGACCGTTCGGGCATACCGGACGGCCTGCGCGTCGTCGCACAGGGGCCAGGCATGCTGGGTGTGTGTTCGCGGGACGGATCGCAGTGGGGTCATGGCTTCTCCTTCCGCGTTCAACTGTCGAAACGTGTACGGAAGAGAGGCCGAAAAGGGCGGATCTTGAAAAAATCAGGTTTCAGCGGTCCTCGGCGATGATCGTACGGGCTAGCCAGCCTCGGCGCGCAGGCGCTCGGCCACGTGGAGGTCGGTGATGAGGACGTTGACCCAGCCGCCGTCCAGCGCGGCCTTGATCGCCGAGTATTTGCGCAGGCCGCCCGCCACCGCGACCCGCCGCTCGACGGCCCGGAAGGCCCCTACGTCGATGCCGACCACCCGCCGGTCGAAGGCCGAGTCGACCGCGCTGCCCTTGGCGTCGAAGAAGTGCAGGCAGACGTCGCCGACGGCGCCCAGCGAGCGCAGCTCTTCCTGGTCGGCCTGCTTGACCGCGTTGCCACTGCTCAGCAGCAGGGGCGAGGGTTCGAGGCTGCCGATGCCGACCAGCACGACGGTCAGCTCGCGCCACTGGGCCATGACGTCGACCACGCCGGGGTCCTCCAGCAGCGCGTCGCGGATCGCGGCGGTGCCGACGACGCCGGGCGAGGGGACGAAGACGGGGCGGGCGCGGGTGATGTCGGCCAGGCGGCCGATGAGCCGGGTGGCGTGCACCTGCGCCTCGGGGCTGCCCACGCCGCCGACGAGTTGCATGACCCGGTCGGCGACCTGGGTGTTCTTGGGCTGCATGCGTTCGACGGTGGCCAGCAGCGTCTCGCTCCAGGAGGAGATGCCGATCACGTCGCCGCCGGTGAAGGTGGCGTCGAAGTAGGCGGCGGCGGCCGAGGCGAGCGACGGGATGGCGTCTTCGCGGGCGTCCTCGATGTCGACGACCACGACGTCGCGCAGGCCGTAGCGGCGCTGCAGCTCCTCTTCCAGCTCGGTGTGCACGCCATCGGGCAGGACGACGATCGTGCGCACGATGCCGCGCGTGACCGCCTCCTTGAGCAGGCGGGAGACGCGCGGCTGGGAGATGCTGAGCGCCGCGGCTATCTCGGGCTGCCGCATGCTCTGCTCGTGGTACATGCGGGCCACCCTGGCCAGGAGCCGCAGATGCTCCGTGCTCACACCGCGCCCCCGTCCCAGACTCGGGACCACCGGCCACCGCCTCCCCGTACCCCGTGAATCGATGTTTCAGCCTACCGTTCGGCCTGTCCGAGGGGGACTCTCGCGCGTCCCCCTCGCGGCCGCTACTTCCTGGCGAAAACGCCGTAGTCGTCGGCGTTCTCGGCGGTCACCAGCTCGCAGTCGATGGACTGCTTCTCCTCCTTGCTCGCCTTGCCGGTCTTGATGTACTGGTCGGCCTGCTCGACGGCGCTCTGCGCGCCGAGCGCGGCGGGCTGGAGCGCGGTCGCGTGCATCTGACCGGCCTTGACGGCGGCGATGGCGTCGGGGCTGCCGTCGAAGCCGACGACCGTCACCTTGCCGAGCAGCCCCGCGGCCTTGAGCGCGGCGACCGCGCCGAGCGCCATGGTGTCGTTGCCGGCGATGACGCCCTGGATGTCACGGCTCTTCTGGATGATGGTCTCCATCTTGGTGAAGGCCTCCTGCTGGTCCCAGTTCGCGCTCTCCTTGGCCACCTGCTTGAGGTCCGGGTACTGGGAGATCACGTCGGCGAAGCCCTTGGAGCGGACGCTGGCGTTCGTGTCGGACTCCTTGCCCACCAGCTCGACGTAGTTGCCCTTGTTCTTCATCTTCTCCACGAACGACTGGGCGACCAGCTGCGCGCCCTGGGCGTTGTTGGAGACGATCTGGGCGGTCGCGACGCCGGTGGCGTTGATCTCGCGGTCGATCAGGAAGACGGGGATGCCGCCGGTGACGGCCTTGCGGACCGGGCCGATCGAGGCGTCCGCGCCGGCGTTGTCGAGGATGATCGCCTTCGCCTTGCGGGAGATGGCGGCGTCGATCAGCTCGCTCTGCTTGTTGGGGTCGTCGTCGTGGGAGGCCACGGACGTCTCGTAGCCGAGCGCCTCGGCCTTGGCCTTGGCGGCGTCGGCTTCGGCCTTGAAGAAGGGGTTGTCGTGGGAGGGGGTGATGATGGCGACGAGCCCACCGGCCGTGCCGGCGCTGGTCGCGGACGGCGCGGTGGCGGCCTTCTGCTCACCGCCACCGCCGCCACCGCACGCCGCCAGCAGGGAGCCGGTGGCGAGGAGCGACACTACGACGAGCAGGCGGCGGGTCGGTCTTGGTGCAGCGGACATGGACGACCTCCAGATGGGGTGGGCGGGCTAGGTGGGCCGGGCGCTCGCGGCGACCGCCGATGCGGCGGCGCCCCTGCGCTTGAACCGCTGCTGGCCCTGGTCGAGCATCACAGCGAGGATGATCACGGCGCCCTTGATGAGGATCTGCCAGAACGTCGAGACGCCCAGGATCACCAGGCCGTCGGCGAGGAAACCGATCACGAAGGCGCCGACGAGCGTTCCGCGCACGGTGCCCCGGCCGCCGCTCAGCGCCGCGCCGCCGATGACCACCGCGGCGATCGCGTTCAGCTCGTACGTCTCACCCGCCTGCGGGGCGGCCGAGGTGAGCTCCGAGGCGATGATGAGGCCGGCGATCGCGGCGCAGGCGCCGGAGACCACGTACACGATGGTCTTGACCCGGCGGATCGGCACGCCGGACAGGTCCGCGGCCCGCTCGTTGCCGCCCGTCGCGTACAGCCACCGGCCGAAGGGCGACTTGGCCAGCAGCAGCACGGCCGCCGCCGCGAGCACGATCATGATCCAGATCGAGGTGGGCAGCCCGAGCGGCCGCCCGCTGCCGAGCAGGTCGAAGCCGGTGTTGCCGAGGGCGGGGTTGCCGCCCAGGTTGGGATAGGTGGCGCCGTTGGAGATGAGCATCGCCGCGCCGCGGGCCACGTACAGCATGCCGAGCGTGGCGATGAACGGCGCGACGTTGAACCGCGTGACCAGCACGCCGTTGAGCAGCCCGACCCCCATGCCCACCGCGACGCACAGCACGATCACCACCCACACGGGCGGGTAGGCGATCACGCCGCCGAGCGCGACGCCCTGCAGCAGCTCTCCGGCGACGACCCCGGACAGGCCCACGATGGAGCCCACCGACAGGTCGATGCCGCCCTTGAGGATGACCAGCAGCATGCCCAGGGCGATGACGCCGTTGATGGCGACGTGCTTGGTCATCGTGATCAGGTTGTCCACCGTGAGGAAGGAGTCCGACAGCAGGCCGAAGACCACGATGAGGACGGCCAGCGCGATGAAGGCACGCAGCTCGAAGGCGACGTTCAGCAGCGACAGCCGCCGGGCCCTGGCGGCCGCCTCGGGCGGCTGGGGCGGGTCCGGGGCGACGCGGGCGGTGGTGGTTCCCTGGCTGCTCATACGGCGCCGCCGTCGGACACGCTCATCAGTTCCTCCCGGGCCAGCTCGCCGCGTCGGTACTCCCCTGCGACGGCGCCGCGGGCGAGCACCAGCAGCCGATCGGGGATGTGCAGGGCCTCTTCGGCGTCGGAGGTGGTGAACAGGACGGCGAGACCCTGCCGGGCCTGGGCCGCCATGAGCTCGAAGATGTCGGCCTTGGCGCCCACGTCGACGCCGCGCGAGGGCTCGTCGAGCAGTAGCACCCTGGGGCCGGTGAGCAGGGCCTTGCCGATCACCACCTTCTGCTGGTTGCCGCCGCTGAGCGAGCCGATGGCCGCCTTCGGGCCGCTGGCCTTGACGGTGATGTCGGCGATGGTCCGCTCGACCGCGCCGCGTTCGAGGTCGGCCGAGACGAACAGCCCGCGGACGAACGAGCGCAGGCCCGCCAGGGACAGGTTCTCCCCCACCGACATGGTCTGGACCAGGCCGTCGCGCTGCCGGTCCTCGGGGACCAGCACCACTCCCCTGCCGATGCGCTCGCGGATGCCGCTCCCGTCGAGCGCCTCGCCGGCCAGCTCCACCTGCCCGGACGCGGGCGCGATCCGGCCCGCGAGCGCTTCGAGCAGTTCGGTACGGCCCGAGCCCATCAGGCCGTACACACCGACGATCTCGCCGGCGCGCACGGTCAGCGAGACGTCGTCGATCGCCAGCCGGTCGGGGTTCGCGGGGTCGGCGACCATGAGGTCGCGCACGGTCAGCAGGTCCTCGCCGAGCACCGGCTCGCGCCGCGGGAACAGGGCGTCCTGGTCACGGCCGACCATCCGCTCGACGATCCAGCGGATGTCCACCTCGGCGGCGTCGGCCGTGGCGACCAGGCGACCGTCACGCAGGACCACCACGTCGTCGGCGATGTCGAGTGCCTCGTCCAGGTGGTGGGAGATGTAGACGACGGCGACGCCGCCGCCCGTCAGCTCCCTGATGACCCGGAACAGCACCTCCACCTCGGGCGCGGTGAGCGCCGACGTGGGCTCGTCCATGATCAGCACGCGGGCGTCCTGGAGCAGGGCCCGCGCGATCTCGACGACCTGCTGCTGCCCGAGCCGCAGGTCGCCGACGAGCCCGTCGGGATCGACGTTCTCCTCCAGGCGGCGCAGGACCGCCGTGGTGGCCTCGCGCTGGGCCTTCCTGTCGACCGCGCCGAACCGGCCGGGCAGCTCACGGGCCAGGAACAGGTTGTCCTGGACGCTGAGGTTCGGGCAGAGGCTCAGCTCCTGGTGGATGATCGAGATGCCGTGGTCGGCGGCGTCGCGCGAGGAGACGAGCTCGACCGGGTGGCCGTCGAGCTCCACGCGGCCCGTGGTGGGGTGCTCGATGCCCGCGAGGATCTTCATGAGCGTGGACTTGCCGGCGCCGTTCTCGCCGAACAGCGCGGTCACCCGCCCGGCGGCGACGCCGAAATCGACCCCCTTGAGGGCGTGCGTCCCGCCGTACACCTTGGTGACGTCGCAGGCCCGCAGCACGTGCCCGGTCACGAGATCGCCACCGGGGTGATCGTCACGGTGGCGGGCGTGAGCAGGGTGAACGCGCCGGTGAAGGCGATCTTCTTGCCCTTCAGGCCGGCGGCGTCGAGGCCGGTCAGCAGCTTCTGCCGCATCTGGTTGTTGAGCGCGGTCGCGGCGTCGGCGTACTCGACCTGGTTCACGAACTGGCCGAAGGTGATGTAACCGGCGGCGTCGCGCAGGGCCGTGCCGTTGACGGCCGGGCCGATCTGGATCGACACCCGGGTGCCGTCGGGCAGCCCGTCCACGGTCACCGGCAGCAGGCCCGACTTCGCCTCGCCGGCCACGCCCGTGGCCTTCACCGCGAAGTTGTAGGGGCTGGTGCCCTGGCGCTTGCCGTACCTGGCGCCGGCCGCGTCCTTGTCGGCGGTGATCGCCTTCAGCAGGACGGGCAGGTCGACGGCGCTCTTCTGGATGGCGGGGACGACCTTGGCCTCGTAGTTCTGGGCGCCGAACGTGGCGGGGTCGAACTTCTTCGGCGCCGCCGCGCTCGCCGACTCCGCGGAGCGGTACTCGGTGCTCAGCGCCATGGCCACCACGAGGGCGGCGACGGCCCCGGCGGCGATCCACCGCGTCGGCCATCGGCGGCGCGCGGCTGGCGATGTGCCCGTCATGTGCTGCTCCTCTCCCCGTGGGCTGACCTGTTCTCCCCGCGTGCCGACCCGTTCTCGCCGCGGGCCGGTCTGTCCTCGCCGCGGGCCGGTCTGTCTCCTGCCGGGCGGGCGCGGTCGACGGCCTCGTGCCAGGCGGCCAGGCGCGCGGCGCGTTCGCCCGGGTCGCCTTCCGGGCGGAACTCCTCCGCCGGCCGTGGCCGTGCCTCCAGCTCGTCGTACGTGCACAGCCCGGCCGACAGCGCGGCGGCGTCGGCGGCGCCCAGGCAGGACAGGTCGTGCTCGCCGGACCGGACGACCACGCGGCCGGAGATCTCGGCCTGCGACCGCATCAACCGGGCGCTGCGGGTCAGACCGCCGTCGGCCAGGAGCACCCGTACCTGCCCGGTGGCCCGCTCGACGGCCGCCACCACGTCCTCCACCTGGAACGCGACGGACTCCAGCGCGGCGGCCACGAGCTGCCCGCGCCGGGTGCCCGCTGTCAGGCCGGTGAGCACCGCCGTCGCGTCGGGCTCCCACCAGGGCGCGCCCAGCCCGCCGAACGCCGGCACGAGGTGCACGCCGCCCGGTTCGTCGTCCCCGGTCTCGGCCAGCAGCCGCTCGGAGGTCACGCCGAACAGCTCGGCCAGCCAGCTGACCGCGCGCCCGGTGGCGCGGATGTTGCCCTCCACGGCGAGCACCCGGCCGCCGAGGTCCCAGGCGATGCTCCGGCACAGCCCGGGAGCGTCACCGCCGTCGCCGATGGCCATCACCGACGAACCGGTGCCGTACGTGGCCTTCACCACCCCCGGCCGCCACCCCGCGTGCGCGAACATCGCCGCGTGCGAGTCGCCCAGCACGGCCAGCACCGGCACCCCGTCGGGCACCGGGTCCAGCCCGCGTACCGCCGGGAAGTCACCGTCCGAGGCGACCACCCGGGGCAGCACCTGCCGCGGCACCCCGAACAGTTCCAGGAGCTGCTCGTCCCACTGCCCGGCCCGCACGTCGAGGAGCTGGGTGCGGGAGGCGTTCCCGGCCTCGATGACATGGTCGCCGCCGAAGCGGCTGAGCAGCCAGGAGTCGACCGTGCCCAGGCACAGCTCGCCCGCCAGGCTGCGGCTCCGGTCAGGGTCGTAGGCGTCCAGCAGCCAGCGGGCCTTCAGCGCCGAGAACATCGGGTCGAGCGGCATCCCGCTGACCGAGCGCACCAGGTCACCGGCGCCCGTGGCGGCCAGTTCCCGGCACTGGGCGACGGTCCGCTGGTCCTGCCAGCTGATCAGCGGGCCGGCGGGGCGGCCGGTGGAGCGTTCCCAGAGCACCAGCGACTCGCGCTGGTTGCTGATGCCGACCCCGGCGATCCTGCCCGCCTCCGACGGGTCGACGCACGCGCGTACCGCCAGCCGTACGCTCTCCCAGAGCTCGTCCGGCG
Source organism: Nonomuraea sp. NPDC049269 (assembly GCF_043197155.1). Taxonomy (NCBI): domain Bacteria; kingdom Bacillati; phylum Actinomycetota; class Actinomycetes; order Streptosporangiales; family Streptosporangiaceae; genus Nonomuraea; species Nonomuraea sp. NPDC049269. The sequence continues at coordinate 1,139,618 of NZ_JBICSO010000001.1, forward strand.
ACTGCTCCACCCAGCCGGGCCGAGGCTGCCGCTCGGTGAGCGGCGCGGTGCCGCGCGCGACCACCCGGCCGCCCGCGTCCACGAGCAGCGCCTTGGTGGAGCTGGTGCCCTGGTCGATGGCCAGGACGAGCGGTCCGCTAGACATGGCCGAGCACGTCCTTCACCGCCGCGATGATCCCGTCGGCCGACAGCCGGAAGTGATCCAGCAGGAACGCCGTGTCCCCCGTGGGGGCGAACACGCGCGGCACACCGAGGATCCGCATCGGGCACGGCTGATGGGTGACGACCGTGGCCGCGACGGCGGCGCCCAGGCCGCCGCTGGTGGTGGCCTCCTCGGCGGTGACGATCCCGCGCGTCTCCCTGGCCGCCGCGATGACGGCGTCCTCGTCGATCGGGTCGAGGAAGGGCGTGTTCAGTACGCGTACGGACACGCCCTCGTCCCGCAGCCGGTCCGCGGCCTCAAGTGCGCGCGAGGTGAGCGAGCCGATGGCGATCACCGTGACGTCGTTCCCGTCCCGCAGCAGTACGGCCCGGCGCGGCGCGAAGGGCGCGTCAGGAGGCGTCACCTCCGGCACCTTGAAGCGGGGAACGCGCAGGTAGACGGGCCGTCGCGCCGACGCGGCCCAGCGGACGGCGGCGCGGGTCTGCACCGGGTCCGAGGGGACGATGACGTCGAGGTTGGCGACCGCGCGGAGCCAGGACAGGTCCTCGATCGAGTGGTGGGTGGGCCCGAGCTCGCCGTACGCCATGCCGGGGCTCTGACCGCACAGAACGACGTGTGCCTCGCTGTAGGCGACGTCGGCCTTGATCTGCTCCATGGCGCGGCCGGTGAGGAACGGCGCCGCGGCGCAGACGAAGGGGATCTTCCCGGCGTTGGCCAGTCCGGCCGCCACCCCGACGAGGTCCTGCTCGGCGATGCCGACGTTGATGAGGCGGTCGGGGAAGCGTTCGCGGAAGCCGACGAGGTTGCTGGAGCCGACGGAGTCGTTGCAGACGGCGACGATCCGCTCGTCCTGGCTCGCCAGGGAGATGAGCTCCTCGGCGAAGGCCTGACGGCAGTCGAACGTCGCCCGCTGGTCGGTCACGGTCATCCGGCCAGCTCCGCCAGCGCCGTCTCGACCTGCTCGGCGGTGGGCACCTTGTGATGCCACTCCACCCGGTCCTCCATGAACGACACGCCCTTTCCCTTGATCGTGTTGGCGATGACCGCGACCGGACGCCCGGTGGACGAGCCGCTCAGGGCCTCCAGCAGGGCGAGGTGGTCGTGGCCGTCGACCTCGCGTACCTCCCAGCCGAAGCTGCGCCATTTGTCGGGCAGCGAGTCCAGGGCGTTGGTGTCCTCGGTCCTGGCCCCCTGCTGGAGGCGGTTGCGGTCGACGACGGCCGTCAGGGACGACAGCCCGTGGTGCGCGGCCGCCATCGCCGCCTCCCAGTTGCTGCCCTCCTGCAGCTCACCGTCACCCAGCACCACGAACGTGCGCCAGGACGCGCCGTCCATCTTGGCGGCGATCGCGCAGCCGGTGGCCACGGGCAGGCCGTGACCCAGGGCGCCGGTGTTGGTCTCCACGCCGGGCACCTTGACCTTGTTGGGGTGCCCGTTGAGCGCCGACAGCGGGGCCATGAAGGTGTCCAGCTCGGCGGTGTCGAAGAAGCCGCAGTGGGCGAGGGTGGAGTACAGGGCGGCGGCGCAGTGGCCCTTGCTCAGCACGAAACGGTCGCGTCCCGGCCAGTGGGGGTGTTCGGGGTCTACTGACATGACGCCGTAGAAGCAGGTCACCAGGATGTCGGTGACCGACAGGTCGCCGCCGATGTGACCCATGCGGGCGCGGTCGATCATGCGGACGACGCTCCGGCGCACGTCGGTGGCCACCCGGGCGAGCTCCGCCTCGCGGTCGGGCCGGGCGGCCCGCCGGATCCGGGCGGTCAGCTCGCGGTAGCCGGCCGACCGCGCGGCGTCGGGGGGAAGCAGGGCCATCACTGATCCGCCATGACGCTCAGCAGCGCCCGCTGGACGATCCGCTGGGCCGCCAGCGCGTCCTGTGCCCGCTGCGCGGCGGCCAGGGCCTCACGGTCGACGAGGCCGAGGGCGCGGTGAATGGCCTTCATCACGCGGATCCCCGCGCGGGCCGCCTCGACCGAGTCCTCACGGAACGGGAACTGGTCGAGCTGCCACACCCCGTCCCAGCCGGCCTCACGCAAGGCGTAGAAGAACTCGAAGGTCTCGGTCAGGTGCACCGAGCCGACGACCATGTCGTCGTCCCAGCCCCGGTAGTTGTCGTTGACGTCGATCGCGAACAGCCGCCCGCGCGAGATCGCCAGCCGCGCCGCGTCGGCGGGCGACTCGCCGCCGTAGAGCGAGTGGCCGAAGTCGAGCAGGATGCCGACGTTGGGCAGGCCGATCTCCTCGATCCCCAGCAACGTCTTGGCCACCGAGGAGAACACCATCGTGTTACGCGGCTCGCGCGGCTTGTACTCGATGGCGAACCGCAGGTCGGGGAAGTTCGTCGCCAGCTCGCGCACCGCGTCCAGCGACAGGCGCCACAGCTCGGCGTGGTCGGCCTGGAACGGGTAGTCCCAGCCGTCCTGCCCTGGCCACAGCTTCACGTAATCGCAGCCCAGCCGCCTGGCCACCTCGGCGGCCTCGGACACCAACTCGATCGCCTGGCGGCGTACTCCCTCGTCGGGGTTGGTGAACGCGCCACGGGAGAAACGCCGGGTATAGATCTCCGGGGTCACCGCGATGGCCCGCAGCCCGTTGCCCTTGAGCGCCTCCTCCACCCGCTCGACCGGGAGGTCCACCGGGTCGAACGGGTAGGTCAGGTCCACGACGGACAGCTCGCCCACCTGCCCGGCCAGGTCGATGGCGCCAAGGGTGTCCACCGGCGGGCCGTAGCCGTCGGTCGCGTAGCGGTCGACGTACCGGCCGAAGTGCCAGATGCCGGCACCGAACAAGGGCATTTGAATATCTATTCGCGACTGACTAGACATACGACAGACCGTACGATTACGCCCGCGCCATGTCAATGAAATCCGCGCGCAACCTGAGACTTGCCGCCTTGGACCCCTGCCAGGCGTCAGGAACGCTTGGCTTGCTTGACCAGGCCGAGGTCGAGCAGGCTTTGCGCGGTCGCGGTGACGCTGTCCTCGCTGGAGCGCGGCCGCCAGTCCAGGACGGTGCGGGCCTTGGCGTTGTCGACGTGCCGGACGAGGCCGAGGTCGCCGGCGATCCCGCGCATCGCGGGCGCGAAGCGGGCGACGAAGCGGATTAACCAGCTCGGCAGCCTGCGGGCCGGGACCTTCCGGGCGCCCTCGCCGAGCCGCCGCCGCAGGGTCAGGCAGACCTGGTGGAGGGAGACGGTGTCCCCGGCGGTGGCGATGAACCGCTGGCCGGCCGCGCCGGGATCGGTCATCGCCCGCAGGTGCAGGTCGGCGGCGTCACGGACGTCGACCACCGCGAAGGACAGGTCCGGCGCTCCCGGCAACCGCCCGTCCATCAGGCTCTTGATCAGACCGACGGAGCTGGCCAGGTGCGGGCCGATTACGGGCCCGAAGATGCCGACCGGGTTGACCACGGCCAGCTCCAGCGAGCCGCCCTCACGGTCCATGAAGTCCCAGGCGGCCCGTTCGGCCAGCACCTTGGACTTGACGTACGGGGTGACGCCCGGGCCGTCGGTGTCGGTCCAGTCCTCTTCGGTGAACGCGCGGTCGGTGGCGGGGTGTCCGTAGCCGATCGCGACGAAGGAGGAGGTGACCACGATGCGCCGCACTCCGGCGTCCCGCGCCGCGCGCAGCACCCGCAGCGTCCCCTCCACGGCGGGGACGAGCACCTCGTTCTCGTCCTTCGGGGCGATGGCGGGCAACGGCGAGGCGACGTGCAGCACGTAGGCACAGCCTTCGACGGCCTCGGCCCAGTGCGCGTCCGAGGTCAGATCCGCGACCACGAACGACAACGAGTCCCCCGCCACCACTCCGGCGACCTCCATGGCCTCGCGGACCTCCCGCTCCCGGGCGGCGGAACGCACGGTGGTCCGCACGCGGTAGCCCTCCTGGAGCAGCCGAGCGACGCAGAAGCCCGCCAGGAAGCCCGACCCTCCGGTCACCAGCACGGTGTCGCCGTTCATCGCATCCCCTGCCCTCATCGGATTGCGGATCTGACGGCCGTTCGGTTTTTTCCGGCTTAAGACACCATTTCATCGCATAAGCAGTCGGCGCCAGGCCCATGTCAGTAATACGCCAGCACAACGACAGTCAGAACAGCGACCATGATTTCGACAAGCGGCCCCGGAATGGCCACCCCATAAGAAATCCTGGAGAGATCCGCGACGAAAGGACGGCCCGCCTTGAGAATGACAGCCCGGTTACTCGCGATGACAGCACTGGCCGCAGGCATTGCGCTCTTCGCGGCACCCGCGGACGCCGCCACGGGAACGCTGATTCTTTCCTCCGGTCCGACCGGACCAAGAATAGTGTTCAACAATCCAACGGCCGGCTGCCACAGCACCACGTCGGCCTTCACCACGGTCACCAATCGTACGGACGTCTTCGTCACCGTCTACCAAGGAGCGCAATGCCAGGGATCATCGCTGGTCGTCGCGCCGGGAACGATTCCCATGCAGGTAGGAGATCGCCTGAGCGTCTCTATTCCGAGCTGACCGAAAAAAGGGAGAAAACATGCTCGATCGCATGGCAAGACGAGTAGTCACCGGTGCGGCCGGCCTGGCCCTGGCGTTGACTCCCATGGTCCCGGCATTCGCCACGCAGAGCGACCCGGCGAGCCGGCAGTCGGCGGGTCCCGCGCAGGTGGCCAGCCATCAAGAATTTGGCGGCTGGTATTCCAGCGCGCAGAGCTGCGCCGAAGTCGGCCGGGACTACGTGCACGGGAACGGCGCGATCGGATTCACCTGCCGGCCACTCGACGGCCGGTGGGCGCTCTGGGTCATCTACGACCCTTCGCCCTGACGTACGACGCGACAATCCAGGAGAGAACTATGCAGAAAACCAAGAAAGCCGCGACGACGCTCGCCATCATGGTCGCGCTGGGAGCCGGCGGCCTGACCCTGGCGGCGCCCACATGGGCGGACACCACTCCGTCCGTCGTAAGTTCGAACGCGACACCAGGAGTCTGGTACATCTTCAATTTCTACCCGGATGAGGGGACCTGCGAGGCGCAGCGTCGATGGGGCGCCAGTCAGGGCTGGTGGACCTGGGACCATTCGGCCTGCGCCACCAACGGGCGGGACTGGGCGCTCTTCCTTTACTACGACGCGGCGCCCAGCCAGCAGCGAACGACCCTTCCGGGCCTTCCTGAGGGCTGGCAGCGAGCTTGATCGCCGGACGAATGTGAGATAGCAGGAAAAGGTGCCTTCTATGCCTGCCTGGCGTAGGAGGCACCTTTTCCGCGCACATGCGATACCGCTACCTCACCGGCATTCCCATCAGCTGCAGCATCGGGGCCTGATTCCTCTCAGTTGGTAAGGTCGTCGTACCAATGGGGAGCGGCGACCTTCAGCGGGTCAGGGGCCGGCCCGGCGCCAGGACCGGGGACGACGTAGAGATCGACCGTGTCCGAGCTGTGGTCGCGGGAGCCGTCGACGATCCAGTCGTCCTTGACGCGGTCCACGGTGACGGGCTGCTGGAAGAAGCTGCCCTCGCGATAGTTCCACAGCAGGCGGTAGCCGACCTTCAGGCCGCGCCGGCGCAGCTCGGCACGGACCGCCGCGACCGTCTTGCCGTGGACCTTGTAGCCGTCCAGCGCCTCGTCGGCGGGAGCGTAGTCATCGTTGTCGGCGTAAGACTCTCCCGCTCTGGCGGGGCGACCCACCCCGAGGACGACCCGGCCGGGGAAGTCGGCGGGCATCCAGACCTTGCCGCAGAAGACCGACGCGCACGGCCGCACCGCCTGTACTCCAATGCTTCCGTGCCATTTGAAGCCCTCCGGAACGATCGGGCCGATCAGCGTGCCCACCTCGTCCGGTGCCACGGGGATGACCTTCACCCTGACGTTCAGCCCGACCGCGCGGAACGCCTCCTCGAAGCGCCGGTAGTCGGCCGCGGGGTCGGTGATGGTGACGCTGAAATGATCGTCGGCCTTCTTGATGGAGACGGCCGCGTTGGCGTACTCGGTGGCCGGACCGCCGGACGGCAGACCGACGCCGATGGCGACGGCCACGGCCAGGGCGGTGACCGCCGAGATCAATACGGGCCAGCGGCCAAGGACCCCTACTCCTGGGAGCCAGGACAGCCGGCGACGCGGGGGTGCGGTCGCCATGATCGCCGCACGCAGCTCGCGCGCGCCGGGCCCCTGATCCGGCGCGTACGGTGTGGGATCGATGGCCTTCACCAGGTGGTCGATGTCCTTCATGCTTCCCCCATCACGATCGTCGAGGACGGCTGCCGCTCCAGCGTCGCCGCCAGCCGTTTGCGCGCCCGGTGCAGACGGGTCCGGGCGGTGATCGCCGTACATCCCACGACTTTGGCGATCTGCTCGCTGGTCAGCTCCTCCCAGCAGGCCAGCGCCAGGACCTCCCGGTCCCGCTCGGACAGGTCGTCGAAGGCGGTTCGGACGTACTCCAGATCGACCGGTGTGCCCGTCCGGTCGGCGGCCAGCTCGTCACGGAGCCGCTCGGCGAGCACGGCCCGGCGTGAGGCACCGCGTTTCTGGTTGGCCAGGACGCGGCGGGCCACGCCGTACAGCCACAGCAACGCCCGCTCCCCCTCGGGCACGTCGCCGATACGCCGCCAGGCGGTGAGGAACGTCTCGGAGATGACGTCGGCGGTGTCGTCGGGGGAGCCGGTACGGCGGGCGGCGTACTGATATATCGCCGGGTAGTACGCGTCATAGACCGCTTCGAAGCGATCTCGGTGTGTCACAGAGTCTCCTTGCCACAAGGTGCCGGACACCCTGGTTAGTGTCCGGCATCCTTCGGGGCGTTGCAGATCGCCTGAGCGGTTCGCGCCGGGGTCACTTCCTGTCGTTCAATCACCGGCTACGGCGTGTCACTGATCTGCTGGTGGGCGGCAGGAATCTCGGCTGGGGACGCGTCGATGGCGACCTGGTAGATCGACGGCTGGGCCGTGACGACAGCGAGAAGACGCCTTCCGGCTTGCGCTTACGCCGGGCTGTTCTGCGACGGCAGGTCAGGCGCGGGTGCGGGCGTGGGGGTAGAGAGTGGAGAGCCAGCGGCCGAGTAGGCCCGCGAACGCCTGGGGGCGTTCCAGATGCAGGAAATGCCCCGTGCCGTCCCACGTGACCATCTGTGACCCGGAAGGCGCGGGGATCGAGGACTCCCAGGCGGCCGGCTCGCTCAGTGAGCGGACGCAGAGCACCGGGCGGGTGCGCCTGGCCAGGTACCGGCGCGTCGCGGGGCGGGCGCCGAACGCGTCCGGGCCCAGGTACATGCCCTCGTAGCAGGCGGCCAGCACATGGCCGGGAGTGGCGAGCAGTTGGTCGCGTACCGCGGCGGGCAAGGAGCCGAGCTGGCGGACGGCGGCCCGCGCACCGTCGGCCCGCAGGGCGGCCAGCCGTTTGGCGAACAGTCGCTCCTCGGCGGCGTCGGCCCCGTAGGCGGGATCGACGACCACCAGCGCCGAGACGTGTTCGGGGTGCTCCACGGCCATGGCGGTGACGACCTGGGCGCCCATCGAGTGCCCCACCGCCACGACCGGCCCGGCGCCGAGGCGGTCGAGCAGGGCGACGAGGTCGCCCGCCAGGTCGGCGGGCCGGTAGCCGTCCAGGGTCACGGGCGACTTCCCGTGCCCGCGCAGGTCGGCGGCGATCACGCGGTGGCCGGGCTGGAGCGCGTCGGCGATGGGATCCCAGGTACGGGCGTGCCCGCCCCAGCCGTGCACGAGCAGCAGGGTCTCGCCCTCGCCGCGATCGGTGTGGCACAGCGTTACGGGGGCCATCAGTGTGAGCCCTGGCGGATCATGGGACGCCCTCCTTGAAAGCGCTTTCCCGCCATACTAGCGGTCACCCGTCCGAGGAGCCCGACACCGAGCCCGGCCGATCGCCGAGATCGGTCCCCAGTCGAGGTCATCAGGCGAGGAGAAAGGGAGCAGGCTCACCAATGCTGCACGCTTATGGCCTGACATGCAGCAAAATGTGACCGAGGCGGGTGTCCGTCCTATCGGGGTGAAGGTGAGGATCTTGGCAATCTCGGCGCCGTCGGCTCCGGAGTCCGCTGGGACGTTGCGCTATCCGGCCGGATCCCTGGTGATCCTGACCGGCCTGCCCGGTGCGGGCAAGACCACATTGCTGCGCCGCCTGTACGCCCTGGACGGCACGGAGAGCCGCCCGGTCGTGGCGGGCTCGGTGGTGGTGATCGACTCGTCGCAGTCGCGGCTGCGGTGGAGCGTCAGCCTGGGCTGGGCGCCCAAGCCGGTACGTACGGCGGTGGTGTTCACGACGCACGTGTGGCGCATCGGCCGGGCGTTGCGGGGCGGGTCCGCGGTGATCGCGCACAATCGCGGCTGCGGGCCGGCCGTGCTGCACGGGTTCGCCTGGCTGGCACGACGGTCGGCGGTGCCGTTCCACCTGCTGTTGCTGGACGCTCCTCCCGAGGACGCGCTGGCCGGTCAGCAGGCCAGAGGGCGGGTCGTGGCGACGCGGACGTTCGCGCAGCACCATCGCCGCTGGGAGGCGCTGCTGGCGCGGGTCCGTGGCGGTCAGGCCGGTCCGGCCACCGGCGCGTACGTCCTGGACCGGCCCGCCGCCGACCTCCTCGAAGGCATCCACTTCGACGTCCACTGACGGGATCCCGCCGATCGGCTGACGAGGTTCCCCCGCCGACCTCCATGTGAGGCGGCGGAGTGGCAGGAACGCGGCGCCACCCCGGCTACGCCAAGGGCTCCGGTCAGGCGATGGGGCTGTGGAACACGTTCGTGACCACGACGCTGCGGCGAACAGGACAGAACTACTACGAGGTGGTCGGCTCGGCATGCTGACCGGGCCCCAGTACGCGAGCGAGGAAGCCGGACAGCGAGCTCTCGTAGCGGGCGCGGTCGGTGTTCCACTCCTGCGTGTGCCCGGCGCCCGGGAACTCCACGTACTGGATGGCCCACCCCAGCCGAGCCCCCGCCGCGGCGAAGTCCCGTGACGTCTGGACGGGGACCTCGACGTCGGCGTCCCCCTGGAGCACCAGCGCCGGCGGCTTCACCCTCGGCGGATGACGGAGCAGGTCGATCTGGCTGACGTCGATCCCGGCCCGCCACCCGGCGATCAGGTCGCCGGCCCGGGCCATCATCGTCGGCATGTGCATCAGACCGACCTGGAAGTCACTCGTCAGGGGCGCGCTGAGCAGCGGGTTCTCCAGGACGACGGCGGCGACGACCTCGGCCGACCGCGAGTGGGTGAGGAACTGGCCGACGACGGCCCCGCCCATGGACCCCCCGAACAGCACCACCCGGCGGGCGCCCCTGCCCTGCGCGGTGCGGACCGCGGACTCCAGGTCGCGCCATTCGGACGCGCCGAGGTGGATGAGCCCGTCGGGAGAGGCCGGAGCCCCCAAGTCGTTGCGGTAGGTGATGTCGAGCACCGGCAGCCCGAAGCGGTGCATCGCGGGGATGGCGTGCAGGGTCGCCTGGCGCCGGCCGTTGCTGCCGTGCACCATGATGGCCCAGGTCGTGGCGGCGGGGTCGGCGGCGGGGATGTACCAGGCGGGGGCGTCGCCGAGTTCGGTGGGCACGGCGATCTCGGTGAAGCCGAGGCCGAGCGAGGTCTTCGGGTCGCCCTGGAAGGTCGACGTCACGCTCACCGGCTGGCCGGTCGGCGGGGCGGTACCGCCGAGCAGTTCGCGCTCCACGCGCCCCGGCGCCTGGCCGACGATGTCGCCGAGCATGGCCGCGCCTCCGTCCCAGACCAGCCCCCACGCGCCGGGGCGCGCGGTGGCGGCGGACGAGGTGAGCGCGACGACCTTCCCGCCGCCGGCCGTCCGTACGCCGAGCACGCGTTCGGCGTGGTCACCGCCGGTCGGGTGAACGGGGTCGAGCATGACGCCGCTGCCGTACCAGCCGCCACCGAGCGTCCCACCCACCAGGACCACGGCCAGGACGACGACCACCAGCACGATCCGCCGCCACCGGGGGCTGCGGCGAACCACCTTGTCTACACCGTAAACGTTCACGTTTACACCGTATACACGAGGGCGGCGGCCGTACAGCCGATCAGGTGGAGCCGCGCCAGGCCGAGGGCGTGCGTCCGCGGGCGCGCTTGAACGCCACGCTGAACGCGAACGGATCCTGGTAGCCGACCTGACGGGCCACGATGGCGACGGTCTGCCGGGTGTCGCGGAGCAGGTCGGCCGCGAGGGTCATGCGCCAGTCGGTGAGATAGCCGAGCGGCGGCTGACCGGCCAGGGCGGCGAAGCGCTGGGCGAAGGCGGCGCGGGACATGCCGACCTTGGCGGCCAGCGAGGCGACCGTCCACCGGTGGGCGGGTTCCTCGTGCATGAGGCGCAGCGCCTCGCCGATCGCCGGGTCGGTCAGCGCCCGGTACCAAGCGGGCGGCGTCGCCTCCGGCCTGGTGCACCAGGCCCGCAACGCGATCACGAAGACCAGATCCAGGAGCCGGGCCAGAACCGCGTCCTGGCCCGGCTCGTCGCGGGCGGCCTCGGCGGAGAGCAGATCGAGGGCGGCCCGGGTACGCGGCCCCGCGGGCACGACCGCCAGCGGCGGAAGCAGGCCCAGCAGACGGGAGGCCGCATCGCCGTGCAGCTCGTACGCGCCACGGAGCATGATGGTGGCCCCGGACACGTCGGCGCCGTACGTGCGGGGGGCCGGCATCGGGCGGGGGGCCGCCGGTGCGCCGGTGGGGAGATACTTGCGCCCGTCCCGGATCACGAACTGGGGCGCGGTCGCCGGGGCGTCCGAGATCGTGTACCCGCCCGGGTCGGTGATCAGGGCGATGTCACCCGCGGCAAGGCGCGTGGGAGCGGAATCCCCGAGCCGGATCGAGGCATGGCCGCCGAGCGTGGCCGCGACCGTGAGCGGCGGCGCGTCGGCGTACGTCATCCCCCACGGAGGCCGCTGGATCAGCCGTCTGACCAGGGCGTTCTGCGCGCGGGCCCGGTGCAGCAAGTCCGTCAGCACATCCACCCGCTCAGCGTAGACGATCACAAAGGTATTGCAGATGTTCTCCCATGGATCGTCTCGGCACCGGTGAGGTTGGCTGGACGGCATGACGAAATCCATCGCAGTGTTCGGAACCGGTCCAGGTGTCGGCCAGGCAGTCGCCCGCCGATACGGAAAGGAAGGGTACGACGTCGTCCTGGTCGCCCGCCGCCGGGGACCCTTGGACCTGCTCGCCCGGGATCTGTCCGCCGATGGCATCACCGCCCACGTGATCACCGCCGACCTCGACCAGACCAGCGCCGTCCCGGCGCTCGCCGAGCAGATCCGCGCGAGCGTCAGGAACCCCACGGCCCTCTATTACGGCCCGGTCCCCACGGACCCGGGCTTCGTTCCCGCCGTCGACCTCACCCCGGAGCGGCTTCAGGACCGCATGCCGATCACGATGTACACACTCCTGGCCCTGGTCCGGGAGTTCCTCCCCGCCATGGTCGAGCAGCGCGACGGCGCCATCCTCAGCGCCCAAGGGGCCGCCGCCGTCCGTGGCCGGCCGAACATGAGCGGCTGGCCCACGGTCCTGGCCGCCCAGCGGAACTACCTTCAGTCGCTCGCGGCCGAGGTCTCCGGCAAGGGCGTCTATGTCGGCATGCTCTACATCGGCGCACGCATCGCGGGCACCCCCTTCGACGCCGACTATGAGCGACGCCGGGCCCAGGGCGAACCCATGCCCGACATGGCCGCCGCCGACCCCGCCGAACTGGCCGACATCCTCTGGGACATGCACGCCCAGCGGAATCGGCACGAAACCGTCGTCCCCACCGGCCTCCTGGACGGATAACGCCGAACGCCATCAGCAAGCGGCTGGCAGGCAGAGCGTCGGCTGGTTCTGTTCCGCGACGGGCCCCGCTCCCCATCCGGTGGAAGGTCCGTACGCGCTGGAGAATGTGCCGGGAGAGCTGCTGTTGTGGGGCGTTCTCCTGCAGCCGGTCGTCGTGGCCGGCCTTCTTCTGCGCGGGTCACGCCGGGCCACGCTCACCGCTGTCGTCGTGGTCGGCACCGTGCTCGCGTTCGGGCTGGTCACCGCGCTTCTCCTGCCGGGCCCCGACCCGTGCACCGGACAGGAACGTGCGTCCTACCGCCCTGGCCCTTGATCGTCTGTTACCCGGTGGCTGCGGGGCCGCTGCTCCTGACGGCTCGGTCACCCCTGAACCGGAGACCGTACGGGCTCATCCTGTGGGCAGGGGCCGTGGGCACGGCGGCGTGGGCGGCGATCCCCGGGTGTGAATCTCCTGGGCTGGGATCGTCCGCCTGGCACGAAGCATGATCCGCGGACGGGCCAAGGATCTCGCCGTCGCAGTTGTACTCGTGGCCGGCAGCGTCTGGCTGATCGCCTCGTCCTTCACACCGACGCGGTAGGAGGGCAAGCGCCCACGGCGTCCCCGCGCGTGATCGGGTGGTGACTGATTACGGATCTTGACCGGACGTGGGTTCTCTGGCTCGATCATGGCGTTCTCGTTTCGTTCTCGTCTTGCTCGGAGTGGAGTACACGTGCGCTTCTCACCCTCGAAATGGTCGGACGTCGTCCGGCCCATACGCCGATTAGGCGCCCTTCTGAGCACCATGACCATGACGGCCGGCCTCGTCGTCGCCGTGGCGCCTGTGGCCTCGGCCGCCGACTCGATAACAGACCTCGGCGTGTCCGTCGGCATCACCGCGCGTAGTGATGTGGTCGCGGGAGGAGGCAAGGTCTTCGTGGCCGCCGAGGACCGCATCGTGGTCACGGACACCGCTGGTGTGCTGATCGGCGCGGTCACCGATCTGTCGGGTGTGGCAGGTCTCGCGGTGGCACCGGATGGCGCCCACGTGTTCGCGGCGCTGCATGACTCGCACGAGGTCGTCGAGATCGACACAACGACCCTCGTGGTCACCCGGCGGATCGACCTCGCGGCGTACCCGTGCCCGACCGACCTGGCGCTGTCCGGCGAGGTGCTGTGGACCGCCTATGGGTGCGAACCGGACCTGCTGCCGTCGAACGTGACCTGACGGCGCGAACAGCCGCAGACGGTACGTGCATCATCGCCCGCGCTGCCCGCGTTGAGCTGCGGGGACCGGTTCCCAGGGAGTTCACAGGCGGAGTTTGTAGCACTTTCGACTGAGATTTATGAATATGGGGCGATGGAGCGCGTGCCGCAGGAGGCTGGTGCGGCCGAGGCTCAGGGAGTCGAAGCCGGAAGGGCTCGGCGGTTTGCCATCGGGGGCGGCGTACTTGTCGTCGTGGCGGTGCTGGCGTACTGGCTGGGAAGCAGCGGTGGGAACGGCGAAGCAGCCGCGCCCAGGCCGAGCGCGACGCCGACGCCCAGTGCGACGCTCACGGTGCCCGACGTCTACAAGAGGGTCGGGCCGTCGGTGGTGGTCATCCGGGCCGGGAAGTCGTTCGGTACCGGGGTGATCGCGGCCGAGGATGGGACGGTTCTGACCGCGCACCACGTCATCAAGGGCACGAAGGACATCAATCTGACGTTCGCCGACGGCACCAAGGCGAAGGCCGTTGTCGTGTCGTCGAATCCCAAGCTCGACGTCGCGACCCTCAAGCCCGCCAAGCTGCCGGAGATCGTCGTGCCGGCGACGATCGGCGGCGCCGTGGCCGTGGGCGCGCCCGTCGTGGCGATCGGCAATCCGCTGGGCCTGACCTACAGCGTCTCCACCGGCGTCGTGTCGGGCCTGAACCGGACCACCGGCCGGACCGCCGATGACGGCGAACTGGGCGGGCTCATCCAGTTCGACGCCTCCGTCAACCCGGGCAGCTCCGGCGGTCCCCTGCTCGACGCTCGCGGCCTGGTCATCGGGATCGTCATCTCGATGGCCGACCCGGGAGGCGACGACGCGTTCGCCGGCATCGCGTTCGCGGTGCCGATCGGCGTGGCCCTGGGCAGCGAAGGCGACGGCCCCGACGGGCCCCAGATTTGACCGACGAGAAGGAACACCAGATGACCTCGACCAGATCCCCCGAGTCGGCCCATCCGCTCGAACATGTGCTGTTCGAGGTCAAACGTACGATCGTCGGGCAGGACGTGCTGCTGGAGCGCATGGCCGTCGCGCTGATCGCCGACGGTCACCTGCTCGTCGAGGGCGTGCCGGGCCTGGCCAAGACGCTCGCGGTGCGGTCGCTGGCCGCCGCGATCGCCGGGAGTTTCCAGCGCGTGCAGTTCACCCCCGACCTGGTGCCCGCCGACCTCGTGGGCACGCGGGTCTACCACCAGCACTCCGGGGAGTTCCGGACCGAGCTCGGCCCGGTGTTCGCGAACCTGCTGCTGGCCGACGAGATCAACCGCGCCCCCGCCAAGGTGCAGAGCGCCCTGCTGGAAGTGATGCAGGAGCATCAGGTGACGATCGGCCGGGAGACGTTCCGGGTGCCCGAGCCGTTCCTGGTCATGGCGACGGAGAACCCGATCGAGTCGGAGGGCACCTATCCCCTGCCGGAGGCGCAGGTCGATCGTTTCATGATGAAGGTGGTCGTCGACTATCCGACGCAGGCCGAAGAGCAGGCGATCGTCGACCGGGCGCTGCGTCCGCCGGAGCCGCCGCAGCCGATGGTGACCGCCGAGGACCTGATCGCGATGCGCGCCCGCGCTCAGGAGGTGTACGTCGATCCGGCGATCGTCGACTACGCGGTACGGCTGGTCGCCGTGACGCGCTCCCCCGCGACGGCCGGGCTCGGCGAGCTGGAACGGTACGTCACCTACGGGGCGAGCCCGCGAGCATCCATCGCGCTCGTCAAGGGCGCCCAGGCGCTGGCGTTCCTGCGCGGCCGCGACTACACCCTGCCGCATGACCTGTCCGAGCTCGCGCTCGACGTGCTGCGCCACCGCCTCGTGCTGTCGTACGAGGCCCTGGCGGACGACGTCGACGCCGACACGATCATCACCAGGGTGCTCGGGGCCGTCCGGGCGCCCGACGTCGTCCTGCAGAATCGCTGAGCCATGGCCACCGCCCCCGACAGGCTCCTGCTCCGCCTGGAGTGGAAGGTCGTCCGCAGACTCGACGGCCGGCTCCAGGGCGCCCACCGCACCGCGCACCGCGGCTCCGGGATCGACTTCACCGGATTGCGCGCCTACAGCGACGGCGACGACGCCCGGCACATCGACTGGAACGTGACCGCACGGCTGGACGAGCCGCACCTGCGCGTGTTCACCGAGGACCGCGAGCTGACGGTGTGGCTCGTACTCGACCGGTCGGCGTCGATGGCGGCCGGTCGGCCGGGGCGTGGCAAACACGACGTGCTCGCCGACCTCGCGCTCGTCCTGGCCCGGCTGTTCGGCCGGGGCGGCAACCGCGTCGGCGCCCTGCTGTTCGACACCGGGATCGTGCGCGTCGTCCCCCCCGGCACCTCCCGGCGGCACGCGCTGCGGATCGGCGCCGAGCTGGAACGCACCTCCACGGTACGCGGCGGCGCCACCACCGACCTGGCGGAGATGCTCGACGCGGCCGGACGGATCGCGCGCCGCCGCGCGCTCATCGTCGTACTGTCGGACTTCATCGGCGACGGCGACTGGGAACGCTCGCTCCAGCGCCTGGCCCGGCGGCACGAGGTGGTCGCCCTGCGGATCGTGGACACCGCCGACGACGTCCTGCCCGAAGCCGGGCTGATCGTGGTCGAGGACGCCGAGACCGGCGAGCAACTCGTCGTCGACTCCGCCGACCCGCTGCTCCGGGTCCGCTTCCGCGAGGCCGTCGACGCCCGCGACGCCCGGCTCGAAGCGGGCATGCGCCGGGCCGGGGTGCCCGTCCACCGCATCGACACCGAACGCGATCTGGCCGAGGCGCTCGTCGAGGTCGTCGCCCGAACCCGGGACCGGTCGTCATGACCGGGTCCGTCGCCCGTATCTGGGAGCGGTCGCCATGACCGAGTTCGTCGCCCGTACCTGGGACCGGTCGTCATGACCGAATTCGTGCTCCGGACCTGGGAGCGGTCACCATGACCCTGTCATCCCCGCTGCTGCTGGCCGTCGGGCTGCTCGTCACGGCGGCGCTCGCCTGGGCGGTCGTCGTCTCGGCACGCCGCCGGACGGCCGCCCTCGCCGCGGCCGGCGTCGCCGTGCCGGGCGGCCGGCGTACGCAGCTCGGCGTCGGCCTGACGGTCGCCGGCGTCGCGGTGCTCGCGATCGCCACCGCCGGACCGACGGCCATGCTGCCGGTCCCGCGGGCCGCGGGCACCGTCATCCTCGCCATGGACGTCTCCAACAGCATGGGTGCCGACGACGTGGCGCCCACCCGGCTGGCGGCGGCGCAGCGGGCGGCCCGCGCGTTCGTGGCGGCGCAGCCCGGCAGCGTCGACATCGGGGTCGTCGCGTTCGAGCGGGGCGCGCTCACAGTCGCACGGCCCGACGCCGACCACTCCCTCGCGCTCAAGGCCATCGACCGGCTGAAGATCACCGGCAGTACCTCGCTGGGGACGGCCATCACGGCCTCGCTGTCGGCGATCACCGGCAAGCCGGTGGCCATCGGCCGCGACGGCACCGCGCCCGACATCGGCTACTGGCCGTCGGCGACGATCGTGATGTTCTCCGACGGCCAGAACCAGGGCCCGAACATCGAACAGGCCGCGGCCGTGGCTCAGAAGGCGGGCGTACACATCCACACCGTCGGCGTCGGCACCACGGCCGGGGCGACGGTGAAGGTCGACGGCTATCTCCTGCAGACCTCGCTCGAGGAGGACACCCTCACCTTGATCGCGCAGACCACCGGCGGCGCCTACCACCCCGCCGCCGACGCCGCGCGGCTCGACGGGATCGCCGACACGATCAATCTGCGGCTCACCGTCTCCGACGAGCCGCTGCCCCTCGCCGGCGGGCTGATCGGCCTCGCCCTCGCGCTGCTCACCGGCGGCGCGGCGCTCACCGTGCTCCGGTCTGGACGGGTGATCTGAATGTCGTTCTCATGGCCGTGGGCGCTGTTGTCGGTCTTGGTCATCCCGCTGATCTTCGCCATCCGCGAGTGGGCGCGGCGCCGCCGCCGGCGGGCCGCCGTACGCGTCACCTCGATCGCGCTCGTACGGACTGCCCTGCCCGGCCGTACGCGCTGGACCCGGAAGATCCCCCCGGCGCTGTTCATCGCCGGGCTCACCCTGCTCGTGGTCGGCGCCGCGCGACCGCAGGCCTCGGTGCCGGTGCCGCAGACGTCGGCGACGATCCTGCTCGCGCTCGACACCTCCGGCTCCATGTGTTCCACGGACGTCGACCCCAACCGCATCACCGCCGCGAAGAAGGCCGCCACGGACTTCATCGAGTCACAGCGGGGCGGACCGCACATCGGCCTGGTCACCTTCGCAGGCACCGCAGGGTTGCTCGTCCCTCCCACCGACGACACCGACTCGCTGATCAAGGCGCTGGACAACCTCACCGTGTCCCGCGGCACCGCGATCGGGCAGGCGATGCTCGCCTCGATCGACGCGATCGCGGAGGTCGACCCCTCGGTCGCCCCCACCGGGGCGAAGCCCGGCGGCGGGGCCGGGTACGCCGGTGCCGCGATCGTCGTGCTCACCGACGGCGCCAACACCCAGGGCGTCGACCCGCAACTCGCCGCACAGGAGGCGGCCCTGCGCCGCGTCCGGGTCTTCCCCATCGGCTTCGGCACCACGAACCCCGCCCCGATGGTCTGCGACAACTCACAGTTCGACGGCGGCTGGGGCGGCGGCGGCTTCGGTGGCCGCGGCGGATTCGACAGGGGCCGCAACCCCCGTACCATCGACGAACCCGCACTCAAACAGATCGCCCAGACCACCGGCGGCTCCTACCACCGCGCGGAGAACGCCGACCAGCTCCAAAGCGCCCTCAACGCCCTGCCCGGCAGCTTCACCGTCATCCGCCAGCAGGTCGACACAGCTGCCGCCTTCGCCGCCGGCGGCGCCATCCTCATCGCCGCGGCCCTGTCCCTTTCCCTCTGGTGGAACCGCCCCCGGACCCCGACCCGCTGACGGTACCTGTAGCCGGTCCGGTGGAACCGCCCCGGAGCCTGGCCCGCTGACGGTACCCGTAGCCGGTCCGGTGGAACCGCCCCGGAGCCTGGCCCGCTTATGGCACCTGTAGCCGGAACGCCTCAGCGGTCCCCGGCCGGTTCGCGGCCGTTCACGTCCACTGGTGGGATCTGGACCGCATGACCGGACACGGGCGGCATCGGCCCAGGAGGTCGGCGGGCACACAGCCATCTCCAGCTGATTTCCTGGCACCGGCCCTGCTGACGGCCGCCCCGCAGGGGTGATCGGCCTGTCCATCTACCGCACTGACCACGGTCTGGATCCCGGTACGGGTCGCCGGTCAGCCGCGTGTGCCGAGCGGGGCGGTCAGCGGGTCGGTCAGCGAGAGATGCGCGGACAGGGCGCGGAGGAAGTCCGGGGCGTCGAAGATCGCGCCAGCGGAGGCGACGCCGGTGGTCCTGGTCCGGCCGGTGAGGATGCGGTCGACGGCCTCCACCGCGAGCGGCGCACTGATGGCGTAGATGTCCTGACCGGCGGCGACCACGCGGCGTTCCGTACCGCCGGAGCGGACGAGGACGTCGATGACGAAGGTCTGCGCGGAGCGGCCGCGCTCGTCCACGGCGGTCGGCGCCGAGGCGCCAGGAGCGGACAGGTCCGCGGCCGCCTTGGCGGTCATGTAGGTACGCACCTCCGGAATGGCCAGGTGGCTGGGAACGGTGACGACGTCGGCCATGGTGAACTCTCCGATGACGCTCTGGGGGCCGAGCGGAGCCGGGAAGGGCCACTCCAGGGTCGGCAGGGCGTCGTCGTGGTACTCCAGCCGTCCGCCGGTGAAGCGGACGCGGCGGCCACCCCGTCGCTGCCCCGAGACCACGCCCGCGGCGAGCGTTCCGGCAGTGGGGTGCCAACTGCTCAGGCCGTAGGCGATGTGCGCCTCGTCCGCCGCCGTCCAATCGCCCATCGCGGTGGTGACCAACAGGTCGCCGAGCCCGCCGTAGAAGGCCATCGCCGGGAGCACCACAGTGCCCGCGGCGCGGGCGCGCTCCGCGAAGTGCGCGAACGTGTCGATGTTCGCCTCGATCTCCGCCGCCACGTCCACATACGGGATGCCGGCCCGCAGCGCCGCCTCGACCAGCGGTGCGGCGGTCGCGGCGAAGGGCCCGGCGCAGTTGATCACGGCGACGGCGCCGTTCAGCGCCCGGTCGAGCGCGGCCGGATCGTCGACCGACGCCTGCCGCGCCTCGAGCCCCGGCTGGGCGTGCGCCAGCGCCAGCAACTTGTCCTGGTCGCGCCCGAGGAGCAGCGGAACGTATCCGCGCTCGCGCAACTCCGCGACCACGAACCGCCCGGTGTGCCCGTACGCGCCGAACACCGCCACGTTCCGACCCGATCCCATGCCTGCTCCTTGCGTACTCGAAGTGCTCGAAGTGCTTCAGTGCGTAAATCCTGTCCCGTTGAAGCATCGATGCCCAGCGTCCGGAACGACACGATCCGTACAATTCCCGACATGAGTTCCTTCCCGCGCTCCGTCGCGGTCGCCGCCACCGACGGGATGCTGCACTTCGAGCTGGCCCTGGCCTACGAGGTCTTCGGCTCCGCCCCGGACGCCGTGCCGGGCCCCTGGTACGACGTCAAGGTGTGCGGCACGCACGCCGTCCGGGTCGGCCGGTGGCTGATGGAGCCGGACTGCGGCCTCGACCGGCTGGCGCACGCCGACACCGTGATCGTCCCCGCCTTGGCGGACGTCGACCAGGACCCACCGGCCGACCTGGTCGAGGCGGTGCGCGCGGCCCACGAGTCGGGCGCGCGGGTGGTCTCCCTATGCACGGGCGTGTTCGTGCTCGCCGCCGGCGGCCTGCTGGACGGGCTGCGCGCGACCACGCACTGGGCCCACACCGAACAACTGGCCGCGCGCTATCCCCGGGTGGAGGTCGACCCGGACGTGCTCTACGTCGACAACGGCAGCGTGCTCACCTCCGCGGGCAAGGCCGCGGCGATGGACCTGTGCCTGCATCTGGTCCGCCGCGACCACGGCTCGGCGATCGCCAACGTGGTCGCCCGCCGCCTGGTCGTGCCACCCCACCGTGCCGGTGGCCAGGCCCAGTTCGTCACCACACCGGTGCCCGCCCAGGACGGCCACCCCCTGGCCGAGCTGCTCCCCTGGGTGATGCGACGACTGGACCAGCCACTCACCGTGGAGGACCTGGCCCGCCAGGCGAACATGAGCTCACGCCACCTGGCCCGCCATTTCCACGCGGTCACCGGCACCACCCCGCTGCAATGGCTGCTGACGCAGCGGATCCGCCGCGCGCAAGAACTGCTGGAGACCACGGATGACAGCGTCGACGCCATCGCTTCGGCTGCGGGTATGGGCACGGGGACGACGCTGCGCCGCCATTTCCAGCGCACCGTCGGCGTACCGCCGGACGCCTATCGCCGCACGTTCCGGGTGTGAGGCCGCGGTCCTCGGTTTCCGGGAACGCAACATCTGCTGTCGCATGTCCCAGGCCGTCGAGACGGCCGTATGAGGGCTTCAAGCAGGTCAGGAGACGCGATGTCGCTTGCCCTGCGTGCTGAGTCATCCAGATATGCAGGCGCCGCCATACCGCTGCTGCGGAAGTCGTAAATATAGCCATGACGCCATCTCAAGGTGGCAATCCCAGCACTATTCCTTACGCCGCATTACCCGTATCAGGAGAAGTGACACAAGTGCGCATCGGGGTGAGACGATCGGCATCCGCATTAAGGTGGCGTCACGTGGGGATTTTTGACCGGACTCTTGAGTGTCCTTTCTGTGTCCTGATAGCAGAGGGGCGATCGCCCGTTTGGAACCATTTATTTCATGCCGAAAATGGCGATGAGGTCATCTTCCAAACTGAATCCTTCTTGGTCGTCCTCGACACCGCGCCGCTGGCGGAAGGGCACCTGCTCATCATCACCGATCGTCACATGCCCTCACTCGCGGGCCTGTCGAAAACCGAACGCGATGAACTCCACGCGGTCAAGCGCGACGCGGAATCGAAACTCAGAGAGGTTTACGGCCCGATCACCTACTTCGAGCATGGGGCGGAGAGTTTCACCCGGCACGCCGGGGCGTGCATCGACCATGCCCATCTGCACCTGGTCCCGGGGGACATCGACATGCTCCCCCGCGTCGCTCGCGACTACCCGAATATCGAATCGTTCGTCTCGCACAAGGACGCGCTCGACAACCTCGCCGGCCAGGCCTACCTCATGTTCGGACGGGAGGCGGGCCCAGCATACGGAGCGCACGCCCCCGCCTGCATCACACAATACCTCCGACGTCTGGTCTCTGAAGCGGCCGAGTCCAAAGTCATGTGGAACTGGCGTGACTGCGTTCGCTGGGCCGATGCCCTCTCGGTCCGCGAGCAGCTTCTCAATGCCAGGAACAAACTACGTGCTTAGCCCCTGCGAACGGTGCGCGGAGCACTGCACTACACTTGCGCGATGATTGTAGATGAGCTCGTCGCACAGCGTAAGGCTGTCGACCGTGAAGCGTCCTTCAGCGGAGAGGACGTGCCGTGTGTACTCCTCGCTGAAGAAATGCCTGATCTGGCCTTGGCTCAGGAAGAGGTCAGGACCGAGATCGTCGCCTTCACCGTAGAGTGGGTCGTCGGTTGACCTGCAGGTGAACAGGATCTTTCCGGCAGGGCGTAGCACGCGATGTATCTCACGGAAGATCTCCCGGGTCACGGTGTCGGAGAAATAATGCAACGAAAGTCGTGCGTAGACCGTGTCGAAGGCTCCGTCCGGGAAAGCCAGGGACGCTCGCAGATCCTGGACGGAAAAGTGGACCCCGGACACTTCTTGGAAGCGCGTGTTCTCATGGATGGCGAACTCTGAGAAGTCCGTCGCGGTGACCGCATGCCCCTGTTTCTGCAGGAAGACGGCATCACTTCCGCTACCGCACCCCAGTTCGAGCACCCGCTGACTACGGCTGAGACTGTCGGCGAGAAGGCGAGCGAGCGGAGTCGGGCTCATTCGCTCCGCGCTGTTCCAGTATTTGCGATGGTACTCATTCCAGAGGTGCAGCTGATCGACGTCGACGCTCAACGGGAGCGGCGTCCCGTTCGGTGGATAGATGTCGTCGATGTCCTGAATGCCTACCGCTTGGTCCTTGATCAGGGAGGCCATAGCTGACCCTACCAAGGGCAGGCCAAGTCCGAGCGAGATTGGTCGCAGATTTAGCTTTCTTTACACATACCGGTCCGCTGCTACACTCAAGATTGATTGCACGGTCGGAAGTAACGCCGGGCTGGCTGGAAGGCCTGAATGCTCAGGACGACGCATGTCTAGCGAACCAACGGCGACGTGGAGCCCTGTTGAGCATGAGCGGGTCTTTCGGGTGCCCGGCCGCCGCGATCTGGCACCCCAAGCCGATATTCGTTCCAGTGCCGACCTAATTACCGCCTGTCCATTCTGCACCGGGGCAGGGAGTGCGCCGGCAGGGGGCGGCGTCCGGCTGGTGCCGAGCAAGCATCCCATGATTGCCTTGACGGAGCCAGGTTCCCTGACACAGGAACAGTTGCACTGGGTGCTCGTCTACGGCAGCTCTCATTCCCGACGGTTAGGCGACCTTCCGGCCACGGTCACCCAGGAATTCCTGGAACTTGTCTCTCACAAGACCTCGCGCCTTTTCGCCCACCCTTCGGTGAAGGCCGTTTTCGCCTTCGAGTCCGTGGGGGACCACTTCGGGCCCACGGTCGCGCATCCACACGGTCAGGTCGTCGGACTGCCCTTCGTCCCAAGACGTTTGACTCTCGCGCAAGCCGCTGAATCGTGTGCGGTTTGCGACTCCGTCATCAGACAAGACCTCACAGTGATGATCACGAGCCACGCACTGGTTCAGGTGCCCGCATGGTCGAGGCTGCCCTTTGAGATGATCATCTTGCCGAGAGTGCATCGGCCGGATCTCACGTCGCTGTCCGCCGAGGAGACCACGGCGATGGCGGACTGCTTGCACACGGGCCTGCGGCTGTGCCGGTTGACCCATGGGGGCGAGATGCCGCCCTACCTGATCAACGTAATGCAGGCCCCCAGGGGCGACACATCTCATCACCTGCGGATTGAACTGGTTCCGCTGCACAAGGACGAAAGGACGCTCAAGCGGCCGGGTGGCATGGAGCTGGGCCTGGGAATCTACCTCAACCCACTTCTCCCCGAGGTCGCTGCCGGGATTCTTCGCGAGGTGCTGCCGGGCGCGCGGAGGTGCCCGCCATGAAGCGTGTCCAGATCGTCGGGACCCAGCGTTCCGGATCGAACTTACTTCGCCTGCTGTTGGGGTCGCTCCCGAGCGTCTTCGCTCCGCCTTCGGCGCACAAGCTGCGGGACTTCCAAGACTTGGTCTCCCGGTATGGCTCGTTAGAGGCACCTTCGAACAAGAGGCGCCTGGCTGAGGACATGGGCCGGCTCGTCGATCTGAATGCCCTCGCATGGCCTCGCATCCCGGATCGGAGCCAAGCGGTTCTGGCAAATATGGGCGGATCTAGCCTTGCCCACGCCGTTTTAGCCTTTTACCAGGCTCACGCCAGATATTTTGGCAAGGAGGTATGGGTCAGCAAGTGTCTGGAGAACATCCACTTCATTGATCAGCTTATCGACACCGGCCTGCCAATCCTGTATCTGCACCTCGTGAGAGATCCACGCGACGTCGCCGTTTCGTTCTCCCGAGCGCCTATTGGTCCGAAGGATCCGCAGGCGATAGCTTTACGCTGGTTAGAGGACCAAGAGACGGCCTTGAAGGCGCATGAAAGGGTCGGTGACGATCATTGGCTGACCCTGCGTTACGAGGATCTTGTTACAGATCCGGAGATTGCCCTGGCTCCACTGTGTGACCGCATGGAGGTGCGGTGGTCGGCCACCGCCCTCGAATTCCATCGCCAGGAAGAAGCCCGATTCGCTGCGTCGATATCTGAGCTGTGGAACAATCTCGACCAGCCGATTCGGCGCGATCGCGTGTCCGCGTACAAAAGGTCGGCGACCACCGAGCTGATGACGGCGGTCGAGGACATCACCTGCGAGATTATGTCCACATTCGGCTATGCCGCTGAGCATGTCGCTGTATCGACCGAGGTCAGCGCTGACGAGAAAGAGGTCATTGTCATTCGTGATCGTGAGATACGCGCAGAATTAGCGGCCGCCCGCGATCCGGAGGCAGAAGCCGTCCACCTCGGGAGACTGCGTTTCCTGGAGGATCTCGAGGCCATGAGCCCGCCGGAGGGTTTTGGGGAGGATCTTATGTATGTGCAGTTCGCACAGAAAGCCGTGATCGAGTGGCAGGGAAGGCTACTCCTGATCAGGAAGAGCTGCGATGATCCGCACCAGCCTGGAAGATGGGAGTTGCCGGGTGGACGCATAAAGCAGGACGAATCACCGGATGAGGCGCTTGTTCGCGAGGTCCGTGAGGAAGTGGGCCTGGAAGTGCGTCCCGGGCGCCCGCTGGCTCTCTGGTCATGGCGGCTGGGCAGCGAACAGGGCGCCCCGACCGTGATCGCGGTCGCCAGGCTCTGTAAGGCCTGCGATGGGGAGGTGGACATGAGCCGGAATGACAAAGAGGATTTCATTGAAAAGTACGGTTGGTTCAAGAGAGACGAGGTCCTCGACCTAGACCTCATCCCCAGCGCCAGAGGCCCTATCGCGACGGTTCTCGCAAATCTCTAGCAGTTTGGTACAAATGAATGAAGCGCGTACGTGCGGGCAAGTCAGGGATGAGCTAGTTGCTGACGCGGCAGGTCCTGAGGGATGCTCAGTCCGAGATTGAGCGGCGGATCGAGTTGCGTCTGCAAGAGGAGGCCGGGCGACTTCCGGACTATGCCCTGGCTTCGGGCCAGTATCTCGACCATCCCGAGTACGAACAGCGCGGGCTCTACGGAACCGCGGCCACCATCCACATACTCGCTCGGCGCGCCACGACAGACCCCGCGGTCAAGGACCAGGTGGCGAAGTTAATCTACTACGTCGTCAACCGCAGTCAGGTGGAAAAGGCCACGGTAAGCCCTGCCGTGTACCGGGACCTGGTCGCGCGAAGAATCCGGCTGCAGAAGGCGGACATCTTCCGGATGGCGGACATCGGCTTCGCCCTTTCCTCTGTGAGCCCTGCCATCGCGCTGAGATCCGATGCGCTGACCTTGGTGCAGAGAGCTTTCGAGGGCGCACAGGCCGAGCCCGCTGGATATGCGGTGGGCAGCGAAGGAGGAGAGCCGGATCCCTTGGCCACGGCGCATGCCGTGCGCTGCCTGGCGGCGAACAACCTGCCCATCAGGCCGGAGGACTGGCGGTATCTTCGAGAATACCTGAGCATCGGTAACAACAACTTCATCCGGTGTTTCGTGCTTCTGGTGCTCGCCACCCATGATTTACAGATGGAGCGGAGGCAACTGCAGCACTCATGGAAGGAGATCTTCACCGCGCTTTCCGCCGGGTTCGACGGGCACTCGGAGGCGAACCACGAGTACACCCGGTTCGGGGCGCAGGACTATGTTCGGATCCCCTGGCAGATCTACTTGGTCCAATCGTGTGCCAAGCTGTTTCCCCTGACGAGATTCAATGGGTTCCCGATCCAGCGGAAGATGCTCGATGTAGCCCAGGAGGTCTGCGCTCCGACCGGGTTCAGGTACGAAGCATCGGGGAGCTATCTCTCCACCCGTACCTATGCGTGTGTCTGGCAGGCGATTGAAGAGCTCCTGACCGTCCACTTCAGACAGCCTCTTCCACGCATCGTCGTCCGCACAGTATCCGGAGTGACCCGTGTGCTGTCGAGCCGGCTCGCCGGGGTGTTCACGTACCTGCTGCTTGTCGCTGTCGCGGTCGGGTCGCTGGTCGAGTGGCTCAACTCCCCTAGCCGCTCTGTCGGCGAACTGGCCCCCAATCTGCTGGCCGAGGTCATGCTCATCATCACCGCGAGGCTGGAGCTTCAGGTGAGGCGGGCGAAGTATCGCCGCTGAGCCCTCGATCGGCGGTCGCGTATCCAGGCCCACCCGCGTATCCGGGCAGAAGGGCACGCGGACCTGTCAGAGGACCTCACAGTATGAAACGGCACATCGGCTCGCAGACCTGGTCGCCGCCGCAGCGCGGGATCTGCGTGGCGCCCGGCTCCACGACGTTTCGCCAGAGAACACGACAGTGGGCTATATGACTAACGACAACTGGTCAGCGGGCCAGATGTCTGCTGATCACCAGGCGCTGGATCTGGTTCGTACCCTCGAAGATTTGCATGATCTTCGCCTCGCGCATGTACCGCTCGACCCGGAACTCCCGCGTGTACCCGTACCCCCCGAACACCTGCACCGCATCGGTGGTGACCTTCATCGCGGCATCGGTCGCCACCAGTTTCGCGACGCTGGCCTGTCGCGCGTACGGACGGCCGGCGTCGCGGCGGCGGGCGGCGTCCAGGTACGTGGCGCGGGCGGTGTCGACGGCGGCGGCCATGTCCGCGAGCAGGAAGCCCAATCCCTGGTGGTCGATGATCTTGCGGCCGAACGTCTGGCGCTCCTTGGCGTAGGCGACGGACGCGTCGAGTGCGGCCTGGGCGAGGCCGGTCGCGCAGGCGGCGATGCCGAGGCGGCCGGAGTCGAGCGCGCTGAAGGCGATGGGCAGCCCTTGCCCCTCCTCGCCGAGCAGCCGGTCGGCCTCGATGACGGTGCCGTCCCAGTGGGCGCTGGTCGTGGGGATGGCGTGCAGGCCCATCTTCTCCTCCGGGCGGCCGAAGGTCAGGCCGTCGGCGGCGCCGGGGGCCAGGAAGCAGGAGATGCCGCGGCTGCCCTCACCGGTGCGGGCGAACAGGGCGTAGAAGTCGGCCTTGCCGCCGTGGGTGATCCATGCCTTGTTGCCGGTGATCCGGTAGCCGTGCTCGACCTTCTCCGCCTTGCAGGTGAGGGCGGCGGCGTCGGATCCGGCCTGCGGTTCGGACAGGCTGTAGCCACCGATGAGCCGGCCCGCCAGCATGTCGGGCAGCCAGCGTTCGCGCTGCTCGGGCGTGCCGTAGGTGGCTACTGGGAAGCAGGCGAGCGTGTGCACGCTGGTCGCGACCGCGACGGCGGCCCAGCGGGCCGCCAGTTCCTCCAGAACCTGCAGGTAGACCTCGTACGGCTGGCCGCCGCCGCCGAACTCCTCCGGGTACGGCAGACCGAGCAGCCCGGCGGCGCCGAGCGTGGCGAACAGGCCCTCGGGATAGGTCTCGGCGCGCTCGTGCTCGTCGACCCGGCTCGCCAGCTCCTTGTCGGCGATGTCCCGGGTGAGGGCGATAAGGTCCTCGGCGTCCTCGGTGGGCAACAGGCGATCGACGGTCACATTCTCTCCAGGGTTCCGGTGGGCTCGCTCGACTTCGCGGGGGGCTCGCTCGACTCCGCAAGAGCGGGCTCGCTCGACTCCGCAAGGACGGGCTCGCTCGACTCTACGAGAGCGGCCTCGCTCGGCTCCGCAAGGACGGGCTCGCTCAGCTTCGCGAGGGCGGTGCTGGCTCGGTCGCGGAACTTCGCGACCGATGCGAGCTTGATGTCCTCATACCCGCGAATCGTCTCCGGCAGCGCCGCGATCGTGGCCACGGCGCCGGCGGTGGCCGGGCTCAGCCGGGCGAGAGCGTCACGCATCAGGTCACGGTACTCGGTGACGAGCGCCCGCTCGACTCGGCGTACTTCGGCGTACCCGAACACGTCGAACGGCGTGCCGCGCAGGAATCTGGCGGCGCGCAGCACGCGGAACACGACGTCCGCCGAGCGGCGTAGCCTGATCTTGCGCTTCATGCCCATCGCCCGCAGCAGCGGCGGGTGCAGCAGCACCGACACGACCGCGTCCGCGCCGAACTCCCGCTCCCGCCTGGCCCGCTCGGCCGGGTCCAGGTGCAGCCGGGCGACCTCGTACTCGTCCTTGTAGGCCATGAGCTTGTGCAGCCCCTTGGCGTACGCGAGGGCGATCGGCGCGGCGCCCTCCTCCCCCGCGCGGTCGGCGGCGAGCGCGGCCACGCGGCGCACGTCCTCGGCGTACTGGGCGCCGTAGGCCGCGTTACGGTAGCCGGTCAGGTCGGCGACCCTCGTGGCCAGGGCCTCCTCGAAGGATTCGGCCCCCGGAGCCAAGCGCCCGACGGATCCGGCCTCCGGAACCGAGCGCCCGACGGATGCGGCTTCCAGAGCCGGGGCCTCGATGGCCGCCAGCACCGCGCGACGGTCGGCGGCGGCGGCCCGGCCCCAGCGGAAGGCCGCGAGGTTCTGCTCGACCGAGGCCCCGTTGAGCCGGATCGCCCGTTCGACTGCCTCGGCCGAGAGCGGCAGGCAGCCGTGCTGGAAGGCGGCGCCGATGAGCAGCATGTTCGCGGGCATGTGGTCGCCGAACAGCGCTTCGGCGAGGCCGTGGGCGTCGAGGTAGAGGTTGTCGGCGCTCCGGGTGACCGACTCGACACGGGTGATCGCGTCGCCGGGCGAGTTCGGCACGGCGACGCGGCCGGTGACCATGGCGGCGGTCGGTACGACGGTGGTGCTGACCACGGCGATGGTACGGTCCGGCGCGGCGGTGGCCAGGTTGGCGTCGGCCGCCGCCCCGAGCAGGTCGAATCCGATCAGCACGTCGGCGGTGCCGCGCGACGCCTTCGGGGAGCCGGTGACCGGGTGCGGTGAGATGCGGACGTCGCTGACGACGGGTCCGCCCTTCTGGGCCAGCCCGGTCTGTTCGAGGCCCGCCGCGTGCAGGCCGTCGAGGTGGGCGGCCATCTGCAGGATCTGCGAGACGGTGACGACGCCCGTGCCGCCGATGCCGGGCATCCGCAGCAGCACCTCGCGGCCGGGAAACCTGGTGACCGGCTCGGCGGGCTCCACCGGCGGCGCCTGCCGGGTTCCCGGCTCAAGCGATGACACCGGCCCCGCCTGCCCTGTGCCCGACCCGACCAATAGAGCCGACCGCGTGCCCGGCCTGGCCAAGAGCCCCGACCGCGTGCCCGGCTTGACCAGCAGGAACGACGGGCAGTCGCCCTTGAGGCAGCTCAGGTCGGAATTGCACGACGACTGGTGGATCCGGGTCTTGCGGCCGTACACGGTCTCGACGGGCTGTACGGACAGGCAGGTCGACGCCTCGCCGCAGTCTCCGCAGCCCTCGCACACCCGCTCGTTGACCACGACCCTCTCCACCGGGACAGGCAGTTTGCCGCGCTTGCGCAGGCGGCGTTCCTCGGCCGCGCACCGGTCGTCGTGGATCAGCACGGTCACCCCGCCGAGCTCGGCCAGCTCCTGCTCGGCCGCCGCGAGACCGTCGCGGTGCCGTACGGTGGCGATCGGCGCGAGCCGGACGCCCCGGTAAGTCTCCGGCTCGGGGGTGGTGATCACGATCCGGCGGACCCCCTCGGCGGCCAGTGACCGCGTCAGCGCGGGCACGTCGAGGCGGCCCTCCGCGCGCTGGCCGCCCGTCATGGCGACGGCGTCGTTGTAGAGCAGCTTGTACGTGATCGACACCCCGGCCGCGACGGCGGCGCGGACGGCCAGTGAGCCGGAGTGGTGGAAGGTGCCGTCGCCGAGGTTCTGCACGAAGTGCCGGTCGCCGGTGAAGGGGGCGAGGCCGATCCACTGGGCGCCCTCGCCGCCCATCTGGGTGATGCCGACCTGGTTGCCGCGTCCGTCGCCGTCCAGGGCGATCATGGCGTGGCAGCCGATGCCGACGCCGACCAGCGTGCTGTCCGAGGTGCGGGTGGAGATGTTGTGCGGGCAGCCCGAGCAGAAGTACGGCGTGCGCGCGGCGACCATCGGCAGCAGGCGGCGCGGCTTCGGGGCAGGCGCCAAGGTAACGGCAGTCTGCGGGAGCGGGCCCGCGGACGCCAGGGTGACGGCGGTCCGTGGGAGTGGGCCGGCGAAGGTGGTGAGCGCCTTGGCCACGTCCTCCGCGCCGAGTGTGCCGCGGGCGGTGAGCAGTTCGCGGCCGACGACGGCGGGGGTGCGTTCGCCGCCGTAGAGCGCCTGCTTCAGCTGGCCCTCCAGGAACGGGACCTTGTCCTCCACCACGAGCACCCGGTCGAGGTCCGCGGTCATGGCGGCCAGGTCGCCGGGCGCCAGCGGGTACGGCATGCCGAGCCGGATGAGCCGCAGGCCCAGGTCCTCGATCGCGGTCTCGTCCAGCCCGAGGTCGGCCAGCGCCCGCTGGACCACCGCGAAGGAGGCGCCGGAGGCCAGGATGCCGAGGCGGGCCCGCGGGGAGCCGGACATGACCCGGTTCAGGCCGTGCGCGCGGGCGTAGTCGCGGGCCAGGTCGAGGCGCCGGGTCAGCATGTCGTGCTCGGCGTCCAGCGCGGCCGGGCCGACCAGGGCGGCCGGCGTGACGCGGGCCGCGTGGTCCGGGGCCGGGATGCCGTCGCGCAGCGAGCCGAGGTCTACGGTGGCCGACGCGTCGGCGAGGTCCGCGACGATCTTCAGGCCCGTCCACAGGCCGGTGACGCGCGAGAGGGCGACCGCGTGCAGCCCGAACTCGATGATCTCCGCGACCGAGCCCGGCGCGAGCAGCGGCACGCACAGGCTCTGGCACATCGGCTCGCAGGAGCTGGGCACGGTCGAGGACTTGCTGCCGGGGTCGTCGCCGATCCAGGCCACCGCGCCGCCGAGCGCGGCGGTGCCGGCCAGGTTGCCGTGCCGGATGGCGTCGGCGGCCCGGTCGAGGCCGGGGCTCTTGCCGTACCAGAAGCCGGCCACGCCGTCGTGGCGCCGGCCGGGCAGGCGGTCGAGGAGCTGTGTTCCGGCCACGGCGGTGGCCGCCAGTTCCTCGTTGAGCGCCGGCTGGAAGACCACGCCCGCCGGTTCGAGCAGCCGGGCGGCGCGGCCCATCTCCAGGTCGACGCCGGCCAGCGGCGAGCCGGGGTAGCCGGAGACGAACACGCGCGTGTCCAGCCCGCGTTCGCGGTCCAGGCGGCGCTGTTCGAGCGTCAGCCGGACGAGGGCCTGGAGGCCCGAGATGAGCACGCGGCCGTCCGTGGCCGTGTACTTGTCGTCGAGAGCGACGCTCACGCGGGCCTCCCTGAGGTTCGTGGGGAACCCCAGCACAGCAACGTGGGCGGGCATCGCGCAAGTATCACCCAAGAAGGCGCGAGAAAGACGCAAAACCTTTGCGGCTTCGGCCTCATTCGCTAAGGTTCTTTCCACCAAAAGCCAAGGAGTGCCCGCATGCCGGAAATAGACGAGATTGATCATCGGCTGTTGCGGCTGTTGCGCGAGGACGGGCGCCGGACCTTCTCGGAGATGGCGGGCACGATCGGCCTTTCCGTGGCCGCGGTCAAACGGCGGGTGGACCGGCTCAAAGAGCTCGGCGTCATCACCGGTTTCACCGTGCAGATCGACTACGGCAAGCTCGGGTGGGGCATCGAGGCGTTCACCGAGCTGCATTACGCGGGTGCGACACCGGTGAGCGAGATCGTCCGTACGGCCACCGACGTGGCGGAGGTCCAGACGGTGTTCACCATCGCCGGCGACCCCGACGCGCTGATCCACGTCCGCGTCCGCGACCTCGGCCATCTCCAGCAGGTCATTGATCATCTGCGCCATGCCGGGAACGTCACGGGCACCAAAACGCTGTTGGTGCTGGGCTCGTGGACCCGTGACGCGCTCGCGCCGCGAGTGTCCCGGATAGCGGGAATGAAATAGCTCCGCTAACAATTAGGCGAGCTTTCTTTGTCCTGGCCACCCGCCGTCCCGGGGGTGCGCCGAACAACGACGCCATACGCTACAGTACTGATTGTCTTCTCGCCTCTGAATTCGGAGCACCAGCATGGCCAAGCAAATTCAAGAGATCTTCCTTGACGACCTCGACGGAAGCGCCTTGTCGTCCGAGAACACAATCAGGTTCGGGCTCGACGGCTTTGCCTACGAGATCGACCTGTCGGATAAGAACGAGGAGAAGTTGCGCAAAGCGCTTGCCCCGTTCCTGGTCAAGGCCCGTCAGGTCCGCAAGGAGCGCGGCGGCAAGGTCCGCCGCGGAGTGGGCTCGGCGCGCTCGGTGAGCCGCGACAAGTCCACCGAAATTCGCCAGTGGGCGAAGCAGGCGGGACTACCCGTGAGCGAGCGCGGCCGTATCGCCGCGACCATCGTGGAGCAGTACGAGGCAGCCCACTGAGATTGCCGCTCCGGCAATCATGACGGCGATAATGACCGTCACCTCCTGAATTCGAAATGCGGCCCGCCCACCGGCCTTTGGCCGCCGCGATGGCGGGTTCGCGGCAGGTTCCGCGGCTTCGCCGCCGGAGCCGTATCGGGAGGATGACGATCAGAATCGGCCGGCTGCCTTCGAGGCCCGAACGGCCCGCCGGTCCAGGCGAGGGGACCGGTGGCGCAGCCGTTGTCCGACGGTGCCCAGACACGCCCAGATCAGCTCCGAAACGTCAGCTTCGAAACGCGGAGCCCGCGAGACGACGACGACTGACTCAGACGCGGGTCGACTCCCGCAGCACCAGGCTGCACGGCATGCGCCGTACTCCGCCCTGGTGCGGCACACCGCCGATCACGTCCAGCAGGTGCGTGGCGGCGGCGCGGCCGATCTCTCCGAGGTTCAGGTCGACCGTGGTGAGCGGCGGCCGGGAGCCGAGCGCCATCGGCGCCCAGTTGTCGAAACCCACCAGCGCCACGTCATCGGGAATGCGCCGGCCACGATCCCGGAGCGTCTCGGCGACCCCCCTGGCGATCTGGTCGCTGCCGCAGAACACCGCGTCGACGTCCGGCTGAGTGCGGAGCAGGATGTCGGCTCCCTGGCGTCCCCACTCCTCCGACCACTCCCCGAACAGCGGGTCGCCCGCGGCCGTCGCCCCAGCCTCCGCCAGCGCGTCGGCGAACCCCGCGGCCCGGGTCCGCGCGGCCAGGAACCGCTGCGGCCCGGTGATGTGGCCGATCCGCCGCCGCCCGGTGGCCAGCAGATGCCGTACGGCGAGCATGCTCCCGCCCAGATCATCGGGGATCACCGAGAAGTCGGCGGGCTCCGTCGACTGGGTCATGGCGTAGACGACCGGGACCGGCAGGCCGGTGCCGATGCTCGGCCGGGGCTCGGTGCGGCGGCCCGTGACGATGATGCCCTCGACCCGCCTGGCCAGCAGGCGCTCGACGTAGTGCCGCTCCCTGATCGGGTCGTCTCGGGTGTCGCACATGAACACCGAGATCTGGCCGGCGCCCAGCGCGTCCTCGGCGCCGAGCATGACGGGGATGCTGAACCGGCCGAAACTGTCGCACGTCACCAGCCCGACGGTGAACGTGCGGCCGTGCAACAACCCTTGGGCGAGCTTGTTCGGCCGGAACTCCAGGCGTTCGGCGGCGGCCATCACCCGCGCCCTGGTCTCCTCGCGCAGCCGGCCTTGGCCGTTGAGCGCCTTGGACGCCGTGCCGATCGACACTCCGGCGGCCGCGGCGACCTCGCGGATGGTCACGGCTCGCCGGGAAAACTCAGACAAACGGTTTCCCTTCTCTTAGGTCCTGGTCAGGATACAACTCCATGGAGGCTTGACCAGTGATGTGTAACACCTTACTGTTCGCGGAGGAAAGCCTATTCCCTGTGCAAGGAGTTCGATGGACCAGGCCTGCGGCCCCGCCGTACCGACCGCAGAATCGAAGGCCGTGCAGCGGCCGCTGGGCATCCATGACGTGGTGATCACCGGTGGGCCGTTCGGACGCTGGCAGAGCGTCAACCGCGCGGCCAGCATCCCGCTCGGGCTGGAGCAGATGGAGCAGGCGGGCAGCCTGCCGAACCTGCGCCTGGCCGGAGCCGGAGCGGGCGGCGAGGAAGGGGGTGAGTTCCGGGGATACCGCTTCCAGGACTCGGACCTGTACAAGCAGCTGGAGGCCATCGCCTGGGAGCACGCCAGGAGACCGTCGGCGGAGTACACCGACTTCGTCGAGCAGGCGTCCGAGGTGCTCAAGCGGGCTCAGCGGCCCGACGGCTACCTCAACTCCCACTACCAGATCGTCAAGCCGGACAAGATCTACGCCGAGCTCGAGTACAGCCATGAGATGTACTGCGCGGGCCACCTGTTCCAGGCCGCGGTCGCCGCCACCCGCGCGGGCACCGGCACGGAGCTGCTCGACGTCGCCCGGAAGTTCGCCGACCAGCTGGCGGACGTCTTCCTGCGCGGCGGAAACGACGGCATCGACGGGCACGCCGAGGTCGAGACCGCGCTGGTGGAGCTCTACCGGGTCACCGGCGAGCGCTCCTACCTGGACCTGGCCGCCAAGCTGATCGAGGGCAGGGGCAGGGGGCACATCCGCGACAGCGGGCTCGGCATCCTGTACGCCCAGGACCACCTGCCGGTCAGGGAGGCGGACACGGCGGTCGGGCACGCGGTGCGCCAGCTGTACCTGGAGGCGGGCATCGTCGACGTCTACCTGGAGACCGGCGACGAGTCGCTGCTGGAGTGCTCGGTGCGGCGCTGGGAGGACCTGGTCGCCACCAAGACCCACCTGACCGGGGGCATGGGCAGCCGCCACTCCGACGAGGCGTTCGGCGACCGCTGGGAGCTGCCGCCGGACCGCGCCTACAACGAGAGCTGCGCGGCCATCGCCAGCATCCACTGGAACTGGCGGCTGCTCCTGGCCACCGGCCACGGCCGCTACGCCGACCTGATCGAGCGCACGCTCTACAACGCCTTCGCCGCCTCGACCTCGGCCGACGGCATCCGCTTCTTCTACGTCAACCCGCTTCAGCGCCGGGACGACCACGTCGAGGGAGCCTACGCCGGTCGCCGGCGCGAGTGGTTCGCCTGCGCCTGCTGCCCGCCGAACATCATGCGGCTCGTCTCCTCCCTCGGCGGGTTCGTCGCGACCTCCGCCGAGAACACCCTGCTCGTCCACCAGTACGTGCCGGGCACCATCTCCGACGGCGACCTCACGCTGGCCGTCGCCACCGACTACCCCTGGCACGGCCGCGTCACGTTCACCGTGGAGCGCGCGCCCGGGACCCCGTGGTCGCTGGCGCTGCGGGTGCCCGCGTGGAGCGCCGCCACCACGGTGACGATCGACGGCGAGTCGGCGCCCGCCGTACCGGACGAGCGCGGCTATGTCGTGCTGACCCGCGAGTGGCGGGCGGGCGACACCGTCGAGCTGGAGCTGGACATGGCGCCCCGGCTGGTCCACCCGCACCGCAATGTCGACGCCGTCAGGGGATGCGTCGCCGTCGAGCGGGGGCCGCTCGTCTACGCCTTCGAGCAGGCCGACCAGCCCGAAGGCGTGCACCTCCCGGACCTGGCGCTGGCCGCGGGGGCCGAGCTCCGCGTCCTGGACAAGGACGACCTCGACGGCATCGGGCGCACCGTGCTGATCGAGACCGACGCCCTGGCCGTCTCCCAGCCGGTGGGCGGCCTGCCGTACACCACCACACCCCCCTCGGAACTCGCGACCGGCTCCCCCGTGACCGCCACGGCGATCCCCTACTACCAGTGGGACAACCGCGACGGCCGCGGAATGCGGGTCTGGATCCCCCTCGCGTAAAGGAAGCACCCCCCATGAATAGACGTGACCTCTTCAAGATCGGCGGTCTCGCGGCCCTCGGCGCGGCGGCGTCCGCGTGCGGGAGCGGCGGCGGATCGAGCGCCGCGACGCAGCTGCAGTTCATGTACTGGGGCTCCACCTTCGAGCAGAAGGCCGTGGAGAAGATGCTCAGGCAGTTCGAGCAGAAGAAGCCGGGCATCAAGGTCAAGGCGCTGTTCACCCCCGACGAGTACGACGTCAAGCTCAACACCCTGGTGGCCAGCGGCCGGGTGCCGGACGTCGGCTACGTGCCGATGGCCATGTCGTTCCGCCTGGCCGAGCAGGGCAAGCTGGTCAACCTGTTCCCCTATTTGAAGAAGTATCCGCAGCTGGCCGGCTATCTGCCGGACGCCTACCTCTGGTACGGCCAGGACAAGCTGCACGGCCTGGCCACGGCCAACGAGGTCGAGCTGCTCTGGTACGGCAAGCAGGCCATCGCGGATGCCGGCATCGCTCCCCCGCCGGCCGACGCGGCCTCTGCCTGGACCTGGGACCAGCTTGTCCAGAACGCCTACAAGCTGACCATCGACCAGAACGGCAAGCATCCCGACGAGTCGGGCTTCGACCCCAAGCAGATCAAGCAGTTCGGCATCTCCAGCAGCATCACTTACGGCGCGGCCTGGTACGGCTTCCTGCGCAGCAACGGCGGCGACTTCGCCGACGAGAGCGGCAAGCGGTGCCTGCTCGACTCGCCCGAGGCGATCAAGGTGTTCCAGAACCTGCAGGACCTCATCTACAAGCACCGGGTCATGCCCGGCCCCGGCCAGCTCGCGGCCACCGGCGACGACGTGCCCGGCACGAACATCCTGCTGAAGACCAAGCGCGTGGCCATGGTGGTCGACGGCCACTGGTCACTGCTCGACATGAACGAGAGCAAGGCCGACTACGGCATCGGCGTGCTGCCCAAGTACGGAGAGCCGTTCACGGCGACCCAGGTGGCGGGCGCGTCGGCGGTGTTCGCCGGGACCAAGCACGTGGAGGAGGCGGTGGAGCTGTTCGCCTTCCACAACGACCCGCGCTACGTCGACCTCTACAAGCAGGGCCTGTGGATGCCGCAGGAGAAGAAGTACTACGAGGACCAGGCGTCCGTCGACTCCTGGACCAAGAACGACCTGCATCCGCCGGAGTTCAGGACCGCGGTCGTCGACTTCGCGCGCGACCACGGGGTGCCGACTTTCGGCAACCGGATCAAGAACATGTCCGTGATCAGCACCGACGTGCTCACCCCCGCCTTGCAGGAGATCGAGTCCGGCAAGCGCCCGGCGGCCGAGATCCTCAAGGCCACCGCGCCGAAGATCACCGGGATGCTGCAGGGCTGGCAGCACACGCAGGCGCTCTGATGCGCAGGTTCGAGACGCGATGGGGCATCCTCATGGCGTTGCCGGCCATCCTCGGGTTCGCCATCTTCACCATCGGCCCGATGGTCGCCTCGTTCTTCTTCAGCCTGACCGACTGGCAGATCGGCGGCAGCCCGTCGTTCGTCGGCCTGGACAACTACACCGCGATGGTGAACGACGAACTGTTCTGGAAGTCGCTGAGCGCCACGACGTACTACACGCTCGGCGCGGTGCCGCTCACGCTGATCGTCAGCTTCGCGGTCGCCATGCTGCTCAACCAGAAGGCCCGCGGTCTGTCACTCTGGCGGACGATCTTCTACCTGCCGACGCTGGTCCCGGCGATCGCCAACGTGGTGCTCTGGATCTGGATCTTCAACCCGGACTTCGGGCTCCTCAACTCGCTGCTGCGCCAGGCCGGGCTGCCGACCTCCCAGTGGGTCTACAGCGAGCAGATGGCCATCCCGTCGCTGATCATCATGAGCACGTGGGGCTTCGGCAACACCATGGTGATCTTCCTGGCCGGGCTGCAGGGCGTGCCGCGCCACCTGTACGAGGCGGTCTCGATCGACGGGGGCGGCCCGCTGCGCCGCTTCTGGCACGTGACGCTGCCGATGATGACGCCGACCATCTTCTACAACCTGGTGGTGGGCGTGGTCGGCACGTTCCAGGTGTTCA
This sequence comes from Nonomuraea sp. NPDC049269, assembly GCF_043197155.1. Classification (NCBI taxonomy): domain Bacteria; kingdom Bacillati; phylum Actinomycetota; class Actinomycetes; order Streptosporangiales; family Streptosporangiaceae; genus Nonomuraea; species Nonomuraea sp. NPDC049269. The sequence continues at coordinate 1,177,150 of NZ_JBICSO010000001.1, forward strand.
ACCAGGCGTACGTGATGACCGAGGGCGGCCCCAACCACGCCACGCTCTTCTACGTCTACTACCTCTTCCGCAAGGCCTTCACCGAGAGCGAGATGGGCTACGCCAGCGCGCTCGCCTGGGTGCTCTTCATGATCATCATGGTGGTGACGTTCCTGATGTTCCGCAACGCCCGCCGCTGGGTCTACTACGAGATGGCAGGTGCCCGATGACCACGCTGGCGGCGCGGGAGAGGACCCGCGCGAAGGGCGTGGCGCCGACCCAGGGCCTGCGGCGGCCACGCAAGTACGGCAGGGCGCTGCTGTACGTGGCGCTGGTGGCGGGCTCGATCCCGACGCTGCTGCCGTTCGTCTGGCTGGTGCGCAGCGCGCTGATGGCCGACAGTCAGATGTTCGTCGCCCCGCCCGAGTGGATCCCGCGCCCGTTCCAGTGGTCGAACTTCAGCGAGGCGCTCACCGCCCAGCCGTTCGGCCTCTACCTGGTCAACACGGTGATCATCGCGGTGATCTGCGTACTCGGCACCGTGTTCACCTGCTCGGTGGCGGCCTTCAGCTTCTCGCGGCTGCGCTGGCGGGGGCGCAACGTCGTGTTCGCGCTGCTGCTGAGCGGCGTCATGCTGCCGTACGCGGTGACGATCATCCCGACGTTCGTCATGTGGCAGGAGCTGGGCGCGCTGGACACGTTCGTCCCGCTCACGGTGCCGGCCTGGTTCGCCGGGGCGGGCGGGGGCGTGTTCAACGTGTTCCTGCTGCGGCAGTTCTTCCTGACGATCCCCTTCGAGCTCGACGAGGCCGCCTACATCGACGGGGCGTCGCCGTGGCGGGTGTACTGGACGATCGTCATGCCGCTGTCCAAGCCGGCGATCATCGTGGTCACCATCTTCACCTTCATCGGCACGTGGAACGACTTCCTCGGCCCGCTGCTCTACCTGCAGGACGAGGAGAAGTACACGCTCTCGCTCGGGCTGGCCTCGTTCCAGAGCGTCTTCATCACGCAGTGGGGCTACCTGATGGCGGCCTCGGCGGCCGTCATCGTGCCGATCGTGGCGCTGTTCTTCTTCCTCCAGCGCTACTTCATCGAGGGAGTCACACTCACCGGCATCAAGAACTGAGAGGTGGCACACCATGAAGCGATTAACCGTCGCGCTCCTGTTGCTGAGCTCCTTGTTCGTCGGAGTGCAGCCCGCGCACGCCCTGTCGGCGGCCCAGGTCGTCGACATGTTCGGCAGGACCGTCAACACCTACGGCGTCAAGCTCGTCGACTGGGAGGGCTACCTGGCCAACCCGTACATCCAGCTGACCGTCAAACCCCCGCAGGACGCCCAGTTCCCCGTCACGATCGACCTCAAGGCCGAGGGCACCTCCCGGCTGATGATGGACCTGCCCAGCCAGCTGACCGCGACGGGCGCCACCAAGACGCTGACGTTCGCGAACGCGTCGGAGCAGAAGACGTTCAAGCTGGAGATCGCCTCCAAGCGCGGCGCGGGCCAGGACGAGCTGCACACGCTGCGGCTGGCGATCAGGGACGGGAGCGGCGCGACCCTCCAGCAGTCGATGCCGATCAGGGTCCAGCAGGACGAGAAGACCGCCCTGCAGCCGACGATCCCCATCACCTTCGACTACCGCTATGACACGATCACCGGCTACTTCAACGCCCCGGCCTTCAGGACCGCCGCCGAAGAGGCCGTCAAGGACTGGTTCAGGTTCTTCGACGTGGCACCCTTCGACACGGTGGCGGCCGGGACGGAGAACAACCACCTGCCGGGCAACGACTGGCAGAACGAGATCACGGTCACCAACAACGCGGCCTACAACGGCATGTACGTCTTCTTCAGGGGCATCCAGTCGCCCTACTCGACCGGCTACCCCGCCGCGAACGGCAAGTACTCCACCCGGAACGGCCAGCAGGTCGCGGGCCCGATGCACCGGTCCACCGCGATGATCTTCGAGTACGACGAGGCGAACAAGCAGCTCTTCACCTCCCTGGCCGACGAGGACTGGTACAAGACGGACATCGCCGGCTCGGTGCTCGACGTGCACGGCCTGGTCATGCACGAGTACGGCCACGCGGTCGCCTACCACAGCGACTGGGCCGGGATGCGCTCCTACGTCGCCGGCGGCGGCAACGACCCCGACGTCGTCGCCTATCAGGGCCGCGCCGTGCCGCTGGACAGCAGCTACCACATCCCCGGCGACCAGCCCAACTGGGACCGGCTCAGCGGGCAGAGCGGCGGCTGGACGCACCTGTTCCCGACCCGCAGGTGGATGCTCACCAAGCTCGCCCTGCTGGTGGCCGAGAACGCGGGCTGGAAGCTCAACCGCAACCTCACCCCGTTCCTGGCGCCGTCCATCGTCACCACCTCCCTGCCCCAGGCCACGCCGGGCACCGCCTACCAGCAGACGCTGTCGGCCAAGGGCGGCGTGCCCTTCTACGACTGGCAGGTGACCAGCGGCTCGCTGCCCGCCGGGCTCAGCCTCGACCGGTTCACCGGCACGATCAGCGGCACGCCGACCACGGCCGGGACCTCGGCCTTCACCGTGCAGCTGCGTGACTACGACAGCAGGAGCACGCCGGTGACCAGGTCGTTCCAGCTCCAGGTCGGCGGCACCACCACGCCGACGAACCTGGCCAGGACCGCGACGCCGTCCGCGTCGTACACCTCGCCGTGGGAGAGCGTCGCGGCGATCAACGACGGCATCGACCCGCCCGGCTCGAACGACACCGTCAACCGCCGCTGGGGCACCTGGCCCAACACCGGCCAGCAGTGGGCCGAGCTGACCTGGCCGGCCGCGCAGACGATCCGCTCGGCGGACGTGTACTTCTTCGACGACAACGACGGCGTGCGCCTGCCCGCCTCCTGGAAGCTCCAGTACTGGAACGGCACCGCGTACGTGGACATCCCCGGCACGTACCCCACGGCGCTCAACGCCTACAACCACGTGAACTTCGGACCGGTCTCCACCACGCGGCTGCGCGTGGCCCTGCAGAGCGGACAAGCGTCCATCGGACTCCTGGAAGTGAAGGCTTTCGCTTGAGGAAGATCATCATCACCACCGTCCTGGCCGGGCTGGCGGGCGCGCTTTCCGTGCCCTCCCCCGGCCTGGCGGCCCGCCAGGCCGCCCCCGCCCTGGACGTGTTCGACATCTTCTACCGCAACGTCAAGGACTACGGCGTCAAGCTCGTGGACTGGCAGGGCTACCTGGCCAATCCGTACGTCGAGCTGACGGTCAGGGCGCCCAAGACGCCCGGCATCGCCTACCCGCTGACCGTGGACCTGAAGGCCGAAGGCACCTCCAGGCTGATGCTCAACATGCCGAGCGAGCTGACGGCGACCGGCGCGACCAAGACCTTCACCCTCACGGGCCCGGCCGACCGCGAGGTCGTCCGGCTGGCCATCCACTCCAAGCAGGGCCCCGGCCAGGACGAACGCCACAAGTGGGTGATGCGGACGACTGACGCGACCGGCGCCACGATCACCCAGAGCATGCCGATCATGGTCCAGCAGGACGAGAAGAAGAAGCTCGAGCCGACGATCCCCATCGACTTCGACTACCGCTACGACACGATCACCCGCTACTTCTCCGGCCCGGGCGTGCGCACGGCCGCGGAGACGGCGGTCCGGAACTGGTTCGCCTTCTTCGACCTCAAGCCGTTCGACACGGTGCCCGCCGGTGACGAGGTCAACAAGCTGCCGGGCGACGACTGGCAGAACGAGGTCGAGGCCACCAACGCCAAGCCGTACAAGGGCATGTACGTCTTCTTCCGTGGCATCCAGACGCCGTACTCGACCGGCTACCCGACGATCAACGGCAAGTTCCACACCCAGAACGGCAAGCCCACCCCCTACCACCGCTCGACCAGCATGATCCTGGAGTACGACGAGCAGCTCATGAAGCTGGTCAGCTCGCTGGCCGACGAGGACTGGTACAAGACCGACCTCGGCCAGGTCATCGACGTGCACGGCCTGGTCATGCACGAGTACGGCCACGCGGTCGCCTTCCACAGCGACTGGGAGGGGATGGCGAAGTACGTCGAGAGCAAGGGCAGGGACGACCAGGAGGTCATCGACTACCAGGGCTACCCCGTCCCGCTCGACACCAGCTATCACGTGCCCGGTGACGAGCCGTACTGGGACCGGCTGAGCGGCCAGAGCGGCGGCTGGCGGCACGTCTTCCCGACCAGGCAGTGGGAGCTGACCAAGCTGACGCTGCTGATCGCGGAGAACGCCGGCTGGAAGCTGAACAGGAAGCTGACCCCGTTCCTGGCGCCCTCGATCGAGACCGCCTCGGTCAAGGCGGGCAAGGCGGGCGCGGCCTACGACCAGCGGCTCCAGGCCAAGGGCGGCGTGCCGTTCTACGACTGGCAGGTCACCGGCGGCGCGCTGCCCGAGGGGCTGACGCTCGACCGGTTCACCGGCGCGATCACCGGCAAGCCCGTCAAGGCGGGAACGTCGGCCTTCACCGTCCAGCTCAGGGACTACGACAAGCTGAGCACGCCGGTCACCCGCGAGTACTCGCTCAGCGTCAGCGCCTGAGAAGCGCGGTGGCCCCAGTGGCCGCCGCCCCTCCTTGGTCCTACAGCCCGTAGCGGCTCTTCAGGTGCCGCCACCAGTCGCGGAGCATCCACGCGTCGAACTCGGTGATCGAAGTGGCGCTGCCGCTTTCATCTGAATTGTGGCGCGGAGACTCGGCCTTTCAGGGCCGGGAGGAAGCGTCACGCCTCCTTTCGAAAACAGTATGGAAAGACTCGGTCACGTTCGGTAATGTGTGCGGTGGGTGAGAGCAATGTGACAGGAGGTGCGCAATGGCGATCCGCCGCTCCGCCACCAAACGCCACGGCCTGCCCACCGTCGTGCAACTGCGGCTCACACCCACCCTGGCTCAGGCCGAGGCGCTGGCTGCGGCGGTGCTGCTGCTGTGCAATCAGGCGGCCACTGTCGTGTCCCGGCTGGCCTGGCAGCACCGCACCTTCGCCGTGGTGGAGTTGCATCGGCTGGCCTACTACGAGGTGCGGGCGCAGGTGGCCGGGCTGGGTGCGCAAGCGGCGGTGCGGGCGATCGCCCGGGTCGCCGGCGCGTACACCAACCGGCGCGCCACCAAGAAACGCGCCCACATCTTCCGGCCGCACGGCGCCGTCCCCTACGACGCCCGGCTGCTCAGCTGGAACCGTGACGCCCGCACGGTATCGCTGTGGACTCCCACCGGCCGCGTCACCGTCCCCTACACCGGCCGACCAGAAGATCTCAAGGCCGTGGATACGCTGCCGGTGGGAGAGGCCGACCTGATCTGCCGGCGCGGCGTGTGGCTGCTGCAGGTCGCCCTTACCCTGCCCGCACCGGCGGTGCGTGAGCCCGCAAACGGCTTCGTCGGGGTGGATCAAGGGGTGGCGAACCTGGCGGTCACCTGCGACGGCGCGGTGCTGCCCGGCCCCGCGCTGCCGGGGCCGATTGGTGGTAACGGCCACGTCCGCACCCTGCGGGAGCGACGGCACCGGCAACGCCGACGGTTGCAGAAGAAGGGAACGTCGGCGGCGCGGCGGGTACTGCGCCGCCTTGCCGGGCGTGAGCATCGGATGATGACCGACCTCAACCATCAGATCAGCACGTTTGTGGTGCGTGAAGCCGAACGCACCGGCCGCGGTGTCGCCCTGGAAGACCTCCAAGGCATCCGCGGGCGGGCAAGGGCTCACCGGCTCCAGCGGCGCACCCTGCACACCTGGTCCTTCGCCCAGCAGATCACCTTCACCCGCTACAAAGCCGCACGAGCCGGAGTCGCCTTCGTCCTGGTCGACCCCGCCTACACCTCGCAGGGGTGTCCGGAGTGCGGGAACGTGGCCAGGGCGAATCGGCCGGCGCGGGGCCGGTTCGTCTGCACCCGGTGCGGCCTCGCTGGGCACGCCGACCACATCGCGGCCCGCAACATCGCCACACGCGGCGTAGCGGGCTGGGCTGCTGTCAACCAGCCACACGCAACCGGCCTCCCCTCACCCAGACGGGACCGCGAGAGCAAACCACCGGCTTCAACCGGTGGTAGTTGACCAGGAAGCAGCACACCCCCATGGGAGTCCAGTCGTAGAAGTCATCCAGACCGAACCCTGCGTGGGAAGAAGCAGTTTCATCGCACCTCTGGTGAGGGGGTCATGCCTGAGCGGTCCACTCCAGGACGCCGGTCGAGAAGCCGCTCCTCGACGTGATGCTGAGCCGGAGCCTGGTCGTCGAGACCGCCGGGAACGTCGTGGTGTTGAAGGTGTTGGCCGCCACCCCGCAGGCCGACTGTCCCGGCACGTCCACGTACGCGCTGCCGTTCCAGTACTGGACCTTGCAGGAGGTCGGCAGGTCGATGCCCTGGTCGTCGTCGAACCAGTAGACCCCGACCCGGCCGACGGTCTGCGCGGACGGCCATTGGTATTCCAGCCACTCGGTGCCCTGGTGGTTCCAGTTGCCGTAGGCGCCGTGGCTGTGGTCGGCCGAGTTCGCCGGGGTGAAGCCGTCCTTGATCGCGCCGAGGGTCTCCCACGGCGAGACGTACGAGGTGGACGCCGTCGCGCTCAGCGCCAGGTTCGAGCTGGTGGGACCGGTCGTCTGCACGACCTTCTGCATGGTGCCGTCGGCGTTCCAGTAGAGCTTGTCCAGGGTGACGGAACGGCGGAAGTTGCCACCGCCGGGGCTGTTGGCGTTGTGGTAGACCATGTACCACTGGCCCTTGAACTCGATGATCGCCGGGTGGTTGGTGGTCGAGGTGACCTGGTCGAGCACCACGCCCCGGTGGGTCCACGGCCCCAGCGGGTTACTCGCGGTGGCGTAGCGGATGCACGCGTAGCCGGGCGCGGAGCAGGCCGAGTCGTTGGCGGAGTAGGCGAGATAGTAGGTGCCGTTGCGCTTGAACATCCAGGGGGCCTCCCAGAAGTTCGACACGCCGCTCGGGGTGACCACCCCTCCGTCGAGGTTGATCATGTCGGGCTTGAGCTTGGCGGCGCGCAGGCCGTAGTAGGAGCCCCAGTAGATGTAGGCCTGGCCGTCGTCGTCGGTGAAGACGGTCGGGTCGATGTTGAGCGGGGAGGAGTTCGGGGTGCTGTCGCTGATCAGCGGGCCGCCCTTGGCGTCGTGGAAGGGGCCGAGCGGGCTGTCGCCGACCGCCACGCCGATGTCCATCCAGCCGGCGCCGTTTCCGTTGACGGGGGCGTACCAGTAGTACTTGCCGTTGCGCGGCTCGACCTCGCCCGCCCACGCGTCGGCGCCCGCCCACGGGAAATCTGAAAGTTTCAGCTTCGCGCCCTGGTCCGTCCAGGCCGTCGCGTCGCCGGAGGTGAACACGTGCCAGTCGCGCATGACGAAGTTCGTGCCACCGGCGGGGGCCTCGTCGTGGCCCGTGTAGAGGTACATCGTGTCGCCGACCACCAGGGCGGCCGGGTCGGCGGTGTAGATCGAGGTGGTGATCGGCGCGGCGGCGGGCGCCGGAGCTGCGGTGATGAGGACCAGCCCGGCGGCGGCCGCGGAGAGGGTCACGGCTCTCAGGCGTAACATGGCAACGAACTCCCTATTAGAGCTAGCGGTAGCTTGGTTAGCGCTAACATTTTGACTGCCGGATATGCGGCGGTGTCGGGGCGTGTTGAGTGTTAGCGATACCACAAAGATCGTCAAGGCCTAATGTTTGCGCTCGATGCTCTTGCGGCTAAGCGATAGGTTGCTATCGTTTCTTGTCAGGGCACTTCATGACGACTGGTCATTCCTGGGGGTTGTATGAGCGACATCTCGACGCTGCCTCTGTACATGCGGCGAGCGCAGTTCGATCCCGTTCCCGAGCTGGCGGAGGTGCGGGAGAAGGAAGGGATCACCCGCGTCACCACCTCCTTCGGCATCGAAGCCTGGATGGTGACCCGCTACGCCGACTCGCGTGCGGTACTGGGCGACGCCGAGCGGTTCAGCAGCGCCCGTCAGACCTTCTTCCAGCCGCCCGGCGCGTCGGAGGAGGAGATCGCCGCGCTCCGCGCCGGCAACCTGCTCGCCTTCGACCCGCCCGAGCACACCCGGCTGCGCCGGTTCCTGACGCCGGAGTTCACCATCCGGCGGATGCGGCGGCTGGAACCGCGGATCAAGGACATCGTCGAGCAGCACCTCGACGCCATGGAACAGGCCGGCTCGCCCGTCGACCTGGTGCAGTCGTTCGCACTGCCGATCCCGTCGCTGGTGATCTGCGAACTGCTGGGCGTGCCGTACGAGGACCGCGCGGACTTCCAGCGCAGGACCGGCCGGCTGCTCGACGTGTCGCTGCCCATGGAGGAGCGTTTCAAGCTGCAGCTGGAGTCGCGCGCGTACATGACCGAGCTGGTCACCCGCATCCAGGCCGACCCCGGCGAGGAACTGCTGGGCATGCTGGTGCGCGAGCACGGCGACGACCTGACGACGAACGAGCTGATCGGCATCGGCAACCTCCTCCTGATCGCCGGGCACGAGACCACCTCCAACATGCTCGGCCTGGGCACGCTGGCCCTGCTCCGGCAGCCGGACCAGCTCGACCTGCTCCTGAAGGAGCCCGAGCGGATCGACGCCGCCGTGGAGGAGCTGATGCGCTGGCTCAGCATCCTGCACGCCAGCCTCGCCCGGGTGTGCACCACGGAGACCGAGATAGCCGGTCAGACGATCAAGCCCGGCGAGGTGGTGGTCTGCTCGCTGCCCCTCGCCAACCGCGACCCGGCCTTCATGGAGGAGGCCGAGGGGCTGGACATCACCCGCGGCGCGCCCGGCCACCTCGCCTTCGGCCACGGCGTGCATCACTGCCTGGGCGCGCCGCTGGCCCGGATGGAGATGCGGATCGCCTTCCCCGCCCTGTTCCAGCGCTTCCCCACGCTGCGTGCCGTCACGCCCGTCGCGGACTTCCGCTCCTTCCACCTCGTGTACGGCGTGGCGTCACTCGAGGTGGCCTGGTAACGCTGCCATGGAGTGACCGCGTGGATGCTGCTAGCGTTCGGCGTGTGCCAGAGCAGCGACGTCGTGCGGACGCACTGCGTAACTCCGACAGGATCGTCAGGGCGGCGATCACGGCCCTGCACGAGTCGGGCACGGCCGTCCCGCTGGAGGAGATCGCCCGCCGCGCCGGGGTCGGCATCGCCACCGTCTACCGGCGCTTCGGCGACCGCGACGGCGTGATCAGGGCGTCCTTCGAGACCTACTTCGCCGAGGAGATCGAGCCGGTCGTCCAGGCCGCCCGCGTGGCCGCCGACCCCAGACAGGGGCTGGCCGACGCGCTGGCGGCCACGGTCGGCACGCTGGCCGGCCACCGGTCGCTCCTGTCCGCGGCGAAGGAGGCCGGGGCGTTCACGATCGGTATCGCCGAGCGGTTCATGGGACCGCTCGGCGACGTGCTGGCCACCGCGCGGGAGCGCGGGCTGGTCCGCGACGATCTGCAGGTCCGCGACCTGGCCGCGATCGTGGTGATGGTGATGGCGACGACCGTCCACCGAGGGGCCGACGACGGCGCCGACCAACAGCGCTACCTGGCGCTGCTCCTCGACGGCACCCGCCCGTCGGACGTGCCGCTCCCCCACCCCTCCGCCGTCTCCCTGTTTCCCCCCGAGGCGTTTCCCTCCGAGACGTTTTCCCCCGAGACGACGGACCGCTGCCCGGCGAAGGGCGCCACGCGGCACCGCCGCGCCTGAGCCGATGCTCAGGTGCTCGCCCGTACGGTCAGGCGCGGGACCAGCAGGGTCGCGGCCGGCACCGTGCGGCCCGCCAGTTTCTCCATCAGCAGCCCGACCGCCTCCCTGCCGACCTCCTCGGCCGGGATCAGCACCGAGGTGAGCCGGGCGGGCTCGGCGATGTCGTCGGGGCAGATCGCCACCACCGCGAGGTCCTGCGGCACCTTGCGCCCCAGTTGCCGCAGCGAGCTCAGCACGTGGTTGACGGCCGCCTCGTTGTGCACGACCAGCCCCGACAGGCCGGGCCGGGCCGCCAGCAGCCCGCTCACGGTGGCGTGCACCTCCTCGAAGGTCTCCTCGCACGGCAGCGCCGTGCCGTCGAGCCCGTGCTCGGCCAGGGCGGCGGTGAAGCCTTCGAGCGTGCGGCGGGCGAACCCGGTCCCCCGCTCGTAGACCACCGACGGCGCGCCGAGCAGGGCCACCTCGTGGTGCCCGCGCTCGGCCAGGTGCGCCACGCACAGCTCCCCGGCGGCGGCGAAGTCGAGGTCCACGCAGGTCACCCCGGCAGGATCGGCGGGGAAGCCGATCAGCACGCTCGGCTCGGCGAGCCGGCGCAGCAGCGGCACCCTGGGGTCGTCGAGTTCGACGTCCATCAGCACCAGGCCGTCGACCAGCGCGCTGGCCGCGGCCCTGCGCAGCCCGTCGAGGCCCTCGTCGGCGGTCAGGAGCAGCACGTCGTGGTCGAAGTGGCGGGCCGCGGTGACCACCGAGGTGGCGAAGCGCATCAGCACCGGCACGTGCATCCCGGCCCGCAGCGGCAGCACCAGCGCGATCACGTTGGCCCGCTTGCTGGCCAGCGCCCTGGCGCCGGCGTGGGGGTGGTAGCCGAGGGTCCGCACGCTGTCGAGCACCCGCCGCCGGGTGCCCGCCGAGATCGCCCGCTTGCCGCTGAGCACGTAGGACACCGTGCTCACCGCGACGCCCGCGTGCCGGGCGACCTCGACGATGGTGACCGCCCTGCCGGTCGCGTGCCCGCCCTCGCCGGGCCCACCTGCCGAGCCGTCCGCCCCGTGACCGCCTGGCACGTGGCCGTCCGCCCCGTGACCTGGCACGTGGCCGTCCGCCGGGTGACCGTCTGTCATGTAGCCGCCCGTCCGGTGCCGGCGCGGCCTCTGCCCATGCGCCCCCTGCCTGCTCGTCCCCGGTCGGCGCGTGCGGCGCCGGTCGTTCTGAGGCCCGCCCGTCCGGTGCCGGTCAGCTCCAGACGGCCCAGCGTGATGCCCACGTTCTCGAACACGACATAAAGATCGTGCACCCCCGAGGCTTCCGCAAGCTCGGCCGAGGTGGCCGCCGGCGCGTAGCGCCCGGCCGGGGGCACCGGGATCGCGCCCAGCGTGGGGCCGTGCAGGAGGTCGTCCAGCCGGAGCGTGACGACGCCGCCCTCGGTGCTCGCGGCCTCGATCAGGCACGCGGCGGCCCCGGTGAGCTCGACGTCGCGGAACAGGATCCACGCTCCCTCGGCCTCGGACCGCACGGCGTCGCCCGCCACCTTGGCCGCGTCGACGAAGGCGACCGCGTCGTAGGCGTCGTGGTCCGCCGCGGGCAGAGCGCCCCTCCTGGGCGGGATGGTCTCGCCCTCGACGTGGAAGGCCGCGCTCAGCCGCAGGTCGGTCGCGCTGCGGCCGACCATGAGCTGGTGCGGCGCGTCCTCGACGGCGAACCTGCCGCGGGTGACGTCCCAGAAGGCCAGGTCCCGTACGGGGAAGGTGAGCGTGACGGTACGGCTCTCACCGGCCGCCAGGCGGGCCCGCTCGAAGCCCCGCAGCCGGCGCAGCGGCTGCTTGACCCGGGAGCGCCGCTGGTGCGTGTAGAACTGCACGACCTCGGAGCCGGGGCGCGAGCCGGTGTTCGTGACCGTGACCGTGGCGGTGACGCTCTCGCCGTCGACGGCGACGGTCAGGCCGGAGTAGTCGAACGTCGTGTAGCTGAGGCCGTGGCCGAACGGGTACAGCGGGGTGCCCCGGTAATAGAGATAGGTGGCGTCCGTGGCGATGACGTCGTAGTCGAGCAGGTCGGGCAGCTCGCTGGCCGAGCGGTACCAGGTCTGGGTGAGCCGCCCTTCCGGGTCGGCGTCGCCGAACAGCACGTCGGCCAGCGCGTGGCCGTACTCCTGGCCGCCGTGGGCGGACCACAGCACCGCGGGCACGTCCGGGTCCGTCCAGGTGACGGGGTAGCCACTGGTGATCACCATGACCGTGCGCGGGTTGGCCGCCCGTACCGCCCGGACGACCGCGTCCTGGGCCGGGGCCAGGGCCAGGTCCGCACGGTCCTCGGTCTCACGGCCGTTGACCAGCGGGTGGTCCCCCACCACCACGACCGCCACGTCCACGGTGGCCGCCAGCCGGGCGGCCGCCGCGGCGCCGCTCTCGACGACGTCCACGGTCAGCCAGGTGGCGGCGTCGGCGTCGTCCACCAGCCGGAAGACCCCGTCGGAGGCCAGGCCGATATAGCGGCCCGTGGAGATGTGGCGCAGGACGACGGCGCCGCGGGTGCGCTGTTCCAACCGGAACGTCTGGCGCACCTCCCAGCCGTTGGGGCCCGGCTGGTCGTTGACCAGCACGCCGTCGTCGTCCACGGACAGGAAGCGGCCGGTCGCGACCGCGCGGAACGCGAAGGACCCGCCGCCCCAGTCGAACAGGTCGAACCGGCCGCCCGGCGTGCCGATGCCCAGGGGGCCGCCGTCGAGGCCGGCCACCACCGGGCCCGCGTCGGCGGTGAGTGTGACGCGGTCGACGGCCTCGCAGAAGATCGTCTCGCCGCGTTCGGCCAGACCGGCGCGGGCGGTCACCTCGTACGGCAGCGTGCCGCTGTACCAGTCCTCCATCAGGGTGTCGCCGAGCTGGCCGATCACCGCGATCCGGGCCGGCGCCCCCAGGGGCAGCAGGCCGTCGTTCTTCAGGAGCACGATCGAGCCGCGGGCCGCCCGCCGGGCCAGTGCCTGGTGTTCGGGGCAGTTGACGACCGCCTCGGTGATGTCGTCGTACGGCGTGGCGGGGTCGAACTCGCCGAGCCGGAAGCGGATCGACAGCGTGTGCCGCACGGCGGTGTCGATGTCGGCCTCGGTCAGCAGGCCGCGCTCCAGCGCCGCGCGCAGGTGGCCGAGGGTGGCCTCGGCGCGGTCGTCGTCCTGGGTGAAGCTGTCGAGCCCGGCCCGTACGGCATGCGCGTACGCCTCGGCGGGGTCGTCGTAGTAGCCCTGCAGCCCGGTGAGGTTGCCGGGGGCGTAGGCGTCGCTGACCACGAGCAGGTCGTCCGGCGCCCAGGCCCGCAGCACCTGCTCGATCAGCGGGCTGAGGTGCGCCGGGCGGCCGTTGACCAGGTTGTAGGAGGGCATGATCGCGACGGCGGCGCCGCTCTCCAGGGCCGGCCGGTAGGCGGGCAGCTCGTACTCGTGCAGCACCCGCGGCGGCAGGTTGCTGGAGGTGACGCAGCGGTAGGTCTCGTTGTTGTAGCCGAGGAAGTGCTTGAGGGTGGGCGCGGTCCGCATCACGGGAGCGCTCCCACGCAGCCCGTGCGCGTAGGCCGTGGCCATGACCCCGGTCAGCAACGGATCTTCGGAGTAGCCCTCCTCGTTGCGGCCCCAGCGGGGATCGCGCAGGAGGTTGACCACGGGGGCCCACACGTTGCGCCCGGCGCCCGACGGGTCCTTGTGGTGGAAGGCCAGGACCTCCTCGCCCGCGGCCTCCCCCACCCTGCGGACCAGCTCCGGGTCCCAGGTCGAGGCCAGCCCCACGGCCTGCGGGAACACCGTCGCCGGCCCCAGCCAGGCCAGGCCGTGCAGGGCCTCGGTGCCGGTGCGGAAGGCGCCCACGCCGAGCCGTTCGACCGGCGCCTGGTACTGGTGGAGCAGGCCGAGCTTCTCGGTCACGGTCAGGCGGGCCTGCAGATCGGCGATCCGCTCGGCGAGGGGGAGGTCCGGGTCGCGGAACGGTTCGTTCATGGAGCCATCCTCTGAGAGCGTCGAAACGCTTCGACTAGCGGGCGGGAGCGCGCCTCTGTCGAAGCGCTTCGATAGCCGGTCCAGAAAAACCCCGCCCGGTTACACGAGTGTTTCGGAACGGAGTTCTTCTGAAGGGTGCACGCGTCCGCGAGCGGGGTCAAGAGATTCGCGGCAATCTTCCTGAATCGACGGAGTCGAGCACCCGGGCCGCCCCGCCGAGCGCGGCCGCGTCATAGCCGAGGGACGACATCACCACCTGGCAGCCGCCGGCCTCCGGTGCGATCGTGCGCTCGCGTACCTCGGCCTGGACCGCGGGCAGCAGCCAGGGCGCCAGCGGCACGTAGTAGCCCCCGAGGATCACCACCTGGGGGTTGAGCAGGTTGGCCAGGATGGCCACCCCGCGGCCGAGGTCGCGGCCCACGCCGCCGAGCAGGGCGAGGGTGCGGGCGTCGCCCGCGCGGGCCCGCCGGACGACCTCCTCGATCTCCAGCTCCACCTCGACCGGCGAGGGCGAGGCGTGCTCCAGCACCGCGCCGATGCCGGCCACCGCTTCGAGGCAGCCGATCCGGCCGCAGCGGCACTCCGGGCCCTGCGGGTCGATCTGGATGTGGCCGATCTCGCCGCTGTAGCCGCGGCCGCCGCGCCGCAGCCGCCCGTCGAGGATGACCCCGGCGCCCACGCCCATCTCACCGGTGAGGTAGACCAGGTCGGAGACCGCCCCGTGGGGGCCGAACCGGTGCTCGGCCAGGGCGCCGAGGTTGGCGTCGTTGTCGGCCTGGATGGGGAAGCCGGGATCGCGCAGCGCCTTGGCGAGGTCGCCGCTCACGTCGGTGTCGAGCCAGCCGAGGTTGGGCGCCACCCGTACGACGCCCTGCCCGTCGACCAGGCCGGGCACGGCCACGGTCAGGCCGAGGATCTGCTTGTCCTCCTTGGCCATGCGGTTGACCACCCGCCGGACGATCGCGGCGACGGCGGCCACGGAGCCGGGGAAGGCGCGCCGCCAGGACAGCAGCCGCTCCCCCGCCAGGTCGACGGCGACGGCCGTCACGTAGTCGACGTTGATCTCCAGCCCGATCGCCGCGTACGGCGAGCCGTCCAGCACCAGCATCGTGGCCGGCCTCCCCACCCGGTTCTCGGTCAGGCCGGTCTCCCGGACGAGCCGGCGGTCGATCAGGTCGGCCACCAGGCTCGACACGGTCGCCTTGTTCAGGCCGGTGGAGGCCGCGATGTCGGCCCGGGAGCAGGGCGCGTGCTCGCGGACGAAGCGCAGCACGACGGCCAGATTGGTGGCCCGCACATCGGCGAAGTCGGCCGGCTGCGGGTCGGTCGATGAGGTGATCACAGTCAGTCCCGTCCGTCAGGCCGTCGCGGGCGGTCATGCCGCGCTACCAGTGTGCGCCGTTCCTGGGTGTTCCCACGCCATCGGCGAGAGCCGGGCGGGCCCTCGTGGGCGGCGGCAGCTCTCCGGAGGGAGCCGGCAGGGAATCTCATCTCACTCCCGACATCAATCTGTGACCGGCGGCACACCTTGTGGTGAGCGTGGCCTCGGGTTTAGTTTGTTTGGTCATTAGACGAACTAATTCTAGCCCGTAGGCATCCGGTTCCGACACCCCTCATCCTGCTCCGACGAACGAAGGGAGCCGTCATGACACCGTCGATGACTCGCCGTGGATTTCTCGGCCTGGCCGGTCTCACCACACTCGCCGCCTGCTCCGCCCCGACCGGGACCAGGCCCGGCTCGAGCGGCGCGACCGCGGCGGCCGCCGACAAGCTGACCAAACTGGCGCCGGCCTACATCGAGTTCGCCGGCGTCAAGCCCGATCTGGCCGGTACGGTCTCCAACCTGCCGGGCGTGCCGGGCATCGCCGGCGGCTTCACCACCTACCCGGCCAGCCCCACCGCGGCGCTCACCCAGAAGGCGGGCAAGGGCGGCAGCTACAAGGCGATGACCCCGCTGTGGGGGCCGCCGCCGCCCGGACTGGCGAGCAACTCCTACTTCCAGGCGGTCAACGCCGACATCGGCGCGACGCTCGAGTTCCAGATCGCCGACGGCAACACCTACGCCGACAAGGCGATCGCCCGGCTGGCCTCCGGCGACCTGCCCGACATCTTCGCCCTGCCGAGCTGGGAGATCGACAAGATGGCGGACTTCAACACCGCCGTGGACAAGGCGTTCGAGGACCTCACTCCCTACCTGCAGGGCGACAAGGTCAAGCCGTACCCGCTGCTGGCCAACCTGCCGACCGCCTCATGGGAGTGGTCGGTGTGGAACGGCAAGCTGATGGCGGTCCCCTACCCCACCGAGCCCTTCCCGTACGGCCTGCTCTACCGCAAGGACCTGTTCGAGAAGAACGGCTGGAACCAGAACCCCAAGACCGCCGACGAGCTCTACCAGCTCGGCAAGACGATCACCGACCCGAAGGCCAAGCGCTGGGCGTTCGGCGACATCCACGAGATGGCCTGGCCCATCTTCGGTGTCCCGCAGGAGTGGCGCTACGCGGGCGGCAAGCTGGTGAACAAGTACGAGACGCCGGAGTTCGAGGAGATGCTGGCGTGGATGCGCAAGCTCTTCGCCGAGGGGCTCATCCATCCGAACGTCGCCAGCAGCAAGGGCGCCAACGAGAAGGACCTGATCGGCGCGGGCCAGATCACGGTCTACCGGGACGGCTTCGGCGCCTGGAAGGAACTGCTCCAGCAGCACACCGCCAAGAACCCCGACTTCGCGCTGGGCGTCTTCCCGCTGTTCGCGCATGACGGCGGCACGCCGATCATGTACCACAACAACGCGGCGGGCATGTTCACCTTCATCAAGAAGGGGCTGCCGAAGGAGAAGGTGGAGGAGATCCTGTCCATCTTCAACTGGTGCGCCGCGCCGTACGGGACCAAGGAGTACGAGCTCTCCAACTTCGGGATCAAGGACAAGCACTTCACCCTGGACGCCAAGGGCATCCCGCAGAGCACGGACCTGGGCCGCAAGGAGGTCGCCTACACCTACGGCTTCCTGGGCGGCCGCCCCCTCTACGTGGACTGGCCCTTCCCCGAGGCGGCCAAGGCCAACATCGAGTGGCAGAACACCTCCTTCAAGTACATCGAGAAGACGCCGTTCGACGGGATCAGGATCCAGCGGCCCGCCAAGTACGCGGGTCTGCAGGTGCCGACCGAGGACAAGTTCACCGACATCATGCGTGGCCGCCGGCCGGTCAGCGACGCCAAGCAGATCGCGGCGGAGTGGCGGCGCGACGGCGGCGACGAGGCGCGCGAGTTCTACATGAAGGTCCTGCGGGACAATGGCCGCGCCTGACCACGTCGCGGTCGAGCGTTCCCCGGCCGGAACTCCGGCTTCACCCGGCCGCCCGCGCACCACCCGGACAAGGGCTCAGCAGCGGGCCAAGCACGGCTCGCTGCGGACCCGGTTCCGGCGCGACTGGCAGCTGCTGCTCATGACCGTGCCGGCGATCGGGCTGCTACTGCTGTTCCACTACGTGCCGCTGCTCGGCAACGTGATCGCCTTCCAGGACTACTCCCCCTACGTCGGCATCAAGGACAGCCCGTGGGTGGGGATGTCGAACTTCCAGTGGCTGATGTTCGACGAGAGCTTCTGGGACGCGACGATCAACACGCTGTCGATCACCACGTTCCAGCTCATCTTCTACTTCCCGCTGCCGATCCTGCTGGCCATCCTGCTCGACAGCGTCGTACGTCCCCGCCTGCGGCTGTTCATCCAGGGCATCGTGTACATGCCGCACTTCTTCTCGTGGGTCCTGGTCGTCACCCTGTTCCAGCAGATGTTCGGCGGCGCGGGGCTGCTCGCGCAGATCCTGCGCGACCACGGCTTCTCGGGCCTGGACATCATGACAAATCCGGACACGTTTATGCTGCTGGTCACCGCTGAGACGGTCTGGAAGGACGCGGGCTGGGGGACGATCATCTTCCTGGCGGCGCTGGCGGCCATCAACCCCCACCTCTACGAGGCCGCCGCCGTGGACGGCGCCTCCCGCTGGCGGCGGCTGTGGCACATCACGCTGCCCGGCCTGCGCCCGGTGTTCGTGCTGCTGCTGATCCTGCGGCTGGGCGACGCGCTCAACGTCGGCTTCGAGCAGTTCTTCCTGCAGCGCGACGCCGTCGGCCGGGACGCCGCCGAGGTGCTCGACACGTTCATGTACTGGCGCACACTGCTGACCGGCGAGTGGAGCTACGGCGCCGCGGCCGGCCTGGTCAAGGGCGTGGCCGGGCTGATCCTGATCCTCATAGCCAACAAGGTCGCCCATCGGTTCGGCGAGCAGGGAATCTACAAACGATCATGACTATGCCTGCCTGGGCCGAGCGGCCCACCCGGTTCGGCGCGAGTGTCAAGGGGCTGGTGCTGGCCCTCATCGTGGCCGCCGTGCTGTTCCCGATCTACATGGTCGTGCTGACCAGCCTGTCCACGCAGGAGACGGTGTCGAAGGCGGGTGGCCTGGTCACCGTGCCGGGCGAGCTGTCCTTCGCCGCCTACGAGCAGCTGTTCGCGGGCGGGGTGGTGAGCCGGTCGATCGCGGTGAGCCTCGGGGTGACCGTCGTCGGGACCCTGCTCAGCCTGTCGGTCACGGTCCTGGCGGCCTACGGGCTGTCGCGGCCCGGTTCGCTGCTGCACCGGCCGATGCTGTTCCTCGTGCTGCTGACCTTCCTGTTCGGGCCCGGCATGATCCCGAGCTACCTGCTGGTCAGCTCGCTGGGGCTGATCGACTCGTACTGGGCGCTGATCCTGCCGACCGCCGTCACCGCGTTCAACCTGGTCGTCATGCGGGCCTTCTTCATGAACATCCCGGAGGAGGTCACCGACAGCGCGCGGATCGACGGGGCGAGCGAGTTCCGCATCCTGTGGCGGATCGTGCTGCCCATGTCCAAGGGCGTCACGGCGGTGATCGGGCTGTTCTACGCGGTCGGCTACTGGAACGCCTTCTTCAACGCGACCCTCTACCTCAACGACAACACCAAATGGCCGCTGCAGGTGGTGCTGCGGCAGTTCGTCCTGCAGGGGCAGTCGATGTTCGTCGGCCAGACGGGTGACACCGCCGTCGGGGGGCACGCGCTGCCGCCGAGCCTGGCCATCCAGATGGCCATCGTGACGCTGGCGCTGATCCCGGTGCTGGTGATCTACCCGTTCGTGCAGAAGCACTTCACCAAGGGCGTCATCATCGGGGCCGTCAAGGGCTGACCGAGGGAGGGGCGCCGGGGACGGGCCCCTCCCTCTTCGTGTTGTCAGGCGGGCGTGCAGGTGACTGTGGTGGGTGGGTTGTTGGCAGTGGTCCAGCTGCCGTTGAAGCCGAACGTCGTGCTGGCACCGGAGTCCAGCGCGCCGTTGTAGCCGGCGTTGACGACCTTGACGGCGGCGCCGGTCTGGGTGTGGACGCCGTTCCAGAGCTGGGTGATCGTCTGGCCGCTGGGGAAGGTCCAGTTGACCGTCCAGCCGGTGATGGCGACCGTGCCGGAGTTCTTCACCGTCACCCCGGCCGAGAAGCCGCCCTGCCACTGGGTGCCCGGCGCGTAGGTCGCCGCGCACGCCTTGCCCGGAACCGGCGTCGGCGTGGGTGTCGGGGTGGGCGTGGGTGTCGGCGTCGGGGTGGGCGTCGGGGTCGGGGTGGGCGTCGGGGTCGGGGTGGGCATGGGGCCGGTGCGGTCGCCGTAGATGATGCCGCGGCCGTTGGTGCCGAAGTAGACGCGGCCGTAGATACGCGGGTCGCCGGTGAGCGCCTCGCCCATGTTGGCGTACTGGTGCTTGTCATCGTTGATCCGCACCCATGAGGCGCCCGCGTCGTCGGAGCGGAACAGCCCGTGCACCCCGTCGACCAGGCCGACCAGATAGATCGACAGGTAGGAGGCGCCGGGTGCCGCCTTGCCGAAGCCGACGTTCTCGGCTGCGGTGACGTTGGCGAGCCTGGTGAAGGTGGCGCCGGAGTCGGTCGAGCGCCACAGGCCGTACGTGCCCGCCGGGTCGTACTTGCCGGTCGACGGGGAGCCGCCGGCCAGCCAGATGTGGCCCTCCTTGCCGGGTACGGCCTTGAACTTGACGGTGGCGGCGCCGGTGGGCAGACCGGTGGCGGCGGACTGGGTGAAGGCGGCGCCCGCGTTGGTGCTGACGTAGAACTTGCCGCCGGACCAGCCGTAGAACTTGTTCGGGTTGACCCGGTCGGAGCGCACCTGCGCGGCGGCCGGGATGCCGGTGGAGGCGGTCCACGAGCTGCCCGAGTCGGTCGAGCGGCTCACCGCGCCGCCGGTGGGCGACCACACCGTGGCGCCGGCGTTGGCCGAGATCGCGACGCTGCCGCCCTGGGTGACCCCACCCGGTTCGCTGCTGGCCTGCCACCAGTTGGCGCCACCGTTGGAGGAGAAGCCGAGGCGGGTCACCCCGGCCGTGTCGTTGTCACCGGCGCGGACCATGTTCGACGGGCTGAGCTCGGCGTAGTCCATGCTCCTGGTGGTGACGTGGTTGGGCTGGGTGTACATCATGGGCGGCACGGCGTCGAGGTTGCTGTGCACGAAGCCGCCGATGTCGCCGACCGCCGAGAGCAGCGGCGCCCCGGACGGCGGGCTGATCAGGTCGAGGACGGCGGTCTCCTCCAGCCCCTCGATGAACGGCTTGATGGTGATCTTGCCGCCGGCGACGTCCCACTGCTTGAGGTTGGTGGTGCCGTAGATGGTGGCGCCGGTGCCGTACAGCAGCCGGTTGGAGTCGAACGGGTCGATCTCCATCGCCTCGGTCATCCAGCCGAGCTTGGGGGTGATCTCGGGCGGCTGCGGGTTGCCCATGGCCAGCCACGGATGCGAGGAGACGTCCTGGGTGTAGCGGAAGGTCCGGTTGGGGTAGCCGTTCCAGTCCCAGATCCGCGTCCAGGTGGCGCCGCTGTCGGTGCTGCGGAACATGATGTTGTCCGGCCACCACGACACCTGGCTGGCGACCATGATGGTGCTCGGGTTCTGCCGGTCGATGGTCATGCCGCTGAAGCCGTAGTAGCGGTCGGCGTCGGGGGTCGGGGTGATCTCGGTCCAGGTGCCGGTGGCGGTGGCGTAGCGCCACACCTCGCCGTCCTCGCCCACGTACGGGCCGCCGGTGTTGCCGGTGGCCAGGTAGAGGTAGCCGTTGACGGCGTCGAGCACGCCCTTGTGCGGGATGTAGCCGGTCGGCTGTCCGGCCACCCGGCTCCAGGTGGCGCCGCCGTCGGTGGAGCGGTAGACGTTGTTGTCCTTGTCCGCCACCCCGGCGTAGATCGTCTTGGTGGCGGTGCCCGCCGAGCCGGTGCGCGGGTCGAAGGTGATCCAGGGGATGCCCTGGGTCATCGTGTTGTAGTTGTAGGTGGTGTCGTTCGGGTCCTGGGCGAAGTTGCCGACGTTCGGGAAGCTGGTGACCTTGGCCCAGGTGACGCCGTAGTCGGTGCTCTTCCACAGGCCGTTCTTGTTGGCGGTGCCGTAGAACAGGATGTTGTTCTTGTTCGGGTCGATGACCAGGCGCTCACCCATACCGCGGCCCGGCATGTTGCCGAAGCCCTTGAACGGCAGCTCGGTGGCGGCCCAGGTGGCGCCCCGGTCGGTGGAGCGCAGGATCGCGCCGTTGTTGGGGTCCCAGTCGTTGGTGTACATGCCGGTGGCGACGTAGACCCGGTTCGGGTCGACGGGGTCGGTGGCGACGCTGACGCCGCCGACCCAGTTCCACTTGTCCCAGCCGATCGAGTCGAGCAGCGGCACCCACTTGGTCTTGTCCCAGCGGTAGACGCCGCCGATGTCGGTCCTGGCGTAGATGAGGTCCTTTTCCTTCTGGTTGAAGATGATGCCGGGGACGAAGCCGCCGCCGCCGATCTTCACTCCCTTGAACGCGTACGGATCCGCGGCGACGGCGCCGACCGGCGCCATCCGCACGACCACCATCGTCACGACGACGGCGGCCATCGCGAGCAGGCTGAACAACCTTCTTCGCATGAGCGGTTTCCCTCTCCGGGGCGTGCGGGCCCCACAGCAGCAGATGACCGCCATGCACGACCGGGTACAGGACCCTGCCGTCGCCGTTCCAGCGCGCATGGTATCGAGGCCCCGAAACCTCACTCAGAGGCTCACACAGCCTCCGAGTGAGGTCAATAGTTTGGTTATTAACCAAACTTACTTCGTGAGTGCCAGATCCCTGATCCGCAGGTCGCCCTTGAAGACCACGTAGAGGTCCCGGACCCCGGTGGCTCCGGACAACCTCGCCGACGCCGTGCCGTACTGGTAGATGCCGCCCGTGGCCGGGACCGCGACGGTGGCGAGCAGCGCCCCCGACGGAGAGCCCGAGCGGACCTCGAAGGAGCCGCCGGCCACCGAGGACACGCCGGCGGTGATGCCGGTGAGCCCGCCGCGCAGGTCGGCGCCGGCGAACTTCAGCCAGTCGCCGGCGGACGCCCCGATCGCTTCGCCGCGCTCCTTCGAGGTGTCGACCAGGTCGACGCCGGAGTAGTCGTCGAAGTCGATCGCCCGGGTGCTCCTGGTCAGGTCGCGGGGCGGGATCCGCTCGCCGCTCACCTGGAGCGTCGTGCGCTGCCTGATGGCCGAGGAGGAGGAGCCGACCAGGACGTCGTGGGTGGCCGTCTCCACGGCCCACTTGCCACGGGTGACGTCCCACAGAGCCAGGTCGGCCTTCTTCACGGTCAGCTTCACCGTACGGCTCTCGCCGGGCCGCAGCGAGACACGGGTGAAGCCGCGCAACTGCTTGATCGGCTGGCTCACGCGCGAGCTCTGCTGGTGGGTGTAGAGCTGGACGACCTCGTCACCGGCCCGCGACCCGGTGTTGGTGACCTTGACGGTGACGTCGTAGGAGTCGCCGCGCGGGGTCACCTTCAGGCCCTGGTAGCCGAAGCTGGTGTAGCTGAGGCCGTGGCCGAAGGCGTAGAGCGGGTCACCCCGGTGATAGAGGTAGGTCATCCCGGTCTTGGTGATGTCGTAGTTCAAAATGTCGGGCAGGTCGTCGGACCGGTACCAGGTCTGGGTCAGCCGGCCGCCCGGGTCGCGGTCGCCGAAGAGCACGTCGGCGAGCGCGTGCCCGGTCTCGGCACCGGCGTGGGTGGTCCAGAGCAGGGACGGGGTGTCCACGTTCATCGTGGTGGGGTAGCTGTCCTCCAGGACGACCACGGTGTTGGGGTTGGCCGCCCGTACGGCCTTGATCAGCTCCTGCTGGCCCTGGCCGAGCGCGAGACTGGACCGGTCGTGGTTCTCCCGGCCGTAGACGAACGGGTTGCTGCCGACCACGACCACCGCCGCGTCGGCGCCCTTGGCCGCGGCCGCCGCGGTCTCGGCGCCGCTCTGGACGACCTCCCTGGCGAAGTGCGCCGCGGCGGCCTTCGTCCCGGTGCCGAGCGTGCCGTCCGCGCCGACGGTCACGTAGTGCTCGGGGAAGGGCCACCAGCCCTCGTTGACCTCGTAGCCGACGTACTGGATCAGGTACGTGCCGTCCGCCTGGCGCTCCATCCGGAACTGCTGCTGGACGAACCAGCCGCCCGGTACGTCGGAGTTGGTGACGTACGGCCCGAAGTTGCCGGTCAGCAGCTTGCCGTTGCCCGCGTTGCGCAGGGTCGAGACGTCACCGGTCCAGTCGGTCTGGTCCCAGGTCGAGGCGCCGCCGGGGGCGGTGTCCGACACGACGACGTTCTGGCCCGTGGTGCCGGTCGCGGTCACGTACTTGCCGCTGGCCAGGTCCTTGAGCGCGATCCGGTCCAGCGCGTCGGCGCCGGTCACCGCCGCGTTCGCGCCGAGCCGCTCCTTGATGCCGTCGAGCGGGGTCACCTGGTAGGGCATGGTGCCGCCGTACCAGTCGCTGAACAGGGTGTCCTGCAGCGGCCCGAGCACCGCGACCTTCTTGAGGGAGGGCGAGAGCGGCAGCGTCTTACCGGAGTTCTTGAGCAGGACCATCGCCTTGCCGGCGGTCTCCCTGTTGAGCCGCTGGTTCGCTGCCGAGTTGATCACGTCCTTGGTGATCTTCGCGTACGGCCCGCCGTCCGGGTCGAGCTGGCCGAGCCGGATCCTGATCGACAGCACGTGCCGTACGGCCTGGTCGATGTCGGCCACGGTGATCAGGCCCTGGGAGAGGGCGGCGGTCAGGTTCGCGGTCATGGGGGCGGGGTCGTCGCTGTTGACCGTGAAGCTGTCGAGCCCGGCCTTGAGCGTCGCGGCGACGGCCTCGGGCTTGGTGTCGTAGTAGTGCTCGTACTCCTGGAGCGCGTCGGGCGCCCAGGCGTCGCTCACGTTGTAGAGGTCCTTGTCCGTCCACGAGCGCACGACCTCGTCGAGGTCGGGGTTGACCGTGTTCGGGCGCCCGTTGACCAGGTTGTAGGAGGCCATGACGCCGGTGGCGGCGTCGGCGGAGATGGCCGGCTTGAAGGCGGCCTCGTCGTACTCGTGCTTGACCCGGGGCCGCAGGTTGGAGGAGGTGAGGCCGCGCAGGTACTCGTTGTTGTTGGCCAGGTAGTGCTTGAGCACCGGCGCGGTCTTGAGGTAGACGGGGTCGTCGCCGGACAGGCCCTTGCCGTAGGCGGTGGAGATGGCGCCGGTCAGCAGCGGGTCCTCGGAGTAGCCTTCCTCGTTGCGCCCCCAGCGTGGGTCGCGCAGCAGGTTGACCACCGGCGCCCATACCTGGGTGCCCCACAGGACCGGGTCGATCGCGTTGTAGCCGCGCACCTCGTCGCCCACGGCCGAGCCGACCCGCTTGATCAGCTCCGGATCCCAGGTGCTGGCCAGGCCGACGGCCTGTGGGAAGACCGTGCCGCTCGCCAGCTTCTGGTTCCAGGCGTCGTTGTGGTCGTTGGACCAGGCGACGCCGTGCAGGGCCTCGGTCCCGGCCTTGAAGTACGGGATGCCGAGCCTGGGGATCGCCCGCTGCGACTGGTGCAGCAGCGAGATCTTCTCGTCGAGGGTGAGCCGGCCCAGCAGGTCGCCGACGCGCTGGTCGAGCGGCAGGGCCGGGTTCTGGTACGGCAGGACGTCGGCGGCACGCGCGGCGTTGACGGGCGCCCCGCCCATGGTGACCGCCAGTAAGACGGCCGCTAGGACTCGCTTCATTGTGGAAGCTCCTACTTGATGGCGCCGACCGTGATGCCCCGGGTCAGCGTCCGCTGGAAGATGAGGAAGAAGGCGACGGCCGGGACGATGCCGAGCAGCGCCGAGGCGCTGGACATGGTGGCGTCCATGTACTTCTCGCCCTGCAGCACGCCGAGGGCGACGGGGACCGTCTGGGTGTCGTTGGAGACCAGGAAGATGAGCGGAAGGAAGAACTCGTTCCAGGTCCAGATGAAGAAGAAGATCACCAGGACCGACAGCGTGGGCCGGCTGATCGGCACGACGATCCGCCACAGCGCCAGGAACCGCCCCGCGCCGTCCATCCGCGCCGCCTCGAGGATCTCGCGCGGGAACTGGCCGAGCACGGCGCTGAGCAGATAGGTGCCGAAGGCGGCCTGGATGACGGTGAACACGATGATCACCGCCAGTTTGGAGTCGTACAGGCCGGCCGCCTTGGCCAGGTAGTAGAGCGGGTAGGCCAGCGCCTCCTGCGGCAGCGTGTTGGCCACCAGGAACAGCACCAGGATCCAGAGCCGCCCCCGGACCCGGCCGATGCCGAGGGCGTAGGCGTTGAGCACCGACAGCACCACGGCGAGCACGGCGACGGAGCCGCTGATCACGAGGCTGTTCAGCAGCTTCTCGCCGAAGTCGACCCGGGTCCAGAACGCGATGATGCCGTCGAGGTCCAGGCCCTGCGGCGGGCTCAGCGGGCTGCCCGCCGAATACTCGGCGGGCGTCTTGAAGGCGTTGAACGTGACGATGACGAACGGGAACAGCATGACGGCGGCGAGCACCGTCATCGCGGCCAGGATCGGGTAGCGTCTCACGACTCCCGCTCCTGGACCCGCAGGAAGGCGAAGGTCACCACGACGATGATCAGCGCCAGGATGGTGGCGATGGCCGAGCCGTACCCGACGTTGGACTTCTGGAAGAAGTTCAGATACGAGAAGTACGAGGGCACCATCGTGGCGTTGGCCGGCCCGCCCCTGGTGAGCACGAAGATCGGCCCGAACACCTTGAGCGCGGCGATCGTGCAGGTCAGCAGCACGACGAAGATCTCAGGACGGATCTGCGGAATCGTGATGTGCCAGAACCTGCGCCACCACGAGGCCCCGTCGATCTCCGCCGCCTCGTGCAGCGCGGGATCGGCCCGCTGCAACCCGGCCATGAAGATGACGACCGGGTAGCCGAGCTGGAACCACACCATCACCGCCATCACGGTGGCCAGCGCGAAGTCCGGATCGCCGAGCCAGTTGACCTTCAGCCCGAAGATCTGGTTCACCGCGCCGTAGGTCGGGTGCAGCATCCAGCCCCACACCACCCCGGCCACCGCGACGGGCAGCACCTGCGGCAGGTAGTAGGCCGCCCGCAGGGCCGAGGCCGTGCGGGGGCCGAACCTCTTGCCGATGTAGTCGAACAACGCGGCGGCCAGCACCAGGCCGAGCACCGTGGGGATGATCGCCATGGCGACGATCAGCGCCACGTTGTTGGCGAACGACGTCCAGAACCGCTCGTCCCGGAACAACCGGGTGTAGTTGTCCACTCCGATCCAGGTGGGGGTGCCCACCCCTGACCAGCGGGTGAAGCTCGTCGCGACGTTCATCACGAACGGCACGACGATGACCGCGGTGAACAGCACCGCGCTGGGGATCAGGTACGGCCAGTAGCCGCGTGCCGCTCTAGTTGCCAAGGTCCGCGAGGTTCTCGGTGTAGGGCTGGGCGATCTCGTCGAGCACCTTGGCCGGGGGCTTGCTGCCGTTGATGAGGTTCTGGACGCCGGCCACGAGGACGTCGTAGTAGCCGGGGGCGGGCCAGTCGGGGTAGAAGGCCAGCTGGTCCTGCGAGGTCAGCTTGTTGAAGTTGTCGATGAGCTCCTTGCTCTTGGGGTCGGTGATGGCGGCGGCGTCGGCCGCGACCGGGACGCCGCCGGAGTTGCCGAGCAGGTTCTGGATCTCCTTGCTCATCGTGATGTCGATGAAGTCGTAGGCCAGGTCCTTCTGCTTGGACTTCTCGGGGACGACCCAGATGTTGCCGCTGGAGCCGGGGGCGAGCTGGTTGCCGGGCCACAGGAACGAGCCCCACTCGAACTTCTTGATCTCCGTCTGGAACCTGCCGTACCACCAGCTTCCAGACACCATGATCGGGAACTTGCCGCCGATGAACGCGGTGGCCATGTCCTCGGCCTTGATCCCGGCCGAGTCCTTGGCGATGTAGCCCTTCTTCACCCAGTCGGCCATGGTGTCGGCGGCGTAGGTGAACTCGGGACCGTGGAAGTCGACCTTGCCCTTGTAGAGCTCGTAGGAGTCGACCCAGGCCCGGTTGGCCTTGCTCAGCGCGAGCAGGTAGAAGATCTGCTGGGCCGGGTACTCGGCGCCGGCCGTGGAGATCGGCGTGACGCCGGCCTTGGCGAACTTGTCGAGCACGGCCGTGAACTCGTCGAAGGTCGTCGGTACCGTGACGCCGTTCTTCTTGAACAGGTCTTTGTTGTAGTAGACCATCACGTACTCGCCGTAGTTCGGCACCCCGAACCACTTGCCCGAGCCCATGATGCCCCGGTCGTCATATTTGGCGGTGGTCTGCAGGCTGGCGGAGAGCAGCTTGTCCCAGCCGCGCTTCGTCGCCTGCTCCGACAGGTCCGTCAGCAGGCCCTGCTTCGACAGCAGTCCGGCGGTGGCGTTGCCCTTGTTGTACTCCATGATGTCGGGCGCCTCGTCGGAGTTGAGCACCATGCTGGCCGTCTTCTGGATCTGCTCGAAGCCCTTCTCCTCGAACTTCACCGTCACACCGGGATGGGTCGCCTCGAACTTCTTGATCGCCGCCGCCCAGGCCTTGCCCATCGCGCCTTCGGCGCTCTCGTAGTGCCACAGCTTGAGCACGCGCGGCTGGCCGCTCGCGGCGGGCTCCTGCTTGTCCGAGCCGGAGCCGCAGGCCGTCAGGGTCAAGGCCGCGACGGCGAGCGCCGCCGCGGCACTTCTCAGCTTGATCATGGTGTCTCCTGGGAGGTGATGACCGCGCGGACCGGGGCGCCCGCCACGGGGGCGAACTCGACCCCGGCGATCCGCTTCGGCCCGGTGACGGTGACGTGCAGGGTGTCGCCGTCGCGGGTGGCGTCGACGACGGTCTCGCCGTCGAGATCGTGGACTGTGGTACGACTGTCGCCGCCCCCGAAGGCGACAAGCGTGATCTCCGAGGGGACGTCCACGGTGTCCCCAGGCGTGTCCTCGGGCGTTTTCCCGGACACGTCTCCGGGCGTTTTCCCGGACATGTCCCCGGGCGTTTTCCCGGACGCCGTAACCGGGATGAGCGCGCCGTACCGGACGAACAGCGGGATCCGGTCCAGCGGCGCGGAGACGGCACGGTAGCGCCCGCCCTCCAGCACCTCTCCGGTCCAGTAGTCGACCCACCGACCCTCCGGCAGGTACACCTGCCGGGTGCCGTCGGGCGAGGTCATGGGCGCGACCAGCAGGTCGCGGCCGAGCAGATACTCCAGGTCGGCCTGCCAGGCGACGGGGTCGCCCGGATGGTCGACGCACAGTGCCCGCATCATCGGCGCACCGGTCCGCGCCGCCTCCACGGCCGCCGAGTAGAGGTAGGGCATGAGCCGGTACCGCAGCCGCAGCGCGGCCACCGCCTCGGCCTCCACCTCGGGGAACTCCCACGGCTCCCGGCTGGTGGTGCCGTGCAGCCGAAGCAGCGGGGAGAGCGCGCCGAACTGAGTCCAGCGGACATAGAGGTCGTCAGCCGGGCGGCCGGTGAAGCCGCCCGCGTCGTGGCTCCAGAACGGCACGCCCGACAGGCCGTGGGCCAGGCCGCCGCGCAGCGTGCTGCCCATCGCCGGGTAGCTGGTGTAGGTGTCGCCGCCCCACTGGGCCGAGTGCCGCTGGCCGCCCAGGAACGACGAGCGGGCCCAGACCAGGCCGTGCCCGTTGATCTCGCGGGTCACCTCGGCGACGGCGTCGTTGAACAGCAGTGTGTAGACGTTGTGCAGGTCAGTGCCGGTCATGCCGTTGAAGGCCGTCGCGTCGTGCGGCACACCCTCGGCGAAGTCGGTCTTGAACGCCTGGACGCCCTGCTGGAGCAGGGGGCGGAGCAGGCCCTGGAACCACGCGACGGCGGCCGGATTGGTGAAGTCGACGATGCCGCAGGCCGGGTAGGAGCCGTGCCAGCAGTCGGCGACGTACGCCTCGCCGTCCGGATTCTTCAGGAAATATCCGGCTTCGGCGGCGGGGGTGAAGGCCGGGCTCAGGTGGGAGATGTAGGGGTTCATCCAGAGGCAGACCTTGAAGCCCATCCCGTCGAGCTCGTCGAGCATCCCGGCCGGGTCCGGGAAGCGGGCTTCGTCCCAGCGCAGGTCGGACCAGTGGCCGTCGGTCTGCCAGTAGGTGTCCAGGTGCAGCACGTCGCACGGGATGCCGCGCTCGCGGATCTTCCGCGCCCGCGTCATGACCCGCTCCTGGCTGTCCACGAAGAAGCCCGAGGAGATCCAGGTGCCGAACGCCCACTTCGGCGGCAGCGCCGGGCGGCAGGTCAGCCGGTCGTAGCGGTCGAGGATCTCCGGCGGCGTCGGCCCGGCGAGCACGTAGTAGTCGATCAGGTCGTCGGGGACGACGATCTGCACGACGCTGTGCGTGGACTGGCAGACGTCGAACTCCGTCGGCGCCCCACTGTCGACGACGATGCCGTATCCCCTGCTCGACTGGTAGAAGGGCACGTTCTTGTAGGCGCGCTGCGACTCGGCGCCGAAGGCGTCGAAGTTCCACATGACGGGCCGCTGGCCGCGCTTGTTGAGTGGGGTGAACGACTCCCCGAACCCGGCGAACGCCTCGTCGGCCGGTGCGGCGAAGCTCTCGTGGTAGGCCACCGTGACGCCGTCGGCGTGGGAGCGCCCGAACGGCAGCGTGCGCATCCGCCCGCTGATGTCGGTGTGCCCCGGGTCCTGCTCCACCAGCGTGGCACCGGCCGCGTCGGTGAACCGCAGCCGCCACGGGTCCAGGGTGATCTCCGCGCGCAACGAGCCCGCGTCGATGGTCAGCCCGCCGGACCGGGTCTCCACCCGGGCTTGCGCGTACGTGCCCGGGGTCACCAGGGAGATCGCCCGCGCCGAGCGGGTGCGGGCGTCCACGTCCTGGCCGAGCCGGACCCGGATCACCCCCTCGCCCGCCACCCGCACCTGCACGACCAGGCTCTCCTCCGCCGAGGTCACGCCCTTCAGCGTCACCCCCGAGTCGTCCACCGCCACCGGCTCGGCGGCGGTCAACGCGGACAGGCCCTGTTCGCCACGTGTACGGACCGGCAGCTCCGGTGGGTCGGCGACGAAGTACTCGTGCGCGACCAAGGGCGGGCGGTAGGGCATGAAAGCTCCTTCAACTGACCGGCACAGGCTCGCGAGTTAGTTTTCCGTCCCAACGAACAAACGTCAACGGTCGTCCGCCCATTAGTTTAGGTGCCAGCCAAACAAAGGAAGAGGTCATGCGATGGCCCGGACTTCGGCGCGCGGCCCGCAGACGCACGGGCGCACAGGTCCGCACACCCGCACACCCGCACACCCGCAGGCGACTGGACCACCGCGAGCTGACCACCCAGGCCGCGCTGGACGCATGGGTCCTCGCGCAACGCCCGGGTCCTCACCGTAGGCGCGGGTCCTCACCCCGACGGTGGGTGCTCGACACAGACGCGGGTCCTCGCCGTAGGCGCGGTCAGAGTCTCCGGATGCAGGTGATCGCCGGGTAGGGATCGGGGCCGAAAGGCAGCCCGTACGTGGTGGTCGAGCTCGTCACCGAGTAGTCGGCGGGCCGCCGGCACTCCAGCTCGATGCTGACGTACCCGACGACCTTGCCCCACGCCTTCTTGGCCTTGCAGGACACCTTCTTCAGCCCGCCGACGATGGCGTTCTCGGTGCCGAAGACCGTCTTGCGCTTCTTGGTCTTGGGCGCGGTCAGGCAGGTCGCGAGCTCGTACTGAGGGCCGACCTTCTTGGCGTCCTCGCCCGGACCGACGCACACGTAGGAGCCTTGCCACTTGTAGGCGTAGGACCAGATCTTGCGCGTGCACGCCTTCTTCGTCTTGGTGAAGGACCTGACCCTGCCGGGGCCATGACCGTCGAAGCAGGCCCGCTCCTCGACGCTGACGACAGGCTCGTCCTCGATGAGCGTGCAGTCACCGACGCGCAGGATCCCACCGCCCTTGCCGACGTCCCCGGGGTGCGGGGCGCGGCGGTTGCGCAGGCAGGCCGTACGCGGCGGCTGCTGGCCGATCGGGGTGTCCAGCATCCCGTCGGTGTCCTTCGGGCACTCCACCGGGCCGTTGCCCTGGTAGACGAGCTTGGTGATCTGGGCTCCGGCCGTCGAGCAGTCGGCAAGCGCGGGGACCTGGCTGTCCGGCTTGGGCAGGTGAACGTCGAGGCAGAGCCCGGCCGCCCAGGTGGTCGGCTGGGTGGGGGACGGGGGCGGATTCGGCGGGAGCGAGCTCGCGGCGGAGGGCTTGGGCGTGTCCTTGGGCGGGGTGTCAGCGTTACAGGACGGCATGGTCATGACGACCGCCACGAGGGCCGCTACCGTCCATAACCTGCTGCTCACGTCCCGCCACCCCCGCCAGATCGCCGTCGGGGAGATCATCGTCCACGGCCCGCCACCTGACAAGGCGCCGCCGGTGGCTACTCACCCCTTAGTAGGGCGAATCGAACCACCGCGGGCAGCGGTCCGCCGAGTCCGGCGGACGTGACCAGGATGCCGTCCGGCACGGCGTCGGCCTGTACGGGACGGCTGTCCAGGCGGACCGCCGTGGCGGGATCCAGCAGTCCCGGCCGGGCCCTCAGCAGGACCTGGCCGCGGGAGACCGGGACGTCGGCCAGGAACGCGTAAGCATGACGGTCGTCGCGGGTCCAGCGGATCCACGGGGTGCCATCGCGAGGCATGGCCGCATCGGGCGCCAGCGGCCTGGTCGCGTACACGGCGCCCTCGTGGCCGGCCGTCCACGACGCGATGCCCTCCAGGACGGCGCGCTGCTCGCCGGGCAGGGTGCCGTCGGCCTTCGGGCCGACGTTGAGCAGCAGGTTGCCGCCGCGAGAGACGACGTCCACCAGCAGGCGGACGGCGGCCGCCGGGTCCAGCAGGTGTTCTGGGCCCTCGTTGCGGTTGTAGCCGAAGGACAGGCCGATGCCCCGGCAGTTCTCCCAGTGGGCGGCCGCCTCGTTCTGGCGGTTCGCCTGGTATTCGCTGGTCAGGTAGTCGGCGTGGGCACCGTCCCAGCGGTCGTTGACCACGCCCTCCGGGACGGTGGCGTAATAGTGGGCGAACAGGTCCGGCAGGTCGGCCATGCCCATGTCGGGCCAGCCGATGTCGTTCCACAGCACGTCCGGCCGGTAGCGGTCGATCAGGTCGCGCACCTGACGCAGCGCGTAGGCGGCGTAGGCGGCCTCGTGGGGACGGCCGTAGTCGTCGATCAGATCCTCGTGCCGGATGACGGCCCGGCGTCCGGCGTACCAGTCGAGGCCGCCGGAGTAGTACGCGCCGAAACGCAGGCCCCGGGCCCGGACGGCGGTGGCGAGATCGGCGACCAGGTCGCGGTGCGGGCCGCGGCGGACCGTGTTGCGGGTGCCGGTGCCGGGAGCGTCCCACAAGGCCACGCCGTCGTGATGCTTGGTGGTCGCCACGACGTAGCGGGCGCCGGCGCGGGCGAACAGCTCGATCCAGTCCGCGGGGTCGAAGGACTCGGCCTGCCACGCGTCAAGGAAGTCGTCATAGGGGCGGCCGCCGTGGACGGCGCGGTGGTGTTCGCAGGCGGGGCTGCCCTCGATCTGGCTGGTGTTCCAGTACCACTCGGCGTACGGGTTGTGGGCGAACCACCTCTCCGGGTCCACGGCCCCCAGCTCACCGGTGGGCTCGGCCCACGCCGGCACCGAATACGGACCCCAGTGGATGAACACCCCGAACTTGGCGTCGGTGAACCAGCCGGGAACGGTCATGGCGCGCCCCATTCTCCATCACTCCAGGACAGGATCCAGGACCATCGGTGGGCACCGGGCCCGATACGGTACGGCGGCAGCGTGTCGGGGCCGCAGGAGGCGGTGCCCAGGCCGCGGTGGGCGGCGTCGATGTGCACCACGCACCGCTCGCGCCGGACGAGCTCGTCATGGTGGGCGGCCGCGTCGAGGTCGGCCGCCCGGAAGCGGGTGATGCCGACCTGCCCCGGCTCGTCAAGGTGCACCGCGATGCCCCGCCCGCTCCCCCTCAGCTCGAACCGGCGTACGGCGTGCCGTCCACCGCTCTCCTGCGGCCGGAGGTACGGCGTGAAGAGGTCGTCGACGCGGGCCCGGTAGCCGCCTACCGGCGCTCCGGTGCACCGATCGGGATAGCTCTCCCACGGGCCCTGTCCGAACCACTCGACCTCGTCGAACCCGGCCACCGTCTCCCAGACGACGCCCACGCGGGCCACGTCGTCGAGCTCGCCGGGCAGTATGGCGAGCTCATGGATGAGCAGGCCGTCGCGCAGCGGGACCAGGACCTGTTCGTGCGGGACGACGATCCCGGCACCGGTCCGGTAATCAGCACGAACGGTGATCCGGCCGTCCCGCCGTACGACCTCGACGAGCGAGCGGGACAGCTCCGGCAGGCCCTGTGCCGCCCAGCGGGCCGCGTGCCCGCCGAGGCGGTCGTTGTCGGTCGGCGCGCGCCAGAGGCTGAGCATCGGAGGGCTCGCGAGCAGCGGATGCGCGATCAGCCCGTCGTGATCGACCTCGACCGGCTGCCAGGGAATACCGCTGTCACGGGCGTGGACCGCCCCCGCCCCGGTGTCGCGGGCGTGGACCGTCCCCGCCCTGGTCAGCAGGTCACGATCCTCCGCCCGCAGGCGGATCTGGGGCATACAGACGACGCTTCCCGCGCCCGCCCAGAGCTCGTCATCGCGGGTGGTCGCCACGAGCGTGAGCCAGGCTTCGCCTCTGGCGGGCAGAGCGGCCATCAGCCGGGCGGGCAACTCGACGACCGCGGACGCGCCCGGCTGGATCGCCGGCAGGTCGGCGGCCCAGGTCAGGCAGTCCCGGTGCCGAGTATCCAGGCCGTCCCGGTCCCGAGCATCCAGGCCGTCCCCTCGCCGGTCGGGTGAGTCCGTCACCAGCTTCCATTCACCCACGAGCCAGGACAAGTCGCGGAACTGCTGCCGATTGTGCACACGCACGAGGCCGTCGCCGACGAGCGTCAACCGGATCGGCGTGGCCAGCTCCCGGTGCTCGTACATCACCGGCTTGGGTGTGCGGTCGGGGAACACCACACCGTCGGCGCAGAAGCCACCGTCGTTGGGCACGTCGCCGAAGTCTCCCCCGTACGCCCAGCGATGGCCGGGCGGCACGACGCCCTCGGCACCTCCACCGGCATCGGGTTCGACGCCCGGGCGGCCGTCCGACAGCCGCTGCGACAGGCCGTGGTCCCAGAACTCCCAGATGAAGCCACCTTGCAGGCCGGGCGTGGACTCGATCGCCGTCCAGTAGTCGGCGAGCGAGCCGTTGCTGTTGCCC
Source organism: Nonomuraea sp. NPDC049269 (assembly GCF_043197155.1). Lineage (NCBI taxonomy): Bacteria > Bacillati > Actinomycetota > Actinomycetes > Streptosporangiales > Streptosporangiaceae > Nonomuraea > Nonomuraea sp. NPDC049269. The sequence continues at coordinate 1,211,346 of NZ_JBICSO010000001.1, forward strand.
ATCGCGTGGGAGTACTCGCACAGGATGAGCGGCCGGTTCTGCCGGCCGGATCGGGCGTGGCCGACGATTTCCTCGATCGAGGCGTACATGGGGCAGACGATGTCGCTGGCCGCCGCGCCGTCGGTGAAGTCGTACTTGATCGCGCCCTCGTACTGCACGGGCCGCGTCGGGTCATGGTGACGCAACCAGCCGGCCGCGGCGGCGTGGTTGGCTCCGAAGTCGCTCTCGTTGCCGAGCGACCAGATGATGACGCTCGGGTGGTTGCCGTCCCGCAGGGCCATCCGGGACACCCGGTCGAGGAAGGCGGGCAGATAGGCCGGATCATCGGCGATCTCGACGGCATGGGCGTGGCTCTCGATGTCGGCCTCGTCCACGACGTACAGCCCGAGCTCGTCGGCCAGATCGAGCAGCGCCGGATCGTTCGGGTAGTGCGAGGTGCGCAGGGCGTTGAAGCCGAAACGCTTCATGGTCACCAGATCGGCCCGCATGTCCTCGACGGACACCACGCGCCCGGTGACGGGGTGGAAGTCGTGCCGGTTGACGCCTCGCAGGAGGACCCGCGTGCCGTTGACGAGCAGGTCCCGGCCGTCGATCTCGACGTCCCGGAAGCCGACGCGCAGGCGGGTCTCGTCCGCGACGGTCCCGTCGGGACGGTGCAGGCGCACGGTGAGGCCGTACAGCACGGGGGTCTCGGCCGACCAGGGCTGGACGCCGGGCAAGCCCGCGCGCAACCGGGTCCGCCCCAGCCACGGAGAGTCCTGCTCGCGCTCGGCGAGCAGCGCGGCGAACTCCTCGTCCACCCGCAGGTACACACGCTCGGCGTTACATGGGCCCGTGGGGCGAACCGGACCGGTCAGCGACGCGGCAGCCCACCAGCCTTCGGGCAGCGACCCGGCCGCCGAGCGCGCCGTCGCCTCCACCGACAGCTCGCCGTCGGAACGGGCCGTGACGCGCACGTCGGCGAGATGGAGAGGGTCGGTCGAGTAGAGGAACACCGAGCGGGTGATGCCGCCGTGCCACCACTGGTCCTGGTCCTCGATGAAGCTGGCGTCGGACCATTTGACGACCGTGAGCCGCACGGTGTCGACCTCGCCAGGTCGTACGACCTGCGTGACGTCGAACTCCGCGGCGAGGTGGGAGTCCTTGCCGATCCCCACCTGAACGCCGTTCACCTGGGCGATGAGCACGCTCTCCGCCGCGCCCACGTGCAGCACGATCCGGCGCCCGGCCCACTCGGCGGGCACCTCCACCGTACGTTCGTAGACGCCGGTCGGGTTGGCGGGCGGCGGCGCCGGCGGCAGCTCGGGCCAGGGCATGGTGACGTTGGTGTACTGCGGCAGGTCTCTGACACCGTGAATGTCGTCGAAGTCGCACATGGTCCAGCAGGACGGCACCTCGATCGACGTCCAGTGGGCCGACAAGGGTGCCTCGGGGCACGGCAGCAGTTGGAACCGCCACCGGCCGTTCAGCGACGTCCCCGTGCGCGGGACCGCGTGGGCGGGCAGGCGCCGCAGGCCCGTGAGCTCCGGCGCCGACCAAGGGCGGGCCAGTGGGACCGGGCCTCCGGCATGAAGATCACCCACGCAGCGCGCCTTTCATGGCGTCGCGGATGAAGCCTCGGGCGAACAGGACGAACATCACCGCGAGCGGCACCACGCCGAGCAGCGCTCCGGTGAGGACCAGGCTGTAGTCCAGGGCGTGGACGGTGTTCAGCTGGGAGAGCGCGACCTGCAGGGTGAGGTTCGACGGGTCGACCAGGACGATGAGCGGCCAGGTGTAGTCGTTCCAGGCGCTGATGAACGTGGTGATGCCGAGGAAGGCCAGGCCGGGACGGATGGCGGGCAGCCCCACGTGCCAGTACTGCCGGAAGAAGCCGCAGCCGTCGATGCGCGCCGCGGCGAGCACCTCGTCGGGCACCGCCCCCGTGATGTACTGGCGCATCCAGAAGATGCCGAACGCGTTCGCGGCGGCCGGGATGATCAGCGCGTTCAGCGTGCCCACCCAGCCCAGCTCCACCATGATCACGAATTGCGGGATGAGGGCGAGCTGCATCGGCAGCATGTACGTGAGCAGGAGCAGCCCGAACAGGATCCGCCGCCCGGGAAAGTGGTACTTGGCGAAGGCGAAGGCGGCGATCGAGTCGAAGAACAGGACCAGAGCCGTCGTGCCGCACGCGACGATCAACGTGTTCAGCATCGAGCCGAAGAAGTCGATGGAGCCGAGCAGTCGCCCGATGTTCTCGAACAGGGCCGGGCCGAAGGTCACCTTCGGCGGCATCCGGTACATGTCCTTGGTGGTGTTGGTCGCCATGACGGCGGTCCAATAGAACGGGAACAGCGAGATGAGCGCACCCGCGACCAGGCAGAGGTGCAGGGCGGCGCCCCTGAGGCGCGTGGCGGTCATCACAGGCCCCGTTCCCGGCGCTGCACGAGGCGCCAGTTGATCGCGGTGAACAGCAGGATGACCACGAACACGGCCCACGCGATCGCGGCGCCGTAGCCGTAGTCGTTGTTGTTGAACGCCTCGCGGTAGAAGTACAGGATCGCGGTGAGCCCGGCACTGCCCGGCCCGCCCGAACTGGCGTTGTTGGCGGAGTTGATGCCGAACAGCACCTGCGGCTCGGTGAAGGTCTGCATGCCGTTGATCGTCGAGACGACCACCGTGAACAGGATGATCGGCCGCAGCATGGGGATCGTGATGCGGAAGAAGAGCTGCACGGGGCCCGCGCCGTCGATCCTGGCGGCCTCGTACAGCTCGCTGGGCACCGCCTGCAGGCCGGCGAGGTAGATGATCGCGTTGTAGCCGGTCCACTGCCAGCAACTGATCGCGGCGATGACCATCTTGATCGTCCACTCGTTGACCAGCCACGGGACCGGCGAGGCCGACAACCACTGCAGGATGGCGTTGATCAGGCCGAAGTTCGTGCTGAACACCGAGCCGAAGAAGATCGTGACCGCCACGACGGAGGTGACGTTCGGCACGAAGTAGGCGATCCTGTAGAACCCGCTCAGCCGGACGGCCGAGTTGAGCATGTTCGCCACGAGGAGGGCCAGGAACAGCGTCGGGACCGTGGACATGAACCAGATCAGGAACGTGTTCTTCAGCGAGAGCCAGAACGTCTGGTCCTGCAGCAGCGACTCGAAGTTCTGCAGGCCGACGAACTTCATCTCGCCCAGGCCGTTCCATTTCTGGAACGCCAGATAGAACGAGAACAGCACCGGCACCAGCATGAACACCGCGAAGAGCAAGAAGAACGGTGAGATGGACAGGTACTGCGGCCAGTACCGGCCCAACAACCCCTTCGGCCGGGCCCGCCGGGCATGGGCGGGGCCGCCGCGGCCGGACGCGGCCGAGGCGGGGTCCGGCAGTCCGGCGGACGCCGGCGCGGATGTGCTGGCGGACATGCGTGACACCCTTCTCAGCTCACGCCCTGCCGCCCGGCGATCTGTTTGGCCGCGCTCACCGCGTCGTTCCACGCGGTGGCGGAGTCCTTGTTCTTGGTCCAGATGTTGACGATCTCGTCCTTGAAGGGCTGGGCCACGGCCGTGTCAGCGGGCGCCTCGTACTGGATCGGGATCTTCTTCGCGGCCGGCCCGAACACCTCGATCGTCTTCTGGCCCCCGAAGAACGGGTCCCCGCCGGTCAGCGCCGGCATGTCATAGGAGGCAGGCGTGGAGGGGAACAGCGCCGCGTCGGTGAAGCCGCGGGCCTGGTTCTCCGCGTTGAGCAGCCAGGTGACGATCTGGAACGCCAGCTTGGGGTCCCGGCAGTCCTTGGTCAGCGCCAGGAACGACCCGCCGATGTTCGCCGGTCCTCCCGGCATGGGGGCCACCCGCCATTTGCCCGACGTCGCCTCCACGCCGCTCTTGAGGTCCAGCGCGAACCAGGCGGCGCCGACGGTGCCGGCCACCTTGCCCTGGGCGGCGGCGGCGTTCCAGTCCGGGCCGTCGTATTTGGGGGCGACGATGCCCATCTCATTGGCCTTGACCGTCATGTCCCAGGCCTGGCGGATGTGGTCCTGGTCGCCGATGAACTTGTTGCTCTCGTCGATGAAGCGCTTGGTCCCCTGGCCGAGCATCTTGTCGAAGAGCCCCTCGGCCGAGTCGATGATGAACGCTTCCGGGTTGGCCTTCTTCAGCTTCACCCCGGCCTCGAAGAACGCCTCCCAGGTGGACATGGACGTGCCGACCTCGGCGGGGTCCGCGGCCAGGCCCGCCTTCTCGAAGATGTCGTGGCGATAGAACAGCGCGGTGGGTCCGATGTCGATCGGAAAGCCGATGAGCTTGCCGTCGGTGGTGGAGCCCTGCTTCCACTTCCACTCGACGTACTGTGAGGCCAGCTTGCCGGCGCCGAGGCTGTTGAGGTCGATGAACCGGTCGGGCTCGGCCAGCAGGGAGGCGATGTTCTCGCCCTTGATGCCGGTGATGTCGGGCACGAACTTGCGGCCGTTCATCGTGGCGATCAGCTTCTGCTTGAAGTCGCCGCCGATCACCGACGGCTTGATCTTGGTCTGGGCGAACTGCTTGACGGCGTCGGCCACGACCTTGTCGCTCAGGCCGCCGCCCCAGTACCAGAGGGTCAGTTCCGCGGCGCCGCCACCGCTCGCGGCGCTGCCCCCCGAGCCGCCGCAGGCGGCCGTGCTCCCTGCGCCTGCCGCCGCGAGGGAGAGCAGTCCGGCACGAATCAGCCCTCTGCGCGAAAGTTCCATTTCTAACCCTCCGGGTTATGGGGGATGACATCGAGGATGAAGCCGTAGTCGCGGCGCAGCCGCTGGTCGGTGAGGTCGCGCCACCAGCCGGCCACGTCGGCCCAGCGGGGCGCGGAGGGTGCGCCACCCACCCGCCGTACGGACAGGGCCGCGACGAGGTTGGCGAACCGGATCCGCTCGGCGAGCGGCCAGCCGGCCAGGGTCGCCGCGACGAGGCCGGCGCCGAAGACGTCTCCCGCGCCGGTGGGGTCGCGGACGTCCACCGGCAGCGCGGGGATGTCCGCCGCCTCGCCGGTGGTCGCGTCGACCGCGAGGACGCCGTCGCCCCCGCGGGTGACGACCGCGAGCGGCACCAGGTCCCCCAGCCTGGACAGCGCCGCCGCGGGGGTGTCCGTTCTGGTGTAGCTCATGGCCTCGTAGGCGTTGGGCATGAAGGCGTGGCACCAGGCGAGCTGTTCGAGCATCGCCGACGACCACTCCTCCGTGGGATCCCACCCCACGTCGGCGAAGACCAGACCACCGGTCTTCGCCGGCCACGCGACGGGCTGCGGGCCCAGGTGGACGATCGCCGCCCGGGCCGCCGGAGGATCACCGATCATCTCGTCGGGCCCCATGGGCGGGGGGAAGCCGTGGGTCACCAGCGCGCGGTCGCCTTCGTAGGCCAGGGAGGCGGTGGTCGGGGTGGGCCAGCCAGGCAGCAGCCGGGACCGGCTGAGATCCACTCCCTCTTCCACGCCGAGTGCCGTCCAGCAGTATCGGCCGAAGGGATCGTCGCCGAAGGCCGCCGCGACACCGGTCCGCAGGCCGAGCCTGGCCAGCGTGAACGCGAAGTTCGCGATCCCGCCGGGTCCCGAGGTCATTTCGGTGGTCCAGATCTCCGTTCCCGGCTTGGGCCCCTGCTCCAGACCGGCGAAGGCCACGTCGAAGAAGAGCAGGCCGGACACGAAGACATCGAGCTGTGGCTGGAGCGCGTGGTATGGCATCACTTCGCCTACTTCCGGCGCATTAGCACCTTTCGATTTAGGCAGGATCGTGCACCCTCGGTGAGCGACTATGCAAGAGTTCGCTCGAAAATTTTCCAATTCCCTCTGGAGATGATCGAGTTTGCGCGCTACTGTCCGTGTCATGCTCCGGGACCGACGCCACGAACTGATCGTGCACATCCTTCGCTCAGAGGGCACCGCCACTGTCGAGGCGCTGGCCGAGCGCCTCGACGCCAGTCCCGCGACGATCCGCCGGGACCTCGTCCAGTTGCACGAAGACGGCCTGCTCCGGCGGGTGTACGGCGGCGCCATGCCGATCGACGAGCGAGACGACCCGTTCGTCGACGTGGCGGCGGTACGCGGAGCGGAGAAGGACAAGATCGCGCAGAGGTGCGCAGAGATGGTCAAGGACGACGAGACGGTGTTACTCGACATCGGCACGACCGCGCACCGCGTCGCCACCCACCTGCGCGGCCGGTCCCTCACGGTCGTCACCAGCAGCCTCGCCGTCTTCGAGGAGCTTCAGGACGAGGAGGACATCCAGCTCATCATGCTGGGCGGCATGGTCCGTCGCGACTACCGGTCGCTGGTGGGCTTCCTGACCGAGGACAACCTCCGCCAGATCAAGGCCGACCGGCTCTTCCTCGGCACCAGCGGGGTGCGTCCCGGCGGGCACGTCATGGACACCACCGTGGTGGAGGTGCCGGTCAAGCGCGCCATGATCGCGGCGAGCGACCAGGTGATCCTGGTGGCGGACGTCGGAAAGTTCCCCGGCACCGGGATGGCCCGGGTCTGCGGCCCCGAAGATCTCGATGTCATCGTCACCAACGCCCCAGGCGACCAGGAAACGCTCACCGCCATGCGGGAGGCGGGAGTCAAGGTGATCACAGTATGAGGCTGACCATTCTCGGCGGCGGCGGGTTCCGCGTCCCGCTCGTCTACCGCGCCCTGCTCGCCGATCGTGGCAAGGGCCGGGTCACCCACGTGACCCTCCACGATCTCGACTCCTCCCGGACAGCGGCGATCCGGCGGGTGCTGTCCGAGCTGGCGGAGGGCGTGCCCGACGCGCCCGAAGTCCACGCGACCACCGACCTGACCGAAGCCGTCACAGGGGCCGACTTCGTCTTCTCCGCCATCCGGATCGGCGGTCTCGAGGGCCGGGCCATCGACGAGCGGGTGGCGCTCGACGAGGGCGTGCCCGGCCAGGAGACCGTCGGCGCCGGCGGCATCGCGTACGGCCTGCGCACGGTCCCCGTCGCCCGCGAGCTCGCGAAGCGCATCGCCGAGGTGGCCCCCGAGGCGTGGGTCATCAACTTCACCAACCCGGCGGGCATGGTCACCGAGGCGATGTCCCACTATCTCGGCGACCGGGTCATCGGCATCTGCGACTCGCCGATCTCGCTGGGCCGGCGGGCGGCCTGGGCGCTCGGCGTGGACCCCGCGACGGTGTGGCTCGACTACGCCGGGCTCAATCATCTCGGCTGGCTGCGCGGCCTCCGCGTCGAGGGCCGCGACCTGCTCCCCGGCCTCCTGCGCGATGACGACGCGCTGGGCTCCTTCGAGGAGGGCAAGCTCTTCGGCGCCCGGTGGCTGCGCGCCCTCGGCTGCATCCCCAACGAATACCTGCACTACTACTACTTCACCAGGGAGGCGGTGGCCGCCGCGCGCGCCGCCCGGCAGACCCGTGGCTCCGTGCTCATCGAGCAGCAGCGGCGCTTCTACGCGGACACCGGCGGCCCGGCGCTGGCGGCGTGGGAGAGCGTCCGGCTGGAGCGGGAGGTCACCTACATGGCCGAGGCCCGCGAGGCCTCGGGTGTGGGCGAGCGGGCGCCCGGCGACCTTGAGTCCGGCGGCTACGAGCAGGTCGCCCTGGCCCTCATGCGCGCGATCGCGCTGGACGAACGGACCACGCTCATCCTCAACGTCCGCGGCCGCGGCGCGATCGGCGTCCTCGATCCGGACGCGGTGGTCGAGGTGCCCTGCTTCGTGGACGCCAACGGCGCCCGCCCCCTCTCGGTCGATCCGCTCCCCGGCCACGCGCTCGGCCTGGTGTCCGCCGTCAAGGCGGTGGAGCAGGCGGTCATCGAGGCGGCCGCCACGGGCTCCCGGGCGGCGGCGCTGCGCGCCTTCGCCATCCACCCGCTGGTCGACTCCGTCGCGGTGGCCGAGCGCCTCCTCGACCGATACCAGCGCGAGCACCCCCAGCTCGACTACCTCCGTGGAAGGAGCTGACGTCCCCGATGCACGACGACAGGAAACTCGTCGAAGAGCGGATCGACCGGGTGCTCCGGGAACGCGTCACACCCGCCCTGTACGCCGAAAGCAGGCCGCTGGAGCTGGCCGCCTGGCACGTCCCCGACGAGCCGGTGCCCGTCGCGCAGGCGCTGGCCGCCCGCTACGAGCCGTTCGAGGTGGGCTCGCGCTGGGGGCGGCCCTGGTCGACGACCTGGCTGCGGGCCACCGGCTCCGTTCCGGCGCGGTGGGCGGGACGGCGGGTGGAGGCCGTCTTCGACCTGGGCTTCGTCGGCGACTGGCCGGGCAACCAGGCCGAGGCGCTCGTGTACGACCTGACGGGCCGGCCGATCAAGGGCATCGAACCGCGTAACCAGTACGTCCCGATCGCCGGGGACCAGGCAGGGCTGCTGCTGGAGATGGCCGCCAACCCGGACATCCTCGCGAACGGCTTCCTGCCGACCCCCCTGGGCGACAAGGCCACGGCCGGCGACGAGCCGCTCTACCGCCTCGCCCGCGCCGAGCTCGCCGTCCTCGACGAGGAGGTCTGGCACCTGCGGCTGGACCTCGAGGTGCTGCGCGAACTGATGGCCGAGCTGCCGATCGGCGATCCCCGGCGGCACGAGATCCTCCGCGCGCTGGAGCGGAGCATGGACGCCCTCGACCTCCACGACGTGGCCGGTACGGCGGGGGCCGCCCGCTCCCGCCTGGCCGCCGTGCTGTCCTCTCCCGCCCATGCCAGCGCCCACACCATCTCGGCGGTCGGCCACGCGCACATCGACAGCGCCTGGCTCTGGCCGATCCGCGAGACCAAGCGCAAGACCTCGCGCACCTTCGCCAATGTCACCGCCCTGGCGAAGGACTATCCGGAGTTCGTCTTCGCCGGGCCGCAGGCCCAGCAGTACGCGTGGGTCAAGGAGCGTCACCCGGAGATCTTCGAGCGCATGCGCGAGGCGATCAAGGCAGGGCAGTGGGTGCCGGTCGGCGGCATGTGGGTGGAGGCCGACGGCAACCTGCCGGGCGGGGAGGCCCTGGCCCGGCAGCTCGTGCACGGCAAGCGCTTCTTCATGGAGGAGTTCGGCGTGGAATGCCGCGGCGTGTGGCTGCCCGACTCCTTCGGCTACACCGCGGCCTACCCGCAGATCGCCCGGCTCGCCGGGATGGACTGGTTCCTCACCCAGAAGATCTCCTGGAACCAGACCAACAAGTTCCCGCACCACACCTTCTGGTGGGAGGGCATCGACGGCACCCGCATCTTCACCCACTTCCCGTCGGCCGACACCTACAACGGCACGTTCGAGGGCGCCGAGCTCGCGCACGCCGTACGCAACTATGCGGAGAAGGGCGCGGGAACCCGCTCGCTGCTGCCCTTCGGGCACGGCGACGGGGGTGGCGGTCCCACCCGGGAGATGCTGGAGAAGGCACGGCGGCTGCGCGACCTGGAGGGCTCCCCGGCCGTCGTGATCCAGAGCCCGGACGAGTTCTTCGCCGCCGCCCGCGCGGAGCTGGGGGACGCGGCCGTCTGGTCCGGTGAGCTCTACCTGGAGCTGCACCGCGCCACCTACACCAGCCAGGCCAGGACCAAGGCCGGCAACCGGCGCAGCGAGCATCTGCTGCGCGAGGCCGAGCTGTGGGCGGCGACCGCCGCGGTGCACGCGGAGTTCCCCTACCCGTACACGGACCTGGACCGGCTGTGGAAGACGGTGCTGCTGCACCAGTTCCACGACATCCTGCCCGGCAGCTCGATCGCCTGGGTCCATCGTGAGGCCGAGGCCACCTACGCCCGCGTACGCACGGAGCTCGAGGAGATCATCACCGCGGCCGTCTCCGCCATCGCCGGCGACGGCGAGGCGACCTGGGTCTGCAACGCCGCGCCACGGCCGCGCGCCGAAGTGGTGACCGCCCCCGACGGCTCGGCCGTCTTCGTCGAGGTCCCGGCATCCGGCGTGGTCCGCCTCAGCGCGGCACCGTCCCCGGCTCCCGCTCCCGTCACCGTGACGACCAGCGGGACCGGCACGGTGCTCGACAACGGTCTGATCCGCGTCGAGTTCGACGCGGCCGGTCTGTTCTCGTCGGTCCTCGACCTGACGACCGGCCGCGAGCTGCTCGCCGCCGGCACCCGGGGCAATCTGCTGCAGTTGCACACCGACCTGCCCAACCAGTGGGACGCCTGGGACATCGACGCGCACTATCGCCGTCAGCGCACCGACCTCACCGACGTCGACGCGATCACCATCGTCGAGTCGGGCCCGCTCATCGGCGCGGTACGCGTCGAGCGTTCCTTCGGAGCGTCCAGGGTCGTCCAGACGGTCCGCCTCGCGGCGGGCGGTTCCCGGCTGGAGATCACCACCGAGATCGACTGGCACGAGCGAGAGAAGATCCTCAAGGTCGCCTTCCCGTTCGACGTCCATGCCGACCGCACGGCCGCCGAGATCCAGTACGGCCACATCTTCCGGCCCACGCACACCAACACCAGCTGGGACGCGGCCCGGTTCGAGATCTCCTGCCACCGCTGGATCCATCTCGGGGAGCCGGGGTACGGCGTCGCGCTGGCGAACGACGCCACCTACGGCCACGACGTGACGCGCACCACCCGGGCCGATGGCGGCACCACGACCACGGCCCGGCTGAGCCTGGTCCGCGCGCCGCGCTGCCCCGATCCGGAAGCCGACCAGGGCCGCCACGAGATGACCTACTCGCTGGTCCCCGGCGCGACGATCGGCGACGCCGTGGCGGCCGGCTACGCGCTGAACCTCCCGCTCCGCGTGACGAGCGGCGGCGCGGTCACGCCGCCGCCACCGCTCGTCACGCTCGACGGCACCGCCGCCTGCGTCGAGGCGGTCAAGCTCGCCGACGACCGGTCCGGTGATGTCATCGTCCGGGTCTACGAGGCGCTCGGCGGCCGGGCCACCACCCGGCTGCGCGCCTCCTTCCCGGTCACCGGTGTGACGATCACCGACCTGCTGGAACGTCCGCTGCCCGGACAGCCGGTCGCCGTAGCGGCCGACGGCGCCGTTCCGATCTCCCTACGGCCGTTCCAGGTGCTCACGCTGCGGCTGTCCCGGTGACCGTTATGTCGCCTTCCGGTAGGTCCGGAACGCCCGTGTGGCCAGGAACCCCATCACGAGGACTGCCGCCGTGAGCAGCCCCAAATGGGTCCAGACCGTGCTCCAGTCGGTGCGCGCGAGCATCGCCTGCCGTGCCGCGACGACCGCCAATTCCATGGGGTTGTACCTGGCGACGTCCCCGACCCAGCCCGGTGCGAGATGGAGGTCCATGACGGCGGAGCTCAGGAACATCAGCGGCAGCGTGGTGAACTGGGAAATCGCGATCAACGTCGCCTGCTGACGGGTCAGCAGGGCGACGGCATTGGACAGTGCCGAGAAGATCAGCGTCAGCAGCACCGCCGCCAGGACGGTGACGCCGACGCCGGCGATGCCACCAGGGAAGCGGGCACCGGCGACCAGCGCGATGACCACGATGATCAGGCTTTGGATGACCGTCTGGATCGCCTGGTAGGCCATGGTCGCGTACATCATGGCGCTTCGGCTGGCAGGTGAGGTGAGCAGCCGGTCCATCACGCCGCGGTCGATGTCCTGAAGGTAGGTCGTCCCCGCCCACGCGCTCGCGAACAGCGCGGTCATCATCACCACGCCCGGTGTGAGGAACCGCAGGAACCCGCCGCCGTACGCGAACCCCGGCAGGTTCACCACCGAGCGGAACAGCTGCCCGAACAGCAGCAGCCAGATCACCGGCTGTACCAGCCCGATCACCAGGAAGGTGGGCATCCGCCACAACGTGCGCAGCAGACGGCCGGTGAGGAACGCGGAGTGCGTGATCATGCTCAGCGGACGCGTGCCGAAGACGTTCGCCGTGGTCATTTCGCCACCTCCAGGCGCTTCGGGCCCTCTGCGTCCCCGGTCTCAAGGCTGTGGCCGGTGTGCCGGAGGTAGACGTCATCGAGCGAGGGGCGGGCGAGCGTCGCGGAGGTCACGACGATGCCTGCTTCTTCGAGCGCGGCCAGCACCGGCGGCAACGCCCGCGCTCCGTCATCGGTCCGGCCACGGACCGTGCACCCGTCCATGGTGATCTCCCGTAGCTCCGGCACTCGTCGCAGCACCGCCGGCGCCGTGCTGTCGGCCTCGGCGAGCTCCACCAGTACCGCGTCGCCGCGCAGGTCGCTCTTGAGCTCTTCCGGAGTGCCCGCGGCGACCACCGCGCCGTTGTCGACGATCGCGAGCCGGTCGGCGAGGTGATCGGCCTCGTCGAGGTAGTGCGTGGTGAGCAGTACCGTCATCTGCTCGTCACCGGCCATCCTGGCGATCTCGTGCCACATCTCGCTCCGGGCCTGGGGATCGAGGCCCGTGGTCGGCTCGTCGAGGAACAGCACCTGCGGGCGGTGCATCAGCCCGAGCGCGACGTCCAGCTTGCGCGCCATGCCACCGGAGTACGTGCGCACCAGCCGGTCCGCGGCTTCGGACAGACCGAACTTCTCGATGAGCTCACGAGCCCGCGCCTTGGCGTCCCGGCGGGACATGCCGTGGAGGCGGCCCGCGAGCAGCAGGTTCTCGGTCGCGGTCCCCATCGGGTCCGTACCGGGCTTCTGGGCGACGAACCCGATCGCCTGGCGTACCCGGTCCGGCCTCGCCGCGACGTCGATGCCGGCGACGCGTGCCGATCCCGAGTCGGCGACCGACAGCGTGGAGAGAATCTTCACCGTGGTGGACTTACCTGCCCCGTTCGGGCCGAGCAGCCCGAAGACGGTCCCCTTCGCAGCGGAGAAGCTCAGCCCCCGCAACGCTGTGACCGGGGGTCTGTTCCTGCCTGCCGAGTAGGTCTTGACAAGATCAACGGCTTCCAAAGCCATTTCTGCTCGCCGAAACGCAACCATCGCCGCACACCTTTTCAGAATCTGGTGTGACTCCCACCTTCCTGGTGTCACTGGACACGAGGAGGCTTGATGGCGAGGGCGGAACCCTACGGTGAGATGTCGCAGCCGACCCTAGCAGGTGCAAACGGCGCCCATGAACCCGAATGCGGCCTTCGGCGAATACAGGAGAGGAAGATCGCTCTCCTACGTCTATGAGGTAGCTCGTGACTTTAGGCAAGTCGCTCATCGCCGCTCTCGCGGCGGGGGCCATCAGTGCCACACCGGCGCCGGCCTCGCCTCCCCAGGGGGACGGGGTGACTCTGATCACCGGTGATCGGGTGGTGGTCACCGGGCGGGGGCACCTGGTGAAGCCCGGTCCCGGCAGGCAGGTGGATTTCACGAGTCAGGTGCTCGGAGGCCACCTGTACGTGATTCCCGCCGACGCCACGCCGCTGATCGCCCAGGGTGTGCTGGACCGGCGGCTGTTCGACGTCACCCAGCTCCTGGCCTGGAAGTACGGCGACGCCGACACCCCCGACATTCCCGTGATCTCTCAAGCGATCTCCGGGCAGGCCATCGCACCGCAGGGCGCTCAGCGCGTCCGGCAGTTATCCGGTCTCGGCATGAGCGCGGCCCGCGTGCCAAAGGCGAACGCCGCCCAGACCTGGAAAGACCTGACCGGCGGCGGCACCCGCGCCCTGGCCGCCGGACGCACCAAGCTATGGCTGGACGGCCGCAGAACGTACCTGCTGGATGAGAGCGTCAAGCTGATCGGCGCCCCGCAGGCGTGGCAGCAGGGCATGACCGGCAAGGGCGTCACGGTCGCGGTGCTCGACGGCGGTTACGACCCCGACCACCCGGACCTGAAGGACGCGGTGGCGCAGGAGCGCAACTTCACCAAAGACCCCGACATCCGCGACTCGAAGGGGCACGGCACCCATGTGGCCTCGATCGTGGCGGGCCGGGATGAGAAGTACCGAGGCGTGGCACCGGAGGCGACGCTGGCCATCGGGAAGGTGGGCACCGCCGCGGGGCTCATCGAGTCGGACATCATCGCCGGCATGGAGTGGGCGTCCGCCGAGGTCAAGGCCAAGGTCGTCAACATGAGCTTCGGCGCTCCGGACACCCCCGAGCTGGACCTGGTGGAGCAGGCGGTCAACACGCTGTCGGAGCAGACCGGCACGCTGTTCGTCGCGGGGGCCGGAAACGACGGCCGCGAGCAGTCGATGTACAGCCCCGCCAGTGCGGACGCGGCTCTGGCCGTGGGCTCGGTGGACAAGCAGCGCGTGATGGCGCCGGACTCCAGTGCGGGGCCGCGCGTGGGCGACCACGCGATCAAACCCGAGGTGACCGCGCCCGGTGTGGCCATCACGGCGGCAGCCATCGGGGGCGGCTACGTATCGAAGAGCGGCACCTCGATGGCCAGCCCGCATGTGGCCGGGGCGGCGGCGATCCTGGCGCAGCGCCATCCGGACTGGACGGGCGCGCAGCTCAAGGCCGCACTGATCGGCAGCGCCGCGCCCGCCCAGGGCCCGACGCTCTATCAGCAGGGAGCCGGGCTGATCGACCTGGTACGCGCGCTGAAGCAGCAGGTCGTGGCCGCGCAGGGCAACGTATGGGCGGCCTTCCCCTGGAACGCTTCCGGCGAGCGGGTGGCCACCAAGACGATCACGTACGCCAACGCGGGCGACACCCCGGTCACCCTGAACCTGTCAGCGCAGGGCGAGGCACTGAAACTGCCGGCCGATCAGGTCACGGTCCCGGCCAAGGGCGAGGCCTCGGTCACGCTCACCATCGACGCCACCGGCAAGGCCCCGGGCGACTACCCGGGAACCGTCACCGCCAAAGCAGGCGACACAGTGATCCGCACGCTCGCCGGCGCCTACGTCGAGCCCGAGTCCTACGACGTCACCCTCACCGTCATCGGCAAGCAGGGCCAGCCGGTCGATCCCTGGATGAGCGAGATCTACGACGCGAAGACCGGGAAGAAGTATGACCTGTTGTTCGCCGACGGATCTGCCACGGTACGGCTGCCCAAGGGCGACTGGAACCTCTTCGCCAAGATCGCGGAGACGGTCGACGGAAAGCGGATCAGGACGGTCGCCGTCTCCCCGTTCAAGGTCGACGGCGGTGGCCGGCGAGTGACGGTGGACGCGCGCCAGGGCAAGCAGGCCAAGGTCGCTCTCGACGACCCGAGCGCCGCGCTCCAGAGCGGTTACACCTTCGAGCTGACGCATGGGGCTTGGAACGACTCGGCGTCGACCAACGGAGACGCCAACAGCGAGCTCTTCGTCGTTCCCATCCGTCTGCCGGGTCTGGACTACACACTGGAGACTGTTTGGCTCAGCAAGGACATCTCGCCCAGCCCGTACGTCTACAGCATCGTCGACCACCGCACCGGCGGCATTCCCGACGATCCCACCTATCGCGCCAAGCAGCAGGATCTCGCGAAGGTCACCACAACCTACCGAGCGCTGGGAGCGACGGCGACGGGCTCGGCGATGGTCTCGCTGGGGAGCGACAACGCCTCTGCCAGCTCGTTGACAGCGCTGGTCGAAAATATCCCCCTGCCCGGCACGCTCATCCACTACCGCACCCCCGGGATGACCTACCAGAGTGGGCTCGAGGTCGGCACCTCGCTGATCTTCGACGTCGGCCGGCTCGCCAAGCGCGGCGAAACCCGCGAAGTCTGGAACGCCGCGGTCATCGGGCCGTCGTTCCTGCTGCCGGGCGGTAACCGTACCGGTGACAAGCTGACCTTCTCCGCGGCGGGACTGTTCGCCGACGGGCAGCCTGGTAGATCGGGGTTCGACACCGGCGCCACCGGCACTGCCACCCTCGCCAAGGACGGGCAGGTGCTGGCCACCGCCGACCTCGCCAACTGCGCGGTCTACGAGCCGGAAGGGTGCGAGTTGCGCGCCGACCTGCCCGCCGGGTCCGGGTCCTACACGCTGACGGCATCGATGCGTCGGCAGGCCACGCTCTCCACGGAGGTGAGCACGGCCTGGACGTTCCCGTCCGCGACCACCGCCAAGGAGCAGCCGCTGCCGTTGACCGCGATCCGTTACAGCCCGCAGGGCCTGGACACCTCGAACCGCGCCAAGCCGGGCAGCGTGACCAGCATGCCTCTGTGGGTTGAGCGCAATCCCGGCGCCGCGAAGGCGGAGGCGAAGTCGATCCGGCTGGAGATGTCCGCCGACGACGGCAAGAGCTGGCGGTCCGTCCCGGTCACCCGCACCGAGTCGGGCTGGACCGCCGGGGTGCCGAACCCCCGTACGGCCGGGTTCGTCTCCCTGCGCGCGGTGGTCACCGACAGCGCCGGCAACGGGGTGACCCAGACGATCACCCGCGCCTACGCCGTCGGCTGACCGGCGACCACACCCCCAGGTCCTGCCCTCACCGGCCGGGCCTGGGAACCCGCCCATCCGACCTTCCGGTGGATGCGCACGCCGTACTTGGCGGGGGCCGGTACGGCGTGCTTGCCGAAGCTGGAGCAGGCGCCGTTGATCGATGAGAGGAGGACGTCCACCGCTCCGCTGTCAGAGTTCGGTGGCGAGTGATCGAAGCTCGGCGATCACATCCGCGCCGCTGGGCGCATGGTCCGGGTCCACCAGCCACTGCAGCATCAGGCCTGTCAGCAAGGCGAGCGGTACCGAGCCGCCGAGTCCCTCGCGTGCCTCGCGCTGCCCTTTGGCGAGGTGTTCGCGTACCTCCGGTGACCGCTCGGCCTGCACGACGGCCTCGAGTTGGGCCACCCACAACGCCCGATGAGTGGTGAAGCTGTCGATCAGCGCCTGCCAGCGCTGGTCCGGCTCGTCGGACGGGGTGCGCCGGGCGAGTTCATCGCCGAGCTCGTCGACCGCTTCCACCAGGGCTTGGGTGAGCAGGGCGTCCTTGGAGCCGAAGTGATAGCCGATGGCGGCATGGCTGACTCCGGCGGCCGAGGCGATGTCCCGGACGGTCGTGTGAGCCCAGCCGCGTTCGATCAGGCACCGCTTGGCGCCGGCCAGCAGATCCTCTCGGTTTCCCATGCAGAGCAGCATATCGGAGTGCTTGACCAAACGGTCTATCCATATGGTTTGACCAAATGGACAAGAAATGGCTACGGTCGTACCCATGACCAAGACGAAAGTTCTGATCTCGGGCGCGAGCGTGGCGGGACCCGCCCTGGCCTACTTTCTGCACCGCGACAAGTACGACGTGACCGTGGTCGAACGCGCGCGGGAGCTTCGCGACAGCGGCTACGCGGTGGACTTCCGCGGCGAGGCGCTCGACGTGCTGGAGGAGATGGGCATCCTCGCCGAGCTTCGCGGGCACGACACGAAGATGAGCGGCACCGTCCTGGTGGACGAGCGGGGCGTGGAGACCGGGCGACTGCCCGCGGAGGCGTTCGCCGGCGAACTGGAGGTGCCGAAGCAGGACCTGACCCGGATCCTGCACCGGATCACCGCCGACGGCGTGAAGTACGTGTTCGACAACTCGATCAGCGCGCTGACCCAGCACGAGTCCGGCGTGACGGTCGAGTTCGAGCGCGGCGCCGCCGGCGAGTTCGACCTGGTGATCGGAGCCGACGGCGTGTACTCGAAGGTTCGGCAGCTGGCCTTCGGCCCGCACGCCGACGCGCTGCGGCACCTGGGTCTTTCCGGCGTCGGCTTCAGCACCGCCAACTACCTCGGCCTGAGCCGCAACGGACTGCTGCGGCAGACCCCGGACACGGCAATCTACCTGTTCAGCCTCGGCGCGGCTGAGCGGCTCACGGTCAGCCTCTCCTTCGCCACCGCCTCACCCGCGCTGGACCGATGCGGCCGGGACGAGCAGGAGAAGGCGGTGCGCGCCGCCTTCGCCGGGCACGGCTGGGAGACGCCCAGGCTGCTGGAGGCGATGAGCGAAGCGGACGACTACTACTTCTCCTCGACCTGCCAGGTCCACCTGGACCACTGGTCACGCGGCCGGATCACGCTGGTCGGCGACGCGGGGTACTGTGCGGCGCCGACCAGCGGCATGGGCACCTCCCAGGCGCTGATCGGCGCGCGTACCCTCGCCCGAAACCTGGCCTCGGCGGGCGGCGACCATGCGACCGCGTTTGCCACGTACGAGGCGGAACTGCGGCCCTACGTCGCGGAGAACCAGGCGACAGGCCGGCAGACCGCGAAAATGTTCGGCGGTGGAGTGTAGCTCGCAGGCTCACCACCTGCTACGCCGCCGATGCTGGAGGTCACGCCCACGGACATGGTGTACGCCCATCAAGGCCCCAGCGCGGCGAGCATTGTCCGCGAGAAACGGGCCGGGTTCCCGGGCCCGGCCGGTGAAGGGCCGGGCCCGGGTGGTGTCGTCGCCGGTCAGCCGACGGCGTAGGCGCGGGTGATCGTCTGGGTCACCCCGACGCCCGCCGTGTCGGTCACCACCGCGCGGAGTGAGACGAATCCGGCCGTAGCCGGGTTCGGCACCGTGGCGGTCCAGCCCGAGCCGGTGCGGACGACCGGGATCTTGCGCCAGTTCGCGCCGTCGTCGGTGGACATCTCCAGCCGGATCGACTTCGCCTCCGCCTTCGCGGAGCCGGGGTTGCGTTCGATCCGGACGGGCACGCGGGTCACGCTGCCCGGCTTGGCACGGTTCGAGGTGTCCAGACCCTCGGGGCTGTAGCGGACCGCGGTCAACGGCAGCGGCTGCTCCTTGGCGGTGGTCGCGGATGGGAACGTCCACACGGACTCCACGCCGGTGGACAGCGCCGAGTGCTGGACCTGCCTGCGCATCGACGCGGTCAGCGTGTACGAGCCGCGCCCGGAGGGAAGGTCGGCGCGCAGCTCACACCCTTCCGGCTCGTAGATCCAGCAGCCGGCGAGGTCGGCGGTGGCCAGCACCTGCCCGTCCTTGGCGAGGGTGGCTCCGCCGGTGGCGGCGGTGTCCGACCCCGTCTTGCTCGCTCCCCCGTCGGAGAACAGCCCCACTCCGGAGAAGGTCAGCTTGTCGCCGGTACGGTTACCGCCCGGCAGCAGGAACGACGGCCCGGTGACCGCGGTGTTCCAGACCTCGCTGGTCTGGCCGCGCTTGGCGAGCCGGCCGCCGTCGAACATCAGCGAGGTGCCGACCTCGAGCCCGCTCTCGAAGGTCAGCCCGGGGGTGCGGTAGTAGATGAGCGTGCCGGGCAGGGCGATGTCGCCGACGAACGGCGTCAGTGTCGCGCCGGGGAAATCAGGGTCGCGCAGGCCGCTCAGCGGCGCACCCGTAGCCGCCACTCCTGAGGCCCTGTAGGTCGCGGTGACCTTCGCCAGGTCCTTCTGCCTGACGTTGTAAGCAGGATCTTCGGGGAAGCCGTCGGTGCGATGGTCGACGAGTTGGTAGACGTACGGGCTGGGGGAAGTGTCCTTGCTGAGCCACGTGGTCTCCAGACCGTACGTCAGACCTGGCCGGTGGCTGGGAACGACGAAGAATTCGGTGTTGACGTTGCCATTTGTCCACCACCAGGAGTTCCACGCGCCGTGGGTCAGCCCGAGGGCGTAACCGCGCTGAAGTTCGGCGCTCGGATCGTCAAGCGTGATCTTGGCCGCCTTGCCCTGGCGCGCGTCCACCGTCAGCTGCTGGTCGCCGCCGTCGATCTTCAGCACGGGGTCGGCGATCGTCGTGAACCAGTTCCCGTCGATCTTCTCCAAGGTCTCGGTGTAGACGTTCCAATCGCCCTCGGGCAGTCGTACCTTGGCCACACCGTTCCGGAAGGCCGGCTGGTGGATGGTGCCGGTCTTCGCGTCGTAGATCTGGCTGTCCCTGGGGTTGATCGGCCGGCCCTGCTTGCCGATGACGGTGAGGGTGACGTCGTAGGACTCGGGCTCGACGTAGGCGCCGGCGAGCGTGCGGATCACTGTGTCGCCTGCTTTGGCGGTGACGGTTCCCGGGTAGTCGCCCGGGGCCTTGCCGGTGGCGTCGATGGTGAGCGTGACCGAGGCCTCGCCCTTGGCCGGGACCGTGACCTGATCGGCCGGCAGTTTCAGTGCCTCGCCCTGCGCTGACAGGTTCAGGGTGACCGGGGTGTCGCCCGCGTTGGCGTACGTGATCGTCTTGGTGGCCACCCGCTCGCCGGAAGCGTTCCAGGGGAAGGCCGCCCATACGTTGCCCTGCGCGGCCACGACCTGCTGCTTCAGCGCGCGTACCAGGTCGATCAGCCCGGCGCCCTGCCGGTAAAGCGGGACGCCCTGGGCGGGCGCGGCGCTGCCGATCAGTGCGGCCTTGAGCTGCGCGCCCGTCCAGTCCGGATGGCGCTGCGCCAGGATGGCCGCCGCCCCAGCCACATGCGGGCTGGCCATCGAGGTGCCGCTGAGCGCCCGGTGGAGGCCACTGGCGGTGCCCGCGGCGGCCGCGGCAACAATGTTCACGCCCGGTGCGGTCACCTCGGGTTTGATCGCGTGGTCGCTCACTCGCGGCCCCGGGCTGGAGAACTCGGCCAGCAGGCCCTTCTTGTCCACCGCGCCCACGGTCAGCGCCGCCTCAGCGCTACCGGGGCTGCTCACCTTGCTGTCAGCGCCGCCGTTTCCCGCCGACACGACGAACAGCGTGCCGGTCTGCTCCGACAGCGTGTTGACCGCCTGCTCCAGCGGGTCCAGATCGGGGCCGTCCGTGTCGCCGAAGCTCATGTTGACGACCTTGGCCTTGACCTCGACGGCCGCCCACTCCATGCCGGCGAGGATGGCCGAATCGGTCGGGCCCGAGGCGGTGCCCACCTTCCCGATGGCCAGCGTCGCCTCCGGCGCCACGCCCCGGTACTTCTCATCCCGGCCTGCGACGATCGAGGCGACATGGGTGCCGTGGCCGAGGGTGTCGCGGATGTCGGGGTCGTCGCTGAAGTTGCGCTCCTGCGCGACCGCGTCCTTCAGGTCGGGGTGGCCGGCGTCGTAACCGGAGTCGAGGACCGCGACGGTGACGCCCTTGCCGGTCATGCCCTGCTGCCATGCTTGCGGGGCGCCGATCTGCTTGACGCTCTCATCCAGCGAGAACGATCTGCGGCCGTCCAGCCATAGCTTGGTGCGTCCGGCGGCCAGGGCGCGGGTGCCGCCGCCGGTCAGGTCTTTCCAGGTCTGGGCGGCGTTCGCCTTTGGCACGCGGGCCGCGCTCATCCCGAGACCGGATAACTGCCGGACCCGTTGGGCGCCCTGCGGCGCGATGGCCTGCCCGGCGATCGCCTGAGAGATGACCGGGATGTCGGGGGTGTCGGCGTCGCCGTACTTCCAGGCCAGGAGCTGGGTGACGTCGAACAGCCGCCGGTCCAGCACACCCTGGGCGATCAGCGGCGTGGCGTCGGCGGGAATCACGTACAGGTGGCCTCCGAGCACCTGACTCGAGAAATCCACCTGCCTGCCGGGCCCGGGCTTCACCAGGTGCCCCCGCCCGGTGACCACCACCCGATCACCGGTGATCAGAGTCACCCCGTTGTCCTGCTGAGGCGCGGCCTGCAAGGCCGACGCCGGTGTGGCGCTGATGGCTCCCGCCGCGAGAGCGGCGATGAGCGACTTGCCTAAAGTCACGATCTACCTCATTGACGTAGGAGAGTGATCTTCCTCTCCTGTATTCGCCGAAGACCGCATTCGTCTTCCCAGTCGCACATTTGGCGGTGTCTGAGCATGAACGCGCGCAAGTACGAACAGCGACTGCGCGCCGAGGAGCCTTGCTAGCGTCGGACCATGCCGTGCTGGTCGGCGCGGTGTGCCGCTCAACAGAAAGAGACCTGATGCGCCCGACGATCCGCAGGGCAGTGATCCCCGCCGCCGGACTCGGCTCCCGCCTCCTGCCGCTGACCAAGGCCATCCCCAAGGAGATGCTGCCGGTCGGCGACAAGCCGGTGATCGAGCACACCGTCCGCGAACTGGTCGCATCTGGCATCACGGACATCACCATCGTCGTGTCCGGCGGGAAGTCCCTGATCCAGGACCACTTCCGGCCCAACCCCGCGCTGGTGCAGCAGCTGCGCGCCGACGGCAAGACCGCCTACGCCGACGCGGTGGAGGAGGTCGCCGAGCTTTCCCGGCAAGGCCACATCACCTACCTCGACCAGCACGGCCCGTACGGCAACGGCACCCCGGTCTTGAACGCCGCGCACGGCATCGGCGATGAGCCGATGCTCGTCCTGTGGCCCGACGATGTGTTCGTGGCCGAGGTGCCCCGCGCCCAGCAGCTGATCCGCGCCTACGAGGCGACCGGCTGCCCGGTGCTGGCCCTGATGCCCATCGACAGGAAGGACTCCGCGCGCTACGGCGTGCCCGTGGTCAAAGAGAACCTCGAGGACGGCCTGCTGCGGATCACCGGTTTGGTCGAGAAGCCCAAACCCGCCGACGCGCCCTCCGCGTACGCCGCCATCGGCGGCTACGTCGTCACCCCCGCCATCATCGACGAGCTGCGCGAGCAGACCAACCGCTGGTATGAGCACCGTACCGGCGAGGTGTACCTGACCGATGCCATCAACGCCTACGCCGCCGGCCACGTCGTATACGGGCAGGTCATCTCCGGCCGCTGGTACGACACCGGCAACCCAGCGGACTACCTCACCGCCCAGTTCGCCTCCGCCCTGGCCCACCCCGAGTACGGGCCGCTCCTGCGCCGGCTCGCCCACGAGCTCGGCGACAACAACCGCCCCGGCACCGGCACCTGATACGCCACTCCTGTCCTGTCCTGTCGAACGCTTGCACCTGGAGCCGGAAAACCCGTGGCCGCGATGATCCATCGCGAGAGCACGTCCGGCGGCGCGCAGGTCGGCCCTTGACGGCACCCAATCGTTCATCTCGACGCCTGACCACCTGGCCTGGAGAGCAAGCTCCAGGCCAGGGTGCTCAGGATGTGGTGATGTTGCCGATGGTGAGGGTGTACGGCGCCGCCTTGGTGATCGAGTCGGCCGCCGCGGTGATCAGGATGCGGAATTGGCCGCGCGGGGTCCTGATCGAGGTGTGCAGCGTGATGGTGACCGGGTGGTCCTCGCTCACCTTCGGGGCGGACAAGGTGGCGGTGACCCCGGGCGGCAGGTTGGTGACGCTGACCGCCGCGGTGGAGGTGAAGCCCTTCGACGGGATGAGGGAAACCACGGTGGTGGTCGAGCCGCCCGGTTGGACCGAACCGAGCTTGGGGTCGAGGGTGATGGAGAAGTCGGTGGGGATCGCCTGGATCGCCAGCGCGTGCAGGGCGGTCGCGCCCGAGCCGAGATAGGTGGCGTGGCTCACCCCGAAGACGGGGCTGGGGTTGGGGTTGTTGGGCGCGGTCGATCCGGTGCCCAAGCCGCCCAGGGTGTTGTCGCCCCAAGCCAGCACCGTGCCGTCGCCGCGGCGCGCGTAGCCGTTCACCGCGCCGACCGCGAGTTGGGTGGCGCCGCTGACGGCGGTGGCCACAGGGGGATAGACCGGGGTGGAGATGGTGCCGATGCCCAGCTCGCCGCGGCTGTTGATGCCCCAGCTCCACACCGTTCCGTCGTTGCGTAGCGCGCTGACGTTGCCTGAGCCGATGCCGATCTGGGTCAGGCCGGCGATGCCGGCGGTGAATCCCGGGGTGGGGCGGTCGCCGGGGCCGCCAGGGCCCAGTTGGCTGACGCCGTTGTCGCCCCAGCCGAACACCGTGCCATCGGCGCGCAGGGCCAGGCCGTCGAAGTCGGCGGCGGCGACGTCGATGATGGTGGTCAGGCCCGCCAGCTTGGCCGGAGTGGCGCGGAAGCCGCCGACCGTTCCGTTGCCCAGTTGGCCGTCACTGTTGCTGCCCCAGGTCCACACCTCGCCATTGACGTCACGCGCCACGACCGAGCGCTGGCTGGTCTCGACATCGGCCATGGGCGGCAGGCCGAGAACCTGCTTGGGTACGGGGTTGGTCGCGGGCACGTTGTCGCCCAGGCCCAGGTTGCCGAATCCCGAGCCGTTGAAGCCCCAGGCCCACAGTCTGCCGCTGGAGTCGATGGCGAAGCTGCTGCCCGCGCCCGCGGAGACGTCGATGATGTCCGTCAGTCCTGGCACGTGCACAGGGGTGCGGCTGGGGGTGGTGGTGCCGTCGCCCAGCCCGCCGAAACCGTTGGTGCCCCACGACCAGATGGTGCTGTCGGCGGCGATGGCCAGGGTGTGGGAGGTGCCGGCCTCGACCTTGGTGAAGGCGATCTGCCCGGCCACGGTGACCGGGGTGTTGGCTTGCTGGGTGGTGCCGTCGCCGAGCTGGCCTTGTTCGTTGTGGCCCCAGGCGACGGTGAGGATCTGGTCGGTGGGATCGGCGAGCGCCGGCGTTGCGGCCGCCACCATCGTCGTCGCCGAGGCGGCGGCCAACGCCAGAGCCACAAGGGTGGACACCGGCCGTCGGCGCTGGGAGCGGGCCGCCCCGTCCCGAACCGGCGCCTCCCCACATGATCGTGAGCTGAACATCGTGATGTTCTCTTTCGAAAGGATCGCACCGCACGAGGTGTCGACGTCCAGCCGGATTCATCCGTCTCCCGGACGGCTGGGCGCGCCGAACCGCGCTCAACGCGGCCGGAGCCGGACGGCCCCGTGCTCTAAGGGCGTGACAGCACGTTCCACCCCGTGACATCGCTGCGCATTCCGGCAATGCCTCTCGCCCGCAGCCGAGGTCGCCGGTGCTCGACCCGATCTGGAGTCGGCTCAGTGGGGCTGTTCGGGTGAGCGTGCATGGATGGCCTCGGCCCAGGTGTCGGCCCAGACGTTGAGCTCCTGGAGGGCGGGGCTGAGGGACATCCCCACGACGGTCAGCGTGTAGCCGGCCTCGCTGGGGGCGACCAGATCGGCGGTCGTCAGTTCGTCGAGGCGCTGGTACAGGACGCTGGAGGACAGGCCTTCGCAGCGTGCGAGCAGAGGGCGCGCGCCGAGCGGGCCGTCTCGCAACTCCCAGATGATCCGCAGAGCCCAGCGACGGCTCAGCAGGTCCATGGCGGCCATCAACGGCCGACCGGTCGTGGAGCCGCGGACAGGCCGGCCAGGAAGTGGAGTCCGATTCGTGGACATGCCCCTCCTTGTGTTTCGTTTTTCGAAACATTAGCATCGAGGCGACCGTTTCGATTTCCGAAACACCTCAGGAGGGTGGATGTCGCGCATAGCGCTTGTGGAACCGCCGTACGAGCCCGAGGTCGGGGCGCAGCTGGAGAGCATGATGCCGACGGGTGTTCCGCCGATCGGGCTGTTCAGGATGTTCGTGCGTAATCTTCCGATGACCGGTGCGATGCAGGGATGGGGCCGTTACGAGCTGGGACGTCAGCTGACACTGACCATGCGGGAGCGGGAGATCACGATCGCCCGTACGTGTGCGCGGTGCCGCTGCGAGTACGAATGGGGCGTCCATGTGGCGATGTTCGCCGAGCGGGTCGGGCTGACCACCGCGCAGATCGTCTCGGTGACGCACGGGACGCCCGACGATCCGTGCTGGGAGTCCCCGCGGGAACGCCTGCTGATCGAGGCCGTCGACGCCCTGCACGCCACCTGCGACATCGACGACGCGCTGTGGGCCCGGCTCGCGGAGGTCATGGACGACGGCCAGCTCCTCGATCTCCTCCTGCTCTGCGGCTGGTATCACGCGATCAGCTTCGCCGCCACCGCGGCACGCGTGCCCCACGAGCCGAACACCCCAAGGTTCGCCGACTTCGCTCCCGCGAGCTGAGAGGTGCATCGCGGGACTATGTGTCGCGGGAGGGGACGGCTTGCTGAACGATGAGGGCGGCGGTGAGGCACACGGCTCCAGCGACTGCCATCCCGGAGGAAGGGCCGAGAGCCGCCATCACCCCGGTGGCAGCGGCCAGGGTGAGTGTTTCCAGGCTCATCCGCGTCGTACTGAACAGTGCGGCGCCCGCCCCTCCGCGCTGGGAGGGCACATAGGTGAGCGCCTGCCCGTCCGGGACGCCTTCGGTCAGCCCAAGACACAGCCCGATGACCCCGGCCGCGACGAGAAGGGCGGCAGGATGGTCGGTCACCTGGAGGGCGACGGCGATGACGGCGCAGGAGAACAGGCCGGTTGCCACCAGTTGCCGTGCCAGCCGACGCGCGAGCCGAGCGGCGAGAAGCGGAAGAACCGTCGATGGCACGGTCAGCAGACTGAGCATGATCGCCGCCTCGCCCGGACCCATGTTCTGGACGGCGCCGAGCTGCGGGAGCACGGTCAATCCCACCACGAGCATCCCCATGAAGGCACCCGTCGCCACGGCGTACGCGCGATAGGCGGGGATCCGCAACAAGTCCACGGGGATCGCGGGATCAGCCGCGCGCCGCTCCACGCGGATAAGCCCGGTGGCGCTGATGGCCGCGACCAGGACGAGTCCACCCGGCGCCCACCACGGGACGCCGGGCCCGAGGCCAAGCCCGAGTGCGGTCACCACGGCGGCGATGGTCACCCCGAACAGGACGGCGCCGGCAAGATCGAAGTCATCGGACACCTCGGGGCTGCGAAGATCCGGAAGCCCGAGCGTGACCAAGGCCGCGATGGCGGCCACAACCCCTGGCACGACGAAGACGAGGGGCCAGCCTCCGACGGCCATGAGGGCCTGGGCGACGATCGGTCCCAGCGCCAGGCTGCTGCCCAGCACGGCGCCCGCGTAGCCGTACACCCGGCGCCGCTCCGAAGGCGGGTACACGGCCAAGACCATCGACGACCCACCGGCGGCGCACATGGCCGCCCCGACACCGCCGACCGCGCGCAGGGCCACCAGAGACGACAGGTCCGTGGCGAAGGCGGACAAGACCCCGGTGGCCGCGACGACGATGTTGCCGACGGCGAAGAACCGGGTGCGGGCGCTACGATCCGCCATCGCCCCCGCCAGCAGCAGAGCCGCGGCGAAGAGCCCGTTGTAGGCCAGGACGATCCACGGACCCAGGGCATCCGCACCGGGCAACTGCGCGGCCGCAGCGGGGACAGCCGCTGTCGCGCCGGTGATGGCGAGGGGGAACACCGCGGTGGAGATGAGGTCGGCGACAAGGACCCGCCGACGTTGACGAGAAGACAAGGCGAACATGGGTGCGCTCCGGAACAAGGGACATCCGAGCGCCACGAAGGCGCTCCTGGCCAAGGGTCAGGAGCGACGGCGAGAACGGGGGTTTTGCGCCGTCGCTCTCAGCGACGGCGCACCTTGTCTGTCTTCGGCACGAGCACACGCTAGCAGCAGCCTCGGGTGCGGGTTAACGCGCCGAGATCATCAACTGCTGCGCTGGTCCGACGAGGTGGCGGCCCGATATTGGCTTGGGGTGGTACCAAGCCGGCGTCTGAACGCGACGCTGAGCGCGAACTGATCTCGGAGGCCACCGGCCGGCCGAAGATCGATGCCATTGCAGCGAAACGCTCGGCGAGGTCTCCCCGCCGAGCGTCTTTCTGGGTTGAGCCTTGAATCAGTGGCGGTGACGGCGACGACGGCGCGCAAGTTCCGCACCAGAGCTGCCGCCTGAGAAGATATCCGGAGGCATAGGCACCGGCGGGCGGGTCATGCCGAGATAGCGCAGAATAGACACAATGGTCTCCGTGGAATTTCTGGTGTCAGCGGGGATGGTTACTGACCCCGCTCTCCACGGCTACAACCCATCGGATGCCCCCATCCTGCCCCCCAAGAGGGCTTCTGACCTGGATTTTTACCACCTGGGCCCATGCCGAGACCCAGGCCGGGTATCCCCCAGCCGGGCTTTACGCCGTGAATACAGGCACGTGAAGGAGGGGTCGGTCAGGTCGCGGTGCTCTCCCGGACGATGAGGCGGTGCGGGACGACGGTCTCCGACGGGGTGGTGGCCGTGCCGTTGATCGACTGGAGGAGGATGTCCACCGCTCTGCGGGCGATCTCCGCCTTGTCCGGGGCGATCGTGGTGAGGCTGGGCGTGCTGTACTGGCCCTCCTCGATGTCGTCGATGCCGATCACCGCGACGTCGTCAGGGATCCGGCGGCCGGCCCTGGTCAGTGCCCGCATCGCGCCCAGAGCGAGCAGGTCGTTGTAGCAGAACACGGCGTCGGGCGGGTCGGGCAGCGCGAGCAGGTGCTCCATCGCCTCCAGGCCCAGGCGCCGGTGGAAGCGGGGGGTCGGGACGATGAGCCGCTCGTCCACGTCCAGTCCCAGGCGGGCGTGGGCCTGGCGGTAGCCCGACGTGCGGAGCTGGGCGGTCTCGCCGGTGGCGTACGGCTGGTCGCCGATCGCGGCGACGCGGCGGCGGCCCTGCTCCAGCAGGTGCGCGGTGGCCTCGCGGGCGGCGGCGACGTTGTCGATGGCGACGTGGTGGAAGCTGCCGTTGAAGATGTGCTCGCCGAGGAGCACGATCGGGACCCGGTTGCCCCGCCCGCGCAGGTCCTCGGCGGAGATGGCCAGCGGGCTCAGCAGGAGGCCGTCGAACATCGTCGCCCGCGAGTCGCGGGCCAGCAGCTCCCGCTCCCGCTCGGCGTCGCCGTCGGTCTGGTCGACCATCACCACGTAGCCGTGCGCGCGGGCCGCGGTGATCACCTCGCGCACCAGCTCGGCGAAGTAGGGGACGTCCAGCTCGGGGACGACCAGGGCGATCATCCCGGTACGCCCCTGCTTGAGGTTGCGGGCGATGAGGTTGGGGCGGTAGCCCAGCTCGTCCAGCACGACCTGCACCCGGGCCCGCAACTCATCAGAGACCGGCGCGTAGCCGTTGACCACGTTGGACACCGTGCGGATCGAGACATTCGCCCGTTTGGCGACGTCGCGCAGCGTTGGGCCGGCCATGTTCCTCCTCGGTTGGCGTTATCGATCATAACTCACACTTGCATCGTTGCAGAGGAGTATGCATGATGTCTGCATCGTTGCAGAGCATTTACCCGATGCTGTGCCGTACCCCCGCCGGAGGAGTTAGAGATGTCCACACCCGCCATGGCCCGCCGCGGCTTCCTCAAGGGAGCGCTCGGGATTGGCGCGCTGGCCGCGGCCGGCGCCTGCGCTCCCGGCGGCGGCACCAGCGCGGCGCCGAGCAAGCTGGCCAAGCCGACCACGACCGCGTCCACGTCCGCCAAGGGCGAGATCACCATCTGGAACCGGTCCGGAGACCTGTACAAGGTGTTCGACGCGGCGATCGGGAAGTTCCGCGAGGCCTATCCCGGGGTCAAGGTGAACCACCAGGCCGTCGACATCGACGCCAAGCTGGCCAACACCCTGATCAGCGGCACCGACGTGCCGGACGGCAGCTTCTGGGACGACGCCAAGATCGGCGGCCAGTCCGAGCACCTGTACGACCTGACCGACCTGATCTCCCCGCACCGCGACAAGATCGCGCCGTACAAGCTGTCCGTCAACACCGTCGGCGGCAAGATCTACGGCGTGCCGTGGGATCTGGACCCCGGGTTGCTCTGGTACCGCGAGGACATCCTCCAGGACGCCGGGGTCGACCCGGCCGGGATCGGCACCTACGACGACCTGCTGACCGCCGCCCGGACGATCAAGGAGAAGGACCCGAAGACCAGGCCCATCCACCTGGACAAGAACCCGTTCCTCAGCCAGCTCTGGCTGGAGATGCTGGCCAACCAGCAGGGCACGAGCCTCACCGACGCGCAGGGCAAGCTGCGGCTGGAGTCGGCCGAGTACCGGCGCACTCTGGGCTGGATCCAGGACGCGGTCAAGGGCGGGCTGGTCACCCACGCGCCCTACCTGGAAGCGGCCGACATCAACACCCTCGACAGCGGGCAGCAGGTGTTCGTCCCGTGGGCGATCTGGTGGTCATTCGCGCCGCAGCAACTCCTCAAGGCCACCAAGGGCAAGTGGCGGGCCGCGCCGCTGCCCGCGTGGACGCCCGGCGGCGCCCGCAGCGGCGCCATGGGCGGCAGCAGCTTCGTCATCCCCGCCAAGGCGAAGAACCCGGAGCTGGCCTGGCTGCTGTACGAGTTCCTGTGCTTCACCGAGCCCGGCTGCACGGCCGTGTACGGCCCCAACAGCATCTACCCCGGCGGCCTGTCCACCTCCGTGCCCTCCTTCACCCCGGCGCTGAAGCCGGACAAGCCGCTGTTCAAGCCGATCGACGCGCTCGGCGGCCAGGACCTGTGGAAGGTCGCCGTCGAGGCCGCCGCCACCATCCCGGCCGCCGCGCCGATCCCCGTGTGGTGGGCCCAGTCCGTCGACTACCTCGGCGACAACACCCAGCGCCTGATCGAGGGGAAGATGTCCCCCGACGACGTGATCGCCGAGTCGGCCAAGAAGATCCAGCGCAACCTGATCGACCGCTCCTGATGGCGGAACTCACCGCCACGACGGCCAGGCGGGCCGCCATCGGCTCCCGGCGCCCGCCCCGGCTGTCGCCGTACCTGTTCATCGCCCCGTTCTTCGCGGTCTTCGCGGCCTTCGGCGTCTATCCGCTGGTCTACGCGCTGCGGCTCAGCTTCACCCGCTGGCGCGGCGCCGGCGAGGCCACCTGGGTCGGCGTGGGCAACTACGTCTACCTGCTGACCAACCCCGACTTCTGGGCCTCGCTCGGCAACAGCGCGGTGATGTGGCTGCTGATCGTGCCGATCCAGGTGGTCGCCGGGCTGGGCGCGGCGGTGCTGCTGGCCAACGCGCGGCTGCGGCTGCGCGGGTTGTTCCGGGTGGCGTTCATCGCGCCGTTCGTGACCCCGCTGGTGGCCATGGCGCAGGTGTGGATCGTGGTGTTCGACGAGGACTACGGGCTGGTCAACCACGTGCTCGGCCTGGTGGGTCTGCCCGCCGTCGGCTGGCTGACCGCCACCGCGTGGGCCAAGCCGACGCTCGCGCTGCTGTTCCTGTGGAAGACCACCGGATTCGCGATCATCATCCTGCTCGCCGGGCTGCAGGCCGTGCCAGGCGCCGTGTACGAGGCCGCCTCGATCGACGGCGCCTCGCGGTGGCGGCAGTTCTGGTCGCTGACCGTCCCGCTGGTCCGGCGGAGCATCGCCTTCCTGGTGGTCGTGCAGACGCTGGCGGTGTTCCAGATGTTCGCCGAGCCGTACGTGGTCACCGAAGGCGGCCCGTACGGCTCCACTACCACGGCCGGCCTCTACCTGTATGACCACATCTCGGCATCCGACCTGGGCACCGGTGCCGCCAACTCCTTCCTGCTGGTGCTGCTCGTGTTCGGCCTGTCGCTGGGCGCGGTCCGGCTGCTGCGCCCGAAAGACGAGGTTTCATGAAGCAGGCCAGGCCCGGCCCGGTGCAGTACGCGGTGCTCGTGCTGCTCGCCATCGCGTTCCTGTACCCGATCTGGTGGGCGCTCAGCTCCTCGCTCAAGCCGGCCGCCGAGATCATCACCAGCCCGCTGTCGGTGGGCGCCGTGACGCTGGACAACTACCGGGCGATGTTCGCCGACGTGCCGATCGGCACCGGCTTCGTGAACACCACGCTGGTGCTGGCGGTCAAGGGCGCGATGACGATGGTGTTCTGCCCGCTGGCCGGGTACGCCTTCGCCAAGTACACCTTCCCCGGCAAGAACGCGCTGTTCGGGGTGGTGCTGCTCACGCTGATGCTGCCCACCCTGGTGCTGATCATCCCGCTGCTGCTGGAGATGAGCGCGCTTGGCTGGGTCAACACCTACCAGGCGCTGATCCTGCCGGGCAGCGTCGACGCGTTCAGCATCTTCTGGATGCGCCAGGTCATCGCCGCCATCCCGGACGAACTGCTGGATGCCGGCCGGGTGGACGGCGCGAGCGAGTTCGGGGTCTTCTATCGGGTCGTCATCCCGGTGATCCGGCCCGGCCTGGCCGCGCTGGCCGTGCTGACCACCATGAACATCTACAACGACTTCGTCTGGCCGGTCGTCGCCGTCAACGACACCGAGCACCAGACCCTTCAGGTGGTGCTGTCGACCCTGGCGCAGAACGTCACCGGCAATCGCGTCGGCGCTGACTTCGCCACCGTCTGGGGTGAGCTGCTCGCCGCCGGCAGCATCGCCATGCTGCCGCTCCTGGTGATCTTCATCCTGCTGCAGCGCCACTTCATCAGCGGAATCCTCGCCGGCAGCGTCAAGGGCTGACCGGACACCTCTCACTCATGATCGGAGCACCATGACGCCGCGTGCGGAATACCCCCGGCCCCACTTCGACCGGTCGCACACCTGGTCGAGCCTGAACGGCGACTGGGACTTCCGGGCCGACGCCGACGAGGACTGGGACCGGAGCATCACCGTGCCGTTCGCCTGGGAGACCCCGGCGTCCGGCATCGAGGCCCACTGGCTGCCGGTGGCCTGGTACCGCCGCCGGGTCGCCGTACCCGCCGGATGGTCGGGGCAGCGGATCGTCCTCCACTTCGGGGCCGTGCACCACGAGGCCACCGTCTGGGTCAACGGCACCGAGGTGGCCCGGCACGTGGGCGGCTACACGCCGTTCGAGGCGGACATCACCGACGCGCTGCGCGACGGCGAGCAGGAGATCGTGGTCCGGGTCTCCTCCCCCGCTGACAAGCGGGAGATCGCGCACGGCAAGCAGCGCAGCGTGCCGCGCGACGACTTCGACGGCGTGTGCTTCACCCCGTCGTCAGGCATCTGGCAGAGCGTCTGGCTGGAGGCCCGGCCCGCGACCTACCTGGCCGCGCTGAAGCTGCGCCCGGCCGAGGGGCTGGACGGCATCGCCGTCGAGGCCCGCGTCGAGGGACCGGCTCCGGCCACGCTCCGGCTGACCCTGCGCGGCACCGGAACGACGGTGGACACGACGGTCTCCACCGCCGCCGGGCCGCAGGCCGACGGGGGCGTCGCGAGGGCCGTAGTGCCGGTCGCCGAGCCCCGGCTGTGGTCGCCGGACGACCCGCACCTCTACTACGTGGACGCCGAGCTGGTATCGGCCGACGGCATCGACCGTGTCACCGGCTACACCGGGCTGCGCCGGATCGAGGTGTCCGGCGAGGACCTGTATCTCAACGGCCGCCGCCTGTTCGTACGCGGCGTGCTCGACCAGGGCTACTGGCCGCGTACCGGCATCACCGCGCCCGACGACGCCGCGTTGCGCCACGACATCGAGCTGGCCGCCGCGGCCGGCTACAACCTGGTGCGCAAGCATCTCAAGCTGGAGGACCCGCGCTTCGTCCACCACGCCGACACGCTCGGCATGCTGGTCTGGGCCGAGCCCGCCGCCACGGGCCGGTTCTCGGCGGAGTCGGTCGCCGCCTTCGAGGCGCAGATCGCCCCGATGGCCGAGCGCGACGGCAACTCCCCCGCGATCGTCATCTGGGGCCTGTACAACGAGGAGTGGGGCCTGGACTGGGACATCCCCGGCGACCCGGCCAAGCAGGAAGCCGTCGCCCGCGCGTACGACCTGCTCAAGGCCCTCGACCCGTCGCGGCCCGCGGTCGACAACTCCGGCTGGGCGCACGTGAAGACGGACCTGCTCGACTGGCACTACTACGACGAGTCCGCCGCCTCCTGGGGCAGGACGATCGCCGCGCTGCTCGACGGCGGGCAGGACGACTTCCCCGTGCCGCTCGGCCCCGACTTCGTGGTCCGTAAGAAGCTGGCGGGGACGCCGGCGCAGCCGCTGCGCGGCCTGCCCAACCTCAACAGCGAGTACGGGACCGGCTTCACCTCCGTGGAGCGGGGCTGGCAACTGCGCTGGCAGACCCAGGAGATGCGCCGCCACGACCGGCTGGCCGGGTACGTCTACACCGAGCTGTACGACATCGAGCACGAGTCGGCCGGGCTGCTGGACTTCGAGCGCCGGGCCAAGGACCTGGCCGGGGTGGATCCGGCGCACGTCAACGCGACGACGACGCTCGTCCTGGACGTGGTGCCCGTCGCCCCCGGCCGCGACCTGCTCAGCGACACCGGGCGGGTCACGGTCCCGGTCCGGATCTCCCACCACGGCACGGAGCCCGTCAGCGGTCACCTGCACACCGCCTGGTCCCCCGTCTTCGGGCCCGCTCCCGTGGGGCCGGGGACGGCCGGGGCGCCGGCCGAGGCCAAGCCGTTCCTGCTCGGCGAGCCCGCCGAGGTCCACGCCGAACTGCCCGACGGGTGGACCAGCGGCCGCCTGCACCTCGCCCTGGTGTCCGGCGGCGCCGTCCTGGCCCGCTCGGCCGTGGACGTGGACACCCACACCGCCCCGGTCATCGGCGACGACCCGCGCGCCCGCCCCTGAAACGTCCCGGTGAGATTCGCTCGCCGGGCCCGCACCCCAGGAGACACCGTGCAGTTCGCACCACCCCTCAGGCGTCCGTTACCGCTGGTGATGGCGCTCGCCCTGATCGCCGGGCTGCTCGCGGCCCTGACCGGTCCCGCCTCGGCCGCCCCGGCCGGACAGGTTCTCTACTCCCCCAATCTGACCACCTATCCGCAGGGTGACGCCAGCTACCCGAGGGCCGTCCGGCTCGACTACGACGGCTCGCCGAACGAGACCATGCTGGCCACATTCGCCCGCAACAACCACAACGCGCCCAACGCGTTCCCGGTCTACCGCAGCACCGACGGCGGTCGCACCTGGACCGCCAACCCCATCTCCACGATCACCTCGCACACCGCCGGCTGGGACCTGGGCGCACCGGTCCTCTACGAGGTGCCGCGCACCGCGAACGGGCTGAACCAGGGCGACCTGCTGGCGGCGGGCACGGCCTGGCACGTCGGCGACTTCACCGCGCAGAAGGTCGAGGTGTTCAAGAGCACCAATCACGGCGTGACCTGGACGTACCTGTCCAACTGCACGCAGAGTAGCGGCCAGCCCAACACGGTCGGGCACGGCATCTGGGAGCCGTGGTTCCTGCTCGCCCCGAACAACACGCTGGCCTGCTTCATCTCCGACGAGCGGCCCGCCGGCACCCCGACCAACAACCAGGTCATCGGCCACTACACCTCCACCAACGGCGGCCAGACCTGGAGCCCCACTCTCACCCAGGACGTGGCCTTCCCCGCCGACAATCTGGCCCGGCCCGGCATGTCCATCCTCACGGCGCTGCCGAACGGCACGTTCCTGATGGCGTACGAGCTGTGCCGCGACGCCACCGACCCCGACCACGCCTGCGAGGTGTACACCAAGACCAGCCCGGACGGCCTCAACTGGAGCGCGGCCGGGACCATCGTCCGCACCTCCGACAGCCGGGAGCTGTTGCACACCCCCTACGTCGCCTGGCTGCCCGGCGGCGGC
Organism: Nonomuraea sp. NPDC049269; assembly: GCF_043197155.1. Classification (NCBI taxonomy): domain Bacteria; kingdom Bacillati; phylum Actinomycetota; class Actinomycetes; order Streptosporangiales; family Streptosporangiaceae; genus Nonomuraea; species Nonomuraea sp. NPDC049269. The sequence goes on from NZ_JBICSO010000001.1 coordinate 1,246,138, forward strand.
CCCAACGGCACGCTGCTGATGTCCGGCCAGCGCGTGGTCGCCGGCCCCACCGGGAACAAGACCGTGAACGGAGAGTCGGGCCAGGTCGTGTTCGCCAACACCAACCTGGGCACCGGGGCGTGGACCGAGATCGAGGCCCCGGTCAACATCAATCCCACCGGCGGTTACGCCGCCGGGGCGCCGGCCTGCCCCGGCTACAGCTCCCCGATCGTGCCCTCCGCCGACGGCACGAGCTTCCTCTACCTGGCCGGAACCCTGCTCACCGGCGACCAGTGCCAGGTCCGCTACGGCATCGGCACGCTGGGCGGCCCGGTCGGCCAGATCACCGGCCCGGCCACGGCCGGCAAGTGCCTGGACGTCAACACCAACACCAACACCAACCGCAACGCCGTCCAGCTCTGGGACTGCGGCACCGCCACCGGCCAGCGCTGGTCCATGCACCCGAACGGCACGATCCGGGCGTTCGGCAAGTGCCTCGACATCGACGCCAACGCCACCGCGAACTTCAGCAAGGTCCAACTCTGGGAGTGCAACACCGCGGGCGGCCAGCAGTGGCGCCGGCAGGCCAACGGCTCGCTGCTGAACCCGCAGTCGGGCCGCTGCCTCGACAGCCCGGGCGGCGCCACGACCAACGGCACCCGCCTGCAGATCTATGACTGCAACGGCCTCGACCCGCAGAAGTGGAACGTCCCCCAATGATCACTTCACCGCGCCCCCGGTGATCCCGGAGATGATCTTGCGCTGCGCCACGGCGAAGACGACCAGCAGCGGCAGGCTCATCAGGATGATGTAAGCGAAGATCAAGTGCCAGTTGTTGAGGTAGAGCCCGGCGTTGGCCACCTGGAAGAGGTTCAGGGGCAATGTGTCCATCCGTCCGCCGATGACGAAGAACGCGTAGAAGACGTCGTTCCACACGTACAGGCAGATGAGGATCGTGGCGGTGGCCAGCACCGGGCGCAACATCGGCAGGATGACCGAGACGAACACCCGCACCGGGCCCGCGCCGTCCATGCGCGCGGCCTCCTCGATCGACAGCGGCACCGTACGGACGAAGCCGGTGACGAAGAAGACGACGGTCGACAGGTAGATGCCGACGTACACGCCGATCATGCCGGTGAGGGTCCCGGCCAGGCCGAGCTGGCGCAGCAGCAGCACGATCGTCACCACGGCGGGTGGCAGCACGATGCCGCTGATGGCCAGCGCGTACAGGACGGCGGTGAGCCGGCTCGCCCGGCGGGCCAGGATCCACGCCGCCATGGAGCCGAACGTCAGCACCAGGGCGACGGCCGGGACCACGATCAGCACGCTGCCGAGGAACGCGGCCGGGATGTCGCCCTGGGTCCACACCTGGGCGAGGTTCTCCCAGAGCCGCCAGCGCGACGGGAGCGACAGATTCGGCGACAGCGCCTCGGCCTGCGACTTGGCCGCCGTCGAGACGATCAGCCACAGCGGCACGCCCATGACGGTGACGACGAGCGCGACGACGGCGAAGGGCCGCAGCCGCGCCGCCAGGCCGGTCGCCCGGGGCGGCCGGACCCGGCGGCCCCGGACGCCGTACGCGGGGATGGTCACAGGATCTCCTCTCGCTTGCGCAGGGTCCGGATGACGGGGAAGGCCAGCAGCCCGACCAGCAGGAACAGCACCAGGCTCATGGTCGTGGCCTGCGCGAACAGGCCCTGGCCGAAGGTGCGGTAGATGAAGATGTTGAGGATCTCGGTGCTGCGCGCCGGCCCGCCCCCGGTGGTGGCCTGGACGATGTCGAAGCCGTTCATCGAGCCGAGCAGCGCGGTGGCGACGTTGAAGGTCACCGCGGGCGCGAGCAGCGGGAAGCGGATCGACCAGAACGCCTGCCAGGGCGAGGCGCCGTCCATCCTGGCCGCCTCGGTGATGTCCTCCGGCACGGTCTTCAGCCCCGCCAGGTAGATGAGCATGGACAGCCCCATCCATTTCCAGGCGTGGATGACCGAGGCCACGACCAGCGTCCAGGTGGTGTCGCCGAGCCAGGCGATGCTGACCGGATGGCCGAGCAGGCCGCCGAGCAGGCCGTTCAGGCTGCCGTTGGGTTTCAGCAGCGCCTGGAAGACGTAGCCGACCGCCAGGGCGGACATCAGCACCGGGATCAGGAAGAACAGCCGCGCGACCCGGTTCAGCCAGGTGTCGCGCTCCAGCAGCACGGCCAGGCCGAACCCGAAGAGGTTCTGGAACAGCGCCACCAGGACGGCGTAGACGACCGTGATGCGCAGCGCGGCGAACAGCGTGCCGTCCGACAACAGGTCGGTGAAGTTGTCCAGTCCCACCGGGCGGATCTCGCTCTTGAAGCTGGACCAGTCGGTGAAGGCGTAGATGAAGTTGAACAGGGTCGGCAGGAAGAAGAAGACGAACAGGATCGCGAAGGCCGGGCCGAGGAACCACATCGGATGCGTACGGCGCGCGCTGGTGTCGGTCATGTGGTCAGAACCCGGAGGCGCCGGCAGCCTTCGCGAGCTGGGCGAACTGCTTCTGGGTCGCGGCCGCCACCTGCTCGGGCGTCAGGCTGCCGGTGATCATGTCGGCCAGGTTGAGGTACAGGTCGGGGTTGGCCACGGCGAGCGCCTGCATCGACCCGACCGCGTCACCGAGCGACTTGTGCACGTCGAGCAGCGCCTGCGGCACCCCGGCCGGGCTGGGCACGTCGGCGCGCAGCGAGACGGTCTTCCGGTCGGCGATGAAGCTCTGGTAGCCGGGGCCCATCCAGTACGACAGCAGCTGGCGGGCCGCCGCCTCGCGCTTGGCGTCGCCGGTCCTGAAGGCCACCAGCGCGTTGCTCTGGTCGGGGATGAACGTGCCGACGTTGCCGGACGGCGAGATGGGGAAGAAGCCGATCTTCTTGTCCAGCGTCGCGGTGTCGGCCTTGGCCTGGAGCTGGCCGAAGAACGAGTTCACCTGGACGGCCATCGCCGCCTTCCCGGACAGCAGCGCCGCGCCCTGGTCCTCGAACGTCGCCGTCTTGATGTCGGAGTTGAACAGGCCCTCGCCGATCAGCGCCTTGTACTTCTTGATCGCGTCCAGGATGGTCTTGTCGGCGAAGGTCTCCTTGCCGGTGTTGACCCGGTCCCACAGGCCGTCGCGGGCGGCGTCGGCGAGCTGCACCTGCACCCACCACTGGGTGGCCCACTTGTCGCCGGCCATCTCGAAGAACGGGGTGACGCCCTTGCCCTTGAGCTTGCGGGCGATCTCCACCATCTCGTCGAAGTTCTTGGGCGGCGCGGTGACGCCGTTGGCGGCGAAGACCTCCTTGTTGTAGTAGACGCCTTCGACGGCCGGGCTGGTGATGAGGGCGGCGTAGCGGGTCTTGTCCAGCAGGCCGGTGATGTCGCGCAGCTCGGGCGTCATCGAGGCGAGCCAGGGGGCGCCGTCCAGCGGCTGCAGGTTGGTCCTGGCGTTCAGCGCGGTGAGCATGGACGCGGTCGGCTGCCAGAAGGCCAGGTCGGGCTTGTCGCCGGTGGCCACCTTGGTCTGCACGCCCTGCTCGTACGGGTCGGGGATGGTGACGACGTCGACCTTGGCGCCGGTGGCCTTCGTGAACCCGTCGATGACCTGCTTGGGCACGGTGTTACTGTTCTGCGCGGCCCAGATGGTGAGCGTGGTGCCGTCGAGCTTGCCGGTGGGCGCGGCCCAGGCGGCGGGCTGCCCGCTCCCGGCCGGGGTGGCGGCGGGTCCGGAGGCCGGGTCGCTGCACGCGGTGAGGGCCAGGAACGCGGTGGCGGCCGCGGCCGTGATCGCGGTGAGTTTCACGGTGTGCTTCCTTTGGTTCATTGGGGGGTGACTTTCAGGATTCGGGCGGTCGGGCCGGTGATGGCGCTGGTCACGGACAGCTCGGCGGTAGACGGATCCCAGGAGTGCCCCCAGCCTTCCGCGTACCCCGGGTAGCCGGTCTCGATCCGCAGGCGGCGCCCGGCCAGGTGCGGCAGGGACAGGATCGCGGTCTCGGCGGCGCCGGGGCGGCGCCACAGCCCGAGATGGGTGGTGTCCCCGGCGCGCAGGCCGAGGGCGAGCCAGGGGTCGTCCCAGCCGGGCAGGCCGAGCGGCCAGCACGGGACCGCGCGTACCAGGTCGGCGCGCAGGTCGCGGTGCGCGCGCACGCCTGCCCGCACCAGGTCGAGCTGGGCGGCGCTCATGGCGTGCAGGTTGCCGGACAGGTAGAGCCGCCCCAGCACGCCGGTGCACATGGTGAAGACGAGCTCCTCGTCCGTCATCTCCGGCTGCGGGTACGCCCAGCTCGCGGCCTGTTCCGGCAGCATGGACAGCGGTGCGGACACGGCGATCGGCGGGTAGCGGAGGAAGTCCTGCTGGTCGCTGGTCGACTGCAGGTTCAGCCGCGACAGCAACGCGTAGTCCATGCGCATCGCGCCCGAGGCGCAGTTCTCCAGGACGAGCTCGGGGTGCCGGTCCAGGACGCCGTCCAGCCAGGCGAGGTGGGCCCGGTTGCAGGCCAGCAGCCCGGCGCCCGCGCTGTCGGCGTCCAGGTCGGTGCCGGTGCCCGGGTTGATGTTGTAGTCGAGCTTGAAGTAGCCGACGCCGAGCTCCTCCACCAGCCGGTCCACCACCTGGTCCAGGTGCGCGACGGCCGCGGGGTGGCGCAGGTCCAGGTGATGGCGGCCGTGCTCGGTCAGGCGGTGGCCGCCGCGCTGGAGGAACGCCTCCGGGGGTAGTTTGTCCGCCATCGGGCTGCGTACGCCGATCACCTCGGGCTCCAGCCACAGCCCCGGTGTCATGCCGCGCTCCCTGATGTGGCCGAGCACCTCCTGGATGCCGCCGGGGAAGCGGGTCCGGGACGGCTCCCACTCACCGACGCTGTCCCACCAGGCGCCGTCGTCGTCGTACCAGCCGGCGTCGATGCAGAAGATCTCGGCCCCGGCCGCGGCGGCGGCGTCCACCAGCGGCAGCAGTTTGGCCGTCGTCGGGTCGCCCATCAAGGTGTTCATGTAGTCGTTGAAGACGACCGGCAGCGCCGACCTGTCGGGGTGCGGGCGCAGCAGCGCGCGGCGGTGCGCGGTGAGCGCGGCGACGGCGCCCTCCAGGCCGTCGGCTTCGGCTCCGGCTTCGGCTTCGGCTCCGGCTCCGGCGGAGACCGCGACCGAGACCGGGACGGTGGTGAAGGACTCCCCCGCCGCCAGGGTCTGGCTCCACTGGTGGTCGACGTCGGTGGGGCCGGTGGCCACGACGTACACGCCGTCCAGCCGCTCGCCGGTCTCCCACCCCCAGGCGCCGTTGTGCTCGATCTGCCACAGCCAGGTCTGGCCGGTACGCCGGTCGGCCAGGCCGCCCATCGGCACATGCCGCCCGCTGGACCAGGTGCCGGTGCTGCTCAGCGCGAACCGGCCGCGCCCGTGCTGGCCGTGCGCGGCCAGGTTGAGGTCGGCGATGTGGTCGCCGAGCGGCCGCCTGCTCCACCTGCTCTCACCCAGCCACTCGCTGTCGGCGGACAGGACGTCCAGCTCGCTCACGGAACGGCCGAGGAACCCGGCGGCGAAGGACGACACGGCGAGCAGCAGCACCGGGCCGGTGCCCTGGTTGGTCACCTTGACCTGGATCTGACAGGCGGCGACCCCTTCGTACGAGCGCAACGTCACCTCGGCCGCCAACCCGGACACCTCGTCTTTGAGCGCGATCCGCAGCGTGTGCCAGTCGCCGTCGCGGCCCTGCTCGGCACCCGCGTACCGCAACCGGCAGCCGACGGCCGTCTCCGACAGGCGCTGCGACGCCTTGGCCCGGCCTTCGCCGGGGATCAGCACCTCGACCAGCGGCTGTGACAACCGGCGCGGCTGCTCGCCGGGCGGGCCCAGCCGTTGCAGCGCCACCGGCCGATCCGGGTGGATCTCCACCACCGCCGCCAGGGCGTCATGTCCCCAGCGCAGGGTCTTGACCACGTCGACAGGCATCAAGAAATCTCCTTCGGTTGTGCGGGTGTCCGCAGGGCGCGCAGCCAGGTCGGCCGCGATCTACGGGGATCTTCGGGGGGCCGGGAGATCCGGTCCCGTGGGTCGGGCGGGGGTCGGTCAGGAGGTCGGGCCCTGGGACCGGTCCCGAAAGGCGGTCCAGGGCCGGTCCCGAGATCCGGTCCGGAGCCGGTCCCAAGGGCCCGGTCCGGGGCGTCGGTCCCAAGGGGCCGGTCCGGGAGATCCAGGTCCCGGGGGTCCGGAGGTCCAGGGGTCAGAGGTCAGGGGGCGGGGGCGGGGATCGGCGGACCTGGCGAGTCCGGCGGGTCCGCCAGGTCGGGCAGGTCCGCCGGGTCGGGCGGGTCGGGGTTAGGGGTTGGGGGTTCGGGCGGTGATCGCCCGCGTCGCTGTGGGCGCGGGCGGGGGTGTCAGCCGAGTGCCGCGGCGATCTGGATTCGGTCGATGTCGGGGCCGTACGCGGTGGTGTTGCCGAATTCGATCGTGTTGGCGCCGGCCCTGAGGTCGGCGGTCATCACGGTGGTGCGGAAGTTCGACCAGCCCAGCGTGTTGCGGAAGTAGACCCGGGTGGCCGCGCCGCCGTTGACGCTGACGTCGGCGTAGCGGTCCACGATGTTGGAGTTGTAGTTGGTCGCGCCCTCCCCTAGCTCCCCGTTGGCGTACGTGATCACCACGCGGTAGCGCCCGGCGGCCGGGGCGTTGACGCCGGTGAAACGTAAGATGTTGGCGGCGCCCCTGCCGATGTAGCCGACGTACGAGCCGCCGGACGCGGCGCTGTTGGCGCCGATCACGGCCGTGCCGCCGCGGACGTTGGCGCCGCTCTCGGCCTCGTAGGCGGTGATGGTGCCGGTGGTGGCCGTCACGTCCAGGTAGTCGAGATTGACGGCGTCGCGGTCGTCGGTGGTGAAGGCGTGCACGCCGATCCGGTTGACCCCGGCCTGCAGGAAGACCTTGGTCGTCACCGTGTTCCAGGTGTTCCAGTCGGCGGTTCCCGGCAGGGTGAGGTCGGTCAACGCGGTGCCGTTGAGCACCAGGCGGGCGGCCCGGCTCTGCGGCGCGCCGGTGTACGGGCCCGCCGAGTAACGCAGGCCCAGGTTGTAGTAGCCGTCACCGGGCGCGGTCACCACGAACGTGGTCGCGGCGGTGTTGCTGCCGCCGTAGCCCTCGGAGAAGGAGGTGCCGGAGTAGCCGGTGTTGGGACCGTAGGTGACGCGGGCGGTCCCGCCGAGCGCCGCGTACTCGGCCTGGTAGCGGGTGGCCGGGCCGGCGGGCGTCAGGTCGGTGTTCGGGGTGACGATGAGCTGGTACGCGGCGGCGCCGTTCAGGCCGGTGAGCGGGACGGTGATCTGGCCGCCCGAGACGGTGTAGTCGCCCTCGTGGATCAGGGCCGGGCCCGGGGAGGCGTTGAGGCCGGTGCTGTTCACCCCCCACACGGTCACGTGGACCGAACTGCCGAGGTAGGAGGCCGCGCTCATGCCCTTGACCACGACGTCGGCGGAGTAGGTGTCGGTCACGTTGAGCGAGCCGCCGAAGATCACCCGGGCCTGCTTCCTGGCCGGGTCCAGGGCGGCCAGTCCTTGGAGGGAGCCGTTCTTGGTGGGCGGGGTGACGGTGACCGTGTGGCCGGTCAGCTCGCCGTACCACTTGTAGAGCCACCAGCCGCCGGTCGCCTGGCTGTTCCTGGTCACCAGGTCGTTGAGCGCTCCGGCCGTGGTCCAGTAGGCCAGGCAGGCGTCCACCTTGCTGTTCTCGAACCGGGTCACGTACTGGACCAGGTTGCCGGGCACGCCGAGGTCGCCGGAGAAGCGGGCGTACTCGTTGATCGCGATGGGCCGGGGGCTGATGCCGAGGCTCGTCTCGATGGCCCGGTAGTCGGCGTGGTGGTCGTACCAGCCGGTAAAGAAGTCGTTGCCGAGCTCGTGCCAGGTGGTGACGTCGGGCAGCACGTTGTTGGCCTTGGCGTAGGTGAAGAACGTGCGGTAGTCGGCCGCGCGGTAGGAGGCGAAGTTCGGGCCCGCGATGCGCGCGGCGGGGTCGATCGAGCGGATCTTCTGGTAGACGCGCTTCCAGGCGTCGAGCAGGCCGTTGAGATTGCCCTGGTACCAGATCTGGTCGGGCTCGTTGAAGGGGACGTACACGTACGACGTCCGGTACGGATCCGCGACGATCTTGCGAGTCATCGTGTCGACCTTGGCCAGGTAGTCGTCGATGCCGAGGTTCTCGTACGGCCACTCGCGGTAGATGTCCTGCATGTAGACCTGGATGTCACGGCCGCCGGCGCGCTTGAACATGGACGCGACCTGGAGCGCGTCGCCGTTGGGGTGCTGGAGGCCGTCGGGCGCCTTCTGCGCGGTGACCTGGGGCTTGAGCGCCGCCAGCATGGTTTCGGTGGGGATCCCGTCGTTTCCCAGGCCGTACAGGAAGCCGGTCGCGCCGTACTTCAGCGGGCCCGTGTCCGAGGCGAGGTCGACGACGAGGGCGGGGGACGCGGCCTGCGCGGGGGCGGCGGCGCAGAGCAGCGTGCAGACGATGGTCGTGACACCCAGGAGCCGGAGCGATGTCAACGGGAGTACCTCCTGCCGGGAGAGGGGCGGTCATGTGACCGGTCACATGGAGTGTGAGCGGTCACATGCCAGGAGCGGAAGGGCCCTTTGCCGGATTGTTACGTGCTGATTTCAGCCTCGGTCTCGGCCTGGCGCACGGAGGTGCCGTTACGGCGCGGGTTTCAGGACCGGCGGCGCGGCGGGGCGGTTGATTCGCGCACGATGAGGCGGGGCGGTGTGAGTTCGGTCTCCGGTTGCGGCTGCCCGGTCAGCTCGGCCACCGCCGCCAGGAAGCACGCCCGGCCCAGCCCGACGAAGTCCATCCGCACGGTGGTCAGCGCGGGGATCCAGAACGCCGAGCCGGGAATGTCGTCGAACCCGACGATGCTCACGTCACCGGGCACGTCCCTGCCCGCGTCGTAGAGAGCGCGGCGCACCCCCTGGGCGATGTCGTCGTTGCCGCACAGCACCGCCGTGACGTCCGGGTCGGCGGCCAGCCGCTGCCCGGCCAGGTAGGCGGCGCGGATGTCCCAGCCCGAGCCGATCACCTCGGGGATCTCGGCGCCCGCCCGCGACAGCGCGTCGCACCAGCCGGCCTGCCTGCCGCTGGAGCGCCCCTCGGACGGGATCGCCACGTGGTGCACGGTCCGGTGGCCCAGCGCCAGCAGGTGCTCGGTGGCGTCGGCGGCGGCCCCCCGCTCGTCCAGCGCGATCGCCACCCTGCCCGTGTCGGGCGCCACCGGCTCGGTCGCGGCGATCGCCGGGATGTCCGGCGGCAACGCCGCCAGCACCGCGGTGCCCGCCGGGTCGAACGCGATGATGATCAGGCCGCCCGCGCTCGGGTCGCTCACGTAGTCGACCGTCTGCTTGACCTCGGCGAGCGAGTCCGACTCCACGACCCTGACCCCCACGGCCAGGCCCTCGGTCCGCGCGGCCTCCTCGATGCCCTGCAGCGTGGACGCGTAGCCGTACAGCATGGTGTTGGCGGTCACCACGGTGATGCCGGGAGCGCGCCCGAGACCGAGCGCCCGCGCGGCCCGGTTGGGGCGGAACCCCAGCGTCTCGATGGCCGCGAGCACCGCGGCCCTGGTGTCGGGGCGCACCCGGGGCGAGTCGTTGAGCACCCGCGAAACGGTCTGATAGGAGACGCCCGCCGCGGCCGCGACGTCGCGGATGCTGGGCACGGCCCCTCTGCGGGCGCCGGAGCGCGGCTCACGCCGGGGGCTGAAACTCACGATCACATGGTATGCCGCCCCGAACCACGACTCCGCCGGACTCGGCCGCTCGCGGATCGTCTGCCGGGCGGCCGACTCCGCCGGACTCGGCCGCCCACGGATCGTCTGCCGGACGGACCCACGGCCCACCTGGCCCGACCGCCCGCCCGTAGGCAGCCGGACGGACCGTGGTTCCGTCTGGTTCGCGAGAGGCCGCGCGACCGCCGCCCGTTGACCACCGGCGACAGCGCCAGAAACGGCGGTGAGTCACTCCGCCCGGGGCAGGCGAGCACGAATCAACAGCCCGGCAGACCGCCGATGTGCCCGGCTCAGGCGCGTGAACAGGCCGCTGAGAACCGTCCCGTGGGTGGCGTGGTGGGCGAGCCGGTGATAGATACCCGTATATACCGGGACAATGGTTCGTGCGAGCAGCCGGCCATACCCGACCGGCGGGCCGAAGTGCGTCACGGGGTGAGCCCGCCGTGCTCGGCAGAGGAAGGAATGCGCATGGACGTGGTGTCGGTCGGCACCGTAACCGACGGTCTGCTGGAGGTGGTGCTGCGCGGGGACATCGACTTCACCAACGCGGCCTGGGTACGGAAGACCGTGGCCTCCGCCGTGATCGACGAGCGTCCTTCCGTGGTGCGGATCGAGATGGGCGAGGTGGCCTTCCTCGACTCCTCCGGGATCGGCGTGCTCGTGGACGCGATGAAGGCGTCCGCCGAGGTCGAGGCGGCCTTCAGCGTGGAGCATCCCACTCCCCGGGTGTTCGACCAACTGCGCATAACGGGGCTGCTCACCGCGTTCGGGCTGGGCTGAGGGCGGCTGAATACCACCATGGTGTCCGCTCGGGGGCGAGGCGCCGATGAGTGAGCCCGACGAAGCCCTGGAGCTCCAGTACGACTTCGACTTCGACACGCTCGTCACGGTGCGGCGACTGGTGGAGCGGTACGCCGAGCGGCACCGTCTCACCGGGCAGGACCTGTACCGGTTCGTGGTCGCGGTCAACGAGATCACCACCAACGCGGTGCGCTACGGCGGCGGGGGCGGGCGGTTGAGCCTGTGGCAGGCCGACGGCCGGCTCTACTGCCGGGTCACCGACAACGGCCCCGGCCTGCCGCGACCGGACGAGCACGGCCACGATCCCGTACCGGCCGACAGCAGCAGCGGCCGGGGACTGTGGCTGGCCCGGCAGTGGGTCAGCCGCCTGACCATCGACACCGGCGTCGACGGCACCACCGTCACTCTGGAGGCCTCCGCTACGCAACCGAACCACCCCTGAGTAGGATCCTTCAGTTGAGCGGGGTGGGCTTGGTGATGATTTGTCGGCGACGAAGATCAGACTGACGACCTACATCGCCGCGAAAGACGGCATCGATGCGCGCTGTCCACATCAGTCATCATCTTCGCCTGGCGGCAGGGAGCGCACCCGCGTCGGCGGCGGATCGTCAGCGGCACCGCACCGCTCCAGCGCCTCGAGCACATTGCTCGGCTGCGTCATGTCAGCGCTGCGCTCCAGGTAGATGAGCTGACGCTGGGTCAGCGTACGCACCGCCAAGCGGCCCGCGTCCTTGATGACCAGGACTGACCCGACCAGTACCACCGCCTGCTCTGTGCCGTCGAGTGCCTGGATCAGCGTCGCCGCGGCCTGTGCCTGCTTGCTGTCGTTCTCGGCCTGTACGCTGTGCAGCGCTCGAAGTTCGGCGGCCCGGCGCAGCTCTTCGGCGATCTCCTTGGCGTCCGAGGACATCGCCAGGTCCGTGGCCTTCAGGCGAAACCGGCGGAACCACGAGCCCTCCAGCGGCTCAGAACGCGGCGTCACCTCCCATCCGAACGCCTCACCGAACTGCCGCAGCGCCTTCTCCACCGCCGGCGCGCTCTCCGCGTCCCCCAGATAGGCGAAGCCCTCCTGGGTGCCTCTGGGCAGCAGCGACTCGCGCAGTGCGTCCAGCACGTCGTCGTCCGGCCCGGCCGGCATCATCTCCAGAGCCGGATCCGGCTCCACCGCATCCCGCCTGACGTCGGCGAGCGCCTGCATGACCAACGCCCGGGAGAACGCGTCTTTCAACGGATCGGATGACGGCCGGTAGCCGAAGAAGGCGAGGAAGGCCCTTTCATACCCGTCGACAGGCCGAGCTCCCAGCCGAGGCCGCACCTCGTCCGGTGCCGGCACGAGCTCCGATATCCGGCGCTCCGGATTCAGTGCCGCCAGGGCGTGATCCACGTCAGGTGAGGTCGGCAGCCCGATCTGGCGAGTCACATCTCGCGAAATCTTCGCATCGCCCGCCAGGGTCGCGCCTCCGCCCGCGGCACGCGCGTCGAGCCACGCGCGCAGTATGAACCGCCAGCCGCCCGGAGTGATCCGTTCGGCGCCGGACAGGTCGAAGACCAGCCAGCGCTCACTCTGCTCCAGGCGCGCGCCCAGCAGTCGCGCAGCCTCCTTCGCCACACGGTCGTCAACGACCCCGCGCAGCGCTATCACGATTACCTGGGGCCTGGAACGAACCATGGCTCCTCCTTCGCGAATAGCCTGTATTGAGGATACGCAATCCCGCGACAGGACTAGCGATCAGATAACCCATATGAGTTGTTATGTAAGTTATCGACCCCTGTTGTCCCACTTGACGCTGATAAACCATCTAACGGCAAGTGGTCAGCGGGCTCGTATTTCGGTGGGCAAGGGGGTTGCGCCGCCATCGGGACCCGTACGCGGCCCGAACACCGCGCGGGAAGAAGTGCGGCCGCAGCCTCCTTTGGTCCCATGAGCGACTGAAGGCCACTCTCCTCGACAAATTACCCAGTTCGCCCGGCAGAGGGGGTGAATGTTCACAGGTTCTTTCATCTCCTCGACAGCTGCCGCGCCGGTTTGTCGGTGGGGCGATCTATTGTCCCGGCCATGACTTCAGCGACGCAGGCGTACACGTACGCCGCGCCCTCCTCCCTTGTCGACGGTCGTCTCGGATTGGCGACCTCCGGCGGCCGGGCCCTGTCCGGCCCGGCCGTGGCTCCCCGGTTCTTCAGCGGCGTGGTGACCCAGGCGGCCCCCGCCGCGGCGGGCCTGCTCGGCGTCGCCGATGTGGCACTGGCCCGCTACCACCAGCCGCAGGCGCGGCCCGGCTGGGTGCGGGACCCGGTGGTGACGTGCAACGGAGACCGGTTGCGGTTCGAGTCGTTCTCGGCCTGTGGCGGCGTGTACGCCCGGCTTGATCTGCTGAACGGCACGCTCGACGGCGAGGTGTTCGACCGAGGCACCACCAACGTCGACGTGAACGCGCCGCTCCGGGAGGCGCTGGCGCGCATCGGCGCGCGTGACCCGTTGCACCTGGGAGTGGGCCTCGACGAGCTGGTCGTGACCACGATGGACGGCGCGGTGGTGGAGAAGAAGGTGCCGCTGCCCGAACGCTGGTTGCGCGGATTCGCCGAGGTGCAGGTCATCGCCTCGGGCATGGACCAGCGCGGTGAGCTGGCCGGCATGGCGGCGGTGCGGTTCCTGCGCGGGCTGCCCAGGAAGGGCACGGTGTGGGTGGCGCAGGCGGGGCGTGAGCTGAAGGTCTCCGACCGTCAGGTTCCGGGCTCGGTCCAGCTCGCCGGCCCCAACCGGCTCGGCACCCTCCTGCCACTGCTTCGCTTCGCGAAGTCCCTGCGGGTGTACGGCCCGGCCGACGCCGCCTCCAGCGCCTGGGAGCTGGAGCTGCCGGGCATGCGCTACACGCTCACCCTCTCGCCCGAGCGCTGGCGCGGCTTCTCCGGCGAGGGCGCGGTGCTCGACGATCTGGCCACCGACGAGGCCGAGAACGACGCCGACGTGGTGGGCATGCTGCTCAACTTCGAGCCCGAGGTCGAGATCGGCCTGCTGGCCGACCGCGCGGGCATCCCCGCAGACCGGGTGCGGACCGCGCTGACGCAGCTCGGCGTGGCCGGCTGGGTCGGTTACGACCTGTCGGAGGCCGCCCACTTCCACCGTGAGCTGCCCTATGACAAGGACAACGTGATCCTGCTCAACCCGCGGCTGGCCAAGGCGCGCAAGCTCGTCGACGCGGGCGCCGTGCACCTCGAAGGCGAGTCGGCCACCGTCCGCACCTCGGGCGGCGCGCGCCGGGTCTCGCTGGCCGACGGCTCCTGCACCTGCGAGTGGTGGTGGGACCATCGCGGCTCCCGTGGGCCGTGCAAACACGTGCTGGCCGCCCGGATCGTCGCCCGCGCCGCCGTGGAGGTCTCCTGATGACCCTCTGGACGGAGATCTGCGATCTGATCACCGGCAACCAGGTCACCCGCCTGGCCGACCGGCTGGTCACGCTCACCGAGGAGGAGCGCGCCGAGCTGGGCGGGCGGTTGCCCGGCCTCGTCAAGGAGCTGCGCGGCGCCCTCACCGAGGAGCTGCGCGCCCAGCATCCCCACGACTTGGAGGAGATGGTCTTCTGGGATTTCGGCGACCTGCTGAACGAAGTGGCCGGCGCGCTGCTGCTGACCGGTGTCGGCGTCATCACCGGTCCGGCGGCCGCCGTGACGTGGATGACCAGCCGCGACGTCAACCGCCGCTGGGCCGAGGACCTGGACGTCGCCCAGGTGTGCCGGGTGGCGGCCACCCGCCCCTGGGAGTGGCGTCGCGATGTCGCGGTCCGGCTGGCCCAGCGGTTGCGCCGTCCCGCCGACCGCATCGCGCCGCTGGCCGTGGCGCTGCTGCGCGAGTCCGGAGCCGTGCCGCCCGACCACGACCCGCTGGTGGCCGCCTGGCTGGCCGCGCCGAGCGTGGCCGGTGACCCGCTGACCCCCGTGCTGCTGCCTCGTGTCTTCGCCGCCGACGGCGCGGGCCGCGCCCTCCGTGACGAGCGGCTGGAGCCCCGGCCAACCCGCTGGCTGGCCGCCACCGCCCGCGAACTGCCCAGGGAGCAGGTGCTCGATGGTTGCGTGAGCCGTTTCCTGCGCGGCGGCGAGGCGCAGGACCTGCGTTTCTTCGTACGGCTGCACACGCTCCTCGACCCCACGCCCGCGGAGTCCGCTCCCCGCCTGCGCGACTACCTGCGGTTGTTGCCGTCGGCTCCGGGCACGGTCGCCGAACTGGCCGCGGGGCAGGTGCGCGGGGCGATGCCGCTGGACCACGCCGACCTGGTCGAGGCGGTCGACGCGCTCACCTTCCGGGACGAGGCCAAGTTCGCCGCCATGGGCCTGCGCTGGCTCGACCAGGCGATCCGGGCCACGCCCGAGGTGGCCGCCGACTTCGTGACCGCGCTGACCACGGCGTACGCGCACAAGTCCTTCGATGTGCGCAACCGCGCGGTCGAGCTGACCCTGAAACACGCCGGCCTGTTCGCCGACCACGCCGAGGCGATCCTCGACGGCGTCCGCCACCTCCCCGCCGACCTGGGCGCGAAGCTGGCCGAGCAGTTCGGCGGGGAGGCCCCGGTCGAGGAGCTGCCGGCGCGGAAGGAGTTCCCGCCACTGCCCGAGCTGCCGGACGCGCGGCGGTTCCCCGAGCCGTCGATCTTCCCCGACCACCACGAGCGCTGGATCGGCCAGGAGCGCTGGCTGGCGGCCTTCGTCGCCGGGATCGCCGACGACCGGGCGAAACTGCGCCGCACGCTCGAGCCCCACGTCGAGCAGAACCAGCGCCACTGGCGGTCCAGGAAGGTGCGCCTCGACCCCGACGACTGGCAGTCGGCGCTGGCCGCCGAGCTCGTCACCCCCGGCAGCGTGCCGGAGCTACCGCCGATCGAACCGGAGAAGTTCTGGGACAGCGCGAACCACTCCGTAGAAGTGCGCGCCCTCACCCGTGGCGAGGAGCCCGACGCGGAGCCGTCGCCCCGGCGGATCATGGTGGGCGGCGCCTATCGGCCCGGCCGCCATCTCGACGACGACACCCCGCTGCGCGCCTTCTTCATCACCTGGACCAGCGACGACGGCCCGACCGGGGCGGTGGCCCACGAGGGCGACCGGCAGATCCCCTTCGTCAGAGGCCGGATCCACCTGAACGGCTCCCCCACCGACGACGGACTGCCGGGTCACCTCCGTCCGGCGCGGCCGAGGCCCGGCGTCTTGTACGACGACTCCGAGGAGGCCATGCCGTCCTCCATCCTCGACCACGCTTACGAGCGCATGGCCGAACTCGGCGTGGACCCCGACCGGATCGCGGCGATGCGGGCGGGAGAGCAGGTGCCCCCACCGAACCCGGGCGAGCCGCTCGTACAGGTGACCGTCGTCTTCGTGCCGCCCCGGCTGCGTTCCTTCATGCCCAAGGCGCTGCCCGAGCACGACGAGTGGCGGCGGGGCAACCAGCTGCCCCACCCCGATCACGTCTCCCCGCCCCACGACTTCCTGCTGCACCGCTACGCGGAACTCACCGAGGCCCTGCGCGACGGCACCCTGCCGCCGGTGCTGCTGGCCACCCCGACCTGGATGAGCGGCCACCTCGACCCCGACGTGCTGATCGACCGGCTGGAGACCTGCGCCGCCGCCGGCGTGGAGCCGCCCCCGGCCGACCTGGCGCAGGCGCTGCTGCGGCTGCCCCGGGGCGGCCACCCGGCCGCGGCCGACCGGGCCACCGAAATCGACTCGGCGGCGGCGCGCTCGGCCGCCCGCTGGCTCGCCGGTGACGGCATGGCCGACCCCGAGTGCGGCCACGTGTGGCGCCACATGGTCGAAGCGTCCATGGTCGAGTTCGGCGACGGCGAACCGGAACACTTCACCCAGGTCAGGCTGCAGCCCGTGCTGCGGGTGACGGCCCCGAGCGGGCATCGGCTGATCGACGAGGTGCTGCTGCGCCAGCCGTTCGACTGGACGACCGACGAGTTCGGCGGCGCGCTCAGGGCGTGGCCCGCCATGGTGCCCTCGCACCGCGAGGTCGTGGCCGTCAACTTCCTGCCCTTCCTGCTGCGCGGCCACTGGGGCGCGGGGATGGTTCCGGCGGACATCACCGGCCTGGAGATCGCCCAAGGCCCGATGGGCGAGTCCACGGCGGTGATCCTCGCCTTCCTCCTGGCCGACAGCATGCCCAGCGTGATCCCGCTGGTCCTGAGCATGGCCGCCAGGGGCGAGCTGCCCGCCGAGGCGATCGGCCGCCAGCTCGCGCTGATACTGCGCCGCACCTGGCAGGAGACCCGCCCCGCCATCGCGGCCCTGACCGAGCTGGCCGACGCCGGCGGCCACCAGGAGGTGTGGCGCATCCTGCGCGCCCTGCTGCCCGGGATGCTGCCGCGAGAGGGGCAGCGCATCACCGTCACCCACGCCGAACTCGTCGCCTTCGCCGCCGACGTGGCCCGCTGGACCGGCGCGCGCGGGGAGATCCCGATCGTCGGCGAGTTCGCGCGGAGCCGCCGGACGATCCGCTTCGTCCACGAGTGCAAGCGCCTGCACGCCCAGCTCACCGGAGCCACGTCATGACCTCTGACGACATCCGTACCGAGATCAGGGATCTCGTGCTCAACCACGACGCCGAGGGTCTGGCGTCGCGGTTGCCGAAGCTCACCGACGCCGAGCGGGGCGCCGTCGCCGCCGAGTTGCCGAGCCTGCTCGCCGAGCTCCGCGCGAACCCGCTACTGGCCGCCACCGTCGGCTGGGACGCCTTCGACTGGACCGCCGGCGACCAGGTCACCGGCTCGTCCGAGGTGCTGATGATGGTCGGCGCGGCGACCATTCCCGGCCCGGCCGGGGTGGCCACCTGGCTGATGAAGCGCGACCTCAATCCCCGCTGGTCCGGCGCGCCGAGCCCGCACCGGCTGGTGAAGGCGGTCTCCGGCCGCCCGGTGGCCTGGCGTGCCGATCTGGCGGTACGGCTCGCGCGCCGCATCCGCCGTCCCGACGACCGGATCGTACCGCTGGCCTTGGCACTGCTGCGCGACGGCGAGGCCACCCCACCCGACCACGAGCCGCTGGTGACGGCCTGGCTCTCGGCGGTGGGCGTGGCCAAGGACCCGCTGACGCCCCACCTGCTTCCGAAGATCTTCGAGGCGCCCGGCGCGGGCCGGGCGCTGGTCAACGAGACGCTCACCCCGAAGCCGTCCCGCTGGCTGGCCCTGACCGCCCGCACGCTGCCGCGCGAGCAGATCATCACCGGCTGCGTACGCCGTTTCCTGCTCGGCGGCGACGCGCAGGACCTGCGTTTCTTCGTCCGGCTGCACACGCTCGTGGCACCCACACCAGAGGAGTCGGCCGGGCGGCTGCGCGACTACCTGCGTCTGCTGCCCACCGCGCCGGGCCCGGTAGCCGAGCTGGCCTGGCAGCAGGTGCGCCAGGCGCGGCTCGACCCGGCGGACGTCGCCGAGGCCATCGAGGCGATGACCTTCCGCCAAGAGGCCAAGCTCGCCGTGAAGGGCCTGACCTGGCTCGACCGCGACCTAGGCCACCACCCGGAACGTGTGGCCGACCACGTCACCGCGCTGACCAACGCGTACGCGCACGCCTCTCACGAGGTGCGCGACCGCGCCGTCACCCTCACCCTCAAGCACGCCGGCGACCTCACCGACCCCGCCCCGATCCTGGAGGCGGCCGAACTGCTGCCCCCGGCCTCGGCCCGGCAGCTCTTCGAGCGCTTCATCGAAGGCTGGACCAGCGACTTCGCCCCCGGCCGCCTGCCCGAGGCAACCGTCCCCGGACCGTTCCCCACCTCCGGCCTGGAGAGCGGCCCACCGGAGGAGATCGGCTGGATCGACGTCGAGGCGTGGCTGGCGGCGGTCACGCGGGAGGCACATGCGAACCCGGAATCCCTGAAGGAAACGCTGGCCCGGCGCTTCGGCGAACACCTGCGGCCGGTGCTCTACGACGCGCCGACGTGGCAGTCCCCGCGTGACTGGTGCACCGCGCTGGCCAGGGAACTCGTCAACCCCGGCGAAGATCCGGGGCCGCCCGCGTCCCGTCCGCCGAGGCAGCGCCCGTCGTACCGGAGGATGATCTCCGAGGAGCAGCGGGCCGTCTCCGGCCTGTCCGGCGACCTCGGGCAGGCCCTGTACGACGGCATGGTGAACCTCGCGGCCACGGCCTTCGAGCTGTTCCCCGGCCTCCGCACGATCGTCCCGCTCCACGAGATGCCCGACTACGTACAGGAGGACATTCTGCGGACGACCGACGTCCAGACCGACCTCTACGACCCGAAGACGCGACCGGCGCCCGCCCCCTGGAACCGCCTCCCCCACTTGCGGGAGTGCGCCCGCCCCCACGCCTTCCTCCTGTCCCGCCTCGACGAACTCCTGCGCGCGGCGAAGGCCGGAGCCCTGCCCCCGATCCTGCTGGCCACCCCCACCCGCGCCGACGGCCACCTCGACCCCGAGACCTTGCTCAACCGCCTGGCCGTGTGCGCGGACTCCGGCTGCGAACCGCTCCCGCTGGACGTGGAACAGGCCCTGTTACGCCTCCCGCCCCATCCCGCCCCCGACCTGGCCGAACGCGCGAAGAGCATCGGCTCGGCGGCCGCCGCGATGGTGACCCGCTGGTTCGAGCACGGCGCGCCCCCACCTCCGGAGGTGGAGCTGACCTGGACCCTCGACCTCGGCTCCCGCGTCGTGCCCTACGACGACCAGGTCCTCGACCAGCGCGGCATCGCCAACGTGAGCTGGCAACCCGTGGAGCCCACCGGTCTCACCCACCTCGACGCCCTGCTGACCGCGCCCGAGATGCGCCCGTTCCGGCGTATGTCACGTCCCTTCTGGCCTGGCATGATGCCCCACCACCGGGAGCTCGCGGCGGCTCATCTGGCCATCGGCCTGATCGACCGTTTCGACCCGCCCGACATCGCGATCGACGACCTCCGCGACCTGACCCTGGCCGAAGGCGCGTCCGGCCCGGCGACAGCCCTGGTCCTGGCCTACTTCCTCACCATGGAGAGCGACGAAGCGGTGCCCCCACTGCTTCAGCTGGCGGCCAGGGGCGCGCTCCCCGCCGCCGAGACGGGCCGCCTGCTGGGCCTGCTCGGCCGGCGCACCCGCTACGAGGCCGGCCCCGCGTTGCCCTCACTGGAGCTGGCCGCCAAGCAGGGCGCGCACGCCGAGGTATGGACGATCATGCGCCACTTCCTGGCCGTCTTCCTCCCGAGAGAGGGCGAGCGGGCCCAGCGTCCACACACCGACGCCGTCGTACTGGCCACCGACATCGCCACGTGGGCCGGCGCGCGGGGCGAGATCCACGAGGTGGCCGCCCACGCGAAGAAGCGCGGTTCGTCCTCGCTGACCCGGGCCTGCCGGAGCCTCCACCGGTTCCTGACCCGGGAGACCTGATCGCCTCAGCCGGGACGACCACCGACTGTCGATCTTGACGGAGTGTGCGATTTCATGGCTTGATCAGGACATTTGGATCTTTCCCATTGCCTACCGAGCGGAGATCGTGGCAGGCCGACGGCCGGCTCTACTGCCGGGTCACCGACAGCGGACCCGGCCTGCCGCGGCCGTACAAGCACGGCCTGCCTCCCGTGCCACCCGGCAGCAGCAGCGGCCGGGGGCTGTGGCTGGCCCGGCAATGGGTCGACCGCCTGACCATCGAGAGCGACGCCAACGGCACCAGCGTCATCATGGTCCTCTCAGTGGTACGTGGGAGCCGACAGGTGCCCGGTACCGGGCACCGTCACACTGAGCGCGAGGGTCTACCTCATCCAACTGGATGACCTCTTGTCGATAACGGACGGTAGTCATATGGTCGCGGAGACGGTTCTTTCTAGGCGAGAAAAGGCTCTCCGCGTGGGCAAGCACGAAGGCGAAAAGCCCAAGTCGAAACCGCTCGAGCTCCCGAAGCATGACAAGAACACGGGCGATGGGGACGGAAAACAAAGGTGATGCCCGACCTCGAGGCAAGCATCGACGGCATGATCGCTGCGATCAGCGGGACCCGGGCCCCGATCCGCGGCACGATCGCCAACGCGCTACATGCGGTGCCAAGGCACCTGTTCGTGCCCTCGTTGGGGGTGGCTCTGACCCACGCAGGCCCCGAGCTGATCGACTGGCGCCGCGACCCAGAGGCATGGTGGGCGGCTGTGTACGGACCATCCGCCATCGTGACGCAACTGGACAAGGGTGCAACGGACATCCGCGACGTGGAAGGGCGCTACACCTCTTCCAACTCGGCCCCGGGCACAGTGGTCGACCTGCTCACGCTGCTCGATCCCGATCCCGGGCACCGCATACTCGAGGTCGGCACCGGTACCGGGTGGACGGCCGCGCTGTTGTCCCATCTAGTCGGCGACGCCGCTC
This sequence comes from Nonomuraea sp. NPDC049269, assembly GCF_043197155.1. Taxonomy (NCBI): domain Bacteria; kingdom Bacillati; phylum Actinomycetota; class Actinomycetes; order Streptosporangiales; family Streptosporangiaceae; genus Nonomuraea; species Nonomuraea sp. NPDC049269. The sequence continues at coordinate 1,266,999 of NZ_JBICSO010000001.1, forward strand.
GTGTGACATCGATGGAGGTCGATCCGGCAGTCGGCGAGCAGGCGGGAAAGGCTCTGGCCGCAGCCGGCGTGCACCCGCGCCTGATCGTTGGCGATGGGGCGGCCGGCTGGCCAGAGGGAGCCCGGTACGACCGCGTGCACGTCACGTGCGCCGTCCATACCGTTCCGTACGCCTGGATCGAGCAATGCCGTCCCGGCGCGGTCATCGTCACGCCGTATTCGCCCGGGTTCGACACCGACCATTCGCTACGGCTCGTCGTCCTGCCGGATGGCAGCGCCGTCGGGAGGTTCCCGGGCTACGCCTCGTACATGATGATGCGCTCCCAGGGCGCTACGCCGGGCGATCCGGACGACGGTAGCGGCCGACGGTTCACCACCGCCGTAGATCCCCGCACGATCACGTACGCGCCGGCCGGCGCCGGCCTGGTCATGTCGGCCCTGACTGGTTTGCGTATGCGGCTCGACGATGAGAAGAGGGTGTTCCTCGTCGACCCTGGCGACCCTGGCCGGTGGGGCGCCGCCATCCATGAGCCCGACGGCGAACCGTGGGTGTACGAGCTCGGCGACCGTCACCTCTGGGAAGAGGTCACCAACGCCTACTTCGAGTGGGTGAGCAGGGGTGAGCCGGGCCTCGATCGGTTCGGCATGACCGTCACCCCCGACGGCCAACAGCTCTGGCTCGACGCACCCGAGGCCACCATCGGCCCGCGCCGACGGTCGGCCGCCGCGTGACACATCAGACTTGAACGTCAACCACGACGACATGATCACCGAGTCGCTTCCTGGACGAGGCGCTCGGCGCTGACCTGCGCGAACGCGATCCTGTGCATCACCTGGATCGTCACCAAGGCCGAAGACGTGTCGCCCGGCTCCCGGCCTGGACGGCCGCGTCCCTGCCACGAGGCGATCGGTGGCAGGGACGCTTTCCGCACGAATGCGTCGACCGGCGGCCTGTTGTTAGCTCTTCGCTTCCTTGATGCAGTACGGGCAGAAGGGTTCAGGGTCGACGCAGATCTTGACGGTGTCGGAGTCGTTGGCGGGATCGAGATCCAGCTCCTTGCCGTCGGCGGTGGCCGTGTTGGTCGTCTCGCCGACCGCTGTGGCCTTGGCATGGACGGTCAACGTGGCCGAGGCGCCACTGGCCAGCGCGCCGACCGTCCACATCCCGCTCGCCGGCGCGTAGGTCCCGGTGGAGGCCATGGCGGACATGAAGGTGAGGTTGGACGGCAGCATGTCCTTGACCATGACCCCCGTCGCGCCGTTCGGGCCGGCGTTGCGTACGGTGACGCGGTAGGTGACGGTCTGGCCCACGGTCACCTTGGTCGAATCGGCGGACTTGACCACGCTCAGGTCCACGGCCGGATTGACCTCGGTAACGGCGTCGCCGCTGGTAGAGGTCAGCTGCTCCGGCTCCGGGCCGAGCCTGTTCTCGTAGTCGGCCGTCGCCTGGTTGGTCACCTTCCCGCCCGCGGCGTCCCGACCGACCTTGACCTTGAACTCCACGGTGGTGCCGCCGGGCAGGCTCGCGGCGTTGGGCAGCGAGCCCCCAGCCGTGGGGGTGGCGCCGTTCCCCAGGGTGAAGGAGACCTTGCCAGCGTCGAACTCGCCCTGGTCGTCGCCCATCTGATCGGTCTTGGTCCCGCTGCCCGGGCCGTCGGCCACCCGGAGCGAGCCGGGCACGTAGGTGGTCCCGGCCGGGACGGTGTCGGTGAGGCGCACGTTCTCCGCCGGGGCGCCGCCCTTGTTGACCGCGGTGACCCGGTAGGTGATCACATCGCCGACGTCGACCGGCCCCTGCGGGCTCGCGGTCTTGGTGAGGACAACGCATGGCGCGGTAGCGAAGGAGATGTCATCGAGCAGGTTGCCGAAGGTGGCGTTCCCTCCGGCCGCCGAGACGGAACGGAAGGCGAACCTGGTGGTCGTCTGGCCCGCGGGCACGACGTAGGTGCCGGAGTAGGTGCCCCAGCTCCCGGTGCCGTCCGACATGACCCGCTGTTGCACAGCGCCGATGTCCAAGGCCATCGTGTCGACCCCCAGCCGACCGCGGTGGGACAGCCGCCAGTACAGCTTCGTCCCCGGGGTGGTCGCGTGGTCCTGGTACAGGGTCGAGACCTGGTTGGCGTTCAGCTCGGCGAGTTGCCTGCCCTCCTTGGGCGGGGTGTTGGCCGGGTTCGGCGGGCTGGCCCACAGCTCGATCATGTGGTCGGTGGCGGTGGTGAGCCAGCCGGGCACGTGGTTCGGCGCGCCGGTCTGCGAGGCGTCGGGGAACGAGGCCCACGTCCCGCGGCTGACGACCGGCTGCTCGAAACCGCCGTTGACCAGCGACACCTGGTCGGGGCATGAGGCGGGATCCGGCGCGACCCGCGGAACCGCCGGGGCGGTGACGGCGGGTGCGGCCTCGGCCGGGACCGCGCCGAACAGCGTCAGCGGAAGGGCCACCGCCGCGAGGGCGGCGACCGGGTAACACATCCCTCGGATGTGCCTCATCATGATGTTCCTCTCGTCGCGGAGAACTGCCTTCAGCCACCGGGCCGGGAAAACCGGCACCGGCGCCGGACGGCAGCCTCGCCCGACGAGGGCACGCGGCGGCACGCGACACGTGCGGTCGCACCAACAGTTGGCTTGATCTTGTTCAGCGCATACACGGCCCTCGGCATCGCCGGCGGTCTGTCCGCCCCACTACTTCGTCCGGCCGGCGCCAGCGTGCGCCGGCGGGAGGGCTCCAACGCAGGCCAAGATCCCGGCGGTGGCCGCCCGTCTGCGCAGCCGCCAGTGTTCGGGCACCTATCCTTGCTCGCATGGGTGACGTACTGAAGGGGCGAGGTTGCGCGTGGGAGTTCGAGGACGGAGGGCTGCGCATTACGCCTGAGCCGGGTAAGGCGTCGAAACTGAGCATGGAGCTCGGTGAGCGGTTCGTGCCGTACGACGCGCTGGCCGATGTCATGCTGGAGCCTGGTGCACGCGGCAGGGTGGTGTTGCGGGTGGTTCCCCGGGAGGGAGCCGATCCGGTCATGTCCGCGGCAACGGGGCAGCTCCAGGAGTCGCTCGATCCGTACCGGCTGGTGCTGCCCGCCGCCACGAAGACGCTGGCCGACCAGTATGCCGACGAGATGCGCGCAGCCCTGTCCGAGCGAGGCCCGGCTGAGCGGTTCCTGATCGCCGGTCCTTCGGTGCCGCGTAGTTTCAAGGCGTGGGACGGTGAGGCCGCCTTCGACGGGCAGGCTGTCACCTTCACCTGGTTCTCGTCCGGAGCTTCCCCGGCCAAGTACACGGCAGGTGACCGGCGTTACCCGATCACCGAGATCGAGGGCGTCGAGTGGAATGCACTGGAGGACGCTCGCGGGTCGTTGCGGCTGCGCATCCGTGGGCACCAGGCCCTCTCCAACCCCAACAACGATCCCGCCTCCGTCGTGTTCGGCATTGGCTGGGGAGCCACGCATCACTCCCTGCCCTTCGCCGCAGCCGTGCTGGCCGCCGTACAAGCTCCCATAATCGAACAGGTCGCGGCGGAAGGCTGAGCTGCGAGCCGTCGTGGTTGCGTTTTGACGGGATACAGGGTCAGCCGGGGTCGGTCAGGACCTCGCCGCCTTCCACCGCGCCGGCGACGAGGTTCCGTCGCGGTAGGGTTCTGGCGGACTTTCTTCAAGGTGGACGGCACGTGTGAGTAAGGCTGATGAGCTGATCGGCGCGGCGACGGAGGCCCTTGCCCGCGAGGATGAGGCAGCCTTCGACTCCGCCGCCGCCTTCCTGGCCGACCGGGACGACGCCGATCGCGTGCTGGTGGAGGTTGTGACCCGTACGATCTCGGGGTTGTGGCGGAACGGCTGGCAGCCCGCCGACGTGGTCAGGATCGCGGCCAGGCGGCTGACCGACTGGCACGGGCGGGCGGCGGCTGACCTCATCGCCTGGGAGATGCGGGACTACGCGCCGGCCACGGTGGATGAGCGCTGGCGCGACCAACTCGCCGGCCTGGAGGCCGCGGTGTGGTGGAAGGGCGGCTACCTGGCGGCGCGGCAGGCACGCGACGGGGCCAGCCGACTGGTGACCGTCTCCGGTGGGCTGGAGCTGCTGGGGCTGCTGACCGGGCTGCCGCGGCTGGAGTCGTTGAGCCCGCGGCCCGGGGCCGCTCGCCGTACGGTCCAGGCACGCTCGCACGCGGTCAGCGAGAAGACGTTCGCGCGGGTGCGGGCGCTGCTTGCCAAGGCGGAGTCGACGACGTACCCGGCGGAGGCGGAGACGTTCACGTCGGCGGCGCAGAGCTTGATGGCGAAGTACAGCATCGACGCGGCGATGCTGGACGCGCAGCCAGGCGGAGGTGAGGCCCCGGCGGGCATCCGGATCGGCATCGACGCGCCGTACGAGCAGCCCAAGGCCGTGCTGCTCGACCTCATCGCCGAGGCCAACAGGTGCCGGGTGATCTGGTCGAAGGAGCTGGGGTTCGCCACCGTGCTGGGGTTCTGGGCGGACCTGTCCTGGGTGGAGGTGCTGTTCACCTCGCTGCTGGTGCAGGCGCAGACCGCGCTGGTGAACTCGGGCACCAAGAAGCACGGCACCGGCCGGTCGAGGAACAAGACGTTCCGCCAGTCGTTCCTGTCGGCGTTCGCCTCGAGGATCGGGGAGCGGCTCGCCGAGGCCACGGCGGGTGCGGTCTCGCAGGAGAGCGCCAGCCGGGGCACCGACCTGGTGCCGGTGCTGGCGGCCCGCGAACAGGAGGTGGAGCAGGCGGTCGAGCGCATGTTCCCGAACCTGGTCTCGCACGCGGTCCGCACGTCCTGGGACCGGGAGGGCTGGGCGGCCGGCCGTACCGCCGCCGATCAGGCCAGCCTCGGGGCGCGAGACCGATAGCGCCTGTATCCCTAATGCTGGGGATGTCGTTTTTCCCTAGCGGTAGCCGTCCAAGGACGCGACGACACGGATCCGACAAGACACGACTGAATGCTGAGCTTGAGAACCTCTCGCGCCTGCTCCTGCCGTCGTTGACGGTGGGGTGTGGAGGTGGCGCGGATGGCAAGGGCTCATGTGCAGGTCAGCAGGAGATGCGGTTGTGTCGATCCCGAGACCGGACGTCAGCGAGGGACGCAGCGTTCGCGCCTGTCGGTGGATGACGAGCACGGCAGCTCGCCCGCTGCTCCGTCGACCAGGCCAGGAGCACGTCGCGCACCCCATCAGCCAGCTCGGCGAGCCGGTCGGCCTTCTCGCCGTGGCGCATACGTGGCCAGCCCCACGGGCGGAGAGGATCACTGCCCCCTCCTGTCGTGACCCGCGCCCGCAGCCCTGGCCGTTCTGGCCGTCGGCCGCCTGCAGCCAGCCGACGGCAGCCCCCAGCAGGGCGACGTGCTCGACCGCCATCGCTTGTGTCTGTGCCAGCTTGTCGGCGTCCTGGTCGACGCTCACGGCTCACCCCGCCGACGTGGGCCAGCCAGCCTGCGTCGGCGGGTGCTCGCCTGCGCTGGTGTGTCCCAGGGACGTGACGGGCGCGGCCCCGACGGCGCGAGCGTGGCCTGGACGCCGCGCCGCGCGGACAGCTCACCCCACATTGGTCGCCCCGCATCCACCATCGGTGCCAGCCGCCTGCTCGTCCAGCAGCGGCACCCGGCCGCCATCCGCGCGCAGCCTTGGCCATGCCCGCAAGTGGGCACCTCTACAGACTCAGCAGCCCGACGAATCGGACGGTCACGATCACAATTATGACACAGGCCAAGAACCTCATCATCCAGGACTTTACCGGCAGAAAGACAGCCGCTATTGCGGGGATGTAGGAAAAGAACAAGAAAAGCTGCATGGCATCGACGGCATCGTGATCGATCCCATATGTGTCCGTGCCGTTACCGCTGATGTCGTAAATAGTGAAGAGGAACGCCGGCAGCGCGATCAGTGCACTGCCAATGAACGAGAGTAGCCACGCGGACCGCCACAGAAGGAGAGCCACCCGAGGATCTCTGGGGCGATCGAGCGGCGGCCGCTTTCGGGTCCTGCTCGGAGGCACTAGTTGACCACCGCCCCTCCAGGCCTCAGGACCGACTTAACCCAAGGGCGGTAGTGCATATAGTCTCCCGCGTATCTCTGCGCTTTAGGTGAGGTCCAGTTGCTTGGCCCTCCATTGTAGTGCGCAGCGATGTACTTTTCTTCCGTTTCGCTCCAACTCCTGGGGCTTTGATGGACGTCGGAGATGTACTTTGCGACGATGAACAGGTCGGCCGCCGGGTTTTGCAGGAGCCTCATGAGATCCTCTGCCAGTGCGGTAGAGACGCCAGTGTACCCAAGGATGTAAGCCGCCACGCGAAGCTGCATCTGGACAGGGCCGAACGATGCCGCCAGGGCTGCATCCAAGCCTCCTTGCGCGAAATTTTTGATGAATGAGGCTTCGTCGAAGAAGGTCGGGTCTCCGCCAACTGCGTTAAAGGCTATGCCGCCAAGAACATGGTTGGGGATTTTAAAGTACCCCGCTGCGGCATTGATGACGTCCCTCTATGCTTGCACCCATCTCTTTTTGAAGTCGTTCACGTATCGCGTCGCCCTATCTTTATCTCCCTTTAATTTTAGTAGATAGGCATAATTGGCGGCCATGTCATCCGTCCACACCGGACCCTTTACCTTAGCCCAGTGGCGTGCGAACTCTTCCGCCGCTCGATGCGTTGCCATTTTATTGTCGTTGTTCGGTCGACCCTCTGCGCAGGTGATATAGCAGCCGTCAGGGTGTGTCGGATACTGATTGTGGTAAGCGGCCGTCACGGCCCACATGATCTCAAGCGATTTATAGCTGAGACTGGGGTCATATTTCTCCATGAAGTCGAGCTGGGCTTCCCAGCTGGCGTCCCAGAAGTCGATGACCTGCCCGTCCGCCCTCTTCGGCACTGGCCGACCGTTAGGCATGACTTTCCAGCCCAATCTCTTGAGTTCGTCCTCACCGAACCAGTATTTCTTCTCCGTCTCCAGCTCGATGTACCGGGCCCAGCTCGGGTCGACGATGGCGCTGGCGCATGACCAGATGTCGCAGGCGATGGCACCGGCTGAGTAGTTGCCGATGGAGCCGCAACTGCCGATGCACATTCCGCTTCCTGTGCCGCCTCCTCCAATCACCATGCCGTGCTGAGCGTAGTAGTCGACAGCTGTTTGGTAGTCGATGCCTGGCGTGTAGGGCGAGTTCCAGGTGCCACCGACCGCGTCGCCGGAGATGACGGTGGCGTGGCCGGTCGGGTCGATGCCGGTCATCGGTGAGGCGTTGGCGTAGGTGTAGCGGTTGGCCTGCACGGACGGGTTCGGGTCCAGGGAGGCGGTGTCGCGGCTGGTGAAGGTGCTGGTGCCGGGCTGGTACCAGCGGGCGTGCATGTTGACCTTGCCAGTGTCCGGGTCGGTGTACTCGCCCTGGTAGCCGAGATTGGTCTTGGAGCCGGTCTGGGCGGTGACGGTGCCGAACGGGTCGCGCGGCTGATGGGCGAGCTGGGGCTGGAAGGTGCCAGGCGCGGCAAGAAGGTGCGGACCACCGTGCGAGATGATGGCCACGAACGCGCTGCTGACCTGCTGAACCGCGATTTCACGGCATCCCGTCCCAACCAGCGGTGGGTGGCTGATTTCACCTACGTGATGACCTGGGCCAGCGTGGTCTACGTCGCATTCGTGGTGGATGTGCACTCCCGCGCGATCGTGGGCTGGTCGGCGGCCACCACCAAACGGGCCAAACTCGTCCTGGATGCCCTGGACATGGCGCTATGGCGACGCGAGCGCACCGGCACCCCGCCCGAGCCCGGCCTGGTTCTCCACTCGGATGCGGGTAGTCAATATACCTGTTTCGCCTTCACCGCCCATCTGCTCCAGGCCGGGATCGACGCCTCGATCGGCAGCATCGGCGACGCCCTGGACAACGCTCTGATGGAATCCCAGATCGGCCTGTTCAAGACTGAACTGATCAAACCCCGACAGCCATGGAAAGGCCTGGCCGATGTCGAGCTGGCCACCGCCGAATGGGTCGACTGGTTCAACCGCCAGCGACTCCACACCGCGATCGGCGACGTCCCGCCCACCGAACACGAGGCCGTCTACTACGCTCAACACCAGCCCCAACCGGCGGCGGGAGTCAACCCATAGAGTCTCCATCGATCCCGGAGCGGTTCAGATCCGCCGTACCGGCCGCCGTTCAGTAATCTGAGTCGCTCTTCGAACATCAACAGAGGCCGAGACCCACAGCGGCGCCGATAGAGGCCTTATTCGCCAGCGAGCACCGCGTGGACGGATGAGACCGCGCCCGCGCCATCGCCGACAGCGCTGGCCACTCGTTTTGTCGAGCCTGAGCGGAGGTCGCCGACCGCGAAGACTCGGGGCGCGCTCGTCTGGAACGGCAGGGGCCTACTGGACGATCCGGCGAGCGGCCAACCGTCCGTGAGGACGAAGCCGTCGTCGTCCTTGGCCACGCCGGCCAACCAGCTCGACACCGGGTCGGCGCCGATGAAGCAGAACAGTACGCGGCAAGCCAGCCGGTCCTGGCGTCCGCCCGGCCGTTCGACGACGATCGACGCGAGAGTGCCGTCGCCGGCCAGTTCGCGAACCATGCTCCCGGTGTGGAGCCGGATCCGGGAATGCGCCCGGATCCGGTCAGTCAGATAGGACGACATCCGGGCCCCGAGATCGGCGCCCCGGATGATCAGATCCACCGTCGCGCCGCGGGCGGCAAGGGAGAGGGCTGCCTGCCCCGCCGAGTTGGCGCCTCCCACGACCGTCACAGGCTGATCCTCGTATCCTCGGACGTCCAGTTCGGTCGCCGCGTACCGGATGCAGCCCGACTTCTCGAATGTCACCCATTGTGGGATGTCGAGGCGCCGGTAGTGCGCCCCGGTAGCGGCGATCACCGCGCGGCACTCGATACGTGAGCCGTTCTCCAGCAGGACGGCCGGCCGTCGATCGTCGGAGAGATCGAGGCTCGCCACCGCACAGGGCGCGTAGATCCGTACGCCGAATTTGAGCGCCTGGACCATCGCCAGCCGCGTGAGGTGCGCGCCGCTGACTCCGTGCGGGAAGCCCAGGTAGTTCTCGATCCGGGCGCTCTTGGCGGCCTGGCCGCCGAGCCCGTCGCGGTCGAGCAACACGGTGACGAGGCCCTCGGACGCCCCGTACACGGCGGCGGCCAGACCCGCCGGGCCGGCTCCTACTACGACGAGATCGACGGGACTTCCGTCGGGCCGGTAGGTGAGGCCGAGCGCCTTCGCGATGGTGCCGGGCGTCGCGCGCCGCAGCACCGTACCGTCGACGATCGCCGCCGGGAGTTCGTCTTCTGTGAGCCCGGCCGAGGTCATCAGCGAGCGCCCGGGGTGTGAGGCCGCGTCGAGCCAGGAATGCGGCAGGAGCAGTTGCGTCACGTAGGTACGCAGATCGAGCGTCTCCGCAACGTCCGGGCGGCCGACGATCTCCAGGGCATTGCCGGCCACCGAGCGGATGAACTCGCGCCGTTCCTCGAACGCCTCAAGCAGGAGGTCGGCGATGTCGGGCTGCTCGGCGAGGACCCTGCGCAACGTGGTCGCGCCGATCCGAACGACAGTCCCGGCGGTCACCACGCGCGCGGTCAGGTAGACGTGCTGACCGGTCAGCAGGCTGAGCTCACCGAGGAAGTCGCCGGGGCCACCTCGGTAGACCAGATGTTCCGGCTCGATCGCCGTCGCGTCCCGGACGATGTCCACCGTCGCCGTCAGGAGCAGGAAGAAGTCGTAGGAGTCGTCGCCGGGCGCGTACAGCTCCAGGCCGACCTCGACGTGCTCCACGTCGCCGTACTCGACGAGTCGGCGAGACTGCTCGTCGTCCAGGACCGACCCGCGCTGCGCCGCACCGTCGTTCATGTGTTTCCTCCGTTTTGGTCGCAGTGCCCTCGCCAGGCGGTGTGGCACCTGACGGCAGGGATCTCATGCCGGCGAGAACATGGCTGGGCGAGGTGCGCCTACCGCTCGAGGCAGCGGACGAGGTCACACCGTCACACCGGGTCAGAACGCATCTCCGGATGAAGTTCCGCTCCGGCCGGGCCACTCGGCCAGGAACGGAGAGCGGGCTCGGCCCGGGCGACGGTCACGATGTACAGGAGCAGGCCGGCAGTGGTGAGGGCGAACCCGGCCCAGACGGTGGACAAGGTTCCCCAGCCGGCATTGAGGGTGCGCCGCCGATCGCGCCCAGCGAGTTGGCCAGGTTGAGTGCAGCCAGGTTGAGTGCAGCCAGGTTGAGCGCGCCCATCAGGGCCGGGGCGTCCGGCGCGAAGCCGGTCAGCCGCACCTGGATGGTAGGGATCGCGAACATCATGGTCGCGCCGACGCCGAACAGGCAGGGCAGCAGTATGACCAGGTCGCCCCCGGCCACGCCGATCAGCGCCAGCAGTGCCAGGACAGCGCTATAACCCCAGATCAGGCCGCGGTGCTCGTACCGGTCGGCGACACGTCCGCCGAGGTGGTTGCCGGCCGCCATGCCGAGGCCGAAGACGGCGAGCGCGATCGGGATGAGCGAAGCGTCCTGCGATGCCGCGTCGGTGATGAGCGGGCCGATGAAGGTGCCAAGCGGTGACCCGACGACGGTGGCGATGGTGAGCCCTCCCATGACGGTGGCGAATGCCTTGCCGCCCTTGCCGGGTCCGTACACGTACGCCGCGACGACAGCTCCGGCGCCGAAGAACGCGCCCTGCACGCTGCCGGCGACGAACCGGAAGGCGACGAGCAGCGCGATGTCCGGCGCCAGCGCGGAGAGTCCGTTGCCGATCAGGAACAGGGCGATCAGGCCGAGCAGCAGGGTGCGCCGGTCGACCCGGGCGGCGAACAGGGTGATCATCGGCGAGCCGATCACCACCCCGAAGGCGTACGCGGTGATCGCGTACGTCGCGACCGGGATCGACACGTTCGATTGGACGCGAACAGCTGGATGATGCCGTTGCTGCCGAACTCGCCGGTGCCGATCGCGAAGGTGCCCAGCGCCAGCGCGAACAGCGTCAGCTTCGGATGGCGGATAGGCGACTTGGCGGAGGTGTGCCGGTTCTCTTCGGCAGTGCATTGGCCTTCGTAGGCGCGCTGATGCAAGGTCCCGTCCTCGTGGAAGATCGGTGCGAGAAGCGTGGCTAACGTGCGGCGCGCTTGATGAGGTCAGCCGTCACGGCAGGTTGCGAGATCATCGCGACGTGCGAGGCCTTGACCTCGGCGGTATGTGCGCCGGCCCGCTGCGCCATGAACCGTTGCGCCGCGGCCGGGAGTACTTTGTCATCGCGGGCCACGAGGGACCAGGAGGGGATCTCCTTCCACGCCGGGGCCCCGGACGGCTCCTGCAGCGCGCGCACGTCGCTCGGTCGCTGGCCGGCCCACATCAGGTCGGTGGTTGCGCTCGGCAGGTCGCCGGCGAAGACCTCGCGGAAGACCTCGTGCTTGACGTACCCGTCGACGAGGCCCTCACCGTAGGGACGGAAGTCCAGCGCCGTCTCCCCCAGCTTGCTCCCGGGGTACTTCGTCTGGAGGCTCAGCAGCGTATCCCCCTGATCGGGGGTGAACGCGGCGACGTAGACCAGCGCCTTCACGTTGGCGTTGCCGGTCGCGGCGTTCGTGATCACCATCCCGCCGTACGAGTGCGCGACGAGCACCAGCGGGCCGCTGAGCGTGGCGAGGATGCCGGCCAGGTAGGCGGCGTCGGCGGCCACGCCGCGCAGCGGATTCGCCGGGGCGAGGACCGGGTAGCGGTCGCGGATGAGCCGGGCGGCGACGCCGTTCCAGCCGGAGGCATCGGCGAATGCGCCGTGCACCAGCACGACTGTCGGCTTGGACCTGCCCTCCGGCCGGGTGTGTGCCTGCGCCGCGGGCGCGCCGAGCAGGGCGCCGGCGGTGGCCGCGGCCGATCCGGCAAGCAGGGTACGGCGAGTTGTCGTCATGGATGTGGAACCTTTCGGCAGAGGTTGATCGCTGGTCAGCGTAGGGTCGGGGACTTGACGATCTCTGCACGGCCGGGTTCACGAACGGTTCCCTCCTCGTAAAGTGTGCCGATCTAGCCTGGCGCCGTCGTGCAGGTAGGGCGTCGAAGGACAGGTCGAGATGAGATCGAGAAAAAGCGAGCGTCAACTGAAGGTGGGCCTGCGGGTCCATGTCATCTGCTACGTCGTGGCGCATGTGGTGCAGGTCGTGGTGTGGTGGTTTTTCACCCCGCAGCACTTCTTCTGGCCGCTGTATTCGCTGGTCGCCTGGGGTATCGGGCTGGCGTTCCACATCTGGGCGGTCTCCTCGCCTTCCCGGCGGGATTGAACGGTGTCGTTCTTTCTCGAGTTCGTACGCGATCCCATGACGGTGGGCGCGGTCGCGCCGAGCAGCCCGGCATTGGCCAGGGTGGCGACGGCGGCCGTCCCCAGTACCAGCTCTCCCATCGTCGTGGAACTCGGACCGGGTACCGGCTCGTTCACCGCAGCCATCCAGCGGCGTCTCGCCGGACGCGGCCGGCACATAGCCGTCGAGGTCAATGCACGGTTCGCGCAGAAGCTGGCCGCCCTCCACCCGGAGGTCGACGTCGTTCATGCGGACGCGACCGACCTCGCCACGGTGCTGGCGCAGCGTGGGCTGCGCCAGGCCGACGTCGTGGTCAGCGGCCTTCCATGGGCGGCATTTCCCGAAAATCAGCAGCGCGACGTGCTGTCCTCGGTCGTGGCGTCCCTGTCACCGCACGGCGTGTTCACCACCTTCGCCTACGTGCATGCTCGATGGGCCCCGCCGGCTCGGCGCCTGCTGTGCTCCTTGCGGTCGCGGTTCGACGAGGTGGTCATCAGCCGGACGGTGTGGGCGAATCTCCCACCCGCTTTGGTCTACTACTGCCGTCGCCCGGGGGAGGTCGACGTGGACGTCACGGTGCGCTGACGATCAGTACCCGGACGCCACTGCTAAGGGGCGATCGTCAGGTCCTGGGTGGGTAGGGTCTGGCAGGCCAGCCGCCAGCCCGCGGCCAGCTCGTCGGTGGAGAACAATCCCCGGGTGTCGGTCTCGTAGGCGCCGGAGACGACCCGTACGCGGCAGGTGCCGCAGGCGCCTTCGCCGCACGACTGGGGCAGCAGGACGTGGGCGGCGTTGGCGGCGTCGAGGACAGACTGCCCGGGGCGGCAGGGAAAGGCCGGGCCGCCGTCGGCCATGCCGATGGTGAACTCGGTGACGCCGGCCGCCGCGGCGGTCAGGGCGATGGCGTGTGCCTTCTCCTGGCGGCTCTCCTTGCTCCGGCCGGACACGAACGCCTCGGTGTGGATGGCCTCGCGCGGCACCCGCAGTTCCGTTAAATGACCGATCAGGTCCTGCATCATCGATGCAGGACCGCAGAGGTGGACTCGGTAGGCGTCTTCGGCGTACGCGCGGAGCACGTCGACGCCGATCCGGCCGTTCCGCCCGGTCACGAAGATCGACACCTCGAGCCCGGTCAGGCGTTCCCGCAGCGCCTCGATCTCCGGCCGGAAGGCGACCTCGTCCTCGGTCCGATAGCTGGCCAGCAACACGATCCGCCCTGTGTGACCGGCGTCGGCGGCCGCGCCCAGCACACTCATCAGCGGCGTGATTCCCACGCCCCCGGCGATCAGCAACAGCGTTCCGGCCGTGAGGTCATGTGCGGGATCGCAGGTGAACTCGCCGTGCGGGCCGCTCACCCGCAACGCCTGGCCGACCGCCAGCTCTTCGTGCAGGAAGGACGAGCCGAGCCCGTCGGGCTCGTGCTTGACCGCGATCTCGACGAAGCCATTCGCCCCAGGGCCACTACAGATCGAGTACGAGCGTTCGATCGGCTCGATGGCGACAGGCAGGTCGATCTTCAGGTACTGCCCGGCGATGAACGAGAACGGCATCGCGTCGGTGCTCAGGGGTTCGAGGCGGATCCGCCGGACCGTCGGGGTCAGCGTCTCCATCGCGGCCACCCGCAGGTATCCCTGCCAAGGCGTGGCCGGGTCCGGGGCCACCCCGCCGGAGCGGATGGCTCGCCACATGGTTCCGAGCTGCCGCGGCTTGAGCACCGCGTTCGCGGCCATCAGCCCGCCGGCCAGCGCCCCAACCACGCCGGAGCCCCAGGCGTCCTGCCCGGCCACGAAGAGACCCTTGACAGGCGTGCGGCATCCCGCCCGTGGTGACCGCAGCCGTTGAGGAGTCGCCGCGAGACCGTAGAAGGAGCCGAGAACGCTGTGCTGATAGATCTCGAACGACAGCGGGGTCGCGAGCTCGGCGAACGCGATCGCGTCCCGGAAATTGGGCCATCGTTCCTCCAGGCGGGCGATCAGCCGCTCGGTCAGGTCATCCTTGAGCTTGCGGTAGCTTTCCGGCCGCTCTTCCGCAGGCGTCCCGCGCCACTGGTCGACCACCCTGGGATCGACGAGTTCCAGCACCTCCACCGTGTGGAAGCGGGCGGCCGGGTTGTTGAGCGAGGCGAACGAGACGTACAGCGTGCCTTCCCCGGGTGGACGACGGAAGCCGTCGTGGTCGTCGAGGTCCGGCATGAACCAGTGGTTCTCGCCGCGGATCCCGAACGCGGCCGGCGACCGGTCCATCCCGAGGAACAGCATGACCGCCGACGGTTCCCCGGGCAGATCCCCCAGCTCCTGGCTCTTCCCGATCAGGGCGTAGGTGTTGCGCACCCCGGCCGCCGAGACGACGGTGTTCGTCCGTACGCGGTAGCGCCGGCCGGTGGCGGTGTCCTCGACGTCGACACCGGCCACCTTGCCCCGCTCGACAGCGATCTCGCTGACCCGTTGCCGGGGGCGCAGCACCACGCCGTACCGCTGAAGGATCTCCAGAATGATCCGGGAGAGCTCCTTGGGCCCGCCCACGGGGTGCGCCGTCCCTTCCATGAAGAAGGTCAGCGGGACCGCGGCGTGATAGCCGAACGCACTCGACGAGGGCGGAATGCCATAAAGTCCCCACCGGGCGGCGAGAACGGCCCGCAGATGCGGATCGCGGAAGCTTCGGGAGAGCTGATCCGTCAACGATCGATACATCGACGGGAAGAGCTGCTCGACGATGGGCCAGCCCACCTTTCGTACGCCGGCGGAGAAGGACGCGAAGACATTGCGCGCCGCGAGCCCGGACATGGCCCAGCGTGTGGTCCGGAAGAAGCCGTCGATGGCGTCGGCCTCGGCCGGGAACCGTTCCGCGAGGCGCGCCCTGAACCGTTCCTTCGTGGCGGGGACGGCGAAATCGAACCCCGGGAAGTGCAGGATGTCGTAGTCGTCCGGCAGCGGCGAGAGCTGCACCCGCCCGTCCGTCATGAACTCGAGGAACGGGCCGGCATTCGCGCTGATGTAGTGCAGCCCGGTGCCGAACTCGTATCGCCCGGCCCGGGAGAACTCGTGCGTCATCCCGCCGAGCGTGTAGTGCTGCTCGAGAACAAGAACCCGTTTCCCGCCGAACTGCGCGATCGTACGGGCCGCGGCGAGACCGCCCATACCCGAACCGATCACAACGACGTCGGCTTCCTCGTACGAGACCATCCACACCCCCGGCTTGTCCGTCCTGCGGGGTCAGATTGGCGGAGCCGACTTGACGCGGACGGAACGATCTGGGAATTCCGTCGCGGAACGACGCTCGTTCACGTCCATTTCCCGTTCAGTCCGCCGCCGTAGCCTTCCACCATCACGTCCTGAGAGGTTGGGAAATGGCACACAGGAAACCGACGATCGTGCTCGTGCACGGAGCCTTCGCGGAAGGCAGCGGCTTCACCGCGATCGTCAACCGACTCATCGCCGCCGGCTATCCGGTCGTCGCCGCGGCGAACCCGCTTCGGGGGCTCTCCTCCGACGCGGAGCAGGTCAAGGCCCTGCTGAACAGCATCGAGGGACCGATCGTGCTGGTCGGCCACTCATACGGTGGCGCCGTCGTCTCCGCTGCCGCCACCGGGAACCCCGAGGTGAAGGCGCTGGTCTATCTGGCGGCATTCGTGCCGGAGACGGGCGAGAGCGTACAGGAGCTGGTCGAGAAGTTCCCGGGCAGCACCGTGGGCGAGTCCCTCAAACCCGTGCCGCTGCCCGGCGGGCAGGTCGACCTCTACATCGACCCGCGGGTGTTCCATCCCCATTTCGCGGGGGATCTGCCTGCCGAGGAAGCCGCGCTCTTCGCGATCACCCAGCGCCCGGCCACCGGCGCCGCCCTCGGCGAGCCCGCCGCCGGCCCGCAGGCCTGGCACACGATCCCGAACTACAACCTGATCAGCGGCGCCGACCGGATCATCCCGCCGGCCGCGCAGGAGTTCATGGCCCAGCGCTCCGGCGCGAAGGTCCAGGTCGTCGAGGGCGCCTCGCACCTGGTGTTCGTCTCACATCCGGGCCCGACCGCGGCCTTCATCGACAGGGCGGCGAGTGAAAACACCTGAAAGACGAGGCGCGCCATATCCGGCGGCAAGCGGCGTCTCTGCAACTGAGCAGGACGTGCGCCGACGGCCAGTTCGACGCAATGGGCGTTCTGGTGCTGAGCAGTGCGATCAAAGCTCGGCAAGGAACTTCTCGGCGCGGCGGGCGAAGAGGTGAGCCCCGCGTTCGTTGGACCGGTCGCGGGCCTTCTCGGCAGCGACTCGTACGACTTCGGCGGGTTCGCCGCGGGCGTGGAGCAGGCGCGCCCGCAGCAGCAGGATCAGTCCTTCGGCGTAGCGTTGACCGTAGGCATCAAGAGCCTGGTCCGCTCGGTCGAGGGCGATGCCCGCCTCGTCCGGCATCCCGGCGGCCAGCCGCATCTCGGCGATCAGTCCGTAGTGGTACGCGACGCCCCATCGCGGCGGGTCGACCAGCGTCCCGGCCATGAGCTGTTCGGCCTCCGCCGCGATACCGGCCGGGTCATCGCCGACGAGTGCACGGGCCCAGTACCAGCTCAGCCGTATGTAGTGCTCCTGCTGAATGGCGGCGCGGCCAGTGCCCACGGCCATCCACCGCTCGATCGTGCGCATCACCCAGCCCGCGTCACCGGCCATCGAAGCAATGATCGTGGTGTAGTAGGCCCAGGTGGCGACCGCATACGAGTCGTCGGGGCCGTTCCATTTGTCGATTATGGTCTCCGCCGTCCCGATGTCACCGTGCAGTGCGGTCACGACGGCCCGCCAGCCGGGCCATTCACCCGAGACATCACGCCGGATCGGGGTCTCGCTGTGCGGGGAGACGACCCCGTCGAGAAGGGCGGGGTTGTTCTCGCTGAAGCACTGGTATGCCTCGCCGATGTTGCCGATGTCCCACCGGTGCAGGCCCCAGGCTTGCCGGCCGTACACACGGACGACCGGATCGGAAGACGCCTCCCCTTGTTCGTACAGGCGGCGGACCAGGCGAACGCGGTCCCACTCCAGGAAGGTGTAGGCCCCGAACAGGCGAGCGAAGAGGAGGCCGGCGGCTTCAACCTCCCGGCCGAGTTGGCGGGCCAGACGTTCCGCACGCTCCAGCAGATCGAACGTGGTGCCGCCGAACCCGGCTTGCCGACGCGGGGCGATGGCGAGTAACGAGAGAGCGGAGAGCTCGAGTTCCGGGAGCCCGGCGGTCCGCGCGAGCTGGGCGGCCGACTCCAGGTGCCGATCGGCGGCAGCGAACGCGAGCTTGGTCGCCGCGCGACGACCGGCGCGCTTCAGCGCCTCCACGGTACGGACCGGGTCGGCGAGGGGGCCGGCGGCAGACAGGTGGAAGGCGAGACGTTCGGTGATGGACTCGTCGTTCGCTTGGCTTTCTTCGAGCGCGTCCGCGATACGCAGGTGCAGCCGGACGGCCCGCAGCTGCTCCGTTGTCTCCATGATCGATTCGCGAACCAGGTCGTGCGCGAAGCGCCACGAGAACGGATCGTCCGGCACCGTCGCGAGCAGGCCGAGCGCGCGCAGCGGTTCGAGGTATTCAAGGCAGGCTGCGACGTCGACACCGGCGGCGCGGGCGAGTAAGCCGAGGTCGACGTCGCGGCCGATCAGCGCGGCGACGCGCAGCAGGTCGCGAGCGCTGTCGTCGAGGCCCGTCATCCGATCGCGGACGACGTCTCGCACGGTCGACGGCACCCCGCCCCGGGCGGATGCGTCGCCGTCGCTGAGCGCGCCGCGGTCGCTGAGGAGCCGATACAGTTCGCAGACGAAGAAAGGATTGCCGGAAGTGCGAACGTGGATGTTGCGGGCGATGTCCGCTGCGGGTTCGTGGCCGGTCTCACGGCGGATGAGTTCGGCCACGTCAGCCAGGCTGAGCGGGCCGAGTTGGATCCTGCGATGGCTGGGCAGCCGGCTGGCGGCGGCCATTACCCGCGAAAGGTCGGGGCTGGGTGTGGGTGCGCGATCGCGAAGGGCGCAAATGATCGCAGTGCCAGCGGGTAGCCGGCCCGTCAGATGGCCGAACAGCTGGAGCGAGGTGGCATCAATCCATTGAAGGTCATCTAAAACGAGCAGCGTCGGCCGTCCGGCCGAGGCCTGGCCGATGAAGGTGACGACCTGTTCGAACAGGCGGAACTGGGCGCGGCCGCCGGAAACCGGCGGCGCGGTGTCATCGTCTCGAGGTTCGAGGAGGCGACCGAGTTCGCTGGCCAGCCACTTCTCGCGCGCCAACGCGGGCAGGCTGTCGAGGACAAGGGCGAGCGCCTGCTCCCATGGCCACATCGATGGTGTTCCGTCGCCCTCCAGACAGGAAGCCCAGACGACGAGCGCGCCACGCTGGTCCGCGGCGGCGGCGGCCTCTTCCAGCAGGCGCGTCTTGCCCACGCCCGGTTCGCCTTCGACGACAGCGAGCCCGGTGCGGCCGGTGAGCGCCGCCTCGATCGCCTGCCACAGCACGCCGAGTTCCTCGCCCCGGCCGACCAGTCCGGCTGCCTGCCTCGCCGGTGGGTGGTCACTCTCACTCTCCGTGCCCGTCACCACCGGCGATGCCGGCGCCTGCGTCAGCACTCGCAGGTGCGCAGCCTGCAGCGCCGAACCGGGGTCGATGCCGAGCTCTTCGGCGAGGCGGGCACGGACCGCGTGGAACGCTGACAGCGCCTCCGCCTGCCGTCCAACGGCGCCGAGGGCGGTGATGAGGCCGGCATGTACGGGTTCGTGGAACGGGGCCATCGACGCGGCCAGCTGCAACGGCCGGATCACCCGCTCCGGCCGGCGTAACGACACGGCCAGTTCGGCCGCTGCCGCACAGGCCGCGTAGAACTCGTCGTCGAGGGCGGCCAAGATCGACATCGCGGTCGATCCATAGGACAGTCCGTCCCCCGCGGGGCCACGCCAGAGGCCGAGTGCTTCGACGTAGTGGTCGAGCGCCGCTTCGTAAGCGTGCTGGGCGAGGGCGGCCTGAGCCGCTTTGAGGAGTTCCCGGAACGTGACGAGATCCAGCGTGCCGGGGCCGGCACTGAACACGTACGCGTTGCCGCGGCGATGCAGGTATGTACCGGCTGCCCGGGCGGGGACCGCGGGTTCGAGCACCCGCCGCAATGCCCCAATGTACTTCTGCACGACGTTGCGCGCGCTGGTGGGGGCGTCATCGGCCCAGATCAGGTCGATCAATTCGCTTGTGCTGACCGGATGGCCCACGCGTGCCAGGAGCAGGGCCAGCAGCTGCGCCTGCTGCCGGGGGCCGGCGTCCAATTCGGCATCATCGCGCCACAGCCGCAACGGACCGAGGACCTGCAGGCGCAGCGAGCCGGCACCGGTCGGCGGACCTTCGCCGTCGGGCCTGACGGGGTGGGCTAGCCTGGTCACGTCGACTCCCGGATGAACATGACAGATTTGTCCGCGTGTGACCTGTGCCAGATAGCAGCGTGCACCGAGTATACGGGCCTGTTCAGGAGGCTCCTACGACCGACCTTCGAGCTCGACGGCTGATCAACCAGCCGAACCCGGTCGCCGTGAAGAACATGACAATGCCGTACACCGCACCCGGAATAGCAATCTCGGCACTGTTCAACAGCGTCGGGCTCAGCGCGACCGTGATGGCGAGCCCGGTGTTGTGGATACCGATCTCAAACCCAGCCGCGGTCGCCGCTCTATGATCGACGCCCGCCAGGCGCGGCACGCTGTAGCCGATCAGCAGGCTCACGATGTTAAAAGCCAACGCGGCCAGCCCGACCGAGACGAAATAGCCGAGGAGATTCTCCCGCTCCGAGTACAGCACAGCGTAGATGACCCCGATCAGGACCACGACCGACAGTGCCCGGACGGGGAGGTTGAGCCGCTGCGCCACCTCCGGCGCCCTCGCACGCACGAGCATCCCGATCGCGACCGGTACGACCACCATCACGAAGACCTGCAGTATCTTGTCGAACTGCAGGCCGAGGGCAGCCCCATCGGGTAAGAAGTACCTGGCTGAGAGGTTCACCACGATCGGCAGGGCGACCACGGCCAGCACCGAGTTGATCGCGGTGAGCGTTACATTCAGCGCGACGTTCCCGCCGAACAGGTGGCTGAACAGATTGGCCGTGGGGCCACCGGGCGACGCCGCGACCAGCAACATCCCGACCGCCAACTCCGGCGGAAGCCCGAAGGCGAGCACCAGGCCGAAGCAGATCGTCGGCAGCAGCACGATTTGGCACAGCAGCGCGACCACGGCCGCCTTCGGATACTGTCCCACCCGCCGGAAGTCGTCCAGGGTCAGGCTGAGGCCCAGGCCGAACATGACGATGCCGATGGCAAAAGGCAGGCTGGCCAAGATCAATGAGGAGCCCATGGCGGACATTCTCGGGCATACTGACAAATCCTGGGAGGGTCCAAGGCTTGTCAGGTTCCAGGCTGACTGATCTAAAGGATGCAGGTCGAACGGCGCGTAGCGCGATCGACGACCCGGTCCGCCTGACCGGCGGTGCTGGTCCACGCTGACCTATGCAAGGGCGTTCAGCTGCTGGTATTCCGTCACGGAAATCAGATGCTCCGCCGTCAGCCCTGCAAAAGGCCGCGGTGGCAGCCCTTGAACCTCATCTCACCCGCATGGCTCGTGCGCGCTTTACCGCAGGTCACGAGGGCTAGAAGTCCGCCGCGCCGAACCCGCCGGTCAGCCGACCGTACCGGGAGCCAGTTGCGCCTCTATGGCGGTCACCGCGTGGGCACGATGCGCGGCCAGCACGCGCACCACGGCCTCCGCGTCGCGGCGGCGCAGGAGGTCGAGTGTGGCGCGGTGTTCCTCGATGACCCGCTGCCTGTTGGGCTCTTCGCCGTAGTACAGGGAGCGGTAGGCGTCGGTGGAGTCCCACAGTGTCCTGATCAGCCGGACCAGCCGCGGCAGCGCCGACCACTCGAAGATCATCATGTGGAAGCGGCGGTTGGCCTCGGCCATCTCCAGCACGTCGCCCGCCGCCGCGGCCCGCTCGACCTCGGCCTGCGCGCGTTCGGCGGCCTCCAGGCCGGCGTCGGTGAGGTGCTCGACGGCGCGGCGGACCGCCTCGGCCTCGAGCAGCTCGCGGATCAGGTAGACCTCGCGCAGGTCGTCGAGCGACAGCCGCTGCACGCAGTAGCCGCGGTGCGCCTTGTACGTGACCAGCCCCTCGCCCTCCAGCGTCTTCAGCGCCTCGCGCAACGGGACCCGGCTGACGTCGAACTCCTCGGCCAGCGCCTCCTGCCTGATCGGGTCGCCCGGGCGCAGGCGGCCCGTGGTGATCGCCCGCCTGAGCTCCTCCAGGACGAACTGCTGGGCCGTGGGCGGCCTGCGGTGCCCTTCTACCGAGGTCATTGCCCCAATATCTCACGGACCCAGTCCGCGTCCTGCCCAAGCGAGGGGGGCGGGAGGCGGTACGCGGGCGGTGTCGCGCCGAGGCCGATGGGGTTGGCCACCTGATCGCCGGCCAGTGGCTCCAGCCCCAGTTCCGTGGCGAAGGCGAACGCCGCGTCCAGGGTGTTGATCGGCCCGCACGGCACCCCGGCCGGGGTGAGCGCGGCGAACCACTCGTCGGCCGTGCGCGCCGCCAGCGCCCGGTCGAGCTCGCCCACGAGCTCCTCCCGGCAGGCGACCCGGCCGCTGTTGGCGGCGAACCGGGGATCTTCGGCCAGGTCGGCCCGGCCCAGCACCTCGCACAGGGCGCGGAACTGCCGGTCGTTCCCGGCCGCGATGACGATCGGCCGGTCGGCGGCCTGGAACACCTCGTACGGCACGATGCTCGGATGCCGGTTCCCCATGGCCTTCGGCACCACCCCGGCGGCGGCGTACCCGGAGGCGTGGTTGGTCAGGGCCGACAGCAGCGACGACAGCAGCGACACCGACACCCGCTGTCCCTGCCCGGTGGCGTCGCGATGGCGCAGCGCGGCCAGGACGCCGAGCCCCGCGTGCAGCCCGGTGATCACGTCGACGAGGGCAACGCCCGCCTTCGTGCCGGGACCGTCCGGCTCGCCCGTCACGCTCATGAGCCCGCCGACGGCCTGCGCGATCAGGTCGTACCCGGGCAGTTCCGCGCCCTTGCCCGCGCCGAACCCGGTGATCGAGCAGTAGACCAGCCCGGGGTTGGCGGCGCTCAATTCGGCGTAGCCGAGGCCCAGCCGGTCCATGGTGCCGGGCTTGAAGTTCTCGACGAGCACGTCGGCGCGGGCGGCCAGCGCGCGGGCCACCTCCAGGTCGGCCGGGTCGCGCAGGTCGAGGGCGATCGAGCGCTTGTTGCGGTTGACGGCCAGGAAGTAGGTGGCCACTCCCCCGGCGTGCGGCGGCCCCCACGAGCGCGTGTCGTCGCCGGCGCCGGGGCGTTCCACCTTGACGACGTCGGCGCCGAGGTCGGCCAGCAGCATGGTCGCGTACGGCCCGGCCAGCACCCGGCTGAAGTCGGCGACCAGCAGCCCGGACAAGGCGCCGCCGCTGTGCTCGCCGGTTCGCTCACTGCGCTCGCTCACGCCGGCGCCCCCAGGTAGACGGTCACGGTCTGGGTGAAGAACTCGCGGGCCGCCCGCCCCTGCTCCCTGGGCCCGAAGCCACTGAGCTTGGTCCCGCCGAACGGCACCCACGGGAAGGTGCCCGCCGACTCGGAGTTGACGTGCAGCACGCCGACCTCCAGGTGTTCGACGGCTTGGAGGGCGGCGCCGAGGTCCCTGGTGAAGATCGCCGCCGACAGGCCGTGCTCACTGTGGTTGGCCAGCCGCAGCGCCTCCTCGGGACCTGAGGCCCGCACGGCGCCCACGACGGGGCCGAACAGCTCCCTGCTCCACACGTCCACGTCGGTGCCCGGCAGCGCGAGCACGGTCGGCGGGGTGAACCAGCCGGCCGCGAGGTCACCCTCGGTGTACGGCCGCGCGCCCGCCAGCACGGTGGCGCCCTGCCCGAGCGCGTCGCGCACACCCGCCGACACCCGGTCCCTGGCCGCGGCGCTGACCAGCGGGCCCATATCCACCCCGGCGCCGAGTGGGTCGCCGACGACGAGTTCCGCCGCCCTGGCGGCCACCTTGCGCAGCAGTTCGTCGGCGACGGACTCTTCGACGACCAGCCGGGAGGTGGCTGTGCACTTCTGCCCGGTGGACCGGAAGGCGCCCGCGCACACCTGCTCGGCCGCGTGGTCGAGGTCGGCGTCGGCCAGGACGACGGCGGCGTTCTTGCCGCCCATCTCGGTCTGCACCGGCTTGGCCAGCTCGCCGCAGCGCGCGATGACGGCCCGGCCCACTTCGGTGGACCCGGTGAAGGAGACCACGTCCACGCCGGGGTGGCCGATGATCGCCGCGCCCGCGTCGGCCTCGCCGTAGACGAGGTTGAGCACGCCGGCGGGCAGTCCGGCGTCGGCGAGCGCGCCGGCCAGGCGGGCGGCGAGCAGCGGGACGAGCGAGGACGGCTTCCACACGACCGTGTTGCCGTAGGTGAGGGCGGGCGCCAGCTTCCAGGCGGGGATCGCGATCGGGAAGTTGAACGGGGTGATCACCCCGGCCACGCCGACCGGCTTGCGCATGACGAGGAGGTTCTCGCCGCGGCGGGGGGAGGCGTAGATCTCGCCGCTCTCCCGGTCGGCCTCGGCGGCGTAGTAACGCAGGATCCTGGCCGCGCCGCGTACTTCCGCCACACCCTCGGGCAGGGTCTTGCCCTCTTCGCGGCTCAGCTCGCGGCCCCACTCCTCGGCGGCGGCGTCGATCAGGGCGGCGGCCCCGGAGAGCACGGCCGCGCGTTCGTGGTGCGGGGTGGCCCGCCAGCCGGGGGCGGCGGCGCGGGCCGCCCGGATCGCCAGCTCCACCTGCTCGGATGAGGCGGCGTGGCCGCGGGCGACGACCTCATCCGGCCTGGCGGGGTTGGTGTCGGTGAACTCCGCGCCGGATCCCTCGATCCAGCGGCCGTCTACGAGGTTCAGGATGTCCATGGTCAACGCACCTTAACTGTGTCATATTGGATAATCAATATTGGATCCAAAATACAGGGAGCGTGGACATGCACCCCTCCGCCCTCTTCGCCATCGACGGTCTGCTCACCGACGAGGAGCGCGACATCCGCCAGACCGTCCGCCAGGTGTGCGACCGGGAGATCCGGCCGTACGTCGCGGACTGGTTCGAGGCGGGCGCGCTGCCCGCCCGCGAGCTGGCCCGCACGCTCGGGTCCGTCGGCGTCCTCGGCATGCACCTCGACGGGTACGGCTGCGCGGGCCTCGGCGCCGTCGCCTACGGCCTGGCCTGCCTGGAGCTGGAGGCGGCCGACTCCGGCCTGCGCAGCCTGGTCTCGGTGCAGGGTTCGCTGGCCATGTACGCGATCTGGAAGTACGGCAGCGAGGAGCAGAAGCACGAGTGGCTGCCCGCGATGGCGGCCGGTGAGCGCATCGGCTGCTTCGGCCTGACCGAGCCCGACTTCGGCTCCGACCCGGCGGGCATGCGGACGACGGCCAAGCGCGACGGCTCCGACTGGGTGCTGAACGGCACCAAGATGTGGATCACCAACGGCTCGGTGTCCGACGTGGCCGTGGTCTGGGCGCGGACCGAGGAGGGCATCCGCGGCTTCCTGGTGCCCGCGGGGACGCCCGGCTTCGCCGTACACGATCTCAAGCGGAAGGTCTCCCTGCGCGCGAGCGTGACGAGCGAGCTGGTGCTGGACGGCGTGCGGCTCCCGCGAGAGGCGATGCTGCCCGGCGCCCGCGGCCTGTCCGGGCCGCTCGGCTGCCTGAACGAGGCCCGGTTCGGCATCGTGTTCGGCGCGATGGGCGCGGCGCTCGACTGCCTGGAGACGGCGCTCGCCTACGCGGCCGAGCGGGAGATCTTCGCCCGGCCGCTCGCCTCCTTCCAGCTCACCCAGGAGAAGCTCGCCGACATGACGCTGGAGCTGGGCAAGGGGCTGCTGCTGGCGGTGCATCTCGGGCGGCTGAAGGAGCGGGGCGAGCTCACCCCCGAGCAGGTGAGCGTCGGCAAGCTGAACAACGTGCGCGAGGCGATCGACATCGCCAGGACGTGCCGCACGCTGCTCGGCGCGAGCGGCATCACCCTGGAGTACCCGGTGATCAGGCACGCGGTCAACCTGGAGTCCGTGCTGACCTACGAGGGCACCTCGGAGATCCACACGCTGGTGGTGGGCAAGGCGCTGACCGGGGTGCCCGCGTTCCACTGACGGGCTCAGAAGGTCTGCCAGGTCGCATCGGTGACCTGGCAGAGCCTGCCCTTGTGCACCCGCATCTCAGCCGCGGCCACGTCCAGGCTGATCACCGCGAGCGTCTCCCAGCGCTGGTCGAGCGGCAGCGCGGGGTCGGCGTGCGCGCAGACCGGTGCCACCGGCCCGTGGCTGGTCATCGCCCGCGCCCTGGCCGTGGCGTCCAGGTCGCCCAGCTCGCCGGTCCGCTCCTCCAGGTGTTCGAGCCTGGCGTAGGTGCCCGGCCGCTCGGTGCCCAGCCGCTCCCCCGCGCTCAGCGCGCCGTCCAGGAAGTGGTTGGCGTGCAGCAGGACACCGGCGGCGTCCGCCTCGACGACCGCGACGCCGTCCGGGCAGATCTCCAGCGACCTGGCCCCTTCCACGGTGACCACGGTGATCACGGTGGACGCCGACGTCCTGGCCGACCTGGCGATCTCGGTGGCCTGCTCCAGGGTGGCGGCCTCGTCCAGGATCCGGCGGGCGACCACGTGCACGGGCACGCCGGCGTTCGCGTGGTCCGACTCGTGGCGCAGGATGTTGAAGTGCGCGCCCAGTCCCGCGCTGTTCACGCCGATCTTGGCCAGCACCCCGAACTCGGTGAAGGTCCGTACCTTGTGTCCCTCGCGCGGCTCGTACGCCCACAGCAGCGGCGCGTCGCGCAGGTGGTCGTGCCAGTCCCAGGTCTGCGTCGTGCGCGGCGGCAGCCCGCCGCCGAGCACGACGGCGGTGGAGCACTCGCCCTCCCCGTCGTGGCGCAGCGCGGCCAGGATCTCGGTGCGCGCGTTGACGACGGCGACCTGCCAGGGCTCCAGGCCTGATCCCGCCGCGATGCCGCCGATCTCCTCGGCGAGCTCCGGCGCCCACGCGGCCGTGCTGTCGAGCGCCCGCTCGCCCAGCTCCCTGACCCGCCCCGCGTGCGCGCCGCTCACCTCGAACAGCCGCAGGTAGCCGTCGAGATTGGCGTGTACGGCCTCGCGCCAGCGGGCGCCGAACTGCCTGCCGCGTCCGGCCGCGTCAAGGCAGGTGGAGGTATAGGAGGGAAAGGTCATCTGGGGTCCACCTCGTCCATCAGTGCCGCGACGGCGGCGCCCGCGTCGCGGTGGACCCGGTGGCGCTGCTCGTCGTCCTTGTCCTGGCTCAGCTTGAACACGCTCTGCTCGGCCGTGACCCGCACGCGGAAGGCCGCCACGCCGGACACGATCCTGGCGAAGACCTCCTCGGAGGCCGGGCTGGGCCGCCAGCTCGGCGTCCGCGGCGACTCCATCGCCTCCACGGTGCGCCGCACGACGTCCAGGGGGTCGGGGTGCGGCTCGATCAGGCCGGTCAGGTGGACGGCCGCGTAGTCCCAGGTCGGCACCGCGGGGTCGACGGCGTAGCTCGTCGGCGAGACGTAGCCGTGCGCGCTGGAGAAGACCACGAGCACCTCGGGCGCCTTTGGCTCGGGCGCTTTGGGCGCGGACCCGTCAGCGGTGGCAGCCGGGTCCCAGGCCCGCCAGTGCGGGTTGACTCTGGCCATGTGGCCGAGCAGCGTCGCCCCCACGAACGTGGACTCGCCGCCGCTCTCGACGATGACGGGCACGTGGGTGGCCACGGGCACGCCGCCGGTCGCGGTGATCACCAGCGCGAACGGGTTCTCCCGCACCAGCCGCGCCACGTGCGTGGAATCCGGCGCCGCAAAACGGGGAAAGCTATACATTCCGCTTACTCCACACTGCTCAAGATGGCGTCCCAGGCGATCTCCGACGCCAGCGCGCCCAGTCCGGCCGGCTTGAGCCCGCCCAGGTCCACCTCGTCGGTGGTCAGCGCGAACAGCACGTCGCCGTCGTTCTGAGTGTGGAAGGGCTGGATCCCCCGGTGCATGGAGCCGTGCACCTGGCGGCTGAGCTGGGTGAGCTCGACGTCGGCCAGCCGTACGTTCGTGATCAGCACCGTCAGCGTGGTGTTGCCCATGACGGCGGGGGCGTCCGACGTGATCGCGTAGTCCACACTCGGGTGGCGCCTGGTGTCCTCGTCGGCGTGGTAGTTGCCGCGCAGGATCGTCCCGTCGCGGCCCACGACCACGCCGACGGAGTTGACCACCGTCGCCACCAGGACCTTGACCGCCCCGAAGGTGCCGAAGGCGGCGCCCTGCCCGGCGAACTCGGCCCGGGCGAACTCGACCTTGCCCGCGCTGGCGCTGCGGCCGGCGCCGCACCTGCCCACGGGGAACTCGCCCTCGACGGCGGCGCGCAGCGCGGCGCGGCCGAGCTGCCCGTCGGGGTGGACGGCGTTGTCCCGGGTGGAGAAGTCGTAGATCACCGCGCCCGAGACGAGTTGGAGTTCATCCCACTTGGTCCGGTTGCTCCGGCGGGCCAGCAGTTCCTCGCTCGCCCCGGCGATCGCCGACATCCCGTACACCGAGCCGCCCGTCAGGCAGATGGCGTGGTTGTAGTCGTAGCCGCCGCTCAGGCCGACCGCTCCGCCGCGGGCGTCCACGGCGGTCCGCGCGCCCGCGGGGACGTGCACGACGGTGCAGCCGGTGGGGCCCTCGCCGTACTCCGCGGTGCCGACGTAC
This sequence comes from Nonomuraea sp. NPDC049269, assembly GCF_043197155.1. NCBI lineage: Bacteria > Bacillati > Actinomycetota > Actinomycetes > Streptosporangiales > Streptosporangiaceae > Nonomuraea > Nonomuraea sp. NPDC049269. The sequence goes on from NZ_JBICSO010000001.1 coordinate 1,294,978, forward strand.
ACGCCGGGCAGGTCGAAGGCGACCGAGCCGCGTCCCGGGCTGGGCTGCGGGGTCAGCGTGAGGTCGGAGTTACCGGGCACGCCGGCGGCGAAGGCCGACACGGGAGCGAGGGTCACAGGGACTCCAGGAGTTGTCGCGAGTACGGATGTTCGGGTGCGGTGTAGAAGGTGACCGCGTCGGCGGTCTCGACGACCTCGCCGCCGCGCATGACGGCGATCCGGTCGGCCACGTAGCGGACGGCGCCGAGGTCGTGGGAGATGAACAGCGCGGCGAAACCGTACTCCGCCTGCAGGTCCTTGAGCAGGTTGAGGATCTGCACCTGGACGGAGACGTCCAGGGCGCTGACTGCCTCGTCGAAGACGATGAAGCTCGGCCGGGTGATCAGCGCGCGGGCGATGGACACCCGCTGCCGCTGGCCCCCGGACAGTTCGTGCGGGTAGCGGTCGGCGAAGCCGGCCTCCAGGCCGACCTGTTCGAGCGCCTCGGGGACCCGCTCCCCGGCGGCTTTTCCGAGTACGGCCAGCGGCTCGGCGACGCTCTGGCCGATGCGCATCCTCGGGTTCAGCGACCAGTGCGGGTGCTGGAGCACGGCCTGCATCCGCCCGGCCAGGTCCTTGCGCCGCCGGGGGAACGGGCGGCCGTCGAACCTGACGGTGCCGGAGGTGGGCCTTTGCAACCCGAGCGCCACCCGGCTGGTGGTCGTCTTGCCCGAGCCCGACTCACCCACCAGGCCGAGCGTCTCGCCTTCGGCGACGGAGAGCGAGACCCCGCGCATGGCGTCCAGCCGGGTACGGCGCAGCGGCGGGCCCGTGGTGAAGGACACCGTGACGTCGGTGAGATCGAGGATCACGCGATCACCTCCAGCTCGGCGGCCCGGTGGCAGAGCACGTCCTGGGCGCCGACGCGGACCGGTCCGGGGCGCTCGGTGGTGCAGCGGTCCTCGGCGAAGGGGCAGCGGGGCGCGAACGCGCAGCCGGCCGAGGGGCCGGTCAGGACCGGAGGGCGGCCCGGCACCGGCTCCAGCCGCACCCCGGGGGTGGCCGCGGCGGGGGCCGATCTGGCCAGGGCGGCGGTGTAGGGGTGGACGGGATTGCCGAGCACTTCGGCGGCGGGGCCGCTCTCCACCACGCGCCCGGCGTACATGACCGCCACGCGGTCGCATCTGCGGGCGACGGCGGGCAGGTCGTGGCTGAGCCAGACGATGCTCGTGCCCTCCTCGCGGGCCAGCGAGAACACCACGTTCAGCACCTCCTCGCGCACCTGACTGTCGAGCGAGGCGGTCGGCTCGTCGGCGACCAGCAGCTCGGGCGAGGCGGCCATGGCCAGCGCGATCGCCACCCGCTGGGCCATGCCGCCGGACAACTGGTGCGGGTAGGCGGCCGCCACGCGCGGGTCGTCGAGCTTGACCCGCTTCAGGTGGAAGGCCACGTCCGCGTCACTCCCGCCGCCACGACCACCGCGACCACCGTCCCGACCACCGTGGCCGCCGTCCCGACCGCTGTCACGGCCGTCGCGACCATTGCCGCCTTGTTGTCGCAAGACGAGCCGGAGCTGGTTGCCGACCCGCATGGTCGGGTCGAGAGAGGCGATCGGGTCCTGGAAGACGAAGCCGAGCCGCTGCCGGCGCAGCCGCCGCAGCGCGGCGGGCGGCAGGTCCAGCACCGGCTCGCCGGCCACGCGCACCGTGCCCGCGCTGACCACCGCCTGGCGGGGCAGCAGGCGGCCGATCGCCGCGCCGAGCGTGGACTTGCCGGACCCGCTCTCCCCCACGACCCCGACGGCCTCGCCCGCCGCCACCCGCAGGTCGGCGCCGTCGAGGGCGCGGGCCGTTCCGTAGTCGACCTCCAGGCCGTCCACTTCGAGCAGCGCGCTCATATCAGTGCCCTCGTCTCCCTCGGCTCGAACCGGTCGCGCAGCCCGTCGCCCAGCACGTTGATGGACAGGATGGCGAGCACCAGCACGACGCCGGGCCCGATGATCAGCCAGGGGGCCGCCATCATGTAGGTTCCGCCCTGGCGGATCAGCACCCCGAGCGACGCCTGCGGCGGCTGCACGCCGAAGCCGAGGAAGCTCAGCCCGCCCTCGACCGAGATGCCGACCGACAACGCGTAAGTGCCCTGCACGGCGATGGTGCCGGCCACGTTCGGCAGGATGTGGCGGCCGAGGATCCGGGGCAGTCCGGCACCGCTGATGGCCGCCGCGGTCACGTAGTCGCGTTCGGCCACGGCGACGGCGGCGGCTCGTACCAGCCGGATCATCAGCGGGATCGTGACCAGCACGATGCTGGCCACCGCCGCGAGCTGGCCGGGCCCGGCGACGGCCGCCACCAGGATCGCCAGGACGATGGCGGGGAAGGAGTAGAGCAGCTCCACGACCCGCATGACCAGCTCGTTCAGGTAGCCGCCGCGGTATCCGGCCAGGATGCCGAAGCCCGCGCTGAGCGCGGCGGTCACCAGGACGGCGGCCGAGGAGAGCAGCAGCGTGGTGCCGACGCCCTCCATGACGCGCGGCAGCATCGAGCGGCCCAGGTTGTCGGTGCCCAGCCACCAGCCCGGCCCCGGCGGCCGCAACCGCGGGCCGACGATCGCGTCGGGGTCCCCGCCGGCGTGCACCAGCGAGCCGAGCGCGACCAGGACGAGCAGCAGCAGGCAGCCCAGGCCGGTCATCGACAGCGGATCGAGCCGCCGTGCCCGCCGCACTTCGACCCGCGTCTGTCCGGGTCTGTTCACGCGCGCCTCCCGAGCCTCGGGTCGACCAGCCCGACGAGCAGGTCGATCAGGACGTTCATGACGATGAACACGGTGGCCGCCAGCAGCACGCCCGCCTGTACGACCGCGTAGTCCCTGCGTCCGACCGCCTGGACGACGTACGAGCCGATGCCCGGCAGGTTGAACAGGTACTCCACGATCAGCGCCCCACCCAGGAGGTAGGCGGTGATCGTCGCGGTGAGCGTCAGCACGGGCCCTGCGGCGTTGCGCAGGATGTGGTGCCTGACGATGAACCACGGCGTCTCGCCCCGGGCGACGGCGGCGGTGACGTGCGGCTCGACCAGCACGTTCAGCACGGCGTCACGGGTCGTCCTGGCCGTAGCCGAGATGGCGAAGATCGACAGCACCGCGGCGGGCAGCAGGTAGCCGCTGGTCTGCAGGCCGTACCGAGAGACCACGAACACCACCAGGCTGCCCAGCGCGAACTCGGGGACGCTCACGCCCAGCCCGCTCAGCAGCCGCCCGGCGGCGCCGCCGCCTCCCGGGCGGGCGCGCAGCGCGGTCAGCACGCCGAGCGGCACCCCCGCCAGCAGGGCGGCGCCGACCGCGAGCAGGGTGAGCTGGGCGGTCACCGGAAGCCGGGCCCACAGCTCGGCCGCGACCGGCTGCCTGCTGATCATCGAGGTGCCGAAGTCCCCGGTGCCGACCGCCGCCATCCAGTGCCCGTACTGCGCGAACACCGACTGGTCGAGCCCGTACCTGGCAGCCAGCTCGGCCTTCTGCTCGGGCGTGGCGAACGGGCCCAGGATCGTCTCGGCGAACCCGCCCGGCATCAGCCGGAGCGCCGCGAAGATCAGGACGGAGATGCCGAGGAGGGTGACGGCCGAGCTCAGCGCCCGGCCCGCCCACCACAGCAGGAGCCGCATCGTCAGCCCTTCTTGACCCGGGCGTCGGCGACCAGCCGCAGCAGGTTGCCGTAGCCCTCGGTGGCGTACAGGCTCGGGCTGACCGCGTCGGCGCGGTAGGCGACCGTGGCCGGGCGGGTGACCAGCGGGATCATCTGCGCGTCGGTGTCCGCCTTGGCGCACACCGCGGCCAGCGCCTTGTCGCGCTCCGCGCCCGACGGGGTCTCGGCCGCGGCGGCGATCAGCTTGTTGAGGTCCTTGTCGGCCTGCATGAAGCCCACGTTGAAGCCGGCGACGTCGGGGTTCCACCAGGTGGTGACCATGCCGGGGTCGGCGTACCCGGCGAACCACGACAGCGCGGCGTCGAACGTCGCGGGCACCTTGCCGTACACCTTGCCCGCCCAGCTCGCCTCGTCCATCTGCTCGATCTTGACGGTGACGCCGGCCTGCTGGAGGTTCTGCTGGATCACCTGGGCGACGGCGGGGGCCGGCTCGGTGGAGTAGATGCTGAGCGTGAACGACAGGTTCGCGACGCCCGCCTGGGCCAGCAGCTCCTTGGCCTTCGCGGCGCCGCCTCCGGTGGCCGAGGGCAGCGCGGCCGGGTCACAGGCGCCGGGCAGGCCGGCGGGCGTGACGCCGGTGGGCTTGCCCTGGCCGCCGAGCGCCACCTCGGCCATCTGCTTGCGGTCCAGGGCCATGTTCAGGGCCTGCCGGACCCGGGGGTCGGCGAACTTGGGGTTCTTGGAGTTGAGCATCAGGTAGTAGAAGTCGGTGGTGGCCTGGGTGGCGACCTTGACGTTCGCGGCGCCGGCCAGCATCGCGGCGGAGTCGACGTTGCCCAGCGCGGCCAGGGCGGAGCTGCCGTTCTGCACGGCGGCCACGCGGGCGGCCTCCTCGGGCGCGATCGTGACGGTCAGGCTGTCGGCGGCCGGCTTCCCCTTGTCCCAGTAATGCTCGTTGCGGGCGAAATTCCAGGACACGTCCTGGCGGTGCGCCTGCACCTTGAACGGCCCGGTGCCGAGCATCTCCTTGGCCGGGTCGAGCGTCTTGGCCTCGATCTCCTTCATCGGCAGGATCGCGGCGGGCACGTTGGCCAGCGCCGCGAGGAACGGCGTGTACGGCTTGGCCAACGTGATCTTGACCGTGGCCGCGTCGACCTTGGCCACCTTCTCGACCGGGCCGAGCTGCCCCCGCCATACCGACTTGGCGGCCAGCAGCCGCTTCAGGCTGCCCACCACGTCGTCGGCGGTCATCTCCCTGCCGTTGGAGAAGGCGACGCCCTTGCGCAGGTGGAACACGTACGTGGTCGGGTTCGGGTTGTCCCAGCTCTCGGCCAGCCGCGGCTGCGGGCTGAAGTCGGGCCCCACGGTGACCAACGTCTCGTAGACCAGCGACATGAGCTGCCAGGAGGTGGCCACGTCGGCGAGCTGCGGGTCGAGCCCGGTCGCCGCGCCGCTGTCGATGTGCACCGCGACGTTGAGCGCGCCGCCCGCGGGCAGCTTGTCGTCGGCCACGGCCAGGAAGCCGGGGGCGGCCGTCGAGCCGGTCGCGGCGGTGCCCGGCGGGGCCGCCGCCGTCCCGCCGCCGCAGGCGGCGGTGGTGGTGGCCAACGCGAGTGCCGCGACGCTACCGGCCAGTCTGTATCGCATGACGCCTCATCTCTGGTGACAGGAGCCCTGGCTGCTCGGCGGGACGTCGAGCGTGGGGTTGCGGTCGAAGAACCCGGCGGGCTTCAGGGTGAATCCGCACGTGTCGACGGGCATGATCGGCCAGTCCTCGGTACGGGGGAAATGGGTCAGCCCGAACGTGTGCCACAGCACGATGTCCTGGCCGTCGATGTCGCGGTCCGCCGCCGTGTACGCGGGCAGACCGGCGCCACCTGGATGCTGGTTGACCAGGTCACCGGCCGGATACCGCTCCCGGGGGTGGTACCTGGTGACCCAGAGATGGCTGGTGGCGAACTCCGCCCTGGCGCGGATCGAGGAGTCCTCGTGGGCGAGCAGGGTGGGCAGCCCCTCGGGGTACAGCGCGTAGCCGACGGGCTCGCCCAGACGGTTGGTCACCGCCGGGTTGACCACGTGCCAGGTCCGGCCCGTGGCGAGGTCGGCGTCGCGCCGGCCCTCCGACTCGGTGTGCAGCCTGGTGACCTTGCGGCCGAAGGCGTTGCCGTACGGGTTGCCCTCGTCCATGGGCAGGCGTACGACCTCCACCTCGTCCACCGCGTTGGCCGGGCCGTCGACCATCATGTCCAGCCGCGCGGAGAACAGGTGCTGGTGATACGGTGCGGCCAGCCCCGGAGCCACCTGCGAGCCGTACGGCGCGGCCCGCTCGTCGTAGGCGCCGGTGAACACGATGCCGGTGGCCTTGACCTCCAGCTCGATGGTGCCGTCCAGGTAGAGGTACCAGTAGAAGCCGTAGTCGTAGTTGCCGACGGTGACGAAGAAGGAGATGACCAGCCGCCGCTGCCTGCGGGTCTCGCGGGAGCCGTTGGCCGGGTCGGTGTGCTTCCACAGCACGCCGAAGTCCTCCTCGTGCATGCAGATCGCGTTCTGCAGCACCTGGGGCGAGCCGTCGCCGCCGGTGACGGTGACGTCGAAGTAGGTGATCTCGCCCAGGCAGTCGCAGCCCAGCTCCAGCGAGTTGGCCAGCTTGCCGAGCTGGTATTCGCCGGTGTCGAAGTAGTTCTGCCAGAACCGGATCGGACTCGGGTCCCCGTAGGGCACCAGCATCTCGGCCACCGACGCCCGGTAGACGATCGGCCGGCCGTCGAAGCCGATCTGGTGCAGGACCAGGCCCTCGCGCATGTCGTAGCCGAGGCGGACGTTCCACTTCTCCCAGGTGACGAGGTTGCCGTCGATGCCGAAGCTGGGGCCGTCCGGCTGGGTGATGTGGATGGGCCGCTGGGTGGTGCGGTGCTCGCGCTCCAGATGGTAGTCGCCCGCTTCCGCGGGGATGGGCTGCGCGCCGGTGTCGACGATCTCGATCACCACGCCCTTGAGCAGGTCGACGAAGGCCACCAGGCCGTCGATGGGGTGCGCCCAGGGCAGGCTCTCCTCGGTGGGCCGCAGGTGGGCCAGGACGCGGGCGATCCGCCTGCCCTCCTCGCCCGGCAGGCCGTAGCTGCCCGCCGACAGCGCCGCGAGCCACACCAGAGCCGTGTCGTCCAGGCCGCGCCTGGCCAGCGCCTCGGCCCACCCGGCGTCGGCGCCGAGCACCCGCCTGACCAGCTCGTGCTCCTCGTCCAGCATCGGAACCTGGCCGTCGGTGACCGGGTCGATCGGCCGGCGTTCCGCCACCCGTCCTTCGGTGATCGAGACGACGACGTCCTGGGCCTGCTCGGTCGCCAGATCGAGTACGAGGGCGCGGGCCCGCCGGTCCGTGGGGCCTTCTCCGAGCACGGCTTCCTTCGGGGGCTCCTCGATCCCGAGGTAGGCCACCCGGCCGGTGACGGCCAGCACGCCGTCGTCCGCCATGATCCGCTTGACGTCCTCGATCTCCTGCGCGCTGAGCGGGTCGAGCGGATGAGACCGCTCCCCGACGCCGAGAACCCGCCGTCCAGCTGCCATCCGGCTTTCGCCCCTCTCATTACACTGCCGGAACGTTCCGGCATGCGGGTCAACATACTTCCGTGTCAGGGCGAGGACAAGACCTTTGGGCAGGTCGATACATGGCGGAAACAGAACAACGGTGGCGCTAACATCGGGGCGTGCGCGCAGACGAGCCGGCCACTATCCTCACGGTCGCCAAGACGGCAGGGGTTTCCAAGACGACCGCGTCCGACGCGCTCAGGGGCTCCGGCAGGGTGTCGGAAGAGACCAGGGCCCGGGTGATGGAGGCGGCCGACGCGCTCGGCTACGTGCCCAACGGCTCGGCCAGGCACCTGCGCCGCGCGAGCACCGGCACCATCGGCCTGCACGTGCCCGAGGTGCTCACCCGCTCGTCCTACTACATGTCGTTCGTGTTCGGGGTCGTGCAGGGGGCGGCCGACAACGACTACGACGTCACGCTGATCACCTCGGGCCGCCGCACCCCGCGCGTCGACGGCCTCGTCCTCGGCGACCCGCTCGGGGACGACCCGATCGTGGCCAAGCTCATGGACACCGGCCTGCCCACGGTCACCTGCGAACGCTTCACCGGCACCGGGCGGGCCGACGGCGTGGTGCGCTCCGAGCACGCCGAGATGCTGGGCCGGCTCATGGACCATCTGCGGGCCTCCGGCGCGACCCGCCCCGCGCTCATCGTGGCCGGCGACATGAGCGACTGGGCCGCCTCCGTACACCGGGGCTTCCGCGACTGGTGCACGCGCCACGGCGTGGATCCGCTGGTCCGCACGGTCCCCTTCGACTGCTCGGCGGGCGAGGTCCACCAGGCCGCCCGCGACCTGCTCGCGCTGGAGCCGCGCGTCGACGCACTGGTCTGCGGTCCCGCCGGGTCGGCCACGGACCTGCTGCCGCTCCTCCGCGAGGAGGGCCGCGACCTGCTGCTCGCCTCCTGCGTCGACAGCCCCGCGATGCAGCAGGCCGACCCGCCCATCACCGCCATCGACCTGCGGCCCAGGGAGGCCGGGGTACGGTGTGCGGAGCTGCTGTTCGACCTGCTGAGGGGTACGAGCCCGGCGGGGACCGAACGCATCCACCCCATCGAGCTCACCTTGCGAGCCTCCACCTCATGACGGACTCTCGGCGTCATGGACGACCAGGGCGAGCTGGACCCGGTTGTCCAGGGCCGCCTTGGTGAGGATGCGGGAGATGTAGCCCTTCACGGTGCCGACGCTCATGTGCAGCTCGGCGGCGATGACCGCGTTCGGCTTGCCCTGGCCGACCGCCAGCGCCACCTCACGCTCCCGCTCGCTGAGCCGCGCCAGCACCGTCCGGGCGTCGGCGCGACGGCGGTTCTCCTCCTCGGGCACCAGGTGCGCGATCAACCGCCGGGTGACGCTCGGCGACAGGATCGGCTCGCCGCCCACGACCCGGCGGATGGCATCGACGATCCCCTCCGGCGGGGTGTCCTTGAGCAGGAACCCGCTGGCCCCCGACCGCAACGCCCGGAAGACGTGCTCGTCGGCGTCGAACGTGGTGAGCACGACCACCTCGGGCGCCTCGGGGCGGCCGCGCAGTCGCCGAGTCGCCTCGATGCCGTCGAGCCCGGACATCCGGATGTCCATCAGCACCACATCGGGCGCGTACTGGTCGACCGCGGCCTGCACCTCACCACCATCGGCCACCGCGCCCACTACGAGGAGGTCGGCCGCGCCTTTGAGCATCAGCGTCAGACCGGCACGGACGAGCGCGTCATCATCGACGATCAGCACCCGGATCGGTGGCGAGTCACTCACACCGGCCATGGTAGCCACGCCACCAGCCGGAACCCGCCGCCCACCACGGGCCCGCACGCCAACCGCCCACCCGCCAGCACCGCCCGCTCCGCCAACCCTGCCAACCCCGCCCCCGCACCCGTCAGCCCGAGATCGGCCCCGGACGCGAGTCCTCCGGTCTCACCGGCAGGCCCGGCATCCTCCCCGAACCGCCCCACTCCACCGCCTGGCTCGGTGCCCGTCTCGCCAGGCGACGGGTTGCGTACCTCGACCCGCAGCTCGGCGCCCGCCGTACCGGACAGGAGGACCGTGACCGGCTGGCCGGGCGCGTGCTTACGGGCGTTGGTGAGCCCTTCCTGGACGATGCGGTAGGCGGCACGGCCGGTGGCGTCCGGCAGGTCCGCCAACCGCAGCCCCTGGTCGTACAGCTCGACCCGCATCCCCGCCCGCCGGGACTCCGCCACGAGCGGCACGAGATCCGGCCGGTCACGCGTCAACGAGCCGTCATCAGACGGCGGCGCGTCGCGGAGCACCGAGATGACCGCGCGCAGCTCCTCCAGCGCCAGGTGCGCGCTCGACCGGATCACCCCCGCGGCCTCCGCGACCTCGCCCGGCGTCGCACCCGCGTTGAACTCCAGCGCCCCGGCATGCACCGCCAGCAGCGACAGCCGGTGCGCGAGCACATCGTGCATCTCCCGCGCGATGCCGACCCGCTCCGCCCGGCGCGCCTCTTCGGCACGGAGCCGCTGGTCGGCCTCGGCCCGCCGGGCCCGTTCTGCCAGCGACAGCACCAGCTCCCGCCGGGTACGCGCCAGCATGCCCCAGCCGGTCAGCGCCCCACCGAACAGCAGGCCCACCAGCGCCCACACCGGATAGGGCGCCACCCCCGGCGGCCGCCAGGCGAACCTGACCAGCGTCGCCACCACCCCCGCGACCCCCACGGCGATCGCGGCGGGCGGCCGCCGATACAGGGCCGCGATCAGCGCGGCGATCCCGGCCGCCACCGAGGCGGCCGCCGCGGGCACCGACAGCGCGATGATCGCCAGCCCCACGGGCACCGGCCACCTGCGGCACAACCACAACCCCGCGCAGGCCAGCGCACCACCCGCCACGTCGGCCACCAGGTACCAGCCCGGCGTGCCACCCGTCAGATCCCCCCAGACGACCGCGACCGCCCCGGCGAGCGCGAGCACGAAACCGCCCGCCCCGACCGCCCAGTCACGCCGCGACCGCAGCCAACCGGGCCGAACGTCCTCCACGCTGGCCACGAACATGACCGCAGATGCTAGCCCGCCACCGACCCGTGCGTAAGCAACCAAAGTCATCACCGCAGACGACCGAAGTCACGGCGCCCGGTTCATGGGCTGTCGGGGCCAGGCTCCCGAGCTCGAACACGTGACGGGCCGCTACTTCGCCAACGGCAAACCCAAGAGGTCCTCCCAGCTCAGCTACGACGAGGCGGCCGCGGCGCGGCTCTGGCAGGTGAGCGCCGAGCTGGTCGGCCTGACCTCTTCCTGATCACGATCGCCGAGGATCGAAAATGAGGCCCGGCGCCTCGGAGAGGGTCTTCGCGTCCGAGGAGGAGCCGACCTCCAGCCGGAAGGTGCCCGGCTCGACGGCCCAGCGGCCCGCCGCGACGTCCCAGTGCTCGACGGCCCGCCGCCGGACGGTCACCGTCACCGCCACCTCCTCGCCGGGCGCGGCGTCGACCGTGGCGAACCCGGCCAGCCAGCGCGGGGAACGCTCGACGGCGCTGTCGGGGCGGCTCGCGTACACCTGCACGACCTCGCGTCCGGGCCGGTCACCGGTGTTCCGCACCAGGACGGTGACCTCGGCCGTCGCATCGTCTTGGCGAACCTTCGCGGGACCGTACTCCCAGGTCGTGTAGCCGAGGCCATGACCGAAGGGGTAGAGGGCCTCGACCTCGCCGCGGTAGCCGATCGCCGGCCCCTCGTCGTAGGTGAGCACGCCGTCGACCGGCTGGGTGGCGGCGTGGTCCCCCTCTCGGAGCGGCCACGAGGTGGGCAGCCGCCCGCCGGGCTCCACCCGCCCGAGCAGCACGTCGGCCAGCGCGTTGCCGTACTCCTGCCCCGGGAACCAGGTGAGCAGGACCGCGGCGACCTCGTCGTGCCAGGGCAGCAGGACGGGGGCGCCGGAGTTGACCACGACGATGGTGCGCGGGTTCGCGGCGGCGACGCGGCGGACGAGCTCGTCCTGGCGTCCCGGCAGGGCCAGGCTCGTCCGGTCGAACCCCTCGCTCTCGACCTCCTCGTTGGTGCCCACGACCACCACGGCGACGTCGGCATCGCGGGCCAGCGCGACGGCCCGCTCGATCTCCTCCTCGTCCGTGCCGTGCGGCGGCTCCAGGTTGAGCTGAAGCGTGGGGCCGGGCAGCATGCCCTCCGCCCGGCCGAGATCATGTACCAGCGTGACCTCGACGCTCTCACCCGCCGCGAGCCGTACGGGGTGGGTCCGCTGCGGCGGCGTCAGCATGCCCTCGACGATGTCGGCGCCCGGCGGCAGCGTGAGCACGACGTCGTAGACCTCCTGGCCGGCGACGATGAGCCGGTGACGGCCGAGCCCCGAGGAGCCGATCAGGTACGTACCCGCCTCCGTGGCCCTGATCAGGGCGCGGACCTCGATCGTGGCGAGCCGCTCGCGCGGGACGGCCTCGGGGAAGGAGCCCATCACCCAGTTGAACGCGCCCCCGTCGCGCGGCTCCACGGCGAGCACGGACCCGTCGCCGTCGAGGTAGCGCACCTCGGCGCCGTGACCCGACCCGTGGGTGCCGACGCCCGATCCGTCAGGCAGGGCGAGCCAGGGGGCCCGCGCGATCGGCGTGCGGGTGTGCGCGACGACGCCGATGGCGTGCGTCACCTCGACGCCGTCACCGACCGCGGTCCGCAGACCGTCCAGCGGCGAGACCGTGTACGGCGGGAACACGGTGGCGCTCCCACCTCCCAGGGTCCTGGCGACCTCCGCGTTGGGCCCCAGAACGGCGACCCGCCGCAACCCGGCGGGGTCGATCGGCAGCACCCCGCCCTCGTTGCGGACCAGCACGAACCCGGCCGCCGCAGCCGCACGCACCTCCGCCGCGACCCGCTCTTCCGTGTACGCCTCCCGGCCTCTTGGAGCCCCCGCGAAGCCGGCGACCTGAGCGGAATCGAGAGCGACGGCCGAGGCAGCGGGACTGTCACCGGTGTCGGGGGTGGTGTCCAGGGCGCCGACGCGGGCGGCCAGGCGGAGGATTCGCCGCACCTTCTCGTCAACCTCCGCCTCCGGAACCGCGCCCGCCCGTACCGCCGCCACCAGCGCCGCACCCCATGGACCCGACGGCCCGGGCATCACCAGGTCGAGCGCGGCGTTGGCGGCCGCCTCCGTGGAACTGGTGGCGAACCAGTCGGACATCACGACCCCGTCGAATCCCCACTCGTCCCGCAGGACGTCACGCAGCAGCGGGTTCTCGGTCATGGTCGCGCCGTTCACCCCGTTGTAGGCGGCCATCACCGCCCATACCTCGCCCTCCCCGACGATCGTCTCGAAGGGCGCCAGATAGAGCTCGCGGAGCGTCCGTTCGTCCACCCGGGCGTCGAGAGTCATCCGATGGGTCTCGGAGTCGTTGGCGACGAAGTGCTTGACCGTCGCGCCCACTCCCCCGCTCTGCACGCCCCGCACGTACGCGACACCGATCCTGGCGGTCAGCAGCGGGTCCTCGCTGAAGCACTCGAAGTGGCGCCCGCCGTACGGGGACCTGTGCAGGTTGACCGTGGGGGCGAGCAGGACGTCCACGCCCTTGCGCCGCGCCTCGGCCGCCAGCAGGCGGCCGATCGCCTCGACGCGGGCCTCGTCCCAGGTGGCGGCGAGCGCGGTGGGCGAGGGCACGTTGACGGAGGTGTCGCGCTCGTCCCAGATCTCGCCACGGACGCCGGCCGGCCCGTCCGAGACGACCAACCGGCGCAGGCCCACGGCCGGTTCGGGGTGGAGCGACCAGAAGTCGGCGCCGGTGAGCAGCCTCACCTTCTGCTCCAGGGAGAGCGCGGCGACAAGGCTTTCCAGGTTCATGAGGGGGTCCCTGAGCTCGGTGCGGACGTCCTTGATTTCCATCACTTATACGTAGAAGTAAGACGTGTCCGCAAACGTAGTCGCAGCCCTGAGGCGAGCACAAGAGGCCATTGAAACGATTTACACGCGGCCCTTCGCGATCAGCCGCTCGCGGCCGGGATCCCGGCCGGCAGTTCGCGGCGGGCGCGGAGTGGGGACAGGAAAACGGGCAGGAAGGCGATCGCCAGTAACACCGCACCCACCCAGAGGGTGACGCGCACGGTGGTCAGTTCGCCGATCAGGCCCGCCACCGCGGCGCCGACCGCCAGCGCGCCGGTGAGCAGGAAGCGGAAGGTGGCATTCATGCGGCCGAGCAGGCCGTCGGGCGTCATCCGCTGACGCAGGCTGACGCCGAGGACGTTGTCCATGCCCGTCTTGGTCATGGCCAGCAGCCAACCGGCCCCGGCCAGCCACAGCCCCGGGCCGCGGTCGATGAGCGGCACCAGCAGCCCCGCCGGTGCCAGCAGCGGGCCGGCCAGGCCGAGCGTGCGGCCGTGGCCGAGACGCGCGCCGATCGGGCGCGCGCACCGGGCGCCGAGCAGCAGACCGGCTCCACCCGCCGCCCAGAACAGCCCGAGCGCACCCGGCGGAAGCCCCAGCTCGCTGACGAACAGGATCGGCAGCACTGTGTTGACGATCTGCGAGCCGAGGTTGGTCAGGGTCCCGGTGAGAGCCAGGGCGCGTAGTTCGGCGTTGCCGAGGACGTGCCGCAGCCCTTCCGCGATCTGGGCGCCCAGCCGGGTGGGCCTATCGGCGGCGGGCGCGCCCGCGGTGCCGCGTATGGCGGACAGCCGCAGGGCCGAGGCCAGGTAGCCGGCCGCCGCGCACGCCACTGCCACGGGCGCGGTGAGCAGTTGGACGAGCCCGCCGCCCGCGCCCCGCCCGGCCACGTTGCCGGCCGCGATCAGGGTCATGACAGCGGCATTGGCCTGCACGAGGCCGTCCCGGCCGACCAGTTGCGGCAGCACGCTCTGGGAGCCGACGTCGAAGAAGACGGTGGCGCAGCCGGTCAGCAGGACGACAGCGTAGAGCTGCCCGAAGGTGAGGGCGTCCAGCCACCAGGCGAGGGGAATAGAGGCGAGCAGCAAGGCCCGGGCCAGGTCGGCCAGGATCAGCACGCGGCGGTGGCGCATCCTGTCCACCCACGCCCCCGCCGGTAGGCCGATGAGGAGGAAGGCGGCGGTACTCAACGCGGCCAGCGCCCCCGCCTGGCCGGGTCCCGCGTGGAGGGCGGTCACGGCGATGAGCGGGATGGCGACGTAGCCGATGTTGGTGGCGAGCTGGCTGAGCGCCGTCGCGGTGAACAGGATACGGAAGTCGGGCATCCGCCAGGGGGAACTCGTGATCACTTGACTGGTACGTCCTCTGCGACGATGGGGCGTCTGTGTCGCTGGACCAGGCCTACACCGGCCAGGACGACCAGCATTCCGGTCAGGACGCGCAGGTCGAGTCGTTCGTCCAGGACGATCGTCCCCAGCGCGACGGAGACGATCGGCAGGAGGTAGCCGACCGTGGCCGCGCTGGTGGCGCCTTCGTCGGCGACGAGCCGGTAGCTGAGGTAGAAGGTGATCCCGGTGCTGAAGATGCCGAGCACGACGACGGCGAGCACAGCGGTCGAGTTGGGACTCGTCGCAGCTGTGCCGGTCACGGGCAGAGCCGGGACGCTCAGCCCAGTCGCGGTGATGAGCTGGGCCGCGGACAGGGCGAGCGGTTCGGTGCCCTGTCCGGTCAGTTTGCGGCCCATGTACGCGAACGCGACGGCATAACTGGCCGACGCCCCCAGCAGGGCGAGCGCACCCCAGCTCAGCAGGCCGCTCTCGTGCCAGGGCGCGAAGATCAGCAACGTGCCGGCGAACCCGATCAGCAGCCCGGCCAGCCGCAGCCGGTGGAGCCCGCGCTCGGTGCCGATGATCAGGCCGATCAGCAGGGACCACAACGGGGTGGTCGCGTTCAGCACCCCGGCCACTCCCGAGTCGACGCTCTGCTCTCCGACGGCGTACAGGAAGAACGGCAGCGCGTTGCAGAAGAAGGCGGCCACGACGAGGCGTCCCCAGGTCGTGCGGTCCCGTGGCAGGCGCTGCCGGGCCAGGCGGGCCAGGCCGAGCAGGACGACCGCGCCGAGCGCGGCGCGGATGACGGTGATCTGCGCCGGGGTCAGCCCGTTGTCCAGCGCGAGCTTGATCCACAGGAAGGCCGAACCCCACAGCAGCGCGAGTACGGCCATCCGCGCCGATGATCCTCTGGTCACTGAAGTCCCCCCTTTCCACGAGGAAGGCTGCCTGAAGGCCACCTCATAGGACAAGTGAAGATTTGTGGCCAACCTTTAAGCTGGGCTACATGCTCGACGTTCGACGGATGCAACTCCTGCGCGAGGTCGTCACCAGCGGATCGGTCACCGCGGCGGCCGCCAACCTGGGCTACACCCCCTCCGCGGTCAGCCAGCAGATGGCCGCGCTGGAGAAGGAGGCGGGAACGGTGCTGCTGGAGCGGGCCGGGCGCGGCATCCGGCCCACCGCGGCCGGGCGGCTGCTCAGCGAGCACGCGGCCGTCATCGGCCGGCAGCTGGCGGAGGCCGAGACGGCGCTGGCCGACCTGCGCGCCGGGCGGACCGGACGGCTGGCGATCCGCTACTTCGCCACCGCGGGCGCGACCTTGATGGCGCCCGCTCTGGCCCGCTTCCGCCGGGAACACCCTGGCGTACAGGTCGATCTGCGGGTGACCGACCCCGCCGACCCGCTGCCGGAGGTGGCGGGGGGCGAGGCCGACCTGGCCATCGTGGTCGCTCCCCGCGACCGCGTCCACGCGGGCATCCGCCTGGTCCCCCTGCTCGACGACCCGTACCGCGCCGTCCTGCCCAGGGGGCACCGGCTGGCGGGCAGACAGACCATAGAGCTGGGCGAGTTGGCGGACGAGTCGTGGGTGGGCAGCGAGTCGCCCGGGCCCTGCCTGGACGTCCTGCTGGCCGGCTGCGCGGCGGCCGGCTTCGCCCCGCGGGTCGTCGTCGAAAGCGACGATTACCCCACGGCACAGGGGTTCGTCGCCGCCGGCCTGGGGGTCTGCCTGATCCCGAGGATGGGACTGGCCAACCGCCATTCCGGCGTCGTGGTTCGCCGGGTGCGCGGGCCGCAGCCCGTACGGACGATTCAGGCGGCGATTCGGGAGACGTCGGCGGCCCACCTCCCGCTCGCCAGACTCCTGGCCGCGCTCCAAGCCGCGGCAGCCTGAGCTCGCCGGCCCGGCGACCTGCCGTCCTGGATGCCGGGTCGAAGCCGGCGGTGCGCGAAGCGACCAGACCGGACTCGCCGATCATCGCGCCCGGGTCAGGCGGACTCGCGGATCACCAGGCTCGCGGTCTCGGTCCGCGGAGACTGCGGCGACCGCGCGTCATCCGCCCGCAGGATCATCTCCGTCAGGTGCCCGGCCAAGGTCTGGGTGTGCTGGTTGACCGTGGTCAGGGGCGGCACCGCGAAGGGTGCCAGCGGGATGTCGTCCACGCCGATCACCGCGAGGTCGCCGGGAGCGGTCAGGCCGGCGGTCCGCATCCCGGCCAGCAGCGCGAACGCGGTCTCGTCGTTGTAGGCGCAGACCCCGTCGACGCCCGCGGCGTGCCAGGCCCTCGCCACCTCGGCGGCCGTGGCCGTGTCGAGCGGCACATCCTGTACGTCCGGCGGCTCCAGCCCCAGTTCGGCGCAGGCTTGGCGGACGCCGGCGAGCCGCAGGTCGTAGAACTCGCGTACGCGCGGGTCGTCCGGCGCCGCGTAGCCGATGCGACGGCGACCGGTGGCGGCCAGGTGCCCGGCCTGCAGCCGGCCGATCTCGTTCTGAGGAACGGTCAGGATGTTCTCCCCGCCACCGTCCAGCCGGGTACTGACGACCCGGATACCGGCCGCCCGCAAGCTCGCCTGGTCTTCCGCGGAGATGGGGGTGAACGAGACGATGGCCACCGGTTCGAGCTCGCGGGCCAGCGCCGTCACGGGCAGCCGGCGTTCGCGGCGGGTGATCGCGGTCAGGCCGTGGCGTTCGAGGTCGTCAGTGAGGTGCTCGACGATCTGGGCCAGCGCGGCGCCGAGCGGCACGTCGGACAGGACGACCAGCACGAGGTCGCTGCGGCCCCGGCGCAGGGTGCGCGCGGCGGCGGAGGGCGCGTAGTTGAGCTTGTCGACCGCCGCGAAGATCCGGCGCCGCGTCGCCTCGGAGATCTTCTGGTGCGGCACGTTGTTGAGCACGTAGCTGACCGTGGTCTGCGAGACCCCGGCCTCTCGGGCCACATCGATCGAGGTGATGCGGCGCGGCCTGGCTGCCATCAACCCCCCAGGCGTCCCGTACGGCTCCGGGCTGAATCGTAACAGTCGGGTGATGCGCCCAGAACGGGCACTCCCGGGCGACGGGCTACGGGCTCGGCGTGCGGTTCTTAACTGGGAATATCTGGACAATATCTATAAATCACCTATCGATCATCGCTGGCGCGGCTTTCCTGGCAGCTTCCGTGACCCATTTGTGGCCGTACCGCGCAAACCTCAAGAACATGCGGACCGTCAGTTCAGTGGGCATCTGATGCGTGGGAGGCGATGGTGAGCCGAAAACCGAAAGGCCCGGCACAGCAAGATGCGGACCCTCCCAAGGAGCGGAACGTTCAGGTAACGGTGGCGCTGATCACCGTGGTCGGAGCCGTATTGGCGGCGGTGATCGCCGGGATCTTCGGAGTGGTCAATAGCCTGGTCAGCAAAACGGACGACAAACCAACCACTCCTCCCTCCCAAACCCGCTCCGCCACCCCGGGAGCCACTCCCCACACCAGCCCGTCCGGAGAGCCATGCCGACAGTTGCCCGAGCCGGTGACCAGCGACAAGTACGTCAAAATCTCCTACCCCGGCGTGGGCATCAATTTCATCAACTACAGCGTCACCTACAGCCGTGGCAGCGAGGGCCCTTTCGCGCACATCGAGGTTTCCGGTCAGATATCTGGCCGTATCCCACCGCGCCAGCACCTGTATCCGTTCGGCTGGTCTGATCCGGCCACCACAGACAGCACGTCGCAGCACCATACGGGCAACGGCCTATATTACTGGGGGCAGAGCAATCAGATTTTCCCCGATGACAATGGATGCTGGTCTCAGTTGCGCAGAAAACTCGGATACTCGGGCGCCCAGGGACTGACCTTCCGCCATTACTACGGCCTGATCTCGGACTCGGACCTGCCCTGCCTGGAGAGGTTGTCCGACGCGAACAAGAGCGACAACGGGCTCGACCTCGATCAGTTGACGCGATGCGGCGTCAATTTCATCGGCTATATAACTATACCGACCAAACACCTGTAGTCCCAGGATGCGCCGACGCTCGGCGGCGCATCCTGGACGCTTCACCGGACAGCCGGCTCCTGGAGGGGGAAGTGGCAGGCGGCCGCGTGCCGCGGCTCGTCGCCGGACGGCTCCAGGGGCGGCGGCTCCTGGGCGCAGATGTCCTGCGCCTTCCAGCAGCGGGTACGGAACCGGCACCCCGACGGCGGGTCGAGCGGGGAGGGCACCTCGCCCTTGAGCAGGATCCGGTCGGGCCGCGCCCCGGAGGTGACGTCGAGCACCGGCGCCGCCGACATCAGCGCGGCGGTGTAGGGGTGCCGCGGCTGATCGAACACCTGCTTCGTCGGGCCCGTCTCGACGATCTTGCCGAGGTACATGACCGAGACCCGGTCGGCGACGTGGCGGACGACGGACAGATCATGGGAGATGAACACGTACGACACGCCCAGCCTGGCCTGCAGGTCGGTGAGGAGGTTGAGCACCTGCGCCTGGACCGACAGGTCGAGCGCCGACACCGGCTCGTCGCAGACGATGACGTCCGGTTCGAGGGCGAGCGCGCGGGCGATGCCCAGCCGCTGACGCTGGCCGCCGGAGAACTCCTGCGGGTAACGGCGGACGTCGCTCGCCCGCAGCCCGACCATCTCCAGCAGTTCGGCCACCCGCCGGCCGCGCTCCTTCGCCGGCACCAGGTCACGGTGCGTACGCCAGGGCTCGGAGATGATGTCCTCGGCGCACAGGCGGGCGTTCAGCGATGCGAACGGGTCCTGGAAGACCATCTGGACCCGGCGGCGCCACTTGAGCAGTTCCTTGCCGCGCAGCGCGAACGGGTCCGTGCCCTCGAACCTGACGTGGCCCTGGTCCGGGCGCTCCAGCATGAGGAGCACCCGGGCGAGGGTCGACTTGCCGCAACCGGACTCCCCGACCAGGCCCAGCGTCTCGCCGCGCGTCAACCTAAGGTCGACTCCGTCGAGCGCGCGCAGGCGGTTGCGACCGGACGGGCCGCGGGCCACGTGGAAGGTCTTGCTCAGCCCTGCCACGTCCAGCAGGGGAACGGCCGTCTCCTTCGTGGCGAGGGTCGGCGTGGCGGGCTCAGTCATCGCTCAGCTCCCTCCAATGGTGGCAGGCGGACATGCGCCCGGGTCCGGACTCTACGAGGACGGGGCGCTGCTCCGCGCACACGTCGCGGGCCATCGGGCAGCGCGCGCGGAAGGCACAGCCCGAGGGGATCGAGTGCAGGTCGGGCGGGCTGCCCGGGATGGACTTCAGGGTGGTTCCACGCGCCACCTCGGCCGGCACCGAGTCGAGCAGCCCTTGGGTGTACGGGTGGCGGGGCCGGGCGAACACGTCCGCCACCCGGCCGGTCTCGACGATGTTGCCCGCGTACATGACGGCCACATGGTCGGCCTGCTCGGCCACGACCGCGAGGTCATGGGTGATCAGGATCAGCGCGGTCTGCTGCTCGGTGCGCAGCTCGCGCAGCAGCTCCATGATCTGGGCCTGCACGGTGACGTCGAGGGCGGTGGTGGGCTCGTCGGCGAGCAGCACCTTGGGGTGCAGGGCCATCGCCAGCGCGATGAGCAGCCGCTGGCGCATGCCGCCGGAGAACTGGTGCGGATAGGCGCCGACGCGGGCGGCGGGCTCGGGGATGCCGACCCGTTCCATCAGCTCGACGGCCCGCTTTCGCGCCGCGCGGCGCGAAAGTCGCTCGTGGATCCTGAACGGCTCGGCGAGCTGGGCGCCGACCGTCTGGACGGGGTTCAGCGCGGTGAGCGCGTCCTGGAAGACGATGGACAGGCCGGGACCGGCCAGCCGTCTGCGCTGCGCCGGTGACAGGGTGAGGACGTCGGTCCCGTCCAGGCGTACGGCGCCGCCGGCCACATGGGCCACCGGGTCGAGGAGGCCGACGATGGCCTGCGCCGTCATGCTCTTGCCACAGCCCGACTCGCCCAGGAGCGCCAGTGTCTCACCGGAGCGGACGGAGAAGCTGACCTCGCGCACGGCGCGTACCGTCCCCCCGGGGGTTCGAATGTCGACCGACAGCCGATCCACCTCCAGCACCGGGGACCCGTTCGACTCGCTCACGCCCGCACCTCCTTGTTCTCGCGGCGGTTCTCCCGGCGCGGGCGGCGCAGGGTGAGCCGCCACCGCTGGCCGGGGTCCATGGCCAGGCGCGCCCAGGACGCGAGGACGGTCGCCGAGACGGTGGTCACCACGATGGCGAGTCCCGGGAAGACGGCGATCCACCAGGCGCTCTGCAGTACCTGCCGGCCTTGGGCGACCATCAGGCCCCAGCTCATGTCCGGCGGCTGGATGCCGATGCCCAGGAAGCTCAGCGACGATTCGGTCAGCATCACGAAACAGAAGTCCAGGGTCGCGACCGTGAACAGGGTGGGCAGGACGGTCGGCGCCACGTGCCTGGCGATGATCGCCCAGCTCTTGGCGCCGAAGGTGCGCGCCGCGTCGACGAACAGCCGGCTCTGCAGTTCGGCCGACTCCGCCCGGGCGGCGCGCAGGTAGATCGGGATCCGCGCGATCGCCAGGACCAGGACGATGTTCCCGGCGCTGGGGGAGAAGACGTACAGCACGACGACGGCCAGCAGCAGCGAGGGGAAGCTGAGGATGACGTCGGCGACGCGCATGGAGACGTTCTCCCGCCAGCCTCGGTGATAGCCCGCCCACATCCCCCAGATCGACCCGACGACGAGGGAGACCACGACCGCCGGGACGGCGACGGAGAGTGTCGTGCGGCTCGCCACGATGAGCCTGGCGAGCAGGCTGCGGCCGAGCGAGTCGCTGCCGAGCAGGAACGCCCAGCCGTCGTCGAGGCTGAACGGCGGCCGGTTGACCGCCCGCAGGTTCTGCTTCACGGCCAGATCGCCGAGCAGGAGCGGCCCGATGAGGGCGGAGACGGCCACGAGCAGCAGGATCACCACCGCCACGCAGGCGAACCGGTCCCGCAGCAGCAGCCGCCACCAAGTAGCCCGCGAGGCGGCAGGAGCGTCAACGGGAGTCATGTCGTCACCCCCTGGCGGACCCGAGAGTCCAGAAGCGCGTAACAGGCGTCGATGACGATGTTGAGCGCGAAGATGGTGATCGCGGTCACCAGGACCGCGGCCTGCAGCACCGCGAAGTCGCGCTGCAGGATAGAGGTGATCATCAGCTTGCCGATGCCCGGCCAGCCGAAGATGGTCTCGACGACCACGGCCCCGTTGACCAGCCCGACCGTCAGGTCGCCGGCCACGGTGAGCGCCGGCGGCGCGGCGTTGCGCAACGCGTGGCCGAAGACCACCCGCAGCTCCCCCGCGCCCTTGCTCCGGGCGACCTTGATGTACGGCGCGGACAGCGCCGTGACCATCGCGCCGCGCACCACCTGCACGAGCACGCCGAACGGCCGGATCAGCAGGGTGAGCACCGGCAGCACCCACGCCGCCGCGCCCTCCGTGCCCGAGGTGGGCAGCCAGCCGAGGGCCACGGCGAAGACCAGGACGCCCATGATGGCGAACCAGAAGTCCGGCATGCTGGCCGCGGTCGTCGAGGTGAAGCTGGCGACCCGATCGGCCAGGGAGTTCGGGCTGTAGGCCGCCCAGCTCCCGACGACGATCGCGCCGAGGATCGCCAGAATCATCGTGGCGCCCGCCAGCTGCAGCGTCGCGGGGAACGCCCGCAGCACCGCGTCGGCGGCGGGTTCGGCGGTCCGCAGGGACTCGCCGAAGTCCAGCCGGAACACCTGGGCCAGGTAGTCGCCGAACTGGACGAGCAGCGGCTGGTCGAACCCGTGCCGGGCGGCGAACTCCGCCCGCATCTCCGGAGTGGCGCTGAGCGGCAGGTAGAGATTCGACGGGTCGCCGGTCAGGCGCGCCAGGTAGAACACGCCGAGGATCACGACGACCAGCGGGATCGCACTGGAAGTGATGCGACGCCGCAGGAAGGTCAGCACACCTGTTCCTTTCAGCCGGCCGGGTGCATGTCGGCGAGGCGCATCTCGTCGTTCGTGGCGGCGTTGGGCTTGTAGGTGACCTTCTTCGACAGCGCGAGGATGCCCGTCATGTGCGCCATGACCGCGTCCCGTACGACGTCCTTGTTCTGGTAGTCCAGCGCCTTGGCGAACGCCGTCTGGCGCGCCTCGCCCGAGGCCTGCTCGCCGCCGGTGATGAGGTCGTCCAGTTCGGGGGTGCCGAAGCTGCTCTGCGCGCCCTTGCTGCCGTAGATCTGGCCCATGGTGAAGGCCGCGTCACCGGCCTGGTTGCCGTGCTGGGCCTGCAGCAGGGTGGGTCCGGCGTCCTTGGGGAACGGGCGCAGCAGGTACTCCAGCCAGGCGTTCACGTCGAGCATCTGGATCTTCACCGAGAGCCCGGCCTCGTTAAGCGAGTTCTGCACGACCTCCATCGCCTCGGCGGCCTTGGGGTAGATCCCGTTCCGGCCGATGATCGTGATGGCGGTGTCCGTGGGGACGCCGGCCGCCTTGGCCTCCGCGATCAGCTTCTTGGCCTGCGCCATGTCGAACGGCCAGGGCTGGATGGCCGCGCTGTGACCGGTCACGCCTTCGGGAACGAGCTGACCGGCCGGCTTGCCGAGCCCGGCGAAGACCGAGGCGACGAGCCCGTCCTTGTCGATGGCGTAGTTGATCGCCTGGCGCACGCGCAGGTCGTTGAGCGGCGGCTTGGCGGCGTCGATGCGCAGGTAGGAGGTCTCGTTGTTGGGGAACTGCACGGCGGAATCACCGGCGCCGTCCTCGGGGGCGAGGCCGACGGCGAGGTCCGCCTCGTCGCTCTTGACCATCGCCGCGCGGATGCTGCCTTCGCCGCGCCAGACGTACTCCGCGGCGGCGAACTCCGGCGCCTTGCCCCAGTACCCGGAGAACTTCTCCAGGCGCAGGCTGCGGCCGGCGTCCCACTTGGCGATCTTGTAAGGCCCGGTGCCGATGGGCTCGCGGACCTTGCCGGTCGCGCTCGTGGTGGCCGGCACGATCTCGACGAAGGACAGCCGCAGCGGGAGGATCGGGTCCGGCTTGGCCGTCTTCACCTTGAGGGTCGCGTCGTCCACGGCCGTCACCGTGAGCTTGATGCCGCCGAAGACGTACCCGTTCACGTTGCAGTCGATCTTGGAGCCGACGGCGCGGTCGATGGCGAAGGCGGCCGCCTTGGCGTCGAACGCGGTGCCGTCGTGGAACTTCACGCCCTTGCGCAGGGCGAAGGTCCACTCGGTCGGCGAGTCCTGCTTCCACTCCGTGGCCAGCGCCGGCTGGAGCTGCCCGGAGCTCGGGTCACGCTCGGTGAGCGCCTCGGTGATGTTCGCCCGGGTGACGCGCCCGGTCGCGGTGAGGGAGGCGTCGCACGGCTCCAGGGTCGGGGGCTCTTCGGGCAACACGATGCGGACGGTGTTCGCCGCCGCGCCGGACGACTTGGGCTCCGGGCCGCTGTTCGCGACCGAGCAGGCGCCGGCCGACAGCAGCGTGCCGAGAGCCAAGAGGGCGGACGCCGCCTGACGGCGGCGGGGGGTGGTGATCATGGTTCCTCCGAGATCGCCTGCTCCGGGTGCCGGGCAGGCGAGGTGCTAGGCGACAGGCGTCGCGCTGAGAGCGGCCAGGCCGCGGTCGATGATGCGGGCGAGCTGCTCGCGGTGCTCCGGGGTGACCTGCGCCAGTGGCGAGCGGACGGGCCCGGCGGAGCGGCCGCGGATGTCCAGACCGGCCTTGACGAGGGAGACGGCGTAACCGGGAGTCGTCCGGCGCAGTTCGGCGAGGGGGGCGTAGAACTCGCGCAGCAGGAGCTGCTGGGTCGCGTCGTCGCCGTTCTCGAACGCCTCGAAGAACGCGACGGCGACCTCCGGGACGAAGGCCAGCGCCGCCGAGGAGTAGGCGCGGGCGCCGAGGCCGGCGTAGGAGCGGGCGAAGACCTCGGCGGTCGGCATGCCGTTCAGCAGGGGGAGCCGGCCGCCGGTCGCGGTCTGGATGAGCTGGAGCAGCTCCATGTCGCCGTGCCCGTCCTTCAGGGCGACGATGGTGTCCACCTCGGCGAGCTCGACCACCGCGGCGGGAGTGAAGACCGCCGTGCCCCGCTGGTAGAGGATCACGTCCAGCTCCGTGGCGGCGGCCACCTCGCGGTAGTGCGCCACGAGCCCGGCCGACGGCCCGACCTGCAAATACGGCGGCAGAGCCAGCAGCCCGTCGGCCCCGGCGTCCTGCGCCGCACGAGCGAACTCCACGGCCGTCCGCGTGCCGCCGCCGATCCCGGCGAGCACGGGCACCGCGCCGGCCACGTGCTCGGCGGCGGCCCTGACCACCGCCTGGTGCTCGGTGCCCGTCAGCGACGCCAGCTCCCCGGTCCCACAGGCGACGAAGATCGCGGCGGGCTTCGCGGCGAGCACGTCGGTGAGGTGCGTCCTGAAGCGGGACAGGTCCACGTCCCCCGATTCCGTGAACGGTGTGACGGGGAAGGCGAGCAAGCCGGACAGGGAGGCGGCGACTCGCGTGGGAGCAGGGGACATCTACAGCAAACCTCTTGTCTACATATGGAGACGGCGTCTATATTTGTAGCCGAGACATTAAGTCTGTGTTTCCGTACACGTCAAGAGGTGGTCGATGACGCAACCCGTTCTGGAGCCATCGCATCCGTCCGCCGAGACCGGCGGAGGCGTCCGCAGCGTCAAATCGGCCGAGCGGACCATCGCGGTGCTCGAATACCTCAGCTCCGCCACGCAGGCGTGCTCACTGCGCGAGCTGACCACCGCCCTGGGCCTGCCTCGGGCCAGCGGTTACGCGCTGCTCACCACGCTGGTGAGCACGCGCTGGGTCGAGACCGACGGCGCCGGCAGCTACCGCATCGGCATCCGCGCGCTCCGCGCCGGGGCCTCGTACGTCGAGCGGGACGACGTCGTCCAGCAGGCGCAGCCGGTGATGAACGAGCTGAACGACCAGCTCGGTGAGACCATCCACCTGGCCCGCCTCGACGGCGCGGAGATCGTCTACCTGGCCACCAACATCTCCCGCCACTCCCTCACCGTCGTCAGCCGGCCCGGCCGGCGCCTGCCGTCATGGGCGACCGGACTCGGCAAGGTGATCCTGGCCGGGCGCCCGTGGGACGAGGTCGACGCGCTCCTGCCGGAGACTCTGGAGGCGCGCACCGTCCACACCTTCACCGACCGGGCGGCCCTGCGCGCCGAGCTCGAGGAGATCAGCGGGCGCGGCTACGCCATCGACGACCAGGAGTCGACCATCGGCCTGCGCTGCTTCGCCGTCGCCCTCGGCTTCGCCACGCCCCCGAACGAGGCCCTCAGCTGCTCCATCCCCATGGTCCGTCTCGACCCCGACCGCGAGGAGGCGATCGTGGCCGCCCTGCTCCGGGCTCGGGCGCGCATCATCCGCTGATCAGGCGCGGACCGCCGCCTCGGCCAGTTCCTTGATCCGGCCGACGGGCACCGCGACTCCTGGGGTGTCCAAGAACCAGCGGACCCCGTTAGCCGGCCACCTCGACGTTGTACCGCCGCTCGCGCAGCCGCTTGACGGCCTCGGCCGGCGCCTGCGCGTCGACCACGATGACGTCGAACTTCTCCAGCGGCGCCACCCGGTGCAGGGCCACCCGGTCGAGCTTGGTGTGGTCGACCGCCAGGACGCACCGCGTCCCCGCGGCCACCATGGCCCGCTTCACCAGCACGATCTCCTGCTCCTGGTGGAAGGCGTGCCGGTCGGAGATGGCCGAGGTGGAGACGATCACCGTGTCGGTGTTCATCGCCTCGACCGCGTCGACGCAGCCGACGCCCAGGAACGAGTCGTGCGTCGGATGGTATTCGCCGCCCAGCGCCATGAGCCGGATGCCGGGCACGGGAGCCAGCAGCTTGATGGCCTCGAGGAAGTTCGTCACCACGGTCAGCGGGGCCACCTCGGCGAGATGCCGGGCGACGGCCAGCGCGGTCGTGGAATCGTCGATCATGACCGAGCTACCCGGCTCGATCAGCCCCACCACGTGCCGGGCGATCGCCTCCTTCTCCGTGACCTGGGCCGTCAGCCGGTAGGCGATGTTGCTCTCGAAGACGCTCGACGCCTGGGCGCTGGCGCCGCCGCGGTACTTGCGCACCATGCCCTGGAGTTCGAGCTCGTCGAGATCGCGGTGCACGGTCATCACACTCACGTGGAAGACCTCCGCGAGCTCGCTCACCGAGGCGGAGCCGTGCCGCATGAGATGCTCGGCCATCGCCTGGCGCCTGGCGACTCCCCTGTCCGCGTGCTGACGTGACTTCACCTGCGCTCTCCCCATGTCGACGCCAGCGCATCGTAGCGCGGCCCACACTCTTGACACCCCTGCGGAACGACTCGTAGTCTCCTCGCACCTTCACAACTTCACACGATTTAACGTTAGATATAACGTACTTCACGACGTCCGTTATTAAAACGTTCGCATTCGAGTCCGGCGATCAGATCTGCCCCGCCGGGTGCCCTCGGGGGACCCCCCATTTCGAGTTAGACCGAGGAGACAGAGCATGACCGAGCTGCGCGATGCCAGGATGAGCCGCGTCCAGTTCTTCCGCATGATGGGTGGTCTCGCGGTCGCCGCCGCGGCGACCGCGTGTTCGACCAAGCCGCAGACCACCGCCTCCACCGGTCAAGGGCAGGCGTCCGCCATCGAGCTGAGATTCGTCGGTGTGGCCGACCAGAAGGCGCCGATGGACGAGCTGGTGGCGGCCTACAAGCAGGCCAAGCCCGGCGTGACGCTGGCCACCTCGTTCGCCCCTACCGACCAGGTGCAGACCTCGGTGCGCACCCAGCTCGGCGCGGGCAACTCGCCCGACCTGCACGTGGTCTACCCGGGCAGCGGCAGCGCGATGTCGATGGACCAGATCGCCGGGGCCGGGCTGCTGGCCGACCTGTCCGACCAGGCGTGGACCCAGACGATCCCGACCGGTTTCAAGCCCGCCTTCCAGAAGGACGGCAAGACCTACATCTACTCGGCCGGCTCCTCGGTCATCGGCGCGATCTACAACAAGAAGGTGTTCCAGGAGGCGGGCGTCGACGCGCCGCCGACCACCTGGACGGAGTTCCTGGCGGTCTGCGACAAGCTGAAGAAGGCCGGCAAGGCGCCGATCGCGCTGGGCGCGCAGACGCCGTGGGTCACCCAGCTCATCACGTACGCCCTCGTCCCCTCGACCGTGTACGCCAAGGACCCCACCTTCGACGACAAGCAGGCCGCGGGCCAGACCAGCTTCGCCAAGTCCGGCTGGCGCGACGCGATGGAGATGTACCTGGAGCTGCAGAAGCGCGGCTTCTTCAACGACAAGCCGAACGGCACCACCTTCGAGCAGCAGATCTCGATGGTGGCCACCGGCAAGGCGGGCATGGCCATCCAGGTGTCCGCGGTGCTGCCGGACTTCCGCAAGGCGGCGGCCAGCCCCGACGACCTGTCGATGTTCCCGGTCCCCGGCGCGGACGACGCGGCCCAGGTGTGGATCCCGGCCGGCGTGGTGGTCGGCCTCGGCGCCGCCGCCAAGGGCAAGAACCTGGCCGAGGCCAAGGCGTTCATCGACTTCCTCGGCAAGCAGGAGAACATCAACCGCTGGGCCAAGGCGATCGCGGCCATCCCGCTCACCCAGGACGCCTCCTCCAGCATCGACCCCGCGGTGCAGTCGTTCCTGCCCTTCACCAAGGACAAGGCGGTGCCGTTCATGGACCAGCGCTGGCCGAACGCCGAGGTGCAGCCGGTCCACTTCGCGGTTATCCAGGACCTGCTCGCCGGCAAGATCAAGATCGACGAGGCGTTGCAGAAGATGGACGAGGCCTACGCCAAATGACCCGGCAGATGACCACGACAGCGACGCCTGTCGGACGACACACCGCCGCGGCCGGGAGGTCGCGGCGGCGGTTCGCCTCGCTCTCGCCCTCGTGGCTGTTCGCGGCGCCCGCCCTGGTGGTGTACGCCGCCGTCGTGCTCTACCCGAGCCTGGCGGGCATGCTCTACGCCTTCACCGACTGGAGTGGCATCGGCGCGGACAAGTCGTTCGTCGGGCTGGCGAACTTCCAGAAGCTCCTGCACGACGACCAGGCCATGGACTCGATCGGCAACACGCTGCTGCTGACCGTGGCGATCGTGGTCGTGCAGAACGGCGTGGGGCTGCTGCTCGCGCTCGGCGTGCACGCCAAGCTGAAGAGCAGGGCGCTGCTGCGGGTGGTCTTCTTCGCGCCGGTCGTCGTCAGCCCGGTCATGGTGGCCTTCCTGTGGAAGTACATCTACAACCCCGACCCGTCCGCCGGGCTCAACGGGCTGCTCGGCCTGCAGGTCGACTGGCTGGGCGACCCGTCGCTCGCGCTGTGGTCGATCGCGGCCACGGTCGTGTGGCAGTACGCCGGCTACTCGATGGTCATCTTCCTGGCCGGGCTCGAGGGCGTGCCGCGCGAGCTGCACGAGGCGGCGATGATCGACGGCGCGGGAACGCTGCAACGCTTCAGGTACGTCACCTGGCCGCTGCTCGCCCCGGCCCTGACGATCAACCTGATGCTCTCCACGATCGGCGGTCTCAAGCTGTTCGACCAGATCTTCGCGGCGACCAACGGCGGCCCCGGCTACGCCACCGAGACGCTGTCGACCGTGCTGTACAAGCAGGCGTTCGTGTTCGGCAAGTTCGGCTACAGCACGGCGATCGCCCTGGTGCTCGCCCTGTTCGTGGCCGCGGTGTCGCTCGTGCAGGTCTACTACCTGCGCGGCCGGGAGGTGGCCCAATGAGGCGGACGTTCCTGCTGGAAATCGTCATGATCCTGGTGGCGGTGGCGTTCCTCTTCCCGGTGTACGCGCTGATCACGCTGTCGCTGAAGGACCCGGCGCAGATCTCCCAGACACCGCTGGCGCTGCCCGCCCCGCCCACGACGGCCAACTTCACCAAGGCGTGGTCGGCCGCCGCGCTCGGCCCGTCCCTGATGAACAGCACCGTGATCACCGCGGTCAGCCTGGTCGCGCTGATCGCCCTCGGCTCCTTCGCCGCCTACTACCTGGCCAGGGCCAAGAGCCGGCTCGGCTACGGGATGTACGTGCTGTTCCTGCTCGGCATCGTGCTGCCCTTCCAGCTCGGGATGATCCCGCTCTACCAGATGGTGACCGACCTGGGGCTGATCGGCACGCACGCGGGGATGATCCTGTTCTACACGGGGATCCAGCTCCCGTTCACGGTGTTCCTCTACACCGGGTTCATCCGCGCGCTGCCCCGGGACTACGCCCACGCCGCCCAGATCGACGGCGCCTCGCATCTGACCGCGTTCACCCGGGTCGTCTTCCCGCTGCTGCGGCCGATCACCGGCACGGTGCTGATCCTCAACGCCGTCTTCATCTGGAACGACTTCTTCACCCCCCTGCTCTACCTGGGCGGATCGGGGTTCGAGACCGTGCCGGTGAGCGTCTTCGCCTTCGTCGGCCAGTACGTCTCCGACCACGGTCTCGTCTTCGCCGGGCTGGTGCTCGGAGCGCTGCCGATCGTGGTGATCTTCCTGCTGCTGCAGCGCTACGTGATCAAGGGCTTCTCCAGCGGACTGAAGGGCTGAGCCTTCGCGAAATGAACTCAGCCGGAGACGACCTGGCCGCCCTGGACGACGTGGCGGATGTGCTTGGGCTCGGCGAGCACCCCGAGGTCCCGCAGGGGGTCGCCGTCGAGCACGAGCAGGTCCGCCCGCGCGCCCACCGCGAGCGTGCCGATCTCGCCGGCCAGCCCGACCAGGTCGGCCGCGTTGACCGTGGCGGCGCGCAGCACGTCGATCGGCCGCTGCACCTCGCCGCGCAGCCGGAACTCCTGGTTCTGGTGCCGCTGCATGCCGCCCAGGAGGTCGCTGCCGTAGGCCAGCCGCACGCCGGCTCGGGCGGCCCGCTCCAGCGCCTGGAGCCCGGCGCCGAGCACCGCGTCGACCTTCCGCCAGTTCGGCTCCGACAGGCCGAAGCTCCGGCCCTCCTCCTTTAGCGCCCAGTACGTCACCAGCGTGGGCACCAGGTAGGCGTCGTGCCGCAGGAACAGCTCCACGCTGCGGTCGTCGAGCAGGTTGCCGTGCTCGATCGACCGTACCCCTGCCTCCAGGGCGCGGTTGATCGCGCGGGCCGTGTAGGCGTGCGCGGCGACGTAGCGGTTGGCGGCCTCGGCCTCCTCGACGATCGCGCGGAGCTCGTCCATGGAGTATTGGGTGGAGTCGACGCGGTCCGTGGGCGAGGCGACGCCGCCGGAGGCCATGACCTTGATGTGGTGGGCGCCCTTGCGCAGCTCGTCACGCGCGGCGGCGCGCACGGCGTCCACGCCGTCGGCGACCCGGCCGACACCGGCGCAGCAGGGGTGGTCGTCGCGCCCGTTCTGGCCGCGTCCGCGCTGGTCGCCGTGGCCGCCGGTCTGGCTCAGCGCCTTGCCGCAGAACAGCAGCCGCGGCCCGCGGATCAGCCCCTCCTCCTGGGCGTCGCACAGCCCGTAGTCCGCTCCGGAGGCGTCGCGGACCGTGGTGAAGCCGCGGTCCAGCATCTGCCCCATCAGGCGGGCGCTGTGCGCGGCGACGTACGAGGGCGACATGGTGGACAGGCTGCCCAGGTCGGCGGTCGAGGCGGTGACGTGCACGTGCGCGTCGATCAGCCCAGGAACGACGACATTGCCGCCCACGTCGATCACCCGCCCGTCCGCGGGCCCGGTCAGCCCGGGCCCGGCCTCGACGACGCGGCCCTCTGCACAGCGCAGGTCACCTTCGGCGTACTCGCCGGTGACCACGTCGAGGATCAGGGCGTTACGCAGCAGCAGACTCACTTGGTTCCTTTCATTCGGCTTCATGGACGGCGGCGCGCAGGGCCGGCACCGCGAGCGGGGCCAGGGACTGGGCGACGACGACCGACTCCTCGTCGTAGCGCCCCTCGGCGTCCAGGATGTTCAGTACCCCGAGTACCTTCTCCCCCGCCACCACGGGCACGTTGATGATGGCCCCGCACCCGAGGCTCTCGATCAGCTCGTGGTCGGCGAACACCTCCCGCACGGCGGCCCGGTCCGGGCCGAAGAACGGCTCCCCCGCCTCGATGCAGCGGGCCAGCCAGCCGCGGGCGACCTCGACGGTCTTCTCCCCGCCCACGGGATAGCGCGCGGGATCGCTGCTGTGCACGCGGCGCAGCGCCTGCCGCTCCGGGATCCAGGCCAGGACCGTGAACAGCCGCACGCCCAGCGACTCCCGGACCTTCTCCTCCAGCTCCGCCAGACCGGTCATTTCGCCATCTCCCCCGCGGTGTCGGCGGGATCGCCCCGCTCGGTCAGGTCCTCCAGCGACCGCCCGGCCGTGGCCAGGCCGAAGACGACCACGCAGATCACGCCGGTCACCAGCACGGCCGTGGTGAGACCGAACACCCCGGCGAATCCCCAGCTCGCGGCCGTCAGGCCGATGATCGTGGGCGCGAGGATGCTGCCGACGCGGCCGAACGCGCTGGACAGGCCGGTGCCGGTGGCCCGGATCCAGGTCGGGAACATCTCCGGCGTGTAGGAGTAGACGCCCGCGTACGTCCCGTTGAGGAAGAAGGACAGCACCGCGCCCGCGGTCGTGATGGCGACCGGCGTGTCCACCTGGGACAGCCAGAGCGCGCTGATCGCCGCGCCCGTGAGGTAGAGCGCGATGGTGTTCTTGCGGTCCAGCCGCTCCAGCAGCCAGGCGGCGGAGAAGTAGCCGGGGATCTGCGCCAGATAGATGATGATCGAGAACTCGAAGCTCTTCGTCACCGTGATGCCGCGATCCACGAGCAGGGTCGGGATCCAGGAGAAGAATCCGTAGAAGGAGAACGTGATCACGAACCAGATCAGCCAGATGACGGCGGTCCGCTTGGCCATGGCCGGGCTCCACAGGAACCGCAGCGCGCTGAGCAGGTTCACCTTCGGCGTGGCCGTCGCGGGCTGCGCGGTGCCTTCGGGCACGGGCGGGAGGACCTGGCCGGTGGCCCGCTCGACGCGGCGTTCGAGATCGACGACCACCGCCTCGGCCTCCGCGTGGCGACCCCGCTGGAGCAGGAAGCGCGGCGATTCGGGCAGCGAGCGCCGCCACCACAGCAGCATCACGATCGGCAGCGCGGTGATCAGCTGCGCGATCCGCCAGCCGTCGTCCATCGTGGGCACCACGAAGCGGCCGATCAGCGCGGCCATGACGAAGCCGAAGGAGAAGAACCCGGCCAGCGCGCCGATGAACCAGCCGCGCCGCTTGGCGGGCACGAACTCGGACAGGAACGGCGCGATGATCGCGCTCTCGGCACCGGCCCCCGCCCCGGCCAGGACCCTGGCGCCCAGGAACGCCTCGTAGTTCGGCGCGAACGCGGCGACCACGGAGAAGACCGCGTAGAAGGCCAGCGCGTACATCATGACCTTCTTGCGGCCGATGCGGTCGCCGAGCATGCCCGCGATGATCGCGCCGAACAGGAACCCGAACGGGGTCGCGGACCCGATCAGCCCGAGCTGGCCGGGGTCGAGGCCCCACTCGGTCCGGGCGCTGGGCAGCAGGAAGGCGACCACGGCGGAGTCCATGCCGTCGAAGGTGTAGCCGAGTCCGCCGATGAGAAGCAGGAGATAGTGCG
The DNA here is from genome assembly GCF_043197155.1 of Nonomuraea sp. NPDC049269. Classification (NCBI taxonomy): domain Bacteria; kingdom Bacillati; phylum Actinomycetota; class Actinomycetes; order Streptosporangiales; family Streptosporangiaceae; genus Nonomuraea; species Nonomuraea sp. NPDC049269. Next base: position 1,327,843 of record NZ_JBICSO010000001.1, read on the forward strand.
GACGGCTCAGGGGGAGCCTGTCCAGACGGGCCAACAAGGTCATGCCAACGCACCTTCCCAAGGTCACAGCCCTGCAGAACGATTGCCTGGCAACGTATAGTGCAAATCACCAAAATTGCAATGTTCTTTGCACATTCTTCCGGTCGCACCCGCGTAGCATGTCTGCCAGCCATGGGAGAGGAACACGTGACAGAGCAGGCCGCCGACGGCTTCCAGGACTGGCTGCGCGAGCGGGCGCCCGAGCGCGGGCTGCGCCCCAAGGCGGCCGCGGTGCTGAGGATGCTCCTGTCGCAGCCGCGCCGGGCGTCGTTCGGCTCGGCCGCGGAGCTGGCCCAGCTCGCGGGCGTGAACGTGGCGACCGTGACCCGCACCGCGCAGGCGCTGGGCTTCGCCGGGTGGCCGGCGCTCCAGCAGGAGCTGCGCGCCCGCTACCTGTCCTCGCTGAGCGCGCCCCAGGTCGCGGCCGAGCACAGCGGCGAGGGCTCGCCCAGCTCCCGATCGCTCCGGCACGACCTGGACAGCCTCGCGCAGCTCAGCAGGCGCCTGGACGAGGAGGCGCTCCGTACCATCGCCGAGGCCGTCGCCGCCGCGGGGCGCACGGTGATCGTCGCGGACGGCAGCTACGCGGCGGTCGGCATCGCGCTCGCGCACAACGCCCGCCTGGCCGGCTACCCCGTCGCGGCGATCACCGGAGGCGACGCCGAGCTCGCGAACTCCGTCGCGGCGATCGGCCCGGGTGACGTGCTGATCGCCATCAGCTTCTGGCGGCTGTACGAGAGCACCGTGCTGGCGGCCAACGAGGCGCGGGCCCGCGGCGCCCGTGTCTTCGCCTTGACGGACGTGGCCGTCCCCGCCCTGGCGAACCCGGCCGAGGTGGTGGTGATGGTCCCGGCCGAGGGGGTGGCGTTCTTCCCGTCACTGACCGCCGGCATGGCCGTCGCGCAGGCGCTGGTCACGCAGCTCGCCACCGTGGATCCGGCCCGGACGAGCGCGTCCATCGAGAAGGCCGAGGGCATGTGGTCGAAGTTCGGCCTGCTGCACCGGCGCCCCGCCCCGCCCGCCCCCGGCGACGAACCCGGCTGACCGCCGTTACGTCACCGCCGCCTTGCGCGGCAGCAGCAGGAAGGCGCCCAGGTACAGCACGGCGGCCACGATGAGCAGGCCCTTGTAGCCGATCACCAGCGCCAGGTACTCCAGGCAGCCGCCCACCATGGCCCCCAGCAGGTTCGCGCCGAAGGACGTCGTGGCGTCCGCCGAGTCCGAGAACCGTTTGGCGAAGACCACGTTCGCCGCGAAGATCGGCAGGAACGCCACCGTCACCGCCGCCACCGCCCGCAGCGGGAGCGGCAGTGACAGCAGCCAGGTGTTGGGCACCAGCCAGGCCAGCAGCAGCCCGCCGAACAGCACCGCGTACATGACCGGCAGCGGCGGGGTGCGGAAGCGGCGGGTGATCTCGACCGCGGCCAGCACGGCGACCAGCACCCCGGCGAACACGATCGCGTTGACCACCCACGTCGTGCCGAACAGCAGCGCGAAGCCCGTCACGCTCTTGGTCTCCAGCAGCAGGAACGCCACCCCGAGCAGGAACAGGTCGGCGTACGGGCGCATCCGCCGGTAGGGGCCGGCGACGACGCGGACGGCGATCAGGCTGACCGCGAGGATCAGGCCGAGCGTGATGAGGTAGAGCGACGGGATGTCGCCGTCCTTCAGGTAGAGGAACGGCCGGTCGTCGCCGGTCGGCGGCGGGGTGCCGGCCGCGGCGCCCGCCCACTCCCCCGCGCACCGCTGCGCGGACGGCGTCGCGCCCGCCGTGATCACGGCCTGCTGGCCCGCCGTGCTGACCACGTCGACGCACGGCTTGTGCCCGAAGGCGCTCTGCACGGTCGAGGCGAGCCGGTCGACGAGCCAGCTCTCGCGGTAGTAGTTGTACATCGAGAAGGTCCCGGTGGGCTTCAGATGCGCGCGGGCGGCCCGCATGGCCTCCTCGGTGAACAGGTAGCTCTCCAGCCGCAGCGAGCTGGCCCCGGACACGAGCGTGAGCGAGTCGGGCAGGGCGAACAGGATCAGATCGTACTTGTCGCCGGTGCGTTCCAGGAAGGCGCGGCCGTCGGTGACGTGGGTGGTCACCCGGGGGTCGTCGTAGGGCCGGTCGGGATGCAGGGAGCCGCCCAGTTCGCGGAGCTTGGGGTCGATCTCGACGGCGTCGACGTGGGCGGCGCCCTTGGACAGGGCGATCGCCACGTCCGTGCCGCTGCCCGCGCCGACGATGAGCACGTTCTTGGGCGGCGTGCTCGCCCGCTCGTACGGCAGGCCGTACTGGCGCTCCCACTGCAGCCGGGCGGCGGCGGGCACGGCCTGCTGGTGCGGGATGCCGTTCACGGAGATGTCGGTGACGGGCACGCCGAGCTGCAGGAACTGCTTGTAGGTGACCTTGTAGTAGGGCGACCAGAACGCCCCGGCGGTCAGCGTCTCGGCCAGCAGCAGCCCCACGACCGCCAGCGACGGCACGGTGACGAGCCCGAGGTAGATGACCCGCGGCCGGGGCACCAGCAGCACCCCGTAGGCGATGGCCGCGACCAGCCCCCAGAACACCGGCGGCGCGCTCAGGAACGACAGCGCGGTGAAGAGCGCGATCCCCGAGAGGCTGCCGATCAGGTCATAGCGGTAGGCCTCCAGGCGGGGCAGCTCGGGAAAGCAGCGCCCGACCAGCTCGGCCGGGCCCATGAGCACGAGCGCGGCCGCGCCGAAGATCACCGGCAGGATCAGCCACGCGGGCGGTCCCGTGGTCGACAGGCTGGTCCAGTACAGGACGCCCTCGGTGTTGCGGTCGACGGTCACGGGGAAGGTCAGCACGACGAAGACCAGGCCGAACAGGATGACCGGCGAATAGTACGGCTGCCGCCGCGCCCGCCCCACGCGCAGGAACCCCAGGCCGATGCCGAGGAACGAGCCGAGCAGCACGAAATTCGTGAAATAGCTGAGATGCACGATGTTCGATCCGGTCCACCGGATCAGCGCCAGCTCCAGGAAGAGCATGAACGCGCTGGCGAGAATGAGCCTCGGTCGTACCGCCAGCCAGTGGCCACCGTCCTCGCCTGCGACCGTCTTCTGTGCCTGGAGCGTCATGCCGCCTCACGCTAGTGAACGAACGGGGATCAAGGAAGCCTGACGACGGGAATGAATATCGTCCCCTTGGCCCTTTTTACGGCATTTCAGCAGGTCAAAGCCTATGAGATGTGCTGGACACGCCCGGACAGATGAAGGAATCTTGGGAGGTTCAATTCCCTCCGAACATCCCGGTGGTGCCCCATGCGCGTTCTGATCCAGCTGCGCCCCTCCCCCGATCTGGTCACGGCCGTCGCCGATCCCGGCCAGACCGCCACCACTGCCGACGTCGCGGACGGCCTGCCCGGAGTCGAGCTCGACACCGCCTTCACGCCCGTGGCGCTGCCCCGGCCCGTCCCCGCGGCCGGCGGCGACCCGCTGTCGCTCAACCAGCCGCTGGACTTCTCCCTGGCCGCCGAGGACGCCTCGGTGCTGGTCCGCGGCACGATCTCGGACGACGAGCTGACGACCCGCGTGGCCCTCCTGCCCACCCTCCGGCCCGACGTCGTCGGCGTCTACTCCGATCCGGTCGTCGAGTCCTCGCTCACCTGCGGCGGCGACGCGCCGTTCGGCGACTGGCATGACGTCGAACGGCTGCTCAACGTCCCCGGGCTGCACGCCGAGGGACTCGACGGCACGGGGGTGACCCTGGCCGTGCTCGACACCGGCATCAACGCCGCCCACGTCGCCCGTCAGCTCGGCCGGGGCGTCACGCTCGACGCCCAGCGGAGCTGGAACCCCTCGGGCGTCGACGGCCGGCCGGGCGAGTTCGAGGTCGACCACGGCACGATGTGCGCCTTCGACACCCTCATCGGCGCGCCGCAGGCGTCGCTGATCGACATCCCGGTGCTGCGCTCCACCCGTCCGGGGGGCACGGCGCTCGACGGGCTGCTGTCCGACGCCGTGGCCGCGTTCGCGCACCTGCGCATCGTGCTCGCCATGCAGCCCGAGGCGTCGAGAGCGCTGGTGATCAACAGCTCGTGGGGGTCGTTCTCCCCTGAATGGGACTTCCCCGTCGGCCATCCGGGCAATTATTCGGACAACGCGGCGCACCCGTTCAACCTGATGGTCGCCAGCCTCGACAACGCGGGCGCCGACGTGCTGTTCGCGGCGGGCAACTGCGGGCGCGAGTGCAGGGACGGCCGGTGCGCCTACCCGAACCGGCCGATCGCCGGCGCGAACTCACATCCCCGGGTCCTGTCGATCGGCGGCGTCGACGTGAGCGGCAAACGGGTCGGCTACTCCTCGCAGGGACCGGGACGGCTGACCGCCCGCAAGCCCGACATCTGCGCCTACACCCACTTCTCCGGGTCCAAGGCGTTCGGCGATGCCGAGGCCGACTCGGGCACGTCGGCCGCGACCCCGGTCGCCGCCGGGCTGGTCGCGGCGATCCGTACGCTCTGGCCGGCCTCGCGGCTGCGGCCCGCGCAGCTGCGCGCCCTGCTCCGCCGTACGGGCGAGGACCGCAGCGAGGTGGGGTTCGACTACGACTACGGCTACGGGATCGTCGACACCGCCGGGATCATCGCCGCGCTCCAGCGCCGGGCCCGGGCGTGTCCTGACGCTTAGCGGATCGACACGTGTGGCGGCGAGCACGGCCGTGGCCGCGCCCGCCGCCGGCGCCTCAGGCGTTCTCCCGGTTGAACACCCGCGTCCCGATCGTGATGCTGACCAGGGCGAAGACCACGGTCACCGCGACGCCGAGGCCGACCGTGCCGGTGGTGTAGCGCCCGGCGAACAGCTCGCGCAGCGCCTCCAGGACGTAGCGGAACGGGCTGAGGTGCGAGAGCGCGTCCAGCCAGCCGGGCGCCATCGACATCGGCAGGAACGCGCCCGACAGCAGGACCAGCGGCACCACCACGGTGCTCATCACCGGCGCGAAGAGCTGGTCGTCGAGCGTCAGCGCGATCGCGTACGACAACGCCGCCAGGCTGAGCCCGAGCACGATCACCAGGACGAGTCCGGCCAGCACCCCGGCGGCCGGGGCGCGCAGACCGAAGGCGTAGCCGACCGCGACCAGCAGCACGGTCTGAAGGATGAGCGTGACCGCGTTGTTGAGCACCCGGCCGAGCAGCAGGGCCAGGCGGCTGGCCGGGGTGACGCGCATCCGCTCGAGCACGCCCGAGCGTTTCTCGAAGACCACCCCGAACCCGGCCATGCCCGTGCTCATCAGGCCGAGCTGGACGATCAGGCCGGGCACCAGCGTCTCCCAGGTGCCGATCGTGGCGAAGATCGGCCCGAACAGGACGAGGAAGAGCAGCGGCTGGATGACCCCGAAAATGAGGCTGACCTTCTGCCGCAGCGTGATGCGGAGATGGTGGTGGAACAGCAGACAGGTGTCGCGCAGCATCAGACGCCCGCCTCCTCGCGCAGGGACCTGCCGGTGATGTCCAGGAACACGTCGTCGAGCGTGCGCCCGCCGGTCTTGAGCTCGGCCGGGGTGCCCTCGGCCACGATGCGGCCGTGGTCGATGATCAGCAGCCGGTCGCACAGGGCGTCGGCCTCGTCGAGGTAGTGCGTGGTCAGGAAGACCGTCACGCCGTGCTCGGCGCGCAGCGCCCGGATGTGGTCCCACAGGTTGGCCCGGCTCTGCGGGTCGAGCCCGGTCGTGGGCTCGTCCAGGAAGAGCAGCGCAGGCCGGTGCGGCAGGGCGAACGCGATGTCGAAGCGGCGGCGCTGACCGCCTGACAGGGCGGCCCCCGGCCGCGCCTCCAGGCCCTCCAGGTCGAGCTGGGCCAGCACCTCGATCACCCGGGCTCTGGCCTCGGCGCGGGGCAGGCCGTACAGCATGGCCTGGAGTTCGAGTTCCTCGCCCAGCGGCGCGGCCGGGTTGATCCCGCCGCCCTGCGACACGTAGCCGATGCGGCGCCGCACCTCGCGGGCGTCGGCCGCCAGGTCATGGCCCGCCACCGTGGCGGTGCCCGACGTGGGCCGGAGCAGTGTGGTCAGCATGCGCATGGTCGTGGTCTTGCCGGCGCCGTTCGGGCCGAGGAAGCCGACGATCTCACCTGGCCCCACCGAGATGTCCACGCCTTTGACGGCCTCGACGCCGCCTTCGAAGGTCTTGCTCAGACCTGCGGTTCTGATCATTTTCATCGCCTCCAAAAATAGAGTAGCCACAATTTTGGTGTGACTGCAATATTGGTAGCATAGAGGCATGGAAGAGGGGCTGCGCGAGCGGAAGAAGCGTGAGACCAGGCAGCGCATCGCCGACGTGGCGATGGGGCTGTTCATGATCCACGGGTTCGACAACGTCACCGTCGCGCAGGTGGCGCGGGCCGCCGACGTGTCGGTCAACACGGTGTTCAACTACTTCGGCACCAAGGAGGACCTGTTCGCCGACCGGCAGAACGAGGTGGTGGACCTGTCGAGCAGGGTGGTGCGCGAGCGGCGGCCCGGCGAGAGCATCGTGGCCGCCTTCCGGCGCGACTTCATCGACGCGCTGGAGACCGGCGACTGGCGGTACGGGATGGGCGAGGGCGCCGAGGTGTTCGGCCGGGTGGTCGAGGAGAGCCCGGCGCTGATCGCCAGGATGCGCGAGGTGGAGCACCTGTCCGGCGCCAACCTGGCGGCCGTCATCGCTGAGGAGACCGGCGCCGGGCCCGACGACCTCACTCCGCAGCTCGTGGCTGACCAGATCCTGAGCACGACGCGACTGCTGGCCCGGCACGCGATACGGCGCAAGATGGCGGGCGAGCAGTGGCCGGAGATCTGGACGGACGTGCGCGCGCAGGCGGCGGGGGCGTTCGACCTGCTGGAGTCGGGGATCGGCGGCTACGGCCGCCGATCGCTAGTGGCTGAGACTGCTCAGGAGGGCGAAGCCGCCGAAGAGCACGATGAAGCCGAGCGTCCCTAGGAACAGGCAGGTGCTGACGATGCCGCAGACGCGTCCGGCCTGCACCATGCCGCGGTTCTCGTAGACGTAGCCGCTGGCGTCGATCTCGCGCAGCGCCTTGTTGCCCATCGACCAGGCGAACGGACCGAGGATCGAGCAGATGACCAGGCTGAGGATGCCCATCACCAGGATCGAGGTGCCGTTGGGGTGCGTCTGAGGTGGCGGCCCGTAATAGGAGGGACCGTAGTTGGGATAGGACATCAGTGCTCGCCCCCGCTTATCGTTTCAGCCGCTTTTTATACCACAGGCCGGCCCTGGGTCGCAGTTGACCAAACGCTTGCTACACTCGCCGCATGCTCCGGGTTCTGAGGCTCTTCCTACAACGGCTGGCGGCGGCCGAGTGGTTCATGAGAGCCGGCCCCAAGTTCATGCCGCAGCTCGATCGGACCGTGCACCGGCTCACCCGGGGACGACTGCTCAGCAACAACCCGGTCATCCCCACGCTGGTCCTGGTCACCACGGGCGCCAAGTCCGGCCTGCCGCGCAGCTCGCCGCTCGCCTGCCTGCCCGAGCCCGACGGCACCCTCCTGGTGGTGGGCAGCAACTTCGGCCAGGCACACCACCCGGCGTGGAGCGGCAACCTGCTCAAGACGCCCACGGCCACGGTGAGCTTCAGGGGCCACGAGTTCCCCGTCACCGCCGCACTGCTGACGGGCGCCGAGCGGGAGGCCGCGTGGCCGTCCCTGATCGAGCGGTGGCCGCTCTTCGACCGCTACACGGAGAAGTCCGGACGGGAGCTGCGGGTCTTCCGCCTGACGCCGGCGCGCTGATCAGCCTGCGTCATCATGGTGGGGCAACTTTTCCATCTTGAGGAGCCCCTGCCCGTGCGTGAACGCACCCGAGCCTTCATTGAGCACCCCCGCTTCCAGCAGTTCATCGTCGGCGTCATCGTGCTCAACGCGGCCACACTCGGCCTCGAAACCGTGCCCGCCGTGGTCGAGCACTACGGTCACCTGCTGACCGCGGTCGATCATGTGGCGCTCTACGTCTTCGTGGCCGAACTGCTCGCGAAGATCTACGTCGAGCGGTCGCGCTTCCTGCGCGATCCGTGGAACATCTTCGACACCGTCATCGTGGGGGTCGCCCTGGCCCCCTTCGCGGGCGGCCTGTCGGTCCTGCGCTCGCTGCGCATCCTGCGGGCGCTGCGCCTGCTGTCGGTGGTGCCCAGCCTGCGCCGGGTCGTCTCGGCCCTGCTGCGCGCGATGCCCGGCATGAGCTCGATCGTGCTGCTGCTCTCCCTGGTCCTGTACGTGGCCGCCGTCATGGCCACCAAGTTGTACGGGGACACGGCGCCGACCCGCTTCGGCAGCCTGCCCACCTCGCTGTTCACCCTCTACCAGACGATGACGGGCGACGACTGGGGCAACATCGCGAGAGAGGTGATGCGGAACCACCCCAGCGCCTGGGTCTTCTTCACGATCTTCATCCTGGTCTGCACGTTCGTCGTGCTCAACCTGTTCATGGCCGTCGTGGTGAGCGCGATGGACGAGGAGTCGGCCGCCGAGCGCGCGGAGCAGCAGGACGACAACGCGGGCTCGACCGAGCTGATCCTGGCCGAGCTGACGGCGCTCCGCAAAGAGATCGCCGAGCTGCGCGAGCAGAGGGTGCTCGACTAGGCGGGCTGCCCGGCGGCCGCCTTGGGCTTGTAGGCCACCCGCCAGAGGGTGACGGTCAGCAGCAGCGCCACCACGCTCCACGCAGGCACCAGCCCCGCGAGCCCGGCGATCGCCGGCGGCAGCACGATCGAGGGTACGGCCCAGCCCCAGATCCAGCGGCGCCCGGCGCCGCTGGCCAGGCCGAGCACGGTGGAGGCGGCGAAGTAGACGGCCAGGCCGCCGCACAGCACCCACTGGACGCCGCCGTGCAGGTGCTCGGCGGGCTTGGCGGCCACCGCGCCGAGCCCCGCCGCCGTCGCGATGATGCCCGCCGTCATGGCGTAGTGCGCGGGCAGCGCGACGAACGGCTTGAGCCCCCGCTCGTGGATCTCGGGCACGGCGCTCAGGCCGTACTGGAGGGTGAGCCACCACAGCGACACGATGAGCCCGAACCCGGCCACGGCGGCCAGGCCGAGGTACCGGTCCCAGCTGAGCCCCGAGGAGGCCATCACGACCTGCATGACCGCCTCGCCCAGCACGATGATGACGAACAGCCCGAGCCGCTCGCCCAGGTGCCCGGGGTCGAGCACGGCGGCCTTCGGGTCCTCCAGATAGCGCGCCTCCAGGAGGCGCCCGGCCCTGGCGGCCCGGCGCAGCTCGCGCGCCCTGAGCCGCTCCGCCTGCGCCTTGAGCTCGTTGACCAGGCGTTCCGGCCGCCGGCTCTGCGCGATGGAGAAGACGATGTCGAGCGCGATGCCGATGCCCCACAGGTAGTAGCGCCACTCGTCCTGCATCCCGAGCGAGGCGATCCAGGGCGTGAGGCCCGCGCCGAGCTGGGCCGCGGGCCAGGAGGTCATCACCGTGCCGGCCGCCTGGATCGACCGGGAGGCGCTGATCCGGCAGGTGACGTAGGCGGCGATGAACCACTGGTCGTGGGTGCCGACACCGGGGATCGCGTGCGCGACGTCGGGGGCCGCCGCCGCCATGACCGCGATGCCGAACATCCCGATCAGCATGCTGCGCAGGTGCGTCTTCTCGGCGCGGACGTTCGAGTAGAGCGTCAGGGACGTCCAGATGCTCCACACCGCGTAGTAGAGGATGGCGAATAACGCCACGTCGCCCCAGGTCGGATGCTGGAGGCGGTGCGCCAGCTGCGCGACCGCCACCACCACGACGAGGTCGAAGAACAATTCCAGCCAGCTGGCGTGCCGCTCACCCGCATCACTCACGGCTAACGAGAATAGAACTCCACGACCAGCTGCTCGTCCACCGGGACGATGATCTGCTCGCGCAGGGGCCTGCTGACCAGCGTGAACCGCAGATCAGAGTGGTCGACGGAGAGATAGGGCGCGATCCGCTCGTCGGCGTGCACGCCCTCCTTGGCGGCCACGAACGGCTGCATCCCGCGCGAGCGCTGCCGCACGCTGACGACCTGGCCGGGCTTGACCAGATAGCTCGGGATGTCGACCTTGCGACCGTCGACGGCGATGTGGCCGTGGTTGACGTACTGCCTGGCCGCGTAGATCGACGGCGCCAGCCCGGCGCGCAGCACCAGGGAGGCCAGGCGGCTCTCCAGCAGCGTGACCAGCTCGGCGCCCGACGCGCCCGGCTTGCGCAGGGCGAGGTCCCAGTAGCGGCGCAGCTGCCGCTCCGACACGTCGTAGTACCAGCGCAGCTTCTGCTTCTCCAGCAGCCGCAGCCCGTAGTCGCCGGTGGTGCGGCGGTTGGTCTTGCGGCCGTGCTCGCCCGGCGGGTAGGGGCGCTGCTCGAAATAGCGGACGGCCTTCTTGGTCAGCGGGACGCCCGCGCGACGTGACAGTCGCACCTTCGGACCGGTGTAGCGCACGTTCACCTCATGTGGTTAGGTAGTCCTTACTTAGGCAAGGCTAACCTACTGCTAGCTGTGATCTCAAGGAGGCGCCATGCTCACGATCCCCGAGCGGATCCGCACCCTCGCCGCGTCGGCGAGCGTCGCCCGGCTGTCCGTCGACGGCACCCCCTCGCCCGCCCGCGGCGGGGTCGACGAGCGTGGCCGCCCGGTGCTGCTGGTGCGGCCGGGTGAGACGCTGCACGGGCTGCGCGACGACGCCGTCGTGGCGGTGAACCTGACCGCCATGCGCGTGCTCGGCAAGGTGGAGCATCCCCGCGGGCTGATCGAGGTGCAGGGGTGGGCGCAGGCCGTACCCGAGAGTGACGCGCGCGGGGCCGCCGTCGCGGTCGCGGCGCACACGGCCGACGAGGCCCTGTTCGACGCGCTGGAGAGGTACGGCCGGCCGGACGCGCCCCGGCTGCTGCGGCTCGACATCGGCCAGGTGGTGTACCTGACCGGGCGCGACTCCGGGGTGCTGGACGCCGACGACTACCTCGAAGCCGCCCCCGATCCGCTGGCCGCCACCGCCGAGCGCGTGCTGGCCCACATCAACGACTCGCACCGGGCCCAGCTCGCGGGCGGGGTGTCCAAGGCCCTGGGCGAGGACGCCGGTGACGTGTGGCTGTGGGAGCTGGACCGCTACGGCGCGACAGTCCGCGTGGACGACCAGCTCCTGCGCTTCCCCTGGCCGACGCCCGCGCACACCGCGCTCTGCCTGGAGACCGCGCTGCGCGGCCTGCTGTGCGCGTGCTGATCGTCACGGATCCGGACGCCACGGGAACTTGATCACGATTCGCTGGGAGTCACCCGGGACCGGGCGCCGGATCACTATCATCGGCGCCTGTGGATCATACGGAGCGGCGCAGGCGGATTCTGATGGTCGCCGGATTACTGGCCGGCTGCCTGATGCTGGCCATCGCGGCGATCCTGGTCGGCGGCGCCTTCACCGGCACGCAGCTCACTCTGGCCGGCCTGCCCGACCACGGCCACCCGGGCCCGCGCGGGCGCGAGCCGGGGGTGATCGAGTCGAAGCTGGCCCGCTACCGCGTCCCGGTCACGCGTCCGGTCCGCACCACGCAGCCCTCCGCGGAGCCCGCGCCGACTCTCCACGCCAGGAAGACCGTCAAGGCCACGCCGACGGCCACCCCCACCTCCTCCCGGCCCACCGGCACCCGCGTGAGCCCCAGCAGCGGCCTGTCACCGGCTCCGTCGCCCCATCGCGGCGCCAGGCCCACCCCGGGACCCGTACTGTCCGAGGCGGCCACGGGGCGCACTCCGACGCCGAGCAGCACTCCCCAGAGCCAGAGCCCGCCGCCGCGCAAGACGAGGAAACCCTGGCCCGGCAAGCGCCCTTGACGCCCTCGTCGTCCAAGCCGCGGCAGTTTCGTCCGGCGCTGACCGTCAGGAGCTGATCTTGAGGCGGGTGGTCATGCTGTCGTCGACGGCGTCGGGCGAGAGCACGTGGTCGAGGACCATGACCGCGCACCCGCTGATGCCCGCCCCGGCCCCCAGCCTGCTGGGCTCGATGCGAAGCCGGCGGGTGGCCAGCGCGGTGGAGCGGCGGTAGACGACCTCGCGGATGCTCGACACCAGCGGCCCGAACGCCTCGGCCACGTCGCCGCCGAGCACCAGGACCGCCGGGTTGAGGATGTTGACGGCGCTGGCCAGGACCTCGCCGATCCGGCGGCCCGCCTCGCGGACGATCGCCATCGTCTCGGCGTCTCCGGCGCGCACCAGGGTGGTCACGTCGGCGATGGTCTTGACGTCCTTGCCCGCGGCCCGCAGGTCGCGCAGCAGCGCGGTGCCGCTGGCGACGGAGTCGACGCAGTCGGTGTTGCCGCAGCGGCAGAGCACGCCGCCGCCCTCGCGTACCGGGATGTGCCCGATCTCGCCCGCCGCGCCGAGCGCGCCCCGCAGGATCTCACCGCCCGCGATGACGCCCGCGCCGATCCGGGTGGACACCTTGACGAACATCAGGTCGCCGAGCTCGGGGTAGGCGCCCCGGTGCTCGCCGATGGCCAGCAGGTTGACGTCGTTGTCGATCAGTACGGGCACCGGGAAGCGCTCGTGGACCAGCGGCGGGATCACCACGCCCGTCCACGAGGCCATCACCCTGGCGCTCTCCGTGCGTCCCTGCGCGAACTCGACCGTGGCGGGCACGCCCATGCCCACACCACGCAGCAGCGAGCGCGGCCGGTCGCCGAGCAGCTCGTCCCAGGTGTCCATGACGAGCGGCAGCACCACGTCGGGGCCCTGCTCGACGTCGATGGCGAAGTCGCGGCCCACCAGCTCACGGCCCGCGAGGTCGCAGACCGCCACCCGCGTACGACTGGCGCCCAGGGCGGCCACGAGCACCACGCCGCCTGAGGCGTTGAACTCCAGCCGGACCGGCGGCCGGCCACCGGTGGACGGCGCGTCGGCCCGCTCCACGACCAGGCCGCGGTCGAGCAGCTCGCCGACGCGCAGTTGCACCGCGGGTCGGGACAGGCCGGTCACCCGGCCGAGGTCCGCCCGTGTCACCGCCTCACCGGTGCGGATGAGGCGGAGCACCTCGCCACTCGTGGCAAGGGTCGCGGCGGTACGTCGAGGCATCCGCCAAGTGAATCACAGGAGGTTAGGTAATGAAAAGTCATGACTTTTGCATCTCAAATAGCAAAACTACGCTTGCATAGGTACGCAACTCTGGCTAGTGTCCGTTCTGTCCCTGCTTGGTTGATCATCGGAGTTCCCAGCCGTGTCCCCCACCTCAGCTCCCACCGCCGCTTACACCGCTGACCTCGTCGTCTTCGGCGGAACCGGCGACCTGTCCATGCGCAAACTGCTCCCGGCGCTGTACCACAGCGACGTGGAGGGCCGCCTCTCCCCCGAGACGCGGATCATCGCCATGTCCAGGGGCGGGCTGACCGACGAGGACTTCCGCGGCAAGGTGGACGCCGAGGTACGCGACCAGGTCCCGGCCGACCCGGGCGCGTGGCAGCGCTTCCTCGGCCGCCTGCACCACGTGTCCGTCGACGTGGGCGGCGAGAACCGGTCCGGCTGGAGCGCGCTGACCGCGCTGCTGGGCGGGCACGAGCAGCGCGACCGGGTGTTCTACCTGGCCAGCCCGCCGATGACGTTCGGCCCGTTCTGCCGCGAGCTGGACAAGGCCGGCCTGGTGACGCCGAGTTCCCGGGTGGTGCTGGAGAAGCCGCTCGGCCGCGACCTGGCCAGCGCGCAGCGGATCAACGAGGAGGTCGGCGCCATCTTCGACGAGGCGCAGATCTTCCGTATCGACCATTACCTGGGCAAGGAGACCGTGCAGAACCTGCTCGTGCTCCGCTTCGCCAATGCCTTCCTTGAGCCGATCTGGAACTCCCTCTGGATCGACCACGTGCAGATCACCGCCGCCGAGACCGTCGGCACCCCCGGCCGGCGCGGCTACTACGACCAGGCCGGCGCGCTGCGCGACATGGTGCAGAACCACCTGCTCCAGCTCCTCTGCATGACCGCGATGGAGCCGCCGGCCCGCAACGACCGCGAGGCGATCCGCGACGAGAAGGTGAAGGTGCTCCAGGCGCTGCGGCCCATCACCGGCACCGAGGTCGACCGCTTCACCGTGCGCGGCCAGTACACCGAGGCGGACGGGATGCCCGGTTACCTGGACGAGCCCGGCTCCACCGCGCCCACCGAGGCCTCGCGCCGGGTGGAGACGTTCACCGCGATCCGCGCCGAGGTCAAGAACTGGCGGTGGGCCGGGGTGCCGTTCTACCTGCGCACCGGCAAGCGGCTGCCGCGCCGGGCGTCGGAGATCGTGGTGCAGTTCAAGGACGTGCCGCACTCCATTTTCCCGGGTGGCTCGCCGAACCGCCTCGTCCTGCGGTTGCAGCCGGAAGAGGGCATCGAGCTGCACATCATGGCCAAGGAGCCGGGAGCGGGCGAGGTGGCGCTGAAGCCGGTGCCGCTGAGCCTCAGCTTCGGCAAGACGTTCACCACGCGCGTACCCGAGGCCTACGAACGGCTGCTCACGGACGTGCTGGCGGGCAACCCGACGCTGTTCATGCGGCGTGACGAGGTGGCCGCCGCCTGGCAGTGGATCGACCCGATCCTGGCCTCCTGGGAGTCGTCGGCCGAGCTGCCCGAGCCCTACCCCGCCGGGTCCACCGGCCCCGCGGGCGCCCACGAACTGCTCGCCCGCAGCGGGCGCGTGTGGCACGAAGAGGACCAGGCGTGAGCGAGCGCCCCACCGAACACCGCGATTCTGGGTTTGAGGACCCGACGAAGGAGGGTCTGTGAACCCCGTCATCCAGGAGATCACCGACAGGATCACCGAACGCAGCCAGGCCAGCCGCGCCGTCTACCTGGCGCGGATCCGGCGCGACGGGGAGGCCGCCCGCGCCAAGGGCCCGGCGCGCGCGCACCTCGGCTGCGCGAACCTGGCCCACGGCTTCGCCGCCGCGCCCGCCGCCGACAAGCCCCTCCTGATGGGTACGGCCAAGCCCGGCGTGGCGATCGTGACCAGCTACAACGACATGCTCTCCGCCCACCAGCCGTACGAGACCTACCCGGCCGAGCTGAAGGCGGCGGTGCGCGCGGCCGGCGGCGTCGCGCAGGTGGCGGGCGGCGTGCCCGCGATGTGCGACGGCATCACGCAGGGCCGCGCCGGCATGGAGCTGTCGCTCTACAGCCGCGACGTGATCGCCATGGCGGCCGCGATCGCGCTGTCGCATGACATGTTCGACGCGTCGCTGCTGCTGGGCGTCTGCGACAAGATCGTGCCGGGCCTGCTGATCGGGGCGCTGCACTTCGGGCACCTGCCCGCGATCTTCGTGCCCGCCGGCCCGATGACCTCGGGACTGCCGAACAAGGTCAAGGCACGCACCCGGCAGCTCTTCGCCGAGGGCAAGGTGGGCCGCGACGAGCTGCTCGACGCCGAGGCCAAGTCGTACCACTCCCCCGGCACCTGCACCTTCTACGGCACCGCCAACTCCAACCAGGCGCTGATGGAGGTCATGGGGCTGCATCTGCCCGGCTCGACGTTCGTCAACCCGCACACCGAGCTGCGGCACGCGCTGACCGAGGCGGCCGGGCGCCGCGCGGTGGAGATCACCGCGCACGGCCCCGAGTACACCCCGGTCGGCGAACTGGTCGACGAGAAGTCGATCGTGAACGCCTGCGTGGCGCTGCTGGCCACCGGCGGCTCCACCAACCACACGCTGCACCTGGTCGCCATGGCCGCCGCCGCGGGCATCGTGCTCACCTGGGACGACCTGGCCTGCCTGTCGAAGGCCGTGCCGTCGCTGACCAAGATCTACCCGAACGGCCAGGCGGACGTGAACCACTTCCGCGACGCCGGCGGCATGCAGGTGCTCATCGGCGACCTGCTGGACGAGGGTCTGCTGCACGCCGACGTGCTGACCGTGGCGGGGCGCGGCCTCGACCACTACCGTTCGGCTCCGACGCTGGCCGACGGGAAGCTGACCTGGTCGGAGCTGTCCGACGGCAGCGCCGACCTCGACGTGCTGCGGCCGGTGGCCGCGCCGTTCGCCGCCGACGGCGGCATCCACATGCTCGAGGGCAACCTGGGCCGGGCCGTCAGCAAGGTGTCGGCGGTCAAGGCCGAGCACCTGGTGATCGAGGCTCCGGCCAAGGTGTTCGACGACCAGCTCGACCTGCTGCGCGCGTTCGAGGCGGGCGAGCTGGACGGGCAGGACTTCGTGGCGGTCATCCGCTACCAGGGGCCGAGCGCCAACGGCATGCCCGAGCTGCACAAGCTCACGCCGCCGCTGGCCGTGCTGCTCGATCGGGGGCAGCGGGTGGCGATCGTGACCGACGGCCGCATGTCCGGCGCGTCCGGCAAGGTGCCCGCGGCCATCCACCTGTCGCCCGAGGCGGCGGACGGGGGGCCGATCGCGCTGGTCCGCGAGGGCGACGTGATCAGGCTCGACTCGGCGGCGGGGACGCTGGAAGTGCTGGTCCCGGCCGAGGAACTGGCCCGGCGCACGCCCGGCGGCCGGCCGCTGAGCGACGCGCAGTGGGTGGGGACGGGGCGCGAGCTGTTCGCGACGTTCCGCCGCATGGCGGGGCACGCGGAGCAGGGCGCGGGGATCTTCGGCATCAGCGGCGCCGAGTCCCCGGACCACGGCCCCGGCCTGGGCTTCCCCGCCGAGGCGGGCGCCTCCCACCTGGAGTCCGGCACCCCGCTCGGCCAGCCCGCGGGCGTCGCGGGATGACCGCGTTCCAGACGCCGTATGAGCACACCGCACGACACGTTCCACACGCCGCGTTCCGCTCGTCGGACAGTGCGCCGTGAGCGCGTTCGATCTGCCGTGGCTGGTCGCCGACATCGGGGGTACCAACGCCCGGTTCGGGCTGGTCACCTCGCCGGGGGCGCGGCCGTCGCACGTCGCGGTCCTGGCGGGGGCCGACTACGACACCCTCCCGGAAGCCGTAGCCGCCTACCTCGCGGAACACGCGGGCGGAGTGCGGCCGGGGGCGGCGTGCCTGGCCGTGGCGGGGCCCGTCGACGGTGACCGCTACACGCTGACGAACTCGGCCTGGAGCGGCTCGGCGAGCGACCTCGGCCTGCCGTACGCGGTGCTGCTGAACGACTTCGAGGCGCTGGCCGTGTCGCTGCCTCATCTGGAGCCCGGCGACCTGGCGTCCCTGGGCGGCCCGGAACCCGCCCACGGCGTCAAGGCCGTGCTCGGCCCCGGCACCGGGCTCGGTGTCGCCGGGCTGGTGCCCGCCGACGGCGGCTGGACGCCGGTCCCCGGCGAGGGCGGGCACGTCACGGTGCCGGTGTTCGACGACCGGGAACGGGAGATCGTCCGCGCGCTCCACGCCGGGGGCCTGGACCACGTGGTGGCCGAGCACGTCCTGTCGGGACCGGGCCTGGTACGGCTGCACCGGGCGCTCGCCGAGGTCAACGGCGTCAATCCGCCCGGCCTGTCGGTCTCCGACATCGTGGCGCGGATGGACGACTCGCTGTGCGCGGAGACGGTCGAGGTGTTCTGCGGAATGCTGGGGAGTTTCGCCGGGAACGTGGCGCTGACCCTCGGTGCCAGGGGTGGCGTCTATCTCGGCGGCGGAGTGCTGCCCCGTATCGTGGAGCGTGTGCGTACCAGCGACTTCCGCGCCAGATTCGCCGACAACCCGGACATGGCCGGCTACCTGTCGGCCATCGCGACCACGCTCATCGTCGCCCCGCAACCGGCGCTGACGGGCGCCGCCGCCTGGCTGGCGCAGCGCGCGACAAGGGAGTTGGGGTCCGCGCGCGAGCGTATTGAGCTTCCCCCGATAGGCCAAAGATGAGGAGAGAACTTTCATGAGCCTGCTCGATCTCGCCCCCGTGATCCCGGTCGTGGTGATCGACGACGTGGAGACGGCCGTGCCGCTGGCGCGGGCGCTGGTCGCGGGCGGTCTGCCGGTCATCGAGGTGACCTTGCGTACGGCTGACGCGCTGGAGGCCATCGCCAGGATCGCCGCCGAGGTGCCGGAGGCCGTGGTCGGCGCCGGGACAATCCGGACTTCTGATGATATTGCGGCGTGTTTGACGGCTGGGGCGAAGTTCCTGGTATCGCCAGGGACGACGCTGGCGCTGGCCGACGCGATGGCGGCGAGCGGGCTCCCGTACCTGCCGGGCGCGGCTACCGCCACCGAGGTGATGGCGCTGGCCGAGCGGGGTCTGAAGGAGCTGAAGTTCTTCCCGGCCGAGCCCGCGGGCGGCGTACCGTACCTGAAGGCGCTGGCGGGACCGCTGCCGGACGTGCGGTTCTGTCCGACCGGCGGCATCAGGCCGGCCACCGCGCCCGACTACCTCGCGCTGCCGAACGTCGGCTGCGTCGGCGGCACCTGGCTGACCCCGGCCGACGCCCTGGCGGCGGGCGACTGGGGCCGCGTGGAGAAGCTCGCCGCCGAGGCGGCCGCCCTCCGCTAGCGGCGCCCCACCGAGGCCGCCGCCCACCGATGGCGGCGTCCTGCCGAGGCCGCCGATGGCGAGCGGCCGCCGCGCCCCATGCCCCCAACGCGTTCTATACGGCACCTATACAACCGCTGATCAGCCTGAGCCCGACTGGCTCATCGCGTTGCAGCGGAGGTAGACGGTGTTCAACAAACCTGGGGGGCTCATCGCGTTACCGCCCCTCGTCGCCCTGCTACTGACATCCAGTGCCGTGATATCGCTCCCGGCCGGGGCGGAGCCCGTCTCGGCCAAGGCGCCGGCTCCGGCCGCCGCCTGTCCCGACGAGATGCCGACCGAGATCTCCGCCCGCCTGGCCGCCCAGGTCTGCGGCAAGCGGATCAAGGCGACGTCGCTCACGTCCGAGACCGACGAGTACTTCCTCAATCCCAACGGCACCGTCACCCAGGACCACCGCTACCGCCCGGTCCGGGTGAAGCGGGGCGAGCAGTGGGTGGCGGCCGACTCGACACTGGTCGCGAACCCGGACGGGTCGGTCACGCCGAAGGCCGCCTCCCTCGCCTACAGCTTCTCGGGCGGCGGCGCGGGCCCACTGGTCACCGCCACCGAGAAGGGCACCGAGCTGAGCCTGGGCTCGCCCCTCGGCGCCCTGCCCAAGCCGGTGCTGAACGGCGCGAGCGCCACCTACCCCGAGGTGCTGCCCGGCGTCGACCTGGTGCTCACCGCCGATGTGGACGGGTTCGCCGAGAAGCTCGTCGTCAAGAGCCGCGAAGCCGCCGCCGATCCCAAGCTGAAGACGCTGAAGTTCGCCACCGCCCTGAAGCATGGCACCTCAAAAGCCGATAAATCCGGCAATGTCATGATCGTCGATGCCAAGGGCGAGCCGGTGTTCGCCTCCTCGGCACCCGAGATGTGGGACGCCGCCACCGAGACCGCCATGACGCGCAACCCCGCCACCCCGGCCATCGCCGCGCGGGCGGGCAAGCGCGCCAGGATGGACGTGAAGCTGTCCGGCCGCGCCATCGAGGTCGTCCCGGACGCCGCCCTGCTGGCCGATCCCGCCACGGTCTTCCCCGTGACGATCGACCCGAGTTTCACCGCCGCCAAGTCGGCCTGGACGTACGTCGACTCGGCGTACCCGACCAGCTCCTACTACAACTCCGGCAACGACGCCACGGCCGGCACCGCCGACTCCGGCGGTTACAAGCGGCGCTCGTTCTTCAACATGAGCCTGTCGGGGCTGGGCACGGGCAAGCACATCATCTCCGCGACCTTCAACATCAAGGAGACCTGGGCCTGGTCCTGCTCGGCCAGGAACGTCGAGCTGCACCGGACCGCCGCGGTGACCTCGTCCACCACGTGGAACAACCAGCCGGCCTCCAACCTGTCCATCGGCGCGAAGAACGTCGCCTACGGCTGGTCGTCCAGCGGCGCCGGCGGGGCTTCGTCCTGCCCCGCGGCCTGGATCGGCTGGGACGTGACCAGCGCCCTGCAGAGCATCGTGACCGCCGGCGGCACGTCCATCACGTTCATGGTGAAGGCGGGCAGCGAGACGGACAACTACTACTGGAAGCGGTTCGCGAACAACCCGAACGTCTCCATCACCTACAACACGATCCCGGCCACGCCGTCGAGCCTGGCGATCGCGCCCTGCACGACCTGCGCCAGCCCCGCGCTGGTGTCGTCCGCGCAGCCGACGCTGTCGGCCAAGGTCAGTGACACGGACGCGCAGGCGCAGCGGGCCGACTTCGAGGTGTGGACGCCCGACCACGCGACCAAGGTCACCGGCGGCTCCGTCTCGGGCGTCGCCTCCGGAGCCACGGCCTCGTGGAAGGTGGGTACGGCCCTGGCCAACACCACCTACCACTGGCGGGTCCGCTTCTACGACGCCACCGACTACAGCGCGTGGTCCAGCTGGTTCACCTTCACCGTGGACGCGGCCCCGCCGCCCGCCCCTGACGTCTCCTCCGCCGACTATCCCGAGGACGCGTGGGCGAAGGGCTCCGGCCAGGCGGGCCAGTTCACCATCACGCCGACCGGCACCGATGTGTCGGCCGTGGTCTGGTCCTTCGACGGCGCCGCCCAGCAGTCGGCCGCGAACTCCGGCACGCCGTACACGGTGAGCTGGACCCCGGCCGCCGACGGTCCGCACACGTTGCAGGCCTGGGTGAAGGACAAGGCGGGCAATCTGTCCGACGCCACGACCTACGCCTTCAACGTCGGCCGCTCGGCCGTCACCTCCCCGAAGGACGGCGGCTCGACCGCCCGCCGTACGGTGCTGACCGCCGAGGGCAGCAGCGGGCTGACCGCGGTCACGTTCGCCTACCGGCGCGGCGAGGCCGACGACTGGCACCAGGTTCCCGCCGCGGACGTGCGGAAGAAGGCCGACGGTTCGGCGATCACCTGGCCGGTGGCGATGGCCTCCGGTGTCTCCCCCGAGCTGCTCTGGGACGCCACCCACACGCTCACCGAGGACGGCGTGATCCAGATCAGGGCCGAGTTCACCGCCTCCTCGGGAACGGCCGCGTCCCAGCCCGTCGAGCTGATCGTCGACCGCGACGCGGAGGGCGCCTCCAGCCAGCCCGTCGGGCCGGGCTCGGTCAACGTGCTCACCGGTGACTTCAGGATGGCGGCCACCGACGCCAACGTGTTCGGTGTCGGGCTCATGCGCTCCTTCTCCTCGCGGGACCCGCGCAAGGGCTCCTCGCTGCCGGGGGTCGCGGCCATCTTCGGCACCGAGTGGACGCCGACCGGGCTCGCCCAGTCGGGGCAGGGCACCTTCGCCCAGCTCCGCCTCACCTCCCCCACCTCCGTCGAGCTCAGCGGCGAGGGCTCGTCGGTGGCGTTCACCAAGAACACCGACGGCTCCTTCGCCGCGCAGCCCGACGCCGCCAACCTGAAACTGACCTACGACGCGACGACCGACCGCTACACCCTGGCCGACACCAACTCCGCGGAGCGGACGGTCTTCGCCAAGGTGACCACCGACGCGACGGCCTACCTGGTCCGCGCCGTCTATCCGGCGAGCGGCAAGAGCAGCACGGCCTTCGTCTGGGAGTCGGTGACCGGCACCGACGGCAAGGCGCTGGCCAGGCCGCTCAAGATCATCGCTCCGTCCTGGTCGGTCGCCTCGCAGGGCGACTGCGACGTGGACACCCTCGCCGGGCTGCCCCAGGGCTGCCGGCTGATCAGGCTGACGTACGCCACCACGACGACCGCGGGCGCCCAGCTCGGCGACGTGGCCGGCCAGGTCAAGCAGATCAGCCTCTGGGAGGGCGGGGCGAGCGCGCCCCAGGGCCTGGCCGAGTACCGCTACGACGACCTGGGCCGCCTGCGCGAGCAGTGGAACCCCAACACCCCCGACATCAAGACCCGCTACGACTACGACCTCGGCGGCCGGGTGAACCGGTACTCCCCGCCCGGCGAGCTGCCGTGGACCTTCACCTACGGCAAGGCCGGCAACACCGACACCGCCGCCGACGGGATGCTGCTCAGCGCCTCCAGGCCGACGCTGCGCCCGGGGACACCGAGCGAGACGAACGGCACCGCGACCACCTCGGTGGTCTACGACGTCCCGACCGGCGGGGCCGGCGCGCCGTACACGCTGACCGAGGCCGCCACCGCGGCCTGGGGCCAGAGTGACGCGCCCACCGACGCGACCGCGATCTTCCCGGTCGACCAGGTGCCCGCCAACCACACCGGCCGCGGCGGCCTGGCCGCCTCCGACTACGGCCGCGCCACGATCACCTACCTCAACGCCTCGGGGCAGACGGTCGACCGTGTGGAGCCGGGCGGCGGCGTGTCCGTGAGCCAGTACGACGCGCAGGGCAACACCGTGCTCTCGCTCTCGGCGGGCAACCTGGCGCTGGCCATGGGCCAGGGCTCGTCGGCGGGCACCGACCTGGGCCGGCTCGGCCTGCTCAACACGCCGACGGCGGAGCGGGCCCGGCTGCTGGCCGAGCAGTCCGTCTACAGCGCCGACGGCCAGCGCATGGAGTCCGAACTGGGCCCGCTGCACCTGATCACGCTGAACGGCGCTCAGGTCGCCGCCAGGAAGCACACGGTCAACACCTTCGACGAGGGGCGGCCCGCGGACGCCAAGGTGGCGAACCTCACCACCACCGTGACCGTCGGCGCCTCGGTGCCCGGCAGCGCGGCCGACACCGACCTGAGGGTGAGCAAGACCACCTACGACTGGGCCACCGGCAAGAGCCTCAAGACCGTCCAGGACCCCGGCGGCCTGGCGATCACCAAGACGACCGGCTACGACTCCGAAGGCAGGGTGATCACCGCCACCATGCCGAAGTCGTCGGGCGACGACGCCGGCACCACCACCAGCGAGTACTACTCCGCCGACGGCTCGGGCACCTGCGGCGGCAAGGCCGAGTGGGCCGGGCTGCTGTGCCGCACCAAGTCGAAGACGGCCGTCTCCGACAGCGGCTCCAGGCCCGCCGAGTTGGTCACGAAGGTCTACACCTACGAGCCCGGCGGCCGGGTGACCGGGGTGACCGAGACCGCGAACGGGATCACCAGGACGACCACCACCACGTACAACGTCGCGGGCGAGATCGCGAAGGTCACGGTCACCGGCGGTGTGGGCACGGCCGTGCCCGAGGTGACCGCGATCTACGACTCGGCCGGGCGCGCGGTGCAGACCACCGCGTCCAACGGGACCGTGATCAAGCGCGAGTACGACGCGCTGGGCCGCCAGACGTCCTACACCGACGCCGACGGCGGCGTGACCCGGGTGGAGTACGACGCGCTCGACCGGGTGACCAAGAAGACCGACACCGCGCCGTCCACGGTGACCTACGTCTACGACACCACCGCCGACCCCAGGGGCGTGCTCACCTCGATGACCGACTCGGTCGCGGGCACGTTCACCGCCGCCTACAACGTGGACGGCTCCATCGTCCGCGAGAGCCTGCCCGGAGGCGTCTCCTACAGCCTCACCAGGGACCCGTCGGGCGCGCCGACCTCGCGCGTGTACCAGAACGCCGCCGGTGTGAAGCTGATCGACGACTCGGTGACCTGGTCGGTCCACGGCCAGCAGGTCACGCACAACGGGATGTCGGCTCAGAAGATCGCCTACGACAAGCTGGGCCGGATCGGCTCGGTGGACGACACCGTGAGCGGGGTCTGCGCGCGGCGGGCGTACGGGTACGACGCCAACTCCAACAGGACCTCGCTGACCAGCAGCGGCTGTGACGGTTCCGGGTCCGTCACCGAGAACCACGCCTACGACGGCGGGGACCGGCTGGCCGACCCGGGCTACACCTACGACGCCTACGGCCGCACCACGGCGACGCCCGCGGGGCTGACGGTGGACTACTACAACACCGACCTGGTCAAGTCGATGACCTCGGGCTCGGTGCGGCAGTCGTACACGCTCGACCCGCAACTCCGGCGCGACACCACCACGCTGGAGCAGCAGAGCGGCGGAGTCTGGAGCAGCGCCGGCAAGCGGGTCGAGCACTTCGACGCCGACGACGACACGCCGGCGTGGATCGTGGAGGACACCACCTCCGGAGCCATCACCAGGAACGTCCACTCCATCTCGGGCGGCCTGTCGGCGATCACGTCGGCGACCGGCGACGTCCGGCTGCAACTGACCAACCTGCACGACGACATCAACGTGGTGTACACGGTGGCCGGCGGCGTCCCGATGGCGCTGGACTTCGACGAGTTCGGCAACCCGCGCGCGGGGCAGCCCTCGACGAGGTACGGCTGGCACGGCGCGGCCGAGCGGGCCACCGACACCCCTGACGGCACCATCCTCATGGGCGTCCGGCTCTACCAGCCCAAGCTGGGGCGCTTCCTGCAGACCGATCCGGTGGACGGCGGCAGCGCGAACGCCTACGACTACGCCGCCCAGTCACCCACGTCGAACGCCGACCTGGACGGCAAGAAGTGGTACTGGTGCACGAACTTCTGGCACTTCGCCTTCAACCACTGCGGCGTCAACTACGCCTACTACCACGGCAGCTGGCGGTACGTGCACTGGAAGAAGACCCCGGCGGGCTGGTGGGTCCGCGGCGTGTACTACGACTACTGCACCAAGGCCCCCGACAAGCCGCTCGGGTACGACTTCCGGCAGGCGTGCATGATGCACGATTACGGCTACGCCCTGCGCAACATGGGATACGTCCACAGCAAGTACCAGGTGGACTACATCTTCTACTACGTCCTCTACTGGGGCGTCTGCTCCCATTACTTCTGGAAGGGAACCTGTAGGTCCATCGCGTACAACTACTTCCTCGCGGTGCTCGCCTTCGGCTGACGCCCAGGATCGGCACCGGCGGGAGCCTGGCTCCCGCCGGTGTCGGCGTTCCATGGGTTGACGGGCCAAGAACCATCGTGCACATTTAAGCGACTTTGATCTTCTTTGTGCACTTCAGTCTTGTCCGGGAGCGCGATGGAGTTCGCCGTTCTGGGGCCGCTTCACATCTCGGCCGATGACCAGCCGCTACCACTCGGCGCGGGCAAGCAGCGCGCTCTGCTCGCCGAACTCCTCTGTCACCCGGGACGCGCCGTCTCCACCGCCACGCTCATCGAGGCGCTCTGGGGCCAGAGCCCGCCCCGGACCGCGGCGGACAACCTCCGGCTTTACGTGCACCAACTCCGCAGGACGCTGGGCCGCGACCGGATCACCCGCACCGGCACCGGCTACGTGCTCGCCCTCCATCCGGGCGAGCTCGACGCGGACAGGTTCGAGACCCTGGCCGAGCAGGGCAGGATCGCCCTGTCCGCCGGAGACCACGAACGGGCCGCCGAGCTGCTCAAGCGGGCGCTGGACCTGTGGCGCGGTCCCGCGTACGCGGAGCTGAACCTCACCACCGCACTCAGCGACCACGCGCACCGGCTGGAGGAGGAGCGGCTGACCGCGCTGGAGAACCGGGTCGAGGCGGACCTGGCCCGCGGCATGCACGCCGCGCTCGTCGCCGAGCTGAGTGGGCTCGTCGGCGAGCACCCCCTGAGGGAACGGCCGCGCAGGCAGCTCATGCTCGCTCTGGCCAGGTCGGGCCGCCAGGCGGAGGCGCTGGCCACCTACCGCGACGCCCGCAGGGTCTTCGCCACCGAACTCGGTCTCGATCCCGGCGCCGAACTCCGTCATCTGCACCAGGCCATCCTCACCGGCGCCCTGCCCGCCGACTCCGCCCCCGCTCCATCGGGTGACCGGTGTCCTGCGCAACTGCCGGCCGACATCTCGGACTTCACCGGCAGGGTCGAGCAGCTCGCCGAGCTGACCGATCTCCTCGGCGACGGGCCGCCGCCGGGGCCGGGCCCGGTGCGTGTATGCGTCATCGCGGGGATGGGCGGGGTCGGCAAGACGACGCTGGCCGTACACGCGGCCCATCTGATCGCCCGGCACTACCCCGACGGCCAGCTCCACACGAACCTGCACGGCGCGGAGTCCTCCCCCGCCGACCCCGGCCAGGTGCTGGCGGCCTTCCTCACCGCGCTCGGCGTGCCGCGCCCCACCCTGCCGGAGACCGTCGAGGAGCGGGCCGCGGTCTTCCGGAGCCGCCTCGCGGACCGCCGGATGCTCATCGTGCTCGACAACGCCGCCTCCGAACAGCAGGTCCGCCCGCTGTTCCCGGGTACGTCCGGCTGCGCCGTCATCATCACCAGCAGGACCCGGCTGACCGGGCTGTCCGGCGCGGCGGTGGTCGAGCTGTCGGTGCTCCACTTCGACCAGGGCGTCCAGCTGCTCTCCCGGATCGTCGGGCCCGGCCGGGTGTCCGCGGAGCCGGAGGCGGCGGCCGAACTCGTCCGGCTGTCGGACGGCATCCCCCTGGCCGTCCGGGTGGCCGGCGCCCGGCTCGTCGCCCGGCCGCGCTGGCCGCTGACCCGCCTGGCCGGGCAGCTCACCGACGAGCGGCGGCGGCTCGACCAGTTCGCCACCGGCGACCTGGCCGTCCGGGCCAGCCTGGCGCTCAGCTATGTGGGGCTCGACCCCGCCGCGCGCCGGGCGTTCCGGCTGCTCGGCTCGCTGGAGGTGCCCGACTTCGCCGGCTGGGTGGCCGGGGCGCTGCTCGACCTTCCCGTGGCGGCCGGTGAGGAGCTGGTCGAGGTGCTGGTGGACACGCAGCTCGTGCTGATCAGCGGGATGGATCCGGCCGGGCAGCCCCGCTACCGCTTCCACGACCTCGTCCGCCTGTACGCCCGCGAGCGCGGCGAGCTCGAAGAGGAGCCGGCGGCCGTGGCCGCGGCCCTGAGCAGAGCCTTCGGGGCCTGGCTCGCGCTGTCCGAACGCGCCACGGAACGCCTGCCGGGCACCACCTCGGCCATCATCCACGGCACCGCCCCGCGCTGGAACTCCCCCGACGGCGCCCCGTGGGAGCCGCCGGCCGTACAGGATCCGACGGCCTGGTTCGACACCGAGCGGGCGGCGCTGGTCGCGGCGATCCGCCAGGCGTGCTCGCTGGGCCTGTCCGAGGTCGCCTGGGACACGGCCTGCTGCGTGGAGCGTTATTTCGACGTGTGCGGCCTGTTCGACGACTGGCGCGGGCTGCACGAGCGGGTCCTGGAGGTCTGCCTCACGACGGGCGACCGGCTCGGCGAGGCGATGATCCGGCGCGGGCTCATGCACGCCACCACGTGGACGGAGACCGGTGGCGCGGCCATGGCCGCGCAGTACGAGGGGGCCGAGCAGCTGATCGCCCTGTTCGCCGAGCTGGGCGAGGAGCGGGGGCTGTCCGACGCGTACGTGCTGCGCGCCTGGGGTGAGGCGGCCAGAGGCGACACGGCGGAGGGCCTGCGCTCGGGGCAGATCGCGCTGAGCCTGGCGGAGGGCAGCGGCCACCGGGGCGGGCAGGCCAGGGCGCACGTGTGCATGGCGGTGGCGCACGGGACCCGGAACATCAAGATGGCCATCCCGCACCTGCTGCGCGGCCTGGAACTGGCCGAGCAGCTCGGCAATCCGCGCTTCGAGGCCACGACCCTGCAGTTCCTGGGCCTGGCGCACGCCCATGCGAAGGAGTTCGAGACCGGGCTGGACTACCTGGTCAGGGCCCTGGCCATCTACCGGCAGATCCGCGATCCGCTGCTGGAGGCGATGGGCCTGGTCGCGCTGGCCAAGCTCTATGCCGGACACCATGACCCGAGGGCGCGGGCCGCGGCCGAGGCGGCCGAGCTGCTGAGCAGCTCCCATCGCCTGGCCCACCACCGGGCCGACGCGCTCTGGGTGCTCGGCGAGGTGGACCTGGCGGAGGGCAGGATCGACGAGGCGGTCATCCATCTGGAGGAGTCGGTCCGGCTCTGGCGCACACGGGGGTGGCAGGAGTTCCTGGCCGGCGCGCTGGCCGGCCTCGCCGACGCCTACACCGCCGCCGGTGACCTCCCGGCAGCCGCCGCGGCCCGTCAGGAGGCGGACGCTCTCTCCGGATCTACTCAGGCGGGATGAGTACGAGGGCCGATGCCGGGAAGGTCCGTCGGTGATCAGGATGGACTTCACACCTCTTTGGGAGTCACATGTCCCGTTCCGTCATCGCCTGGGCCCTGATCCTCGTCATCGCGGGATCCGTCGCCGTAGCCATCTGTATCGCCACCTCGCCCGTGGCCTCCGCCGACGCCCCCCGTGACTTCTTCGACTCGCCCTACCTGCTGCCCGCCTTCCTCGTCCTGGCGGTCCTGGCCGGTCTGGCCGGTTGGTTCGTCCCTCAAGTGGGCGTGCTGTGGGGGCTGGTGGCCGCCGCTCCGTTCTATGTCTCCTTCGCCCCGGCCGTGATCAAGGAACTCCGGGAAGGCGGGCAGGGGCTCTGGCCGGTCGGGCTGCTGTACCTGGTCGGCCTCACGCTCATTCCCCTGGTCGCCGCCCTGACGACCTCGCTGGTCGTCAGGGCGCGCGGATAAAGGGCATCAACCCTTGTAATTGAAAATCTGGTGGAGGGTGTGCTGAATTTCCACCAGGTCCTTTTGGTCGGCCATTACCTGGTCGATGGATTTGTACGCCGCGGGATGCTCGTCCACCAGTGCGGCGGCTCTGTCCGCATTCCAGATCCGGCCGCTCATGGCCGCGGTGAGAGAGGTCGCCGACAGTTCCCGCTTCGCCTTTGTCCGAGACATGCGGCGGCCCGCGCCATGGGAGCAGGAGTTGTACGACTCGGGATTTCCGCGACCGCGCACGATGTACGAGCACGTGCCCATCGAGCCGGGGATCACTCCTTCATCTCCCGTGTCGGCCTTGATGGCTCCCTTACGGGTGATCCAGAGGGACTTGCCGTAGTGGGACTCCTGCTGCGTGAAGTTGTGGTGGCAGTTGATCGTACGGACCCGCTCGCCCTTGCCCACGACCCGGAACAGGGCGTTGATCAGAACCTTGTCCATCCGGGCCCGCGAGGCCATGGCGTAGCGCTGCGCCCACAGCATGTCCTCGATGTACGCGGTGAACTCCGGCGTGCTCTGGACGAGGTAGGCGAGGTCCGGGTCCTCCAGGCTGGTGGCCTGCTTCTTCATCAGCTTCTTGGCGCCGACGATGTGCATCGTGGCGAGCTGGTTGCCGACGCCGCGCGAACCCGAGTGCAGCACCGTCCACACCCGGTCACGCTCGTCGAGGCAGACCTCGACGAAGTGGTTGCCGGAACCGAGGGTGCCGAACTGGTCGGCCACCTTCCTGGTCTGCCTGGGGTTCAGGTCGGTGTAAGGAAGCCCGAGGTCGCCGAGGGCGCGGTCCGTCGACGGGTCCTGGTGGCCCTTGCCGACGCCGGCGGGGATGCGGTGCTCCACCATCGGCATGAGGGCGGCCAGGGTGTCGGGCAGGTCCGAGGCCGTGAGCGTCGTTTCCGTGGCCACCATGCCGCAGCCGATGTCCACACCGACGGCGGCGGGAATGATGGCGTTTTCCGTGGGAATCACCGAACCGACTGTGGCACCGATGCCGATATGCGCGTCGGGCATGAGAGCGACGTGACCGGAAACGAATGGCAGGCGGGCAGTGCGTGCGGCCTGCGCGATCGCGCCTTCGTCGATCTCGCTGGCCCACGACAGCAGGTTCGGTGCGGGCTGGTTCGGCATGAAAGAAATCTCCTCACTGGTTCGTGATCAGTTTGGCGGGACCAGCGAAGAATTCCCAATCATTTTATCGAGTGCGGGTTTTATGAAGCACATCGAGCCGGACACGACCGCGCCCACCGAGGCATGGGAGGCCGAGCGCATCGAGTGGGCACCAGAGGGCCTGCACGCGCCGCACCGCGCGTTCCGCTACAAAGGTGCCACAACCCGTCCAAACTCAGTCGCCACCAGGCAGCCCGTTCCTCCGTTAGAGTCTTGGGGAACGGGCATGCCGGGCGGAGGATCGCATCGGTTGAGGCAACGCGGCAACGAAGGCGAGAGGACAGCGACGTTGGGGCAGCAGGGGCGCTCCGCAGGCACTCCGCTGACGTCGGACGACCCGCCGGCGATCGGCCCCTATGAGCTGATCAGCCGCCTTGGCTCAGGCGGCATGGGCACCGTCTATCTGGCCAAGGCCGCCGACGGCGTACAGGTCGCGCTCAAGGCGATCCGCCGCGACTACACAGCCGACCCGGTCTACCGGGCGCGCTTCCACGAAGAGGTGTCCAACGCCCGCAAGGTCGCCTCGTTCTGTACGGCCCGGGTCCTGGACCACGGCGAGCACGACGGGGTCCTCTACCTGGTCACCGAGTACATCGAGGGCATCTCCCTCGAGGACCACCTGATCGAGCACGGCCCGCTGACGCCGTCCGTGCTGCACTCGGCGGCCGTGGGCGTGGCGGCGGCGCTGACCGCGATCCACGCCGTCGGCCTGGTGCACCGCGACCTCAAGCCGGCGAACGTGATGCTGACACTGGGCGGCCCCCGGGTGATCGACTTCGGGCTGGCCCGCTCGACCCACGTCTCCTCCCGCCACACCAACGCGGGCATGGTGATGGGCACGCCCGGTTGGATCGCTCCCGAGCAGGTCTTCGAGGGCCGCACCAGCCCGGCGGGCGACGTGTTCGCGTGGGGGTCGCTGATCGCCTACGCCGGGCTCGGCGGCCACCCGTTCGGCGAGGGCGACGCCTACGTCATGGCGGCTCGTGCCCGCACCGCCCCGCCCGACCTGCGCGGCCTGCCCGCGCCGCTCGACCGGCTGGTGGCCGCGGCCATCCATCCCGACCCCGCGCGCCGCCCCGCGGCCAAGCAGCTCCTGCTCGAACTCGTCGGCGCGGCCGACGAGCCGGCCGCCCAGCTCGCCGCGACGCGCCACCTCAGCAGCTCGTGGAATCCGTCGGAGTTCCCGCCGCTGGCCGAGTTCCCGCACAATCCGCAGGTACGCCCGGCGCCGCCGGGCTGGACCCCGCCGCCGCAGGCCCGTCAGCCACAGGTGCACCCGCCTCAGCCCCACCCGTCGCAGACGCACCAGCCGCAGGCCCACCAGGCCCACCAGGCCCAGCCCCACCAGCCGCAAGCCCACCAGCCTCAGGCTCATCAGCGGACCGGCCCGGGGCCGCTGCCGGGACGCGGGCCGGTGCCCCGTCCGGCCGCCCAGGCGCCGCCACCACCCCGCCAGGCACCCCTGTCTCCTCAGCAGACAGGCCAGGTGCCGCTTTCCGCCCATCAGACGGGGCAGGTGCCGCTGCAGCCCGGACCGAGGGGTCCGGCGTTCCCGGCCAAGCCGAAGCCGAAGAGGAGCGTGTTCGCCAGTTGCCTGACCGCCATCGTGGTGGCCATCGTGCTGCTGGTGTTGCTGCTGGCCGTACTGACGTGGGCGCTCAGGTCGCCCGACGCGGTCGGCGCGGACAGCCCGGTGCAGGACGGCAAGCTGAAGTTCGCGGTGACGGGCACCAAGTGCCCCAAACCCGCAAAGGGCGCGAAGCAGCGCACCTGCCAGGTGAGCGTCAAGGTCGACAACATCGGCCAGGAGGCCCGGGTCCTCTACCCGGGCCAGCAGAAACTGCTCGACGAGGACGATGCCTTACACGGCGGCATCAAGCTGCTCGACAAAGCGGGCTCGGAGGTCACACCGGTCCGCATCGGGCCGGGCCAGTCCTTCAGCGGCGCGCTGCTGTTCGAGCTGCCGAAGGAGGCCCAGCCCGCGGGGCTGGAGCTGCACGACTCCGGCCTGAGCACCGGGGTGCGGGTCAGGCTCGACTAGAGCCGTAGGCGGCGGGGTCGGAGATGTCGATCCTCGAACGGTCGGGCAGTGCGAGCGTCGCGGCGAAGCCGATCGCCGCACCGATGATCATGAACACGGAGATGGCCTGCCAGCCGTAGTCGTGCAGCAGCCAGGTGGCGATCAGCGGTGCCGGCCCGCCCGCGATGACCGAGGCCAGCTGGTATCCCAGCCCGGCTCCGCCGTACCGCAGACCGGTCGGGAAGCTCTCCGCGATGAGCGCCGCCTGCGGGCCGTACTCCATGGAGTGCTGGAGTTGCGTGATCATCATGGTGAGCAGGATGACGACGGCGATGCCGGTGTTGAGCAGGGCATAGTAGGGGAAGGCGATCACCGCCAGCAGCGCGGCCCCGATGAGGTAGATCCTGCGGCGGCCTATTCGATCGCTGAGGTGCCCGAAGTACGGGATCGCGAAGAGCTCGACGGCCGCCGCGGCGCTGACGGCGGCGAACGCGAACGTGCGCGACATCCCGATGTGCGGGGCCGTGATGTAGGTGATCACGAATGTCGTGTAGAGGTAGAACGGCATCTGCTCGGAAACGCGCAGAAGCGCGCTGAGCACGACCTCCTTGGGATGCTTCTTGAGGACCTCGACGACCGGCAGCTTGGCCACCTGCCTGGTCTCCAGGAGCCGCGCGAACAGCGGCGTCTCCATGACCCGCAGCCGCACCCACAGACCGACGGCGACCAGCACGAGACTGGCCAGGAACGGAATCCGCCAGCCCCAGTCCTTGAACGCGTCGCCCGCCGCCAGGGCCACCAGCGACATCGCGCCCGTGCCGAGTATGAGGCCGATGGGCACGCCGACCTGCGGCCAGCTCGCCATCAGGCCGCGTCTGCGCTGGTTGCCCCACTCCATCGACAGCAGCACCGAGCCGCTCCACTCGCCGCCGACCGCGATCCCTTGCAGAATGCGCAGGACGACCAGCAGGACCGGCGCGGCCACGCCGATCGAGTCGGTGCTGGGCAGCACGCCGATGAGCGCGCTTGAGACGCCCATCATGACGAGGGTGATGATGAGCGTGGCCTTACGCCCGATGCGGTCGCCCCAGTGCCCGAAGATCGCCGCGCCTACCGGCCGGGCTGCGAAGCCGACCGCGTACGTGGCGAAGGCCGACAGGGTGCCCGCGTACGGGCTGGACTTGGGGAAGAAGACGTCGGCGAATACGGTCGCCGCGGCCGTGCCATAGAGAAAGAAGTCATACCACTCGATGGCAGTACCGACGACGCTCGCCGTCGCTGCCTTCCTCACCTGGGATTGATACTCCGCCGCTGGTAACCCGTGATCGTGCGTCACCTGCGCCTCCTCAGCCCGGACCGGGACTCCCAGTGTGATCCGGCTCACACGCCACCCGGCTTGCGCGATGCCTACCCGGCTCACGGGACACGAACACGGGATTTGTCAGATCGTTAGCGACAAGTGGTGTCTTTCTGGTGTCGGAAGCCGCCTGCGAGGAACCGCGTTACGGTCTCGTCGCCGCAACTCGGGCTTTCCGGCAGCCGTCCGACCGCCTATGCGGCGGTGAGCGCGGCCTGGGCTTGGGGAAGGTCGATGAAGGTGTCCTTCCGTTCGACCAGCCCGTTCTCGTCGAGTGTGACCACGTCGAGGCAGTCGAAGCGGATCGGACGTCGGTTGCCGTCGGGGTCGGCGAGGACAGCGGTGAGCGCCCACTCGAGCACCCAGTGGCGGTCGCCGATGATCGTCCGGTGGACGTCGAATCCCATCTCCGGCCACTGGGCGAACATGGCGGCGAAGGTGTCGCGAAGTGCGGACCGGCCGTGGACCGGCTGCTCGCCGTTGTGCAGCCAGAACTGGGTCGCGGGCGAGTGCAGTGCGACGATCGCGTCCACGTCGCGGGTGGCGAAGGTCGTGACGTAGGTGTCGAAGACGTTCTGTGCGGGCGATGCGGTGGGGGGCATGGCTCATTCTCCTGTCACTGGCTGGGCGGATCACTTGATGCGGTAGACGCGGTAGTTGACGTGGTTGAGCGACAGCTCGTTGACCGCGATGGCGACGGTGGAGTTCAGCCACGCGTAGCGCTCCGCGCCGGTCTCGAACAGCGGCGCGGACCGTGCGTGCATCTCGTCCCAGCCGATGGTCTCACCGACCCAGAGTCGGCTGATCGCCTCGTCCGAGAGCGTGGCGCGACCGGTGACGGTGACGAACACCAGCTCGCCGTCATGGGTGCGGATCGTCGCCCGGACGTCGAGGCGGGCGACGCGATCGGAGCCGACCATGATCCAGTCACCGCCGCCGGGCAGGAACTCGCCGCGCAGCCGCGGCCCCTCGACGGTTCCGCGCTCGACGACCGCGATCATGCGCGTGCCCAGCGGGGTGGACAAGGTCTGCATGGTCTGGAACGTGATGGCGAAGTCGCACAGGCGCTCGACCGCGACCTCGGTGATGGCTGGGTCTGTGTCGAGAAGGGTCATGGGGTCCTCCGGAGCCGGTAGTCCTGCCGTGGCACCACCTTGAAACGATCACTTGGAAAAGTCAAGTGATAGCTCTGAATTTCAGATCAAGAGCTTGGACTTGGCATGACGTGCGGTACGCTGCCGTCATGGCATCGCGTTCCTACGGTCACTACTGCGCGGTGGCCAAAACGCTCGACCTGGTCGGCGAGCGGTGGACCCTGCTGGTCGTCCGCGAACTGCTGGACGGCCCGAAACGCTACGTCGATCTCCTTGGCGGGCTCGTGGGCATTTCCACCGACATGCTGGCCGCCCGGCTGAAGACGCTGGAGGAAGCGGGAATCGTCAGCCGGCGCACGCTTCCCGCGCCCGCCGCATCGAAGGTGTACGAGCTGACGCCGCTCGGCCGGGAGCTGCAACCGGCGATGACCGAGCTGGCCCGGTTCGGCATGCGCCTGCTCGGAGAGCAGGACGACGACGCCTTCCAGGTCCACTGGATCACGCCGTCGCTGTGGGCGATGTTCCAGCCGGAGCGGGCCCAGGCCCTGTCGCTCACCGTCGAGTTCAGGGTAGGCACCGACGCCATGCACGCCCGCATCGCCGACGGCGCACTGCGCACCTGCCCCGGCCACGCCGACGATCCCGACGCCGTCCTGACCTTCGCCGATGCCGCGACCCTCACCGAGATCGGGCGCGATCCCGCCGCGTCACTCGCCGCCGTCTCCACCGGCCGTCTCCACGTTCAAGGAAGGCCTGACGCCGTCCAAGCCACGAGAGACCTCTTCGGACTCAACCGCTAGAGGATTGCGCATACCCCCGAACGGGTCCAACATGATCGGCGATGACCGACACAAACATGATCATGAAGGCAGCGGCCGAGTGTCAGGCGTTCCTGGAATCGGCCGCCGGCCAGGACTGGTCCGGCCCGATCCCCGGCCTGCGGTGGACCGTGGCGCAGGCCGTGGCCCACACGGCCGACGGCCTCCTGTGGTATGCCACCGACCTCGCCGCCGGAGGCCGGGAACTGAGCACCATGGACCTCGCGGTACGGCCGGAAACCGCTCCTCAGGACCTCATCGCCACGCTGGGAACGTTCGCCACCGTGCTGGCCAGGGTCGTGGAAGGCGCACCACCGGACGCCCGGGGCTGGCATCCGTACGGGCTGGCGGACGCGTCCGGCTTCGCCGCCATGGCCTGCGACGAGCTGCTCGTCCACACCTACGACGCCTCACTCGGTCTGGAACCGGACTTCGTCCCTTCCGAAGAGCTCGCTCTGCCGACCCTGGGCCGCCTGTTCCCCTGGGCTCCTGGGCTGGCCGGGGCTTGGGAGACCCTGCTGTGGGCCAACGGACGAGCCGACCTGTGGGGCCAGGAGCGGCAGACAGGCTGGCGATGGCACTGCGCACCGCTGACGCAGTGGGACGGGACCAACCCACGGACGGGTTGAGGGCAGGAACCAGTGGAGGATCACGGGAGCCGGAACAAGGCCACGCCGCCCCCTTCCTCGCGGCTGTCACCTGTCGCTTCGACCGCGAGCACCCGTTCGTCGGGAGACCAGGCGCTGCGGGTGCGCAGCAGGGGCGAGGCGAGGTTCAACAGCCGGCTGCCCGATCCGATGTCCCAGACGCGCAGGGCCGCGTCGTCGCGTCCCCGTACTGTGGCGATCATGGACAGCCGCTTGCCGGACGGGCTGAAGTGGAACCATGGGCCGATCACATCCGCCTCCGGCCCCAGGTCGCCGGGCAGCGCTCGCAGCACCTTTCCCGACCTCGCGTCCGACAGTGTCACCTGCCCGGCCTTACCGTCCCAAGCCGCCTTCACCGTGCCGTCCGCGCTGGCCACCTCCCGTGCTCCCCACCGGCGCCCCCATGCGTCCTGGTCCCGCGATTCCAGCCGCTTGCCCGTTCGCACGTCCCACCACAGGCCGGCCGCCTCGACCGCGGTCTCATCGAGAGAGAAGATCATCCCCTGGGTCCGGGGCAGCTCCATCACCGGTGATTCCCAGCCTCCGGGACTACCGTCCAGACGCCACAGGCGGACGCGTCCCTTGGGCAAGGTGCCGCCATCCTCGGACGCGGTGCCTCGCCAGGCGGGTTCGAAGAACACCCCCGCGGCGTACCGGCCCGTCCAGGAGACGCCGAGCGTGCCGACCAGGCCGCCTCGAAGATAGGGGCCGTCAGCGGTGTGACCGGTGACCGCCCCGCTGGGGGTGACGATCGTGACAAGCGCCGTCCGCTGAGGCGGCGGCTGCTTGTCTTCCTCCGGTTGGTCGGTCCGCTGCACCTCGGTGCCGACCATGCTCAGGTGCTTCCCATCGGGTGCGAAGGCGATCGCGGGAAAGCTCCTCAAGGCCTCGTTCCCCACGAACCCCGGCACGTGATGTACGGCCACACACCCGCTGCGATCCAGCCAGCGGTCGAGCCGCTCACATGGCCGTAACTCCCGGCTGGACCACCAGGCGACGGCCGCCACGATGACGATCGCGACCACAACCGCCGCGCTCCACCGCGAGAGCCGACGATTCCTTAAATTGATCACAAATCGAGGCTACTGCCCTACCCCGTCAAGCGGTCCCCGAGTTCCACGCCCAGGCCGCGATCCCCACCCGATTCGCCGCTCCGAGCTTGCGCTGGACATTGGCCACATGTGTCTTCACCGTGCCGGCGCTGATGAACAACTCGGCCGCGATCTCCGCATTGG
The DNA here is from genome assembly GCF_043197155.1 of Nonomuraea sp. NPDC049269. Taxonomy (NCBI): domain Bacteria; kingdom Bacillati; phylum Actinomycetota; class Actinomycetes; order Streptosporangiales; family Streptosporangiaceae; genus Nonomuraea; species Nonomuraea sp. NPDC049269. The sequence continues at coordinate 1,364,431 of NZ_JBICSO010000001.1, forward strand.
TATGCCCGTGCGCGACCAGGCGCGCGATCTCCACCTCCCGCTCGGTGAGCGGATCCTTCGGCGGCACCGCCTTGGAGCCGCGCAGGTGGCGCAGCAACCGCACGGTGACCTGCGGGCTGATGAGCGTGTCCCCGGCCATGGCGGCGCGAATGGCCTCGATGAGCAGCGTCGGCCCCGACCGCTTCAGCAGGAACCCGCAAGCACCGTTGCGGAGCGCGGTGTGCACATAGTCATCGAGGTCGAACGTGGTCACCACGATCACCCGCGTCTCCTGCGCGAGCACCCTGGTGACCTCAAGCCCGTCGAGCTTGGGCATCCGGATGTCGGCCAGTACGACGTCGGGCTTGAGATGCCGGGCCAGCTCCACGGCCGCCCGGCCGTCGGCCGCCTCCCCCACGACCGTCATATCGGGCTGCGAGTCGAGAATGAGCCGGAACCCGATCCGTACATCATCCTGATCATCCGCGATGAGAACCCGTGTCGTCACGGTCCTTCCCCCTCCAGCCGCGCGTACGTCACCCCACAATCCCACCTCCGGCCCGCGGCTCCGGACTCAGACGGGGACGACCGCGGTGACGCGCCAGCCCGTGCCGTGGGGACCCGCGGAAAGGGAGCCGCCGACCGACTCAAGCACTTCGGCAAGGCCCGCCAGGCCGAAGCCGCCGTCGCGACCGTGCTCGGCGAAGCGGCTCCCGCGTTCGTCGGCCTCCGGCCGGCCACCGCTGCCATCGTCGTCCACCCGGACACGGAGCATGTCCCCGTCTCTCGTCACCGCGATGTCGACGGTGGTCGCACGCGGCGCGTGCCTGCGTACGTTGGTCAGCGCCTCCGTCACCACCCGGTAGGCGGTCGCCGACGCCTCGCGCGAAATCTGCTCCGCCTCGACGAAGAGATTCACCCGGACGGTCGGCGAGAACCCGTCGGCGAGGTCCCGCAGCCCGTCGATGCCGGGTGCGGGACCTCTGGCGGGTTCGTTGAGCATGTGGACCGTACGGTCGAGCGAGGCCAGGGCCCGCTGGCCGCCCTCCTCGATGCGCCGCAGGGCATCCTCGATCTGCGGCGGCAGCCCTGGCGCGAGCCGGGCCGCCTGGGCCTGTACGAGCATGCCGCTGACATCGTGCGCCACGAAATCGTGCAGGTCACGGGCCAGAGCGAGCTGCTGATCCCGTACGGCCCGCACCACCGCCCGGCGCCGGTTCCCGTCGAGCGAACGCAGGTAGAGCCCGGCCGCGGCGGCCCCGACCGCCCCCAGCGACCAGCCCGTACAGCCGGCCAGAACCAACGAGAGCGGCCCGGGCCAGACCATGCGCAGCAGGATGACCGAAACCGCGAGACCAGGTACGAGGGCCGCGACAGGCGCGCGGCGGGCCGCGAGCATGGTCAGGGCGAGCAGTGCCGGAACCTCGATCAGCAGCCAGAACGTGGCGCCGCCAAGGGTGCCCGTCAGCGGATAGTAGGCGGTGATCGCCAGGGAGACCGCTCCCCCGCCCACGGCCGAGTAGGCGGGCGGGACGCGCCGCGTGCCCGCCACCACCCGCGCGCACAAGCCGATGAGGTTCACGAGTCCGACCCTAGAGCGCCTCGGCCGGCGGCCTGCCCAACAGGCCCCGGACGAGACCGCAGGAGCCGCCAAGCCCGTAGCTAAAGCGCTTTGCCGCGAATCTGCTCTTCGACCCGGTAGTCAAGAGTGGCGTACAGCTGAACGGCCTCCTCGTTGGCGGGGAAAACGTTCAACGCCAGCAGGTGATTGCCGTGCCGAGCCGCCACCCGCTCCCCCACTCGCATGAGCGCATGACCGTACCCGTGGCCGCGACGGCTTTCCTCGACCCACACCGAGAAAACAAAGGCGCGGCCCGCCCAGCGATCAAGTTGAATCCAGATGGACGCGATGACCTCGCCCGCGGATTCGATCACGTGGAAGGAGTGGCCGGGCGTGTCCATACCCTTGGGCAGTTCCCGGTCGAGGGCGAGGCGGGCCGCGTCCCACGCCTCCTCGGGCGCCAGGCCTTCGGCCTCCAGGCTCTTGGCGTAGTCGGTCGCCTCGCGCTCCAGCCATACCCGGAACTCATCCGCTCGCGGTTTCCGGTCAAGCGGGCCATCGGTGGGAGGAGAGCAGGCGCCGATGGTTTTGGCCATGGTCTGCACCTGCACGGAATAATCCCGGAACAATGCCAGGTGCGCCGCGTCCGAGCCGTCGAGACCGGCATTGACCACCTTGACGCCACGACCGGCACACCAATTCTCCGCGTGCTTCAAAGCAGTCGTGCCGTACCCCCGCCCACGATCGGTGGCGGCGATCCAGATGTCATGCACGAATCCTTCGCCGGCTGCCGCCGCCACCGCGACGAAACCCACTGCGCACCCGTTCGCCATGACGGCGAAAAGGGCGGAGTCAGCCGCTTCACGCCAGCTGACGGCGGAGATTTCGACGGCCTCGGCGATATCGCCGGCGCCATATCCCCAAGCCTCATATCTGGCATGGAGTCGTTTGTCCCAGTCCAGGCGCCACATATTGACGAGATCCGGCGTGGCCGGATGAATCTCCACCATCGTCGCTTGCTCCAACCGGGCGGCGAAGAGGTTGATCATCGAAACACGGTGGAAGCGCTGGTGTCAATACGAGCCTGACGCGGCGGCCCCGCCGACACCGCATGACGCGTACACGGACACGCTACGCTCTCGCGCGTGTCCGAAATATCGGTTCCCGGCTATGAGATCCGGGGCGTGCTGGGGCAGGGTGGCTTCGGGATCGTCTACCTCGCGCTCCAGTCCGCCGTCGGTCGGGAGGTGGCGCTCAAGGTGGACAACCGAGTGCTGCTCTCCGACCGCGACAGGCGCCGCTTCCTGCGCGAGGTCACCGCGGCCGGCGCGCTGTCGGGGCATCCCCATGTCGTCCCCGTCTACGATGCCGGGCTGCTTCCGGACGGCCGGCCGTACATGGTGCTCGAACTCTGTCCCGGCGGGTCGCTCTCCGGTCAGCGCCTGCGGCCGGACGCGGTGCGGGACGTCGGGGTGCGGATCGCCGACGCGCTCGCCGCGGCGCACACCCAAGGCGTGCTTCATCGCGACGTCAAGCCCGCCAACCTGCTGCTCAACCGCTACGGGCACGTGGCGCTGTCCGACTTCGGCCTGGCCACGATGCCCGACTCGGGACCCGACGCGTCGGTGACGCGGGAGTCGCTGACGCCCGCCTACGCTCCTCCGGAGGCGTTCGAGCTCGCCGAGCCGAGCGCTGCCGGTGACGTCTATTCACTCGCGGCCACGCTGTACGCGCTGCTGTCCGGGCGTCCGCCCCGTTTCCCGGAGAGCGGGGTGCCGAACCTGGCGATGGTGCTGGCGATGCATCGCCTGCCGGTTCCCGACATTCCGGGTGTGCCGCCGGCGCTGACGGCGGTTCTGCGTCAGGCGCTCGTCAGCGACCCGCACCAGCGGACACCGAGCGCCGCCGCCTTCCGCGACGCGCTGACCGCCCTGCGCCTCGACGCCGAGCCGGTGGGGTCAGGCTCGGGCCCGATGTGGTCGGGCTCGGATCCGAGGTCGCAGGGCGCTGATCCGGTATGGGCCGGATCGCCGAACAGCGTCCCGTCGGGAGCGCCAGGTGCCGGTAGGCCGGCCGACCCGTACCAGTACGCCGCATCGCAGCCGGTCAGCCCGCCTGGGCCCGGTCATGCCGGCCAGTTCGACAGCCGGTCCGTCAGCCGGCCCGTGGGGCATAGACGGCGGAGTGGCGGCGGCCGGGATGTCCGGCGGGACGACACCGTTGAGCCGGTCGCTCCCCGGGGCGTCTCCAGGGTGTTCCTGGTGATCGTGTCGGCCTGTGCGCTGGTCTTGGCGACAGGCGCGGGGGTGGTCATCTATGAGCACTTCACCCGCGGGCCGGAGACGGGGCAAGCCCCGCAAGCGACCGGGACGGCCGCGCGGAAGTCCCCGGCGGCCGCCCGGATCGCCGGCGTGGAGACCTACACCAAGGGATGCCCCGCGTCCGCCGTGCCCGGGGCGAAGGCATCGTGCGTCAGGGACTCCGAATGCTGGGCCGGCCTGGTCGTCTCCGCGGGCGACACGACGGCGAGGCGGCTTGGTTGCGAGGAGACCCATTCCTGGGAGACGTTCGCGATCGCCCCGCTTCCGGCTGACTCCCTCACCTACGATCAGCGTGATCTGGCGAGACATCCCCTGGTGAAGAAGGTCTGCTCCACGGCCGTCCTGCTGGCCACGCGGTACGGCGCGGCCAAGAACATCGCCGGCGACAAGTGGCTCGCGGATGTGATGCCGCCTTCGTCGGCGCAGTTCGATCAGGGCCTGCGGGTCTACCGGTGTGTCGGTGCCCTGGCGGGTGCGGAGAGGTCCGGCTCCGTCTTCCGGCCCACCTCTTGAGGAGGCAGGATGGGCCCGCGACTGGTACTCGTCACCTTGGCGGCGGTACTGACATTGGCCGGATGTACGGCCGGCTCGCAACCAGTCCCTGATGAGACCCGCTCGGTGAAGGCGAGCGGCACCCCGGCCGCCACCCGCCCCCAGGGACGCTGGCGGGTGGTCTACCGGCAGAAAGGCCTGGACCACGGGGCCGACTTCCTGGACATCACGGCCACGAGCGAGAGCGACGCGTGGGCGGTCGGCGAGCGGACCTTCGGCACCGACGGCCACGAGGCGTTGCTGGTCCGCTGGGACGGCAAGCGCTGGCGACGACTGGCGAAGGAACTGCCGAAGCAGGCCCGGTACGTCACGCTCACCAAAGTGGACGCCTCAGAGCCCGGCAATGTATGGGTCATCGCCGAGGACAAGGAGGGAGGCGAGTCCGGGCTGCTGCACTTCGACGGCCGGCGCTGGTCGTTCGTCCCCGATCCGGTGGACACCTCTGACGAGGCCGCGAGTCCGTCCGAGGTGATCGCCCTGGGTGGTGGGCAGGCGTGGACGTTCGGCGACGGGTGGGCACGGCACTTCGACGGGCAACGCTGGACCAGCCAGGCGATCCCCATCGTCACGCACGCCGCCTTCGCGCGCTCGCCCCAGGACATCTGGGCGGTCGGGGAGTCGGACCCGGTGCCGGACGACGCTTCCGCGCAGTCGGAACCCGCCGTCGCGCACTTCGACGGCCGGACCTGGCAGCGGATGCCGCTGCCCGCGCCGTCGCCGCCCGGCTCGTTCGAGTCTCGGCTCGACGCCGTCCTGGCCGTGGCCGCCGACGACGTATGGGCGGTCGGCGGCTACGAGACGCCGGACGGTACGTTCGGCCCGCTGTCATACCGGTGGAACGGCACCGCCTGGCGGGCGGTCGCCCTGGACGGCGGGCGGTTGACCGGGATCGCCCGCGACAGCGGCGGCGTGGTGTGGGTGGCCTCCCATCGGTTCAACCCCGATCCGGGGAACGACAGCTACCGGCTCCTGGCGGAGGCGGGCGGACGTTGGTCACGGGTCACCCCCTCCGCCCCGGTGACCGGGATGACCTCAGGGAAGCCCTTGTGGGCGATCGGCCAGAACGCGATCACGGAGTATCGCTGAGACGGGGTCAAGGGAGTTCAGGTCGCGGGTGACTTCGACGGTCTCCACCAGGGGCCTCGGCTCCTACGCGCGGCTCAGCAGGACCGGCTCGGTGATCGGGGACTCGTGGGTGCCGAGGACGGTGCAGGCGTGGGCTCCGGCGGTGGCGCCGAGCCGTACGCACTGCTCCAGCGGAAGCCCGCGGAGCCTGCCGTACAGGAAGCCGGAGACGAACGCGTCGCCCGCGCCGTTGCTGTCGGCGACCGGGCCGGGCAGCGGCGCGGCCGGGAAGGCGCGCAGCGGTGTGTCGCGGGTGAAGACCAGGCAGCCCTCGGCGCCGCGGGTGCAGACGACCGTGTGGGCGCGGCCGCGTTCGATGATGCCGGCCATGGTCGCGGCCGGGTCGGCGAGCGCGGCGGCCGAGAGGAAGACGAGGTCGGAGCGGTAGGCGAAGTCCTGGTGGTAGTCGTCGACGCCGTTCCAGTCGTGGAGGTCAGTGGAGACGGGCATGTCGAGGTCCGGGTACACGTGACGGCAGAAGTCGGTGATCGACACGTGCGCGTGCCGCGCTTCGACACCCGTGTAGAGGTGGCGCGGGAGCCGCTCGCCGGGCGTGCTCCTGGGGTCGAACAGCGAGGTGCGGCGGCCGTCCGGACCGACCAGCAGGACGCTGCGCCGGGTGCCCGCCGCCGCCGGCGCCCAGGCGAAGTCGAGGCCGCGCAGCGCGTGGCGGATCAGCGCGCCCTGCGGGTCGTCGCCGATCAGGTCGGCGAACGCGACGTCGAGCCCGAGCGCCGCGCAACCGAGCGCGACACCGGCGCCGGTGTTGCCGATCCGGTCGATCACGGGCGGCACGGCGTAGGTGTCCTCGTACGGCAGGGGCAGCGTGGGCACGTACACGGTGGTGTCGACCCCGGCACCGCCGAGGACCAGGACGTCGCGGATCAACGGCTCACCGTCATCGGTTCACCAGCGGGCCGGAGCCGGTGGAGCCGCGGACGACCAGTTCGGGCTGGAAGACGAGCTCGACGTGTTTGGCGGGAGCGCCGTTGACCTCTTCGAGCAGGGTCTGCACCGCGGCCGTGGCCATCGCGCCGATGGGCTTGCGCACCGTCGTCAGCGGCGGATCCGTGAACGCGATCAGCGGCGAGTCGTCGAAGCCGACCACCGACACCTCGCCCGGCACGGCCAGCCCCTTCTCGCGGCAGGCGCGGATCGCTCCCAGCGCCATCAGGTCGCTCGCGCACACGATGCCGGTGCAGCCGCGGGACAGGAGCTGCATGGCCGCCGCCTGCCCACCCTCGACGGAGAACAACGAGTGCGCGATCAACTCGTCGACCGCGCTCGTACCGAGGAGCTGGGCCATGGCCTGCCGGTACCCCTCGATCTTCCTGATCACGGGGACGAACCTGCGCGGCCCCAGCGCCAGCCCGATCCGCTCGTGTCCGAGGTCCACGAGATGCTGTACGGCCAGCCGCGCGGCGAGCCGGTCGTCGGGTGAGATGAACGGCGCGTCGATGTGCTCGCTGTAGCCGTCGACCAGCACGATCGGCAGCCCCCGGTCGGTGAGCCTGGTGTAACGGTCCATCCGGGCGGTGGTGTCGGCGTGCAGCCCCGACACGAACACGATGCCGCTCACCCCACGGTCCACCAGGAGTTCGGTGAACTCGTCCTCGGGCGCGCCGCCCGGCAGCTGGGTGCAGAGCACGGGCGTGTAGCCGTGCTGGGTCAGCGCCTTCTCGATGGCCTGGGCGAACGCCGGGAAGATCGGGTTGTCGAGCTCGGGCGTGACCAGGCCGACGAGCCCGTTGCTGCGCTGCCGCAGCCGGGGCGGCCGTTCGTAGCCCATGAGGTCGAGCGCGGCCATCACGGCCTGGCGGGTGGCGGCGGAGACGCCCGGCTTGCCGTTGAGCACCCGGCTGACCGTGGCCTCGCTCACCCCGGCCTGGGCGGCGATGTCGGCGAGGCGCGCGTGACCGGTCATGGCCGCCACTTTACTTTCCACCGGGCCGCCGGATGTGGCGCGTACAGGACGTCACCGCAGGCGGAGCCGCTCCTGCGCACGTGATCGGCCACGGCCTCGCGCCACCCCCTGATCATGCTCCGTAACCCTAGACGGTCTCGACCATGAAAGCCCTTGCCGCAAGTTTACGCAAGCCCTTCCAGGGCCCCGTTTTTCCGGACTTTTTCACCAGCGGATGTCCCAAACCCCTGACCGAAACCCGATTGGGCGGAGATCTTTTATGACAAGGGTGGACATGCAGCGTTAAGGCGCGATGTACTACCCCTTCAATCAGCCCCGTCACAGGTGACACGTGCGCAAGGTGTTGGGCCCATGAGCTCGGTCGTTCTCGACAAAGTGACCAAGGTGTACCCGGGTGACTACCTGGCAGTAGACCGACTGAGCCTGAAGGCCGAAAATGGCGAGTTCCTCGTTCTGCTCGGACCCTCGGGCTGTGGCAAGTCCACACTACTCCGCATGATCGCCGGCCTCGAGGAGATCACCGAAGGGGACCTCTGGCTGGACGGGCAGCTGGCCAACCATCTGGCCCCGCGTGACCGCGACGTCGCCATGGTGTTCCAGAACGGCGCCCTCTACCCGCACAGGACCGTACGCGGCAACATCGCCTTTCCCCTGGAGATCGCCAAGTCCGACCCGGCGCAGGTGCGCGAGCGCGTCACCGAACTGTCCAAGGCGCTGCACATCGACGACACGCTGGACCGCCGCCCGGGCACGTTGTCCGGCGGCCAGCGCCAGCGCGTCGCGATGGGGCGGGCGATCGTCCGCCAGCCCAAGTTGTTCCTGATGGACGAGCCCCTGTCGAACCTCGACGCCGGCATGCGCACCGAGCTGCGCATGGAGATCTCCGCCCTGGTCAGATCGCTGAACGTCACCACCATCTACGTCACGCACGACCAGGTCGAGGCGCTCACGCTGGCCGACCGCATCGCCATCCTCAACCGCGGCGTCCTGCAGGACGTGGGCACCCCGTCGCAGATCTACAACGACCCCGCGACGGCGTTCGTGGCGGCCTTCCTCAACTCGCAGCAGCTGAACCTCCTGGCCGCGACGGTACACACGCCGCAGAACCAGTACGTCCTGCTCGACTTCGGCCCGCACCGGCTGACGATCCCGTGGAGCGACCCCCGGGCGTACGCCATCTCGCAGCACACGGGCGGCCAGGTGCTGGTCGGCATGCGCCCCGACGGCCTGGCGCCGGTGCCCGAGTCGTACGAGGGGCCGTCGTTCTTCGGCCGCGTGCGGGCACTGGAGTACCACGGTCATGAGTGGCTCGCCTACGTCGAGTGCGGCATGCCCGCCGTACCGGTGCCCGAGCCGCCGGACCGGCGCGCGAAGACCAACGGTGACAAGAACGGGGCCGGCGGGCTCGGCGGGCTGGTCCGCCGGATGTTCTCCCAGCGCGAGGAGGAACGGGAGCAGCAGGAACAGGTGGGGCAGAACGTCGGCAGCGGCACCCACCGGCGCTCCGACATCATCGTCCGCCTGGGCGGGCGCCCGGCCTGGCGGGCCGGCGAACCGGCCAAGGTGGCCGTCGACCAGGCGCGCCTGATGATCTTCACCCCCGATGGCGGCCGCATCGACCCACCCCGCCGCTGACACCTCCCCCGGGCGGGGGAAAGCGATGGCTCACGGTGGGGAGGCCACCTGTCACCGCCGTCGGCACGCTTGGTGGCATGACTTACTGGACTTCTCGATGGGCCGGTTACGCGGCGATCGGGGGCGATTGGCATGCTCGGAGGGGCGGTAGTCAGCGACCGCGGGGGCGCGGTCTTCGGCGGGTACTGCGCCATCTGGGCGGCCCTCCTGACGATCGCCGCTCTCGGGTTCCAGCGCCGCACCAGAGCGGCGCGAGTTCCAAGCCTGGCTTATCGAACTCGGTGACTCCGACGATTCGGATTCTGTTCTCCTCGAACGACGTCACGGTGGCGGCGCTCGGGACTATTAGCTGTGCGGGCGGTTAGCTGTGGGCGGCGCCCTCTCCCGTGCGGTGGAGATCGCCTGTGGGCGGCAGGATCCCGGCCACCAGTGCGCTGAGGGCGGCCAGCGCCTGCTGAGCATCGACCCGCTCGGGCGCCAGCAGCCACTGCTGGTGGATGCCGATGCCGGCGCCGATGATCGCGACGGCCAGCGCCTCGGCCGACACCCCCGGAGGAAGCGGCAGCCGTTCCAGCCAGCGCCGGCAGTGCTCGCGCAGAGTGTCGTGGATCTCGACGTAGCGCCCGCGGATGGGTGAATCCGGCTCCAGCGCCTCGACCAGGAGCGTGACGAAGAGCTTGGTGGTCGGGAGCGCGAACATCGCGCCGGCCGCCAGGTGCAGCTCTTCGAGCTTCGACTCTGGGAGCTCGGCGAGGCTGTCGCGGACCATCGCCACCGAACGTTCGAGCACCGCCAGCAGCAGGCCCTCCTTGCTGCCGAAGTGCCACGGGATGGAGCCCCTGCTGATCCCGGAGCGTTGGGCCACGTCGATGAAGGTCGTCTGCCGGTAGCCCTTCTCGGCGAACAGCTCCGCCGCCGCGGCGAGGATCAACTCGCGGCTCTCGTTACTGGTCTGCTCTCGTCGCGTTGTCACGCCACCTCCTCTATGCTATGAATCATATTCTATGTTGGCCGACACAGAAACGGAGGCCACCCACTCATGAGACTCCCGGACACCGCCCACACCTCACGCCCCTGGCGGATCCACACCCTGACACCCGACTTCCGGCTCGAGGACGTATGGGAGCTGCCCACTCCCGGCGGCCCCGACGACCTGGAACGCCTGGTGCGGCAGATGGTCACCGGCGATGGCCGTTTCTCCGGCGCCACCCGAGCCCTGTTCGCGCTGCGCTGGAAGATCGGCGAGCTGCTCGGCTGGGACCGGCCGGACACCGGCGTCGGCGTACGCGTGGAGACGTTGCGCAACCGGCTGCCCGCCGACCTGCGCGACGGCCCGCCCGCGCCGGACCCCGTCGCGGTGCCCCTCACCTCGGTCTATCTGACCGACACCGAGTGGGCGGCGGAGCTGGCCAACAAGACCGTGCACACCGTCATGCACATCGGCTGGGTGCCGGATTCCTCCGGCGGCCACCACGGGCAGCTGGCCGTCCTCGTCAAGCCGAACGGCCTGTTCGGCAGGGCCTACATGGCCGCGATCAGGCCCTTCCGCCACCTGATCGTGGACCCGGCATTGATCCGGCTGATCGGCCGCGGCTGGCAGAGGGGGGCGGCATGAAGATCGGAATGATCGCGAGTCACTATCCGCACGCCTTGCACCGGGAGGAGTTCATCGCCCGGGTGCACCAGGTCGCCGAGGTGTTCCGTGGCACACCAGGATGCCTGTCGGCCGACTGCTGGCTGTCCGACGACGCGGTGATCTCGATCGTGCAGTGGGAGTCGGACGAGGCGTTCGCCGCGTCGCTGGCCGCGGCACAGGAGGCGGAACTCGATCTGGCCTATGACGAGCGCGAGGTACGGCCTCGCGAGATTGTTCGAGTCGTGGCCCGCAGTTGACGAACCGGACCACGGTCCGTATTGTTCCCTTACAAGCGGACCGCAGTCCGGAAAGGGGCAATCATGAAGCCGATCCTGCACATTTCCGCCTCCCCCAGAGGAGCGGAGTCGATCTCGCTGGCCATCGCCTCGACCTTCGTCGAGGAGTACCACGCCACGCATCCCGGGGCGCAGGTCGACCACTTCGATCTGTGGGATGGAAGCCTGCCGGAGTTCGGGCCCGCCGCGGCGAAGGCCAAGATGACTGTGTTCGGAGGGGGTGTGCCCGAAGGAGAGGAGGCGGTGGCCTGGGAGGCGGCCGTGCGGACGTTCGAGTGGTTCGACGCCTATGACCGGTATCTGTTCAGCGTGCCGATGTGGAACTCGGGCGTTCCGTACAAGCTCAAGCAGCTCATCGACGTGGTCAGCCAGCCGGGCATGGTGTTCGGGGTGGATGCGGAGACCGGCTACCAACATCTGCTGCGCGGGAAGCGGGCCGCGGTCGTCTACACCAGCGCGGTCTGGGGGCCGGGGGTCGGGGCGGAGTTCGGGAGTGACTTCCAGTCGACGTTCTTCGGCGGGTGGCTGCGCTGGGCCGGGATCGACGACGTTCAGGAGATTCGGCACCATCCGACGTTGACCGGGTCGTACGAGGACGAGCGGAAGCAGGCCGACGAGCGAGCCCGAGAGGTCGCCAGGCGCTTCTAGCGACTTCCGCCGATCGTGCCTGGTGAAGACGACATTAGCCACGAGGCCAGGACCATTTGGACCCCCTTTCTTGACGGCCTGAGAGCCGGCGTTCAGGCTGCGCAGGTGACAGTCCGTACACACTCGAAGACTGGGAGGGACCATGGCGCTACGGTTCTACGGCAAAGGCGGCAGCGACACCGAGAACTGCCCTTCGGTCTCCGTCGATGAGACTGACCTCAGCCTCGTGTTCGTCGGCTGGCCAATCGAGGACCCCGAAGTGATATCCGAGATCGAGCAGTACAGTCACATCGCACCGGACGAGCGTGCCTTCCGGATTCCTCCGGAGCTGCGTAAGGCGATTTGGGAGGCTTTGGGTGGCGACAATCCCAACTTTGGCTGAGCTGCTGAACAAAACCCAGCGCTCGGTTACTCACCTCGAGATGCGGGACACCTATGGGCTCAGCGGTGAGGGCTACCGGGCATGGCGCGAGGGCGTCCGTATCGAAGAAATCTCCAAGTACGACTACCTGTCCTCCTGGGTGAACCTCATCCGCCGGCACATGGCGCGAGGCGTCACCTTCCGTCGCGCGAGAGTCGTCTCCGAACCGTTCAGCGACTACATCCGGTACGAGCACGCCATCACCCCCGCCGCGAACCTTGCGGCCGGGGAGCTGGTTCGTTGGCTGTCTCGGCAACGTGCTTACGACTTGGCGCTGCCTGGCTGTGACTTCTGGCAGTTCGACGATGGGCTGGTGCGGCTGATCTTCTCATCGGGTGACGGTGAACTCGTCGGGTACGAGATGACCGACGATCCGGCAGTGGTCAGCCTGTGCAGCTCGGCCTTTGAGGCCGTCTGGGAGCGCGGCATTGACCACGCTGAGTACAACCCCGCCTAGTCACCGCGCCTCGTACCGTGCCCGCGTCATCGTCCAGCAACGCTCAGCAAGCCCGTAAGGCCATCGGCAACCGGCTACGGGTGATCCTTCGACAGTCCGGCCTGACCTCGCGTGCCCTGGCGAGGCAGGCCGGCTGGGAGGAATCCAGGTGCTCCCGCCTTTTGTCCGGCCGTACCCCGCCGACGGAGACGGACATCGAGATTTGGTGCCGCCTCTGCGGCGTGCCAGAGGAGATTCCTGACCTGATCGCGGCCTCTCGCAACGTCGAGAGCGCCTACATGGAATGGCGCCAATATCAGCGTAGTCAGAAGCATCTCAACGAGATGCGGCGGAAACTGTACGAGGAGACTCGGCTTTACCGTTTCTACAGCTCCACCACATTCCCCTGGCCCGCGCAAGCCCCCGGCTACATGCGGGCGCTCATGCTGCGCGGCGCGGAGCTGCATCGTTCAAATCCCCCGGACATCGAGGATGCGATCCGAGTACGGGTGGATCGTCAACGGCTGCTGGATGATGGCACCCGCCGAGCTGCAATCCTTGTGGAGGAGTCGGCGCTACGCGCTCAGCCCTTCCCCGGCGAGGTGATGCGGGATCAGTTGAACCACCTCCTGGTCGCGATGCGACGCCCGAACATTTCCCTGGGCATAGTGCCTATCGAGGGGCGACGGGTCCAGAAGCCCGCCGAGAACTTCCACCTCTATGACGAGGCACAGGTGTTCATCGAACTACTGACGGCGGCGGTGACCATCACGCAGCCTCGCGAGATCGCCCTCTACGTCCAACTGTTCGATGACCTGACCGCTGATGCCGTCTTCGGCTCGAAGGCGCAGACGTTGATCAATGCCGCTATCCGCGCACTGAACTGAAATTCGTCGTACAAACTCGTACACACTTGTTGAGGTTGCGAAAGTGCAGGTCCTAGCGTCGATGGCATGTCACCGAGACGCGCTGCCGAGCCCCGCCAGGGCCAGCACAACGGGGTAACCGCCGATATGGCCAGCCGGCTGGACGAGGCGCTCGGGCCTGCGCAGCAGGAGTTGAAGCGGCGACATATCCCGTGTCTGAGGGTGTCGCTGATCAGCCTGGAGTTGTGGGAACGGCAGCCGCTGACGTTCCCCGAGTACCACACGCCCGCCATCGAAGTCTGGGACCGGCAGGGAAAGATCGTGGCTGCCGTCACGATGAGCGTGGATTTGAACCACTTCTGCGTGACCGTCCCTTCGCAGCAGAGCCACCCCTACCTCATTTCTGTCCAGGCTCCCGAACTGGTGGCAGCGCTCATTCCTGGCTATGACCGGGAGGGGCCGTGAGTCTGGTGACGGAGGCGGGCGAGACCGGCTTTCGCTATCCGTTCGTGATCGGGTGGACGGGGGAAATCCAGAGTGACCCGTTGAAGTGGATACCGCGCCGTGGCGGTCTGCAACTCAGCTACGCCATTCCGAGTCGTGGCGACTACAACAACGGCGTCTTGCTGTTGCGGCAAGGCAAGAAGATGACGGGACGGCCCGACTTCACGTCGGTGAACACCCGGAGGCAGTGGCGTTGTATGGACAATCGGCTATGCCAGGTGTGTGCTTGTTCGGCGGTAGACGCCGAGACCCGTCGGATCTGGTGGTTGCTGTCATCCGACTCCGGTGATGGCGGAGATGGCTACACCAACGCGCCGCCGACATGTCGGAGGTGTATCCCGGAGGCGATCACGCAGTGTCCCCACCTGCGGCGTAACGCCGCAGTATTCACTGTGGGCACCTGTTCGCCGTTCGGGGTGCGAGCTGATGTGTTCTTGCCCTGCCTGCCGCCGCTGGTGCCGTACGAGCGCAACGTGGTGCTCACGTTCGATGACTACGACATGTCTCACGCGCTTGGCCGGGAGTTGCTGATACGGCTACATGATGTGCAGCCAGCGCCTATGGACGAGCCTGAGTTGAGACTCAGACGGCCCGGTTGAGGTGTTCTCGCTGGTTCATCCTCGGAATCCTCTGATCGGCGGTGCGCGGGCTTGGGCCTGGGACAGGCGGTAGGAGTTGGTACCGGTCTTGATGGTGTTGCCGCCACGGTCAAAGCCCGCTCCAAGCAGCCAGCCCGGCGGAGCGTTCTTGGGCAGGCTGTCCGAGCGTAGCGAGGTCCTTCAGGGGGCGGGCGTCAGCCCGCCTGGGAGGACGTCCGGAGCGAAGCGGAGGGCCGTTGTGGGCGGGCGGGCATCAGACGGCCAACCACCGAATCGGGTAACGGGCGGGAGGAAGAACGTCCGGAGCGAAGCGGAGGCCTATTGGTCAGAGGCGGCCCGTTGTAGCGTCCAGGGCGTACACCTTGCTGTCGGTGCTGCCGAAGTACACCAGCCCATCGACCACCACGGGACTGGACCAGCTGATGTCGCCGAGGGTGGTGTAGCTCCAGCGGACCTTGCCAGTAGCCGCGTCCAGCGCATGGATCTGGTCATCGTGGCCGCCGATGTACACCACGCCGTCGGCCACCGCCGGACGGGCGTTGATCTTGTCGCCCGTGGCATAGGTCCAGCGCACCCTGCCGGTGGCCGCCTCCAGCGCGTACAGCTTGCCGTCGCCGCCACCGACGTACACAAGCCCGCCGGACACCGCCGGACTGGAGAGGACGGCGCCGCCGGTGGCGTGGGTCCAGCGCACCCGGCCAGTGGCCGCCTCCAGCGCGTACACCTTGCCGTCGGCGCTGCCGACATACACAAGCCCGCCGGACACCGCCGGACTGGAGTCGACGGCGCCGCCGGTGGGGTAGGTCCAGCGCACCCGGCCGGTGGCCGCGTCCAGGGCGTACACCTTGTCGTCGCTGCTGCCGATGTACACGATTCCGTCGGCCACTGCCGGGCTGGAGAGGACGGCGCCGCCGGTGGGGCGGGTCCAGCGCGCCCGGCCGGTGGCCGCGTCCAGCGCGTACACCTTGCTGTCGCGACTGCCGACGTACACCATTCCGCCGGCCACCGTCGGATAGGAGTCGACGGCGCCCTTGGTCGCGTGGGTCCAGCGCGCCCGGCCGGTGGCCGCGTCCAGCGCGTACACCTTGCCGTCGCCGCTGCCGGTGAATACGTTCCCGCCGGCCACCGTCGGACTGGAGTAGACGTCGCCGCCGGTGGTGTAGGTCCAGCGCACCTGGCCGGCGGCCGCGTCCAGGGCGTACACCTTGTCGTCGCTGCTGCCGATGTACGCGATCCCGTCCGCCACCGCCGGGCTGGAGATGATGAAATCGCCGGTGGTGTAGGTCCAGCCGATCGCGCGCGTCGGTGCGGTGGAAGCGCTGGGTGCGGCAGGCGTACTGCCGACGGAGCCGGCCGTTTGCGGTCCTCGTGAAGCCAGCTGCCGCAGCGGGCAGGGGGCGGAATGCCTTGTCGTCGTAAGCCGAGACACCGATCAGGATTGCCCGGGAGCGGGGGTAGTCAGGCGAGCGCGGCGCCTCAAGACTCATCGGGCGCCCGCAGTACTTGGCGCAGCAGCGGCGCGATGTCCTGGTCTTTGACCCGCCGGGCGTCTAGTTTCACCTCGCCGGAGGCTTTGATGGTGATGGTGACGTCCGCCCGGCGGGTGGCCAGCCAGACGGTCAGCGCCCGCGACAGGGCCGCGACCGCGCCTGCTGAGCTGAGCGCCAGGACGAGCGTGTCCAAGGCCCCGCCCAGTTCGTCCTCCGCCGCGGGCCTCCGCACGACCTTTACCGTCCCGGTCAGCTCCCGCTCACTGGCCAACCAGTGCCGCAACGCGGTGAACTCCGCTATCTCATCGCCACCTGTGAGCTGGATCTGTGTCTGCATCAGCTACCCCTCCACCGATGGGACCATCGCTCCAAGCAAAGCAGGGGAGGGAGCCCTTCGCTGCGGATTGCAGCAAAGAGTGACCAACTGACAACAAGCCGTCAATGGTCGCAACGCCTTCGCTAAGGCCGCCGACTGCCAATGTCCGATTTTCGAGCCTCGAACCCAACAAAGGTGGGCACTTGCTCGTCCAACGATGAGTTTCCGTCGCGGCAGTGGTCTCACTCCCGAATCGACTGGAAGGAGTGGTTCCGGTGGACCTGTACAGCGTCGTGTGCGTGCGTGACCGGGTGACATCGCAGAAGTGGTTCGAGGCGTTCTTCGGGCGGCCGGCGGACGAGATCATCGGCGAGGAGTACCTGTGGCAGGTCGGTGAGAACGCGTGGGTCGTCATCGACGACCGCCACATGCGGGCCGCGCGGGTGGGCGGCACCATGATCACGCTCGGCGTGACCGATCTCGACGAGATCTTGGCCCGGCTGGCCGCGCACGGCATCGAGCACGAGCCCGTGGAAACGTACGGCAACGGTGTGCGCCACGTGGAAGTCCTCGACCCGGACGGCAACAGCCTGTCTCTCGCGGAGGCGCCCGCCCAGTGATCCGAGCTCAGGAGACGGTAGCGCGGGCGTCAACCTATCGGAGGCGCTGGAGGCCGGCCCTCCGGGCCGCCGGCGTCGTCCCGGTCCTGCCTGTCGACGACAACGCACGGGCCGACCTCACCGGGGCCCCCTCACGGACTGATCACATCAGGTCCGAACTCAGCCCCCGAGAGGCTTCCAGGCGAGGCCACTCAAGCGTTGTGGGTGAGCGCCTTGCATCCGGCCTTGGCTCGCTCGACGTGGTGCGCTGTACGACCTCGCGCTCGATCGTCGAGTTGGTGGTCGGGGCTGGGGTCTTCGCCGGGGCCTTGGTGCTCGGCTTGGGTCTGGGCCAGGCGGTAGGAGTCGGTGCCGGTCTCGATGATGTCGCCGCCACGGTCAAGCCTGCTCCAAGCAACCGGCCCGGCGACGTTACGGACGGTCTGGACGGGCGAAGGCCGGAGCATGTTCGGGGCGGGGCCCAAAGCCGACGAAGCGGGCGGGTATCTTGCGAAGCCCCGGGAACACGCGGGTGAGGAAGAGCATGGACTTCGGCGGGCCGGAACGTTTGCCCGCGAACTGCTTCTCGAACATCACCCGCTGCAGCAGCCGCTGACCATTCTGCACGATCACGGTGGGGCGATACCTGCGCCGTTGCACGGCTGCCAGATCTGTGAGGGTGACGGTGTGCCGACGCAACGGGTCGGCCAGGATGGTGCCGGCCGCCACCGCGTCCTGGATGGCCAGGTTGATGCCCACTCCGCCAGCCGGTGACATGGCGTGCGCGGCGTCGCCGATGAGCAGCAGCCCGTCGAGGTACCAGCGCTTGAGCCGGTTCAGCCGCACGTCGAGTACATGCACGTCGTCCATGCTCGCCAGCCCGCCGACCCGGTCGGCGAAGTCCGGCCGCAGGTGGGCGATGCGCTCTCGGAAGCGCGCTATTCCTTCGGCCCGCAGCCGCGCGTCAGAGCCTTTGGCGGTGAAGTACGCCACCTGGTAGTAGTCGTCGCGGGCGAGGGAGATCAGTGCCTCAGGACCCCGGGCGACCGGCGTCACGCCGGCGGGCACCTCCCGCTCGCCGACCGGCCGGGGCAAGCGAAACCACCAGACGTCGAACGGCACGCGAAACTCCTTGGGCACCAGGCCCGCGTCGCGGCGCAGCGTGGAGTGCCTGCCATCGCAGGCGACCGTCAGCTCGGCGCGGATCTGCCCGTCGCGGCCGTCCGCCGTGCGATACCGGACCCCGGTGATCTTCTCGCCGTCTCGTAGCAACGCGGTCGCCTCGGTGTTCATGCGCAGGGTGAAGCCGGGCTCCTCGTCGGCCGCCTTGGCCAGGAAGGACAGTAAGTCCCATTGCGGCACCATCGCGAGGTAGTTGTACGGCTTTGGCAGCGCCTCGAAGTCGCCCAAGGTCACCATGCTCCCGTCGGGCGCGGGGAGCGACAGGTTGCCCAGGCGGCTTTGCGGCAGGGCGCGAAAGCCGTCGCCGAGGCCGAGCTCGTCCATGAGCCGGATGGTGGCGGGATGCACGGTGTCCCCGCGAAAGTCGCGCAGGAAGTCGCCGTGTTTCTCCAGCACAGTGACCTCGATCCCGGCCCGGGCCAGCAGCAGGCCCAGCATCATGCCGGCCGGGCCGCCGCCGCACACCAGGACGCCGGTGCTTTCGGTGATCGTCATGACCGTCCCTTCCCGCGCAGTCCGTACTGGATGAACAAGGCGATGACCATCAGGCGCAGGGCTACGTTGGCCCAGATCGACGGGTCCACCGCGGCGCGGGTGAACGCGTACGTCTCGACCGCGGCGGTGCAGCCATGTAACACGATCATGGTCCACGTGATGACACGCACCGCATCCTGTTGCCGGAGGGTTCTACCGGCGAACGACAGGAACGCCACGGCCAGTTCGGCGGCCCCCAGCAGGTAGCACACCAGGTAGCCGTCTGGCATGATGCGCACGCCTACGGCGCCGGGAATCAGGCCGGGCGCGGCGATGAGCATGACACCCGCCGCCAAGGTGACCAGGGCATGAAGGGTGAGCAGGATGCGGAGGTTCACCTCGACTCCCGTAGGCGGGTGAGGGCGGACTGCCGGTCGTTGAGGCGTGGGTAGGGCTCGTCCGGAACGGGCACGCCGAGGAAGTCGCACAACGGCTCCCAGCCCTGCCCGCTCTCGTAGACCAGGACGCGATCCGCACGGAGCGTGCCGGTCACCTCCGCCGTGTGGCGCAGGAACACCTTCACGGCATGGCTCTCATCAGGCATCGGGTCGGCCGGTGTCGTGCCGAAGGTGTCGCGCCAGATGCGATCCAGCAGCGGCCGCATGCCGGTGATCACAGGCTGGAGTTCGCGGGGCACCGCACTGGGATCGTGCAGCAGCGCGAAGACGGTGTCGCGGAGGCTGACGTACCAGGCGTGGGGGTCGCGCACGGTCAGGATGACCTTGGCGTCGGGGTGGGTGTGCGTGAGCGGGCGCCAGAAGTGGGCGCTGGGCCAGTCCACCGCGGCCTGGTAACCCCGCAGCAGGCCCGTCCAGTCGACCTGCTCCTCGAGGGCCTGCCGCCACCGCGGCGCCTGCTCTGGATGGGCGCCGATCTCCTGCATGTGGTGACAGGGACCGAAGCCGAGCAGCTCCAGCGCCGCCTTCAGCGATGTGGTCCCGGTACGCGGCAGTCCCGCGCCGATCACGCTGATCATCCGCACGCCTCCTAATTCATCAGAAGGTGAAACTCTTATGTAGACGATACACACATGAGGGTCATGCCGGAAGCGATACCATGACACCTCGTGGACCGAAACCTCCTGGAGGCCGCCCTGGCAGCCGCCGAGCAGCATGGCAAAGACGTGGCCGACTTGCCGCTGAGCGCCATCGCGGCCGCCGCGGGTATCTCCCGCAGCACCCTGATCAGAAGGCTCCACGGATCACGGGCCCAGCTGGACGAGGC
Organism: Nonomuraea sp. NPDC049269; assembly: GCF_043197155.1. NCBI lineage: Bacteria > Bacillati > Actinomycetota > Actinomycetes > Streptosporangiales > Streptosporangiaceae > Nonomuraea > Nonomuraea sp. NPDC049269. Next base: position 1,384,279 of record NZ_JBICSO010000001.1, read on the forward strand.
GGTCCGGGAGGCCGGAATCGACCCCGGGGGGCGCCCGCCGGTCCGGGACCGGGCCATCGAGGCCGCAGCTACGCTGATCGCCCGCGACGGGCTCGGCGCGGTCACCATGGAGGCCGTCGCGACCGCCGCGCACTGCTCCCCGACCAGCCTGCACGCCGTCTTCGGTAGTCGCGACGGCCTGCTCGCCACCATGTTCGACCGGTACGTCCCCGTGCCGGATCTGGAAGCGCTGGCCGCTGAACCACCCGAACGCATCGAGGACATGGTCCACGCCGTCTACGCCGCGCTGGCCGAGGCGTTCGCCCGCGAGCCACGGGTGTTGCCGGCCATCTTCGGCGACCTGTTCACCCGTCCCGACGGCACCGCCGCCCGGATGCTCAAGGCCAACCTGCCCAGAATGTTCGCCAGTCTCAGCACCCTGCTGACCACGCAGATCCAAGCCGGCCGACTACGGCCCCTCCCCCTGCCGCTCCTCATCCAGCTCATGATCGGCCCAATGGCAGGGCACATGCTGCTGCGCCCCGTCCTGCAAGACGGGCTAGGGGAAGGCCTGCCCCCCGTCGAGGCGGTCGCGCGGACATTCGCCGAGGCGTTCATCCGCGCCACCGCCCCCTGAGCCTGCCACGCTGGGGTTGCCGTAGTACTCGCTGGAAGCGGGCGGATATGGCGTGACCGGTGATCAGGTATTCGTCTGGAGGGGTCCTGGGCCTGATCGACGGCTTCGGGGTAGCGCTGGCGCCTGTCGTGCTCGGTCGATGCTGGTAAAGCTCAGGTCACGTCCCTTGCGCCTGCCGGTAGGGATGATCAGATCCCACGTGGCTCAGCCCAGGTAGAAGTCCCTGCGAGCGGCCACGAACGCCTCGATCGTCTGGGCAGGTACGCCTGTCACGCGTTCGACGTCGTCGGACGCGCGGTCGTAGCGGTTCTCGCGATGCAGCCGGGCCATGGTGGCGATGTGCTGTTCGGTGTGCGGCGGCAGGCCCGCCTTCGCGAGCACCTCGGCCCGCCACTGGTCCAGCGGCACGTCCACGTACGACACCGGACGCCCCAACGCGCGTGAGAACTCCGCGGCCATCTCCGTCATGTCGACCGTACGTGGCCCGGTCAGCTCGTAGACGTGCCCGATGTGCGGAGCCGGGTCGCGGAGTACGGTGGCGACCACCCGGGCGACGTCGTCCGCGGCGATCGGCGACGTGCGCCCGGTACCGAACGGCAGCGCGATCGTGCCGTTCTCCCGGATCGATCGCGCCGCCAGCGTGGTGAACAGCGGATTGTTCAGGAACGTCGTCGGCCGGATGTGTACCACCGGCAGGCCCGACCAGTTCAGCACCTGCTCCGTCAGCCAGTGCAGCCGCTGCTGGTGCGACTCCGCGGTGCTGGTGGCGGTCATCTGCGACACCGTCATCTGTGACATGTCGACCAGGCAGGCCAGTTCCCCCTGCTCCCGCGCCACGGTGGCCACCACAGTCGCCGCCAGGAGCTGGTCCGGCGACACGGGCATCCCGAAGTACATCCGCCCGACCCCCTCCAGGGCGGGCGCGACGGTCTCGGGCCGGGTCAGATCGCCGACGACCACCTCCGTGCCGAGCGCACGCAACTCAGCCGCACGATCATCGTCATGGTGGACCATCGCACGCGCCGGCACGTCCCACGCGCGCAGTTGGTCGAGGACCGAGCGGCCCACGTCACCGACCCCGGCGATGAGAACAAGGTTGCTGGCGGCCATCGGTCGATCTCCTTCTGCGTAGCCGAGTACCTGGGTGGAGGTGTGATCACGTGTGCGTGTGGCGTCTGAAGGAGTGCGGGACGTTCGGCCGAGTGGTGCCCGGCTCTGTGGGACGCTGTATTGCGAGACCGGGCGCGCAGGCCGCGAACCGGGACGGTGTGCCCGGCAGGCTCCTTCAGCGGGTGTACCCGCAGCCGAGCATCACGACGTGGGCGAATACCTCATGTTCGGGTCATCGGAGCGGCAAGCACCTGTCTCATCCCTGAGCGCCCGGACCGAACCCCGACCTCGCGATGCGCAAGTGGCTGTGCGGCTCGATCATCACCGGCCCCGCCGCAGTGATCGCCAAGGTCTACGACCACGCCGAAGCCCGTGATCCCGCAATGTCCGTCCCTGGGTCGTACTCGTCGACGGAGCCCGCCACCAGCTCGATCTGATCACGGCGGAGGCCGCCCGCCGCGGCGTCAGCGTCCACATCGTCATCGACTTCGTTCACGTGCTGGAGAGTTATGGGCTGCCGCCTGGAGCCTGCATCCTCCCGCGGCACCGGCCGCCGAGGACTGGGTCGCCGGTCACGCTCTGGCCCTGCTGGCCGGGCACACCGGCCACGTCATCACCGCGCTGTCCGGTCAGGCGGCCACCACGGCCGCCCACCGCCGCGACGGCATCGAGGCGTGCATCCGCTACCTCACCAACAACGTCGAGTATCTGCGCTACGACCAGGCGCTGGAGGCGGGATGGCCGATCGCGACCGGCGTGATCGAAGGCGCCTGCCGCCATCTGATCGCCGACAGATTCGACCTCGCCGGGGCACGCTGGGGCCTGGCCGGAGCCGAAGCCGTCCTGAAACTCCGCGCCCTGATCGCCAACGGTGATCTCGACGAATACTGGCGTTTCCACCGCGCCCGGCAACACGAACGGGACTACCAGAACGGATGCTCCCTCACGGCTTGATCGCTCCAGCCACTGAGGAAGAGCTACGCCCGATTGAGCTTCTCAAACAGACAGACTGTTTCTCTATTCCGGACTACAATCTGCGGCCCTGCGGCCAGCCCGTAAACTGCTCACTAAAATTGCATACCTTTCCCCTATGGATCTCCACCAAGGCTGTGACTACCATCAAGCAGTAAACATCGACACCGAAGGAGGTTACTAATGGGCCGTATCAAGAAGTTCGGCGTTTCGGCGGCCGCGGTGGCCGCGATCGCCGCCGCGACAACCCTAACGTCACCGACCGCTCCCGCCCAGGCAGCGACCTGCAGCACTAACGCGCAGATCGGCACTATCGGCGGCACTGGCTGGGCGATGTGCAGCGGTGCCGGAGTGACTCAGACACGGGTCGTGCTCTTCTGCCAGGACAGCGGCGGTAGCTACACCACGGTATACGGCCCTTGGGTTGTTAATTCCGTTAAATCAAATGCCCGATGCAGCAGCACCTCATGGCCGATATCGGTCGGATATCAAACAATGTGAGCCATCACAAGCTCATCCGATCGCGGCGTCAATTCCGGCTCGATCGTGACCCGAATGTTCCGGGTAAACCTTGAACCACCCGAAGTCTTCATCTTTCTTCCCAGGGGCACAATTAACCGGCCAAGGCCCTTCCCTCGCCACCCCTACGCGGCCCGCGCGACCGGCTCTTCGCCGAGGAGGAGTCTCACCTGAGGTCGGTGTCAATGTCACAGGAACATGTCACCATCGGTTCGGAGGTGTCCGGCAGTGGCCAAGAAACGCGGCGGCAAAACCTGGACGCTGGCCGGCGCGGCGAAAGCTGGCCCGGGAGGCGCCGATCGCCACGGTACGGCATCTGCGCACAGCAGAGATCTCGCGAGCCTGGCATCAGCAGAAACTGCCAGTGGGCTATTTGGTAACGACTGCCCGGCGCCTCAAGAACATGAGTTCGCACCTGCCATCCAGCCAGGGGCCCGCCGAAGGTCAACGAGGTCGTCGCAGGCGAAGCCTGCGCCGGGGAGGACGTCCGAGCGAAGCGAGGTCCTTCGGGGTCGGGGCTTTGGCCCGACTGGAAGTAACGTCTGAGCCCCCAAAGCGCGAAGCGCCCAAACCGAAGCCCGTTGTGCGCCGAAGGCGCCCCCAGAAGGACGTCCGGAGCGAAGCGGAGGTCCTTTGGAACGGTCAGAGGTGGCCGAGGTGGGCCGAGAGGCGGTCGGTGGTCTGTAGGAGGGCGGCGGCGCAGGCGTCGGCTTCGGCCATGAAGCGTTCTGCCGGGCCGCAGACGCTGATGACCGCCACCGGCCGGCCATGGTGGTCGAGGATGGGGGCCGCCACGGAGGCCGCGCCGCTCTGTCGTTCGGCGATCGACATGGCGTACCCCCGGCGGCGGATGAGCGTCAGGTCGGTACGCAGGCGGGCGGGGTCGGTGACCGTGGCGGGCGTCAGGCTCTCCAGGGAGCGGTCGAGATAGCGGGCGATATCCGCTTCTGGGAGGAACGCCAGGAACGCCTTGGATGATCCGCCCGCGTGCAGCGGATACGGGACGCCCAGCGAGACCGACATGATCACCTCTCGCTCGGGTGTCGCCTGGTCGATGTAGACGCGGGTGTCGCCGGTCCTGATCGACAGGGTGGCGGTCTCGCCGGTGAGCCTCGACAGGGCGGGCAGTTCGGGCGCGGCCAGCCGCCGGACGTCGATGCGGTCGAGGTAGGCCAGGCCGAGCCGCATCGCCGTCAGCCCCAGCGAGTAGCGCCTGCTGTCCTCGTCGAGCACGACCAGCCCCCGGCTCCTGAACGAGGCCAGCACCCGGTGCACCGCCGCCTTCGACATGCCCAGGCTCTCGGCGATCTCGGTGACGCCGAGCGTGTCCGTGCCCGCCTCGGCGAACCGGACGAGGATGTCGGCGGCCCGTTCGACGGTGGCGGCGGTCTGGCTGGGCATGGTGCGCCTTTCGCGGCGAATCGTGTGTACTGTCGGAAACAGCATTCCTACTATTGGAACACAAGGAGCCGTCGAATGTCGCTGTGGAAGGCTCTGGAGGGATCGCGCGTGCTGGACCTGGCGCAGCCGATGCGCAAAGGCATGCCGCAATCCCCCAACCACCCGCCGTTCCGGATGGCGCTGGAACGCCGGCACGGCGACCTGGTCAGGCCCGACGGCGGCTCGGCCGCCAACGAGATCATCGTCACGGGCGGCCACGTCGGCACGCACGTCGACGCGCTCGCGCACGTCTCTCAGGAGGGTCTGCTGTACGGCGGGCGGCCCGCGGCCGAGGTGATGTCGCACGCGGGGTTCAGCGACATGGGCATCGACGGGTTCGAGCCGTTCGTGGGCCGGTGCGTGCTGCTCGACGTGGCCGCCGTGCACGGGGTGGCCACGCTGCCCGCCGGGTACGAGGTCACCCCGGACGACCTGGAGCGGGCCGCCGGAGAGCTGGAGATCCGCGCGGGCGACGCCGTGCTGGTCGGGACCGGGTGGTCGCGGCTGTGGGAATCGGGGGACGACTTCGCCGGTCAGCGGAACGGCGTTCCGGGTCCGGGTGCCGACGCCGCCCGCTGGCTGGCCGCCCGCGGGCCGCGCGTCGTGGGGGGCGAGACGATCGCGTTCGAGCACATCGCGGCGGGCCGCGGGCATGCCACGCTCCCCGTGCACCGAATCATGCTGGTGGAGTCGGGCATCAACATCGTGGAGACGATGCGGCTGGCCGAACTGCTCGACTCGGGAGTACGCGAGTTCCTGCTGGTACTGAACCCGCTGCCGATCGTCGGCGCCACGGGCGCCCCGGTCCGCCCACTCGCCGTCATCGCCTGATCAGGGAGCGGATCTTGACCACTCATGTTCAGCGGCTGGCAGAGTTCGCGGTGGATTGTCGTGATCGGGGCGTGCCCGCCGGGGTACGCGACGACGTGACGGGCCGGGTGCTCGACGTGCTCGGCAACTGCCTGGCCGCCTACGCGGAGCCGGAGGGTGACGCGGCCCCGGCCGTGCTGCGGGCCGTACGGCGCTGGCAAGGGAACGGGGAGGCGACCGCGATCGGGAGCGGCGACCGGCTGCCCGCGCCGTCGGCGGCGCTGGTCAACGGCACGCTGGCGCACGCACTCGACTACGACGACACGCATCTGCCGTCCGTACTGCATCCGAGTGCCCCCGTGGTGCCCGCCGCGCTGGCCGCGGCGGAGGCCACGGACGCGTCCGGCGCGCGGCTGATCGCGGCCGTGGCGGCGGGCGTCGAGGTGTGCAACCGGCTCGGCATGGCCTCTTACCTGCCGGAGGCGGGAAACTCGCTGTTCTTCGAGAAGGGCCAGCACGCCACGTCGATCTGCGGCACGCTCGGCGCGGCGGTCGCGGCCGGGCTCCTGTACGGCTTGGACGCCGACGGCATCGCGCACGCCGTCGGGGTGGCGGCCAGCATGGGGGCCGGCCTGCTCGAGGCCAACCGTACGGGCGGCACGATCAAGCGGGTGCACTGCGGCTGGGCCGCCCACTCGGGCGTCACGGCGGCCGTGCTCGCGCTGGAGGGACTGACGGGGCCGCCCACGGTGCTGGAGGGCCGGTTCGGCTTCTTCCAGGCGTGGCTCGACGGCCGGTTCGACGCCGAGGCGCTGCTGTCGGGTCTGGGCGAGCGGTGGGAACTCCTGCGTACGGTCTACAAGCCGTATCCGACGAACCACTTCACCCATCCGGCCATCGACTGCGCCCTCGCCCTGCGCGCCGGCGACCTGTCCCCCGCCGACATCGAGTCCGTCGAGCTGGGGGTCGCGGCCCCGGTGCTGCGTACCATCGCGGAACCCCGGGCCGACAAGGTCAAGCCGAGCTCGCCGTACCACGCGAAGTTCTCGGGACCGTACACGGTCGCGGCGGCGCTGCACGGCGGCGGCGGGCTGGGGCTGTCGCTGGACGACTTCGCCGCCCTCGATCCGGAACGGCTGGCGCTGGCCGAGCGGGTGCGCTGCGTGGCGGACGAGCGGGCGACGGAGATCTTCCCGCGCGCGTTCGCGGCCGTGCTGCGGGTACGGCTCCGCGACGGCTCGCTGCGGGAGCACCGGGTCGACTCGTCCCGAGGCGGCCCGGAACATCCGCTGACGCCGGAGGAGCTGGCGGTGAAGTTCCGCACGAACGCGGGGCGGGCACTGGGCCCCGACCGCGTGGCGGCCCTCGTCACGGCCGGCCGCAGCCTGCCCGAGACCCTCACCGTGGCACCGCTCCTCCACCTGACGATCGCCTAACCGCTCCTCCCACTGACGTTCTTCGAGCGGTCCGTCGTGGCCGGGGTCGCTGTCTCCTGGAACGTGCCCTCTGAGGACACCGCCTCCGACGGGGACGGCGGCATCACCTCGCGCGTGTCGTGGAGCGGCGGCAACTGCGCGGGCTCCTCGCGCTGAGCAGACCCCAGCGCAGCCGCTGCCTCCCGTTCGGACACCTCAGGAGAAGGCTCAGGCGCTTCGCGGGCGGTTTCCCCCTGGGAGGTCACGGCGGGAGCCGGCTCCTCCCCCGGCGCGACGTCACGGCCCATCCGGTCGAAGAAGCGCAGCAGCTCCACCGGCAGCGGCATGATCAGTGTCGTCGTCTTCTCCGCCGCCACCTCGACCACCGTCTGCAGCAGGCGCAGCTGTAACGCCGCGGGCGTCTCGGACATGATGGCCGAGGCGTCGGCCAGCTTCTGGGCGGCCTGGAACTCCCCGTCGGCGGTGATCACGCGGGCCCGGCGCTCGCGTTCGGCCTCCGCCTGCCGCGACATCGAGCGCTTCATCGACTCGGGCAGCTGCACGTCCTTGATCTCGACCCGGTCGATGTGGATGCCCCAGCCGAGCGCCGGGCTGTCGATCATGAGGGCGAGGCCCCTGTGCAGCTCTTCGCGGTTGGACAGCAGGTCGTCGAGCTCGCTCTTGCCGATGATCGACCGCAGCGAGGTCTGCGCCACCTGTTCGACAGCGAACAGGTAGTCCTGGACCTCGATCGCCGCCCGCAGCGGGTCCTGGACGCGGAAGTAGACGACCGCGTCGACCCTGACCGAGACGTTGTCGCGGGTGATGCCTTCCTGGGTGGGGACCGGCATGGTGACGATCTGTACGTTGATCTTCTTCATCCGGTCCGCGAAGGGAATCAGGAAGGTCAGCCCCGGCTGACGTACCTGTCTTTGAGCCCGGCCGAAGCGGAAGACGATGCCTCGTTCGACCTGGTTGACCACCCTGACGAAGCTGAATGCGGTCCAGAGCAGGATCACGGCGATGACGGCGAAGAGAATGCTGCTGACCATGATGGTGTCCCTTCCGCATCGAGCGTAGGCCGGTCATGGCGAGGTGGTCCACCGTGGCCCGTCGGGGGTGTCCTCGACGAGCACGCCGCCGCTGAGCATCGCCGCCCGCAGCGCGTCGGCGTCCCCGTAGCGGCCCTGCCCGCGCAGGTCGTCGCGGAACGACAGGAGGGGCTCGACGAGAGAGCGCAGGCCGGCGGTGGTGGACACCTCGGCCAGCCGGGCGATCAGCAGCCGCATCAGCTCTCTGGCCTCGTCGACGCCGCCCGCGTCCTCCTCGGTGTCGGCCGCCCACTTGACCAGCTCCGCCTCCAGGTCGAGCACGGCGCGGGCGGCCGCGACCAGGTCGGGCTCCGCCGCCGCGCACTGGAAGCGCCGCTCGCACGAGCGGACCGTCTCCTCCAGGGTGATCTGGGCCGGCGCCGGAGCGGTCGCGGGGCGAGGCGGCGGAGCGGCCACGGCACGGCCGCCTTCGGCCAGGTGGCGGAGCTCCCCCAGGTCGATGCGGGTGCCCGCGGGCAGAACGACCTGCGAGCCTGGACACCGTACGGTCAGCCCGCCGCGGCCCGCGACCTCGACGGTCTCGGCGTCGAGGTCGAGGACGACCGCGGTGTGCTCGTCGATGCCGAGAACGGCCGTGCCCGGCGGCAGCTCGCGTTCCATCCGGGACAGCCGCCGCTCGCCCAGGTAGCAGTAGCGGGTGTCGTGGGTGCCGCCTTCGGCGTTGTCGAAGTGCGGGATCAGGACCGCGCGCAGGCCGAGCGCCGCCAGCAGGTCGAGGCCCTCGCGCCAGTGCGGCTCGGCGCCCACCTTGTAGATCTCGTAGACCGGCACCGTCGCGAGCCCGGCCGTGCAGGCGGCGGCCGAGGCCAGCACGGTGACGCCCTGGCGGGCGCGGACGCGGGCCCGCAGATCGCCCGCCGTGGGCGTGGCCGTCCAGCGGTCGAGCGCGTACGTGGGGCTGCCCGGACCGGAGAACACCCAGTCGGCGCCGGCTGCTCCGGTCGCCACCTCGACCTCCAGGCCGACGCTCCGGGCGAAGTATCGGCGGGCCCGGGCGGAGATGTCGGCCGCGTTCTCCTGGAACGCGTAAGGCGTGTCGAGCAGCACGGCCCTGGCGCCCGCGCGCAGCCGCTTCGCGGCGGAGCGGTGGACCTCCACCATGGTCGGGCTCGTCTCGCCCGACCCCATGAGCACCAGCAACCCGGACATGCTGTCCGCCTCTCTCTTCGCGCCCCACCGACCGCAAGCAGTGCGAAGTAATCGCTTTTGCATATGACTGGCAGTAAGTTGTGGGCGGTGACGGGAAGACACGTGGTCTCGGTCGAGACGCTCATGCTAAGGGCGACCACTGACAGTAAGTGGGCGTATCGGCGTGCCACCACCTTGCCGCGCCCCGGAGAGGCTCCCGACCAGGCAGCGCGGCGAGTCTGCGGAGTCGCGGCCGACGCACCCGCGACCGTCGTGCACTCCACGAGCTGGCGCTACCGGCCCGAGGGAGAGATCGTCCTCACGTACGCGGTGTGCCCCGATCCGGAGCCCGAGTTGCCGGCCATCGAGCTGCCCGCCCTGGAGATCGTCATCGGCGACGCGCCCGCGAAGCCCGCACCGGACCGGATCGAGGTGGCGAACGTCGTCGCGCACGCCATCCGGCACCTGGCCTTCCTGGTTGACGAGGACCCGGTCGTGCGGCAGGCGCTCGCCCACCACCCGGACGTCGTCACGGCCCTGAACCCGGCGTTCGCGCCCTGCTCGTAACCGGCCGCGCCTTCACCCCGTGGACCCGGAGGAACGCCACCGCCTCCGGCGGCCGAATGCCTGCATCGGCTTCTCGATGAAGCGGTACGCCAGGGCGCTGGCCAGCAGGACCAGCGTCATGGCCAGCACGGCCAGGCCGAGCTGCAGCGGCAACGGCGACCGGCGCAGGTCGCCGCTCACCTCGACGAAGAACTTCAGCAGCGGATGGTGCACCAGGTAAAGCGAGTAGCTGATCAGCCCGAGCCAGGTCAGCACCCTCGGCACCCGCCTGCCGCGCAACGCCATCCCGCCCGCGAACGTCACACCGGCCAGCACGATCGTGGTGATCCACACATCCGGCTCGACCCACCACCAGCCGGACTCGATCGCCCAGACGGGGGCCAGCGCGACCAGCGCCGCGGTGGCGGCCACCGGCCACAGCCCGCCCGTGCCACGCTCCCACCGCTGGATCGCGGTCCCGGCGAACATCACGCTCAGCACGGCCACGCCCATCCACGGCACCCGGCCGCCGAGGACCAGCAGCGCCACCGCCATCAGGCCCAGCACGCAGGCGGCCTGCGTACGGAATCTGCCGGAGATCACGCACGCCAGCCCGGCGAAGAACACGGCGCCCGAGGCGTAGGCGAGCCAGCCGCCGTCCAGCACGGCCCCGGCGAGCAGCAGCCCGACGATCACCGAGCCCGCGGCGAACAGCACCGCGAACAGGCCGCTCCGCTCGTGCTGCCGGGTCACGAACAGCGCGGTGACGATCAGGTAGAACACCATCTCGTACGAGAGCGTCCACATGGTGTCGGCGACACCGCCGACGCCCACCACGTCGAGCAGCATCGTCGCGTGCCCCACCACGGCCGTCCCGTCGCGGGGCACCTCCTCGCGCACCGGCACCCACCAGGCCGCCGCCAGCACCAGAGCGGCCACGGCGAGGTAGAGCGGGTAGAGCCGGAAGACCCGGCTGACCCAGAACGCCCGCACATCGCCGTGCCGCTCCAGCGACATCGGGATGATGTAGCCGCTGACCAGGAAGAACACCAGGATGCCGTAGACGCCGAGACTGAACCAGTACGGCCGGAGAGCCGGCAGGAACCAGGGCAGCAGGTGCTCGGCCACCACCGCGAGCGCCCCGATGCCGCGCAGGGCGTCGAGCCAGGCGAGGCGGTTCGGGGTGTGGGTCGTACTGGGCTGAGTCGCGGCGGGGGCGATCGACACCCGCCCCAACCTACCCTGACCCGAACTAGTGATGCCCCCGCTTTCAGCGGTGGCTGGTCAGCGGGGCGTGGTGGTCGGCGCCGGCCGGGCCGTGGGGGTCGGTGTGTACGGTGGCGGCGCGTAGTTTGGGCAGGTCGTGGATGAGGCGGTGTTCGGCCGCCACCGCCACCGCGTGCGCGTTCACGAGCGAGAGGTGGTGGCTCACCAGGATGTCCACCTCGGCGTGCAGCGCGTGGCCGATCCAGCGCAGCCGTACGGAGCCGACGCGTTCGACCCCCTCGACGCCGCCCAGGATGGCTTCGGCCTCGTCGACGAGGGCCGGGTCGACGGCGTCCATCAGCCGGTGGTAGATCTCGCGGGCGGCGTCCCGCAGCACGAAGCAGATGGCGACGGTGATGAACAGGCCGACGATGGGGTCGGCCAGCGGGAAGCCCAGCGCCGCGCCACCCGCGCCGATGAGCACGGCGAGGGAGGTGAAGCCGTCGGTTCTGGCGTGCAGCCCGTCGGCGACCAGCGCGGCGGAGCCGATCTGCCTGCCGACCCCGATCCGGTAGCGGGCCACCCACTCGTTGCCGAGGAACCCGACCACGGCCGCCGCGGCCACCCACCCGACGGCCCGCATGTCCCGCGGATCGAACAGCCGCGTGATCGCCTCGTACCCGGCCAGCCCGGCGGAGGCGGCGATGATCAGCACGATGGCGATGCCGGCGAGGTCCTCGGCCCTGCCGTACCCGTAGGTGAAGCGGCGGGTGGCGGCGCGGCGGCCGAGCGAGAACGCGATCGCGAGCGGCACGGCGGTGAGCGCGTCGGCGACGTTGTGCAGCGTGTCGCCGAGCAGCGCGACGGAGCCGGACATGACGACGATCACGGCCTGGACGGCGGCGGTGACCAGCAGCACGCCGAACGAGACGGCCAGCACGCGCAGCCCGCGACTGCTGCCCTCCAGGGCGGCGTCGGTCTTGTCGGCGCTGTCGTGGCTGTGCGGCGCGAGGGCATGCCCGACCTTCGAGACCAGCCCCTTGATCCCGCCGACCCCACGCTTACCCTCATGACCATGCCCGTGCCCGTGGCCGTAGCCGTGCTCAGGTCCGGCTGAAGGGCTGGAATCGTGCTTATCGGTCATAGCACTCCTCACTCCGCACTTGCCCAACGAATCCGCGCAAGCCACTATATGTAGTCATGTACGCACGCGACAACGTCTCAGGTGCCACCCAAGCGCAACAGCAACCCACTCCCGCGCAGGTGAACAGCGCCGTCGACGCGTTCCGGATGCTCAGCGACGCCACCCGGCTCAGGCTCATGTGGCAGCTGTCGTCAAGCGAGCTGGACGTGAACTCGCTCTCGGAGGCGGTCGGCGTGGCCCGCCCGTCGGTCTCCCAGCACCTGGCCAAGCTCCGCCTGGCGGGCCTGGTCGACACCCGCAGGGACGGCCGCCGCGTGCTCTACCGCGCCCGCGACGGCCACGTCCGCGCGCTCATCGCCGAAGCCCTCTTCCACGCCGACCACGAGGTCTCCGGCCTGCCACCGCACGACTAGCCTGCGGACGTCACCAGCCGATGTGGTTCTTGCCGGAGACGAGCGAGCGGGCGATGACCAGCCGCTGGACGTCGTTGGTCCCCTCGCCGATGGCCATCAGCGGCGCGTCCCGGTAGAGCCGCTCGACCACGAACTCCTGCGAATAGCCGTAACCACCGTGAATGCGCATCGACTCCAGCGACGCCTTCAACGCCACCTCAGAGGCGAAGTATTTGGCCATCCCCGCCTCCATGTCGACCCGCTTCCCGCTGTCGGCCTGCGAGGCCGCCCAGTAGGTCAGCAGCCTGGCCGCCTGGATCTCGGTCGCCATGTCGGCCAGTTTGAGCTGTACGGCCTGGAAATCGGCGATGGGCTGGCCGAAGGCGTTCCGCTCGCGGGCGTAGCCGATCGCGGCGTCGTAGGCGGCCTGGGCGACGCCGACCGCGCGGGCGGCGATGTTGATCCGCCCGATCTCCAGCCCGCCGAGCACCTGCTGCATGCCGCGCCCCTCGACCCCGCCGAGCAGCGCGTCCACGGGCACGCGTACGCCGTCGAGCACGACCTCGCACGTCTCGGTCCCCTTGTAGCCGAGCTTGGGCAGATCCCGGCTGACCCCGAACCCCTCGGCCGCCGGGTCGACGAGCAACACCGACATGCCCTTGTGCGCGGGCTCGGTGACGGACGTCTTCACGAGTACGGGCAGCGGGTCGGCATGGCGGGCGTTGGTGATCCATGTCTTGGTGCCGGTCACCACATAGTGATCGCCATCACGGACCGCCCGGGTCTGGATCCCCTGCAGATCCGTCCCGGCACCGGGCTCGGTGAGCGCGATCCCGGTACGGCGGGCCCCGGTGGCCAGATCGGCGAGATAGCGCGACTTCTGCTCCTCGGTGCCGTGCCGAGCGATCATCCAGCAGGCCAGCGAATGAGACCCGATGGTCCCGGCGACCCCCATCCACCCCCGGGCGATCTCCTCGAAGACCAGCGCGAACGACACCATGTCCGCCCCGAGCCCGCCATACTCCTCAGGCACCGTCAGCCCGAAGAGCCCCATCGCCTTCATCTTGTCCACGATCTCGGTGGGGTAGCGCCCGGAGTGCTCCCACTCGATGGCGACGGGCATGATCTCTTTGTCGACGAACGCCCGAAGAGTCTCCCGGAAGGCCCTCTGGTCATCGTTCAGCTGGAAATCCACCGGCTCCTCCTCAGAAAAACCACGGCCGGGGCCAAGAATACGCGCGTCGAAAACCCCGGCCCCGCCCACCGGAGGAGCGTCTCCCTGGACAGACCTGAGCCCTGTACGGCGGGTGGGGTCCACCGGGCCGGCCGTACAGAAAAGAAAGAAGCCGATCAGCGGCCGGCCACAGAAGAGGTCTGTCGCCGGCCGCTGATCAGAAGGTCTGTCGGGGAGCGGTCAGCGGCCGGCTCCGGAGATCGGTGTGGGGAGCACCGGGGAGAGTTTGGAGACGACGGCGACGATGCGGGCGGCGCGTTCGAGTTCGGCGCGGTGGAAATGCGGCCCCTCCGCCCGTGCGACGACCACGTGCAGCCCATGGGTGGCCACCGGCAGCAGCATCAGCCGCAGATCGTCGGCCGCCCGCGTGGCGGCCCTGAGCGGCGGAGGTTCGGACAGTTCGAACACCGCGGGCGCGGACACGCTGGCATGGCGGACGACGTCACCCGCCAGCGCCAGCGACCACTCCGCGCCGCAGAGCCCCGGCAACGCGTCCACCAGGGTCGCGATCCCCCGCGACGGCTCCGACGCGACGTGCATCAGCAGGTCGTAGTCGGGTGCCGCGCCCGGGATGTCCTTGGTCGGCCAGGCGCCCTCGACGCGTACGCCCGGCACGGCGGAGAGCCGGTCGCGTACCTCGTCCGCGGTCACCGTCCCCGGCCAGGACACCGTGAAGTCGTCCACCGCCCGGCCCGTCTCCCGTTCCAGCACGGTGACCTGAAGAATGTCGGCGCCCAGCGCGCCAAGCGCCCGCGCGACCTGGCCCAGGCCTCCGGGCCGGTCCGGCAGCGACACCCTCACTCTGAGCAGCATGACCCGCCCCCTTTCCAAGAGGCTCTCACAGTGCCCGCGGAAGGTTTCCAGCATGTTCCACGCATATGTCATGCATGCTGCGGTTATATCCAAGGATGGACCGCTAATCCGGCATTGACGATAAAGGTTCGCCCAGCGCCACCTGCGGCTTTGCGCAGGCGGCGCCCAAGAGCGTGGAGATCAGGCGAACACGTCCTGCTGATAACGGCCCTGCTCCTCGAGAGCCGCCAGCCATCCCGCTCCGTCCGCGCCGGTCTTGTCCCGGTGGATCGCGAGCAACGCCCGCCGCACCGCGGGCGCCATGCGCAGCCCGTCGCCGCAGACGTACACGTGCGCGCCCGCCTCCAGCAGTTCCCACACCTCGTCCGCCCGCGCGGCGACCGCGTCCTGCACGAACCGGTACGGATGCCCGGCCACCGCCGAGTAGGCCATGGTCACGTGCACCCCGTCAGCCGCCGCCCAGTCCTCCACCTCGGCCCGGTAGAGCCAGTCGTGCGCGGGATGGCGGCACCCGGCGAACACCTCGGCCCGCCCGGTGGCCCCGGTCAGCGCCCGCTCCTCCAGGAACCCCCGCAGCGGCGCGAACCCGGTGCCGGGACCGACGAGGACCACCGGCGTGGCGGGGACCTCGGGCAGCCGGAACGGCGGCGCGGGCACCCGGATGTAGCCGTAGAAGGTCTCTCCGGGAGCCAGCCCGGCCAGGTAGGCCGAGCACATCCCGCGGTACTCGCCGCTGCCCGACCAGGCGGGCCCCTCCACCAGCCCGACGGTGATCCTGACCAGCCCGGGGTCGGCCAGCGGCGAGGAGGAGACGGAGTAGTAGCGCGGCCTGATCGGCCCGGCCATCTCCAGGAAGACCGGCAGCGGCAGCTCGATCGCCGGGAAGCGGTCGAGCAGCGCCAGGGGCGAGACCCGCTTGGCCAGGATCTCGTCGGCGTAGTCGGCGGTCAGCGCGTCGAGCTGGCCGCGCGTCCACGGGCACGAGGTGTGGGCGGCCAGGGCCGCAAGGTCCGACCTGGTGGCCACCTCCTGGAGCTCGGCGAACTCGGTCAGCAGCAGCCCGGCCGTCACCGGCGTGTCCACGGGCAGGTGCGTGGCTCCGCTGGTGCGCAGCCGTACCACCTGCTCGCGGGGGACGCGCAGGCAGCGCAGCGCCCACTCCACCAGCTCCGGGTCGTTCTTGGCGAAGGCGGCCATGTGGTCGCCCGCCGAGTAGGTCACGCCCTCGGGCAGCCTGGCCACGATCGACCGGACGCCGGGACGCGGCGCCTCCAGCGAGAAGTCCCACAGCCCGGCCGGGTCGCCGGTCAGCTCCTCGTTGGACACCACGGTCAGCGGGAACGCCCGCGCGGAGACGACCGAGGGCCGCACCTCGGCCTCGCTGAGCACCTCCATCTGGTAGCGCGGCCCCGCGTCGGCGGCCGACGCGCTGTACTCCTCCGCCGTCGCCGCCCACAGCTTGGCGGTCCACGCCGACACGTCGCCGTCGAAGTCGCCGTCGGCGTCGGCCTCGCCCCGCTCGATCAGCGGCACGGCACCGGCCGCCGTCAGCTTGGCGAAGGCGCGGCGCGGGAAGTCCTGGTACGTGGGCCACTGGGTGTTGCCGCAGCCCAGCAGCGCCAGCCGTACACCCGACAGGTCGGGCAGCTCCTCCAGCGCGTCGAAGCGCTGGGCGTTGTCCGGCGCCTTGCCGTTGTAGGAGGAGGCGACCACCAGGAACAGCCCGTCACTGGGCGGGTCGAGCTCGTCGAGGGTGGTCAGCGTGGTCGCGAAGCCGGCCCGCCCGGCGCGCTCGGCCAGCCGTTCGGCGATGTCGGCGCAGGTGCCCAGGTTGGAGCCGTAGGCGATGGTGAGCGCGACGCCGGTGACGGCGATGTCCTGCTGCTCGGCCGTCTCGACCGGCTGTTCGAGCGCGGCGGCGCGCTCGTGGGGCCGGCGCTCGCGGACCCGGACGGTGAACCCGTCGGGCTTCAGCGTGAGCGTCTGCTTGATCTTCATCTTGTAGACGGCGGGGTCGGAGACGGCGAAGCGGCGCAGGATCATCGCCAGCGCCAGCCTGGCCTCGGTGAGCGCGAACTGGCGGCCGATGCAGGCCCGCTCGCCGTTGCCGAACGGCTTGTAGGCGGCGGGGTGGTGGTGGCGCTTGTTCTCGGGCAGCCAGCGGTCGATGTCGAACTCGTCGGGGCGCTCCCACGCCTTCGGGTTGCGGTGCAGCGACGGCAGCAGGATGACGACCGGCGTGCCCGCCGGCACCTCGTACTCGCCTCCCAGGGTGGTGTCCTCGATGGCGTTCACGCTGATGGCCGGGATCGGGGACCAGGAGCGCAGCGTCTCCTCCAGGATCCGGGAGATCACGTCCAGCTTCATGACCGTCTCGTAGGTCGGCGGCTCGTCGCCCGGCAGCAGCCGGTCGACCTCGTCATAGGCCAGGGCGAGGGTGTGGGGGTCGCGCAGCAGGTTGTACAGCGCGAAGGAGAGCAGGCCGCTGGTGGTCTCGTGCCCGGCGATCAGGAAGGTGAGGACCTGGTTGCGGATGTTCTCGTCGGACAGCCGGGCGCCGGTCTGCGGGTCGGACGCCTCCAGCATCAGGCCGAGCAGGTCCTTCGTGGCCGCGCCGCCCTCCGCGCGGCGCCGCCTGATCACGTCGTCGACCAGCTCGCGCATCAGCTCGATGTCGGCCCGGTAGCCGGCCTCCTGCTTGCGCCTGAGCTTGGTGACGACGGGGAGCTGCTGGTTGCGCAGCATCGCCTCGGTCAGCGCGCCGCCCATCGCGGTCAGGAACGGGTGCAGCTCCGGCGAGTCGAAGGAGTCGAACCGGTAGCCGAACCCGGTCAGCGAGATCGTGTCGAGGGTGAGCCGGGTCATGTCGTCGGCCACCGGCAGATCCTGCCCCGGCCGTCCCGCCCAGGACTCGACGAGCTGCTCGGCGACCTCCAGCATCTGCGGGTAGTACGCCTTCATCGAGCGCTGGCTGAAGGCCGGCATCAGGATCCGGTGCGCATGGCCCCAGACGGGCTCGTCCGGCCGGGCGGTGAACAGCCCGTCACCCGCGAAGTCGCGGACGATCGACAGGGGCGGGTTGATCTCCTTGCGGAACCGCGTCTCGTCACACGCCTCGGCCACCAGGTCCGGATCGTGGATCACCACGATCCGGCGGCCGAGCAGGTCGAGCTGGAAGATGCCCTCCGGATGTGCCCGTGCGACCTGCTCGAAGTAGGCGATGGGCGAATGCGAGGGGATCTGGAGCGCGTTGCCGAAGACCGGGAGCCCTCGTGGGGCGGGGATCTCTCTCATTGCGTACTCCCGTTGGGTAGCCATACACCGTATGGCTGACGCTACCATACGGTGTATGGCAGTGAGCGCGCGCAGGGGTACCCCGCTGACCCCCGAGGAGATCTACAACACGGCGTTGCGCCTGGTGGACGAGGTCGGCGTGGAAGGGCTGTCCATGCGCAAACTGGCCGCGGAGCTGGACGTCAATCCCATGTCGCTGTACCACCACGTCGAGAGCAAGACGGCGCTGATCTCGCAGATCTGCGCCTCGCAGGGGCTCCGTATGGAGTTGCCGGGGGAGGATCTCCCCTGGCGGGAACGGGTACGCCTGCTGGCGCACGCCTACCGCTCGCTGTCGCGCGACCACCCGAACATGTGGCGCTACGTCCACTCGCATCCGGAGATCATCGCCAGCCGGACGGGCGGGCTGTGGGACGTGCTGTTCTCGATCCTGGTGACGGTGGGGGTGCCGGAGAGCGAGCTGCGGCGGACGGCTGATGTGCTGTACGGGTTCGTGACCGGCCTGGTGTTCGCCGAGTCGGCCGGGCACATCGGGCAGGGCCAGGACTCCGCGGAGGCCGACCGGACCTTCGAAACGGCGATCGACCTCATCATCCGCGGCCTGGGCGGCTGACCAACGTCAACCGGGGCCATATCACCGTGATAGGGGTCGTTTGCCATCTATGCCAATCCCTAGCAACCGCTAGCTTGACAAGCACCCCCACAAAGGAGTGCTCATGCGGAGTAAGCGCTGGCCTCTCTTAGGCGCCACCATCGTGGCAGCCTGCCTGGCCACCACCCCCCTGACCCCCGCCGCGGCGGCCTCGCCCTCTCCCGTCCCCTCGGATTCGACCCCGCCGTCCTTGATCGACTCCCTGGAACGTGACCTCGGCCTGTCCGAGCAGCAGGTCATCACCCGCCTGGCGAACGAGCAGCGCGCGGCCGCCACCGAAGCCGCCCTGACCTCCTCGCTCGGCGCCGCCTTCGGCGGAGCCTGGCTGAACGGCGACGCCTCCAAGCTCCTGGTCGCCACCACCGACCCCGCCACCACCGCCGCCATCGAGGCGAAGGGCGCGCAACCCGTACTCGTCACGCGGACGCTGGCCCAGCTCACCGCGGTCAAGGACCAGCTCGACCGGGCGTCGGACCAGGCCAAGGCCGGCGCGTCCCTGTGGTACATCGACGTGACCACCAACAGCGTCGTCATCGTCGCCGGCCAGCAGGCGGCCGGTGACACGCTCGCCACCGCCGCCGGCGTCGACCGGAACGCGGTCCGCGTGACCGTCTCCAGCGAGCAGCCGCAGACCTTCATCAACATCATCGGTGGCGCGCCCTACTACATCGGCTCCAGCCGGTGCAGCGTCGGCTTCGCCATCACCCGCGGCACCACCCCCGGCTTCGTCTCCGCCGGGCACTGCCGGGTCGCCGCCAACACCACCAACCCGACGGGCACCTTCCAGGGCTACTCGTTCCCGGGCAACGACTACTCCTGGGTCGCGGCTCCCGGTAACACCGCCACGCCGTACGTACGCGGCTCCGGCGGCGCGAACGTCACCGTCCGCGGCTCCACCGTGGCCGGCGTCGGCTCCTCCATCTGCCGCTCCGGTTCGACCACCGGCTGGCACTGCGGGACCGTTCAGCAGCTCAACGCCACCGTGAGGTACTCGCAGGGCACCGTCACCGGCCTCACCCGCACGAACGTGTGCGCCGAGCCCGGCGACTCCGGCGGCCCGTTCATCTCCGGCAGCCAGGCCCAGGGCGTCACCTCCGGCGGCTCCGGCAACTGCACCAGCGGCGGGACGACCTACTTCCAGCCGGTCAACGAGATCCTCAGCACGTACGGACTGACCCTCCGTACAGGCTGACGGCAGCTCTTCCTCGCGTGCCCGGTGCCCCTCGGTACCGGGCACGCTTCCTGTGTGTCCTGCGGCGCACACGCCAACCGTCCGAAAAGTTATGTCTAATCGTCTATTGACATAACTTATGGCGACAACCAGTATTTTGGCATGTCAGGACGCGAGCTTCTCCTCCACGTGCGGATCCGCAAGGCGCTGGAAGATCGCATCCGTGGCGGCCAGTGGGGGCCCGGGACCCGGATCCCCACGGAGGTCGAGCTCTGCGAGGAGTTCGAGGTCTCGCGCATCACGGTGCAGCGGGCCCTGCGGGACCTCGCCGACGCCGGGCTCATCGTCCGGTTCCGTCGGCGCGGCAGCTTCGTCGCCCAGGCCATCGGCCAGCACAACCTCCTGCGCTTCACCGGCCTGCTGATCCAGGGCCCGGAGACGCACGGGGATCATCAGGTCATCTCAGCTCAGGTGCTCCCCGCCGAGGGAGCGCGCCTGCGGCTGCCCGGCGTCCCGGACGCGGAGGCCGTCATCCAGATGGAGCGCCACAAGCTGGGCGCGGACGGTCACGTGCTCAACACCGAGCTGCACGTGCTGCCCTTCCGGCTGGCGCCCGACCTGCTCGACCAGCCGCTGGAGCCCCTCACCACCCACGCCTACCTGCGTGACCGCGGTGTCGAGCTGGTGCGGGCCCGGATGTACGTGGAGCCGTACGTGCTCGGCGACGACCAGGCCGCGCTCTTCGGCCTCGCCCCGGGCACGCCCGTCTTCCGGTGGCTGCGCGAGACCTGGACCCGCAAGGGAGATATCGCCGAGCTCCTCGAAATGATCGTTCCGACCGGTTCCGAGCGCTTCTACGTGGAGACCGACCTGCGCGGGGCCACCGACCACAGCTGACCTTTCCGCCCCCCTACAAGCCCCATACGTGGGCTTCGCCATGCCCAGGATCGGAGTGCTCATGACCTCTGTCGCCGTCATCGGCACCGGCACCGTCGGTTCGATGGCCCTGTGGCGGCTCGCCGGACGCGGCATCCACGCGGTCCCGCTGCTGCGCGAGGCCCGCGAGCTGTGGGCCGAGCTGGAACGTTCCGCCGGTCGTCGCCGCCGCGTCCGCCGCCGAGCGCGCCGGTGCGCGGATCGCCCGCTACACACCCGTTCACGAGATACGACCCGACACCGACGGCGTGACGGTCATGGCCGAGGACGGCGAGCACCGCTTCACCCACGCCGTGCTCGCCCCGGGCCCCTGGGCGCCCGGCCTGCTCCCCGAACCGGTGGCCGGACGGCTCACCACCAAGGCCATCACCTCGACCTGGTTCCCGCGCCGCGACGAGACCCTGTTCGCCCCGGACCGGTGTCCGATCGCCATCCGGGTCGGCGAACCCGCCTACTCCTGCTTCCCCTCGGTCGACGGCGTCGGCGTCAAGGTCAACCTGCACGTGCCGTGGGAGCCGATCGGCTCACCCGAGTCGCTGAGCCGTACCGTCCCCGTCTCCTACGTCTCGCAGGTCGCCGCCGCGGTGGCCGGGACGCTGCCCGGTCTGCGCCCCGATCCGGTGCGCATCGCCACGTTCTGCGAGGCGTTCACGCCGGACGGGCACGGGCTGCTCGGCCGGTACGGCGCCACCGGCCGTACCGTGCTCGCCACCGCGTTCAGCGGGCACGGCTTCAAGCTCGCCCCCGTCTTCGGCGACATCATCGCCGACCTGGTCGAAACCGGCGCAACGGCGCGCGAGATCGACCATCTCGCCCCCTCCCGGAGGTTTTCATGACACGCAGCTCCCTGGCCGCCGTCGGCCTGGCCGGAACCCTCGGCCTCACCGCCTGCGGCGCCCCCGTCCCGTCCGCCGCCCCCGGCACCCTGGTCGTGGCCGGCTACGGCGGTTCGTACGAGGAGGCGTTCAAGCAGTCGGTGATCCCCGGCTTCGAGAAGACCTGTGGCTGCAAGGTCTCCTACATCGCCGGCAGCTCCACCGACACGGTGGCCAACCTCAAGGCCCAGCAGAACGCCCCGCAGATCGACGTCGCGCTGATCGACGACGGACCGCAGGCCCAGGCCGTGCGGGCCGGGCTGCTGGCCTCCAGCGCGTTCACCCTGCTGCTCGCCCACCTGGTGCTCACGGTCCCCTACACGGTGCGGCTCGTGCTCGCCGGGCTCGCGGGCCTGGACCGTTCGGCCGAGAAGGCCGCCGCCGGACTGGGCGCGGCGCCGTTCCTGGTGTTCTGGCACGTGACGTTGCCGGCCGTACGAGGGGCACTGATCGGCGGCGCGTTCTTCGCCTTCATCACCTCCTTCGACGACCTCACCGTGGCCCTGTTCGTGGTCACCACCGACCTGCAGACGCTGCCCGTCCGGATCTTCAACTACATGCAGTACGACTACGACCCCACGGTCACGGCCATCGGCACGCTCATGGTGCTGTTCGCCGCGGTCGCGGTCGTCGTGATCGAACGCTTCGTCGGCGTGGCCCGGCTGTTCGGCGCCGACGCCGAACAGAACCGCTGAGCCGTCCCCAACCGAGAGGAGTCAATGTGCGAGTCGTCGTCATCGGTGCGGGGGTGGTCGGATCCGCGATCGCGGCCGGGCTCACCCGGCGCGGCGCGCAGGTCACCGTCCTGGAGGCACGTACACCGGGATCCGGTACGACCTCCACGTCGGTGGCGTGGATCAACGCCAACAACAAGACGCCCAAGGAGTACTTCGACCTGAACCACGCCGCCGTGTGGGCGCACCACCAGCTCGCGGGCGGCTCGGGCGACTGGTTCTTCCCGACGGGCAACCTCGAGTACGCGGTGGGTGGCGACCATCGCGAGCTGCTCGAACAGCGCGTGCGGCGGCTGATCGGCATGGGCTACCCGGTCGAGCGGGTGACCGCCGGGCGGGCGCTGGCCCTGGAGCCCGACCTGGTGCCGCCGCCCGCCGGCACCGAGTACGTGTTCTTCCCCGGCGAGGCCTACGTCCTGGCGACGCGGCTGCTCGGGCGGCTGCTCGGCGAGGCGCGGGACCGGGGGGCCACGGTGGAGTGCGGGGCCGAGGTCACCGCCATCGACACGACGGCGGCGGGCGCGAAGGTGACGCTGGCCGACGGGCGTACCTTCGCCTGTGACGTGGTCGTCACCTGTGCCGGGCGCTGGACGCAGGGGGTCGCGGCGCTGGCCGGGATCGACATCCCGATGCTGGATCCGGTGGTGTCCGGCAAGGTCACCAACGGGTTCCTGGTCACCACCGCGCCGCTGCCCGCCCGGCTGTCCCGGGTGCTCACCACCGCCGGGCTCAACCTGCGGCCCGACGGCGGCGGCCGGGTGCTGCTGCAGTCCCTGCACCTGGACGGCCGGGCGGACCCGGCGGCCGCCGTGCCGGGCGAGGTCCTGGACGAGATCATGGGGTTGCTTCCCAAGGTGCTGCGCGCGACCGAGGGCGCGACGGTGGAGCGCGCGGTCGTCGGTCAGCGGGCGATGCCTGGTGACGGGCTGGCCGTGGCCGGGTTCGCGGACGCGGCGCGGCGGGTTTACACGGTGGCCACGCACAGCGGGGTCACGCTGGCGCCGCTGCTGATGGAGGAGGTGTCGGGCGAGGTGTTCGGCGAGGAGTCGGCGCTGCTGGCGACCTTCCGGCCGGGCCGCTTCACCGACGGCACAGCCGGCCCCACCCCCACCCCGGCCCGCAGGCCCGGCCAGCAGTAACCCGGGCGGTGGTGGCCTCCGGAGAGCGGTGGTTCGTTACCAGCGGTGGTGGACCTGAGGGCGGATCAGCTCGTCGTAGACGGCGGTGACCGCCACCCGGGTCTCCTCCGTGAGTGCGGGGAGCCCGGCCGCGGCGGCGTTGGCGGCGGCCTGGCGCGCGTCGCGGGCCCCCGGGATCACCACGCTGACCCCCGGCTGGTCGATGATCCACCGCAGCGCGAACTGGGCGGTCGTCATCCCCTCCGGCACCAGCGGCTTGAGCCTCGCCACAGCCCGCAGCCCGGTGTCGTAGTCGACCCCCGAGAACGTCTCGCCGACGTCGAACGCCTCCCCGTGCCGGTTGTACGCGCGGTGGTCGTCGTCGCCGAAGCGGGTGTGCTCGTCGTACCGGCCTGACAGCAGCCCGCTGGCCAGCGGAACGCGGGCGATGATCCCGACCCCGGCCTTGATCGCCGCCGGCAGCACCTCCTCCAGCGGCTTCAGCCGGAAGGCGTTGAGGATGATCTGCACGCTGGCGACGTTCGGCCGCGCGATCGCGGTCAGCGCCTCCGCGCAGGTCTCCACGCTCACGCCGTAGGCGGCGATCCTGCCCTCCTCGACCATGGTGTCGAGCGCGTCGTAGACCGCCTGGTTCGCATAGACGGGAGTCGGCGGGCAGTGGAGCTGCACCAGGTCGAGGGTGTCCACGCCGAGATTCTTCCGGGACCGGTCGTTCCAGGCCCGGAAGTTGTCCAGGGTGTAGGCCGACACCTCCTGCGGCACCCGGCGGCCCATCTTGGTGGCCACCGTCAGGCCGGGCCGTTCCTTGATCAGCTGACCGACGATGCGCTCGCTGCGCCCGTCGCCGTACACGTCGGCGGTGTCGATGAACGTCACCCCGGCGTCGACGGCGCCGTGCAGCGTCGCCAGCGCCTCGTCCTCCCCGACCTCACCCCAGTCGGCGCCCAACTGCCACGCCCCGAGGCCGACCACGCCGACCTGCCTGCCTGTCCTGCCCAGCTCACGCTTCTCCACATTCCCGATCGTACGACCACACTCCCCTCTGCTAGACAAGACGCAACGGTCAGTCTAGTCTTTGGATCATGTCCAACACTTTGCACTCTCCGCTGGTCCGTACCGTGCTCGACCGGCTGTTCGCCGCGGCGGATCGCGATGACGACACGCCGCACGGACCCATCCCCGGCGGCTCCTTGGCGACCGCCACCGCGCAGGAGCGCGCCGACGCGCTGGCGGCCCACTACCTGCCGATCTCCGCGCGAGGCGGCGACCTGCTCTACGCGCTGGTCCGGGCCGGTCGGCCGGAGACCGTCGTGGAGTTCGGCACCTCGTACGGGATCTCCACCCTCTATCTGGCCGCCGCGGTCGCGGACAACGGCACGGGCCAGGTGTTCAGCACCGAGATGAGCACGACCAAGATCACCGCCGCGCGGGCCAACCTGGATGAGGCCGGGCTCGGCGGCCTGGCGACGGTCCTGGCCGGCAACGCCCTGGACACTCTCGCCGACGTACCGGGGCCGATCGGCCTGGTGCTGCTGGACGGGTGGAAGGAGCTGTGCCTGCCGGTTCTCCGGTTGCTGGAGCCCCGGCTGTCGCCGGGTGCGCTGGTGGTGGCCGACGACATCACCTTTCCCACCATGGCCGACTACCTGGACTACGTTCGCGAAGCGGCGAACGGGTACGTCAGCGTCGCCTTTCCGGTCGAGGACGGCATGGAGATCAGCTGCTACACCGGCAACTGACCTGCGCCCCCAGACGGACTGTCTGACACCGGGGCGGCTGACCGACGTCAGAGTGGAGCGTCGGCCTTCCGGGCCGGACGGAGAAGGGCGGCCTCGATACCGGCCAACAGCATCGTCACCACCGACTCGAACAGCACGTCCGGCGGCTCCGCCGTGGCCTCCTCACTGATCCGCCGCAGGTGCGGGTGGCTTTCGGCGGCCAGACCACCCACGTCCGGCCTTCCGCCGCCCAGCCTCTCGGCATTCGACTTCTCCGCAGACGATCCCCCCACGCGCGGCTCCGTAGCGGGCGACTCGTCGGTACGCGCGGCCTCGACACCCGGCCGGTCGGTGGGCCGGTCCGTGGGTGGTAGTGGAGGGACGAGTGGCACGGCGGCGGGGACCAGCCCGGCGGGCGGGCGATCGTGCCAGGTGTCCCAGATCTCGGCGAAGCCGGCCACCTGGAGCACGGTGATCGTCCAGGCGCGGTAGGCGTTCTGGGGGCTCAGCCCGAGTTCGAGGAAGAAGCCCACCAGCGCGTCGTCCGCGTCGAGCAGGCCAGGGGCGGCCAGGTGGGTGAGGTTCTCGGCGTGGGCGAGCGCCAGCAGGCCGGGGTGGGCTCGGTGCCAGGAGCGCAGGTCGAGGCAGTACTGGCGCAGGCTCTCACGCCACCGCCCCGGATCCAGGCGCGGTTCGGGACGGTCGGCGTGGCAGATCGCCATCACCTCGCGCAGCAGGTCGTCGCGGTCGCTCACGTAGTTGTACAGCGCGCGCGGCGAGACCTGGAGGTCGGCGGCGACGTTGCGCATGGTCAGCTCCGTGGGACCGGCCCGGCCGAGCACGCGTAGCGCGGCGCGGGCGATCCGTTCCCTGGTCAGCGTCGGCCGGCCCAGGCGAGCTTCGGGGCGTCGGCGGCGGGCGGGCACCGGGCCATGCTAGCCGGATCCCTTGAACTTCACACACCGTTGACTTTAAGGCGGCTCCCCCATCACACTTAGGCGACCCTTACAAAGGAGGAAACGGCATGCGGTGGTCCTTGGTCGTCGGATACGGGGTGGGGTTCGGCCTGGCGATGAGCGTGCTCTTCACCATTGCGATCTTCGCCGGAGCGTTCGCCAGCCGCGACTTCCTGCTGAACGACTACCCCCCGGCCATCCAGGAGCGTTACGCCAAGCCCAAGAGCGCGCGCGGCCGCCGGGTGGCGGTCTGGGTGGGAGTGCTCTTCTGGGGAGTGTGCTGCGTACCCCTGACGGTCGCGGCGATGTTGCGCCTGCGCGCGGACCTCGGCACCGACCTGGGCTTCGGTCCGGCTGCCGTGGCGGGCGCGCTCATGTTCCTCACCCTGTCCCTGTACGACCTGGTGGTCCTCGACTGGATCGTCTTCGCCGGACTGCGCCCCCGCCTGCTGGTGCTACCGGGCACCGAGGACATGCGGGAGTACCGGGACCTGCGCTTCCACGCCGTGGCGGCGCTCAAGGGCAGCCCGTTGATCCCGGTCGTCGGCCTGCTGACCGGCGGCATCGTCGCGGGGCTGGAGGCGATCGCCTGACGTCCTGATCGCCAGGCACATCGCGTCAAGTCGGCCCGCCGACGGGATCCACACGGCTGACCGCTGGATTGCCCGGACCTGACTATGATCTTAACAATTTCGGTGCCACGAGAATGAGGTGTCCATGAAGCGAGCGACGGTGCGCAGCGTCGGAATGGTGGCGCTGGTCCTGGTCAGCCTGGTGGGAGTCGGCTCCACCGCGCAGGCCGAGACGAGCCGGGCGTCGGGCCCCTGCGAGCTGGACTTATGCCTGTACGAGCACGACAAGTTCAAGGGCGCAGAAGAGAACTTCATGTTCGAGGGCTGGAACCTGTGTTACAAAGCGCTCAAGGTGAAGAACGCGGCGAGCTCCATGTGGAACAACACCGCTGCCAGGGTGCAGTTCTACGACTCCGCCAACTGCTCCGGCGCGTACGGCTACGCGGCCAAGCCGAGTTCCTCGGACGGCGACCTGACGAACAACGGGTTCGACAACAAGACCAGCTCCATCAAGTACGTCCACCCGTAAGCCCGAAGTCGACCGATCCGGGGGAATCAGAGTGTCTGTTCGGCTGTGGGGAGCGGTCGGGGTCCTCCTGACCGCGGCGACAGCCGCCTGTTCGACGGCGGCGGCGACGGAGCCGCAGGTTTCGGTGCCGCCGCCGGGGGTGGAGGCGCGCGAGCTCTCGATCCCCTTCGACCGGTACAACTTCTCCGCGTCGGACATCAGCACCCTTGATCGCGCCGAGGAGCTCCTCGTCGGCGACTGCATGCGGCAACGGGGCATGGCGTGGAAGGAGCTGCCGCCGAGCGCGGCGGAGGACCTGGAGCCGCAGAACCGCCGCCGCTACGGCGTCGTCGAACCGGAGATAGCCCGCCTCTTCGGCTATCACACCCCTCCGGACCGCCCCACGGTGGCCCAGCGCGCTGCCGCACGCGACAGCCGTGCGCGTAGCCTGTCGGCGAAGGAACAGCGGGCCGCGTCCGCCGAGAAGGACGGCTGCCTGGGGCAGGCGCGGGCCCACCTCGAGCAGGGCACTCCGCAGGTCGACGAGGCCCTGTTCAACAGGCTCATCTCGGAGACCTTCAACCAGTCCCAGCAGGATCCCAAGGTCGTCCAGGTCTTCCGGGCCTGGAGTACGTGCATGCGGGAGCAAGGCTGGCAGTACGCCGCTCCGCTCGCCGCCATCACAGACGAGCGGTGGATGAAGGAGGGCCCCGCTTCCCCGGATGAGATCCGGGCGGCACAGGCGGACGTACGGTGCAAGGTGAAGACCGGCCTCGTCTCCATCTGGTCCGCCGCGGAGAAACGCATCCAGGACGCTGCCATCAGCGCACACCCTGCCGAGTTCCAGGCGCTGCAGGCGACCAAGGATCAACAGCTCGCAGCCGCCCGCGCCGTCCTCGCCCGAGGCTGAGCGTCACTGGCGCGGCCGCCCGCGCCGTTCTCACCCGAGGCTGACCGTCACTGGCGCAGGCGCGCACGCCAGGGATGTGTAGGGTGCTCGATCTCCAGCGCCCCCTCCAACCAGCGCCGCTGCTCGTCGCTCAGCACCGGGAGGACCGCCTCGAAATCGGCCTCGTCCTTCGGCCGTGGGCCCTTGGCCTTGTAGAGCAGTTGCACCTCGGGGGCAAGCCGGCGGAAACCGTCCTCCTCCACGGTCAGCCCGGCCAGCGGGCGCCGGATCCGAGGGTTACGCCGGTACGTCCATTCCTCTCCCTCGGCCTCGTCCAGCATGAGCTGGAACCGCCATGGCCCGTCCGGATGCTCGCGTACCCAGATGTCGTGCGCCTGCTCGGGCAGCACCTCCTCCAGCGCCCATGGCCGCAGCGTCTGGGGCACGACCGCGGCGTGGACGTCCCAGCCGTCCAGCAGCCGCCGCATCGCGAGCTGGTCCCGGCGCAGCAGCGCGATGTCCACGTCCCCATGCTCGCGATACGCGTGGCCCACGGCCAGCTCGATCGCGTACCCACCGGCCACCCACCACGGCACCGCCAGCCCCCGCATCAGCGCGACGACCTCGCCAAGCGGCGCAGCCTCCCAAGGCCCCCATGGCGTCTCGATCCTCGTCATCCGGAAATCATGCATGACGCCAGGCCCCCAGGCGCGGACGGACAATGATCAGGATGCGGCGACAGAACCGCCCTGGCTGCGGATACCCTGCTGGAAAAGGTTTTCTCCCTTCGCTTCCAGCGAGTTGCCCGAAGAAGGTTGGCGCATGGCCAGGAGCGCGAGCGGCCGGCCGGTGACCATTATCGAGGTCGCGAAACAGGCCGGAGTCTCCATCTCTACGGTGTCCCGGGTGATGAACGGCAACCACCACGTGGACCCGGCGATCGCCGGGCGAGTCCGCGCCGTGGCGGCCGAGCTGCGCTACTCGGCCAGCCCGCTGGCGCGTTCGCTCGTGCTGGGTCGCACCCAGCGGGTCGCCATCATGGTGCCGGACCTGGAGAATCCGACCTTCCAGAGCGTGCTGCGCGGCCTGACCCGTGCCGCCGCCAAGGACAACTACCACGTACTGGTGGCCGACTCGCTGGAAACGGCCGGCGAGGAGAGCACCTTGGCTTCTGAGGCACGCCGCTGCTGCGACGCGATCGTGCTCTGTGCGCCCAGGATGCCGGAGGACCAGCTCAGGGCCTTGCTGCCCGAGCTGGCGCCGGTCGTGCTGATCAACCGCGAGAGCCCGTACGTCCTGGCGCCGACCCTCACCGCCGACTACGAGGCGGGCATCCAGCCACTCGCCCGGCATCTGCACCAGCTCGGCCACCGCCGGATCGCCTACCTGGAGGGCAATCCCGACAGCGCGTCCAACGCCCAACGGCTCAGCGGGCTCACCCGGTTCCGTGCCGAGCATCCCGACGCCGACGTGATCGGCATCCCGTGCGGCGTCACGTTCGAGCACGGGCACGCCGTGGCGGACGCGGTGATCGCTTCGGGGGCGACCGGGGTGCTCGGATTCAACGACCTTGTGGCGATGGGCCTGCTCAGCGGGTTGAACGAGCGCGGCGTACGCGTACCGGAGCAGCTGTCACTGACCGGGTTCGACGACATCCCCTTCGCGAAGTACATGACGCCAGCGCTGACCACCGCGTCGGTTCCGGTCGTCGAGCTGGGCGAGGAGGCGTGGAAGCGGCTGCACGCGCTGCTCAACGGTGAGCGGCCGGATCACGACCTCAGCTTCCGCCCGCGCATCGAGATCCGCGGCAGCACCGGGCCCGCTCCCGCCTCCTGACGCGTGGAGCCTGCTTGTGGAGAGTGCTCTTCGGCGGGGGTGGATGGTCACCGGGCCGAAAACGGCCGTGCCCTCGCCCGCCGATCCGGGTGGGGCGGTGGCGAACAGGCCGAGCTCCGCCGAGATCCAGCGCCCCTGCTCTGCCCGGAACCCCTCGAAGCCAGTGACCCAGCCGTCGCCGGCACTGTCACCAGCACCGCCGACGCCACCACCACCACTACCATCGGCGTCGGCGTCGGCGTCGGCGTCGGCACAGTGGCGGAATTGCAACGCGCAGATCCCGTCGTCATCGGAGGCGATCCGCAGCCCGACGGTCGCGGCCTCATCGGGCAGCCGCGCGCTGAACCGCGTCATCTCACCCTCGTCACCCGCCTCGTACGTCCGCACCTCGACACTGACCCCGTCGCCATCGCGAACCAGCCCCACGTACGCGTAACAGGCGCCGAGCACGACCACTCCGGCCCTGGTCCCCGGATCATCCGCCGCCAGCCGGAGGGTGGTGGTGAACTGCGCCGCCACCCCGGGCAACTGCTGACCGAGCACCTGTGGCAGGTCCCGCAGATTGCCCCGGTCGTTCGGCACCGCACGCAGCCTCGCGCGACCGTCGCCGTCCAGGCGTAGCACGCCAGGCACCGGATTCGCCTGCCAGTACCACTGCGGCCCGAGCTCCTCCGCACGGAAATCGTCGTCCCGCCGCGGCTCCACGAGATCCCCCGGCTGAGGCTCCGATGCGCGCGCCGGCGCCAAGTGCTCCAGGACCGGACGTCCGTTCTCCCCCATCACCGGCCACCCGTCGTCCCCCCAGTGCATCGGCTGCAGGTGGACCACCCGCCCGAACACCCCACGGTCCTGGAAGTGCAGGAACCAGTCCTCGCCCTCCGGCGAGGTCACCCACGCCCCCTGATGCGGCCCGTTGACCGGCGTGTCGCCCTGTTCCAGGACAATGCGATCCTCGTACGGCCCCGCCAGCGACCGTGACCGGAACACCGACTGCCAGCCGGTGGCGACACCACCGGCGGGAGCGAAGACCCAGTACCAGCCATCGCGCTTGTAGACCTTGGGCCCCTCCAGCGTCGAGTAGCCGGGCAGGTCGTCCCCCTCGATCACGGTGACGGGCGTGCCGATGATCTCGCGAGCGTCGGGCGTCATCTCCACCAGCGACAGCCGGTTGCTGATGCCGCTGCGGCTCTTCGCCCATCCGAACACCAGCCACGCGCGCCCGTCGTCGTCCCAGAACGGGCACGGGTCGATCACGCCCGGCCCGGGGAGCAGGAAGTGGGGCGCCGACCACGGCCCGGCGGGGTCCACGGCGGTCAGCACGTGAACGCCCTGGTCAGGATCGGGGTAGAAGATCCAGAACAGGCCGTCGTGATGCCTGATGGAGGGCGCCCACACCCCGCCGCCGTGCCGGGGCACCAGGAACCGCTCCGCCGGCGGCACGGCGGGCAGCGCGCGGCCGATCAGCTCCCAGCGCAGCAGGTCCGGCGAGCGCAGGATGGGCAGTCCCGGCGCGCGGTTGAAGCTCGATGTGACGAGGTAGTACGTCTCGCCGACGCGGATGGCGTCGGGATCGGGCCAGTCGGCGTTGAGGACGGGATTGCGGTACGTGAGCCGCCCGGCCGCGTCGTCTGCCATCAGTCCAAAGCTCCCGCAACTGGCCGAGAAAACGTTTCTTCACTATTCTCGCACGCACCGTAACGCCCGAGCCGCGTTCAACAGTTCGGGCGCCTGGTCCGTCTATCTCGTGACGGACCAAGGAAAGGCATAGGCCATTGCATGAAATATCCCGCTTCGAGGACTTCGTCGCGGAACGGGCCGATGCCCTGCTGCGCTACGGATACCTGCTCAGCGGCAACCCGCACGACGCGGCCGACCTCACCCAGGAGGCGCTGATCCGGCTGCATCGCGCCTGGCCACGGGTGCGCCAGAAGCAGGCCCCGGAGGGCTACACCAGGATGATCATGGCCAGGCTGCACATCAGCATCTGGCGGCGGCGCAGACGCGAGCGGCTCGACTGGGCGCTGCCCGAGACCGCCCAGCTCGACGTGCTGCCCTCCGGCATCGAAGAGGACCTGTGGCAGGCCCTCGGCGCCCTGCCGCGCAAGCAGCGAGCCGTGCTCGTGCTGCGTTACTACGAGGACCTGACCGACGCGGAGATCGCCGACGTGCTCGGCGTCTCCCGGGGCACCGTGCGCAGCCACGCGTCGCTGGGCCTGGCCAAGCTCCGTTCCGCCGTACCCCATCCCTCAGAGATCGACGGGAGCTCCCTGTGACCGATCAGTTGGAATCCCGCCTGCGGACGACACTCGGCCATGCCGCCGAGCACGCGCCGAAGGCGCCCTCCGACTTGCGTACCCACGTCGTGGCGCGGTCGCGCCGGCGCAGGACGCGCAGGCAGGCGCTCGTCGCGGCAGTGGCCGTCGTCGCGGTGGCCGTGCCGCTCACGCTGACGACCGCCGGCGGGCAGGAAGGTGACGGTGTCGCCACCGGGACCATCGACCCTCACCACCGCATGCCGGGCGTCATGGACGGCAAGACCCCGCTGGGTGACCGCCTGGTGATCGGCAACCCATCCGAGAACCGGCCCATGACCCTCTGGTACGCCAAGGGAAAGTCGGGAACGTTCCTCTGCCGGTCCATCGAGAGCAGGGCCGGCGTGGGCACGGAACAGTGCGGCAAGCCGATCGACGAACGGGAGGGCGCTGAGCAGGGCTCGACCGAGTCGCTTCCCGCACCGTCCACGGGCGTGGTGCTGTACTACGGAACCGCGCCGGCCGAAGTCGCCCGCGTCACCGCCGTGATCAAGGGTGGCGACCGCGTCACCGGGACGATTCACCGGCCGAAGGGAGCTCCCCAGAGCATCTGGACCGTGTCCGCACCCGCGGGCAAGCCGGCGACGACATTCGAGTTCGCGGACGCCGAGGGCCGGACGAAGTCACGGTTCACCAGAAAGCCCACCTTCTTCCCCGAGACCGCGGCCGAGCCAATCGGTCCTGCCGTGCGGATGTCAGGGGGTCTCTCCGTGGATCTGTACAAGGTGCCGGACAAGACGTTGCTCTGGAAGCTGGACGGACAGGTCGTCGGCCTGCACATCGTCGAGCACGCCCCCCTGACGGACACCCTGGGCAGCAGGTACCCCGTGGAGCTGCGCGACCACGGCAAGCGCTGGTTCGGCCTCGCGCCCGCGAAGACCGCCCGCGTCACCCTGATCTTCGCCGACGGCCGGTCCGTGTCGGCCGTCACCCAGCCGGACCCGTGGCACCTCGACGTCAAGCTGTTCGCGGGGACGCATGACCATACCGGCGACATCTACCGCGAGGGCTTCCAGGTCGTCGGCTACGACGACGCGGGCGTGGAGATCTGGCAGGCCCGACAACCCAAGGAGAAATGAGAATCAAAGGCCCGGGCGGGGGCCCGGGCCTTCGATCACGCAAGGGTTTCAGCGCTGGTAGGCGCCGGCGTTCGGGGCGGCGGGCAGGCCGGCGATGCCCGCGCCGGCCGACCTCCGGCCGAACCACGCCGGGCCGAGCCGGACCCCGTGGCCCAGCGCCGGAGAGCCGGGCCGCAGGTGGAGGTCCGTACGGGAGACGAAGCGGGGGTCCGCCTTCACCGACTTGGGCCCCAGTTTGAACCCGTACGTCCGCCCCCGGTACACGCCGCCCGCGTCGTCGGCGCCCTTCCCGTCCTCGTACCCGGCCTGGCCGCCGACCGAGATCGCGTTGTTGCGCAGCTTGAGTATCGACGGGGAGCAGCCACCGTGGCAGGACCAGCCGAGCGTCACCCGTCCGGGCAGATAGACCGAGTTGTGCACCGCGAGGGTGCCGGTGACCGGGCCGACGACGTGCTCGGGACCCCGGGTGACCAGGAACGATCCATTCTTGTGCGAGGAGGTGACCACGTTGAAGGCGAACACGTTCCCGGCGGCCGTGCTCCCCTTGCGGGCGCCGAGTTCGGTGAACGCCTCGTTGTCGCGGGCGATGTTGTGTGTGATCAGGTTGCGGTCGCCGTTGAAGATCTCGACCGCCGCCCCGTCGAAGCCGTAGTCGACGCTCGGCGCGTAGCTGCCGGTGATGGTGTTGCCCGTGACCGTGTTGTCGTCGCCGTTCAGCAGGACGCCGAACGCCCCGGAGTCGTTGTCGGGCTCCGAGTCGTTCACGCTCATCCGGGTGTTGGCCGTGAGCCTGCTGTCCCTGATGACGTTGCGGGATCCGCTGGGGGTGACCAGGACGCCGGCGATGTTGTGGTCGGCCTGCACGCCGACGAGCTCGTTGCCGTCGCCGCTCAGCTCGAACCCCGCCCACTGGCAGCCGGAGGCACGCAGGCCGCTGATGCGCCAGTGGTCGCCGCTGACGACGACGCAGTTGCCGTCCATGCCGGAGATCTTCGCCATGGGGCCGGTCCCGTACGGCTGGATGACGATGGGTTTGGCCGCCGTGCCCTTGGCGGTGAGGGTGAGCGAGCCGGTCCATCTGCTGCCGCGTTTGACGCTGACCGCGTCGCCGGGTTTGAGGTCGGCCGCGCCGATCTTGTCGAGCGACTTCCACGGTTTGGTGGCGCTGGTGCCCGCCGCGTCGTCGTCGCCCGCGCGCGAGTCGACGTAGTAGGTGGTGCCGGCACGAGCCAGAGCCGGTAACGGCAGGCCGGGCACGAGTGAAGCGATGACGGCCACGGAGAGCAACCTCATGCGAACACACCACTATCTAGTTTAAATCTGAACGATGGGGCGCCCACGCTAGCGCGTCAGCTCGTGAGGCGCCAGACACGGAGCGAAGGGCCATCACCTGGCAACACATCGGTGTCAGAAGCGTTATAAACACCCGCCGCCCGGGTGGGCAGCGGCAGGGCACGGCCCGGCGCCCTACGCGCGCACACTAGCAGTGACTCTGCGGCGGTTTCCCGGAGAAAGACCAGGCAGTCCGCATCGGCATGCAACCACCGCAGCCCGCCGTGGCGCAGCGCGGGCTCGGCCCGGCGCAGCCCGAGCAGCTCCCGGTAGGCGGCCAGCGTCTCGAGGTCCTGGTCGGCGGGGCGGTCCCACGGCATCGGGGTGCGCGAGTGCTCGCCGTTCACGCCCGTCAGGCCGTACTCGCTGCCCGCGAACACCATCGGCGTGCCCGGCAGCGTGGCCTGCAGCCCGAGCGCGACGAGGTGGCGGTCGACCGAGCCGGTCACGGTGCGGATGCGCGGCGAGTCGTGCGAGTCGAGGAGCTGCCATGAGTTCGCCTGTGAGCGCCACGACAGGTGGGCGGCGAACGTGCGGAACGTCGCGTGGGTCTGGAGCCCGTCACGCGACGGCACGCCGCCGGGCACGCCGAGGAAGTTCGCCAGGTCCAGCTCGGGCGAGCGCAGCCAGGCCCACACGGGCCGGGTGAAGCCGCCGTAGTTCATGGTGCCGTGCCAGCCGTCGCGGTCCAGGTCGGGTGCGGCGTCGTGGCAGTGTTCGGCGATGAGCGCCGCGCCGGGGCCGATCTCCCGCCGCAGCAGGGCGGCGATCTCGTGGTTGTGGTCGTCGGGGCCGCGCCGGCCGGTCATGTTCGCGACGTCGACGCGCCAGCCGTCGAGCGGGCCCAGCCACTTCTTCAGTACGGCCGGCATCCGGTCACGCACCAGGTCGCTGCTCCAGTTGAGCTTGGGCAGCGACTTGACCCCGTACCAGGACTCGTAGTCGCCGGTGCCGGGATCGAAGTAGAACATCTCCCGCTCGGCCGCGCCCGCGTCGGACAGCGCGGCGGTGAACCAGGGGTGCGTGCGGCCGCAGTGGTTCGTGGTGATGTCGCCGATCAGCCGCATGCCGCGCGCGTGCAGCGCGCCTGCCAGCCGGCCCAGCGCCTCGTCGCCGCCGAGCAGCGGGTCGACCCGGTCGAAGTCGGCGGCGTCGTAGCGGTGGTTGGAGCGGGCGGGGAAGATCGGCGTCAGGTAGACGGTGTCCACGCCGAGCGCCTGTACGTGGTCCAGCCGCTGGACGATGCCGTCGAGGTCGCCACCGTAGAACTGCCGGGACGTGCCGGGGCCCGACGGGATGACCGGATCGCGGTCCCAGTCGCGCGGCAGCGCCCAGTCCGGCAGCTCCCGCATCGGCCTGGACCTGGCGAAACGGTCAGGGAAGATCTGGTAGACGATCGCGTCGGCCAGCCACGGGGGCGGCGGCTCGTGGCAGACCAGCCGGAAGTCAGTGGCGTCGGTGACGTCGTGCGTGACGAGCCCGGCCGCGGTCAGCCACGCCTGTCCGCCCGTGGTGTGCAGGAGGAACCGGTAGGGGGTGACCGGGTTGGCGGCGACGATGTCCGCCTGCCACCAGACGTCGGTCTCGCCGTACCCACCCAGAGCGCCGGGGGTGGCGGCCGACGCGGCGGTGAAGCGGGGTTCGCCGTCGCGGACCGTACGCACGTGCACGCCGGTGATCGCGGCGGACAGGGGCGCCCGCACCCGGACCGTCACCGTCGAGCCGGGTGACGGCGCCTGGGTGGAGACGTACAGAGCGGAGCCGTCGTGATGCGGCTCGCCGAGGAAGCGCAATGAGACCTATCCCTTGACGGCTCCGGCCGTGAGCCCGGAGACGATGTACTTCTGCAGCCATAGGAACACGCCGACGGTGGGTACGGCGGTGAGCAGCGTGGCCGCGGCGAACATGCCGAAGTTGGCGTTCCGCTGGTCCCCCGCGATCATCCCGTACATGCCCACGGCCAGCGTCTTGCTCTCCGGATCGCGCAGGAAGACGTTGGCCATGATGAACTCACTCATCGTGCCGATGAAGGCCAGCAGCGCCGTGACCGCCAGGATCGGCGTGACCAGCGGCATGATGACCCGCCAGAAGATCTGCGCGTGCGTGGCCCCGTCGACGGTGGCCGCCTCGTCCAGCTCCTTGGGGACGGTGTCGAGGAAGCCCTTCATCAGCCAGGTGTTCACGCCCAGCGCGCCGCCCAGGTAGAGCAGCATGAGCCCCCACACGGTGTTGAACCCGAACGCCGGGTAGAGCTCGGTCACCCTGGTGAAGATCATGAAGATCGTCACGATGGCCAGGAACTGCGGGAACATCTGGATGAGCAGCAGCGCCAGCAGCCCGACCCGGCGCCCGCGGAACCGCATCCGGCTGAAGGCGTAGGCGGCGAACATCGACAGCAGCAGGCTGGCGAACGACGACGACAGCGCGATGAACGTCGAGTTGAGGAACCACCTGGCGAACGGATAGCGGTCGGAGGTGAACAGATCGGCGAAGTTCCCCAGGCTGGCCCCGGTCGGCAGCAGGTCGGTGGAGGCCAGCGTGCCCAGCGGGTTGATCGCCGCGGAGATCACGAACAGGATCGGGAACACCGCGAACGCGCACACCACCAGCACGAACACGTGCCGTAGCGCGAGTCTCATGCGTAGACCTCCTCCTGCTTGCGGGTCCGGCGGAAGGCCACCGCGGAGATGAGCGCCACGATCGCGAAGATGAACACCGAGATCGAGGCGGCGAAGCCGAACTGCGCGCCATAGGTGCCGAACGCCAGCCGGAAGGTGTAGGTGATCAGCAGGTCGGTGGCCCCCACCTGCGGGCTCTCCGCCGGGAACGGGCCGCCCTCGCTGGTCAGCGCGATCGCGTTGAAGTTGTTGAAGTTGAAGGCGAACGACGAGATCAGCAGCGGCGTGAGCGCGACCAGCAGCAGCGGCAGCGTCACCTTGCGGAAGCCCTGCCACGGCGTCGCCCCGTCGATGGAGGCGGCCTCGGTCAGCTCGCGCGGGATCGCCTGGAGCGCGCCCGTGGTCACCAGGAACATGTACGGGAAGCCCAGCCAGAGGTTGACCAGGATGACCGCCAGCCGGGCGGTGGACGGCTGGCCCATCCAGTCGACGTCCAGCCCGAAGAGCTGGTTGACCAGCCCGAAGTCGCGGTTGAACATGTCCCGCCAGACCAGCAGCATCGCGAAGGACGGCATGGCGTAGGGCAGGATCAGCGCGATCCGGTAGGCGCGGGTGCCGCGCATGCGCGGGTGGTGCAGCGCCAGCGCCACCGCCATGCCGAGCGCGAACGTGGACGCCACGGACACCAGCGCGAACACCACGTTCCACCCGAAGACACCGATGAAGTAGCCGGAGATCGTGGGGTTCGTCAGCACCCGGGCAAAGTTCGCGAAGCCGACACTGACCTGCCAGCCCTGCGCGAGGTGCGCGCCCTTGGCGTTGACGAAGTAGCCCTGCCCCTCGTCGGCCGTCCACCGGTCGCCCTCGCCCTGAACGCAGTCGCAGCGCGCGTCGTAGACGAGCGCCGCCCGCCCCTCGACCGCACGGCTCAGCCCGTTCGCCTTGATCAGCCCGCCCCGGGTCGGTACGGCCAGCGCCGCGATCTGCTGCGCCCTGGCCGCCGCCTGCGGGGCCGTCAGCACGGTGAAGCCGGGCGCCTTCAGCACCTTGCCCGTCACGCCCACCTGGGCGCCGCTCACCGGTGCGAGCCCGGCCTGGTCGCCCGACTGGACCTGCTTGGTCGCCGGGTCCACCAGGAGGAAGACCAGCTTGTCGCCCTTCAGCGCGCTGGTCAGGCTGTACTCGGGCGAACCGGGCGCCTGCCGCACCGAGCCCGTCTCGATCGCCGTGATGGCCGCCGTCTTGTCGCCGCGGTGGCCGTCGCCGAAGTTCGTGAACGCCGTGCTCACCGTGTAGAGGACCGGGAAGACCTGGAAGGCGATCAGGAAGAGGGTGCCGGGGACCAGGTATTTGGCCGGGATGAACCGGCGGGTCAGGTAGAGGTAGGCGATCACGGCGGTGGCGCCGCCGAGGATCATCAGGGCGGGCCACGACCCGGCCGCCACCAGGGGCGGCGCCGCGTACACCAGGAGCGCCGCCGCCACCGCGAGCACCGCGATCCTGCTCACCAGGAAAGCCGTGGTGATCTCGCGGCGGGGCCGCGGGGGAGCATGAGCCCCCGTGGCCTCACGCACGTCCAGGGTCATGGCGTCAGTTCTTGAGCGAGGTGTCGATGGCCTTCTGCGCGGCCGCCGCGGCCTTGGCCGGGTCGCCGCCCTTGACCACCGCCGCCTCGGCGATGCCGAACGGCTCCCAGACCGCCTGCATCTCGGGGATGGCCGGCATCGGCAGGCCGTTCTTGCCCGCGTCCATGAACTTGCCCGCGTCGGGGTCGGTCGCGCCGACCTCCTGCAGCGCCTCGGTCAGCGCCGGGGGCCGGGGGTCGGCCGCGTACAGGGCCTTGGCCACGTCCTTGTTGGTCACGTAGTTGGCGACGAACTCCTGCGCGAGGGTCTTGTTCTTGCCCTTGGAGGCCACGAAGAACGACTGGACGCCGACGAACGGCGTGGCGGGCTTGCCGTCCTTGAACGACGGGACGGGCGTGATGTCGTAGCTGACGCCGCCCTTCTTCACCTCGGCCATGGCCCAGGGGCCGGAGATCAGGAACGCGCACTTGCCGCCCGCGAAGCTGGCGACGTAGTTCTCGTTGGTGATCGACGTCTTGAGGGCGCCGTCACCCTTCTCCCCCAGCTCCTTCAGCTTGCCGAACGCCTTGACCGAGTCGGCCGAGCCGAGCAGCACCTTCTTCGGGTCCGGGTCGCCGGAGGCGGTGGTGCCGAACAGCGAGCCGCCGCCCGCCGCGAAGAGCGGGTAGACGTGGAAGGCGTCGCCCTTCTGCGCCACCGGCAGGCAGAGCACCTCCTTGACCTTGCCCGCCGCCTTGAGTGCCTTGCCCTGCTTGACCAGGTCCTCCAGCGTCGCGGGGGCCTCGGGCGCGAGCTTGGTGTTGCGGATCAGCGCGATGTTCTCCACCGCGTACGGCGCGGCCATCGTCTGCCCGTCGAACGTGACCGCCTTGATGGCGATCTCCGGGAAGGCCGCCTTCTGCGCGTCGGTGAGGTTGACCGGGTCGATGGCGCCGTTCTGCACCAGATTGCCGATCCAGTCGTGCGCGCCGACCATGACGTCCGGGCCGCTGCCCTGCTGGGAGGCGTTGAGGAAGACCTGCTGGTTGTCCTTGCTGATCTCCTTCACCTCGACGGTCACGCCGTTCTCGGTGCCGAACTGATCGGCGAAGGGCTTGAGCGCCTTGACCCGGTTGGGGTCGGCCCAGATCACGAGCTTGCCGCCGCCCTTGGCGGCGGGGGCCGAGGCCGAGGTGGCGGAGCCGCTGGGGGCGGCGGAGGGGGTGCCGGGCTGCGAACCGCCGCACGCCGTGGCGGCTAATGCCAGGGACGTGAGAGCGGCCACACCCAGGGCTCGCTTGCGCATGGGACCTCCTGAGGTCCGGAGGGAGCTATTGACCGCTTTCGCGGCTTATATTTCCGGGACGTTAGCGAGTCTTTGCAAGAATTGGAAGAACTTGCGAAAGAGCGTTACCTGATCCAGATGCGCTGGATGCTCCCTTGACCTCGCCACCTGGTCTCCTGGGAGAAGTACGGTGTTATCTGCAACTTTCCGCAACTTACGCTTGACCCCACAGAACCACGCAGGCCATCCTGCACCAGACATCACGGACATTTCCCCCGGAGGACCGCAATGCTCGGCAACGACGATTGGTGGCGGGACGCCGTCGTTTACCAGGTGTACCCACGCAGCTTCGCCGACGCCAACGGCGACGGCATCGGGGACCTGCCGGGCGTGCGTGAGCGCCTCGGCTACCTCGGCGAGCTGGGCGTGGACGCGATCTGGTTGAGCCCCTTCTACACCTCGCCGATGGCCGACGGCGGCTACGACGTGGCCGATTACCGTGACGTGGACCCGATGTTCGGCACGCTGGCCGACCTCGACGGGCTGATCGCCGACGCGCACGAGCTGGGCATCAGGGTGATCGTGGACCTGGTCCCGAAC
The DNA here is from genome assembly GCF_043197155.1 of Nonomuraea sp. NPDC049269. Taxonomy (NCBI): domain Bacteria; kingdom Bacillati; phylum Actinomycetota; class Actinomycetes; order Streptosporangiales; family Streptosporangiaceae; genus Nonomuraea; species Nonomuraea sp. NPDC049269. Next base: position 1,424,807 of record NZ_JBICSO010000001.1, read on the forward strand.
CACTCCTCCGACCGGCACCCGTGGTTCCAGGCGGGGCTGCGCGACCGCTACATCTTCCGGGACCGGCCCAACGACTGGGAGTCCATCTTCGGCGGGCCCGCCTGGACACAGGTCGCCGACGGGCAGTGGTATCTCCACCTCTTCGCCCCCGAACAGCCCGACCTCAACTGGGAGCACCCGGAGGTGCGGGCCGAGTTCCGCGACATCCTGCGGTTCTGGCTGGACCGCGGGGTGGACGGCTTCCGCGTCGACGTGGCGCACGGCATGGTCAAGGCCGCCGGGCTGCCCGACGTGGGACCGAAGGAGGGCCGCCAGGCCGAGATGCTCGGCGACGAGCGCGTGCCGTACTTCGACCAGGACGGCGTGCACGAGATCTACCGCGAGTGGCGGCCGATCCTCGACTCCTACCCCGGCGGGCGGATGGCCGTCGCCGAGGCGTGGGTGTCCTCGCCCGAGCGGCTGGCCCGCTACGTCGGCCCCGACGAGCTGCACCAGGCGTTCAACTTCGACTTCCTGCTGGCCGACTTCCACGCCAAGTCCTTCCGCGCGGTCATCGAGAAGGCGCTGGCCGAGGCGGAGCTGGTCGGCGCGCCGACCACCTGGGTGCTGTCCAACCACGACAAGCCCCGGCACGTCACCCGGCACGGCGGCCTGGCCCGGGCCAAGGCGGCCACGCTGCTCATGCTGGCGCTGCCCGGCTCGGCCTACCTCTACAACGGCGAGGAGCTCGGCCTGCCCGAGGTGCTCGACCTGCCGGACGAGCTGCGGCAGGACCCGGCGTTCCTGCGCAGCGGCGAGAGCCGCGACGGCTGCCGGGTGCCGATCCCGTGGACCACCGCTCCCGGCTTCGGCTGGCGGGACCCGTGGCTGCCGATCCCCGAGTCGTGGGCGCCGCTGTCGGCCGAGGCCCAGCACGACGACCCCGCCTCCACGCTGAACCTCTACCGGGCCGCGCTGCGCCTGCGCAAGGCCCACCCGGCGCTCGGCGGCGGCACGCTGGCCTGGCTCGACTCCCCCAAGGACGTGCTGGCCATCGAGCGCTCGCCCGGCCTGGTCGTCGTCCTGAACACCGGCGACGAGCCGGTGGAGGTGACCGGCGAGGTGCTGCTGTCGAGTGGCCCGCTCACCGCCGACGGCACCCTCCCGCCCGACACCACGGTGTGGCTCCAGCGCTGAGGCCGGCTGCGGCCCGTACGGCCTTCGCGGGCTGTGCGGGCCGTACGGCCCGCGCGGGTGGACCATGGGGGAAATTTTCCCTTTGATCGCCTCATCGCGGTACTTACCGTTAGTAGCCTCGTTTAATGTCACGCGTCTGGGCGAGGTCCCTGCGTGGCCGCGTCACGTTCGTGGCGGCCGCCGTGGCGGCCTCGGTACTGATTCCCGCGGGGGTCGGCAGCGTCGTCGTGGCCAGGTCCGTGATCGAGGCCCACGTGTGGGAGGAGACCAGGGACGCCGCCGAACAGGTGGCGGTCGAGTCACGCGGTGGCGACCTCCCCCTGGGCGCGGCGATGCCGCTGCCCGACCCGTACGTCGACCTGATCCAGGTCGTGGCCCCGGGCGGTCAGGTGATCGGGACGAGCGACGCGGCCCGCAACCTGCCGCGGCTGAGCGACGTCTGGCCCACGCCCGACAACCGGGTCATCAGCACCACGAACTGCATCCCGAGGATGTGCATCCATCTGACGGCCGTACGCGTGTCGCCGGCGCCGAGTTCGAACGTTGTGTACGCCGGGCGCACCACGCCGGGCCTCCTGGACCTGCGGCTCCTGGAGACCGTGGTGTTCACCCAGATCGTCGTGCTCATGGCCCTGGCCACCTGGACGACCTGGCTGACCATGGGCCGGGCCCTGCAACCGGTGGGCGCGATGCGGGCCGAGCTCGACGAGGTCAACGCCAGCGACCTGAGCCGCCGGGTGACCCAGCCGCCGGGGGACGACGAGGTCGCCGAGCTCGCGCGGTCCGTCAACGGCACGCTGGCCCGCATGGAACGTTCGGCGTGCCAGCAGCGCCGCTTCGCCTCCGACGCCTCGCACGAGCTGCGCACCCCCATCGCCGGGCTGCGCGCGCAGCTGGAGAGCGCCCAGCTCTACCCGGAGGACACCGACTTCGTCGCCCTGGTGGACAGCGCGCTGCGCGACACCGACCGGCTCGAAGCGATCATCACCGACTTGCTGCTGCTGGCCAGGATCGGCTCGCGTGTGGACGTGGTGAAGGAGCGGGTGGACCTCGCGGCCCTGGTCCGCGACGAGCTGTCGTGCCGCGAGGACCCGCTGCCCGTCAAGCTGGCGCTGGACGAGGGCGTCGTGGTGGACGGGGTACGGATGCAGCTCGCCCGGGTGCTGACGAACCTGCTGGACAACGCCCAGCGGCATGCCGAGAACATCGTCAGGGTGGTCGTCACCAGATGCGGGGACATGGCCGTCGTGGCCGTGGAGAACGACGGCGTGGAGATCGCGCCGACGGACCGCGAGTGCATCTTCGACCGCTTCACCCGGCTGGACGCGGCCCGCAGCCGCGACGCCGGCGGCACCGGTCTGGGCCTGGCCATCGCGCGCGACGTCGCGGTGGCGCATCGCGGCGAGATCCGCGCCGAGGAGTACCGCGGCGGCGCCCGCTTCGTCCTGCGACTGCCCGCCGTGTGACACGATCCACCTACCGTCGTTCGCCTTGTGACATGAACCGGTGGATTTACGTGCCCTTTGTCCGGGATCATGGGGACATGACGGAACAAGCGCCGCAAGGTGTGGACCCGCACATCCCCAACGCGGCGCGGATGTACGACTACTTCCTTGGTGGCAAGGACAACTTCAAGGCCGACCGGGAGCTCGCCGAACTGGTCATGAGCGTGTTACCCGAGGTCAGAGAGGGCACGAGGCAGAACCGCAAGTTCATCGGGCGAGTGGTCGAATACCTCTGCCGTCAGGGCGTCACCCAGTTCCTCGATCTGGGCTCCGGTCTCCCGGCCGCGGAGAACGTGCACGAGGTAGCCCACCGGTTCGCGCCGGACGCGCGCGTGGTGTACGTCGACAACGACCCCGTGGTCGCCGCGCACGGCCGCGCCCTGCTGGCCGACCCGGAGAAGGTCACCATGGTGCTGGCCGACGGCCGCGAGCCGGAGAAGATCCTCGGGCATCCCGAGGTGCTGTCCGTGCTGGACTTCGACCGGCCGGTCGCGGTGCTCATGATGTTCTTCCTGCACCTGGTGCCCGACGAGGACGAGCCGCAGGAGTTCGTGGCCACCTACCGCGACGCGCTGGCGCCGGGCAGCTATCTGGCCATCTCGCATGTCGGCAACGACGTCGTGCCGGAGCGGGTGGCCAAGATCAGCGAGTTCTACCAGAAGGCGAACGCGCCGTTCTGCCCGCGCCCCGGCACGGAGATCGCCCGGTTCTTCGGTGACTTCGAGCTGATCCCGCCGGGGCTGGCGAGCGGCCTGGGGCCGGAGATCGGCTGGCCGTTCAACGACCCCCAGGAGACGCAGTTCCTCGATGAGGAGATGGCGCGGATGGGCTACGCGGGCATCGGCCGCAAGCCCTAGACCGTCGTCATCTCCCGTTGCTCGTCCGCCGCGGGCGGTTCGGGTCGTACGTCCTCGTCCAGCAACGTCGCCTCGTCGAACGGCACGTTGCCGGCGAGCACCTCGGCCGCCCGCGCCTTGTCGAACTCGCCCGTCCAGGTGGCGACGAGCACGGTGCCGATCGCGTTGCCCGCGAAGTTCGTCAGCGCCCGGGCCTCGGACATGAAGCGGTCGATGCCGACGATGAGGCCGACACCGTCGACCAGCTCGGGCCGGTGCGACTGCAGGCCGCCGGCCAGCGTGGCGATGCCGGAGCCGGTCACGCCCGCCGCGCCCTTCGAGGCGATCATCATGAACCCCAGCAGCGCGAGCTGCTCGCCGAAGCGCAGCGGCGACCCGCTGGCGGAGGCGATGAACAGCGTGGACATGGTCAGGTAGATCGCGGTGCCGTCGAGGTTGAAGGAGTAGCCGGTGGGCACCGTGATGCCCGCCACGGTACGGCTCACGCCGAGGTGCTCCATCTTGGCGATCAGCCTCGGCAGCGCGGCCTCGGACGACGACGTGGACAGGATCAGCAGGAACTCGCGGCCCAGATAGCGGAACAGCGGCCACAGGCCGATCTTGGCCACCCCCCAGAGCAGCGGGCCGAGCACCAGCCCGACGAACAGCACGCAGGTGGTGTAGAAGGCGATCATGATGATGGCCAGGCTCTTGAGTGCGTCGAGGCCGGTGGCGCCGACGACCGCGGCGATGGCGCCGAACGCGCCGACCGGCGCCGCCCACATGATCATGGCGAGGATGCGGAACACCAGCCGCTGGATGTGCTCGATGGCCGTCAGGATCGGCGCGGCCTTGGGCCCGATGGCCTGCAGCCCGAATCCGGTGAGCAGCGCGACCAGGAGCGTCTGCAGCGTCTGACCCTCGGTGAACGCCGACACCACCGTGGTGGGGATGATGCCGAGCACGAAGTCGACCGAATCGGTGGCGCCCCCCTTGGCCGCCTCGCCCTCGGCGACCTTCTTGGCGGCGTCGGTGAGGTGCAGCCCCGAGCCCGGGTCGATGAGGTTGCCGACCAGCAGCCCGATGATGAGGGCTACCGTGGACATGATGAGGAAGTAGCCGATGGTGAGCCCGCCGACCTTGCCGACCTTGGCCGCCTTGGTGACCGAACCGATGCCGAGCACGATCGTGCAGAAGATGATCGGGCTGATCATCATCTTGATCAGGTTGACGAAGCCGGTGCCGAGCGGCTTGAGCGCCTGGCCGACGTCCGGCCAGACGAATCCCACCAGGATGCCGAGCAGGACCGCCGCGATGACGGCCAGGTAGAGATAGCGAGTGCGATCACGCATGGAGGGTCTCCGGTCGCTATGAGTGAAAGTCCTAACCATGCGACTATGCGGTCCGTGGTGATCCAGGTCACTATTGCGTAAGTTTCGTTCATTGAGAGGTCCACGATGCGCCGCTGGAGCCTGGCAGGGCAGATGTTGCTCCTGCAACTGCTGGTGGTCACCGTCACGCTGGTGGGCGCCGCCACGCTCGTCTCCGTGCTGGCGGACCAGCTCGTCACCGCCGAGGCGGCGGGCGCGGCCAGGTCGGCGGCGGCCGCCGTGGCGGCCTCGCCCGACGTGCTGGCCGCCCTGGACGAGCCGTCGCCCACCACGCGGCTGCAGCCGTACGCCGACCGGGTGGAAGCCGAGTCGGGCGTCGACTTCGTCACCATCATGAAGCCCGACGGCACCCGCTACACGCACCCCAACCGGGCGGAGATCGGCAAGCGGTTCCTCGGCCACATCGACCGCGCGCTGCGCGGCGAGACGTTCACGGAGACCTACACCGGCACGCTCGGCCCGTCCGTGCGGGCGGTCGCCCCGGTCCACGCGGGCGGCCCGAACGGCCCGATACGGGCGCTGGTCAGCGCGGGCATCAAGGTCGACCGAGTGAGCGCCAGGCTGCGCGGCCAGCTCGTCTGGACCGGGCTCATCGCCCTGCTCGGGCTCGCCCTCGGCGCCGTCGGCACCTGGCTGGTGACCGCCCGGCTCCGCAGGCAGACGCACGGGCTCGGCCCGGTCGAGCTGGGCCGCATCCACGAGCATCACGACGCGGTCCTGCACGCCGTACGGGAGGGGCTGCTGCTGGTCGGCAAGGACGGCACGCTGACGCTCTGCAACGACGCCGCGCGGCAACTGCTCGACCTGCCCGCCGACGCCGAAGGGCGGCACCTGGACGAGCTGGGCCTGTCGGGGTTGTTCGACACGGATCAGGAGCGCGTGCACCTGGTCGGCGACCGGGTGCTGGCCGTCAACGGCGCGGCCAGCAGGCTCGGCACCGTGGTGACCGTCCGGGATCACACCGAGCTGCAGGCGCTGGCCGGGCAGCTGAACGCCGAGCGCGGGTTCGCCGACTCGCTCCGGTCGGCCGCCCATGAGTCCGCCAACAAGCTGCACACGGTCATCACGCTGGTGGAGCTGGGCCGTACCGAGCAGGCGGTGGCGTTCGGCACCGCCGAGCTGCGGGCGGCGCAGGAGCTCACCGACCGGGTGATGGGCGCGGTGCGCGAGCCGATCCTGGCCGCGCTGCTGCTGGGCAAGAGCGCCGAGGCGGCCGAGCGCGGCAGCGAATTGGTGATCAGCCACGACAGCGACCTGGACGACCTCGGCCTCGACCCCGGAGAGCTGGTGACCATCGTCGGCAACCTCATCGACAACGCGATCGACGCGGCCACCCGGGTCGAGGTGCTGCTGCGGGGCGGCCGTGACGGCTTCCTCATCCGGGTCGCCGACGACGGGCCCGGCCTGATCGCGCCCGACGCGTTCCGGAAGGGCTGGACCACCAAGGGCGACGGGCACGGGCTGGGGCTCGCGCTGGTCGGGCAGGCGGTGCGGCGGCTGGGCGGCACGATCGAGGTGGACGGCTCGGTGTTCACCGTACGGCTGCCCGTGCCCCAGCCCGTGGCGGAGCCGGTCCGATGATCTCGGTGCTGGTGGTCGAGGACGAGGAGATCACCGCCGAGGCCAACCGCATCTACGTGAACCGGGTGCCGGGCTTCGAGGTGGCGGGCGTGGTGCGCTCGGGCGGGGAGGCGCTGCGGTTCCTGCGGCGCACGCCGGTCGATCTCATCCTGCTCGACCTGTACCTGCCCGACATGCACGGGCTGGAGGTCTGCCGGGCCGTACGGGCGGGCGGGCTGCTGTGCGACGTGATCGCGGTCACCTCCGCGCGCGATCTGGCCATGGTGCGCAGGGCCGTGTCGCTGGGCATCTCCCAGTACCTGCTCAAGCCGTTCACCTTCGCGACACTCAACGAGAAGTTGACCGGCTATGCCCGGTTCAAGGAGGAGGCCGGCGAGATCGTCGGCCAGGGCGACGTGGACCGGGTGCTCGGCACCCTGCGCGGCCGCTCCGAGCTGCCGAAAGGGATGGCTCGCGACACCCTCGACCTGGTCGCCGCCGAGCTGCGCGGCCGGCCCGCGGGGATGTCGGCGCAGGCCGTGGGGACGGCTGCCGGGGTCTCCAGGGTGACCGCCCGCAGATACCTGGAACACCTGGTGGAGCTGGGGGTGGCGGTCCGGATGCCCCAGTACGGAGCGGTGGGCCGTCCAGAACTGCTCTACCGGATCCCCCCGGAAAGTTAATTAGGGGGACGCTGCCAGTTCAATCCGCGCCTCTAGCTTCGGGATGCCACCCGTTAGCACTGAGGAGTCACGTTGCGAGTCCTGGCCGTTGTTCCCGCCCGCGGAGGTTCCGCAGGCGTTCCGTTGAAGAACCTCGCGCCGGTCGGCGGTATTCCCCTGGTCACCCGTGCCGTGCGCGCTTCGCTGCGCAGCGAGCTGATCGACCGGGTCGTGGTCAGCACCGACCACGCGGGGATCGCCGAGGCCGCCAAGGAGGCCGGCGCGCTCGTCGTGGACCGTCCCGAGGAGCTCAGCGGCGCGACCGCCTCCAGCGAGTCGGCGGTGTTGCACGCGCTCGACGCGCTCGGCGAGGACCCCGAGGTGGTCGTCCTCGTACAGTGCACCAGCGCGTTCATCGACTCCGACGACCTGTCGGCGGCCGTGCGCAAGGTGCTGGACGGCGAGGCTGACACGGTCGTGTCCGGCCTGCCCACGCACGAGTTCCTCTGGACCGCCGCCGGCGGCGGGATCAACCACGACCCCGCGATCAGGCAGCGCAGGCAGGACCGCGAGCCGCAGTTCCGCGAGAACGGCGCCTTCTACGTCATGCGCACCTCCGGGCTGCGCGAGCACGGCCACCGCTTCTTCGGCACCGTCGCCGTACAGCCGGTGCCCGTGCGCCACGCGATCGAGATCGACGAGCCCGAGGACCTGGAGCTGGCCCGCGCGCTGGCCCCGTTCGTGGACGTGCCCGAGCCGATCGACGTCGACGCGGTCATCACCGACTTCGACGGCGTCCACACCGACGACCGCGCCTACGTCGACTCCGACGGCCGCGAGATGGTGCTGGTCAGCCGCTCCGACGGGATGGGCATCGCGCTGCTGCGCCGCTCCGGGGTGAAGGTGCTGGTCATGTCGACCGAGCACAACCCGGTCGTGGCGGCCCGCGCCCGCAAGCTGGGCGTCCCCGTGCTCCAGGGGCTGGCCGAGAAGCGGGTCGTCCTGCGTGACTGGCTGACGATCGAGGGCCTGGACCCGGCCCGCGTCGCCTATGTGGGCAACGACGTCAACGACCTGGGCCCGATGGCCGAGGTGGGCTGGCCGATCGCGGTGCCCGACGCGCACCCGCGGGTACGCGCGGCCGCCAGGGTCGTGCTGTCCAGGCCGGGCGGCGACGGAGCGGTCCGCGAGCTGTGCGACCGGGTCGTGGCGGCCCGGCCCGAGACGCCCTCCGCCCCCGAGGTCAAGCCGCGTCCCAGGTTCGGCCCGGTGGCGGTCGGCGAGGTGCTGGTCGGCGACGGCGAGCCCGTCTACGTCATCGGCGAGATCGGCATCAACCACAACGGCGACCTCGACCTCGCGCGCCGGCTCATCGACGTGGCGGCCGACGCGGGCTGCCAGGCGGTGAAGTTCCAGAAGCGCACCCCGGCGATCTGCGTGCCCGAGGCGCAGAAGAGCCAGATCAGGCAGACGCCCTGGGGCGAGATGACCTACCTGGAGTACAAGGAGCGGACCGAGTTCGGCCACGACGAGTACCGCCAGATCGCCAAGTACTGCGACGAGCGCGGCCTGCACTGGTTCGCCTCGCCGTGGGACGTGCCCTCCATCGACTTCCTGGAGGAGATGGACGTCGTGGCGCACAAGGTGGCCTCGGCCAGCGTCGCCGACCACGAGCTGCTCCGCGCCCTCGCGGCGACCGGCAAGCCGATGATGCTGTCGACCGGCATGTCCACGCTCTCCGAGATCGACCAGGCCGTCGAGATCCTCGGCACCGACAACCTGATCATGATGCACGCCACCTCCACGTACCCCCTCCCGCCGGAGGAGGCGAACCTGCGCACGATCACCACCCTCAAGGAGCGCTACGGCGTGCCGGTCGGCTACTCCGGCCACGAGCGCGGCCTGCAGATCTCGCTGGCCGCGGTGACGCTCGGCGCGGTCTGCGTGGAGCGGCACATCACGCTCGACCGCACCATGTGGGGCTCCGACCACGCCGCGTCGCTGGAGCCCGCCGGCCTGGAGCACCTGGTACGCGACATCCGGATCATCGAGCAGGCGATGGGCGACGGCGTCAAGCGCGTCTTCCCCGGCGAGGAGGCGCCCAAGGCCCGCCTGCGCCGCGTCACCGTCTGACGAGCGCCATCTTGATCACTCTGTCCGTCATCGTTCCTGTGCGTGACGGCGAGCGTTTCATCGCCGACGCGCTCTCCTCGCTCCGCCGCAACGCCCGGCCCGACTTCGAGTTCATCGTGGTCGACGACGGGTCGGTGGACGCCACCGGCGACATCGTCGAGGACTTCCGCGCCGACCTGCCCGGTCTTGCCGTGCTGCGCAATCCGGCGCCGGTCGGCCTCGCGGACGCCCGCAACACGGGGCTGTCGGCCGCCTCGGGCCGGTACGTCACGTTCATGGACGGGGACGACTGGCTCGCCCCCGGCTATCTGCCCCAGCTCGTCGAGGCCATCGACGGGCTCGGCTGCGACTTCGTACGCGCCGACCACGTGCAGGTCGAGGGCCGCAAGCGGGTCGTGCACCGCGCCCCGCTGGCGCGGCGGGACGCGGTGCTCGACCCCCGGGACGCGATCCTGCCCGCGAACGTGCGGACCATGGTCGACTACCCCTACGCGTGGGCCGGCGTCTACCGGCGCTCGCTGCAGGACCTGCTGCACTTCCCCGGCTCGCTGCACACCGCCGAGGACCGCCCGTGGATCTGGCGGCTGCACCGGGAGGCGGCCACGTTCGCGGTGGTGTCGCTGGCCGGGGTGTTCTACCGGCGGATGGTGTCGGGGTCGCTCACGCGGGTGGGCGACGAGCGGCAGCTGCACTTCTTCGACGCCTTCGAGCTGGTGTTCAAGGACCTTGAGGAGGAGTTCCTGCCGAAGGCCGTACGCAACTTCTGCGCGCTGCTCGCGCACCACCTGGAGATCGCCGACCGCTTCACCCCGCAGTTGCGCGCCCGCTTCGAGGAGCGCGGCGCGGAAATGGTACGGGCGCTGCCCACCGCCCTGGTGGCGGACGCGGTGGCGCGCATGTCCGTGGACCGCGAGGCCACGCTGCGGGCGCTGCTGCCCGACCTCCCCCCAAGCCCCCACGTCCGGCTCCGCCGTGAACGGGAGGACTCATGACCACGGTCTTCTACGCCTCGACGCTGTTCGGGGCGATGTCGCTGGCGGCCGGGATCGACGACGGCCGGTTCGCCGAGGGACGCAGGGTCCTCATCGTGTCGAACAACGCGGCGATCCCCGAGGTGACCGTCCCCCTGGACCGGACACCGGGCTTCGCCGTGCTGCGCTCCCGCTTCGACGCGATCCACTCGTGGAACGAGCTGATCGCGCCGCTGCACCCGTCGGAGTGGAAGGCCCGCGTCATCGAGGTGCCGATGATGGAGCGGCTGATCCGCTCCCAGCTCGCGCTCGACGACGTGGAAGAGCTGGTGCTGGAGTCGATCGCGGTGCCGCCCGCCCGGACGATCGCCGGGCTGGTGCGCGACTGCCCGATCACCGTCTACTCCGACGGCCTGATGAGCTACGGCCCGACGCGCGACCCCCTGCCCGCCGAGATCTTCCGCCGCATCACCCGCCTGCTGCACCTGGACCTGGTGCCGGGGCTGGAGCCGCTCTTACTGAGCGAGTACGACGTGCCGGCCTCGCTCCTGCCGGACGAGGCGTTCCTGTCGGTGCTCCGGCAGGTGGCGACGACCGCGCCCGACATGCTGGCCGGGCAGGCGATGATCCTCGGGCAGTACCTGTCGGCGCTGGAGATCGTCACACCGGAGGAGGAGGCGGCGCTGCACGAGTCGATGCTGCGCGGCCTGGTCGCCCGCGGCTTCTCGAGCGTGGTGTTCAAGCCCCACCCGGCGGCCGGCCGCAGGCACGCCCAGTTGCTCAGGGCCGCCGCCGAGCCGCTGAACGTGCGGCTGACCGTGGCCGATGAGAGCGTACCCGCCGAGGTGTGCTTCTCGGCGCTCCGGCCCGAGCTGGTCGTGGGCTGCTTCTCGACCGGCCTGGTCACGGCCGGGCGGTTCTTCGGGCTGCCGGTGGCCTCGTTCGGCACCGAGCTGGTGCTGGAGCGGCTGGCCCCGTACGAGAACAGCAACCGGGTGCCCGCCACGATCGTCGACGCGCTGCTGCCCCGCATGTCGGTGGACGGCACCATCGAGCCGGCGCCGCGCGGCTACCTGCGGGAGCTGGTGCGGGCGGTGGGCTACTGCATGCAGGCGGAGACGTATCCGGAGCTGCGGCCGGTGGACTTCGACTTCGACCCGCGCTACTTCAAGCGCAAGCGGCTGGAGACCCTCGACCTGACGGCCAAGCCCACCGCGCTGACGCGGCTGCGCCGGAAGATCAAGTCGGCCATCTGAGGGGCGCCACCCGGCAGGGCGGGCGGCGCCCCGCCCTGCCGGGGCACGCCCCGCCCTGCCCGGGGCAGCTCATCCCGAGGGCACCCCTTTAGGACAGCGCCCGCAAATATCGGCGCATCCGCCGCTTTGCCCGGTAACCGGCACGTAGCACGGTGGGGTGCACGTCCAGGCGCATCCTGGCGCGGCGGCGGGCGGCGGCGTGCTCGGGCCCGTCGAGCAACGACCTGGCCGGGACCCGGGGGCCACCGGTCACCAAGCCGCCCAGCAGGCCCACCCAGTCGTTGCGATCCATCGAGTGGAAGTAGTTGGCCGCGCACCACCCGGCGTCGGCGGCGCGGAAGCCGCCCGTGGCCAGCTCGTCGAGCGTGCCCAGCAGCCCACTGCCCTCGAACACCAGGTTGATCATCTCCGCGCTCACACCGAAGTCGCTCAGCACCAGCAGCGGCACGTCCTGCGCGATGGCCTCCAGCGCCGCCGTCGAGCTGACCGTCACGAACCCGGCCGCCTGAGCGAGCTGGTCGTGCATCGAGCCCGCCTCGAACGCCACCCGCCCCGGCTCGCCGAGCTCGCGCCAGAGCCGCTGGTAGTGGTGGCGTTCGTTGTGCGTCTGCCGTTCGTCCTCCAGGGCGCGCAGCTTCACCACCACGTCCAGGTCCGGCCGGCGGGCGGCCAGCTCGGCCAGCGACAGCAGGATGCGTTCGCGGTCCTCGCGCTCACGCGGCACCTTGGCCTGGGTGGCGAACACCACCCGGTTCCCGCCGCCGCGCACGGCCCGCGGACGCAGGAACGGCAGCCGGGCCAGCCCGACCGCCCCTCCCCCGCCGAGATCGGCGGCGATCCCGGCGAACTCGGCCACCTCCCGCTCGCTGTGCACCACGAACAGGTCGCAGCCGCTGCGGAACAGCCACGCCTTCTCCGTCGCGGGCACCGAGATGCCCGGCAGCCCGGTCACGAACACCGGCCGCGGCCGCAGCCCGGCGAACGCCTCGGCCACCAGCACGTCCACGACCGGCCCCGTACAGGCCACGATGATCGCGTCCGGCCGCGTACGTTCCGCCAGCCGCCGCACCGCCCGCGCCGACATCAGCGGCGGCGTGGGACGGTCGCCCACGGCGGCGGCGATCTGCTCGGGCGACGGCGCGATCGGCGTGCGCACCACGACGAGCTCCGTCTCAGAGCCGGGAGGCAGGTCGCCGAGCAGGCAGGCCGCCCACTTCAGGTACGAGTCGGAGTCGGCCACGGCCAGCACTCTCACGCGGTCACTCCAGTCGGATACGGGTTGACGATGGTCACCCGGTTGTTCCAGTCAGATAGGGGTTGCGGCCGGTCATCAAGACGTTCCGGTCAGACGGGGGTCTGTGCCGGTCACCCGGCCACACCGGTCAGATGCGAACGCAGGGCGGGAGCCGCCCTGCTGGTCCACCAATCGTCCGGTACGTCCACCGGCTCGACCGCGACGCCGCGCGGCGTGAGCAGCACCCGCAGCGAGCTGATCGCGGTGGACGGCAGGCTGAGCACCCGCTGGCTGGGGTCGAGGCCGCGCAGCGTCAGCTCGGCCGGCACGCCGGCGTCGTACACGGTGATCCCGGGCCGCTCGCGGATGAGCGCCACGTCCGCGGGGTCCTCGCGGCGGTGCGGGAAGTAGGCGAGCGGCTCCTCGGCGGCCAGGTCCGTCAGCCAGCTCAGATAGCGGTCGCGGCGCACCAGCCCGTTCCTGACCAGGGAGGTGCCGAGCACGACGGTCCGCTCGACCGGTCCGGGACCGCCCAGCGGCTGCTCGCGCAGCCACCCGAAGTCGTGGCGGACCAGGTCGACGCCCGCCGCGCGGACGGCCAGCGCCAGCTCGTCGGACACCGGCAGCGCGGTGAAGACCGACACCCGGCTCGCGCGCAGCCTGATCGCCGCCGCCAGCCCCAGCGCCGCACGCAGCTTCCCCGGATGCGCCCGCGCCCGCAACAGCGGCTTGTACGGCCCGGCGGCCAGCAGTTCGAGCAGCCGGAGCGTGGCCAGCCCGTCATCGACGATCACGATCCGGCCCGGAAGGGACACGAGCCAGCGGAGCTGAACCCGCCCGGAGAAGGCGTCGCCGACGGCGTGCGGGGAACGCGGCATGCGCTCGCGCGGCTCGGCCAGCTCCAGCCCCTCAGGCAGCGCCAGATCGGACAGCGCCCGGCGGGTGGCCTTCAGCGCCCGCAGCCCGGCGCGCGGGACGACGGCGGTGACCGGCCCGAGCAGCCCAGCGCGGTGGGCCTCGATGGCGCACAGCATCTGGAGCGGGGACTCCACCCAGGCCGACGCCTGTTTGCCCACTCTGATCTCCCCGCGTGGTGTGGCCCATTAACGACCGCTTCAAGCTAGCCCGCCCGCCTTAAGCCGTCAGAAACGACACGTGAACAATGGAGACCATGAACTCTCTGCTCCTCAATACAGACGGCGTACAGGTGCCGCAGCTCGGGTTCGGCGTCTGGCAGGTGCCTAGCGACGTGGCCGAGCAGGTCGTGACGACCGCTCTGGAGGTCGGTTACCGCCACGTCGACACCGCCAGCGCCTACGGGAACGAGGAGGGCGTCGGCCGTGCCGTGCGCGCCTCGGGGATCCCGCGCGAGAAGCTGTTCGTCACCACCAAGCTCTTCAATCCCGACCACGGCCGGGCCGAGGAGGCGTTCGACGAGAGCCTGTCGCGGCTCGGGCTCGACTACGTGGATCTCTATCTGATCCACTGGCCGTTGCCGGAGCACGGCACGTACATGCAGGCGTGGCGCGGCCTCGAGAAGATCTACCGTCAGGGGCGGGCGAAGGCGATCGGTGTGTCCAACTTCACCGTCGAGACGCTCACCCGGGTGATCGACGAAGCGGAGATCACGCCGTCCATCAACCAGATCGAGCTGCACCCGTACTTCCAGCAACGGCGGCTGCGGGAGTTCCACGAGGCCAACGGCATCCTCACCGAGGCGTGGAGCCCGCTGGGGCAGGGCCAGGGCCTGCTCGGCGACCCGGCGCTGGCCGTGCTGTCGGAAAAGTACGGCAGGACGCCCGCGCAGATCGTGCTGCGCTGGCACATCCAGCTCGGCAACGTGGTGATCCCCAAGTCGGTCACACCGGCCCGGATCAAGGAGAACTTCGAGGTGTTCGACTTCGTCCTCGACGCCGAGGACATGGCGGCGATCGGCGCCATGAACACGACGGATGGCCGCATCGGCCCCGATCCGGACACTTTCCACTGGATGGGCTGATTCCCTACGATCTCCCCCCATGAAGAATTTCGCATGGGGTATCGCGGCCACGGGTGTCATCGCCAAGCGGGTCGGCACGGTCATCGCGGCTGAGCCGGGGATGCGGGTGGCCGCCGTCGGCTCCCGTGACCTCGGCCGCGCGCGGGCACTGGCCTCGGAACTGGGCGCCGAGTCGGCGTACGGCTCGTACGAGCAGTTGTGCGCCGACCCCGCCGTCGACGCGGTCTACGTGGCGACCCCGCACGCCCAGCACCTGGAGGTGGTCGAGGCGGCGATCGCGGCGGGCAAGGCGGTGCTGTGCGAGAAGCCGCTCGCCGCGTCCGTCGCCGACGCGGAGCGGATGGTACGCCTCGCGCGCGAGGCCGGGGTCTTCCTGATGGAGGCCATGTGGATGCGGTTCAACCCGCTGATTCAGCGGGTGGCCGCCGATCCCCGGTTCGAGGAGATCCGCTCGGTCCAGGCGTCGTTCGGCTTCACGTTGCCGTACGACCCCGCGCACCGGCTGTGGGCGCCGGAGCTGGGCGGCGGGGCACTGCTCGACCTGGGCGTCTACTCGTTCGGGCTGGCGCAGCTCCTGCTCGGGATGCCGGAGCGGGCGCACGTCACGGGCTCGCTGGCGCCCTCGGGGGTGGACGCGGAGGCGGGCGGGGTGCTGGTCTATTCGGGCGGCCGGCGGGCTCTGGTGGAGTGCTCGCTGCTGGGCCCGTACGCGAACGACGCCTACGTGGTGGGGACCGGCATGCGCGCGGACATCAAGGCCCCGTTCTGGGCGCCGGAGCGGGTCGTGCTGAGCGGGCCGTCGATGGAGACGGAGGAGCTCGTGCTCGATCCGGCGGACAACGGATACGCCGGCGAAGTCCGCGAGGTGCGGGCCGCCGTGGCCGCGGGAAGTAAAGAATCCGCGATCATGCCACTTGACGAAAGCCTTGCCATGATGGGGCTTCTGACAGATGCACGAGGGCAACTCTCCTGACCAGGAGTTTTGCTATTTGTAATCCTCTTGCCCCATGTATTACCTTGTACGACATCTAAGGCATACGTACCTGTTTGTCCGGTTCTTTGCCTGACCATCGCGCAAGTATCACAGGATCGTCCTGTGACCGCTGAATCCGCCTCGTGCGGAACCGGGGACCCATGTCCTTTGGGGTGAATCGGCACGTCAGTGCCGTAGGGCAGCTTCCACGTCCGAACCCGTCAGCTAACCCGGTAAGCGGCATGGAAGCAAGGAGAAACCCCCTCGATGGCCATGAGTCGTCTTACCCGTGCCCCCAAACTGACCTTCGCCCAGGCCGCCCTCGGTGTGGCCGTCGCGGCCGCCGCCATCGGCGGGCAGTCCACCGCCCACGCGGAGACCATCAGTTCCGGCACTCAGCAGCACGCCGCCGCGCCCGCGGACCACCCGGAGGTCAAGGTCCAGGCCAAGGCCAAGATCTCGGCCGCGCAGGTCCTGGCCCTGGCCAAGGCCCAGGTCGGCACCACCGAGGACGCCGCCGGCGGCGGCACCAAGTTCCAGAAGTGGTACATGAACACGCCGCGCGCCCTGGAGACCGTCAAGCGTGACGGCGGCAGCAGGCAGGAGTACCTGAACGCCGCCTGGTGCTCGATGTTCGTCTCCTGGGTCGGCGCGCACACCGGCGCGCGCAGCATGGTCGGCTGGGACGCCTACACCGTCGAGCACGCCCGCTGGTTCGCCAAGAACCACCGCTGGGGCCAGGCCCCGAAGCCGGGCGCCGTGGTGTTCTTCTCGTGGAGCGGCAGCAAGAGCCTGGACGACATCCAGCATGTCGGATTCGTCGTCAAGGACAACGGCAACGGTACGATCTCCACGATCGAGGGCAACACCGGCAACGGCACGGTCGCCCAGCGCGTCCGGCCGAAGTCCCAGGTGGTCGGCTACGGATACCCGAACTACACCGGCTGACGGCTACTCCCCGAGCCCTCCGGCCCGACTCTCCCCCACAAGCTTTCCTGTCGACGAGCGCGCGTCCTTTGGGCGAGCGCTCGTCGGCGTCTTCCCGGGCGTGCTGTTTCGGAACAGCCGAAAGGCCATCACGTTCCACCGAACACCGCATTATCCGGCCGTAACCCCCCAAGTTTGGGGATGTACGGGTCCGCCCGTCACCTCCAACACTGGCGATGGCCGGACAACGCGCCGGTTCTCGATACCGCAGGAGGGGACATGTCACCGACGACCCAGCAGGACAACTGGCGGTTCTGCAACAAGTGCTACACCCTTTGGTGGAACGGTCGCCCCGACAACGGGCACTGCCCCGCGGGTGGCGCCCACGAGGGGCACGGCAGCTGGAACTTCTACCTCCCGGCGAACCCCGCCGAGCATATCTGACGCAAGACCGGCCCCCACCCGGCCGATCCCCCCGCGAGGCCACGGCTTCGCGGGGAGTTCTGCGTGGGTTGCCCGCTCGCCGGGTCAGCCCAGTTGCTGGGCGTTCAGGCCGATGAGGCGTTCGCAGGCGGGGCTTTCGTCTGGGTAGAGAACCTGGATGTCGATGAGGAGGTCCGTCCCGGGGTCGACGCTGTGTCCGCCGCCTTCAGGGGAGCCGAGCAGGACGGCGCCGTCGGTGCCGTTGCGAAGGATCTCGCCCCAGACAGGCGGCGCAGCACCCGACGCGCCGCCGACGTGCCCTTCTTCTGCAGCCGTCGGCGTTGCCGGTGCCGCCGTTCCCGCAGCGCGCGGACGTGGCCGTTGCCGCCGATCGGCCCAGCCAGCGCCGGACCGGGCAGCACCACCCGATCGGAGGTGACCGCCAGGTTCGCCACGCCCTGATCCACCCCGACGAAGCCACCGACCGGCTCCCGCACCGCCGGCTTAGGCAAGGTGAGGGCGACCTGCAGCAGCCACACGCCGCGCCGACAGATCAGGTCGGCCTCACCGAGCGGCAGCGCGTCTACGGCTTTGAGGTCGTCTGGCCGGCCGGTGTAGGAGATGGTGACGCGGCCGGTGGGCGTCCACAGCGACACCGTGCGGGCGTCACGGTTCCAGCTGAGCAGCCGGGCGTCGTAGGGGACGGCGCCGTGCGGGCGGAAGATGTGGGCGCGTTTCTTGGTGGCGCGCCGGTTGGCGTAGACGCCGGCGACCCGGGCGATCGCCCGCACCGCCGCCTGCGCACCCAGCCCGGCCACCTGCGCCCGCACCTCGTAATAGGCCAGCCGATGCAACTCCAGCACGGCGAAGACACGGTGCTGCCAGGCCAGCCGGGAGACAATGGTGGCCGCCTGGTTGCACAGCAGCACCGCCGCGGCCAGCGCCTCAGCTTGGGCCGGGGTGGGCGTGAGCCGCAGTTGCACGACGGTGGGCAGGCCGTGCCGTTTGGTGGCGGAGCGGCGGATCGCCATCGCGCACCTCCTGTCACAGCGCCCTCACCCACCGCACACATTACCGAACGCGACCGAGACTTTCCATACTGTTTTCGAAAGGAGGGGTGGCGCTTCTCCTGGTCCTGAAGGACCAGGTCTCCGCGCCACAATCCAGATGAAGTTCATGATCGTAGGGAAGGCCAACGAGGCGACCGAGGCCGGGGAACTGCCCAGCCAGGAGCTCGTCGACGCGATGGGCGCCTACAACGAGAGCCTGGCCAAGGCGGGGGTGCTGCTGGCGGCCGAAGGACTGTATCCCAGCTCCCACGGGGCGCAGATCGCCTATACCAAGGATGGCAAGGCGACCGTGCTCGACGGGCCGTTCGCCGAGGCCAAGGAGCTGATCGCCGGGTTCTGGCTGATCCAGGTCAAGTCCCGGGACGAGGCCATCGCATGGGCGCTGCGGGTGCCTGTGCCCGGTGGGCATGAGGGGATCGGGCTGGACGTCTGGCAGGTGTTCGACGCGTCCGACCTGCCGGACGACTCGATGAGCCCCGAGGCGGCCGAGCGCGAGGCGCTGTTGCGGGAGCGGCTGCTGCGATCCGCCGAAGACTAGCAGCTTGCGTGATCTTGGGTCGGCTGGTCTTATGACCAGGTGATGGCTTCCGATACACACCGGGCGATCGAGACGGTCTGGCGGATGGAAGCGGCGCGGCTGATCGCCGGCCTCACCGGGCTGGTGCGCGACCTCGGTCTGGCCGAGGAGCTGGCCCAGGACGCGCTGGTCGCGGCGCTGGAGCAGTGGCCGGAGTCGGGCGTGCCGCGCAATCCCGGAGCCTGGCTCATGACCGTCGCCAAGCGCCGCGCCATCGACCTGCTGCGCCGCCGGGAACGCTACGCGCACAGGCTGACCGAGCTCGGCCGCGAGCTGGCCGAGCCGGGCGCCGAGGCCGAGCTGCCCGGCGTGGACGAGATCGAGGACGACCTGCTGCGGCTGGTGTTCACGGCGTGCCATCCGGTGCTGTCCACCGAGGCGCGGGTGGCGCTCACGCTGCGGGTGCTCGGCGGGCTGACCACCGACGAGATCGCCAGGGCGTTCCTGGTCCCGGAGCCGACGGTGGCGCAGCGGATCGTCCGCGCCAAGCGGACGCTGGCCGACAGGCAGGTGCCGTTCGAGGTGCCGCAGAGCGAGGAGCTCACCGGCCGCCTGTCGTCCGTTCTGGAGGTCGTCTACCTGATCTTCAACGAAGGCTACTCGGCCACGGCCGGTGACGACTGGATGCGGCCGGGGCTCTGCGCGGACGCGCTGCGGCTCGGCCGGGTGCTGGCCGGGCTGATGCCCAAGGAGCCCGAGGTGCACGGCCTGGTCGCGCTGATGGAGATCCAGGCGTCGCGCGCGGCGGCCCGGGTGGGCTCGTCCGGCGAGCCGATCCTGCTGCTGGAACAGAACAGGGGCCGCTGGGACCGCCTGCTCATCCGCCGTGGCCTGGACGCGCTCCAGCGGGCCGAGGACCTCGGTGGCGACCTCGGCCCGTACGTGCTGCAGGCCGCCATCGCCGCCTGTCACGCACGGGCACTCACCGCCGAGGAGACCGACTGGCGGGCCATCGCCACTCTCTACGCGGCGCTGGCGCGGATGTCGCGGTCGCCGGTCGTCGAGCTCAACCGGGCGGTCGCGCTCGCCATGGCGTACGGTCCGGCGGTCGGGCTGGAGCTGGTGGACCAGCTCGTCGACGAGCCGGCGCTCAAGGGCTACCACCTGCTGCCGAGCGTACGCGGGGATCTGCTGGTCAAGCTGGGGCGGCCGGAAGAGGCGCGGGCCGAGTTCGAGCGGGCGGCGGCCATGACCCGCAACACCCGGGAACGCACCCTGCTCCAGGAACGCGCCGCCGCCTGCTGACCCGCCCCCGGCCCGCCGTACGACCGTCTCAAGGGCCGTGACTACGAGAAAAGCCCGCAGTGGATGGGCGACATGCCCAGAAAGCAAACACAAACGAGTCCCTTGTGATGGGAGCGCTCCCAAACGGCTCTTTGCGCCCTTCATCACTAAAAATCCCTTTCTAGACCGAGAAATAGCCCCATAGGTAACGGTTGCGTTTCAGCGCATTGACGGGCAAGGGCCGCAAGTGCACCCTTTGTGGGAGCGCTCCCAAGGACTTCCCACCGCGGCCCGGAGCGTGTGCCGCGGTGCACCTCCCCACCCATTCACCCGAGAAGGGGTCCACCATGATGATCCGCAACCGTCGCGGCGGTCTCGCCGCGGCCTCGGCCCTGGCGGCGGCGGCGCTGACCGTCGCATCTTGCAGCTCCGGTGGCACTCCGGCGGCCAGCAACGCACCTGCCTCCTCAGCGGCCGCCGAACCGGTCACGATCCGGGTGCAGACTTTCGGCGGCGGCTCGAACTTCGGCTACAAGAACGCCATCACGAAGTGGAACGCCGAGCACAAGGACGTCCAGATCAAGGAAGAGCACCTCACCGACCAGTTCGAGCAGCAGTACTGGCCGCAGATGATCCAGTGGTTGCAGGCCGGCAACGGCGCGGGCGACGTGGTCGGCATCGACGAAGGCGGCATGGGCCTGGCCAAGGCGCACCCCGAGTGGTGGGCCGACCTGAAGGAATACGGCCTGGAGTCCCGCAAGGCGGACTTCCCCGCGTGGAAGTGGGAGAACGGCGCCACCGCCGACGGCAAGCTGTTCGGCCTGGGCACCGACATCGGCGGCATGAGCATCTGCTACCGCTCGGACCTGTTCAAGAAGGCCGGGCTGCCCAGCGAGCGGGACAAGGTCAGTGCCTTGTGGCCCACTTGGGACGCCTTCATGAAGGTCGGCCAGCAGTTCCAGGCGAAGGTGAAGGACACCAAGTTCGCCGACGGCACGAACACGCTCTACCAGGTGGTCCTGTACCAGGAGGCGGCCAAGAACGGCAACGTCACCTACTTCGACAAGGACAACAACCTCATCGTCGACAAGAACCCGGCGGTGAAGGCGGGCTTCGACTTCGCCACGAAGATGAGCCAGCAGGGCCTGACCGCCAAGCTGCGTAACTTCACCGACGAGTGGGCGGCGGGCACCCAGAAGGGCGCGTTCGCCACGGTCGGCTGCCCGTCGTGGATGCTCGGCGTGGTCAGCGGCAACGCGGGCGACGGCGGCAAGGGCAAGTGGGACGTGGCCGCGGTTCCCGGCGGCGGCGGCAACTGGGGCGGCTCCTGGCTGGCCGTGCCGAAGCAGAGCAAGCACCCGAAGGAAGCCGCCGCGGTGGCGGACTACCTGACCAGCGCGCAGACCGAGGCGAGCATCTTCACCGACTTCGGCAACATGCCGAGCAACACGCAGGCGCAGCAGGACTCGGCCGTGCAGAGCGCGAAGAACGAGTTCTTCAACAACGCTCCCATCGGCGAGATCTTCGCCAAGTCGGCGTCGAGCCTGCAGCCGGTCTTCCTCGGCGTCAAGCACGCCCAGGTCAAGAACGCCATCGAGTCGGTGATCCAGGGCATGGACGACGGTTCGGTCCCCTACGGCAAGGCCTGGCAGCAGCTGGTCGACGACGCGGTGAAGGCCGCGGGCTGATCTCCCTGCCCGGCCCGCGCTGAGCGGGCCGGGCTACTGCCGCCGAAAGGTCACTCATGAGTATCGACACCCTCCCGCGGGCGGTGCGGCCCAGCCGGCACCACCCGCCCGGCCGCCGCTGGCGTTCCCGCCTGGACGTCAAGGTGATGCCGTACACCCTGGTGTCCCCGTACTTCATCCTGTTCGCCGCCTTCGGGCTCTTCCCGCTGGCGTTCACGCTCTACTACTCGCTCTATGACTACGACCTGGCCGGGACCACGGAGTGGACCGGGCTGGGCAACTACACCAAGCTGCTGGCCGACGAGGACTTCTGGAACGCCGTCACCAACACGGTCGGCATCTTCTTCCTGGCCACCGTCCCGCAGCTGCTGCTGGCGCTGTTCCTGGCCAACGCGCTGAACAAGCGGTTCCGGCTGCGCCTGGCCATCCGGATGAGCGTGCTGCTGCCGCTGGTGACCTCGGTGGTCGCGGTGGCGGTCGTGTTCACCCAGCTCTTCGCCCGCGACTGGGGCCTGGTCAACTGGATCCTCAGCTGGTTCGGTGTGGACGCCATCAACTGGCGGGCCGAGCGGATCCCGTCGTGGCTGGCCATCGCCACCATGGTCGACTGGCGCTGGACCGGCTACAACGCGATCATCTTCCTGGCCGGGATGCAGACGATCCCGCGCGACCTGTACGAGGCCGCGGCGATCGACGGCGCCTCGCGGCGGCGGCAGTTCTGGCAGATCACGCTGCCGATGCTCCGCCCGACCATGATCTTCGTGGTGCTCAACTCCACGATCGGCGGGCTGACGCTGTTCTCCGAGCCGACCACGTTCTACAACGGCAACGTCGACGGCGGGTCGCAGGGGCAGTTCCAGACGGTGGCGATGTTCGTCGTCAAGCAGGGCTTCCGCGAGTTCGACTACGGTTACGCCGCCGCGGCGGCCTGGCTGCTGTTCCTGCTCATCCTCATCGGAGCGTTCATCAACTTCATGTTCGTGCGCCGGATCGGGGGCACCAAATGACCAACTGGTCGCCGACCCTCATCACCCGGGTCATGCTGGCGCTGGCCATCGTGCTGTCCGCCTTCCCGCTGTACTGGATGCTGGTCATCGCCTCGCGCACCAACGCCGACGCGGTCGCGGTGCCGCCGCCGTTCCTGCCGGGCGGCAACCTGGGCCAGAACATCGTGGCGGTGCTGAACAACGAGGACGCCCACTTCCTGCTCGGCCTGACCAACTCGTTCATCGTGGCGAGCGTCGTCACCGTCTCGGTGGTCATCATCTCGACGCTGGCCGGCTTCTCCTTCGCCAGCCTGACGTTCAAGGGCAGGAACGTGCTGCTGCTGCTCGTCCTGCTGACGATGGCCGTGCCGCTGCAGCAGATGGGCGTGGTGCCGCTCTACCGGCTGATGGTGAGCCTGGAGTGGACAGGCACCCTCAAAGCGGTCATTTTGCCGTACCTGCTCAACGGGTTCGGGGTGTTCCTGATGGCCCAGTACACCCGCCAGGCGGTGCCGATGGAGCTGGTCGAGGCGGCCAGGGTCGACGGCGCGGCCACCCTGCGGATCTGGTGGAACGTCGTGCTGCCGGCCGTGCGGCCGGGCATGGCGGTGCTGGGGATCAACACGTTCATGCTGATGTGGAATGACTTCATGTGGCCACTGATCGTGCTCACCCCGGACAATCCAACCGTGCAGATCGCGATCACGTCGCTGAACGCGAGGTTCTCCACGAACTACACCTTGATCTTCGCGGGAACGGCGCTGTCCATCATTCCGCTCATCGCAGTATTCGTCGCATTCGGCCGCCAGATCGTCGGCGGACTCATGGAAGGTGCGGTCAAGGCGTGACGACACAAGAGGAACAGACGCGTATCGGGCTGCGCTTCCCCACGGGGTTCGTGTTCGGGGCGGCCACCTCGGCGTACCAGATCGAGGGCGCGGTCGACGAGGACGGGCGCGGGGTCTCCATCTGGGACACTTTCGCCAAGACTCCCGGCCGCGTGCTCAACGGGGACAACGCGGACGTGGCCATCGACCACTACCACCGGTACCGGGAAGACGCCCAGATCATGGCGGAGCTGGGCCTGTCCGCCTACCGCTTCTCGGTCTCCTGGCCCCGGATCCAGCCCGACGGGTCCGGCCGGATCAACCAGAAGGGCCTCGACTTCTACAAGCGGCTCACCGACGAGCTGCGCCGGCACGGCATCGACCCCTGGCTGACCCTCTACCACTGGGACCTGCCCCAGGCGCTGGAGGACAGGGGCGGCTGGCCCAACCGCGACACGGCCTACTGTTTCGCCGACTACGCGGCGACCGTACACGAAGCGCTGAAGGACTACGTGCATACCTTCAGCACCGTCAACGAGCCATGGTGCACCGCGTTCCTCGGCTACGCCTCGGGCGAGCACGCCCCGGGGCGCCGCGAGCCGGAGAACGCGATCAGGGGCGCGCACCATCTCAACCTCGCCCACGGTCTGTCCGTACAGGCGATGGGCGCGCGGCGGGTCGGCGGCTGCGTGAACCTCTACGCGATCACCCCGGCCACCGCCAGCGAGGCGGACCAGGACGCGGCACGGCGCATCGACGGGCTGCAGAACCGGTTCTTCCTCGACGCGCTGATGACCGGCCGCTATCCGCAGGACGTCCTCGACGACCTCGGCATGGACCTGGACTTCATCCGGGACGGCGACCTGGCGACCATCAAGGCGCCGATCGACCTGCTGCTCGTCAACTACTACAGCCGCTTCACGGTTTCGGGAGCACCAGGCGGCAGAGCATCGGCGGCGGCGGCGCCCACGGACACCGGCTCGCCCTGGGTCGGCAGCGAGCACGTGTCGTTCGTCAACGGCGGCCGGCCGGTCACCGCGATGGGCTGGGAGATCGACCGGGGCGGCCTGCTGGAGGTCCTGTCCAGGGTGGCGCGGGACTATCCGGCCATCCCGATGGTCGTCTCCGAGAACGGCGCGGCCTTCGACGACGTCCTGGAGCACGGCCGGGTGCACGACGCCGAGCGGGTGGCCTACCTGGACGAGCACCTGCGCGCCTGCCGCGACGCGATCGACGCCGGCGTGCCGCTGGAGGGCTATTTCGCCTGGTCGCTGATGGACAACTTCGAGTGGGCATGGGGCTACGGCAAGCGTTTCGGCCTCGTGCACGTGGACTTCGAGACCCAGCGGCGCGTACTCAAGGACAGCGCCCTCTGGTACTCGGAGATCATCCGGCAGAATAGGCGCCATGAACAGACCGACTCTTGAGGCAGTGGCTGCTCTAGCCGGGGTGGGCCGGGGCACGGTGTCGAGAGTCATCAACGGCTCGCCCAACGTGAGCGAGAAGGCCCGCGACGCCGTGCAGCAGGCCATCCAGGAGCTGGGCTACGTGCCCAACCGCGCGGCGCGGGCACTGGTCACCCGGCGCACCGACACGGTGGCGCTGGTGGTGTCCGAGTCCGAGCTGCGCGTCTTCGACGAGCCCTACTTCGCCGGGACCATCAGGGGCATCGGCTCGGCGCTGGCCGAGACGGGCCTCCAGCTGATCCTGGCCATGGCCCAGTCGCAGGAGGAGCACGAACGCCTGGAGCACTACCTGACGGGGCAGCACGTCGACGGCGTGCTACTCCTGTCGCTGCACGGCGCCGACCCGCTGCCCGGCAGGCTGGAGGCGATGGGCGTGCCGACCGTGCTGGGCGGCCGGCCCGTCGGCCTCACCCCGTACAGCTATGTCGACATGGACAACCGGGCCGGGGCCCGGCAGGCGGTCAAGCACCTTCAGGGTCTCGGCCGGCGGCGCATCGCCACGATCGCCGGTTCGCAGGACATGGGCGTGGGCGTCGACCGGCTGGCCGGCTACCACGACGCGCTGCGCACCTCGGGCGCACGGGAGCTGGTGGCCTATGGCGCCGACTTCTCCGAGGAGAGCGGCGCGGCGGCGATGTGCGAGCTGCTGGCCGCCGAGCCGGAGCTCGACGCCGTGTTCGCCGCCTCCGACCCGCTGGCGGTGGGGGCGATGCGGGTGCTCAAGGCCGAGGGCCGGTCCATCCCGGGTGACGTGGCGGTGGTGGGGTTCGACGATTCCAAGATCGCCATGCATACCGACCCGCCGTTGACCACCATGCACCAGCCGGCCGAGGAGATGGGCCGCCAGATGGCGCGGCTGCTGGTGGCGCGCATCAATGGCGAGGTGCTCCGCCAGCCCGTGGTCATCCTCGACACCCACCTGGTGCGCCGGGAGTCGGCTTGACCAGCAGATATGCTCCATTCGACCCCTGAGAGAGGATCCCTCCGTGCCCCAGCTCGCCGCCGGCGGATACACCGCGCAGATCAGCCCGCGTGGCGCCGCACTCAGAACGCTCCGGCACGGCGAGCGCGACCTGATCACGAGCTGGCCCGCCGCCGGCCCGGTCCCCTATTTCGCGGGCACCATCCTCGCCCCCTGGCCGAACCGGGTGGGCGGGGCCCGCTACCCGTTCGGCGGGCGGACGCACGAGCTGGCGGTGAGCGAGCCCGAGCGCGGCCACGCCCTGCACGGGCTGGTGTCGGGCGTCGACTGGCAGGTCGAGGAAGAGCAGGATGCGCTCGTACGGCTGGCGCACACGATCACCCCGACAGCCGGTTACCCGTTCACGCTCGCCCTGCGGGTGCTGCACCGGCTCGACGAGCACGGCCTGACCACCACGGTCACCGCCCGCAACGAAGGCGGCGCCGCCGCCCCCTATGGCTGCGGCCCCCACCCCTGGCTGCTCGGCGACGATCTGGAGCTGCCCGCCGCCAAGGTGCTGGTCACCGACGAAGGGCTGCTGCCCCGGTCCCTCGACGACGTGTCCGGTTCCCCGTACGACTTCCGGCGGGCCCGGCCGCTCGACGGCGACGTGATCGACCACGCGTTCACCGGGCTGGCGGCCGGGCAGGCCCGGGTCGGCGGCGTGCGCATGACGTGGGACCCGGCCGTGCTGCCCTGGGTGCAGGTCTGCACCAGCGGGCAGCTCGGCTACGAGGGCGTGGCGGTGGAGCCGATGACCTGCCCGCCCGACGCGTTCAACTCCGGCACCGACGTGGTGGTGCTGGAGCCCGGCGGCGAGCACGCGGCGAGCTGGACGATCAGCGCCGCCTGACCCCAGAATCAGGACTCGTGGACAGCAGGACGAAACGGCGTTTATCGCCCACCGAGCTCGACGACCTCGCCCGGCGCGCGCTCGGCGCGGGCGTGACCGCATCCACCGAACTCACCGACGGCTATGCCAACGCGGTCTGGCGGCTGTCCCTCGACGACGGCCGCGAGGTGGTGCTCAAGCTGTCGCCGCCGCCCGAGCTGGACCAGCTCAGCTACGAGCGCAACCTGCTGCGGATGGAGGCGGCGGCCTACGAACTGGCTGCCACCGCCGGCGTGCCGGTGGCGACGTTGCTGGGCACCGGGTTCGACGACCCCGTGCTGGGCGGCGACTACCTGCTGCTCGGCGCGCTCGACGGCGTGTCCTGGAACGACGTGCGGCCGGACGGCGAAGCCGGCCTCCGCCGCGAGCTGGGCCGCCTCCTGGCCAGATTCAACGCCGTGACGGGCGAGGTGTTCGGCTACCCGCACGCGGCCATCACCGGCGGCACCTGGCGCGAGGCGTACCTGGCCATGGTGGGGGCGCTGCTCGCCGACACCGAGCGCTATCCGACGCCGCTCCCCCTGCCCGCCGCGGAGATCGGCGCGCTGCTGGCCGCCGCCGCGCCCGTCCTGGACGAGGTGACCACGCCGCACCTCGTCCACTTCGACGTCTGGGCGGGCAACGTCTTCCTGGACCTCACGGGGACGCCCAAGATCCAGGCCATCATCGACCACGAGCGGGCGTTCTGGGGCGACCCGCTGGCCGAGTTCGTCACACCGACCATCTTCGGCGAGCTGCGCGAGGACGACCCGCTGCTGGCCGGGTACCGCGAGGTGACCCCGGTGGAGCTCACCCCCGCCGCGCGGACCCGGCTCGACCTCTACCGCGCCTACCTCTACCTGATCCTGCTGGTGGAGAACGGGCCGCGGCAGTACCCCGAGGCGGAGTACGCGCGGATCCGCGACCTGGCCACCAGCTCACTCATGGACGTCCTCGACCGCCTCGTAGGACTTGCCCCCGGGACCCGCGGCTAGCTTCCCGCACTGACCGGCGCTCAGGCCGGTGACCTTGTTCGGTACGCCCAGGTTCACCGGCGCGGGCGTGTTGCCCGTACAGGCGAGCGCGCCCTTGACCGTGGTGCCCGACAGGATCGGCGCCGCGTTCGAGGTCAGCAGGGCCGCGCCGCGAATGTCGGCGCCCACGACGGCCAGCGCCCCGGCGCGGTCGACCGTCAGCGCGCCGTCCACCCGCGCGCCGAGCACCTGCACCGAGGCGGCCTTCGAGGCGATGAGCGCGCCGTCGACGCGACCGCCGGTGACGACCACCGAGGCCCCGGCCCGCACGGTCACCGGGCCGCTCACCTGCGCGTGGTCCAGACAGGTGACACCGTCGGCGATGGTCAGCGGGCCGCGCTGGACGCCGGTGACGGTCCTGGTGCAGGCGGGCGGCGGCGCGATCGTGGTGACCGTGAAGCTGCCGGCCTTGCCGTAGTTGCCCGCGCCGTCGATCGACCGGTACTCGATCGCGTGCCGTCCCCTGGGCAGCTTGCCGTACACGAGGGAGTCGATGACCGTGCCGTCCTCGGTGAACGTCCACGGCAGCTCGGAGGAGGTCGGCCAGCCGAAGTAGTTGAACCAGCCGTCCCCGTCGACCCTCGACTCCGAGACCACGTAACCGCCCTGATCGTCGGTCCCGGTCAGCTTCATCGTGAACGGCCCGTTGTAGACGTAGGTGTCACCGGACCTGACGAGCGGCCGCGACAGCTCGTAGCCGGTCTTCGGCGAGGTGGCGTCGACCGTCCAGGTCAGCGTCCGGCCGCCGACCGTCGCGGTGAGCGTGTGCGTGCCGTCCGCCGGCTTCAGCGCGCCGAGGTCCAGGTCGCTGTCGCCGTCTCCGACCCGCCTCCCGTCGAGCGCCCACGCGACCGCCGGCACGCTCGCGGCCGGGTGCGTGGTCTCCACGTACACGACGCCGGTACGGCCCAGCGGCCGGTCCACCGGCGTGGACGAGACGATGCCGGCCGTGACGCCGTCGGGCGGGGTGGTCAGCGAGGTGTCGACGGTCCAGGAGCGGGAGGCGCTCATCGCGGCGCGGATCGCCGGGTCCCTGACGAAGTTCGTCGGGTCGGTGACCGTCGCCTTGACCGTGTGCGTGCCCGGGGTGAGGCCGAGGGTGCGCAGGTCGAGCGCGGCCGGCTTGCCATCGGGCAGGTCCGTGCCGTCGACGTTCCAGGTGACGGTGAGCGCGTGGCCGTTCGGGCGCATCGGCTCCACCCAGAGCACCCGGTCCGCGCCGACGGGCGTGTCCGACGGGGTGGCGTCCTGGATCACCGTCGTCTTGGCGGTGATCCGCTGCGCCATCACCTCCCGGCTCACCTGGTCGTAGTAGTAGCCGAGCGTCTTCATCATCGAATGCCGGCTCGGCCGCCAGATGCCCGTGGTGGAGTACATGCCGCCCTCGTAGCGGCCGATCGGGCCGCCGGACTCGCTGGGCTCGCCCAGCCAGCGCCACCACTTCTTCTTCTGGTCGAGCAGCTGCTGCTCGGTCAGCAGCGTGTGGTGGGCGGAGGCGGGCTCGGGTCCCGTGTAGGCGCCGCCCGGGACGCCGCGCTGGTAGTAGTCGTACTCGTCCTGCAGGCCGCCCAGAGAGTGGCCCAGCTCGTGCGGGCTGATCAGGGCGGACATGGAGTTGCTGCCGGACGCGGTCGCGTAGGAACCGCCCGCGCCGCCGTACGTCACGCTGTTGGCCAGCGCGAGGATCTGCCGGTTGGCCGTGGTGGTGCCGGTGACCAGGTTCGCGTAGCGGGTGGCGGCGGTGTTGTCCATGGTGATCAGCCGCTGGACGCTGTTCGCGTTGCACTGGCCCCAGAAGCCCATGCTGAGCGGGGTGGTCTTCTTCGGTGAGGTGAGCGCGGGGTCGCAGCTGACGCCCGACTCGCCGGAGACGATGTCCACCCGGTAGACGTTGATGTAGGCGCGATAGGACTTGTACGGCTCGATGGACCACATCACGTTGAGGTGCCGGTCGACGTCGGCCTGGAACTTCGCCTGCTCGGACTCGGTGTAACCGTCGCCCATGATGACCAGGTTGAACCGTTTGGCGGGCGCGCCGGTGACCTGGACCGGCACGACGGTGGCAGCGCCGGGCGCGGCGACCGCATCGGCTGCGTTGGCTGGGTGGAGTGGGGGGACGTATAAGACGGCGGCGGCAAGAACCAGGGCCGCGGATCTACGCATGCCCCGCATTATCGGCCCGTTGTTCGGCCGGCGTCTTATACGAATCGCCGATAACTTCGGGATGATCGTTTCCGGACGATGCTCCACCTCCGGACCGGACGGCCCATGCGACCGCCGTACGGGCTGGGCGCCCCTAATCTCCTGCCATACGGCTGGGCGTCCCTAGCCTCCCGCCGTACAACTGGGCGTCACCCTAGAAGCTCGGCCCGTGCGGTGCGGTCAGGCCGTGGGGAGTTCGGCTAACAGGACCGGTTGGGTCGTGGGCTGCTTGGAGCCGCCCGCCGGTTCGACCGTGAGGCCGATGTGCTCGTCTCCCTTGGCCGCGGTGGCCAGCATCGGCGTGGTGACGCCGTCCGGGCGCTGGTTCAGGAGTCCCGCCGGGCGGATGCCGTCGCGGCCCATCAGCCACAGCTCGTACACCCTGGACTTCGGCAGTTCGGGCAGGCCCGACGACGTGAACACCATCCGCCCCCGGGCGCGCGAGACCACGACGGTGCCGCTGCCGCCCGCGGTGATCGACTGCCGTACGGTCGTGACATCGGGCGCGGCCAGGACCGCGGCGACCTCGCCGTCCCTGGCCTGGAGATCGCCCAGATCGCGGCGGGCGTCGAACACCACGACGCCGAGCGCGATGGCCGCCGCCGTGGACACCGCGGCCAGCCCCGCCACCACCCGCCCCCGCCAGCGCCGCAGCGGCACAACCACTGCCCCGGACGAAACGGCGACCTCGGGGACCACCGGGCTCTCGGACAGGACCCGGATCGTGGCCGAATCGCCGGACCCGGCCCACTCCTGAGACCCCCCGCCCCCGCCCCCAGACACCGCCTCGCGGACCGTCGTGCCGTCCGCCGCGCCGTCCGGCGTGCGGTCCGGCGTGCGGTCCGGCGTGCGGCTCGCGTCGCGGTCGGTCGCACCGTCCGGCCGCCGTCTCACGTCGCGGTCCGTCACGTCATCGCGCGGCGATCCCGCCTTCCAGACCGTCACGTCACCCGGCGGGCGGGTCGCGTCGCGGTCGGTCGCGTCGCCCGGCGGGCGGCTCGCGTCGTGGAGGGTCGCCTCCCACATGGCCGGGGTCTGTCCCGGGCGGCGGGGGTGCCAGACGGTGGGGGCGTCGTCGGCAGGTAGCGGCCGTACCCGGGCGGCGGGCTCCTGCCGTACCCCGGCGACGGCCGCGAGGACGCGGGCGCGCAGGGCGGCGGGCGGTGGTTCGGCGATCGCGAGTGCGAGCAGCGCGGCCGTCTCGCGCAGGCGCCGCACCTCCGCCCGGCACGCGGGGCACTCCTTCATGTGCTTTTCGAACAGCACCCCGTCGCTGTCCGGCAGCGCGTGCACGGCATAGGCGCCGGAGAAGGTGTGGAGCTCCTTGCTCATGTCGCACTCCACGTCGCTCGGGGGTTCACGCCCTTACTTCGGCGTCTCGGGCGTTTCGGATGGCGGATGGTCTATGCATTTCTCCACAGAGAGCTACAATCTCATCGGGTGATGAAATATGTCCTGTGTAATAGCGGGCGGCGGACCGGCGGGCGCGATGCTCGCCCTCTTGCTGGCCAGAGCAGGCGTCGAGGTGACCCTGCTGGAGAAGCACGCCGACTTCCTACGTGACTTCCGTGGCGACACGATCCATCCATCGACCCTTCAGGTGCTGGACGAGCTGGGCCTGGTGGAGGAGTTCCTGAAGCTCCCCCACCGCAAGACGTACGGGGCGGCCCTGATAACCGACGACGGGCCGATCCAGCTCGCGAACCTGCGTGGGCTGCCGGGTAAGTACGACTACATCGCGTTCGTCCCGCAGTGGGACTTCCTGAAGCTCATCACGTCGGCGGCCCAGAAGTACCCGACGTTCCGCCTGCTCATGGAGTCCGAGGCGACCGGCCTGATCCGCGAGGGCGGCGCGGCGCGCGGGCTGCGATATCGCGATAAATCGGGCGAGCATGAGATCAGGGCGGAGCTGACCGTGGCCGCGGACGGCCGTGGTTCGACCCTGCGCGCGGCGGCCGGGCTGGTGCCACAGGAGTTCGGCGCGCCGATGGACGTCCTGTGGTTCCGGCTGCCGCGGGTCGAGAGCGACCCCGACCAGACGTTCCTGCGGATCTCGACCGGCCACATGATGGTCGGCATCAACAGGGAGACCTACTGGCAGCTCGCCTACATCATTCCCAAGGGCGGCTTCGACCGGCTGGCCGAGCGGGGCATCGACGCGTTCCGCCAGCCGGCGGCGCGGCTGCTGCCGTGGCTCGGGGACCGCATCGGACAGATCACGAGCTATGACGACGTCAGCATGCTCACCGTGGCGATCAACCGGCTCCGCCGCTGGCATCGGCCCGGGTTCCTGGCCATCGGCGACGCGGCGCACGCGATGTCACCGATGTTCGGCGTCGGCATCAACCTGGCGGTGCAGGACGCGGTCGCCACGGCCAATCTGCTGGCGGCGCCGCTGGGGGCGGGCCTGCCCATCCCGGAGGCTCTGCTGCACCGGCTGCAGCGCCGCCGCCTGCTGCCCACCAGGGTCACGCAGGCCGTGCAGCGTGTGGCGCAGGACCGGCTGATCGGCCCGACGATCAACGGTCAGGTGGCGCCGCCCCGCATCCCGGCCAACCTGCCGCGCAATCCGCTGGTCGGCGGGGTGGTCCGTCGCTTCCTCGGTCTGGGAGTGCGCCCGGAGCACGTGATGACGCCCGAACGCTGACCCCGCTCGGCCCGTCCGGGCGCGGGTCCGTTCTCACAACGTGGACATCGGGGTCGGCGACCGCGGG
The DNA here is from genome assembly GCF_043197155.1 of Nonomuraea sp. NPDC049269. Taxonomy (NCBI): domain Bacteria; kingdom Bacillati; phylum Actinomycetota; class Actinomycetes; order Streptosporangiales; family Streptosporangiaceae; genus Nonomuraea; species Nonomuraea sp. NPDC049269. The sequence goes on from NZ_JBICSO010000001.1 coordinate 1,457,473, forward strand.
CCGGTAGCATACCCTCGTATGTCGTGAGCGCACTGAGCAATCCCGAGGAACTCGATTCCTGGCGAGCCCTGCCGGCGGCCCAGCAGCCTGACTGGCCCGACCGCAGCGAGCTCGAGAAGGTCGTCGCCGAGCTCGGCGGCCTGCCCCCACTCGTCTTCGCCGGCGAGTGCGACCAGCTCAAGGAGCAGCTGGCCGCCGTCGCGCGCGGCGAGGCGTTCGTGCTGCAGGGCGGTGACTGCGCCGAGACGTTCGCCGGAGCGACCGCCGACAATGTGCGCAACAAGCTCAAGACGCTGTTGCAGATGGCGATCGTGCTGACGTACGCCGCCAAGGTGCCGGTGGTGAAGATCGGCCGCGTGGCCGGGCAGTTCGCCAAGCCGCGGTCCAAGGGCACCGAGACGCGTGACGGCCTGGAGCTGCCCGCCTACCGGGGCGACATGGTCAACGGGTTCGCCTTCACCGCCGAGTCGCGCAACCCCGACCCGTGGCGGCTGCTGAAGGCCTACCACTCCTCGGCCGTGACGCTCAACCTGGCCCGCGCGTTCACCAAGGGCGGCTACGCCGACCTGCGCCAGGTGCACGCCTGGAACCAGGACTTCGTGGGCGAGTCCCCGGCCGGTCGCCGCTACGAGCAGCTGGCCAGGGAGATCGACCAGGCGCTCGCGTTCATGCGCGCCTGCGGGGCCGACCCGGAGGAGTTCCACACGGTCGAGTTCTACTCCTCGCACGAGGCGCTGATCCTCGACTACGACCGGGCGCTCACGCGTATCGACTCGCGGACCGGCAAGCCGTACGACGTGTCGGCGCACATGGTCTGGATCGGCGAGCGCACCCGTCAGCTCGACGGCGCGCACGTCGACTTCTTCTCCCGCATCCGCAACCCCATCGGCGTCAAGCTCGGCCCGACCACCACGCCCGCCGAGGCGCTGGCGCTGGTCGAGAAGCTCAACCCCGAGAACGAGCCGGGACGGCTCACGTTCATCACCCGCATGGGCGCCTCCAAGATCCGCGAGCACCTGCCCGCGCTGGTCAAGGAGGTCACCGCGGCGGGCGCGCAGGTCGCCTGGATCTGCGACCCGATGCACGGCAACACGTGGGAGGCGCCGAGCGGCCACAAGACGCGCCGCCTCGACGACGTGCTCGACGAGGTGACGGGCTTCTTCGAGGTGCACCGCTCGCTCGGCACGCATCCCGGGGGCATCCACATCGAGTTCACCGGCGACGACGTGACGGAGTGCGTGGGCGGCGGCCACGAGATCGTCGAAGACGACCTCTCGCGCCGCTACGAGACGGCCTGCGACCCGCGGCTCAACCGCGGCCAGTCGCTCGACCTCGCGTTCCGGGTGGCTGAGCTCTACCGCTCCAGCTGAGTACGACCGGCAGCCCTGGTTGACCCGGGGCTGCCAGAGCATTCTTCGGTCATGCCCGGCCGCCATCTCCTAGGATCACCCTGATAAAGGTGAAAAATCCTCAACTCTCGGGAGAGATCGTGGACAGGGCCCCGGATGGCGTGGACCCGAGCGTGCCCAACATCGCCCGGATGTATGACTACTTCCTGGATGGCAAGGACAACTTCGCCGCCGACCGGGCCGCAGCCGAGCAGATCTTGACGCTGTTCCCCGGCACCCGGGAGTCCGCCAGGGCCAATCGGGCCTTCCTCCGCCGGGCCGTACATCATCTGGTCGAGTCAGGCATCGAGCAGATCGTGGACCTGGGCGCGGGGCTGCCCACCCAGGGCAACACGCATGAGATCGCACCCGAGGCGCATGTCGTCTACGTCGACTACGACCCCGTGGTGTGCACGCATGGGCGGGCCCTGCTGACGGGCGCGCAGGTGGACTTCGTCGAGGCCGACATCAGGGACACCGGCGCGCTGCTGGAGGTCCTGGGCGAGACGATCGACTTCGGCCGGCCGGTGGCGTTCCTGATGCTGGCCGTGCTGCACTTCCTCCCCGACGAGGCCGCGTACGGGATCGTCGGCAGGCTCCGTGACGCCGGTCCGGCGGGCAGTTACCTGGTCGTCAGCCACGCCGTGGACGCCAAGCCGGACACCACCCCGCAGGCGCTGGAGATCTACGAGCGCGCGACGGCCGCGCTCAACCTCCGGACGCCCGAGGAGATCGCCCGCTTCTTCGACGGCTACGAACTGGCCGAGCCCGGCCTGGTCTACCCCCAGGAGTGGCGCCCCGACACCGACGAACCGCTGCTTGAGGCCGCCACCAACGTCGGCTACGCGGGCGTCGGCCGCAAGCCCTAGCAGGCGCACAAGAAAAGCCCCGCTGATGCGGCGGGGCTTCGTGGTGCGGTCAGTTCTGCTCGGCGCTCTTCAGCTCCTCATTGAGCTCGGCCCTGATCGCCTCCATGTCGAGGGCGCGGACCTGGCTGATCAGGTCTTCGAGCGCGGGCGCCGGGATCGCGCCGGGCTGCGCGTAGACCACGATGCCGTCCCGGATCGCCATGAGCGTCGGGATCGAGCTGATGTCGAAGCCCTGGGCGAGCGCCTGCTCCGCATCGGTGTCGATCTTGCCGAAGGTGATGTCCTCGTGCTTGTCGGACGCCTTCTCGAAGATCGGCCCGAACATCTTGCACGGGCCGCACCATTCGGCCCAGAAGTCGAGCAGGACAATCCCCTTGTCGGCGATGTCGTTGAAGTTCTTCTCGGTTACCTCGATGCTCGCCACCAGTGGCTCCTCGTATCGTCGAGTGAAGTCGGTATGTCATCTCAAGGTGCAAACCTGTCAACCACGTACCCGCCACCAGCATTCCATGTCCACAGCCCGGGCGGCCCACGTCACACCCACGCGGTCATGAACCGGTCGTCACGGCGCGCCTGACACTCTCGCGGAGCAGGGCGCGACGCCGCTCGTGCAGCTCCGGGGGCTCCTCGGCGGTGGCGGCGTAGACGTTGCTGACCGGTGACCAGGCCATGGACATCGCGATGACCATGGCCATCACGTCGAACGGGTCACCCGGTCTGACGATGCCCGCGGCCTGCGCCTCGGCGATCGCGTTCAGCTTGTGGTCGTTGAGACCGTCGGCCTCGACGAGGTGACCGGCGGGGCGTCGCTCCAAGCGTGCCCAGGTGGCCAGCCGGATGAGGTCGGGGCGGCGGAGGTATTCGTCGTAGAGGCGCACGGCCCAGTCCGCGAGGTCGGTGGCGTCGATCGGGACGACGTTCACGATCCGCTCCAGCGAACCGAAGAAGATGGCGTCGAACAGCCCTTCCTTGCTGCCGAAGTAGGCGTAGAGCTGCGCCTTGTTGGTGCGTGCGGCGGCCACGATCCGCTCGATGCGCGCCCCGGCGATCCCGTACTCGGCGAACTCCCGGGTCGCGACGTCGAGGATGCGACCGCGCGTCGCGACGCCACGGGAGGTCAGAGGCTGATCGACCATGCGGCCAGGCTATCAAACAGAACAGTCGGTTTGCTTAGCGGTCGGCCCATGGCTAGTCTCAAATAGACCGAACAGTCTGTTTAAAGGAGTCGACATGAGGACCACAGTGGGCTGGCGAGCGGACGGCCCCGCGACAACGTTGCGGCGGGTGTCTCTCGAACGGCGCGACCTGCGTCCTGACGACATCGCGGTACGTGTGGACTATTGCGGCGTCTGCCACACCGATCTGCACGCCGTTCACGCCCATACCGGTGAGAGCAACGCGGTCCTGGTGCCGGGCCACGAGTTCACGGGGGTGGTGACCGAGGTCGGGTCCGAGGTCACCCGTTTCACCGCCGGCGACCCGGTCGCGGTCGGCAACATCGTCGACTCGTGTGGCGTGTGCGCCATGTGCCGGGCCGGCCAGGAGAACTTCTGCCACGAGTTCCCGACCCTGACCTACGGTGGCACCGACCGCCACGACGGATCGACCACTTTGGGGGGCTACTCCCGCGAGTACGTCGTCCGCGACCAGTTCGCCTATCTCCGCCCCCCACGATCTCGGCCCCTACCTGCGACTCGTTGCCATGGACGGGACGCTCAGCCACGTCGGCCACCTCGGACCGGTCACCGTGCAGATCACCGAACTGCTCGTAGGACGTAAGAAACTCAGCTCCGCGGGCAGCGGTGGCCGGCCCGCGACCGCCGCCATGCTGGACTTCTGCGCCGAGCACGGCATCACCGCCGACATCGAGCTTCTCCCCTCAGCGCGAGTGAACGAAGCCCTCGACCGCCTCCAGCGCAACGACGTCCGCTACCGCTTCGTGCTCGACCTGTCCGACCTGTCCTGAACGGGCTTGTGGGCACACGCTTTCTGCCAGAAGATCGATTCCCTGAACAGCTCCACCGGCTCGTCCGTCCGGAGAGGAAGCGCTGTGGGCATCGATCGACATCCGCTGAGTGATCTGGAGAGATCTCTCGTCACCGTCGCCGGCGAATACGGCTTCCAGCTCACGCACGTGGTGAAGTACTACTGCGAGCTGGAACAACCCGACCGAGGCATAGTCGTCTACCTCGACCGGAAACGCACGCCGTCGAACGTGATCGCGGTGCTGATCCATCCGGAGACCGACCTGGCCCGGCTGTTCGACCTGATGGGGGCGACGATCCCCGCCGACTTCAGGCATGGCACGAACATGCGCCGATTCCCGAAGAGGCTGCACACCGGCAAGCAGCCGATCACCTACGGATACTCCATCGAGTGTGATGATTCAGGCGTCTTCGGCCGCCTGCTCCATCGTCTCGCTTGACGCCGGACCCGCCGGCGACATGGCACCGATGCTCTCCGCGCCCTCCTGCCTTCCGGCGCGCAGGGCGTCCAGCAGGTAGTTGAGCAGACGTTCGACCTGATCGGCGTCCAGGGCCGCCATGGCCGCACCGTGCGCGGCGACCAGGACGTCCAGTGGCTCAACGCCCTGCCGGAGTAGGCCGTCCCGTACCCCTGCGTCGAGGAGCCGGCTCACCGCGTCGAGCGCACGGACCCTGGCGCCCGGGAAGGCGACGGCGTTCGCGCCGGTCGCCGCCGTGGCACCGCGGCTTGGGCCGCATGGCCTGGCCGGCGGGGTCGTTGCGCGCCGCAGAGCCTGCGCGAGGCCGTGCTTGGCGGTCAGGTAGTCCACCCATCGTCCGAGCCAGAGGCGTAGCGCCTCGTCCGCGGGCATCGTGCCGAGCACCTCGTCCGCCGAATCGCAGACCCGCGCGAGCTCGCTCGCGTGCGCGGCCTCGATGAGGTCCTCTCGCGTCGGGAAATGCCGGTACAGGGTGCCGATGCCCACGCCGGCCTCTTTCGCGATGCCTTTCAGCGAGGCCCCGGGACCTTCGCGGGCAAAGGCGCGGGTCGCGATCCGCAGGAGCCGTTCACGGTTCGCCCGGGCATCGGCTCGGGGCTGTCTGGGGTCCTTCGCGGCCATTGATCGCTTCCTGGGAGTATGTAACCGGAGCCGGGTCCGCTTATAGTGGAGCTAACCGGACCCGACTCCGTTTAATCCTATGCGAAGGAACATCCGCATGAACACCGACCACGTCACGACCCCTTTCGGACCGGCCACGACCGCCGAGGAGACCGTCGAGGGCGTCGACCTGTCCGCCAAGAAGGCCATCGTGACGGGAGCGTCGTCGGGAGTCGGCGTGGAGACCGCGCGGGTGCTCGCCAAGGCCGGCGCCGACGTCACCCTCGCGGTCCGCGACACCGCCCAGGGCGAGAAAGTCGCCGCCGGCATCATGGCGTCCACCGGAAACGCGCGCGTGCACGTCGCGTTCCTGGACCTGTCGGCCCGCGACTCGATCGACGCCTTCGTCGCCTCATGGCGGGGTCCGCTCGACATCCTGGTCGACAACGCCGGCATCATGGCCACCCCCGAGCGGCGCACCGCCGAGGGCTGGGAGCTGCAGTTCGCCACCAACCATCTCGGCCACTTCGCCCTCACTGTCGGACTGCACGACGCCCTCGCGGCCGCCGGGCACGCCCGCGTCGTCGTGGTGAGCTCCGTGGGCCACGTCAACGGGGACATCATCTGGGACGACATCAACTTCGAGCACCACCCGTACGACGAGTGGAAGGCCTACAGCCAATCCAAGACGGCGAACATCCTGTTCGCCGTCGAAGCCGCCAGGCGCTGGGCCGGCGATGGCATCGCGGTCAACGCGCTCAACCCCGGCCGCATCTGGAGCACCGGCCTGTCGCGGCACATGTCCGCCCCACCCGCATCATTTGAGCCCGAATCCAGCGACGGCGTGACGGTCAAGAACATCGCCCAGGGTGCGGCCACCTCGACCCTCCTGGCCGCCTCACCCCTCGTCGAAGGCGTGACCGGACAGTACTTCGAGGACTGCCGACCGGCCGCTCCGCACACACCCGGACTCCGGCGCGGCTTCGCGTCATACGCCGTCGACCCCGACGCCGCCGCCCGCCTCTGGCAGGTGTCCGTCGCCATGATCGGCAACGCCTGACGCTCCCGCTGCACCGGCGCTTGTCGGTGTCGGCTGGCATGATCTGCCGATGACGGAAAACAGTGCTTTGATCGCATCGTTCTGGGATGCTTCCGCCGTTTCCTTCGACGAAGAGGCCGATCACGGCCTTCGGGAGCCCCATGTCCGAGCGGCGTGGGCAGAACGCATGCGCTCGTGGCTGCCTCCTTCACCCGCCGATGTCCTGGACCTGGGGTGCGGCACCGGCTCGTTGTCCTTGCTCCTCGCCGAGCAGGGCCACCGGCCGATCGGGGTGGATCTGGCGCCGCTGATGGTCGAACAGGCCCGCCACAAGCTCACGGAGGCCGGCTTCGATGCCGTGATGATGGTAGGCGACGCGAGCAGCCCGCCCGCGCAGGCGGGAACGTCCTTCGACGTGATCCTGTCCCGTCACCTGCTGTGGACCTTGCCCGCCCCCGAAAAGGCGCTGCGCCGATGGGTCGATCTGCTGCGTCCTGGCGGGCGCCTGGTGCTCATCGAGGGCCGCTGGGCAACTGCCGAACCGAGTGAGGACCACTCCTATCCAGGAGAAACCGCAGGGATGCCGTGGATGGGCGGGGTCGAGGCCGAGCGGCTCATGCAGGCGCTGCGACCGATGGTACGGACTTCGCGCGTCGAGCCACTGCTCGATCCCGCTCTGTGGGGACGGTCCATCCAGGACGAGAGAAATGCCGTTGTCGCCTTCGCGTAGCCACCGCGTTTCTATCGCAGATGGCTCACCGAAGCGATCTCTATTGCGAGGTCCAGGAGGCCGCTCGGCCTGCAGAAGCCCGAGCTCCGTCAACCCGGGATCACCCGGTTGTCGCGTCTTCTCACCATGCTGGACCAGATAGAAGACCGGATCACGTCCGTGGCGGCCCGCGCGGTGTGCGGGCCGCCCGTGACGAAGGGGTCAGCGGCCCGGCAGCGTGAGGCCGAGGACGAGCGGGTCGTGGTCGGAGGAGCGGAAGGCGTCCGGCTTGTACAGGGACGGCGGGTTGTACTCGGTGTTGTAGTCGAGGATGCGCGGCTCGTCCGAGTTGATGTGCCAGATCGTCGCGCTGGTGACCCGCTTGAGCAGTTGCCGGCCGACCAGTGCGTGGTCGAGCTCTCCGGCCAGTCCGTCGAACAGGTAGCTGTACCGCAGCGGTGCCGGCACGAACTTCTTGGTCACGCTGGTCAGCCCGCCCGCCTCCAGCGTGTGGATCGGGTCCTCCTCGCCGTAGGCGTTGAGGTCGCCGAGCACCACCGGGTTCGGCAGGTCCTTCACCAGCGCGAGCAGCGTCTCGGCCTGCTTGACGCGGGTGGCGTTCCAGCAGCTCTGCCCGTCGCCCTGGTTGGCGTCGGGGCCGCTGGACGGGCAGGTGCCCTTGGACTTGAGGTGGTTGACGACCATGGTGAACGACTGGCCGCCCGCCGTCCGGCGGAACGTCTGGATCAGCGGCGGCCGGCTGAACACCGCGTCCTGCGACGCCTGCGGCGCGCCGACGGGTGTGAGCTTGGCGGGCTTGTAGATCAGCGCGACCTGGATGGCGTCCGTGCCGGGGTACGGGTGCTGGAGCGCCGCGTACGTACCCGCGCCGACCTCGGCGTTGACCGCGTCCACGAGTGCCTGGAGCGCCGTCTGGCCGTTGTTCTCGACCTCCATGAGGGCGACGGCGTCGGCGTTGAGGCCCTTCAGGGCCGCCACCAGCTTGGCGAGCTGCCGCTTCTGCTCCTCGGCGTTGGTGGCGCCGCGCGAGCCGAGGGTGGTGAACCAGTTGAGTGTGTTGAACGAGGCCACCTTGACGTTGCCCACGACCGGGAACGGCCGGGGCAGCCGCGGGTTGGTGTTGTGGTAGTTGATCGGCTTGGTGGGTTGCAGGCGGTAGGTGCCGAATCCGTAGCCGAGCACGCCGGTGATGCCCACGGCCAGGTCGCCGGTCCGTACGATCGGCGGCAGGGTGGCCGGGTTCTCCCTGCTGGAGCCGTCGTCGATGAGCAGCGAGCGGCGCGCGTTCAGCGCCGCGTCCACGCCGGGCCGGTCCGTCGGCTGGAACAGCCGCCCGCCGGAGGAGACGGTGACCTCGCCGTAACGGCCCAGGTTGTAGTGCTCGCTGACGGTCAGCGGCTGCGGGAAGGTGAGCAGCATGTTCTCGACGGGCTCCCGCCCGTCACCCGGCAGTTTGTACGGCTGAGCCGCCACCGACCCGGTGCCGCAGACGTCGACCGCGGTGACCGGAGACAGCTCCGTCCACCCGTTGTACTCCGTCACCTTGCCGGTCACGAGCACCCGGTCGCCGACCGCGACGTCCTTGAGCGTGTCGCGGGCGTAGGCGAACAGCCCCTCGGAGGTCTTCGGGTCGGCGTCCGGCTTCGAGTCCTGGAAGAAGAAGCCGCTCAGCTGGTCACCGCGCTGGAAGTCGCCGGTGACGACGCCTTCGACGGTGACCGTCTGCCCGGCCAGCGGGCTGGCGTCGCCGTCGCCCTGCACCTCCGCGATCCGCCGGCTCGGCGGTGTGTCACACGCCGTGGCCGGTGTGGCGAGCGCGGGCGTGGCGGGGAGGGCGGCGGCCACGACGAACGCGACGAGAAAAGCTCGGCTTAAAACATGCATGACCGGCACTTTAGAGCTAATTGCGGTCACATATTTCCACATGAAAGTGGCCAGAACATTAAATCATCCAACCTTGACATTGGGTGCTACCGGGTATGAGGACTGCATGGACTGGGTCACCTGCGCCTCTTCGGCAGCCTGCATGGGAATCGCCCGCCAGCCGTACGACCGATGCCTGGCACACCTGCAACCAGACGAAGTCGCCGTGACACTCGACGAAATTACCCCCGGACGCCTGCTGGACCTGCGCGGCACGCCGATCAACGGCCCACTGCTCGCCAGGATCATCGAGGCGACGGGCGGCAGACCCGGCCGGGCCCGGCTGGACCGGGTCACGTTCACCGGTGACGTGCGGCTGTCCGGCGTGACGTTCACCGGTGACGTGTCGCTGGACGGCGCCAGGTTCGAGCGGCTGGCATCGTTCTTCGGCGCCCGCTTCGAGGGCAACGTGTCGCTGGCCGGGGCCGGATTCGCCCGCGAGTTGTCGTTCCACGGCGTCCGAGTACGCGGCCACCTGTCACTGGACCGGGCGGTGATGTCGCGGGACGCGCTGTTCAGCCAGGCCGTGTTCGGTCACGGGCTGTCGTGCGAGCGGGCCAGGTTCGACGGCTACGCCACGTTCGACGGGGCCATGCTGGGCGACGGCGCGAGTTTCCGCAGCGCCAGGTTCGGCCGGACGCTGTCCTTCCGCAAGGTCACCGGCCACGCCAGGTTCGACACGGCGCACTTCGCGGCCGACGCCTATCTCTCGGCCACCGGCCGGCTGTCCGCCTCGCGGGCGCGCGCCGACGGCGCCTTCGACGTGGCCGTCGCGTCCGGCCGGGTGGACCTGCGGCGGATCGAGGTCACCGGCGGGGCGACGATCCGGCTCACCGACTCCCAGGCCGACCTGGAGGGCGCGGTGCTGCGCGGGCCCGCGATGGTGACCGGGCGCGGCTGGTCCACGCTGACCTCGCTGCGCCACGTCGACGCGGCCGACCTGGCGCTGTTCGGCCTCGACCTGTCGGGGTGCCGGTTCGCCGGGCTGGCCCGCCCGGCCGCGGTCCGGGTCAAGAACTGCACGTTCGCGCTGACTCCGCGAGGGGTGCGGGTGAGCCTGCGCTGGCCGATGCTGCGCTGGTTCTCCCGGCGCAGCGCGCTGGCCGACGAGCACACGATGCGCGGCTGGACCACCCCCGGCGACAGCCCTGCTCGTCATCCGGCCGCGCACGACCGTCCGACGGCGCTCGATCCGCCCGCCGGGCCCGATCGGCTGACGGCGCCCGACCGGCTGGCCGCCCTCTACACCGGGCTACGCGCCCAGGTCGACGACGTCGACACCTCGGCCGACTTCGCGTTCGCGGCGATGGAGATGCGCCGCCAGGCGGGTCGCCGGTGGCTGTTGTCGCTTTCGTGGCTTTTGTGGGGGTACGGCATGCGGATGGGCCGGGCGGCGGCCTGGCTCGCCCTGCTGATGGCGCTCACCGTCGGCGCCGTCTTCTGGACGTCGACCTCGCACGCGGAGCGCGCCGCCGACCCACCGCCCGCCGTACACCACTAGCTCGCCGTACACCCCTAGAGCGTGTCGAGGACCTCGGCGATCGCCGCGAAATGGGAGGAGCGCCAGCCGGCGTCCATGATCTTGCGGGCCAGCTGCTGCATCGCGTCGTCCGGGTCGAAGCCTTCGTGGTCGAGGAAGAGCCTGGTGCCCTTTCCCTCGGGCTCCAGGCGCCAGGTGACGGTCCAGTCGGCGTTCTTTCCGTCGGTCCAGCTGATCTTCAGTCTCTTCTCCGGCTCCAGCTCCAGCACCTGGCAGTAGACGACGCCCTCGAAGTCGGTCTGCTTCACGGGTTTGGTGGTGAAGGTGAACCGGTGCCCGACCTCCGGCTTGAAGTCGTTGGGCATGAGCCAGCGGGCCACCAGCTCCGGCTCGGTCAGGGCCCGCCACACCTTCGCGGGCGGATGCGCGAGGAACTGGTCCATCCGGATCGCGCGCCGATCGTGCGTCGTGGGTTCAGGCATCGTCGTCTTCCATCTCGTCCAGCAGGGAGTTCAGGTTGGTGAGCCGCTCTCTCCAGAAGCGTTCGTACGGCGTGAGCCAGTCACGGATCTCCATGAGCGGCGCGGCCTCCAGCCGGTAGAGCCGTTCCCGGCCCCGCCGGGTCTCGGCCACCAGGCCGGCGTCCTTGAGCACCTTGAGATGCTCCGAGACGCTGGGGCGGCTCATGTCGAAGCGTTCGGCCAGCCGCCCGGCCGGCTGCGTGCCCTCGTCGAGCAGCAGGCGCAGCAGCTCTCGCCTGGCCGGGCTGGCCAGCGCGGTGAACACATGGTCGGCGGATATGTGCATGTCGGCCACTATACGTAGGAATTTCCCTACATATCAAGGCATCGGGGGGATCCCTGATTACACAGGAGGATCTCCCTCCGTAAGATAAGGGGCATGCAGATCGACGACTACGTGGCCGAACTGGGCGAAGCCCTGTGCGGGCCGCCGGGCCACAAGCGCGACCTGGTCGTCGAGGCGCACGACAGCCTGACCGACACCGCCGACGCGCTGGAGGCCGAGGGTCTGGCCCGGGCCGAGGCCGAGCGGCTGGCGGTGCGGGAGTTCGGCGCGATCAGCGAGATCGTGCCGAGCTACCAGCGGGAGCTGACCGCCGCGGCCGGCCGGCGGCTGGGCCTGCTGATGCTCATCAGCCTGCCGATCATCGTGCTGATGTGGGCGGTGGTCTGGCGCTTCTACCCCACCACCGCCCTGGCCGCCTGGGTCGCCAGGCCAGACTGGTACGACACCGCCTCGCGGGGGCTCGACATCCTGCAACTGTCCACGGGCCTGTACGGCGGGCTGTCGCTGTTCGCGCTGGGCCGGGGCACCCGGTGGATCCGCAGGCCGCAACTGGTGACCAAGTGGCTGGGAATCATCGTCTGGCTGATGCTGCCGGTGACCGTGGGGCTGGGCCTGCTGCTCTCCTACGGGGCCGACATGCAGGAGAGCGCCCAGACCTTCCTGCCCGCCGTCCTCGCGAACCTCGTGACGGCGGCCTTCTGGGGCCTGCAGCTCTACGGCGCGACCCGCTGCCTGCGCGTCAGCCGGACTGCCTGACCCCCGGCTGCAGCACGCCACCGATCACACTCGCGAACTCGGCCCAGGCCGACCGCTCCCCTTCCAACTGCTTCCGCCCCGAATCGGTCAGACGGTAGGTGCGCCGCCTGCGCCCGCCGACCGTGGCCCACTCGCTGGCCAGGTAGCCGATCCGCTCCAGCCTGCGCAGCGCCGGGTAGACGGTGCCGGTCGGCACGTTGAGCGCGCCCCCGCTGCGTTCTTGCAGGGCCTCGATGATGGCGTAGCCGTGCAACGGCTCGCGCTCCAGCACGGAGAGCAGCAGAGCGTCCATATGGCCGCGCAGCGCGTCGGGGTTCATGGCTCCGATCCTAGATAACGCTTCATTGAGTAGCCAGTCTACAGGTAGGCCGTCTATATGTAGACTGTCTATAGGTAGACAGACACAATGAAGGGGGTCGGCGCATGGAAGCGCTGGAACTGGCCCGGTTGCAGTTCGCGGTGACAGGAAGCCTGCACTTCCTGTTCGTCGTGCTGACGCTCGGGCTGGCGCCGCTGGTGGCGATCATGCACACGCGCTGGGTGCTGGCGGGCAAACCGCTGCACGAGCGGCTGACCAGGTTCTGGGGCCAGATCTATGTCATCAACTACGCGCTGGGCGTGGTCACCGGGCTGGTGATGGAGTTCCAGTTCGGGCTCTCGTGGAGTGGGCTGTCCCATTACGCGGGCGACGTCTTCGGTGCTCCGCTGGCCATGGAGACGCTGGTGGCGTTCTTCCTGGAGTCGACGTTCCTCGGCCTGTGGATCTTCGGCTGGGGGCGGCTGCCCAAAGGGGCGCACCTGGCGTGCATCTGGCTCGTGACGCTCACCGCGTACGCCAGCGCCTTCTTCATCATGGCGGCCAACTCCTTCCTGCAGAACCCGGCCGGAGCCCTCGTCAGCGGCGACCACCTGGAGCTGGTCGACGTCGGCGCGCTGTTCACGAACAAGACGCTGGTCTTCTCCTTCCCGCACGTGATCGGGGCCGGGCTGTTCACCGGGGCCATGGTGCTGGTCGGGGCGAGCGCCTACCAGCTGCGCCGCCGTACGTCCGAGGTGGAGTTCTTCACCAAGTCGCTGCGTACGGGCGTGACCATGGCCTCGATCGGCATCTTCCTGACCATCGGCTTCGGCTACGCGCAGTTCGCCGGCATCCAGGACGGCAAGTTCAAGGGCGACTCGGGGGCGGTGCCGCTCGGGTTCATGATCGAGATCGGGCAGCTGCTCGCGCTCGTCGTGCTGTTCCTGATGCTGCCGCTGATCCGCTTCCTGCCACGCTGGCGGTGGACGCATCCGCTGCTCATGCTGATGACGCCGCTGCCGTTCGTGCTGGCCATCATGGGCTGGCTGGCCAGGGAGCTGGGGCGGCAGCCGTGGATGGTCTGGGAGAAACTCACCGTCGCCGACGCCATGACGCCCGGCCTCACCCCGCCGATGATCACGGGGTCGCTGGTCGCCTTCGCGGCCGTGCTGGGGCTGCTGGCGCTCGTCGACTACGTCCTCATCGCCAGGGTGGTCCGGCGCGGGCCACGTGACCTCGACCTCGGCGCCGTCCGCGAACCCGCGCTGACCTACTAGGAGTGAGATGGAACTGATCTGGTTCGCCTGCTTCGCCCTGCTGCTGGCCGGATACTTCGCGCTGGAGGGCTTCGACCTGGGGGTCGGGCTCCTGCTGCCGGTGCTGGGCAGGTCGGTCTCCGGCCGGGACCGCATGGTGGCGGCCATGGCCCCGTTCGTGCTGGCCAACGAAGTGTGGCTGGTGGCGGTCGCCGGAGTGCTGTTCGGTGTCTATCCCTCACTCGAGGGCGAGGTGCTGTTCGGGCTGTATCCGGTGGTGGTGGCCATGCTGCTGTCCTGGATCCTGCGGGACACCGGGCTGTGGTTCCGCCGCAGGGCCGAGGGCACGGCCTGGCGGGGCTTCTGGGATGCGATGATCACCCTCGGCTCGCTGGGGCTCTCGTTCGGCTGGGGCGTGGCCCTGTACGCGGCCGCCACCGGGTTCGGCTCGTCCCTGCTGAACCCGGTGGGGTTGATGCTGGGCGTGGTGGTGACGTTGCTGTTCGCCTTCCACGGCTGGACGTTCCTGGCCTGGCGCTCCCCCGGCCTGGCCGGCGCCACCCGCTCGGGCCGCTCGCTGGCCCTGTCGGGGGCGGTGGCCGCGCTCCCCGCTGCCGGGGTGCTCCTGGGCAGCATGCCGTACCTGCTGGAGCACACCGCGCCGGCCGGGACGCTGAATGTGCTCAGTGTCATGGCGCTGCCGTTCGCGCCGATCGTGGTCGCCGCGCAAGTATGGGTGTGGCGCACTTTCCGTCCTGGTAAGAACGCCGTCCGGATCCCGTCGTTCTTTTGAGGGCTCGTGCACAAAGATCTCCTGCGGCTCATGCGGGCCGAGCAGTCGGTACGCCGCCACCTGGCCGTCACCTTCGCGGCAGCGATGGCGGCCGGGCTGCTCGTGCTCGTGCAGGCGGAGCTGCTGGCCGGGGTCCTGTCGGGCCGGTTCACGGTCGTGGCGCTGGCGGGCCTGGCCGCCGTGGTGGGCGTACGCGCGCTGCTCGCCTGGACGCAGGGCATCTTCGCCGGCCGTACCGCGACGGGCGTCAAGTCCGCCCTCCGGCACCGCCTGCTGGCCAGGCTGCAGGAACTGGGCCCGGCCCGGCTGGCCGGCCACCGCTCGGGTGAGCTGGTCACGCTCACGGGACGCGGCCTCGACGGGCTCGACGCCTACCTGACCGGCTACCTGCCCGCGATCGCCGTCGCCGGGGTGGTGCCGGTGGCGGTGCTCGTCCGGCTGTTCGCCGCCGATCTGGCGAGCGCGGTCATCGTGCTGGTCACGCTGCCGCTGATCCCGCTGTTCGGCGCCCTCGTGGGGATGACCACCAAGGCCGTCACGGAGCAGCAGTTCCGCGCGCTGTCGCGGCTCGGCGGGCACTTCCTCGACGTCGTACGCGGCCTGCCCACGCTGCGTGCCTTCGGCCGGGCCCGCTACCAGGCGACGGTCATCCAGCAGGTGGCCGACGCGCACCGCGCCGCCACCATGCGCACGCTGCGGGTGGCGTTCCTGTCGTCGCTGGTGCTGGAGCTGTGCGCGTCGCTGTCGCTGGCCCTGGTGGCGGTGCCGATCGGGCTGCGGCTGCTGGGCGGGTCGCTGGACCTGACGACGGCGCTGCTGGTGCTGCTGCTGGCTCCGGAGGCGTACCTGCCGTTGCGGGCCATGGGCACCCGGTTCCACGCCTCCATGGAGGGGGTGGCGGCGGCGGACGCGGCCTTCGCCGTCCTGGACCCCGCCCACTCGGACCCTTCCGCCGGCCCCGCGTCTTCGGCCCCTTCCGCCCTCGCGCCCGACCTGGCCGCCGTTGGCGCGTCCGCGTCGCCGCCGGGTTCCGGGGCGCCGTTGATCCGCCTGGAGGACGTCACCGTCCGCTACCCCGGCCGCGACGACCCCGCGCTCGAACACGTCTCGCTCACCATCGAGCCCGGCGAACGCGTGGCCCTGGTCGGCGAGAGCGGCGGCGGCAAGAGCACGCTCCTGCACCTCATCCTGGGCTTCATCCAGCCGACCGAAGGCAGAGTCCTCGTCGACGGCACCGACCTGCGGGCCCTGGACCTGACCGCCTGGCGCGACAGACTGGCCTTCGTCCCGCAGCGCCCGCACCTGTTCACCACCTCGGTCGCCGACAACATTCGCCTCGGCGCCCCGTCCGCCTCCCTGGAGCGGGTACGCCAGGCCGCCACGGCCGCCCACGCGGCCGACTTCATCCAGTCCCTGCCCGACGGCTATGACACAGAGGTGGGCGAACGAGGCGCGAACCTGTCGGCCGGCCAGCGGCAGCGCGTGGCCCTGGCCCGGGCCTTCTGCCGCCCGGACACCTCGGTCCTGCTGCTGGACGAGCCCACGGCCCGGCTCGACGGCCGCAGCGAGGCGGCCGTGGTGGCGGCCACCGCGGACCTGGCCCGGGACCGTACCGCGATCATCGTGGCGCACCGGCCCGCCATGATCGACCTGGCCGACCGGGTCGTCCGCATCCACGAGGGCCGGGTGCTCGCCGACCACTCTGTTCGTACGGCTGTCAGGGGAGAGAGATGAACCGGCGAATGGGACTCCGGCTCACCTGGGCCGTGCTGGCCGGAGCGGCGGCCGATCTGGCCGGGCTCGGCCTGATCGCCGCTGCGGCGTGGCTGATCACGCGGGCCGCCGAGCAGCCGCCGCTGGCCGCGTTGAGCGTCGCCATCGTGGCCACCAGGGCGTTCGCTACCGGCAAGGGCGTGTTCCGCTATGCCGAGCGGCTCACCGGCCACGATGTCGCCCTACGCGCCCAGGCCGGCACCCGCGAACGCCTCTACCAGGCGCTCATCCCGCCGCAGCGGCCCAGGCACGGCGGCGCCGACCTGCTCAGCCGGATGGTGGACGACACGGAGGCCGTACAGGACCTCCTGGTGCGCTGCCTCCTGCCCGCGACGGCCGCCGCCCTCGCGGGCCTGGCCGCCGTCGTCATCGGCCTCACCCTGCTGCCCGTCGCGGCGCTGGTCCTGGTGGCGGGGCTGGTCGTGGCGGGCGTGGCGCTGCCCGCCGGTACGGCCGCCGCCGCGCGTCGCTGGTCGGCCAGGATCGCGCCCGCCAGAGCCGCCCTCGCCGAACGGGTGGCCGACCTGGTGCACGGCTCCGCCGATCTGGCCGCGTACGGCGCCGGCGACCGCGCCCTGGCCCGCGCCCGTGCCGCCGACGAGACCCTGGCCGCCCTGGAACGCCGCCAAGCCCGCGTCCACGCTCTCGCCCTGGCGGGCGGCACGCTGGTCCAGGGCCTGACGGTGGCGGCGATCGTGCTGCTCGCCCAGAGCGCGGGGACCGACCGCGTGGCCACGGCGGTCCTCGCCCTGACCGCACTGGTCGCCTTCGAGCCGGTGCTGCCGCTGGCGGCGGCGGGCGAACGCCTGGCGGGCATCATGGCCGCGCTCAGGCGCCTGCGCGACGTCGGCTCCGCCCCACCCGCCGTCACCGAGCCGGCCACCGCGTCACCTGCCCCGGCGTCGCCGCTGACAGTCGAGATCAACGACCTGGTGGTACGGCACGCGCCCCGCGTCCTGGGGTCGGCCGCCGCGGAGCACGCGTCCCGCGCCTCGGAGCCGGTCGAAGCGGCCACGGAGCCGGTCGGCGGGCGGGAGCGGGCGGCCGTCGACGGGGTTTCGCTGAGCCTGACCCCCGGCAAGCGGGTGGCCCTGGTGGGGCCGAGCGGGGCCGGGAAGAGCACGCTGCTGGCCGCGCTGATGCGCCTGGTCGAGCCCGAGTCCGGAACCATCCGCCTCAACGGTGTCGACGTGCGGCGGCTGGCCTCGGACGACGTACGGGCCATGATGACGGGGCTCACCCAGGACCCCTACATCTTCCAGACCACCCTGAGCGCCAACCTGCGGCTGGCCGGCCCCGAGGCCGACGACGAGGAGCTGCGGCAGGCCGTACGGGAAGCCAGGCTTGAGGAGTGGGTCGAGCGGGCCGGGTGGGATGCCGAGCTGGGCGAGGACGGCAGGACCGTGTCCGGCGGGCAGCTGCAGCGGCTGGCCCTGGCCAGGGCGCTGCTGTACGACCCGCCCGTGCTGCTGCTCGACGAGCCGGCCGAGGCGCTGGACGAGGAGGCCGCCGACGCGCTCATGGCCGACCTGCTCGACGTGACGCACGGCCGCACCACCTTGCTGGTCACCCACCGGCTCAAGGGCCTGGAGCAGGTGGACGAGATCGTGGTGCTGGAGGAGGGCCGGGTGGTGCAGCGCGGCCACCACGACGAGCTGGTGACCGAGCCGGGCTACTACCGCGACCTTTGGGAATCGGAGGTCCTCACCCGGCGGTGACCGTCGGGAGAGTCCGCTCGCGAGGGCTCTCCCAACGGGTGTCAGCGCACTTCGACCTCGACGATGCGGGTGTAGTCGTTGGCGCCGTTCGAGGCCAGCGCGACGATGCGGACGGCGTCCGCCGTGACGGGCGTGAAGTCCGAGCGGGCGCTGCCGGCGGTGTTGCCACGCACCTGGGCGACCGTCTGCCACTGGCCGCCCGACTGGACCTGGACGTCCCAGTCGCGCAAGCCGAAGGTCGAGGCCGGGTAGCGTTCGGTGTTCAGCGTGTAGAGGTCCACGCGGGAGACCTGCTTGGCACCGCCCAGCGCGATGGCCGCGGTGTCCGGCCAGGCCCTGGCGGTGGCGTCGTTCCAGCCGTTGCCGCCGGCCCAGCCGTTGGAGCCGTTGTCGCCGTCGGCGATGCTGCAGGGCGGGTAGTTGGCGTTGACGTGCTGGGAGGAGGCGGTGACCTGCCGCCGGAGCGCGAGGTTGCCGCCGTTGTCGAGTTTGTCCGGGGTCACCACCTCGACGGGCACGGCCAGCGTGCGGTCTCCGGCCTTCAGGCGCAGGCCGTACGAGCCTTCTGGGGTGTTGGGCGGGACGGCGACCAGCAGTTTCGCGCCGAGCTCATAGCCGGGCGGCAGGTAGCTGGACAGCATCGAGCGGGAGGCGCTGAGCGGCTGGTCGATCTCCACGGACAGGTCGGCGTACCCGGCCTTCTTGGCGTCGCTGCGCATGCCGATCTCGATCTTGGCCGGGCAGGCGGGGTCCACGCCGAGCGGGGCGATGAGCTTGTCGGCGCCCGCGATGGGGGTCAGCCGGCCGGTGCCTTTGGACTTACCCGGTCTGACCTTGATCGAGGTGACGGAGGCGGGTTCCTGTTCGGGTGGCTGGGCGGCGGGCGAGGGGTCCTGCTTCGAGGCGACGGCGTGCGCGCCCGGCCCGGTCAGGACCGTGACGGCGGCGGCGACGGCCAGCGCGGCGGTGAGGTGACGCATGATCATTCCTTCCGGGGTTCAGAGTGCCTGCAGGCCGGGGGTGCCGTCGAGGGTCACGAGGCTGGCCCGGGTGGAGACGGGCGCGCCTGGCTTGTCGACGTACGGGACGACCTTGAAGTCGGCCCGCCACTGACTCCGGGTGACCTCGCAGGAGACGTAACCGCGCTGGTAGCTGGAGAACCTGAGGTGCGGGTTGGTCGGGTCGCTGCCCCCGGCCGGCAGTCCGGTGGTGGCGCTGCCGTTGCCGCCGCTGCTGACCGAGGTGCCGACGAACTCCACGCCGACCGTGCGCGAGGCCGGGTCGTCGAAGTTCGCCTTGAGCTCGCCGGCCAGGTTGTAGTGGATGTCGCCGGTGAGCACCACGGGGTTGCTCACCTCGCGGTCGATCATGCCGTTCAGCACGCGGTCCTTGGCGGCCTTGTAGCCGTCCCAGAGGTCCATGCTGAGCTTCTGGGCCGGTCCGGCGTCGTAGTCGAGCTGCATCATGGCGATCTGCTGGGCCAGCACGTTCCACTTGGCGCGGGACTCGCCCAGGCCGTCGAGCAGCCACTTCTCCTGCTCGGCGCCGAGCATCTGCCTGGCCGGGTCGAGCCGGTCGGCGCAGTCGACCTGCTGCCCGTCACCGCAGACCTGGTCGTCGCGGTACTGCCGGGTGTCGAGCACGTTGAACTCGGCCAGGTCGCCGAAGGTGAACCTGCGGTAGATCCGGGCGTCGGGGCCCTGCACGGCGGGCACCCGGATGGGCAGGTTCTCCCAGTAGGCCCGGAAGGCGTTGGCCCGGATCACCAGGTAGTCCTGCTCGGTCACCTCGCCGCCGGGGCCGTACTTCCCCGCCCAGTTGTCGAGCACCTCGTGGTCGTCCCAGGTGACGATCCACGGCGCGCGCTGGTGCGCCGCCTGAAGATCCGGGTCGCTCTTGTAGAGGCCGTACTGGATGCGGAAACGGTCGAGGGTGTCGCACTGCACCCGGTACTGCTCCGGCACGGGGGTGTTGCGCAGGCCGCCGGTGGGCACGATGCCGTACTCGTAGATGTAGTCGCCGAGGTGGAAGACCACATCGGGCTCCTCCTCCGCGAGGTGGCGGTAGGCGCTGTAGTAGCCGTCCTGCCACAGCGCGCAGGAGGCGAAGGCCAGCTTCAGGGCGTCGGGCCTGCTCCTGAACGCCGGGGCGGTCTTGGTCCGGCCGACCGGGCTGATCTGGCCGCCCGTACGGAACCGGTAGAAGTACTCGCGGCCGGGCCGCAGCCCAGTGGCGTCCACGTGGACCGAGTGCCCGTACTCGGGGGTGGCCCACGCGGAGCCGTGGCCGACGCGGCGCGTGAACGCCTCGTCCTCCGCGATCTCCCAGTCGACCTTGATCCTGCCGTACGGCATGCCGCCGAGCGGCTCCATCGGCTTGACGGCCAGTCGCGTCCAGAGGATCACCCGGTCGGGCAGCGGATCTCCGGACGCGACGCCGAGCTGGAAGGGGTAGTCGACCCTGGCGGTGGCCTGGGCCGTCCACGGGTCGGCCAGGTTCGTGGTGAAGGCGAGAGCGAGCGCTGAACCGCCGATCCCGAGGAAGGATCGGCGTGAGGGACGGTGCATGGGCTTCCTCAGAGCTGGGGGGTCGAAAGCTCTCACTTTTTAGCAACCAGCCCAGCTCTTAACAAGACTTAGGTTAAAACTCACAGACAGTTGCGTTAAATCACACGCACAAGCCACCAAAGCGCTTCACTATTCACTCGATGTATGAATCGCATGTATAGTCGCGATCATGTCGACTGGACATGTGATGCTCGGGCTGCTCGTGGAGCGGCCCAAGCACGGATATGAGCTCAAACGCGAGCACGACCAGCGCCTGCCCGGCGCCAAGCCGCTGGCGTACGGCCAGGTGTACGCGACGTTGCAGCGCCTGCAGCGCGACGGATTCGCCGAGGTCGCGGAGACGGTGCAGGAGGGCGGCCCGGAACGCACGGTGTACGCCATCACCGAGGAGGGGCTCGCCGAGCTCACCCGGTGGCTGGACGGAGTGGAGCCGCCCGCGCCCCACCTGTCCAGCGTCCTGCTGTCCCGCGTGGTGGTCGCGGCCGTGGCCAACGGCGCCGCCGACGGCTACCTGTCCCGGCAGCGGGCCGCGCATCTGGCGCGGATGCGCGAGCTCACGGCGGAACGCTCGGCGGGCTCCCCCGCCCAGGCGCTGGCCGCCGACTACGCGCTCCAGCACCTCGATGCCGACCTGCGCTGGATCGAGACGGCCATGCGACGGCTGGCCGACCTGAAGGAGGAACCTCTTGCTTGAGGCACGCGCACTGCGCAAGACCTTCGCCCGCACCGTCGCCTTGGACGGTGTGTCCCTGGAGATCGGCGCGGGCGAGATCGTCGCGATCACCGGGCCGAGCGGCTCGGGCAAGTCCACCCTGCTGCACTGCCTGGCCGGGATCATCCGCCCGGAGTCGGGCGAGGTCCGCTTCGACGGCAACCGGATCGACACGCTCGGCGAGGCCGAGCGCACGGACCTGCGCAGGCGGAGCTTCGGCGTCGTCTTCCAGTTCGGGCAGCTCGTCCCTGAGCTGACCGCGGCGGAGAACGTGGCCCTGCCGCTGCTGTTCGACCGGCACGGCCGCCAGGAGTCGCTGCGCACCGCTCGCTCCTGGCTGGAACGCCTGGACGTGGCCGAGTGCGGCGACCAGCGGCCCGGCGGACTGTCCGGCGGCCAGTTACAGCGTGTCGCCGTGGCCCGTGCGCTGGTCACCGGTCCGCGGGTGGTCTTCGCCGACGAGCCGACGGGGGCACTGGACTCGCTGGCGGGTGAGCGGGTGATGGACGTGCTCACCGGTGCGGCCCGCGCCGACGGCATCACCTTGGTGATCGTCACGCATGACAACCGGGTGGCGGCGTACGCCGACCGGGAGATCGTGCTGCGCGACGGCGTGCTCGCGTCGGAGGTGGCCGCGTGAACGCCGTTCTGCGCGCGTTCTCGGCGGAGGTGGGCGGCGCGATCGCCGCGATGCGCGTGCTCATGACGGAGGTGGCCGCGTGATCGCGGTGATGCGCATGCTCGCCAGGGGCGGGTCGCGGCGCGAGCGGGTTCGGGGGCGTCTCATGGCCGCGGGGGCGGCGCTCGCGACCTTCCTGCTCTGCGTGGCGGTGAACCTGCTCCAGGCGCAGGTCGCCCGCCTCGGCCCCTTCTTCGCCGGGGACCGGCGCGCCGTCACCTCGCTGGCGCTGGCCCTGCTGGTCCTGCCGGCGGTGGCCTTCCTCTATCAGGTGAGCCGCCTGGCCGCTGCCACCAGGGAACGGCGGCTGGCCGCCCTCCGGCTGGCCGGCGCCACGCCGCGCCATGTACGTCTGCTCGGGGCGTACGAGGGCGGGTGGCAGGCGTTGCTGGGCGGGCTGATCGGCATCGCGGTGTTCCTGGTGATCGACCTGGCGCTGTCGTGGCCGCTGCCACTGACCTTTCCCGTTCTGCTGCCGGGGATCCTCGCCGCGGTGACGCTCAGCGGCGCGCTCTCCGGGGCGATGGCGGGACGGCACGTGGTGTCCTCTCCCCTGGGCGTGCTCCGGCGCGAGCGCCCCACCGGGCCGAGGGTGCTCGACCTGGTACTGGTCGCGGCGGGCGTAGGGGCGCTCGTCGCCGGACTGACCGGCAAGGGCCGCTTCCCGCTGGGCGGGCCGTACGGCGCGGCGCTGGCCATGACCATCGGTTCGGTGCTCCTGCTGTTCGGGCTGGTTCTCGCCACCACCTGGCTGATCAGGGCGGCCGCACGCTGGGTGGGGCAGCGCGCTCGCGCGGCCGAGACCCTGCTCGCGGCCCGGCTCGTGGAGGCCGACCCTCGTGGCTGGGCCCGCGCGCTGTCAGTGGTGGGGCTGACCGTGTTCTTCGGCGCGGCCGTGGGTGCCCAGCAGGCACCCGCCTTCACCCGAGGTGACGTCAGTCCCGACAACCTGACGGCTTACCTGCTGATAGAGGTCGCTCTGCTGGTCTCGCTGGCCACCTCGGCCGCCGCCCTCGTCGTGCATCAGGCGGAGGCGTCGCTCGATCATCGACGGTCGTTCGCGGCGCTGGCCGCCTCGGGCACGCCCGTGCCCGCCCTGGGCCGCGTCCTCATCCGCCAGGCGCTCACCACGGCGATCCCGGTGTGCTTGGTCGCCGCCCTCGCCGGAGCGGGCGTTGTGGTCGCCCTGGTCTCGGACGTTTTCCTGGGAAACCTCGGAGCACTCGGCTGGACGGTAGCGCGCGCGACTCTCATGGCACTGATCGGCGTACTGGCGGCCGTCCTGGTGGCCAGGGCCGCCCGCCCCCTCCTCCGCCGCACCCTCGACCCGGACGAACTCCGCACCGAGTGACGGTGTCGTGGCCGCGTTCGCCAGGGTGGAAGGTTCGCCGGGCAGTGTCGGCGTTGTGGGCGGTGTAGTAAACCGCGACCAACGCGGCCAAGCCGGTAGCGACCGCCAGAACGCGGCCGCGGACCGCGTCGACAGCGGACGCGAGCTTCTCACCCTTCGGGCCAGTCACGCCGCCGACGTGTTCCAGCCACCTTGAGGGATGGCCGACGCGTTCACCACGGCCATGGTCTCCAACGTGCCCCCTGCGTCCAGCCTCGGATCAACTGGCTGGCAGAGTCCACTTTCCGCCTTTGCAGGCGGGCGGGCCGAAGGTGAAACGCCGTCCACTGACCGTCTCGGCCACGATCACGTCTTCGGCTCCGTTACGTAGGCATCCTCCGGACACGACCGGAATCCGGTCCCATCCACCAGGGGGAAGCTGCCGACTGTAGATCGTGTCGCCGAGCCATTTCACCGACACGGTCTCACCTGTGCGGTTCTCGATGTCCACCCACCGGCTTGGGCGCGGCTGGCAGGCGGTGAGGGCGGCGATCAACACCGCGAGTGCCGCTGACCAGATGATTTTTCTCACGCGACTCCCTTGGCCGGCACATGCTTGTCATCAGGGTGATGCGGTGCAGTAACAGTTCTCGGCGTCGGGACGAAGCATGCCGAGCGCTGGTTCGGGAAGCCGGTTGCGCGGCTCCGATGCCTTCCGCGCTTCTTGCTGAAGCGCCTTCACCGTCAGTGGTGCCGGAGCGATGTAGCGGACCCTCATGGGCGCCGAAGGTGCCGCTTCAAGCGAGCCGTTGGCCGGGATGACGCGGAAGCTGTAGTTCTCGGCCCCGCTGAAGAGATAGCCAGCGGTGAATCCGGGTTGTGCTCGGTGTCATCAAGTGCGATTCTCTGCGCCGCCCCCTGCATGGACATAAAAAACGCCCGATCGTCACACAGGAGACTGGGCGTTCTTCTTCGACTGACGCCTTTGCTCAGGCGGATGGCAAGTCGAATTCACCCGCCTTGGCTCCATCGACGAACGCGACCCACTCGGACGCGCTGAACCGAAGGTGCAGTCCTTGAGGGTCCTTGCTGTCACGCACAGCAGCTCCACCTCCCGGCAAAGTGGCGACCTCTACGCAATCGCCGCTGGCGTTGCTGAACCTCGACTTGCGCCAGACGAGGACTGCGCCGTCATTGTCGATGCTGGGGGTGTCGCTCATCAGGCTTCCTTACCTAGCTTCGCGATGAAGCTCCGGCTCTGTCCCGGATTGAGAGCCTTTGCCATCAAATGGTCATAGACCAGGTTATACCTGTCTACATCGACCCGTTCTTCAAGGTAGAGACCACTGACCTCGTTCTCGATGTAGACCACGTCAGGATCAGGGGATGTGAAGCTCAGGAGGACGAAGCCGCCACCCATTCCAGCATGCATGGCGGCGCTGAACGGGAGAACTTGCAAGGTCACGTGGGGAAGCTGTGGTACCTCAGCCAGACGCTTGAATTGGGCCTGCGGACCCATGTTGGCGGCAGCGACCCGCCGCAGACTTGCCTCGTTGAGGACGAAGGAGAGCTTGCGGGCGTCGTCTTGGAGCATCCGCTCCTGTCGGGCCATCCGGAACGCGATTTTTCGGTCAATCTCATCATTGCCGAAACTGGTTGGCTGGGTCGCGAGGTATGCGCGGTAGTAATCGGCAGTCTGAAGTAGGCCGGGAATTAGCTCCACGTCGTAAGATCGCCGACTTTCCGCCTCGGCCTCCAAGCCGATCAAGACTTGGAACCACTCCGGAACGACGTCTCCGCAGGTGTGCCACCATCCCCGCTGGCGGGACTGGCGCGCGAGAGTGAGCAGTTCCTCTACCTTGTCGCCGCCAACGCCGTATATCTCAAGACGCGCCTGTAAAGGAGTAGTCTCATGGGCTGGAACGACAAGATCCCCGGCACGGCACGTACCGGGGATCGTACAAGTCGTTAGCGCCGGACTTGTTCGTCCTGCAGCAGCCAACTTGCAATTCGCCGTTGCCAGTTTAGCTCGCTGCGGACGTCTTGGCAGGTCCGGCGCTGAATCCCACCAAGCAAGATCAGCGACGGAAGGAGCGAACGTGATCAACATTCGGATGCTCGGGCTCTGACGTTCCCGGTGGGGCGGCCGGGATGCCGGGCGCCCCACGTCGCCTCCACGGTGAAATGCCGACGGCACAGAGAACGGCGGGCCACGTGGAGCCATCCGCCAGCGCCTGGGGCCGAGGCCCTTCGCCGCATGCGCTGCTGGTCGTTTGTGCACCGATTGGCGATCAGCATGGCTTGTCCTCGTCGGTGTCGTAGACGTCCTCATCGGTATCGGGGACGTCCTCGTTGCGCTTCCCCTCATACCGTGGGGACCGAACCTAAGGTGAGGTTGGGTCATGGGAGTGACCAGGAGCAGGTTTGATCCGGAGTTCCGGGCGGGCGCGGTGCGCATCGTCAAGGAGACCGGTGATTTTGCTGATGAGTAGCAGCAGCCAGGCCGGGAGTTCCAGGGTTTCGGGCGTTTCCCACGCCGTCAGATGCCGGCCGGGGTCTGCTTCCTGCGCGAACTGGTTGATCAGCTCGGCGAGGGTTCGCCGGTCCTGCTCGGACAGGGTTTGCAGGGGTCGATCACCGGCTCCAGCAACCGCATCGAGGGCTCGGCGATGGCGTCGTCCTCACCGAGATCAAGCCTGATGAGGATCTCCGTAAGGGGCTTTGGCGAGAGCGCGTTGGGGTGCCGTTAACCGACGTGTCATAGGCCGCCAAACCTCGAAGATCCCTTGCCTGACCTTCTGTAATGCCTAAGGGCCCGGCGCGGATCTATGGGGATGGAACGTCCGCCGCTTGGCATGGATGAACTCATCGAGCACTGGACTGCCTTGCCGTCCTCGATGTGGCTCTCGCTGACCGTGCCCGGCCACCAGGTCGCGAGGCCGTTGAAGTCGCGTGCCACGGCCCAGACCGTGGCGGTGTCGAAGATCGTGGTGAATGCCGATTGGGACATCGTTGGCCCTTCCTGAGGAAGCGGAGCACGGCTGGCTCATGCACTGTCGCATCGCGAGGCGCTCGGGTGATGGGTCAATCGCTGAATATTGGCCACCCGCCGACGCACCCCCGATACGGGTACGCGAAGAAAACCTTGGGGTCGGTGTTGGGGCTGCTCCCTAATGTTCGGGCGCCGCCGAACCCCGAATCTCAATAGTGGAAGGCAAATCCCAACCCTGATGGAGAGAACACGATGTCTACAACGTCAACGACCCGACGCCGTGCTGCCCGCTCCGGCTTCGGTCTCGCTGCCGGCCTGGCGCTCGCCGGCGCCGCCGTCCTGTCCGCCACTGCCGCCGACGCGGCCAGCACCGTGACCTTGGTATCCACCGCGAATGTGTGTGTCGACGACCCGGCGATCGGCCAGGTCGGTACCTGCACTACCAGCACCGTTACCGACCACTTCGGGGTCGGCTCGTCCAACGACCACACTGTGACCGTCCCGGGCACCCGGTTCGACGTCAAGGTCAAGTACCGGGTCCTCGGCCCAGCCTCCGGCCCTCGGACGCTGATCGTGCGCCAGGAGCTCATCTACAAGGCCAACGGACTGACGGCGAACTCCGTCCTCAAGCCGGTGGGTCAGCCGTCGGCAGGCGTGGACCTCAGCACGACCACCCCGTACACCTCGGTGTTCTCCGAGGACCTCAACGTCGGCAGCGGGGACCTGTCCACTCAGCCAACCCACCCGGCCAGCGGCAGCGTCGCGATCACGGGCTCCATGACCAGTCCGTGACCGCCTGATCGAACTACGCCACAACTCAGGCCGCGTCCGAAGCCGGCGCCGGTGCGAAGGCCGCGCAACTTCCCAGCGGCGCGACTAGGAATGGCCTGAAGATCTTGATGGGTGAGTCGGCATGAGCTGGCTCACCCTTCTGTTATGGAGTGATCGGGGCGAGAGTCCAGGTGCCGCTGGTGTGAGTGAGTCCGAGGTTGATCAGGCGGCGGAGGTTGAGGGCGGCGGCGCGGTGGTGGAGCCGGCGGTCGTCATCGTGGAGGGCACGCACGAGGGCCTGGCCGCCGCCCGCGCCCGCGCCCGTGGCCAGCGCCTGGGAGGACCGCCGACGATGACTGCCGAGCAGATTCGGCACGCCCGCGACCTGCTCACCCCGCCGGAGAACACCGTCTCCTCCACCGCCCGGCTGCTCGGCGTCAGCCGCGCCACGATCTACAAGTACGTTCCTGAACTCGCGACGCGGCGACCTGCCGTCGAACCGCCGACGGCGCGAGCCGAACTGGGCTCGGCCAGGAAGCCCATATAGCTCAACTGATCGCGGGGGGCGGCGGCCAGCTCGACGAACTGGGAACGGATGGTCGGCAGCCGCAACCGCTGGCAGGACTGGTAGATCGAGGCTTCGGCCGCTTCCTCGGTCAGGGCGCGGCGGTGAAAGGTGGTCATGGGCGGCTCTCCCTCGGATGCGGGCCGGCCGCCCGGGTGGCGGCGCAGTAGCTGGTCATAAACGGCCACCGACGGCGGCGGCCGGGTGTCGGGCGGCAACTGGGCCAGCCGCCGGATGGTCAGCGACACCACCGCCGGTTCATCCAGCCAGGCCAGTCGTTGCGGCCGGGCCGGCGGCGGATCCGACGCGGGCAGGTCGTCGACCTGGGCGATCTTGCGAGCCTCCACTGCGACGCCGTCAGCGGTCAGAGCGCCCGTCTGCGGTGCGGCGGCGATCCCGGCCACCACGTGCCGATGCAGCACCTCGATCAGCGCCCGGGTGCCGGCCGCGTCCCCGTGTTTGCGTCGCGCCGCGGCCAACCAGGCCTGATGGGCGCGTCGTCGACAGCGATCCCACGTGGCGGGGTTTTGGTACCGACCGCCGCTCGCATGGATGTGCCTCGTCCGCCTCCTCACGGAGATGGACGGGGCTTCTCTGGGTTCTGTGACGATCTCGGCTTTGCTCGCTGGGGTGATGTCTCGGCAACCGGCCCGCTGGTCGCCGGATTTGCATCAGGCGCGTCCATGGATCCTCTCGCGAGCTGGCCGCCATGAGTGCCAGGAATCGCAGGGTCGCGAACTGGATCACACTGGCGTACCTCGCCGACACAGCGATCACGGCCTGGGTGTTCTTCGCCATCTCGCTGTCCTTGTTGATCTCACTTGGTGGATGGGCGTGGGGCCGGCTCGCCAGTGCCGTGCTCGGCTCTTGTAGTCGCAAAAGGTGACGAATGCCACCGCGTCTCCTTGAGTGCGGTCATGCGCGCTGCCCTATCTTTGTACTGACTGGTCAGTTTAAAGAGGGGTGGTTACGGTGATCATTGCGGAAGGGCTGGCGATCGAGGGGGTGTACCCGGAGGTCTCGTTGAAGGCCAGGGCGGGCACGCTCACGGTGGTCGCGGGATCGGCGGGAAGTGGGCGGACGAGCCTGCTGTTGACGCTGGCCGGGCGGATGAAGCCCACGAAAGGCGCCCTGAAGGTCGCCGGACACGCCAGGGGCCGGGCCATCCGCAAAGCCGTGGCGTTGGCGCTGATCGACGGGGTGACGGATCTGGACCGGTCGCTGACGGTCGGGGAGCATCTGCGGGAGCGACGGCGCCGGCCGTACCAGGAGAGTCTTGGCCGGGTCGGGCTGGCGGGCCAGGAGCGAACACTGGTGCGGGAGCTGGATCGCGAGCAGCATGTGCGGCTGGGTCTCGCGCTGGCGCTGCTGGACGAGCCCGAGGTGATCGTCGCCGACAACGTGGACGCGGGTCTGCCGGTCGAGCGGCAGCAGATGCTGTGGAACCTGCTGCGAGACCTGGACCGCACGGTGGTGGCCTCATGCGTGACGCCTCCCGCCCGCTTCGACCAGTTGGTGGAGCTGTCATGAAGGGCATGTTGCGGTCGCGGCTGACGAGGGTGGCGCTGGTGGCGGTGGTGGTGCTGCCGCTCCTGTACGCAGGCCTGTATCTGTGGTCATTCTGGGACCCGCAGGGCAATCTGGACCGCGTACCGGTCGCCTTGGTCGTCGAGGACCAACCTGCCCAAGCCGCCGGCAAGACCCTGCACGCGGGCCGCGACCTGGCCGGCGAGTTGCTGAAGCGCGACGTGCTCGGCTGGCACGAGACCACCGCGAAGCAGGCGGCCGACGGGGTCGCGGACGGCACGTTCTACCTGTCGCTGACCGTGCCCCCCGACTTCAGCGCCAAGCTGGCCTCACCCGGCGACGACGACGCCGTACCGAGCCCTGCGCGGCTCGGCCTGCGCGTGGACACGGGCCGCAGCTACATCATGGGCAGCATCTCGGACGCGGTGTTCAACGAGGTCCGGGCGGCGGCCGAGCGTACGGCGATCCACGACTACTTCGACAACGTCTTCGTCTCGATCGGCGACATCCACGACAAGACCGCGGAGGCCGCCGAGGGCGCGGACAAGCTGCACGACGGCGTCGTGCGACTCGGTGACGGCGTCTCGCAACTCAGCAGCGGCCTGGGCACGGCCGAGAGCGGCGCCCGGCAGCTCTCCGCCGGCCTGAACACCGCCAACTCCGCCACGGGCCGGCTGAGTGACGGCTCGGCCCAGGTCACGCAGGGCCTCACGCAGGCGCAGCAGGGGATCGGGCAACTGCGCGACGGCCTGCACAAACTCCATACGGAAGGAACTTCTCCCCTCAGTTCCGGAGCGAGGCAGGCATACCAGCAGGTTCACGCTCAGACTCGCACGGTCAACCAGCTCGCCGACACGTACGTCCCCGTGCTGGACGAATGGGGCCCCAAGATCTCCCAGGCCGCCGAGGCGGTCGCGGCCGCCGCCGACAAGGTCGCCGACAGCGGGTCGGCGACCGGCGCGACGCAGGCGAGCGCGGCGGCCGACAGCGTTCGCGAGGCGAACGCCCAGGCGGGAAGCGCGGCCGACAGCGCCAGGGAGGCGAGCTCGCAGGCTCAGGCCGCGCTCGACCGCCTTGGCTCGGACGCCGACCCCGAGGTGCGCGGCCTGCTGCGGAACGCGGCAGCCGCCGCCCGCCGGGCCGCCACTCAGGCGGGCCAAGCCCAGGACGCCGCCCGGACCGGCGACAGCGGCGGTGTCGGCAGCGGTGCGGGAACCGGGACCGACGGCGTCGCGGACCTGCGAAACCAGGCGCGGGAGCTGGCGAAGCAGGCTCGCAAGATCGCGGCTGCGGCGCCCCGACTCGGCTCCAGGCTGGACCAGGCCAGAAACCAGCTCAATGCCCTGGACACCGGCCTGGGCAAGCTGGCCGACGGTGCTGCGAAGGTGAACTCGAGTCTGGGCACGGCCGCGACCGGCGCGGACCGGCTCTATCAGGGCGCGACCCAGCTGGCCGACGGTTCCCGCCAGGTCACGAACGGCATCGGACGCCTGGGCGGCGGGCTGGTCAGGCTGAGCGACGGCGCGAGCGCGCTGAGCACCGGTGTGGACCGGCTCCACGACGGCGCGGGCCAGGCGGACAAGGGCGCGACCAAGCTCGCCGAGGGATCGAAGGAGCTGTCAAGCGGGCTCGGCGACGGCGCCACCCGGATACCCGACTACGACGACAAACAGCGCGACGACCGCGCGGACGTGATGAGCGATCCGGTCCGGCTGGCCAAGACCGTCGACAACGAGGTGCCCAACTACGGCACCGGCTTCGCGCCGTTCTTCCTGCCGCTGGCGCTCTGGGTCGGTGCGATGATCGCGTTCATGGTGCTGAAGCCGCTGAACCAGCGGCGGCTGGCGGGCACGACGGGCGCGGTGCGGATCGCGCTGGCGGGCTGGCTGCCGGGGGCGGTGCTCGGGGCGGCGCAGGTGGGCGTGCTGGTGGCGGTCCTGCGGTTCGGGCTCGGGCTGGAGGCCGCGCACTGGGCCGGGCTCACCGCGCTGCTGCTGCTCGCGACCGCCGCGTTCATGGCGGTCGTGCAGGCGGTGAACGCGCTGCTCGGCCCGCCCGGGCGGGTCGTGGCGCTGGCGCTGCTGATGCTGCAGCTCACCTCGGCGGCCGGGACGTATCCCATCGAGACGTCGCCCGGATTCTTCCAGACGATCTCGCCCTGGCTTCCGATGAGCTGGGTGGTGTCGGCGCTGCGCAGGCTGATCAGCGGTGGCGATCCCACCGTGGTGTGGCAGGCTTGCGGCGTGCTGTCGGCTTTCCTCGTCCTTGGGCTCGCGCTCACCACGCTCGCCGTGGAGCGCGGCCGCATCTGGTCCGTCCAGCGCCTGCACCCGGAGCTGGCGCTGTGACCCAACGAAACGAGCGCACCGCCAGGCGCGGGAACCGGCAGGACACCCGGCAGAAGGTGTTCAGGGCGGCTGTGGAGCTGATCGCCGAGCATGGGTACGCGGCCACCACGGTCGACGCCATCGCCGAGCGGGCCGGGGTGGCCAAGGGCACCGTGTTCTACAACTTCGGCAGCAAGGAGGGGTTGTTCGAGGCGCTGCTGGAGCACTCGATCAACATGCTTGCCGAGGCGCTGTCCGACGCCGACACCGGGGAGAGCGCGCTGGACGCGCTCGACTCGGTGGTGCTCGGCCAGCTCAGGTTCTTCGAGGAGCACGGGGCCTTCGCCCGGGTGCTGCTGGCCGAGATGTGGCGGACGGTGTGGCAGGAGGCAGTGGCGCTGCTGCGCCAGAGCGCGCTCGGCGTTTACGCGAGCGTGCTGCGCAGGGCCGCCGCGAACGGCGAGATCCGGGCGGACCTGGACGTGGAGACGGCGGCGACGGCTGTGTTCGGCATGGTCCTGACGGTCGCCATCGAGCGTCGCGCGCTGTATCCGGACCGGCCCCTGGAGCGGACGCACGCGACGCTGGTCGAACTCCTGCACGGCCGCATCAACTAAGCCTTACCGCCTCCGCGAGCTGACGGCCTGGCAGGCCGTCAGCTCGCTCCCCGTACCGGAAACGTCTCAGCCGGCGTGTGGCCGCAGCAGCTCATCGATCTGCTCCATCTGCGCCTGGGCCAGGGGCCCGTGCCGCAGCGCGCCGGCGTTCTGCTCGGCCTGGCCGACCGTCCTGATGCCGGGGATCGGCACCGTGCGCCCGCTGCGGGCCAGCAGCCAGCCGAGGGCGCCTTGGGCGAGGGTACGGCCGTCGGAGGTCAGGATGTCGCGGATCGCGTCCAGCTTGGCGAGGAACTCCGGGGCGGGCCGGCCGTCCTTGAAGAAGGTCATCCACGCCGGAGAATCGCCGCGTACGTCGTCCATCGGCAGCCGCGAGTCCGGGCCGTACTTGCCGGTGAGCAGCCCCATC
Source organism: Nonomuraea sp. NPDC049269 (assembly GCF_043197155.1). Classification (NCBI taxonomy): domain Bacteria; kingdom Bacillati; phylum Actinomycetota; class Actinomycetes; order Streptosporangiales; family Streptosporangiaceae; genus Nonomuraea; species Nonomuraea sp. NPDC049269. The sequence goes on from NZ_JBICSO010000001.1 coordinate 1,489,863, forward strand.
GCCAGCGGCCCCCGGTTGACGGAGGCGAGCTCGTGGGTGTCGCACACCGCCAGCATCGCCGGGGCGTCGTGCAGGACGTTGATCTCATGCTGCACGGCGGCGCAGTGCGGCCCCTTCGCGAACGCGGCCGCCCGTTCGGGGTCGTCGGTGCTCCAGCCGTAGGACCGGATCAGGCCCTCATCGACGAGCTCCTCCAGCGTGGCGATCATCTCGTCCACCCGCTCCGGCGGTGCGTCCCCGATGTGCAGCTGGTAGAGGTCGATGTGATCGGTGCCCAGCCGCTCCAGCGACGCCCGGCAGGCCTGCCGGATGTACCCGGGCGAGATGTCCTGGCCGGTGAGGGTCCGCGTCGCCGCGTCGAAGGTGTTGCCGAACTTGGTCGCGATCACGACCTCGTCCCACCGTCCGGACAGTGCTCTCCCGAGCACCCGCTCGCTGTGTCCGGTGCCGTACACGTCGGCCGTGTCGAAGAAGGTGACCCCCAGGTCGAGCGCCCGATGCACGGCCGCCACCGACTCCTCGTCGTCGACCTGCCCCCATCCGGCCGGCTTGCCACGGGCCATGAAGGGGCCCCCGATCGCCCATGCCCCGAACCCGATCGCACTCACCCGCAGGCCGCTACGCCCCAAGATCCGGAACGAATCTTTCATCTCGTGCTCTCCCTGACTCGGCGGAAATGGCTCCGGGGAAGACGCTGCCATCTGGAGTGGGCTCCAGGTCAAGCTCGAGTTTGCCGGTTTCCCACCCTCGAAGGTCGCGAAGCGTTCACCATCCCCTTGGCGTGCATTGCCTTGATTTGACCAGAGATGACGGCGACCATGACGATGTCTGTCACCCCCTTAGGAGGCTTCGTGCACACTCAGCCGCGCCCCCGCCCTTCCTGGCCGGTACGACTCACCGTCGTCCTCGCCGCCATCACCTCCCTTGTCGGCCTGGTCGGCATCACCCCCGCCAACGCCACGGTCTACAACTCCTGCACCATCTCCCGATGCTCCGACGCCCGCTCGACCAACGCGATCTGGGCGTCCAAGGGCTACCCCACCTCCGCCGGTTGGTACTCCTGGCCGGACGGCAGGTACAACTACACCGGCGGGCGCTTCTACAACCGTGAAGGGCAGTTGCCCAGCGGCGCGACCTACTATGAGTACGACGTGTACTCCCGGGCGCGGGGTGCCGCACGTGACGCGTACCGGATCGTCGTCAACCGCAGCACCGGGGTGACGTGGTTCTCGCCCAACCACTACACCGACTTCTACCGGCTCTAGGACCGCAATGACCTCCGCCGCGCATCCGCTGCCGCACTGGCTGACGGTGTCCACCGACCCAGCGCCGGCGCTGGTGGATGGGCGGTCCTGCCGGACCCGTGCCGCCTTCTTCGAAGAGGTGGCACGGGCCCTGCACCTCCCCGACCACTTCGGCCGCAACTGGGACGCGCTCACCGACTCCTTGCGCGACACCGGCGCCACCACCCTGATCGTGGCGCACGCCGAGGAACTGCTCAACGCCGAGCCCCCCGACCAGCTCACGACCCTGCTGGCCGTCCTCGCCGACGCCGCCCAGAACGGGCTGACCGTCACGCTGTGCACCGACCCCGGCCACGAAGCCCTGCTACGGCAACGGACCGCCGCCGCACTGACCTGAGTTCACCGCTGGCGTTCCATGGAGAGAGCCTGCCGCCAATGCTGGGCCGCCTGGCCCATGTCGTGGGCGAGGAGTTCGAAGAACTGGCTGGTGGTACGGAGCCGGTCGCCGGTGGGTGTGTCGGTGCCGAAGATCCCGGCGCCGTGCCGGGTGGTGTCGGCCCATATCGCTATCGACCTGGCACTGGCTGCCCAGGTGCGGTACCAGACGTCGACATCGACGAAGTACCGTACCCGGCGCGCCTCACGCTCCCGGGCGACCATCCCTCTCTGCCCGAGCCACTTGACGGCATTGGAGATCGTCGCCGGACTGACGTGGAGTTGCTGGACGAGTTCCGTGGCGGTCAGGCTGCCGCCCTCGCTGAGGAACAGCGCGGCGAACACCCTGGCGGTCATGGGTGCCATCCCGCCCTCGATCATCATGGCGACGAACCGTTCTTCGAACTCCCGGGCTGTAGGGACGTCAGGGTTGTCGGTGGTGTGCGGAACGTCGGCCTGGGGGGCGCGCTTGCGGCGGCGGGCGCGCCAGCTCGTCGCATGCTGCGCGCGGGCCGCCCGGTAGCCGTGCGGGCCGCCGTTCCTGGCGATCTCGCGGGTGACGGTGGACCTGGACCGTCCCAGCCGACGGGCGATCTCCGCGTACGCCAAGCCGGCCGCCAGCCCTTCGGCGATGCGGCGACGGTCCTCGGCGGTCAACCGGTCTCCTGGCATGCCATCCTCTCCCCGGTTGCACTCAGCTACAAGCTCATTGCACCAATATATGGCAGTCTACCTGCGCATATGAGTTTTGCGAGTTGTCTCGTCTCGGAACTCAAGCCTAGCGTTCACCCAGACCGAAGAGGAGATTCATCATGGAAAAGGTCGTTCTCGTCACGGGCGCCTCCGCCGGCATCGGCAAGGCCACCGCCCTCGAACTCATCCGCGCCGGCCACGTCGTCTACGGTGCCGCGCGCCGCGTACACAAGATGGACGACCTCCGCGACGCCGGCGGACACGTCCTGGCGCTGGACGCACGCCGGCCCGAGGACCTGGAACGCGTTGTCGCCGCTGTCGTCGAGGAGCGGGGCCGCATCGACGTCCTGATCAACAATGCCGGCACCGTCCTGCACGGTGCGGCCGAGGACATCCCCATCGACCTGGCGCGCGACCAGTTCGAGGTCAACGTCTTCGCACCGGCCCGGCTGGCTCAGCTCGTCCTGCCGTACATGCGCGAGCAGGGGTCCGGCACGATCGTCAACGTCTCCTCCATCGGAGGCGAGATCGCGCTCCCGCTCGGCTGCTGGTACTACGCGAGCAAGCACGCGCTGGAGGCCTACTCCGACTCCCTGCGCATGGAGGTGGAGCCGTTCGGCATCGACGTCGTGATCATCCAGCCCGGCATCATCAAGACCGAGTTCGAAGACCGCACGGCACAAGAGCTCCGTGAGATCTCCGGCGCGACCGCGTACGGGGTGATGGCCGAAGCCATGGCCAAACGCGCCGAGACGCAGCTCGGCGAGAACACCCAGGGCAGCGACCCCAGCGTCGTCGCCATCACCATCCGGCAGGCCATCGAAGCCGGCAAGCCCGAGACGCGCTACGCGGTCGGCTGGACGGCCGACAAGCTCCTGGAGCTCAACAGGACGTTGCCGGACCGCGAATTCGACAAGCTCATCATGAATGCCGCGAAGTAGGTCCCCGCCATGTCGCACCAACCTGACCCACGCAGATGGTGGGCGCTCACCGCGCTCGTGCTCACGTCGCTGGCCGTGGGTTTCGACGTGACCATCCTGAATTTGGCACTACCGAGCATGGCCAAGGACCTGCATGCCGACAACGCCCAGCTGCAGTGGTTCGTCATCGTCTACACGCTGGTGCTCGCCGCCGGCATGATCCCGGCGGGAATGCTGGGCGACCGCTTCGGCCGCAAGAAGACGCTCCTGGTCGCGCTGGTCATCTTCGGTATCAGCTCGCTGGCCGCCGCCTACGCGCCCTCGACCGGGATCTTCATCGCGGCGCGTGCCGTGCTCGGCTTGGGAGCGGCGCTCATCATGCCCACGATGCTGGCGCTGATCCCGACGATGTTCACCGCGAAGGAGCGGCCGAAGGCGATCGGAACGCTGGCGGGCGCCTCGATGCTGGCCTTTCCCATCGGCCCGATCCTGGGCGGCTGGCTGCTGAACCACTTCTGGTGGGGCTCGGTCTTCCTGATCAACATCCCCGTGGTCGTCCTGGCGATCCTCGCGGTCGCCGCCTGGCTGCCCGAATCGCAGCGGGAGCGCGGCAAACGAATCGACGTGGGCGGCGTGGTGCTGTCGAGCGCGGCGCTGACGGCGTTGACTTACGGCCTCATCGAAATCGGTGAGCGAGGCTGGACGGACGCCGCCGTGTTCGGACCGATCCTCGCCGGAATGGCCGCGCTGGTGCTGTTCGTGGTCTGGGAGCGACGGGCCGACGAGCCGCTGGTGGACCTTTCGCTGTTCACCAACGCGCGCTTCACCGTCGGCACCGCGCTGGCCACGGTCGTCAACTTCACCATGTTCGGCGTTCTGTTCGTGCTGCCGCAGTATTTCCAGGCGAACCTGGGCACGGACGCGATGGGCAGCAGCTTGCGGCTGTTGCCGCTCATCGCCGGGATGCTCATCGGGATGTCGGCGGCAGGCAGGCTGAGCGGGATGATCGGCCCCAAGCTCGCGGCCGCCCTGGGGTTCGTCCTGCTCAGCGGGGGCCTGTTCTGGGGGGCCAGCACTGGTACGGGCAGCGGCACCGTGTTGGCAGCCGCGTGGACGGCCATGTACGGCCTCGGGCTCGGCTGCGTCCTGCCCACGGCCATGGACGCGGCGCTGGGCGCTCTTTCGCCCGGCAACGCCGGCGTCGGCGCCGCGGTGACCCAATCCATCCGCACCCTGGGCGGCAGCTTCGGCGCGGCGATCCTGGGCTCGATCCTGACGTCCGCTTACCGCGCCGCGGTGCCGCAGCAAGCACGCGAGAGCGTCTTCGCGGGGCTGGCCGCAGCACGATCTGCTGATTCCGCGACCTTGGCAGATACGGTCCGCTCTGCCTTCGTCCACGGTCTGGACCTCGTCCTGGCCACCAGCGGCGGCCTCTGCCTCCTCGGCCTCATCCTCGCCCTGGCTTGGCTGCCTGGTACGCCCGAGCATCCCCGGCCGAGCACGGCCCCGGAACAGCGGGTCCACGTACCAGATATCGAGTGAGTGCTTGATCACGGGAGTTTCGCCTGCTCGGATCCGAGCAGGCGGAAGGGCGCGGTGCGACTACTGCGCGGAAAGGCGACAGGGTCAGTCGCAGGCCTGAGTGCTGACGGGTTTGGTGGTGCGGGCGGCGCGTCGGGCGTCGGAGGCGACCTCGGAGGCGGTGAGCACGTACCCGGTGTCGTCCTTGCCGACGACGGCGGCGAAGATCACGCCCAGCACCCGGCCGTCGCGGGCCAGGAGGGGGCCGCCCGAATTGCCTTGCTGGACCTTGCCCCGGATGAGGTACACATCCCGCGTCACCTTGGTCGTCCGGTAGATGTCGGGGATGGAAGCCCGCTGCCGCGCCGCGACCCGGGCCGGCTTCGAGGTGAACCCCTGGTTCTTGGGATACCCCGCGATGATGGCGTCATCGCCCCTGTCCGCCTCGCCGTCGAAGGTCAGGCTCGGCAACCCGAGGTTCGGCACGTTCAGCACCGCCACGTCCCGTCGCGGGTCGTAGTGGACCACCGCGGCGGGGTGCGATCGGCCTTCGTGATCGACGACGAGCAATTCTTCGTCGACCCCGGCGACCACGTGCGCGTTGGTCATGATGTGATCCGGCGCGTACACGAATCCGGTGCCGGTGATCTGTTTGCGGCAGGAGCTGGCCACCCCCTGCACCTGCACGATCCCTGTCCGTGCCGCTCGCAGGCCTGCGCTGTCGAACACCGCCGCGTCCGGCGGCGGAACGTTCACGGTCGGTTGGCCGGCGATCGCGTCCAGCACCGGCGGGAAGTCGGAGCGGTCGATGAACTGCTTGAACGGTTTCTGCCAGTCGCGTGCCGCCTGGGGGATCGCCTGGTCGACCGTGGCCAGGAGTAGCGAGCCGCGGATCTGCTCCACGATGGTGGTCAATGAGCTGGACAGCAGCACGCTGCCGACGAGCCAGGCGATGACCAGTACCGATAAGCCGGACACGAGCGTGCCGCCCAGCGCGTCCAGCATCCGCCCCGGCTCGTGCCGTACGTGGGTTCGGATCAGCACGCCCGCGGTGGAGGTACCGAATTGGGCGATCGACGCAGTCAGGAGCACGATGATGAGCGCCAGCAAGGATTCCGGGACGTCTCCATCCACGATCAGGCCGGCGATAGGCGGCGCGATGCAGATCCCGACCACGCATCCGCCTACGAAGCCGACGAAGCTCGCGGCCCCCACGATTAATCCCTGGCGATAGCCGGAGACGCCGAAGACGATGAGCAGGGTCAGCAAAACGAGGTCAAGAAGATCACCGGGCACCAGACAAAGGTAAGCACAACATCAGCCCCGGCGTAACAAGGATAGATCTGGTCGTATTGTGGTATTTCAGATTTCCTGACTGGCCTGCTGGATCTTGGACAAGAGCTGTGTGAAGATAAGTCCGCCCTAGAACTGTTACCGCACCACATCACCCTGAGAACAAGCCTGTGCCGGCCAGGGGAGTTGCGTGAGAAAACTCATCTGGTCAGCGACACTCGCGGTGTTGATCGTCGCCCTCACCGCCTGCCAGCCACGCACCAGCCAGTGAGGTGAAATGGCTCGGCGACGCGACCGCCGACCGACAGGTTCCCCCCGGAGAATCGACGCGGATTGTGGTCGTGTCCGGAGGCCCGCGTGGCTACCTGGTTACGGCGCCATTGACATACTCCCGGCACAGGATTACCACAATTACTCCGTAATTGAATTTCGTGTCGCGGATTATTCTCGGATTCTGGAACAGGAACGGATGTGCTGGGCACGTACAGGATGGGCGGGCTGGGCCAGCGGGCGGAGGGGTGCCGGGCGGCTACTGCGCGCGCACCACCGGCACGCCCTCGCTCGCCTGTACCAGCACGAAGCCCTGGCCCTGGAACGCGAGCTGCATCGCCTCCCCGCTCCCCCGGCCGATCAGCGCGCCCACCTTCATCGTCCGGTTGACGCCGACGTGCAGGCCGGTGCTCCAGCAGACCGCCGCCTGCCCGTCGGCGTACGTCGGCATGGCCGCCGCGTCCAGCAGCACCGGCGTGCCGTGCGTGGTGACCGCCACCCACCCGCTGCCGGTGAGCGTGGTGTTGAACAGGCCGCCCGCCGCGACACCCGCGCCCTGCACCCGCTGGATGTCCCAGGTGAGCTGCGGCTGGAAGGCCAGCAGGTTGCGCCCGTTGACGGTGAGGCCCTCGTTCTCCAGGTAGAACAGGTGGATGTCGTCGGCGTTGTCCGCGAGGTAGAGCAGGCCCTGACCGCGTACGCGCATCAGGGACGCGCCCTCGCCCGTCATCGCCTTCTTGAACAGCTTGCTGATGCCGCCCGCGCCCTCGTAGTCGAAGTCCATCTGCCCCTGGAAGGCGACCATCGAGCCCTGCTTGGCCAGCACCTCGTCGGGAAGCTGGACGCGGAGCATCTTGCCGTTCTCCAGCGTGAAGCCGGCGGGAAGCTGCCGCGGATCGAGGTTGCCGAAAACTGAGCTGCGCATGATCGACCTTTCGAAAGAGCGGTCCCGCCAGCCTAGATCACTTCGGTTCAGGCCAGCGGCTTCTGGTAGGCGCGTACCTGATCCACCACGAGCCGCGCGGGGAACACCGTATCGGCGTCGGGGTCGCCGACCCAGCCGTCGCCACCGCCCACGGCCAGGTTCAGGATCAGCGTGTGCGGGTGGCGGAAGGACTGCGCCCAGGCGGCACCCGCCGCGGCGGCGGTCAGCGTACGGGTGACCACTCCGTCGATCGACCACTTGATGTAACCGTTGGCACCGGCGTCCCAGTCCACGGCGTAGGTGTGCCAGTCGTCGATGCCCTCGCCTTCGGGCAGGGGCGTGCTGTCGCCGAAGTTGATGTCCTCCAGCCCGCCGTGCGCGTGCTGCTCCACGAGCGTGGGGTGGTCGCCGAGGGTCTCCATGACGTCGATCTCGCCACTGGCCGGCCAATCGACCTGGGCGTTGTTCCCGCCGACCGTCCAGAACGCCGGCCACAGCCCCTTGCCGAGCGGGGCCTTCATCCGCGCTTCCAGGTGACCGCCCGCCTGCGTCCAGGTGGGCAGACCGTCATTGCCCTCCCAGTCGAGCATGGTCAGCCGGGCCGTGGCGTACCGGCACGGCAGGTCCGGCTCCTCCCCGTGGTCCGTTCCCGGCTGCCAGCCGCACATGGCGCCGGGGGTCACGTTCTGGTCGGCCGTCAGTACGAGATGGCCCTGCCCGTCGAGCTGGGCGTGGTCGAGCTTGTACTCGGCGATGCTGCCGGTGCACGCCTGGTGCCAGCAGGGGTCGTTGAACCACACCGGGGCGGCCAAGCCGGTGTTCGGCCCGCCGCCGGCCGCGCCGGAGAAGTCCTGGTCGAACGTGATCGGGTTGGCCGCGACCGTGAACGTCTTGCGCGGCGTCAACTCCGTCCAGACGTTGCCCACCTCATAAGCGACGAAGTACGTGTAGGTGCCCGCCGGATAGGCCCGCGCGTCAGTCGTGAACGTCTTCGTGGCCGTCGTGAGCGTGGTCGCGATCGCGCCGGGGAAATCGACGACCTGCCCGGCGGAGTCGCGTACCGCGATGGTGAGCGCCTGGACGGCGAGCGTGCCCGACGCGCGCACCTTGGCGGTGGCGGTCATCGGGCGAGCGGCGACCGGGGCGGAGTTGCCGACGGCCAGCGCGTCCACGGTGACGGTCACCGCGGCTGACGCCGGGGACGCGGTAAGAGTGGCCGCGCCTAAGACGGCCGCGGCGACCAGGACGCGAAAGCGAGCAGCCATGATGCCCTTTCTGCGCTGTCTTGAAGATCGAACTCGACGCATCGTATAGGTGGGAGGTCGTGGTCTCCGGCGACTTGATCAGGATCCATGATTTTCTGAATTCAGGACTTCATGTATCGTTGGAGGCATGTTGACGATCGCCCCCGAGATCGAGGTGCTCGCCCGGTTCGGTCGCGCGCTGGCCGACCCGATCCGCTGCCGGATCCTGATCGCACTACGTGAAGCGCCGGCCCACCCGGCCGACCTGGCCGAACTGCTCGGCATCTCCCGCACCCGGTTGTCGAACCATCTGGCCTGTCTGCGCGACTGCGGCCTGGTGGTCGCCGTGCCGGTCGGCCGGCGTACCCGATATGAGCTGGCCGATCCCCGGCTGGGCCACGCCCTGGACGACCTGCGTACCGCGGTGGTGGCGGTGGCCGCCGACCGCACCTGCGTGGACGCGGCCGAGAAGGGCTGCTGCTGATGACCGTCCTGGGCGCGGACCGCCGCGTGACGCTGACGCGGCGGATCCGGCTGCTGGTCGCCGCCACCATCACCTACAACGTGATCGAGGCGATCGTCGCCATCACCGCGGGGAGCATGGCCTCTTCCGCGGCGCTGATCGGGTTCGGCCTCGACTCGGTGGTGGAGGTCGCCTCGGCGACCGCCGTCGCCTGGCAGTTCTCGGCCGCCGACCATGCTCGGCGTGAGAAGGCCGCGTTGCGCGTCATCGCCGTCTCGTTCTTCGTTCTGGCCGCCTACGTGAGCGTCGACGCCGTCCGCGGGCTGCTAGGCGTCGGCGAGGCGGGGCACTCCACGCCAGGTCTGGTGCTCGCCGCCCTGTCCTTGGTGGTCATGCCGTTCCTGTCGGCGGCGCAACGCCGCGCGGGCCGCGAACTCGGCTCGGCCTCGGCGGTCGCCGATTCCAAGCAGACGCTGCTGTGCACCTACCTGTCGGCGGTGCTGCTGGTCGGGCTCGGGCTGAACAGCGCGTTCGGCTGGTCGTGGGCGGATCCCGTCGCCGCCCTGGTGATCGCCGCCGTGGCGGTCAAGGAGGGCCGCGAAGCCTGGCGCGGGGACACCTGCTGCGCCTCGCCCCCGCGCACCGCCGCCGACCCGCCCGCTCGTACTGACGACACAGCCGCTTGTGCTGACGGCTGCTGTCGAATCGGCGAAACGGCGACGAATTGATCGGCCGCCGCCGGATATCGTGCCGCGCCACAGACCACGTACGTCGGCCGGCTGAACGCGGCCCGCGCCGCCCACGGCGGTGCGGTCGGACAGCGCAGATCAGAGATCGATGCTGCTCGTGGTGGTCGTCGTAGCGGTGTTGTCGTCACGGACAACACCGCAGGCCCTCTCGAATATCTCAAGCGCCTCGGCGGCATGCAGCGGGTCCAGGCGAGCCGCGAAGCCGTCAAGACTGAACGGCTTCTTCTCGTCGAACGGCGGATGGACGGCTGCTGTCGCGACCTTGTCGTAGAGCGGTTTGATGATTCCTTTGAAATAAGCGTCGGCCAGCTCGTCTCGGGTCACCTGCGCGTGTGCGACAAGCGCCTCGATCGCCTTGTACTGGGCGCTGTACTGCTGATCGCTCCTGACCAGCTTCCCGTCTTTTACCAGGCCGGTCACGAGCGAGCGGGTGAAGTACTCGGTGAGGCCTTCGCCGAACCAGTGGCCGAGGACGTGCTCCAAGGCCGGATGGGAGAGTTTGTGCATCGCCTCGTGATACTCCGTTCCGGTGCCGAGCTCGTTCAGCTGGACGTAGATGTCCGCACCGATTCGCAGGCCGGCCGTGCCCCTGCCCTCGTTGAAGACACTCTCGTTCGCCAGCTCCGCGGCTTGGACCTCATCCTGGCTTTCGGGCACTCTCTTCAACACGAAGACCGCACCCATCTGCTCCGGGGTGACGTAGTGTATTTGATCGTCGCTGAGCCAGTCGGGCGTGGAAAGATATGGCCTGAGCCAGTCGTCCGCATGGAAGACATCGAGGATTTCCCGCGCGGCCAGCTTCGCGTTGAGGTTCAGTTCTTTCGCCTTGTCCACATGGCCTCTTTCGACTCCCCACGACAGGTCGGGAGAGACGACCACCTCCATGCCGCCGACACTTATGACCACGCTGAACGGGGCATACTGGCCGTGGGCGACTGTCGTGTTCGGCATGAATCCGACAATGTCATACTCCGCAGCCGGAACCGTGACGTGGCCTCCCTCCTCGACCTGGCGGTCTTTTATCGCCTTCGTGTTGATCCCCGGCACGCTCTTCTCGAAGCTGATCTTTCCGACAGCTTGGAGCTCTTGCCTCTTTTGCTCCCAGAACCCGCGGCGGAGTTCCTTGGCGTTCCGCCCTGCGAGATCGTCTATTATCGCCGTCGTTGATTTATACGTCGACTCGACGAGGTCGGCGCGGTCGATGAAAACGCGGTCGCCTACCACTGAATTCCTGCCCATGACCATCGGCCGACCGTCCGCATGGTAGACCCACTTTGTGTCATCGAACTTATAAAGTACGAAAGAATCCGGGCCTATCGCACCGGAGATTTCCTGGCCGATCGTGTCGTCCGCCTGCACCCGATAGACTTTTATTTCCTTTGGATCGGAGTTGAACTTTGGATTCCAGGTGAGCCCGACTTTCGGCGTCGCGGGCTTGGCGAACACCTCGGCGCCGGACTTCAGGAAGCCGTCTCGCTTTCTCTTGGTGAAATCCTCCGGTTCTCCTTGCTCGGGCTTTTTCAGTTCACCCATCAGTTCTTCCAGCGTTTCCTTCGGCTTGGGTTCTTTTCTGACGCTCGGCGATGGGTCCGGGAGCTCTTCCAGGTCGAGCATTAATCGTTCCAGGTCGGCTATTGAGTCGGCCGTGTCGTCCCGCTCGACGTCGCTGTCCTGCTCGACGTCTTTGCGCCGCTCGATGTCCTTGTCGCGCTCGTCGTCGGAACTGCCGCTGCTGTTGCGAGATGTGGCGGGGGCGCTGCCGTCAGTCGATTTGCGCCGTGGCGATCTGGTCCTCTGGCGTCGCGGCATCCTGACTCCTCAGAAGGTGGCGCACCATGGTGTCACCGCACCGAGGCCCAGTACATGAACACCAGGGTGACGTTCCGCACGCGGACGTAGGCGCGCAAGGTGGCGTCGTTGCCGGCGACGCCGGTCGCGTCGACATATCGTGATCGGCGGGCTTTGTCGCCTTATGCCCGTGCGTACTCGGCCATGTCCTTTTGGGACCTCGGCAGCCCGTAGTGCGTGACGAACTCCAAGAAGTTACCCAGCTCCCAGACGCCCCGCGAGTCCGCGAGGCCCCGGAGGAGCCGCTGCTGACGGTCGTCCAGCGCGCTGAAGGGTGTGCCGGTCGGCAACGGTTCGGGATAAGCGATCCGCAGGGCGATGACGGCCACCGGCAGCGCCTGCGTTCCGGACAGCGCGGGCAGCCGAGCCAGCAGCGCCGCGAACAGGGCGTCGGCATGGGCGTCGCCGAACTCCCGCAACGCCAGCGCGGCGTACCCGCGGAGGTCGCCGTCGTTGAACGGGATCGCCTCGTACGACGCGTCGTCGCGGGTGATCCAGCCCAGCAACTCGTCCGCGACCCGGTCCCCCGCCTCCGGACCCCGCAGCCGGGACTCCGCGATGGCCGCACCCCAGCGCACCACATCGCGAGGACCGTCCAGCGCGGCACCCAGCACGACCGCCGTCTCGGAGGCCGTCTCGGAGGCCGTCTCGGAGGCCGTCTCGGACGCTGGTGTCGCGCCGGACGGGCCGCCGAGCAGGCCGATCGCGACCAGGGCGGTGGCGGCTACCGAAGGCTCCTCGTCCACCGCCGCCCTGAGCAGCGATGGCAGGCTGGCGGACCGCTCTTCCGGGTACCAGGCCAGGGCGTACGCGGCGGCGGCGCGCAGCCGGGCGTCCTCGTCGGCGAGCAGGCCGCGGAACACCGGCAGCCCGGCACCGACCGCGTCGTACGCCTTCAGCGCGAAGTACGCGAAGAGCCGCTCCTCGTCCTCGGGCTCAAGCGTCTGCAGGTAATTGAACAGACCGGGATCCTCGTCCCAGTCGTCCTCTTCGTCGTCTTCATCGTCATCGTCATCGTCGTCGTCCGCGAACTCCTTGCCGGCGGCCAGCAGCAGGTCCCCACCCGCGGCCGTAGCGCGATGGTCGTCGACGGGATAGCCGGCCGGCAGGAGCTGCTCACCATGACCAATGGCCAGCTGGGTCAGCAGCCCCAGGACGGCCGCCCGATCCGGCGTCTCGGGATCGGCGACCAGCTCCAGCAGGAACGGCACCGCGTACGCGCTCGCCTCGAAACGGGTGCCTTGGTGGAAGATGTTCCCGTACAGGCTGTGCAGCGCCTTGTCCCGGATGCCGGGATCGGCAGAGCGCAGGGCCCGAATCTGGTCCGGTACATCCGTCGCGCGGCCATAAGCGTGCGTCAGGTCAGCCCAGTCGATCACGTCGAGACTCGCCAGCATGCGGACATGTTGGCATATGGCCCACGCCGTCACCCGGTAGTTGGCACAACAAGGGTCCGTGACACCGCACCCGCTGAGGGCAGATGTCGAGTACGGCACCGACCAGTACAGGAGGGCATCATGCAGAGCAAAGAGTGGACCGTGCACATCTACATCAGCGAGGACGACACGGACAAGCGCACGCTGGCCCGCGCTGTCCTGTCCGCACAGGACAGCGAGTGGCATGAGAGCGTCGGCATCGCCAGGCGCAACCCCGACGACCGTGCCGTACCGGAGATCGGCGACGAGCTGGCCGCGGGCCGGGCGCTGATGGACCTGGCCGACAAGCTCCTCGGCGACGCCGCCGAGGACGTGGCCCGGCTCGGCGGCCCGGTCGAGGCACGTTGACCGCGCGCCGCGAGCACGCCGAACGAGTCGACGAGCACCGCGCGAAGGCGCCCGGCGGGAAGGCCGCCGGGCGCCCTCGTGCTCAGCCCGGGTCTCGCCCGTCTACTCCGCGCCCGACGGCTACGCGACCTGTATTGGATCTCCTCGCCGGCTGCCGGACGACGAGTTCGAGCAGCACGTGGACCACGCTTGCCGCGCCAGGTTCCCCGAGCAGCAGGTATTCCCCCGGGATCAGTTACGGGCACCCGCGTCGCTCCGCCTTTACCGGGCACTCGGTTCACGTCAGAGGCGGCGACCCTCTCCACGGCAAGGGTGTCGACTCCCGGCTCGTCGTGGATCTGAGGTAGTACCGCCACGGGCGCTCAGCACCTCATGCGCCCTGCTCAGGCGAATCACCGACGATCCGCGCTGAGCAGGGCCGCGATCGTGCTCAGGGACAGGTCGGCTCGCCGCTCTGCGCGGGTACGTTCACCCCGCTCCAGGCCGCCTTGATGACGTTGAACTCGACACAGCCGGTGTACAGCGTCTTGGCCGCCCGCAGCGTGGCCACGCGCGCCTTGGCGTGTGTCCACGGCGACGTCTTCATGTTCAGGCCGGTCATGAAGATCTGGCCCGCCTTGCGGACGCCGACGCCGGTGATGGCCGCGCCGCCGTCGCACCGGCTGCTGGCCGGCTTTCCGCTCGGGTTCGTGCCCTCGGCCAGCAGGTAGAACCAGTGGTTCTGCGGTCCGGCCGCCGCGTGCACCTCGGTGCTCGGGATGGAGGAGCTGTAGCAGTTCGGGTGACCCAGCGCCGACGGGTTGTACATGTTCCTGATCGCGCCGCTGCCCACCAGGTTGACCTCCTCGCCGACCAGGTAGTCGGGCGGGTCGAGGCTGGCCGGCTCGTTGGCGTACGCCTCGGTCAGCGCGCCGAAGATGTCACCCGTCGACTCGTTCAGGCCGCCGGACTCGTTGCCGCTCCCGCCGCTGCCGCCGGAGAACTGGAAGACACCGTGGCCGAACTCGTGCCCGACGACGTCCATCGAGGTGGCCTGCCGGGTGCTCGCGGAGTTGCGGCCGAAGGAGGCGTACGACCCGTTCCAGAAGGCGTTGGCCTGGTTCAGCCCGACCCTCGCGGGGTAACCGCGGCCCGAGCCGTTGATGCCGTTGCGACCGAGCCAGTCGCGGAGCATGTTCCACTCGTGCTGCTCCGCGAAGAGCGCGTCGACGCAGGCCGTCTCCAGGTTCGTGCCGCTGCCGTTGCCCCAGCTGTCGGTCGTTTTGGTGTACACCGCGCCGTTCTGGCCGCCGCACTGGACGCCGGTGCGCGTGGGGTCGACCATCCGGTACGACGGGGAAGTGTCGATGGTGACCGGGTTGCCGTTGTAGTAGCTGTTGCCGGTGCCGTCGACTACCTGGTCCCACTTGTCGATGACCTGGCCGTCACGCGCGTCCACGTACACGTGCAGGATGCTGGACTGGTCGTCGGTGGCGGCGACGACCTCCCACGCCAGGCGTGGCGTGGGAGTGGCGGCGTGCACCACGAGAGCCGGTGTGCTGATCGAGGTGGCCTTGGGCGCCACGTTGCGGGCCGTGTCCGCCGCCGCCTGCGCGGCGATCTGCGGCTTGGTGTCCAGGGCGATCTTCGCCTGCTGGCCGGTGTCGATCGTGCTGACGGCCTTGCCGGACTTGTCGGTCGTTACGACTACCTCGCCGCCGAAGACGGGCAGGCCGGCGTAGGTACGCGTGTACGTGAGGTGCTGTATGCCATTGACGCCGGCGATGGCCGACGACAGGGAGAAAGCGTCCTGGTCGGCGGCTAAGAGCTGCGTCCGGCTGGCGGCGATGACGCTCTGCGCGCTCGCCACCGCGGTGCCGCGCTCCGAGGATGAGGGCGGGTCGGCCGCCTGGGCGTTCGCGCTTGTGACGCCCGCCGGGGCGGTGATGGTCAGGGCTGACGCGAGTATGGCGGCAGCGCCCAACCTGAGCTTGGGGTTCACGCTCGTTGCTCCTCAGGGGGGTGGAGTGGACGAGCCCCGGCCGGCTGGGGTGCACTCAGACTGACATTCGAGTGACCTACGTGATACCTCCCAATTTGCCCATAACGCCGTGGTATGGATCGACAACACGCCCCCCGCATTCAGGAGCCGGCGTCGGCGCGTGAGACGAGGTCGGCGATGCGGGCCCACATGCGCAGCGGGTTGGAGTACATCGGGAAGTGGGCGCAGTGCTCGATCTCAGCGAGTTCGACGCCGCGTTCGGCCAGGGCGGGGAGATAGGACAGGGCGTTGTTCTGCCTCCCGTACATGAACATCTTCGGGGCGGGGAGCCGGAGGAATCGGTCCAGGAGCTTGCCGTGGTCGGAGAGGTCGACCATGGACTCGAAGATCGCCCTGACCGCTGCCGCCCGGACCTTGTGGGGAAGGCTGGAGGCGTACAAGGCGCCGCCGTAGAAGCGTGAATTGCCGACGCGTTCGGCGAACCGGGCCAGGAACTCGTCGGGATCGTCGTGGGAGTGGGTGAGGATCTGCCGGCTGAGGAAGCAGTCCTCGGGTGCGACGTTGCCCTCGATGTTGGTGAAGCTCGCGATCCTGCCGGGGTCGCTGTCGGCGAGTAGGAGCGCGGTCAGGCCGCCCATCGAGTGCCCGACGAGGTGGAACCGGTCGATCTGCCGGGCTTTGAGTACCTGCTCGGCGACGGAGACGAGGAAGGGGATCGAGACGGCGGCGAGGTCCGCGCAGGTGCTGCCGCCGCAGCCGGGTGCGTCGTAGGCGAGAACGGGGCGGTCGGCGAGCCGTTCATGCTGGATGACGTCCGCGTAGTCCTCCTTGGTCGAGCCGAAGCCGTGGAGGAACACCAGGGGTGTGCCGGTGCCGCCTCGGTGGAGGCCGGACACCTCGATGCGGGTTGCGTCGACGGTGAGGGGAAGCGTGAAGCGTTCGAGTTTCCTGACGGGGCTCATCGGGCCTCTCCCAGCTGCTGTACTGCCGGCTCGTACTCCCGCCCGGCCGTTTCGAAGTTGTTGTACAGGTCGAGGGTGCTACGGCCTTCCCGCAGCCGCTTCATCAGCGCGTTCTCGTGGATCACGCGCGCGTCGGCGCGGTCGAGGATCCGCTCGGTGTCGGACGCGGGAAGGGCCACGACTCCGTCCACGTCCCCGACGACGAGGTCGCCGGTGTGGACCGTGACGCCACCGACCTTGACGGGACGCCCGAGAACGCCGCGGAAGTCCTTGCGGGTGCCGAGGATCGCGTTGTTGCGCGAGAAGACCGGGAAGCCGAGCGCCTCGGTCTCCGCGGCGTCCCGGACGCCGCCGTCGATGAGCAGGCCCGCGATCCCGCGTTGCTGGGCGGCCACGGTGAGGATCTCGCCCCAGTGGCCGAAGCGGGCGCCGCCGACGTCGGCGACCAGGACCGACCCGGGCGGGGCCGGTAGTACGGCGTGGTGCAGGGCGAGGTTGTCGCCGCCGGCGCCCTGCACGGTGAATGCCGGGCCGCACAGCCGGGCACCGGCCCACAGCGACCGGATCTCCGGGGACAGGGCCACGGCGAGTCCGGACGCCTCGGACAGGGTCGCGCTGGAGTGGCCGCGGGCGAGGTCGGTTGAGCTCACGAGGGGTCCTTCCGGGCCTGGAGCGAGTGGTAGCCGTGCTCGGCCCGCGCCTCGGCGAGCGTGGCGCCGCACCGGACGGCCTCGATGACGGCCTCTTCGACGCGGTCGATACGCCGGGCGATGTCGGCGACCTCGTCCCAGCGTGTGGCCGGGACGACCACAGCACCGTCGTCGTCGGCCACGAGGATGTCGCCAGGGCGGATGGCGACACCGTCGATGGCGACGGCTGTCTGTACCGCGGCCACCCGTACGCGGTCCTTGCCGGTGCGCATGAACCGGGAGACCGACCAGATCGGGTATCCGGCGGCGGTCGCGACGGCGACGTCACGGCAGGTGCCGTTGATGACGGTGCCCGCGACGCCGCGCTGGTGGGCGGTCTGGCTCATGATGCCGCCCCACACCGTGCAGTCGGTACGGCCGGCGTTGTCGATGAGGATCACCGTGCCGGCGGGCACGTCGTCGAGGAAGTCGCCCACCGTGCCGCCGGCATCGTCGACCGGCTCGTAGGTCACCGTGAAGACCGGCCCGACGACCTGCTGGCCCTGACGCAGCGCGCCGATGCCGTGGAGGGATCCGGGGAGCCCGAGCGAGTCGAGGGCGTCGGAGACCGACGCGGTGGACAGGCCGGTGGCGGGGTTCGAGGTGGCGGTGGGGTCGCTCATCGGACCGGCTCCTTCTCTCCGGCGAGGCGGGCGTCGTGCATGGTCTGGGAGAGGGACGCGCCCGCACGCACCTCGTCCGCGATGGCGCGCTCCCGGGCGACGATCGCGGTGGCGATTTCCGCGACTTCTTCGGCCCGGTCCCGTGGGACGACGACGAGACCGGTCTCGTCGGCGACGAGGACGTCGCCCTGCTCGACCGTGAGCCCGGCGACGCTGACCGGCTCGCCGGTGGAGCGCTGCCGCAGCCTGCCCCGCGCCGTGACCGGGATCGAACCCCGCGAGAACACCGGGAAACCCAGCTCACGGGCCTCCGCCACGTCGCGGCACACGCCGTCGGCGACGACACCGCGGACCCCGCGCTGGGCCGCGCCCAGGCTCAGGATGCCGCCCCAGCACGACACGTCGGTGCGGCCCTGGTTGTCGACGACGATCACGCTCTGGTCGTCCGACCTCTCGACGGCCGTAGTGGCGATGTGGGCTCCGGCTGGGCCGTCAGTGCGCGGTTCGAGCCCCACGGTGACGGCGAATCCCACGACGGCCGCGGGGCCCCACAGCGGACGGATGCCGCCGACTCCGGAGGGAAGCCCGAGCTGGTCGAGCGCGTCGCTGACCGCGGCGGAGTCGAGCGCCGTGAAGCGGTCCAGGAGAGATGAGTTGCTCATGCTTCCACTTCAACAGCCTGCAGATATATTCGGAAGGTCTGATTTCATCTCTCAGTAAGAGGCTACGCGAATCATGGTCGAGATCCGGCAGGCCCGGTACTTCGTCGCGGTCGCCGAAGAACTCCATTTCGGCCGCGCGGCACAACGGCTGCAGATGTCCCAGCCACCGTTGTCCCAGGCGATCAAGCAACTTGAACAGCAGCTCGGCTGTGAACTGCTGCACCGTACCCAGCGGTCGGTCGCCCTCAGCCCCGCCGGAGCCGTGTTCCTGGACCACAGCCGCGCCCTGATCCGGCACGCCGAGGAAGCCGAAGCCGCCGCCCGGCGAGCCGCCACCGGGCGCGGCGGGCGACTGAGCCTGGGCGCGGTCGCCTCCGCCTTCTCCTGGCCTCTGCCACTCGTACTGGAGCGGTTCCACGAGGCCCTGCCGGACGTCGAGATCCGCACCCAGGAGATCGACACCCACGAGGCCGCGGCGGGGCTCCTGGACCGCTCGCTCGACTGGGCGATCGTGCGCCAGACTGCCCCGGTGCGCGGCACCACGGCGACCTCGCTGTTCGCCGACCGGTTCGTCGCGGCTCTGCCCCTGCTCCACCCGGCCGCCGAGGCCGCCGGCCCGCTGGATCTGGCGGACCTCGCGGGCGGCCCGTGGGTGTGGCTGCACCGCCTGATCTCCCCCGACTATCACGACGCCATGGCGGCCATGTGCCGAGCGGCCGGATTCAGTCCTGTCCCGGCCCACTGGGCCCGGTCGGTGACCTCGCAGATCGCCATGGTCGAATGCGGGCTCGGCGTCACCATCGTGCCCGCCGCGGCATCCGCGTCACGCCCCGCCGTCCGCTTCAGACCACTCCGTCACGCGACGGCGACCATCGACCTCACCGCCATGACGAGATCCAACCCCGATGCGCTGGCCGAGCGCCTCACAGCCATGGCGACGCAACTGACCACGGCGCAGGCACCACCGCCGCACGACTGACCATCAGGCAGGCAGGAGCAGCCGGAATTCTGTCCCGCCCGGACCGCTCCGTACGTCCACCGAGCCGTCGTGGGCGGCCACCACGGCCTGGACGATCGCCAGCCCGAGCCCAGCCCCTCCGGTGGCCCGCGATCGGCCCTGGTCGGCGCGGGAGAACCGTTCGAAGATCTCCAGGCCGGGCGGTATACCGGGGCCGTCGTCCTGGACGGTGATCTCCACCGCGGTAGGCAGCCTCCGTACGGCCACCACGACCATGGTGCCGTCGGGCGTGTGGATGCGGGCGTTGCTCAGCAGGTTCGCGATCACCTGGTGCAACCGGAGCGGGTCGCCGGTCACCGTGACGGGGTCCTCCGGCAGCTCAAGCTGCCAGCGGTGGCCGGGTCCTGCGGCCCGCGCGTCGCCGGTGGCCTCGATGGCCAGGCGGGACAGGTCGACCTCCTCCCTGGCCAGCGGCCGTCCCGCGTCCAGCCGGGCCAGCAGGAGCAGCTCGTCGACCAGCTCGCTCATCCGTGCCGACTCGGCGTCGATCCTGCCGAGCGCGTGCCGTACACCGTCCGCCATCGGCTCGTCGCCGCGCAGGGCGAGCTCGGCGTGGCCGCGGATCGCCGCCAGCGGGGTGCGCAGCTCGTGGCTGGCGTCGGCGGCGAAGGCACGCAGCCGCTGCTCGACGGCGTGCCGGCGGCCGAGGGCCGACTCCACGTGGCCCAGCATGCGGTTGAAGGCGGCGCCGACCTGGCCCGTCTCGGTGCGCGGGTCGGTGTCGGGTACGCGTTCGGCCAGGCTCACCTCGCCGCTGGCCAGGGGCAGTTCGGTGACCTTGCGGGCCGTCGCGGCGATGCGTTGCAGGGGGCGCAGCGCCAGCCGTACCCACAGCGCGCCCGCGACACCCGCGACGGCGAGCGCGACGGCGAACATGGCCAGCTCGAACAGCTGCATGCGGTGCATCGTCTCTTCGACACCGTGCAGGGACAGCCCACTGATCATGACATCGCCGTCCCGGCCCGCGGTGGCGACGAGCCGGTAGTCGTCCAGGGTGGACAGGTCCACGGTCTGCGGGGGACCCCCGACCGGCAGCGCCGCCAGCGTTTTGTCGTCATCCGAGCTGAGAGTGGGGTGGGAGCCATCCCGTTCCGACACCACGGCCGCGTGAGTGACGTGCCCGTCGACCAGCCGCGCGCCGAACGTGCCCCGCGCCTGCCCCCGTGTGTCCTCGCCGTGCTCCAGACTGGCGGCGAACCGCCCATGGTCGGCGGCGAGTTGCTGGTCGATGGGGCCGAGCAGGAAGCGCTCCATAGCCACCGACGTGGCCACGCCGACGGCCGCGCACGACAGTGCCAGCAGCACGAGCAACCCGGCGATCAGCCGGGCTCTGAGGGTGCGCGGGAGGAGGTTCACGGCTTGAGCACGTACCCGACGCCGCGCACGGTGTGGATCAGCGGCCGGCGGCCCGCGTCGATCTTCTTGCGCAGGTAGCTGATGTAGAGCTCCACGACGTGGGCCTGACCGCCGAAGTCGTAGGACCAGACGTGGTCGAGGATCTGCGCCTTGCTCAGCACCCGGCGCGGGTTGCACATGAGCAGCCGCAGCAGCTCGAACTCGGTGGGCGTCAGGTCGACCGGCGTGCCGGCCCTGCTCACCTCCCTGGCCTCCTCGTCCATGGACAGGTCGGCCACGACCAGCCGGTCTCCGGTGCCGGGCCGCGCCATGCCCGCCCGGCGCAGCAGCCCGCGCAGCCGCGCGAGCACCTCGTCCAGGCTGAAGGGCTTGGTCACGTAGTCGTCGCCGCCCGCCGTGATGCCCGCGACCCGGTCCTCGACCGCGTCGCGGGCGGTCAGGAACAGCACGCACAGCTCGGGCCACCGCGCCCTGAGCCTGCGCATGAGCTCCAGGCCGTTCAGGTCGGGCAGCATGACGTCCAGGATCGCGGCGTCCGGCGCGAACTCCTCGGCCGCGCGGATCGCGGCGGCCCCGTTCGGCGCGCTGCGGACCTGCCAGCCTTCCTGGCACAGCGTCTTCTCCAGCACCTCCAGGAGGTCCGGTTCGTCGTCCACGACGAGCACGCGGATCGGCGTACCGTCTGGGCGCAGCAAACTGCTCATTTAAGCAAAATACGTGCTTCGTCTGAGAAACAGGTGAAGTGCTCCGTTCATAGGGAAAACAGAAGATTGCCTGGCACGGTGGGCCCATGACCACTCTTCACGCTCCGGCACGGCGAGCCGCCGTCACGGCGCCGCCGCGCCACCGGGTCCGTCCCGGGCTGTTGCTGTGGGCCGTGGCGGCCGGCGCGCTCGGGGTCATCGGCCTGTGGTGGCGCGGCACCCCTTCCGTGTCGGGCCTGGACGGCTGGCTCACCGAGAGCGGCCGCATCACGGGCCTGCTGGCCGGGTACGGCATGGCCGTCCTGCTCGGGCTCATGGCCCGCGTTCCCGCTCTGGAACGCGGCGTGGGCAGCGACCGGCTGGCCCGCTGGCACGCCATGGGCGGCCGGTACGTCATCGGACTCGTCGTGGCGCACGTCCTGACCATCGTCTGGGGGTACGCGGTCGCCGACCAGGCCGGGGTGGTGGACGAGGCGGTCGCGATGGCGCTGTCGTTCCCGGATGTGCTGAAGGCGACCGTGGCCTGCTTCCTGCTGCTCGGGGTGGCCCTGGTGTCGGCCCGCGCCGCCCGCCGCAGGATGCGCTACGAGACCTGGTTCTACCTGCACTTCTACACCTACCTGGCGGCCTGGCTGGCGTTCGGGCACCAGCTCGCGACCGGCGCCCAGTTCACCGGAGACCGCGTGGCCCAGGTCGCCTGGTACGTCCTCTACCTCGGGGTGGCCGCGCTGCTGGTCTGGTACCGCTTCCTCGGCCCGGTCCGGGTGTGGGCGCGGCACCGCCTGCGGGTCGCCCAGGTCACCACCGACGCGCCGGGCGTCGTCTCGATCCACCTCACCGGCCGCCGCCTGGCCCGGCTCGGCGCCGAGCCGGGCCAGTTCTTCCGGTGGCGCTTCCTGACCCGCGACCTGTGGTGGTCGGCCAACCCCTACTCGCTGTCCGCCGCACCGGACCGTGGCGGGCTGCGCATCACGGTCAAGGCGCTGGGCGACCACAGCGCGGCGCTGGCCCGGCTGCGGCCGGGCACCAGGGTGATCGCCGAGGGGCCGTACGGCGGATTCACCGGACGCCTCGGCCGGAGCCCCCAGTCGGTGCTGATCGCGGGCGGCGTCGGCATCACCCCGCTGCGCACCCTGTTCGAGACGCTGCCCGGGCAGCTGACCCTGCTCTACCGCGCGCGTACGCCGGAGGAACTGCTGTTCCGGGACGAACTTGAGGAGATCGCCAGAGTACGCGGCGACGCCCGGCTCTACTGCTCGGTCGGCCCGAGATCCCCGGACCTGTTCACCGGGCTCGACCGCCTGCTGCCCGACCTGCGCGAGCACGACGCCTACGTGTGCGGGCCGCCCGAGATGACGCGGTCGGCGATCCAGGCGCTGCGGTCGGCGGGCGTGCCCGCTCATCGGATCCATCACGAGTCTTTCGAGTTCTAGGGGTTCCTCGCATGAAGAGAGCACTGCTCGCGGTGGTCACCACCGCCATCGGCCTGGTGCTGCTGCTGTCGTTCAAGCCGCACGACGTCACCGGGGCCGCCCAGCCACCCGCCGCCCTCGCCCAGACTCAGACGTCCGCGACGCCGGCGCCCACCTCGACCCAGCAGTCCGCGGCCACCAAGACGTTCGACGGCGACGCGGCCGACACGCGCTGGGGGCCCGTGCAGGTACAGATCAGCGTCACCGGCGGCAAGATCTCCAGCGTCCAGGTGCTCCAGGCGCCGAACGAGAACCGGCGCGACATCGAGATCAACAACGAGGCACTGCCCATCCTCCAGCAGGAGACCATGTCCGCCCAGAGCGCCCAGATCGACTCCGTCTCGGGCGCCACCTACACCAGCGACGGCTACGTCCAGTCCCTGCAGAGCGCCATCGACCGGGCCGGGCTGTGACCCGCCACGTCGAGCACGCGATGGGGACGGTCTTCTCCTTCGACGTACGCCACGACGCGGCCGAGGCGGTGGCGCGGGCGGTCGCCTGGCTGCACCACGTGGACGCGGTCTTCTCCACCTACCGGCCGGACAGCGCGATCAGCCGGCTCGGCCGGGGCGAGATCGACGTGTCCGCCTGCCCGCCCGAGGTGGCCCAGGTACTCGCTCTGTGCTCACAGACAGAGCACGACACGAACGGATATTTCACCATGTATCCCGGCGGGCGCCTGGACCCGACCGGCCTGGTGAAGGGGTGGGCGATCGAGGAGGCGTCCCGGCTGCTGTCCGAGGCGGGCGCGCCCCACCACTGCGTCAACGGTGGCGGCGACATCCAGCTCGGCCCCGGCCCCTCGCCGTGGCGGATCGGGATCGCGCACCCAGCCCGGCCAGGCGCCCTCTGCACCGTGGTCACCGGCCACGACCTGGCCATTGCCACCTCGGGCAACGCCGAACGGGGCCCGCACATCATCAATACCCACACCGGACGCCACGCCGCCGCGCTGCTCTCGATCACCCTCGTCGGCCCGCGCCTGACCGCCGTCGACGCCTTCGCGACCGCGGCGTACGCGATGGGCGACGCCGCCCGCGACTGGGTGGAGGAGATCGACGACCTTGAGGCCTTCGCGGTGACCGCGGACGGCGGCTGGCAGAGCAGCGGCTTCGGCGCCCTCACCGCCCAGAACTAACTTCTCCCCATCCCGCCATAGAGTTGGCGGTGCAAGCTGGTTTAAGATACAAACCAGTTTGACGGTAAGAGGAGTTGTGATGGTAGACGACGGCGAGCGGGTCCCCAGCCCGGAAGAGACCCTGCGCCTCATCGAGGAACAGCAGGCCGCCACCGTGCGACGCTTCAGGGGCGACCCCCTGTTCATGTACGTCCCCTGGGGCGTCGCCTGGCTGGTCGGCTTCACCTGCTTCTTCCTGCACTACGGGCTCGACGGCAAGCCGTACGCGCCGATCTCCCAGACGCAGGCGCTGACCGTCCTGATGATCTTCCAGTTGATCGCGGGCTCCCTGTGCGCGTACGAGATCACCAGGATGAACATCGGAGTCCGGGGCGACACCACGGCCAAGGGCGCGATGTATGGCTACGCGTGGTTCGCCGGGATGGTGGTGATGTCGGTCATCGCCATCCGGGTCTCCCCGATGCTGCCGGAGTCGGAGTCCGGCCTGCTCTGGGCGGGCATCTCCCTGCTGGTGGTGGGCGTGCTCTACATGACCGGCGGCGCGATCTTCCTGTTCTGGCCGATGTTCTTCATCGGCATCGGCATCAGCGCCGTCAACGCCCTGGGCGTGCTGCTCGGCCCCGGCTGGCACGCGCTGCTGACGGCGGTGCTGCTCGGCTTCGGGCAGATCGTCGTTGGCCTGTGGCTCCGGCGTAGGCGGTGCCCGTGACGGCCGGCAACGCCGTTCCTGAACTCGATCCGGTGATCCACGCGCAGGCCAGGCTCCGCGTCGTGGCCGCGCTGAACACGATGGGGTCGGGCGACGAGATCACCTTCCCGGCGCTCAAGGACCTGCTCGGCATGACGGCCGGCAACCTCTCGGTCCATCTGACCAAGCTTGAGGACGCCGGCTACGTCCAGATCACGAAGACACACAAAGGCCGTACCCCGGTCACCTACGTCGCACTCACCAAGCGCGGCCGGCTGGCCTTCGACGACTACACCAAGGCGATCCGCGCCCTACTCGACTCCGCAGGAGGCACACCATGACCATCCTCGCCAGAACGGTCGACGCCACCCGCCGCTACGGCGACGTGCTGGCCCTCGACCGCGTCTCGCTCGACATCAGGGCCGGCGAGCTGGTCGGCCTGCTCGGCCCGAACGGCGCGGGCAAGTCCACGCTGATCAACCTGTTCGTGGGCCTGCGCCGGCAGACGTCCGGCACGGTCGAACTGCTCGGCGGCTCCCCGCAGGATCCGCTGGTACGCCGGGGCATCGGCGTCACGCCCCAGGAGACGGGCCTGCCCGAGTCCCTGCGGGTCGGCGAGATCGTCGACTTCGTATCCTCACATTTTCCGGAAAAAGCGGATAAAGGGGAGTTACTCGCTCGGTTCGGCCTCGACGACCTCGTCAAGCGGCAGATCGGCGGCCTGTCCGGCGGCCAGAAGCGGCGGCTGGCCGTGACGCTGGCCTTCGCCGGCAACCCGCGGATGGTCTTCCTCGACGAGCCGACCACCGGCCTCGACGTGGAGGCCAGGCGCACGCTTTGGGACGGCATCAAGGACTTCCACGACGGCGGCGGCACGGTCCTGCTCACCAGCCACTATCTGGAGGAGGTCGAGGCCCTGGCCAAGCGGGTCGTGGTCGTCGGCCACGGCCGGGTGCTCGCCGACGACACCGTCCAGGCCGTACGCGACATGGTTAGGGTGCGGCGCGTCTCGCTGGTCGCCGAGAACCTGCCCGAACTGCCCGGCGTACTCGCCAGCAGCCATGAGGACGGCCGGATCAACCTGGTGACCACCGACCCCGACCGGCTGGTTGTCGAGCTGGTGCGGAGCGGCACGCCGTTCTCCGGGCTGGAGATCAGGCCGACCTCGCTGGAGGAAGCCTTCCTGACCATCACCTCGAACTCGAAGGAGAACGCACATGTCTAGCCTGATCGTGGCCCACACCCGCTACCAGATCCTGGAGCAGATCCGGGTGCCGATCGGCCTGGTGGCCAGCGCGTTCTTCCCCGCCGCGTCGATGCTGGCGTTCGTGGTGCCATTCACCGGGGACGATCCGGTGGCCTCGACTCGGGCGACGGGATCGATGATGCTCATCGGCGCGATGTCGGCGGCGCTCATGGGGCTCAGCATCACGGTCGCCCAGGACCGCGAGCAACCGTGGAACACCTACGTGCGCACCTTGCCCGCCGGGCCGTTCCCCCGCTTCGCCGGGCGGATCCTCACCACGATGGCCACCATGCTGGTGGCGACGATCCCGGTGCTGCTGATCGCGGCCCTGTTCACCGCGGCGACCATCACGCTGCCCAAGCTGCTCATCGGGCTGGTCGCGCTGCTCGGCGGGGCGGTGCCGTTCATGCTGCTCGGCCTGTTCCTGGGCTACCTGCTGGCCTCGAAGGCGGCCATCGGTGTGTCGCAGGTACTGTTCTTCCCCATCGCGATCCTCGGCGGGCTGTTCCTGCCGCCGCAGATCATGCCGGACTTCGTACAGGCGGTGTCGCCGTTCGTGCCGAGCCGCGGAGCCGGGGAGCTGATCTGGGCCGTGACGACGGGAAGCACCCCGAACACGGTGGCGGTGATCATGCTGGGCGTGTGGACCGTGATCGCGGCGCTGGCCGCGGGCTGGGCCTACCGGCGCGACGAGGGGCGCCGCTTCTCCTGACGGGGGGTGTGCCGCCGAGTCCGCAGCGATCTCGACGGCACACCCGTCCGTGAGGGGGTCCGGTGTTACTTCTTCTCTTGGAGGGTGACGGTGACGTTACTCGACTTTCCGTCCCTCATATAAGTGATCTGAACCTGTTGGCCCACTTTGAAACCTCTGACCTGGCCAACAACCGTATCTCCGCCCTCCACCGGCGTGTCGCCGATCTTGGTGATGAGGTCGCCCTGCTTCAGACCCGCCTTGTCTGCGGGGCTTCCGGAGGTGACCTGCCGGATCAGCGCGCCGGGCACGTCGCCGCTGGCGTCGGTGACACTCACGCCCAGGAACGCGTGGGTCACCTTGCCGCCGCTGATGAGCTGGTCCGACACCTGCTTGGCGGTGTTGACCGGGATGGCGAAGCCGACGCCGATGTTGCCGCTGCTGCCGCCGTTGGTGGCGATCGCGCTGTTGATGCCGATCACCTGCCCGGCCGCGTTGACCAGCGCGCCGCCGGAGTTGCCCGGGTTGATGGCCGCGTCGGTCTGGATGGCATCGCCCAGCGTCGTCGTCTCGCTCTCCTGGCCCTGCTGCTGTTGCTGACCCCAGCCGGGCGGCATCTGCTGCTGCTGTTCCTGCTCGCCGCCGACGGTGACCGTGCGGTTGAGCGCGCTGACGATGCCCGCCGTGACGGATCCGTCGAGGCCGAGCGGGCTGCCGATGGCCAGTACGGAGTCGCCGACCTGGAGCTGGTCGCTGTCGCCGAGCGAGGCCTTGGTCAGGCCCGAGACGCCGTCGGCCCTGATGACCGCGAGGTCGGTGGACGGGTCGGTGCCCACGACCGACGCCTTGGCCGTCTTGCCGTCGTTGAACTTGACGGTCATCTGCCCGCCCTGTCCCGCGCCGACGACCACGTGATTGTTGGTGAGGATGAGCCCGTCGTCGGACAGCACCACGCCCGACCCCTCGCCGGTCTGCCCCTGGATCATCACGACCGACGGCTGCACCTTCTGCGCGACCTGGGCCACGGTGAGCTGGTTGGAGGCCTGCTTGAAGACCGGACTCGGCGCGGAGACGACACGGGTGTCCTGGAACGACGTGGCGGCGACGGCCCCCACAGCGCCGCCTCCCACTGCCATGGCCGCCAGGGCGAGCCCGGCGATCGCCTTCCGCCCGACGGAGAAGCCCTGCCTGGGCGGCTTCGGAGGTGGAGGCTGGTTCATTATCACGGTGTCTCGCCGGGGAAAGCCCCCGGCGGAGGGCGGCTGGTCGCCGAACTGGCTCCAGCCGCCGGCGCCCTGCTCGCGAGGCTCGTTCGCGTTCATCGTCATCTCCTCAAGTACCGATGACTCAAGAGTGCCAAGAAGCCCGTAAGTGCAGGTTAAGCCGTTGATCAGAACTGTATGAGAGGGTTGACGGCAGCCTTATCACCCCTGGTCGGGGGCCGCTTACGTGGGTGGAAACCGCTCAGAAAAACCTTCTGAGTATGATCGACGCTTCCCAGCATAAGAGGCGCGTGAGCCACCGAGGTTGGCTACCGTCGAAACATGACCCTCTACTGCTACGTCTGCCTGGGGCAGAAGCGAGCCACCGAGGCATACACGATCATGCGAGGGTACGCCTTCTGTTTCGAGCACGCCCAGCAGATCTTGGGCGACAAGAGGACGGGTCATCCCAGCCTCGAAGGCTCGGCGTTTCGCAGAGACCTCGCGAGGCTCATCGATCTCGGCTGACCTGATGGGCCGGCTCATCTGTTCGCGTCGACCACTCCCGTCCCCCTGGCGATCCCTGCTCTAGGCTGTCGCAGTGACCACCGAACGCACGCATGACGATGCGCCGCAGCACGTCCCGAAAGTCGGCGACCGGCTGCGGAAGATCGCCTGGGGGGCGCTCGCCTTGTTCCTGGCCGCGTTCGCGGTTTTCGAGAGCGCCAAGTACGGCCTGCCGACCACGGCCGCCACGCTGGCGTTCTTCGCCCTGCCCGATCTGGCGCGGCTGGCCGGAGTCCGCCCGCCTGGGCCGCTCCACCAAGTGGTGCACCGCGTGTGGATCCCGTTGGTGCTGCTGGTCGGCTACAGCCTCGGACCGATCGTGTGGCCGCCACTTTTCACCGCGGGCCTCGGCTGGCTCACCCGCATCGCCGTCGACCGGGCGTTCGGGCGTGGGCTCGCCCGGAGCGAGGAGTAGCGGCGAAATCCCGTCGACAACGCTGCTCCTGGCCACCTATCGTGCGGATCATGGTGGACAGCCCTGTCGTGGGTCAGTGCGAGTGCGGCGCGGTCGCCGGCCCGTTGGGCACATGCGTGGACTACTACCACGCCATCCTCTCCGAAGAGCAGACCGATCCTCGGATGTACAGGTGGCACGCACTGGTGGTCTGTGCATATCTCCTGCAGCATCCTTCCAGAGCTCATGAGAAGTATCTCGATGCTCAGTTCCGCCAGCTGCAGCTTTACGTGGATCAGGGCCTTGACGCGCTGCTTCGCGTGGGAGCCCGTCAGGTAGCGCGGAACAAACACGGGGCGCGGTCGAACCACGGCATGGAGCCATTGGCGGCATACGCACCACTCCCCCAGGGCGGACCGCCCGGGTACTTCCGCGCTACGTTCTGCGGTCTCCCGGTCAGGGACGGCAGTTTCGTGTCTGACGGGCATCTGGCATACGGACAGCGTGTCGAGACCATTGCCGAAGCGACTGTGGAGTCCTGGAGATCTGTGGCACCGGGAGCATTGTGATGATCGTCGAAGGCGTTCTCACTCGGGCTTTGCGGCCACGATGATCGCGTACCCCACTTCCGGCGTTTCGATGAGCTGGGTCACGAACGGAGGCGGCTCGACGGCGCCGTCGAACTCCCCGAAAAGGTCGCGGATCCCGGCGATTCTGTCGACGATCCGACCCAGTGTCGGAGCCATCGTGTGCGGGGAGATGTCAGTGATCTCTCTCAGCACGAGTCCGCTTGCCGTGATGAAGCCGGGGTAATTCCGCAGCGGCATGATCGAGTGGATGTGAGACTGGTCGTAGGAAGCCTCCAGTTTGACGCGCCGCTCGTCGCTGAGGGGGGCGCGCTCGACCAGGTTGGCGATGACCAGCAGCCCGCCGGGCCGCAGTACGGAGTGCACCTGGCGGAGCACGCGTGCCTGGTCCGGCATGTGCAGCAGTGACTCGAAGAGCCATGCGCCGTCGAACGAGTTCGGCTCGAAAGGTAGTTCCAGCGCGTCGGCCACCTGGAACGTCACCCGATCCGCCAGCCCTTCGTCCTTCGTCCGGCGAGAGGCCAGTTCCACTTCCTTCTCGCTGATCGTCACGCCGACGACATCCACGCCGGCCGACCGGGCCAGGGCCAGCGCCGGTCTGCCCGTGCCGCATCCGATGTCGAGTATCCGTTGGCCCTTGCTCGTGTCCAGCTTGTCGATCATCAGCTCGGTCATGCGTTCCGAGGCCGCTTCCAGCGAAGCTTCACCCAAGGGGTCGTCCCAGTAGCCGTTGTGCAGGCTTCCCCCCATGATGTGCTCGATCAGCTCTGTGGTCCGGTCGTAGAGCTGCCCGATGGTCTCTTGGTGATGGCCGGTCATGGAGGGATCCCTTCATGCATCAGACTGCCTAAAAGTGATGAGCTTCTGTTGTCTGTAAACTTTAGGGAGTACTCTCGGAGAGTCGCAGATGCACATACCCCCGTCAACTAGGTTCCATAGATCGGGAAGATCTGAGAACATAGTTGATGAACCTAAGTGGTGAGTGATGACGGATGAGAACATGTCTGATCAGTTGACTGGGCAGTCGCAGGGCGAGCCGTCCTCGCCATCCCTGGCCGACAAGATCGACTTTCTGTTCCGGACGGTCTATCCAGCGGGCCGGGGACCCTACTCCTACGCGGAGGCGGCGGCCGGCATCGAAGAGCTCACCGGCGAACAGGTCTCCCACACCTCGTTGTGGAAGCTGAGCACCGGGCGCGCCACCAACCCGACCAAGCGCCTCATCGAGGCGCTCGCCGCCTTCTTTCAGGTGTCGCCGGCTTATTTCTTCGACGACGAGGCCTCGAAGCAGATCGGCGATCAGGTCGAGCTACTCGCACTGCTGCGTGACACGGGCATGAAGGGCGCTCAGCTACGCGCTTTCTTCGAGCTCTCTCCGGAGGCGCGCGACATGGTGGCTGAGCTGATCGAGAGAACGGCCCGGCTTGAGCAACGTCACCGCGAAAAGTAGGAGGAAAAGGAGCGAACGGCGGGGGGATTCCGCGAACCCCCTGCGTGCCATGAGCAACGACATCCGCACCGAGCGAGGGTACCGGACGGCATGCTGTGAAGAGGGAGCAGCGGACACCGCATGAGGTGTTGATCGAGGAGCTGGAAGCCGAGGGAGTCATACCCGACCCCTTCGACCTCGAGCTCTTCATTGAACGACTTGAAGGGCGACGAGGCCGCCCCATCCATATGATCCCCATCTCGGCACGCCGCGATGCTCCGTGCGGCCTCTATATCAAGACCGGCGGCGCCGACTATCTGTGTTACGTGCGCAGCTCGTCGCCTCTGCATGAGTGCCACATCCTGCTGCACGAGCTCGGCCACCTCGTGCTCGGCCATCAGGACAGCGGATGGCGGAGCGAAGAGCTCCAGCGCATGCTGCTGCCCGATCTCAACGCGGACATGATCCGGCGCGTGCTGTTCAGGACCGGTTACGCCGATCCCGCCGAGGACGCGGCGGAGGATTTCGCCGACCTCATCTTGGCGCCGCGGGTTCTGGGCTCGGGCAGATACACCGTCCCAGCCGCGAAACCACCCCCGGAAATAGCCGAGATAGTGCGGAATCTCGAACAGGCGTGGGGGTCCGGAAGGGGATTTTGACGTGGACGATGTGATGTATTGGAGGGAGGCTTCGATCATATGGACGATCGCCGCACTTGCCGCCGTGCGACTCGTCCGGAGACGTCGATCGCCCGTGGATCTCGCCTATTCGGCCCATATCGTCACGCTCAGCCTCAGCGTGCTGGTGCAGTTTCATAATATCCAGCCGAGGCTCGACGCCATCACCCATGTCAACGGGCTCGGGCGATGGCTGGTGTTCAGCTTCTCCATCGCCTCCATGTGCGCGTTCTGGATCGTGGTGACCTACCTGACGTCACCGGCGGACGTCCGGTCGGCGGGCGCTCGCGCGAAGATGGCATGGGCCGCGGGGGACATCACCGTGATGGGAGCCCTGCTGCTGGGCTCCGGAGTTCCGGACGACGCAGGCGCGGGTTTTCTCGTCGTGCACGGCGAGAACCTGCTCATCATTGGGGCCTACCTGGCCTTCCTCGCCTATATCGCGGCCGGTCTTTTCGACACGCTGCGCCGAACCTGGCGATACGTGAGATACACGCATCAGCCATATCTACGGCTGGGGCTGCGGCTTGTCGCGGCAGGTGACGCCGGCGGGCTCGTCTATGTGAGTTACCTGGGCGCCACCGCGCTGACCAGCTATTTCTCTCTGCCGACGCCTCCGGGCGCGTCCACCCACGCTGTGACGTATCTCGGGCTCGGCTGCACCACGCTGATCCTGGCCGGTCCCACCATCGGCGTCTGGGGGCCGAGGCTCGCCACGCCGCTGCGGTCCGCGGCCCAAAGGCGGGCGCTGCATCGTCTTCGCCCCTTGTGGACGACGCTGACCGCGGCCATGCCGGAACTCAGACGAGAACCGCCCAGGGTCGGCGACTCCGTGGGGTATCAGCTCTATCGCTACGTCATCGAGATCCGTGACTGTCTGCTCGTCCTCGAGTCCTATGCCGGAAAACCGTTTCATGACGGCATGAGCCCGGCCCTGCACGCCCAGACCGTGGCCCAAGCCCTCCATGCGTTCGCGGCCACGAAGAGACACGCGGCGTGGCCGAACATTTCTCCTCCTTCCGCGGCGGACCGGAAACCCGCGGTCACCCGTGACGTCACGTCCGGCGAACCGGTGCTCAGCCCTGGATTGCCGGCCATGAAGGATGAATTGTCGCACCTGACGCGGCTTTCACGCGCCTTCGCGCGGCTCTGAGAAGAGCATAAGAATCCGTGTGAGGTGGTTTTCGCGCGCGCCTGAATGGCTGCGCTGAATTCCTCATTTCACCACTTGAAACACGTCATAATTTGGCCGATAGGGGCAATAGGGGTGGTTTTAGGGGTTGTCGCTTTTATGCCTCGCTGAAAGCCTTGGATTATCACCGGAGAATATGTCTACGAGAAAGGTTCGCGGGCATGCACATCGAAGAGCTCGACATAGAAGGCTCCTTTTTGATCGAGCAGAAAATCTATCCCGACACACGGGGGATCTTCCTCGAACCATTCAGCCAGCCGACGTTCCAGAAAGCGGTGGGCCATCCGCTCTGGGTGGCCCAGGTCAACTGCTCGGCCTCCCATCGCGGCACCATACGCGGCCTCCATGTGGTGCAGCTGCCGGGCCAGGCCCGCTACTTCAACTGCGCGCACGGGGCCATGCTCTGCGTCGTACTCGACACCAGGATCGGCTCGCCCACATTCGGCGAGCACGTCGCGGTCGAGTTGACCGCTGAAAGCAGGAGGGCCCTTTATGTCGCGGAGGGTCTCGCCGCCGGATTCCTCGCGCTGACCAAGGAGGTGACGGTCTGGTATCTCTGCTCAAGTCTCTACGCGCCGAGCGCGACCGTCTCCATCAACCCGCTGGACCGCGACTTGAACGTGCCCTGGCCGCGGGAGCACGAGTTCATTCTGTCCGAGATGGACAGGACCGCTCCTTCCCTTCGGGAAGCCGCGGAACAGGGACTGCTTCCGCTCTATCGCGATTGCCAGACCCGATACGCGGAACTCGACGCGATGGCCGACGCTACTTGCGGCGGTTGACGGCCATCACGAGGAAAACAATTGCCGCGATGACCAGGATCACGGCCAGAATTATGAGCAGCTCGATAGGGCCGAGGTTCATCATGGGGCTCCAAGGTGAATGGGGTGACTACGTTCTGGCAGGCCAGTACTCGTCCTTCAGCAACCGCTTATACAGCTTGCCCGTGGGATGGCGCGGGAGCTCCGCGCGGAAGTCCACCGACTTCGGGCACTTGTAGTGGGCCAGCCGCGCCCGGCAGTACTCGATCAGCTCCGCCTCCAGCGCCGGCCCCGCCTCGGCCATCGACACCGGCTGCACCACGGCCTTGACCTGCTCGCCCATCTCCTCGTCCGGGATCCCGAAGACGGCCACGTCAGCGACCTTCGGGTGCAGGCACAGGACGTTCTCCGACTCCTGCGGGTAGATGTTCACACCGCCTGAGATGATCATGTACGAGCGGCGGTCCGTCAGGTAGAGGAAGCCCTCGGCGTCCAGGTAGCCGATGTCGCCGAGCGTGGTCCAACCCCTCCCCTGAGGGTCCTGGACGGAGCGGGTCTTGTCGGGGTCGCCGTGGTATTCGAAGCGGGCGGGGCTCTCGAAGAAGATCGTGCCGTGCTCGCCCGGCGGCAACGCGTTGCCGTCCTCGTCGCAGATGTGCACGGTGCCGAGCAGTGAGCGGCCGACCGTGCCCGGGTGCGCCAGCCAGTCCTGTGAGCCGGTGTAGAGGAAGCCGTTGCCCTCGGTGCCCGCGTAGTACTCGTGGATGATCGGGCCCCACCAGGCGATCATCTGCTCCTTGACGGGCACCGGGCAGGGGGCGGCGGCGTGGATGGCGCACTGCAGGGACGACAGGTCGTACTTTTTCCGGATCTCGTCGGGCAGTTTGAGCATCTTGATGAACATGGTCGGGACGAGCTGCGAATGCGTCACCCCGTACTTCTCGATCAGTTCCAGATAGCGTTCGGGGTCGAAGCGTTCCATCACCACGATCGTCGCGCCGAGCCGCTGGAAGGTCATGCAGTAGCGCAGCGGCGCCGCGTGATAAAGCGGCGCGGGCGACAGGTAGACGCTGTCGGGCGTCGGCGCGAACAGGGCTTCGACGAGCTTGAGCAGCAGGTTCGGCTCCGTCAGCGGCGTGCGCGGCAGGGCGGGCTTGACGCCCTTGGGCCGGCCGGTGGTGCCGGAGGAGTAGAGCATGTCGGAGCCCTGGCACTCGTCGTCGATCGGCGTGGGCGGCTGTCCGGCCACCGCCTCCTCGTACGACTCGAAGCCCGCGGCGGTGCCGTCCAGCATGAGGCGGAGCTCGACGCCGGGCGTCGCGGCGGTGATCGAGGTGGCGACCTCCGCCAGGCTCGCGTCCGAGAGGAAGACCCGGGCGCCGCAGTTGTTCACGATGTACGCGAGCTCGTCGGTCCCCAGCCGCGAGCTGATCGCCGTGTAGTAGAGGCCCGCGCGGTTCGCCGCCCAGGCGATGGCCAGGTAGAGCGGATGGTTGGCGAGCATGAAGGCGACGTGGTCACCCGGCCCCAACCCGGCGGCGCGGAACAGGTGAGCCAACCGGTTCGACTCCTCGTCCAGCTGACGGTAGGTGACGACCCGGCCGGAGCCCGCCATGATCACAGCGGGCTTGTCTGGCGTGACGGCTGCGATGGCTCCCGGATGCATGACCGAACAGTATTCGGCGAAGCGCGCGCGGCGCCAGGGAATGATGATCGAAAAGTACGGCGAAGCCGCGATCTCATCGTCGAGATCGCGGCTTCGCGGTCCGCTCAGGCGGCGGCGTGATACACGTCCTGCCAACCGGAGTGGAAGCCGGTCGGTTCGTGCCTGTTGCCTCTGCTCACATCCACGTAGATGTGAGCCGCGTTCTTACCCGAGAACGAGTAGTCGGCGGGGTGCTTGCGGCAGTTGGAGAAGGAGTTGAAGGTCGCGTGCCCGTCGTTGTCGACGACCTTGAAGGTCTCCCACGCGCACTTGTCGCGGCCCCACCACTTGTAGGTGGTGAGGGTGCTGTCGACGGTGTAGAAGTAGTTGAATCGCCACTCCCACACGTGCTTCTTGATCTTCTTGACGACGAACTCGCAGTGCTTCTTGTGGCTCTTCTTGTCGAAGGAGCACACTTTCTCCTTGACGAAGAACGTCTTCCAGTACCAGAACTTGAACCGCTTCTTGTCCACGGTCACGTGGCCCTCTGCCTTGGCCTTGTGATCGCTGGAGAAGTAGGGTCCCCAGTCCGCGTCGTAGAAGTGCGACGAGGTGGTGGTGACTGGAGTGACGGGTGTCGCCGTTGTGGCATTGGCCGATGCCGGTGCGCCGATGGCCACCATAGTGGTGGCCGCGACGCCGATCATGATTCGTGAGACGAATCGCACTGGGTCCTCCTCGGGAGAGGTATTGCTGACCCAGTCTTGGTACGTCTGACCGATTGCCGCCCGCTTTCAACCCACTTAACACCACAGGTGGCGAGATAAGAGGACTTTCCCGATCTTCCGGATTTGTCAGCTTATTCTCCGGCAGGGATCACGGAACCGGCGTACTTCTGCTTGATGAATTCCTTGACCTTCGGGTCCTGAAGGAGCTTGCCCAAGGTCACGATGTTCGCGTCCTTCTCGTGCCCGGCAGCCACGACCAGCCCATTGACGTACGGGTTCCCCTCGGACTTCTCCAGCGCCAGGGCTTGCGAAGCGGGCTTGAGCCCGGCCTCGATGGCGTAGTTGCCGTTGATCACCGCGGCGTCGACGTCGTCGAGCGAGCGGGGCAGCTGCGCGGCCTCCAGCGGCTTGAACACCAGCTTCTTCGGGTTGTCGGTCACGTCACGCTCGGTCGCCGCGGTGCCGGCGCCGTCCTTGAGCTTGACCAGGCCGTTGTCGGCGAGCAGCTTGAGCGAGCGGCCCAGGTTCGTGGCGTCGTTGGGCACGGCGACGGTGGCGCCCTGCGGCAGGGCGGCGAGCGTGGTCGCCTTCTTCGAGTACAGCCCCAGCGGCTCCAGGTGCACCGGGGTGACGAAGCTCAGCTTGGTGCCCTTGGAGGCGTTGAAGTCGTCCAGGTAGGGCTTGTGCTGGAAGAAGTTCGCGTCCAGCTGGCCTTCACTGAGCTGTACGTTCGGCTGCACGTAGTCCGTGAACTCCACGACCTCCAGCTTCAGCCCGGCCGCCGGGGCCAGGTTCTGCTTGACGAAGTTCAGGATCTCGGCGTGCGGCACCGGGCTGGCGCCCACCTTCAGCACGGTGTCGGCGGACTCGGCGGTCTTGCCGGTAGCGCCCTGCGACGTTCCGCATGCGGCGAGCAACAGGGCCAGGGCAGCAGCGCCCACAATGTTCCGAAATTTCATGATTTTTCCTTATCTATGTGACAAGCGGCGGGCGACCAGGTCGCCCAAGCTCTGGATCAGCTGCACCAGCACGATGAGCAGCACGACGGTGACGATCATGAGCAGCGTCTCGAACCGCTGGTACCCGTACCTGACCGCGAGGTCCCCCAGCCCGCCCCCGCCGATGGTCCCGGCCATGGCCGAGTAACCGATGAGCGCGACCACGGTGACGGTCACCGCGGCGACGAGGCCGGGCAGCGCCTCGGGCAGCAGCACCTTCCGCACGATGGTCGTACGGCCCGCGCCCATGGCCTGCGCCGCCTGCACCACGTCGGCTCCGACCTCGCGCAACGCCGTCTCCACCAGCCTGGCGAAGAACGGCACCGCCCCCACGGTGAGCGGCACGACCACGGCCGCGGTGCCGATGGTGGTGCCCACGACCAGCCGGGTGAAGGGGATGATGGCGATCATCAGCACGATGAACGGCAGGGACCGCCCCACGTTCACCACGACACCCAGCACCGACTTCACCGCCGGCAACGGCCGCAGCCCACCGCGATCGAACACGACGAGCGCCACGCCGAGCGGCAGACCGAACAGCACGGTGAACAGGGTCGACCAGCCGACCATCTGCGCCGTCTGTCCGGCCGCCTCCCAGAGCAGCGGCCCCATCTCATCCCAGGTCATAGCTGTTCCTCCCCCGAACGGTCTGGCGATTCCCGCCC
Organism: Nonomuraea sp. NPDC049269; assembly: GCF_043197155.1. NCBI lineage: Bacteria > Bacillati > Actinomycetota > Actinomycetes > Streptosporangiales > Streptosporangiaceae > Nonomuraea > Nonomuraea sp. NPDC049269. Next base: position 1,527,327 of record NZ_JBICSO010000001.1, read on the forward strand.
TGAACTCCGACCCGGTGTCGCGGGCGGTCTGCCGATTCCGCCCCGAACACCGACCCGGCGTCCCGGACGGTCTGCCGATTCCGCCCCGAACACCGACCCGGCGTCCCGAACGGTCTGCGCCCTGAACGCCGACCCGGTGTCCCGGACAGCCGGCCGGGCGTCGCCCGCCGCGCCGAGACGGCGGGACGTCGGACGGTGGAGACCGGCGCGGAAGTCACGGTGGTCGGCCAAAGCCACGGATCGGGGCCAAGAAGACGCACGTCACGGCGCTCAGCCAGGTCCACCGGAGGAGCGTGCCCCTGGACAGGGCCCGGCCACGGACGGTGGGTGGGGCCCACCGTGCTGTGCCGTACAGCAAAAAAGGCTTTTCGCATCAGAGCACCACCCCCCGCGCGCGAAGGAAGGCCAGCGCGGCGGCCTCCTCATCGCCCGACAAGGACACCCGCAGGCGGCCGACCGCTCCCCCGGCGAGGTTCTCGATCGAGCCGCCCAGGATGCTCACGTCCACGTCGAACTTGCGCACCACCTCCGACACCACCGGCTGATGCGGGTCGCCCGTGAAGGTGAGCGTGATCGAGCCCGTGGGCGCCGGCTCGGGCAGGGGGAAGATCTCGCGGGTCAGTCGCGATCCCGGCGTCCTGATGAGGCCGGCGATCGTGCCCGACTCCTCGACGCGGCCGTCTGACATGATGGCGACCGAGTCGCAGATGCTCTTGACGACGTTCATCTCGTGGGTGATCAGCAGGATCGTCAGGCCGAGCTCGGTGTTGAGCCGCTTGAGCAGGGACAGGATCGACTGCGTGGTGGCCGGGTCGAGCGCGGAGGTGGCCTCGTCCGACAGCAGTACCGACGGGTTGCCCGCCAGCGCCCTGGCGATGCCGACGCGCTGCTTCTGGCCGCCCGAGAGCTGGTTCGGGCGGTCGGCGCCCCGGCCGCCGAGGCCGACCAGGTCGAGGAGTTCGGTGACGCGGCGTTCCCGTTCGGCCCTGGGCACGCCCATGACCTCCAGCGGGAAGGCGACGTTCCCGGCGACCGTGCGCGAGGAGAGCAGCGCGAAGTGCTGGTGGATCATGCCGATGCGCTGCCTGGCCCGGTTGAGGTCGCCGCTGCGCAGCGCGGTGAGGTCCTGCCCGGCGACGGTGACGGTGCCCGCGGTGGGGCGTTCGAGCAGGTTGACGCAGCGCAGGAGCGTGCTCTTGCCGGCGCCGCTCTGGCCGAGCACGCCGTAGATCTCGCCTTCGCGTACGTGCAGGTCGACGCCGTCGAGGGCGACGGTGTTCCCATACACCTTGCGCAGGCCGGACGCCTGTATCACCAAAAATCCCCACCACTAAGAGCGGCAGTACGCCGCTGGAATCGACATCGTCATCGTCGGAGGGCCCGCGGGCGGGCGGTCTAACGCGTGCCGGGGTGGAAGGGCAGGTGGCTCAACCTGCGCAGCACAAAACTGGGAGAAATCATGGGTGACCTTCGAGGTGGGGACGTCTGGCTATCGGTTCTGACAGTCCATGGCGAACATTCGCCCCATACAGCAACACCTGGCGCCGCTACCGGCGCTCTGGTCTGTCGCGTATGCCTCGTTCACGCCATTGCTAACGTCTACCTGACTTCCCGCTATTCCCTACCTCCTCGGTGACTTGGATCACGATGCTCCAGCCGTGCGCCGGAACGACGGCCGGGTCGGTCACGCCACGCTGCGGCTCGGCCACGTCGACCTGGCCGATCGGGAACCGGTGCGGCTCGTCGCCGAGGTTCAGCAGGGTGACGATCTCCGTCCCGCCACCGTCGCGGGGCCGGGAGCGGAGCGCCACGGCCGTGTTGGTCAGGTGTTCGGCGGTGGTGTGGGCTCTGACCAGCCACGGGTGACGCCGGCGCAGGCCGATGAGCCGCTGGTGCAGCCGGTAGACGTCGGTCCCGTCCGGGGCGAGGCCGCCTGGCTCCGCGGGGAACGCCGGCCTGATCGCGTCGTCACCGCCCGCCCGCTCCTCCTTCACTCCCCGGAACGCCTGCTCGTCCCCGTAATAGACGCTCGGCAGGCCGCCGACGGTGAACAGCACGGCCAGGGCGTGGCCGAGGTGCCGAGGGTCCTCAAGCCGGGTGGCGATCCTGGTGACGTCGTGGTTCCCGACGAACGTGAGGGGGACGAAGGTGTCCAGCAGCCCGTCGTGGCGGTCGAGGGCCCAGGCGAGTTCGAAGAGGTTGCGGTCGTTGAGCGAGCTCCAGATGGCCTTCCACAGCTCGTACTGGGTGACGGAGTCGAGCCCCGACTCGGCGACATATGTGGCGTAGTCGCCGTGGATCACCTCACCGCCGAACCACGCCTCCGGGTGCCGCGCACGCACCTCGGGCAGGACCTCCCGCCAGAACGACGCCGGTACGGCATAGGCAGCGTCGAGCCGCCAGCCCGCAGCGCCACGGTCGAGCCAGTGGTTCAGTACGGCGGCGACGTGGTGCCGCACGGCGGGTTCGGCGTGGTCGAGCGCGACGAGCCCATGATGCCCCTCGAACACCTCGTAGCCCTCGGTTCCTCTCCTGAACCATCGCTCGTCCGCCTGGAACGACCGGCCGACGTGGTTGAACACGCCGTCGAGGATGATCCGCAGCCCGCGTCGCCGCGCCTCGGCGACGAGAGAGTCGAAGTCGGCGTCGTCACCGAGGCGGGGGTCGATCCTGAAGTGATCGACGGTGTCGTAGCCGTGGGTCTCGGAGGCGAAGATCGGACCGAGCTGGAGCCCCGAACAGCCCAGCTCCACGACGTAGTCCAGCCACGCCTCCAGGTGGCGCAGCCGGTGCCGCACCTCCGGTTGGGCGGTGGCCGGTGCCCCGGTGAAGCCGAGCGGGTAGACCTGCCACCAGATCGCATGGTCAGTCCACGATGGCACGTGTGCTCCTCTCTCTGCGTACTGCCCAGGGCAGGTATCCCAAGCCCAGGGCCAGTACGCACCCGATGGCCGTGTCGGCCAGCCGGTACCCGATCGTGGCGGGGGCCACGCGTCCACCGCCCTCCATGAGCAGCAGGACGAGCGGCGTCATGACGGTCGCGTACAAGGTGTAGTCGCGATCCTTGAGCACCGGCCTGACCGCGGCCAGCCCGGCGACGAGCAGCACGAACAGCCATGGCGCCGGCACCCACAACAGTACGGCGGACCCCACCAGCACTCCGGCGCCGGTACCCGCGGCCCGCTCGATCGCCCGCCGCAGCGCGCCGTCCAGTTGCCGTCTGACGACGATCACGACGGTGACGGCGATCCAGGAGGCGGTCGGCTGCCGCCACACCAGGCCGATGATCTCGGCGGCGGCCAGGCAGGTGATCAGGCGGATGGGGTACTGCCAGCCTCGCACGGTCCCGAGCGTCCGCCACCAGCGGCGCAGAAGCGCTCTCTTGGTGGGTGCGGGGCTCGCCGGCGGAACGGCGACGGGCCGCGGTCGTTTCGTGCGTGACTGTTTTGTGTGGGCGCACAGCTTTGTGTGGGTGCACAGCGCGGTGACCAGTAGGCCCCAGATCGCCCCTTCGGCGAACAGTACGGCCGCGGCGACGGGAGCGGCGTGCTTGGCCAGGCCGGTCGAGATGACCATGAAGACGATGAAGCGCGTGGTGTGCTCGGCCATCGGACGGCTGAACCCGCCCACCACCGCCGCCACGGCCGCGACGAGCACGACGGTGACCGCCGTGATCCAGCCCTGCCCGCCGACGGCAGCACCGACGAGCCCCGCCACGGTCGTGGCCGCGACCGCGCAACCACCTCGCCCTAACCCTTCCGCCAAGGACGCGACCTTTGCGACCACGCCATCGACGGGTGCGGCGGCCCTGGAGACGCTGTCGGCGGATGTGGTGCCCGCGGGGACGCCACCAACGGGTACGGCGCCCACTGACCCGGCACCGGTGGGCCCAGCGCCCGTGGAGACGCCGCTGACGGCGAGGGCACCGAGCGCGGCCAGCGTGCCGAGGGCCGGGTGCCCGGAGGCGACACCCCAGGCGACCGGCCCGCCGAGCCCCAGCCCGGCGGCGATCATACGTCGCGTCTCGATCCCCACATCGGCACCTCCCGACGCCGGACCCTACCACCTTCCTACGCATTGCGTAGTAAATTTTCCGCTAACTACCTGGATATACAGACATTTAGTAAGTGCTACCGTAATAATCATGGACGACGAGGAACTACGAGCCACGGCCGTATCGCTCCGCCGGGCGGCCGTCGGCCTGGCGCGGCGCCTGCGCGAGGAGCGCCCCGCACACGGCCCCGGCGCCCTGGCCCTCTCCCTTCTCGGTCACCTGCACCGACGCGGCCCCATGACCGCAGGAGAGCTGGCCACGGCCGAACACCTGCAGCCGCAGTCCGTCACCCGCGCCCTCGCCGCACTGGACGAGCAGGGCCTGATCCGCCGCTCACGCGACGAAGACGACCGCCGCCGGCACCACATCGTCCTCACCGAACGAGGCACCGCGATGCTCACCGAACAGGCCGGCACCACGGACCTGTGGCTGGCCCAGGCGATGGCCCAGCGGCTCACCCCTGCGGAGTGCCGGATCCTGGCCGTGGCAGCCGACTTGCTGGACCAACTGCACGCGTAGCTGGGGTCAGCCCTACGGCGACCCGGTAGATCTGATTAGGCCAGCTTGATCTGGAACCTCACGACGGACGCACCATGAGCAGCGTCAGGCGATGATCGACAGCTCCCGCATCCGGACGTTCAAGGGCGGGAATGCGCCACCAATCACCTCGGCCTGCATGCGACGGGTAAAGCGGTTCGATGCCACAGGTGTGGAAGTGGCGAGGGTATGACCCAGCTCATCGCCCATGGGGCAGCTGAGGCATTCGATGTGGCAGCCCAGTACGGCATCGACGAGATCGCACAGGCCGTTGAGCACGCGGTCCGCCCGGGAAAGACCGGCACCGTCCTCGTCACCATCCCTTGACCCACGCCGCGCCCCGCCACAAGAACCCCCAACGCCGAAGGAGAGCCGTCAGACCGCCTACCTCCTACCGGCAGGGGTCGCGCAGCGGGGTCACGCGTTCGGCGAAGTCGGCCTTGATCCTGGCCATGCGCGGGCCCGGGGCGTAGAAGCGGCCCTTGGTCTCGCCGTACGGCTGGAGCCACCCCTTGGCCGCGAGGTCGCGCAGGTCGCGGGCGGCCTGGCCCTGGCTGAGTCCTTCGTCGGCCTGGTAGCGACTCCTGCGCAGGCGCCTGTTCACGAACACCTCGTAGAGGGCGGAGACGCTCCGGTTGTTGAGGCCGTCGGCGTCGACCTGCTCCTCCAGCAGCATCCAGATGTCTCCGGCCTCGGCGAGCCGCTGACTCACCCGCTGCGCCTGCATGTGATGGGCTTTCAGGCAGAAGCGCACCCACGGCAGGGTGTCCCCGTGCGGGCCCCACTGCCGGCCGCCCACCAGGCCGAGCACGTCGTAATACTCGATGGTGGTGCGCTGCTGGCCGAGCCACTCCTCGATGGAGGAGAACTCGGGCAGCATGATCTGCTCCCTGCCCAGGACGAGCGTCTGGAGCGCGCGCGACATCCGGCCGTTGCCGTCGCGCCAAGGGTGGATCTTGACCAGGTTGAAGTGGGCCATCGCCGCCCGGACATAGCTCGGGCAGTCTCGATCGCCCTCGTTGAGCCACCCGACCAGCTCGTCCAGGAGGCCCGGCACCAGGTCGGCGTCGGGTCCCTCATAGACCACGGCACCCGAGTCGGAGTCGCGGATGTAGATGCCGCCGGGCCTGATCGCGCCTGGCGACTTGTCGCGATGGTGACCGATGACCATGAAGTTGAGCCCGTGGAGCAGCCCCACGTCGAACCGGAACACCGGCACCCGCGAAAGCACCTGGATATAGGTCAGCGCCTGCTGATATCCCGCGATCTCCCGCGCCACCGGCACCGACGTCTCCAGCGGCTCCTCCCCCGCCATGATCGACTCGATGTCCTCCACGCTGGCCCGGTAACCCTCGATCGAGTTGGATCCCTGGATCGCCCGCGCCCGCAACTGCCTGCGCAGTTGCCCGTCCCAGCGATGCGTCTCGGCCAGCCGGTACTTCAGGTCCCGCCGCATGTCCTCGATCTCCGCGAGCACCGCCTTGTCGGCGGCTTCCAGCGCGGGCGTGCCGTACAACATGAGGCTCAGAAAAGCATGAGCGAATCATTCAGTCAAACGAACGGATGATTCGCCCAAAACGCCAAAAGCCCCGCCGTACCGGAGTACAGCGGGGCAGCTGGTCGGTCAGGCCGCGACCGGGGAGGCGACCTGGGCCGGGGACAGGGCGATGTCGAGGACCTCGCGTACGTCGCTGACCGGGTGGATCGTCAGCTCGTTGCGCACCTCCTCGGGCACGTCGTCCAGGTCCGGCTCGTTGCGGGCCGGGATGAGGACCGTGGTGATGCCTGCCCGGTGCGCCGCCAGCAGCTTCTGCTTGACGCCGCCGATCGGCAGCACCCGTCCGGTGAGCGAGATCTCGCCGGTCATGGCCACGTCACTGCGTACCGTACGACCGGACAGGAGCGAGGCCAGCGCGGTCGTCAGCGTCACGCCCGCCGAGGGGCCGTCCTTGGGCACGGCGCCCGCGGGGAAGTGGACGTGGACCGAGCGGTCCTTGAACGCGGTGACCGGCAGCTCCAGCTCCGCGCCGTGCGAGCGCAGGTAGGAGAGCGCGATCCGGGCCGACTCCTTCATCACGTCGCCCAGCTGGCCGGTGAGCGTGAGCCCGGTCTCGCCGGTCTCCGGCTCGGCCAGGGACGCCTCGACGTAGAGGACGTCGCCGCCCGCGCCGGTGACCGCCAGGCCCGTCGCCACTCCGGGCACCGAGGTGCGCTGGGTGGCCTCGGGCAGCGACGACTCCGGCACGAACCTGGGGCGGCCGATGTAGCCGACCAGGTCGTCCTCGCCGACCGTGACGGGCAGCTCGTTCTTGGCCGCGACCTTGCGCAGGATGCGGGCGACCGAGCGCTCCAGGGACCGTACGCCGGCCTCCCGGGTGTATTCGGCGGCCAGCTTGCGCAGCGCCGCGTCCTCGACGCCCACCTCGTCGGCGGTCAGTCCGGCGAGGTCGAGCTGCCGGGGCAGCAGGTGGTCGCGGGCGATGGCGACCTTCTCGTCCTCGGTGTAGCCGTCGAGCGTCACGACCTCCATGCGGTCGAGCAGCGGCCCGGGGATGGCCTCCAGGACGTTGGCCGTCGCCAGGAACAGCACGTCGGACAGGTCCAGCTCGACCTCGAGGTAGTGGTCGCGGAACGTGTGGTTCTGCGCGGGGTCGAGCACTTCGAGCAGGGCCGCCGTCGGGTCGCCGCGGTAGTCGGCGCCGACCTTGTCGACCTCGTCGAGCAGGACGACCGGGTTCATCGACCCGGCCTCGCGGATGGCGCGGACGATGCGGCCGGGCAGCGCGCCGACATAGGTGCGCCGGTGACCGCGGATCTCCGCCTCGTCGCGGACGCCGCCGAGCGCGACGCGGACGAACTTGCGGCCCATCGCCCGCGCGACGGACTCGCCCAGCGAGGTCTTGCCCACTCCGGGAGGACCGGCGAGCGCGAGTACGGCGCCGCTGCGGCGGCCGCCCACCACGCCCATGCCCTTGTCCTGACGGCGCTTGCGCACGGCCAGGTGCTCGATGACGCGGTCCTTCACGTCGGCGAGACCGGTGTGGTCGGCGTCCAGCACCTCACGGGCGCGGGTGATGTCGTAGTTGTCCTCGGTCCGCTCGTTCCACGGGAGGTCGAGGACGGTGTCGAGCCAGGTACGGATCCAGCCGGTCTCGGGAGACTGGTCGGACGTACGCTCCAGCTTGTCGACCTCCTTGAGCGCGGCCTCGCGCACCTTCTCCGGCAGGTCGGCCGCCTCGACGCGGGCCCGGTAGTCCTCTTCCTCGGTCTCGGTGGAGTCGCCGTTGAGCTCCTTGAGCTCCTTCCGGACCGCGGCGAGCTGCTGGCGCAGCAGGAACTCACGCTGCTGCTTGTCCATGCCCTCCTGGACGTCCTTGCGGATCGTCTCGGCCACATCCAGCTCGGCGAGGTGCTCGCGCGACCACTCGACCAGCTTGGCCAGCCGGTCGGCGGGGTCGGCGGCCTCCAGCAGCTCGACCTTCTGGGCCGTCGTCAGCCAAGGCGTGTAGCCGGAGCTGTCGGCCAGGACCGAGGGGTCGTCGATCTGGTTGACCTGGTCGACGACCTGCCAGGCGCCGCGCTTCTGCAGGATCGTGGTGGCCAGGGCCTTGTACTCCTTGGCCAGCTCCTGGGCGCGCTCGCCGGCGGAGACGGCCTCGATCACGATGGCCTCCACCCAAAGGGCGGCGCCGGGGCCGGTCGTGCCAGTGCCCACGCGAACCCGGTTGACGCCTCGCACCACGGCGGCGGGCTCGCCACCGGGCAGCCTCCCGACCTGCTCGACAACGGCCTGCACGCCGACCGCGCCATAACGGCCGTCGATCCGGGGAACGAGGAGGACCCGCGGCTTGTTGCCACCAGATGCCTGGGCCGCGTCTATGGCCGCCCGCACCTCGGAGTCGGACAGGTCCAGCGGAACCACCATGCCCGGCAGGACGACCTCGTCGTCCAGCGGCAGGACCGGGAGGATCAAGCTCTCACTCATACGAACTCCAAAGGGTTGAGTTATACCGACTCAATTCATTAGAGCCGCCGATTGTTCCCAGGCTTGCCGATGTTCGCTCACGGCGATCGTAATCATGTAAGCCAGTCATACCTGAGGATGACGACCCAGGGTTGATGCCCGCCCGGCCACGCGCCCGTAGGGTGGTCGCGTGTTCTCGGCAGTGGTGCGATCCGTCGCGCTGGCGCTGTTCCAGGGCGACGCGGACCCGTCGCCGCCCCGATCGCGCTGGCTGCGCTTCCGGCCGCCCCGCTGGCAGCCGCTGGCCGGCCATGTCGACCTGGTCCAGGTGGCGGACATCCTGGTGGCCCTGCTCCTGTTCGGCAGCACGTTCTCCCAGTTCGTCGGCTGGAACGACGAGGCCAAGCTGCCGGTCGACGACCAGCTGCTCTTTCTCGCCTCCGCCGCGTTCTCCCTGCCCGTGGCGCTGCGTGACCGGTGGCCGCTGGGCGCCTGGCGGGTGGCCGTCGTTCTGCTGCCCTCCGCGTTGTGGGTGATTGAGACGATCAGGCCGGGCCCCGGCGACCCGCCCTACACGGCCGCCATGACGGTGATGTACGTGCTCGTGGCCTACTCGGTCGCCGCGCGTTGCGATCGCCGGATCACCATCGTCGTGTGGGTGGTGGGCGCCCTGGCCGCGTGGATCATCCATCCCGACTCGATGGCCGTGGTCACCGTCATCGTGACGGTCGCCCTGCTGTTCGGCTACAACGTGCGCGTACGGCGTAACGCCACGGCGAGGCTCGTGGAGGAGGAACGGCGCACACGGCTCGCCGAAGGCGCCCAGGCCGTGCTCGAAGAGCGGGCCAGGATCGCGCGGGAGCTGCACGACGTGGTCGCCCACCACATGTCGGTGATCGCCATCCAGGCCGAGGCGGTGCCGCTCAAGGCGGCCGGCGATCCCGTCCAGCTGGAGGCGGGACTGGCCGAGATCCGCAGCTTGTCCCTGGAGGCCATCGCCGAGCTGCGGCAGGTGCTCGGCGTGCTGCGCGACCAGGACGGCCGCACCGACACCGCGCCGCAGCCCGGCCTCGACCGGCTCGACGAGCTCGTGTCCAACGCCCGCGCCGCCGGGCTCACCGTGCGGGTGGGGCGACCGGAGCCGCTCGGGCCGCTGCCACCCGCCGTGGGCCTGTCCGCGTACCGGATCGTGCAGGAGTCGCTGAGCAACGTGATGCGGCACTCGCCCGGCTCCACGGTCACGATCACCGTCGAGCATGACGGCCACGCCTTACGGCTGCGCGTCGCCAACGCCGGCGGCACCGCGCCGGGCGGCACCGAAGGAGCCGGTCAGGGGTTGGTGGGCATGCGCGAACGGGCGGCGCTGCTCGGCGGCACGTTGGAGGCGGGACCGGTCGACGGAGGCGGTTTCCAGGTGACCGCCACGCTGCCGATCGCGGTGGCGGCGACGGAGGAGACGACGTGATCCGGGTCCTGATCGCGGACGACCAGGGGATGGTGCGCACCGGGTTCACGGTGTTCCTGAGCACGCAGGCCGACATCGAGGTGGTCGGGGAGGCGGCCAACGGCGAGGAGGCGATACGGCAGGCGGCCGAGCTGCGGCCCGACGTGGTGCTCATGGACGTACGCATGCCGGTCATGGACGGGCTGGAGGCGACCAGACGGCTCCTGTCGGCGGGCGACGGCCCGAAGGTGCTCATCCTGACCACCTTCGACCTCGACGACTACGTCTATGAGGCACTGCGGGCGGGGGCGAGCGGGTTCCTGCTCAAGGACGCCTCGGCCGTCCAGCTCGCCGAGGCCGTGCGGGTGGTCGCGGCGGGCGACGCGCTCATCGCTCCGGCGGTCACCAAGCGGCTGATCCACGAGTTCGCCCGGCTGGGCGCGCCCCGGGCGCCGACGGTGCGGCGGCTGGCGGAGCTGACCGAGCGCGAGACGGAGGTGCTCGCGCTGGTCGCGCAGGCGATGTCCAACCAGGAGATCGCGGTGAAGCTGGTGGTGGCGGAGCAGACGGTCAAGACGCATGTGGGGCGGGTGCTGATGAAGCTGGGGCTGCGCGACAGGGCGCAGGCGATCGTCTACGCGTACGAGACGGGGCTGGTACGACCGGGCGAGTGAGCGTCCTCTGCGCGGACAGGCGGGGGTGACCGCGTGCGTGGACGGAAGGCAGGATCTACCGTCTGAGAAATGGATCCGCTTGCGCTTTTCCGTCAGGTGGCCGCGTCGGTGCCCGCGTATGGGGAGTTCCTCGCCGAGCATGGCGTCGACCCGGGCCAGGTGTCCACCATGTCAGACTTCGCGCGGTTGCCGCTGCTCACCAAGGACGGCTACCTCAACCGCCACCCACTCCCCCGGCTCTGCCGCGACGGCGTGATCGGCGACATGATCGCGGTCTCGTCCGGTTCGACGGGCACGCCGTCGTTCTGGCCGCGTTCCGCGTCCGACGAGCGGGTGATCGCGTCGCGGTTCGAGGAGGTGTTCCGGGACTCGTTCGAGGCCCAGGAACGCAGGACGCTCGCCGTCGTCTGTTTCGCGCTCGGCACCTGGGTGGGCGGGCTGTTCACCCTGGCCTGCTGCCGTCACCTGGCCGAGCGCGGCTACCCGATCACCGTGGTCGCCCCCGGCAACGACAAGCGGGAGATCCTTCGCGTCATCCCGCAGTTGGCCCCGCACTTCGACCAGGTGGTGCTGCTCGGCTATCCGCCCTTCCTCAAGGACGTCATCGACGCGGGGCTGCCCTGGGCCAGGTGGAACGTCAAGCTCGTCACGGCCGGCGAGGTGTTCAGCGAGGAGTGGCGCGCGCTGGTGGCGGACAAGGCGGGCATCGCCGACCCGGTGCGCGGCATCGCCTCCCTGTACGGCACGGCCGACGCGGGGGTGCTGGGCAACGAGACTCCCCTCTCCGTGGAGATCCGCCGGTTCCTGGCCGGACGTCCAGGGGCGGCGAGGGAGCTGTTCGGCGAGTCGCGGCTGCCGACCCTCGTCCAGTACGACCCCGAGGTCCGCTTCTTCGAGGAGCATGAGGGCACGCTGGTGTTCTCGGGCGACAACGGCATCCCGCTGGTCCGCTATCACATCGCCGACGAGGGCGGGATCGTGCCGTTCGAGCGGATGCTCCGTTTCCTAGGGAAATGCGGCTTCGAGCCGTCGGCGACCGGTCCCTCCCGGCCCTTCGTGTATGTGTTCGGGCGCAGCCACTTCACCGTGTCCTACTACGGGGCGAACGTGTTCCCGGAGAACATCTCCATCGGACTTCAGCAGCCGGCGGTCAGTTCGCTGGTCACCGGGAAGTTCGTCATGGAAGCGGTGGAGGACGACCGGCGCGACCGGAATCTCACGGTGACGGTGGAGCTGATGCCGGGCGAGAAGCCGTCGGAGGAGACGGCCCGGCTCGTGGGCGAGTCGATCCTGGCGCAGTTGCTCCGGCTCAACAGCGAGTTCGCGGCCTATGTGCCGATGGCTCGGCAGGCGCCGTTCATCCGGCTCCGGGAACTGGGCGATCCCGAGTACTTCCCGCCCGGCGCCAAGCACCGCTACACGCGCTGACCACCTCGTCCGCCAGGTGCCTGCCGATGGCGCTGTCACCGCCAGACATTTGCCTGCGGATGCGTCATCCCCGGGCATTTGACTTCGGCCGTGTCACCCCAGGCGCTTACCGACCGCCGCATCAACCCCAGGTACTACCGGAGAATTCAAACCCAGCGGTGACGCGGTCGACGGCCTCCCTTCCGTAACTTCTGATCATGCTCAGAATGCTCACGCTCGCCGGAAGTCTCGCGTTCGGCGCGGTCCTGGCACTGCCCAGCCAGCACAGTGGCCGGCTCGTGAAGGTCTACGGCGATCTGGCCACCGCCGATCGGGTCGCCATCGTGGTGCCGGGTGCCGACACCACGGTGGCCACCTTCGAGGCGAGCACGAAACGGCCGGGCGGCGCGGCCCGGGCGCTGCTGGCCGAGGCCGCCAAGGTGAGCCACGGCGAGCGACTGGCCGTGATCGCTTGGCTCGGCTACGACGCGCCGCCAACGTGGAGCCTGGGCGCCATCACGGACACGGCGGCCGTCGAGGGAGCGAAGGCGCTTCGCCGTACCGTCACGGAATTGCACGCGCGGACATCCGCGCCGATCGCCTTGCTGTGCCACAGCTATGGGTCCGTGGTGTGCGCCAAGGCCGGACCGGACCTGCCCGTGGCCGATATAGCACTGTTCGGAAGCCCGGGAATCGACGCACCATCCAGCCACACGCCATCCGACCCCACACTGCCCGACCCCACACTGCCCGACCCCACACCGTCCAACCCGACGCTGCCCAACGCCACGCCATCCAACGCCACATCCGACGCCGCGCCATCCGGCCCCACGCTGCCGGACCCCACGCTGCCGGACCCGACCCTGCCCAACGCCACGCCATCTGACCCCACGCTGCCCGACCGCGCGCCATCCGACCGCGCACCGTCTGCCACCAGAGTGTGGGCGGGTGTGGGTGGGAGCGACTGGATTAGGTTCGTGCCAAAAGTGAAGCTCGGGCCGCTCGGTTTCGGGGCCGACGCGCTGAGTCCCGGGTACGGCGCGCGGGTGTTTGAGGTCGGTCCCGGCGGGCACAGTGACTACTTCGCACCCGGCACGCCGTCGCTACGCAATCTCACGTTGATCGCCTTAGGTCGCCCCGGCGACGTGGTGGCTGCCGCACCAGCAGGACAGGGTCGGGTTTAATGACAGTGTGTCGTCATCAACTTGACGCGCCCATCCAGGGTTTGTGACACTTTGTCATGAAAGACCCGGCCACACATTGGGGTGAAGCGTGACGTCGTTCTCCGAGATCTTGAAGAACGCCACCTGGGGCGACCACGAGTCGGCCGAGGACGAGAGCTACCTCAAAGAGCTGATGAGCGGCCGGCTGAGCGAGCAGGACTACGGCGAGCTCGTCGCGCAGCACTACTTCGCCTACCTCGCTCTCGACGGCGCCGCCAAGACGCTGGTCGACCACCCGGTTGCCGGGCGGTTCGTCTTCCCGGAGCTCTATCGGGAGCCGGCGCTGGAGCGTGACCTGCGGACCGTCTACGGAGCCGGCTGGCGCGACCGGATCGCCCCCTCGAAGGCGACCCGGACCCTGGTGGCGCGGATCGAGCAGGTGGCCGACTGGCCGGGCGGCTACATCGCCCACCACTACACCCGCTATATGGGCGACCTGTCTGGCGGGCAGTTCATCCGGATGGAGCTGCAGAAGATCTACGGCTACCAGAAGGGCGGCGGGGTCGACTTCTACCTGTTCGACGAGGTCGGCAGCCTGCCCCGGTTCAAGAACGAATATCGCGCCCGCCTCGACACTCTGCCCTTCGGCGAGCGGGAGCAGCAGCGCATGATCGGCGAGGTCAAGCTGGCCTACCAGCTCAACACCGAGGTGCTCGGCGAGCTGCTCCACGTGATCAAGGCAGCCGCATAGGACGCCCTGCCGGCGAAATACGAGTGGCCGCGCCGCCACTGACCGATCGGCGCCCATTTCGAATATCGCCCTCTTTCCCGCACGGCCGACACAGGCGTTGACGCTGGTCGGCCGCATGCCGGGTCGCGAAGTACGCGCATTCGCCAACATTTACAGGAAAATTGAAATCGTGGCTTCGCCGCCGCGTGCGCGCTTATATTTGCTCGCGTCGCACGAAATTCTCGCACGTTTCAGGCGCGTTATTCACGCCTGACCGCACCGCACCGGAAGGCGAACCGTGACGCAGCCGACCACGTACCAGCAAGGAAGTCAGCAGGACGCGGCCACGCGCGCGCTGACCGCGCACGAGCACATCACCCAGATCCACAGCAGGCTGCTCCAGATCCCCGAGCAGCTCGGCGGCGCGTGGAAGGGCGAGTCGGCGACCGTCTACGCGCAGGTTCTCAACGAGTGGAACCCGCAGTTCAAGAAGGTCATCGACGCCCTTCACCTGATCGCCGAGAACCTCAAGGGCTCGGGGATCGAGTACGAGGAGGCCAGCACCTCCACGCAGGCCGTCACCCAGAACCTCATGGCCGCGCTCAACGGCGGCAAGCTCTGAACACCGACTGCTAAGGAGGGGTGGCCATGGGCAACCCGGACATCATTCTCGCTAATTTCGACCAGATGGAGGAGATCGCGGCCGAGCTCGGCCGGGCGTACGGCAGCCTGGTCGGCGAGCTGACCGACCTGGAGAACGACCTGAAGGTCCTGGAGACCTGGGACGGCTCGGCGAAGGGCGTCTATCTGGAGGCCAAGCGCAACTGGAACGAGGCCGTGGTGACGATGGGTGACACCATGCAGCGCTTCGGCCCGGCCCTGCATGACGCCACCGGGATCATGCGGGACGCCGAGCAGGCCAACGTCCGCCGCTGGGGCACCTGACCGCGGCGCCGTCCAGAGCGGCTCCGGCCTGACGCACCTTTTCCAGCACGTCGTCTCGACGCGCCTTTCCAGGACGTCTGAGGGGATTTTCCAGATGTATGCGCAGGCTGGAGCGGCCCCCACGTTCGTACGCCATACCAGACCTCCTGCGCACGAGTCGGCTTAAAGACGGATGACCACCGCCCTTCGAGCCCCCGGCCTACCATTGGACCCATGCCCCGCATCTCCGCCGCCACGATCGGTGAGCACCGAGCCCAGACGCGCGATCGCATCCTGCAGGCCGTCGCCCGCCTGTCGAGGGTGCAGGGGATCGACGCCATCTCGATGACGGACGTGGCGAACGAGGCCGTGATCACCCGGACCGTCCTCTACAACTACTATCCGGACAAGGCCGCCCTGCTGCTGGCCTTCACTGAACGGGTCACCAGCTACTTCATCGAAGACTACGAGCGGGAGTTGCCGGCAGGGGCGTCTCCCGCCGACCGGTTGCGTGTGTTCGTGAGGCTGCAGCTGACCGGTCTGCTGGCGCACCCGCATCCGGGAGCGGCCGATCTCAGCGCCGCGCTCGGTCCCGACGCCTACCAGCAGCTCGCCGAACACGTGGCGCCCATGCAGCGCATCCTCGTGGAGATCCTGGAGAGCGGGATCGAATCAGCCGCTTTCCAGGTACTCGACGTCGAGGCGACGGCCCGCATGATCCTCGCGGTGATCGGCGCGGAGCGGGTGCCCCTGATCAGCGGCGCGGTCACCGTCGAGACGGCGGGGGAACTGGTGACGGGCTTCGTGCTGAGAGCCCTGGGCAACACCGCTCCGTAACCCATGTGCGGCGCGGGTCAGCAGGGCGCGCTGTTGCCGGGCCCCACACCGGTCAACATGCCGGGAGCCATACCGGTCAGTACGCCGGACCAGGTCGGTCAGTACGTCGGGCGCCACACCGGCCAGTACGCCGGACCAGGTCGGTCAGTACGTCGGACCAGGCGACCACGTACGGCTCAGGCAGCCCCGGGCGCTCCAGAGCGGCGGCGAACAGCCGAAGCCGCCGCCGCTCCCGGGAAGGAGTCCCGACGACGACGAGGGGAGGCCCGCTCCCTCCGAAACCGCGATAGAACGCCAGTCGTCGAAGGTGGCGCAGCGCGGGCAGCCGGTCGGCGCGGGCAACGCGGGAAGCGCGGGCAACCGGTCGGCGGCTGCGGCCAGCGCCTCGACCGCCATCTCTGCCAAGGTCAAGGCCGCAGGCGGCAGTAGTCGAGCCCTCGCTGGCCGACCACGATCGCGCGGATGCGCGGGCCATCGACCCGGCTCAACAGGTCGTCGAGGTCTTTCTTGGGCTCAGCAGGTCGTCGAGGTCCTTGAGTGAGAGCGCGTCCGAGTCCCCGTACGAGGACATGGCGGTGATGCGCCAGGCGGCGTCGGCGGGCAGTCGCTGCACGGCCTCCCGCCTATAGACCGGTAAGTCGTAAAGGGACGGGAGATGTTCGTAGAACGAGAACATGGCTGCTTTTGTCGGGGGGAGCCCAGATGTGCCAGAAGGCGGTGACAAGATTGACTTCATGGACGACGATCACGTAGCGCTGAAATCCGCCCGTGGGCACTGGATCCTGGCGGCGACCGTGCTCGGCTCCGGCCTGGCCATGCTCGACAGCACCGTGGTGAACGTCGCGCTGCCCTTTCTCGGCAAAGACCTCGACGCCGACATGGCCGGGCTGCAGTGGACGATCAACGCCTACACGCTCACCCTGGCCGGGCTGATCCTGCTGGGCGGCTCGCTCGGGGACCGCTACGGCAGGCGGAAGGTGTTCCTGATCGGCACGGTCTGGTTCGCGCTGGCCTCGGCGCTGTGCGGGCTCTCGCCGAACATCGAGTTCCTGGTGGCCGCCCGCGGGCTGCAGGGCGTCGGCGGCGCGCTGCTCACCCCGGGGGCGCTGGCGATCATCCAGGCGTCGTTCATCAGGGACGACCGGCCGCGCGCGGTCGGCGCCTGGTCCGGGCTGGGCGGGGTGGCGGCCGCGATCGGTCCGCTGCTGGGTGGCGCGGTGGTGCAGACGGCGGGCTGGCGGTGGGCGTTCCTGATCAACCTGCCGTTCGCGGCGATCGTCGTGCTGGTCACGCTGCGGCATGTGCCCGAGAGCAGGGACGAGCAGGCCGCGGGCCGGTTCGACGTGCTGGGCGCGGTGCTGGCGGCGCTGGCCCTGGCCTGCCTCACCTATGGCCTGATCGAGAAGGGGGCGCCGATACCGCTGGTCGTGGGGCTGGTGCTGGGCGCGGCGTTCGTGGTGCTGGAGGTGCGCAGGTCCCCCGACGCGCTGGTGCCGGTGAGCATCTTCCGGGACTCGGTGTTCACGGCCGTGAACGTGGTGACGCTGTTCGTGTACGCGGCGATGGGCGTGGTGTTCTTCCTGCTCGTCGTGCAGTTGCAGGTGGTGTCCAAGTTCCCGCCGACGGCGGCCGGGCTGTCGCTGATTCCGGTGACGATCCTGATGCTGCTGCTGTCGGCGCGCTCCGGCGAGGTGGCCAAGCGGTACGGCCCGCGCTGGCCGATGACGATCGGCATCCTGGTGGCCGGGCTCGGGTTCCTGTGGATGAGCACGATCGGCGTCGGCGCCTCGTACGTGCTGCAGGTCCTTCCCGCGGTGACGGTGTTCGGGCTCGGCTTGACGGCGGTGGTGGCGCCGCTGACCGCGACCGTGCTGGCCACCGCGAGCGAGCGCTACGCAGGTACGGCCAGCGGCGTCAACAACGCGGTGGCCCGCACCGGCAGCCTGCTGGCGGTGGCCGCGGTGCCGCCCCTGGTCGGTCTGGTCGGCGACGCCTTCAAGAACCCGCCCGTCTTCAACGCGGGCTTCCACTCCGCGATGCTGATCAGCGCCGCGCTGATGGTCGTCCCCGCACTGATCACCTTCCTGACGATCAGGAGGAACGTCCTGGCGCCTGAGGAGCAGCTCAGAACGTGAACCCCTGGCTGCGGACGCTGTTGTCGAAGTTCGACAGCAGCAGGTCCGGCTCGCCGACCGCGCGGATCTCCGGCAACCGGGTCAGCAGCACCCGGAACATCGTCCGCAGCTCCTGCCTGGCCAGGTTCGCGCCGAGGCAGAAGTGCGGCCCCGGCCCGCCGAAGCCGACGTGCGGCTTGGTCTCGCGGGTGATGTCGAAGCTGTCGGGGTCGGGGAAGACCGTCTCGTCGCGGTTGGCCGAGCCGTAGAAGAGGACCACCTTGTCGCCTTTCTTCAGCTCCAGGCCGCGCAGGGAGTAGTCCTGGGTCAGCGTGCGCCGGAACTGCATGATCGGCGACACGTGGCGGACCATCTCCTCGATCGCGTTGCCGATGCGGCCGTCGAAGTCCTCCATCAGCAGCTCGCGCTGCGCGGGGTTGTCGGTGAGCAGCTTGATGCCGTGGGCCATCGTGTTGCGGGCGGTCTCGTTGCCCGCCACCAGGAGCAGGGCGAAGAAGGAACCGAGCTCGCGGTCGGTGAGCTTCTCGCCGTCGGGGTTGGCGGTGACCAGCAGGGACACCAGGTCGCCCTGCGGCTCGGCGGCCCGTTCGTGCCCCAGCTTGATCACCATGCGCTGGAGGGCGAGCAGTGCCAGCATGTTCTGGCCGGCGAGCTGCACGCTGCGGACCAGGCTGGGGCGTACGCCGGTGTAGGCGGTGGAGACGTCGACGTGTTCGTGGACCTTGGTCCGCAGGTCGTCGGGGATGCCCATCATGTCGCAGATGACGTGGATGGGGAGCCGGGCCGCGACCTGGTGGACGAAGTCACGCGGGCCCTGCTCGACAACGTCGTCGACGATCCGCTCGCAGGCGGCCTCGATGTCGTCCTGCAGGCCGGAGAGCATGCGCGGGCTGAACGAGCGGGTGACGATCCGGCGCAGCCGGGCATGGCGCGGGTCGTCCATGTTGACCATGGACTCACCGAACACCTGCTTGACCCAGCCGGGCGGCTCCGGATTGGTGACGGCCGGCTCGCTGGAGAAGACCTTGGCGTCGCGGCTGGCCTCGACCACGTCCGCGTGCCTGACCAGGGCGTAGAAGCCGCTTCCTGACCGGAGGAAAGGCACCTTCTTCTCCGGGAAGAACACCGGATGCTCCAATTGCCGGAGCCTGGCGAACGCCTCGTGCCGCTCCTTGAGGGGCCGGCGCCAGAAAGCCAGATCCGCGAGGTCGATGTCCACCCGCCTATCCTGGCACGTTCCCATGGCGTTAAGACCTGGTTCGGGCGGGGCGGACATACCTACCTGTGTCAACTACCACCGGTTGAAGCTGGTGGTTTGCTCTCACGGTCCCGTCTGGGTGAAGGGAGGCCGGTAGCGTGTGGCTGGTTGATGGCAGCCCAGCCCGCTGCGCCGCGTGTGGCGATGTTGCGGGCTGCGATGTGGTCGGCGTGCCCAGCGAGGCCGCACCGGGTGCAGGCGAACCGGCCCCGCGCCGGCCGATTCGCCCTGGCCACGTTCCCGCACTCCGGACACGCCTGCGAGGTGTACGCGGGGTCGACCAGCACGAAGGCGACCCCGGCGCGGGCGGCCTTGTAGCGGGTGAACGCGATCTGCTGGGCGAACGCCCAACTGTGCAGGGTGCGCCGCTGGAGCCGGTGAGCCCTAACCCGGCCACGGATGCCCTGCAGATCCTCCAGGGCGACACCACGGCCGGTGCGTTCGGCTTCACGCACCACATGCTTGCTGATTTGGTGGTTGAGGTCGGTCATCATCCGGTGCTCACGCCCGGACAGGCGGCGCAGCACCCGACGCGCCGCCGACGTGCCCTTCTTCTGCAGGCGTCGGCGTTGGCGGTGCCGCCGTTCCCGCAGCGCGCGGACGTGGCCGTTGCCACTGATCGGGCCAGGGAGGGCGGGGCCGGGCAGCACGACCCGGTCGGAGGTGAGCGCCAGGTTCGCCACCCCTTGATCCACCCCAAGAAAGCCGCCGACCGGCTCACGCACCGCCGGCTTGGGCACGGTGAGAGCGACCTGCAACAGCCACACCCCGCGCCGGCAGATCAGGTCCGCCTCCCCCATCGGCAGCGTATCCACCGCCTTGAGGTCTTCTGGGCGGCCGGTGTAGGGCACGGTGACGCGGCCGGTGGGAGTCCACAGCGACACCGTGCGGGCGTCACGATTACAGCTCATCAGGCGGGCGTCATAAGGGACGGCGCCGTGCGGGCGGAAGATGTGCGCGCGTTTCTTGGTGGCGCGCCGGTTGGCATACGCGCCGGCGACCCGGGCGATCGCCCGCACCGCCGCTTGCGCGCCGAGCCCGGCCACCTGCGCCCGCACCTCGTAGTAGGCCAGCCGGTGCAACTCCACCACGGCGAAGGTGCGATGCTGCCAGGCCAGCCGGGACACGACAGTGGCCGCCTGATTGCACACCAGCACCGCCGCCGCCAGCGCCTCAGCCTGGACCGGCGTCGGCGTGAGCCGCAACTGTACGACCGTGGGCAGGCCGTGGCGTTTGGTGACCGAGCGGCGGATCGCCATCGCGCACCTCCTGTCACAGCGCCCTCACCCACCGCACATATTACCGAACGTGACCGAGTCTTTCCATACTGTTTTCGAAAGGAGGGGTGGCGCTTCCTTCCGGCCCTGAAGGACCGGGTCCGCGCCACTATTTAGATGAACGCTCTGCTAGCCGCCTGCCTGGTTCTCCCCCTGGTTTCGGGTACGACCCACACCGCGGCTCCGTCATGCGGCGGATCCCCTTCCGACTTCGACGGCGACGGCCGTCCCGATCTGGCGGTGGCCGCCCCGTACGACAACCGGCGGGCCGGTTCTGTGACGATCGTCTACGGCAACGGCCACAAGGTGAAGCTGACCCAGGAGGGCGCCGAGCCGGGCGACTCGTTCGGCTCCGCGCTCGCGGTCGGTGACTTCGACGGCGACCGGTGCGCCGACCTGGCGGTGGGCGTGTCGGAGGAGTTCGCGGGCGAGCGCGTGCCGGGGGCCGACGGCAACGGCGTCGTCGAGCTGTTCCACGGCTCGTCCGCGGGCCTGCGGCCGGGCAAGGAGCTGGCGCCGGCCAAGCCGTCGAGCGACCGGTTCGGGGCGTCGCTGGCGGCCGGCGACCTCGACGGCGACGGGCGCGACGAGCTCGTGGTGGGCGCTCCCGGCCACCGTACGGGCGGGGGCGTCACGATCTACTGGATGAAGGGCCGCAAGCCGTACCAGATCACGCAGAAGACGCCGTGGATCCGGCAGGCGGCGAACGTGACGGACCAGTGGGGCGCGGCGCTGGCGACCGGCGACTTCGACGGCGACGGGCGCGACGAGCTGGCCGTGGGCGCGCCCGCCGACAGCGTCACCCAGGACGGCCAGGGCTCGGTCACCGTCGTCGACGTGCGGGCCAAGCGGGCCCGGCTCCTGACGCAGAGCAGCTCCGGGGTCAAGGGCGCCGCCGAGAAGTGGGACGCGTTCGGGGCGACGCTCACGACCGGCGACTTCGACGCCGACGGGCACTCCGACCTGGTCGTCGGCGTACCCGGCGAGGGGCTGAGCGCCAACCAGCGGGCGATGGACTACGGCGACGGAGCCGTGCACGTCCTGTACGGGAACGGGAGCGGGCTGCTGCGCGGCGCGCGGTCGGAGATGTGGACGCAGCGGCTGCTCAAGGGTGAGCCGCGCTACTACGACAGGTTCGGCGCCGCGCTGGCGGCCGGGGACTTCAACGGAGACGGCGACGACGAGCTGGCCGTCGGCGTACCCGGCGAGAAGGGGGTCCAGGTGCTGGCCGGAGCCAGGAAGGGCGGGCTGACCAAGGACGGCAACCTGCTGATCAAGGGCAAGGGGCGGGACTTCGGCGCGTCGCTGGCCGCGCTGCCCGCGCTCGGCGGGCGCTACCGGTCGCTCACCAAGGAGCGTCCGCTGTTCGGGCTGGTGGTGGCGGCGCCGGACCAGGGCAAGGTGCTGTACGTGCCGGGCTCGCGCCAGCCGGGCACCCGTCCCGGACTGCGACCGGGAAAGGTCCGCGAGCTCAGCAGCGGCCCCGGCCTGTACGGCTACGCCTTCGGCTGAGGCCGAGGCTGAGCGATCGGCCGAGGCTACGCGTTCGGCTGAGGCCGAGACTCAGGCTGGGGCCGAGCGATCGGCCGAAGCTACGCGTTCGGCTGAAGAGAGCCCTTCACCCGAGGTGGAGCGACCTGGGACGGGGCGAGCGGGAGCGTGACGCGGAAGGTGGCGCCCTTGCCCGGCACGCTCGACGCGGAGACGCTGCCGCCGTGCGCCTCGACGAGCGTGGCGGCGATCGACAACCCCAGCCCGGCACCGCCGGTGCTGCGCGCCGGATCGGCCCGGTAGAACCGCTCGAACACCCGCTCGGCCACCTCCGGCGAGAACCCGGGCCCCTCGTCTGTCACCTCGACGACGGCCTGCCCGTCACGAGCCCCCACCCCGACGGTGAAGGCCGTGCCCGGCGGGGTGTGCGAGAGCGCGTTGCCCACCAGGTTCCCCAGCACCTGCCCGAGCCGCAGCTCGTCACCGGTCACGAGCACCGGCCCCTCGCTCCCATACAGCATGACCAGCTCGATCTTCCGGTCGGGCGCGAGCGTCTGGGCGTCGATCACGGCGGTGGCGGCGACGCTGAGCACGTCGACGGGCCGCGCGTCGAGCTCGCGGCGCTGGTCGAGCCTGGCCAGCAGCAGCATGTCCTCGACCAGCAGGCCCATCCGCGCGGCCTGCCCCTCGATCCGGCTCAGCAGCCGGGTCGCCTCCGTCAGGTCCTTGTCCATCCCGAGCCGGAACAGCTCGGCGAACCCCCTGATCGAGGTGAGCGGGGTCCGCAGCTCGTGCGAGGCGTCGGCCATGAACCGGCGGGTCAGCTCCTCCGAGCGCCGCGCCGCCCTGGCCGACTCGCGCGCCGACTCGGCCGCCGCCTCGCGCTCCCGCACGGCCACCTCGATCCGGCCGAGCATGCCGTTCAGGGCCCGGCCGAGCTTGCCGACCTCGGTGGTGCCCGCCCAGAGCGGTACACGGCGTGACAGATCGCCGTCCGCGATGTGGCGGGCGGTCCGCTCGATCTCGCCCAAGGGGCGCAGGCTCCGCCGTACGAGCCAGTAACAGGCGAAGCCGAGCACCACGAGGGTCCCGCCGCCCCCGACCGCCACGATCAGCAGCAGCTGGGAGACCGTGTCGTCCAGGTCGCCCAGGCTGATCGCGATGATCCTGCTGTCGCCGTCGCGGCCCGGCATGGCGACGGCCCGCCAGGAGGGGCCGTCGGCGGCCTGCGATTCGACGGTGAAGGGCTGCCCGGCAATGCGCGCGACGTCGGCGGTGGTGAGCCTGGGCAGCTTCGGGGTGTGAGTCTCGGTCGACTCGGTCATGGTCCTGATCTTGGCGCCGGTCGGGTCGACGAGCACCGAGTGGAACAGGCCGTAGAAACGCTGCGGCTGCGGGCGCAGCTGCGGTTCGGGAGGCGGCGGAGCGGCGCGCCACGGCGTGCTGGCGGCACGTAGCTGCTGGTCGACGCGCTCGACGAGATAACCGCGCAGCAGCCGTACGGCGAACAGCCCGGTCAGCGTGATGGCCAGCGTGACCATCAGCAGGGTGGCCGAGACGAGACGCAGCCAGAGCGGCGTCCGCGCGAGATACCTCCTCATGTCATTTCCCGGCCGGGCTCAATCCTTGGGCGGGCGCAGGATGTAGCCGACGCCGCGCAGTGTGTGCAGGTATCTCCGCTCGCCGGTGTCGACCTTGCGGCGCAGGTAGGAGACGTACGACTCGACCAGCCCGACGTCGGTGCGCCAGTCGCCGTTCCAGACGTGGTCGAGGATCTGCGTCTTGGACAGCACCCGTCCCGCGTTGAGCATGAAGTACAGCAGCAGCCGGTATTCGGTGGGCGACAGCCGCACCTGGACGCCGTCGCGCCACACCTCGTGCGTCTCCTCGTCCAGCTCCAGGTCGGCGATCCGCAGCCGGTTCGGCGGCGGCGTGCCGCGCCTGGTCCTGCGCAGCACCGCCCGGATCCGGGCGATGACCTCCTCCAGGCTGAACGGCTTGGTCACGTAGTCCTCGCCGAGCCCGAGCCCGGCGAGCCGGTCCTCCGGCGTGTCCTTGGCGGTGACGAACAGCACCGGGACCCGTCGGCCACGCGACCGCAGCCTGCCCGCGACCGCCAGGCCGTCGAGGTCGGGCAGCATCACGTCGAGCATGACCAGGTCGGGCGTGGTCTGCTCGGCCACCCGCAGGGCCTCCTTGCCGTCGGCCGCCGTGAGCACCTCGAACCCGGCCATCCGCAGGCTGGCGGAGAACAGCTCCCTGATGTTGGGCTCGTCATCCACCACCAGCAGCCTGGCCTCCGGCTCGGTCATCTGCCGCCTCCCCCCTGACTGATCGAGGTGGCGGCCACCGAGCCGTCCCCGCCCTTCTCGCCGCGCACCACGACAGTGGTGCCGGTCTGCAGGTCGGCCAGCTTGCCCGGTTTGGTCACCTGAACCGTGGTCGCGTCGGTGGTGGTGACCGTGACCGTGGTGCCGTCCATGGTCTTGACGTAGATCTTGCCGCCTTCGACCTTCTCGACGGTGCCCACGGTGCCGCCGCCACCGGCGCCGCCCATCCTCTGACCGTACCCGCCCGGCATCTGTCCTCTGCCGCCCGGCTGCTGGCCGTAGCCGCCGGGCATCCCACCTTGCCTGCCGAAGCCCTGCTGGCCGGCGGCGGCCGTGGCGGGCGCGCCCATCGCCTTCTGTACCTGGATGCCGATCACCACCCCGGCCACCAGCACCACGCCCGCGATCAGCCCGAGCGTCACCTTCGACAGCGGCTTACGCGGCTGGACGGCCAGTTCGCTGTTCAGATCGTCGGGGTAGGGCGAGCCGTCAAGTTTGGCCATTTCTGTCTCCTTCGGGGGGTCTGTCACTCGTGGCGCAGGGCCTGGATCGGCCTCAACTTGGCGGCTCTGTTGGCCGGATAGCTGCCGAAGAACAAGCCGATGCCGACGGACACGCCCAGCGCGAGCGCGACCGAGGACGGGACGAGCACCGGCTCGATGCCCGCGATGGTGAAGCGGGTGCCCAGGAACGCCACCAGCACCCCGGACAGCCCGCCGACCAGGCTCAGCAGCGTGGCCTCCATCAGGAACTGACCCAGGATCGCGCTCCTGGGCGCGCCGATGGCCTTGCGGATGCCGATCTCCCTGGTCCGCTCCGTGACGGTCACCAGCATGATGTTGGTGATGCCGATGCCGCCGACCAGCAGCGAGATCGCCGCGACCGCGCCGAGCAGCACGGTGAACGTGCCGGTCGCCGCGCTGACGGTCTCCTGCAGGGTGGCCTGGTTGAGTATCCGGAAGTCGGCCGAGGCGGTGCCGGTGATGCCGTGCCGCTGGTTGAGTACGCCCGTGACCTCGGACTGCGCCGACTCCGTCGCCGTCGAGCCGCTCGCCTGCACGACGATCGAGTTGAGCGAGCCGAACCCGGTCAGGCTCTGCTGTACGGCCGGCAGCGGCGCGATGGCCACGTCGTCGGCGTCCTGCTGCCCGCCGGTCGACCCGCTCTCCTTCAGCACGCCGACGACCGTGAACGGCACGCCGGAGATCGTCACCTGCTTGCCGATCGGGTCGAGGGTGCCGAACAGCTCCTCGACCACGGTCTGCCCGAGCACCACGACCTTCCTGGCGGCCAGCACGTCGTCGTTGAAGAAGTACGTGCCCTTGGTCACCGGCTTGTTCGTGGCCTCGAAGTAGCTCGGGTAGGTGCCGATGAGCTGGGAGATCGAGTGGCTGGCCGCCCCGTAGGTGGTGGCGGCCGAGGAGGCGGTCACGACCGGCGAGACCGACGCGACCGACGGCGCCACCGTCTTGTCGGTCAGGGCCTTGGCGTCGGCGAGGGTGAGCTGCCTGGCCTGGGTACGCGGGCCGGTGTTCTGCCCGCCGCCGGGCGCGCCACCGCCGCCGCCGGCCCGCGCGAATCCGCCACCGCCCCCGCCACCGCCACCGCCCGAGAAGGACGGGGAGATCGTCAGCGTGTTGGCGCCGAGCCGCTGGATGTTCTTCTGGATGCTCTGCGAGGAGCCCTCGCCCACGGCGACGAGCAGGATGACCGCGGCGACGCCGATGAGGATGCCGAGCGTGGTCAGCGAGCTGCGCATCTTGTTGGCCAGCAGCCCGCGCAGGGCGAAGCGCAGGATCTCGAGCTGGTTCATCGGGCGACCTCCGCCATCCGCGGCGGCGGCCCCTCGAGCGGGCCCTGCCGGACGTCTTCCACGATCTCGCCGTCCACCAGCCTGATGACCCGCTTGGCGTGCGCCGCCACGTCGTTCTCGTGCGTGATGAGCACGATCGTGCGGCCCGACTCGCTGAGCCTGTCCATGATCTCCAGAACGTCCTGCGTGGAGGCGGTGTCGAGGTTGCCGGTGGGCTCGTCGGCCAGCAGCAGGGCGGGGGCGGTGATGAGCGCCCTGGCCACGGCGACGCGTTGCTGCTGGCCGCCGGAGAGCTGGTTGGGCTCGTGGTGGATGCGGTCCGTGAGGCCGACCTGCTCCAGCGCGGCCAGCGCGCGCCTGCGCCGTTCGGCCTGGCCGATGCCGCCGTAGACCAGCGGCAGCTCGACGTTGGCCAGCGCGCTCATGCGCGGGATGAGGTTGAACGACTGGAAGACGAAGCCGACCCGGCGGTTGCGTAGTTTGGCGAGCTGGTGCTCGTCGAGCTGCCCGACGTCCGCGCCGTCGATCAGGTAGCGGCCGGTGGTGGGCACGTCCAGGCAGCCGAGGATGTTCATCAGCGTCGACTTGCCGGAGCCGGAGGCGCCCATGATGGCGAGGTAATCGCCCTGCTCGACGTCGAGGTTCACCCCGCGCAGCGCCCTTACCCTGGCGTCGCCCTCGCCGTACTCCTTGACCAGGTTCTGCACGCTCAGGACGGGAGCCGTCATCGCCCGCCTCCCGGCACGCCGCCGCCGCCCGGGAAGCCGCCGCCGAAGCCGCCCTGCCGCTGGTTGCCGGTGCCCGTGGTGGTGGACGTGGCGGGCGGGACGATCTGGTCTCCTTCGGAGACGCCCGACTTGATCTCGGTCAGCGAGGCGCCCTGTACGCCCACCTCGACCGGGGTTCTGACCTGCTGGCCGTTCTTGAGCAGGGTGACCGTGTTCTGGCCGCCGCTGGTGGAGAGCGCGGTGGACGGGACGGTGATGACGTTCTCCGCCTCGCCGGTCACGACCTCGACGGTGGTGGTCTGCCCCAGGCGCACCTGTTTGGGGACCTTGGTGAAGGAGATCGTCACCGGATACTGCACGACGTTGTTGCTGGTGGAGGCGACCGGCTCGATCTGGGTGACCTTGCCGGTGGCGGTGACGCCCGGCAGCGCGTCGAAGGTGACGGTGGCCGCCTGGCCGACCTTGAGCTTGCTGACGTCCGACTCGGTGAAGGTGCCGACGAGCTGGAGCTTGCCGGTGTCGGCCAGGTCGATGAACCCGGACCCCGATCCGCTTCCGGACTGGCCGCTCTGCCCGCTCTGGCTGGTGCTCTGGGTCGAGGTGCCGCTGGAGGTCCCGGATCCGTTGGAGGAACCGCCGACGGCGCCGTTCACGGCCGTGACCGTGCCGGCGAACGGCGCTCTCAGCACTGTCGCCGTGGCCGTTCGCTGGGCCTCCCGGTAGGCGTTGCGCGCCTTGATGTAGGCGGCGTAGAGCTGGGCGGTCGAGGTCCCGTCGTCGACGGCGCTGTTGTACGTGGCGCGCGCGGCCGACAGGTTCTCCTCCGCCGCCGCGTCGTCGAGCTTGGCCAGGATGTCGTCCTTGCGGACCTTGTCTCCCGCCTTGACGTAGATGCGCTCGACGGTCCCGCTCGTCCCGAACGCGAGCGTTCTGCTCCTGGAGCTCTCCACCGCGCCCGAGGCGGACACCGAGGCGGTCACGGTGCCGCGCCCGGCGGTCACCGTCCGGGTGGCCGTCTCACTGGCCACCTCGTCCGTGCCGCCGAGCTGGGCGTACGCGAACGCGACACCGCCCAGCAGGAGCACGCCTAGGGCCCCGTTGGTTATCAGCGCTCTGCGCCTTGTCGACACCTTCACAGCCGGTGACCCTTGCACACCAGTCTGCGCTACAGCCGCGAGCTAGCTGAAGGTTCGCTGACAAAGTGGACACCTCTGGAGACACACAGACAACTCTGAGCTGCCTCGCAGCCCCGTACTAACCTGCTCACGCCATGATGGGCCTCCATGAGACCGACTTTCCCGCCTAAGGCGCTCAAGCTAGGCGGGCTCGCCCTTGCCGTCCTGGTGGCCGGCTCCGGCCTGGTGCTGGCGCTCCGCGACGATCCGGAGCCCGCCGCCCAGGTACGGCTGGCAGCCGCCAAGCGGGGCGTCGTCACCGCCTCCGTCACGGCCGCGGGCAACACCGTGGACGGCTCGCGGCGCGACCTGGGATTCGGTGGCTCTGGAACGGTGACCAAGATCTACGTCAAGGTCGGCGCCAAGGTGAAGAAGGGGCAGGTGCTGGCCCGGGTGGACGGCACGGCGGCACGCGAGGGCTACACGGCCGCCGCCGCCGACCTGGCCGCCGCCGAGGAGGCCCTGACCACCGCCACGACCGCCGCCACCAGTACGGCCACGTGCTCGCCGAGCAGCAGCGGCACGTCCACCTCGGTCGTGGGGGCGGTCGCCGCCAAGGGCGCCTTCGGCCCCTCGGCGGCGCCCATCGCCGCCCCCGCCACCGCGCTCACCCCGGCCACGACCCCGACCCCCCGGCCCACCTGGACGCCGACCCCGGAGCCCACGCCGAGCGGCCACGAGCCGCAGCCCACGGTCACGGTGACCGTCACGGCCACGGCCACCGTCACCGCGACCGTGACGGCCACCCCGGACGGCGGCCGGCCATCGGCCTCGCCGACCGGCACCGCCACCGCCAAACCCACCGCCAAACCCTCCGCCAAACCCACCGCCAAACCCACCGCCAAACCCACCGGCAAGTCCTCCGCCAAGCCGACCGGCAAGGCCACAGGGAAACCCACAGGTAAGGCCACGGGGAAACCCACCGGAAAGCCCGGTGCCTCGGGCAGGCCCACCGGAAAGGCCACGCCGGGAGCCCGCCAGTCCCAGGGCGGCAGCCCCTGCGGCGGCGCGAACGGCAAGGGCGGCATCAGCGAGGACCAGGCCAGTGCGAACGTGGACCGCGCCCAGGCCGCCCTTGAGCAGGCCGCCGACGAGGTACGCGGCACCCGGATCGTGGCTCCCGCCTCGGGCACGGTCCTGTCGGTGGCGGGAGGGGTCGGCGACACGGCGGGCACCAGCACGTTCATCAGCCTCGGCGACCTGAACGAGCTCCAGGTCGACGCGATGGTCACCGAATCCGACGTGAACAAGCTCAAACTCGGCCAGGAAGCGAGCATCACCCTGGCCACGCGCGGCTCGGAGAAGTACACGGGCAAGGTCACCCGCATCGCGCCGACCGCCACCGTGAGCGACAAGCTCGTCCGCTACTCGGTGACGCTCGCCTTCGACAAGCCGCCGCGCGGGCTGATGCTCGGGCAGACGGCCTCGGTGTCGGTGACGACGGGCACGGCCGACGACGGGATCTACGTGCCGGCCGAGGCGGTGAAGAGCCGCGCGGACGGTACGAGCGTGGTCACCGTGCGCTCGGGCGGGCACGACTCGGCGCGGGTGGTGCGTACCGGGGTGCGCGGGGACCAGTACGTGGAGATCACCTCAGGCCTCAGTGAGAGCGATCAGGTGGTGATGGCGGGCAGCGCCACGGGCGAGTTCCCGGACACCAGCTGGCCGGAGAGCTGACGACCCCCGGCCGGGCCACCTCGGTGGCTCGGCCGCTTCTGCGTTGAGCGAACCCTCAGCCCTTTCCCAGCAGACGTTCAGGTTCGGGCATGGGCGGTGGCGGGGATTGTCAGGCTGTGCGCGGTCTTGGCGGGGGCGCCCTTGCGGGAGATGTAATCCAGCGTCCGGTAATCCACCGAGATATCGTCACGAGTGACCTTGGCCATGATGTAGCCCCGCCGCTGGTCGATGTAGGAGATGTGCGGGTTCTCCTGCAACGCCTCGGCGATCCACGTCTTGTCCCGATACCCGTCCCCGTCGCTGGCGATCGACGAGGTCACCAGCTCTCTGGCCACCACGGGCGAGTCGGGGTCGTCGAAGTCGGTCTTGAGGTCGGCCAGGTGGTGCATGTGGGCGTCGCCGGTCAGCACGACCGGGTTCGAGGTGCCGGACAGCGAGCCCAGCAGCCGGGTCCGCTCGGCGGCGTACCCGTCCCATGAGTCCAGGTTCACCTCGCGGCCCGGCCCCACCTTGTAGTCGCGCTGCGCCATCAGGATCTGCTGGCCGAGCAGGTTCCACCGGGTGCCGGACTCGCGCAGGCCGTCCTCCAGCCAGCGCCACTGGTCGGCGCCCAGCAGCGTGCGCTTGGCCGCCAGCCGGTCGTCGCACCCGGCGCGTACCCCGTCCAGGCAGGCCTGGTCGTCACGGAACTGCCGCGTGTCGAGCAGGTGGAAGCGGGCCAGCGACCCCCACGAGACGCGCCGGTTCACCCGCAGCACCGCGCCCTGCACGCTGGCCCGGCGCAGCGGCATGTTCTCGTAGTACGCCCTGAAGGCGTCCGCCCGGCGCCGGGCGAAGCCGGGGGCGCCGGTGCTGGAGACGGACGCGGCCCAGTTGTTCTCCACCTCGTGGTCGTCGAAGGCCACCAGCCACGGCGCCACCGCGTGCGCCCGCTGGAGGTCGTGGTCGCTCTTGTACTGGGCGTGCCGCAGCCGGTAGTCGGCCAGCGTCTCGCACTTGCCCGGCGTGTGCGTGCGGACCCGCCCGGCCAGCGCGGTGTAGCCGCTGGGGCCGTACTCGTACATGTAGTCGCCCAGGAACACCACCAGCTCGGGCTCCTGCTCGGCCAGCCGCCGGTAGGCGGTGTAGTAGCCGTGCTCGTAGTGCGCGCACGCGGCGACCGCGAACGTCAGCGGCCGCTCACCCGTCGGTGTGGTCCTGGTCCGGCCGGCGGGTGAGAGCCTGCCTTCGCTCCTGAACCGGTAGAAGTAGTCGCGTCCCGGCTCCAGGCCCGCGACCTCGATGTGGACGGTGTGCGCGGCGCCCGGCCGGGCCTCGGCCGTACCGGATCTGACGATCGACGAGAAGCGCTCGTCGGTGGCGACCTGCCAGTCGACGTCCACGCCGCGAGAGGGCATGCCGCCGCGCCCGTCGCCGGACAGGGGGTTCGGGGCGAGGCGGGTCCAGAGGACGAAGCCGTCGGTCGACGGGTCTCCGGAGGCCACGCCGAGGGTGAAGGGGTCGGTCCTGAGGGTTCTGGTCTGCTGGGCTTCGGCCTGCTGGGACGGCGCGAGGAAGGTCACTGCCGCCGCGGCGAGGAAGGATCTGCGGTCCACGGTCCAGGTATGTCCAGCCCGACTGACACGGTCGTGACTGCGGAGTCAAGGCTGGATGAACAGCATCAGTCCTCCTCCCGCCGCAGCGTGTCACGCCTTGAGCGTCTCCCGCAGGGCCTCGGCGGAGGTGAACTGGACGCCCGTCATGCCCGCGCGCTCGGCCCCGGCCACGTTCTCCGCCCGGTCGTCGATGAACACGATCTCGGCCGGGTCGGCGTCGAGCTCGGCCGCCATCCGGTCGAAGATCTCCCGGTCCGGCTTCACCAGGCCCATCCTGCCGCTGTAGAAGCGCTGCTCGATGGCCGCGATCCAGGGCAGCCCGTCCAGGCCGTCGGCCACGCAGGCGGGCGCGTTGGACAGCAGGGCCACGTCGCCGCCACGGTCGAGGAGATCGTTCAGGATGGCGACCGTGCCCTCGTCGGGGTAGGCCCAGCTCGCCACGTCCATCGCGACCAGCCGGGCGATCTCGGCGATGGCGGCCGGCCGGCCGAGGACCGCCGACCAGTAGGCGGCCGGGGTCAGCGACGCCCGGTCGAACTCCAGGCGGTGCTCCCAGTAGCGCCGCTTGAACGCCTCGGGGTCGGTGTTGACCGCCCGGGCCATCTCGTCGGCGTCGGACTCGGGCTGAGGCAGGGACAGCACGCTGCCGTAGTCGAAGACAATCCACGTCATGGCAGGAATGGTCGCAGATGCGGGTCGAGTGCCGGGCAACCCAGGTACTTCTCGGCGGTGTGGAAGTCGATCCAGTCGAGGTTGACCCGTTCTTCCAGGTCCACGCCGGTGAAGCTGCCCCGCAGGTTGGCCGGGATGGCGGCGATGTCGTCCTTGTCGGCGATGTTCACCCAGCGCTTGACGCCCGTGGGCCGCCGGCCGAGGCCGTTGATCGGGGCGGGCAGGAGGCGCTCGAAGACCACGTTGCGCATGCCGAGCGGGCTGCCGAGGGTGAGCAGCAGGTCGACCTCAAGGTCGGGGTTGGCCCAGAGCGTCTCGTAGGCCACGACGCTGCCCAGCGAATGGGCGATCACCACCCGCGGACTGTTCTTCCTGATCGCGTCGCGCACAGCCTCCTGGCATCTCACGCGCCTGGCCGAATCGGTCAGGTAGGCCGCCACCTCCGGCGCGAACAGCGACGCGAACGCCGCCGACCTGCTGTCGAGCCGGGTGAGCAGCCACCCGGTGAACATCTTGAGCGCTCCGGTGAAGCGCTCGCCCATGTCCAGGTTCCTGGCCCAGTCGACGAGCACCTGCTGGGCGGGGGCCGGCAGGGCCGCGAACGCCTGCGGCCCCTGCTGGGGCTGCCGGTCGTGCAGCAGGTGGGAGAAGTAGGCCACCTCGCTGAAGTAGGTCCTGCTCTCTCCCCCGAGCGCCACCTGCAGGTAGCGGTCCCACTTGAGGCGCATCGCCTCCGCCGCCCCCGTCGCGGAGTTGCCCGCCGCCACGTAGTAGTTGTACTTGCCGATCCCGTGCACGCCGACGATGCCCGCCACAGCGCCTCCCCATTCACCCCGTGATTCCAGAGCGATAGTGACACACCTCACTTGCAGCGCGCCTTCAGGTTTAGTCTTGCCTAAAGGTTTAGGTAGAGCTAAAGTGAAGAGACAAGGAACCGAGCGCTGAGAGCGAGACCGTGATGGCCTTTCGCCGGAGCACGCCCGACGAGGTGAGTCCGGGCGGTCTCGCCCAGGACGCCGTCGACGAGATCACCTGGTACATGCGGGAGCACAAGATGTCCCGCGCCGATCTGGCCGCCTCGATGGGCGTTTCGCCGGGCAGGGTGAGCCAGATTCTGTCGGGAGACGAGAACCTCACGCTCCGTACGCTCGGTGCCGTCGTCAAAGCGCTCGGCGCCCGCATCGAGTTCACGCTCAGCGAGGCCGAGGAGGAGTCCATCCTGCTCGTCGAAGAGAATCATGGGTGAGGCCTGAGCGGCGCGGTGATCCGTGACCGCGCCGGCGGCACGAACCTGGGCAGCGACCGATACCCGGCCCGATAGGCCGAGGCCAGCAGCCGCAGGACGTCGTTCTCCGCGTCATGCCGGAGGATGCCGTGTAACCGGGTCAGGTCATTGACATACCGCTCATACCTTGCCAGCCGCGTCTGCCGGGAGCCGCGCAGCGCGGTGATCACCTTGGAGCGCGGCGCCCCGTCCTCGATCAGCGCGGCCACGTCCAGCCGCCGTTCGATCGCGTCCAGCCGGGCGTGCACCCGTTCCTTCCTGCGCTCCTCGGGCGAGAGCCGCTCGACGATGCGCTCGTGGTAGCGGTTGGCGGCCAGGCTCAGCTCGTACACGCTCCAGGAATCGTCGACCCGCCGCTCGCACCAGCGCCGCTGGTCCTCGGCCATCGCCTGGTCGAGCCGGGCCAGCAGCGACACCAGCCAGAACGTCGCCGCCTCCTTGGCCAGCGAGCGCCGCTCGTCCTCGCGGGAGCGCACCTGGCTCAGCCACAGTCCGCCCGGCGCGACGGCGCCCAGCACAGTGGACAGGTAATTGCTCAGCAGCCCACCGCTCACCAGCGCCACAGCGGAGGAGACCAGGCCGGTCAGCAGGATGATGATGACCGCCAGCCACCAGCCTCCGGGGCCGAAGGGCCGGCCCCTGCCCTGGCAGCGGAGCAGGAGGAATCCCGTGGCGGAGGCGATGGCCAGTGGCACCGTCAGCGCTATCTGTGCCGGTGTCACGTGCACCACGGAATCGGCCGCCGCCGTCACGTGCACCACGGAATCGGCCTCCCCCACAGATCGTTGTCTCCATAATCGCAGCGACCTCCGTTATTGGAAATGCCGTTGCATTAGGGATATGTCGCTCAGATACGGTGACATTCCACGTTGAAGGAACAGGAGTACCCCGACATGCCCGGCCCGCTGGTCGTCAACGACTCGGTCGTCATCCCGGACGCCGAGCTCGTCTGGCGTTTCTCCCGCTCTTCCGGCCCGGGCGGCCAGGGCGTCAACACCACCGACAGCCGGGTGGAACTCGTCTTCGACGTCTCCGCCACGACGGCCCTGTCACCGGCGCTCAAGGCCCGCGCCCTCGACCGGCTGGGCGCCCCCACGATCACCATCGCCGCGTCGGAGTACCGCTCCCAGTTGCGCAACCGCGAGGCCGCCGAACAGCGCCTGGCCCAGCGCCTCCGCGAGGCCATCGCGCCCCCGCCCAAGCGCCGCCGCGCCACCAAGCCCAGCCGGGGCTCGGTCGAGCGCCGCATCGCCACCAAGAAGCTCCGCTCCGACGTCAAGCGCCTGCGCCGCAGCCCCTGACCCGGCCACGGGCCGGACTACGCCGAACGACCCGTCAGGACGAGCTGGGCCGAGAACACCGGCTGTGCGGCGAGCGGCACAGGGCAGAGCTGGCCGACGATCTCCCGTACCTGATCACGCAGGTAGAGGGCCGTCAGACGGCCCTGGTCGTCGAAATGCGGGCAGGTGGGCGAGAGCACCAGTTCGCTGCCCATCACGACCGCGCCCGCCCCGGTGAGCTCCTTGAACAGCTCGGCCTGCGCCCACATGGCGCCGCAGGCGCGCACGCTCGCGCTCATCACGGCGACGCGCTTGCCGGCCAGGCGCCCGCCGGTCGCCATCCAGCGCAGCGCGTGGCCCAGCTCAGCCGGGAGCAGGCTGTGCTCGGGCGCGGTGAGCAGCACCGCGTCGCACTCGCCGACCTTGCGGAGCAGGCCTGCCACCTGCTCGGGTACGGGGCCGAGCGCGTAGGGCGGGACCGCGCCGAGTCCCCGCCAGCACTCCAGGCGCACCCCCCTGGGCAGCTCCCTGCCCGTTGCCTCCAGCAATTTGTTGATAAACGATCCCGCGTGGAGGCTCGCGGCGATCCCGAAGATTTTCACCCTTCACTCCTAGAGATGTTGATGTGTTGCCCGTAGTCGGGAACCTTCCCGATGTCAGGGATGTCCAAGACCATCTCAGAGTCAAGGGGAAGCACTGGCTTTGCCGGATGATGATCCCCATGGAATACACACGCGTGGGCAGCTCGGGTCTGAAGGTGTCGCGGATCGGCCTGGGCATGATGAGCTATGGCGATCCTGCGGACGTGCCCTGGTTCCTGCCCGAGGAGGCCGCAGAGCCGATCGTGCGCCGGGCGGTGGACGGCGGGGTGACCTTCTTCGACACCGCCGACATGTACTCCGGCGGCGTCAGTGAGGAGATCACCGGCAGCCTGCTGCGCAGGCTCTTCGACCGTCGCGACGACTACGTGCTGGCGACCAAGGTCGGCTTCCCCATGGGCGAGGGAGCCAACGAGCGGGGGTTGTCGCGCAAGCACATCCTGGACTCGATCGACGCCTCGCTGCGCCGGTTGGGCACCGACCACGTGGACCTGTACCAGATCCACCGCTGGGACGACGAGACGCCCGTCGAGGAGACCATGCGGGCGCTGCACGACGTGGTCAAGGCGGGCAAGGCCCGCTACATCGGCGCCTCCCTCATGTACGGCTGGCAGCTGGCCAAGGCGCAGCACGCGGCGAAGTCGGCGGGTCTGACCAGGTTCGTGGCGATGCAGACCCGCTACAACCTCGCCTACCGGGAGGAGGAGCGCGAGGTGCTCCCCTACTGCGCCGACCAGGGCCTGGGCGTGCTGCCGTACAGTCCGCTCGCCCGCGGTCTGCTGGCCGGAGGGGAGGGGCGGGCCACCACCAGGGCGGCCCACGAGGACCGGACGCCCGAGGACGAGGGGATCGTGGCGGCCCTGCGGGCCGTCGCCGGGGAGCGTGGCGTGCCGCCCGCGCAGGTGGCGCTGGCCTGGCTGCTCGGCAAGGGGCCCGGAAACGGCGCCGTCGCCGCGCCGATCGTGGGTGCGACGCGCCCCGGCCACCTGGACGACGCGCTCGCCGCCGTGGACCTCGTCCTCACCGCTGAGGAGGTGGCCCGCCTGGAGGCGCCGTACCGGCCGCGCGAGCCTTTCGGCTACGGCTGGTGATCACCCCGCGCACGATCATCGCGCGGCGGCGCGCGCCTCACGGGCGACGTGCACAGTCATCGCGCGGCGGCGCGCGCCTTGCGCTCGGCCCTGCGCTCGACGAACCTGGCCGCCGTCGTCTCGGTCTTGGCCAGGAACGCGGCCAGTTCCTCGCGGGCCTGCTCGCCACCCGCGTCGAGGCCGGTCTTGTCGAACACGGCCCACTGCTTCAGCACCGGCATGAGCACGTCGTCGAGGTGCAGGCGCAGGTCGTAGATGCCCTCGTGGGCGATGATCATGGCCTTGCGGGTGAAGCCCTCGATGCTGGAGCCGGGCATCTGGAAGGTTTTGACGACGTCGGTCACGGCGCGCATGGTCTGGTTGGGGTCCAGCTCGAAGGCGGCCTTGAGCAGGTTGCGGTAGAAGAGCATGTGCAGGTTCTCGTCGGCGGCGATCCTGGCCAGCAGCCGCTCGCAGCCCTCGTCGCCGGAGGCGCGGCCGGTGTTGCGGTGCGCGATGCGGGTGGCCAGCTCCTGGAAGGAGACGTAGGCGAGCTGCTGGAGCATGGTGCCGTACTCAGTGACGTAGCCCGCCTCCATGTGCCTCATGCGGGCGCGCTCCAGCGCGACCGGGTCGACCGCGCGGGTGACGGTGAGGTAGTCGCGGATCGCGGTGCCGTGCCGGTCCTCCTCGGCGGTCCAGCGCTGCACCCAGGTGCCCCAGGCGCCGTCACGGCCGAACGTCGTGGCGATCTCGTGGTGGTAGCTGGGCAGGTTGTCCTCGGTGAGGAGGTTGACGATGAGCGAGATCCGGGCGGGCTCGGGGAGTTTCGAGTCGCTGTCCTGCCAGGCCTCGCCGCCGTAGATGCCGTCGAAGTCACGGCCCTGGCTCCACGGAACGTACTCGTGCGGGAACCATTCCTTCGCCATCGCGTTGTGGCGGTCAAGCTCCCCGGCGACCACGGGCTCGAGCTCGTGCAGCAGTTCCGTCTGAGTCATCGCCATCAAGATCGTCTCCCTGTAGTTACGGTACCGTAAGTTAGGCTACCCGAAGGTCACGGCGCCAAATAAGGTGACCTTATGCGACCAAGTGTCCGGGGCGTCCTACTCGATCACGACGAGCGACTGATGATCTTCCGGCGGACGGTGCCGGGCCGCCAGGTCTACTGGTCGGTGCCCGGCGGCCACGTCGAGCCGCAGGACGCGACCCTGGAGCACACGCTGCACAGGGAGCTGCTGGAGGAGCTGGGCGCGACCGTCTCGAGCGTGACGCCACTGACCACGGTCACCTATCCGTGGCAGGGCGGGATCAAGACCCAGCACGTGTACGGCTGCCGACTGGTCGCCCTGGATCCGGCCCTGCGCCACGGGCCCGAGCTCGAGGACCCCTCGCGCGGCGAGTACGAGGTCGTGCGGTTACCGCTGCGCGAGACGGAGATCACCTCCCGGCACGTCGTCCCCGAGGCCGTGGCCGC
Organism: Nonomuraea sp. NPDC049269; assembly: GCF_043197155.1. NCBI lineage: Bacteria > Bacillati > Actinomycetota > Actinomycetes > Streptosporangiales > Streptosporangiaceae > Nonomuraea > Nonomuraea sp. NPDC049269. Next base: position 1,564,920 of record NZ_JBICSO010000001.1, read on the forward strand.
CTACCTGTCGCGCAACATCAGCGCGCTGCCGCGCCTCATCGGCGATCCTCGATCTCCCACAGATGGTCGATGACGTGCCAGGCCGTCCGCCGCATGGCGTAGGCGGGCGGCCAGCCGGTGGTCTGCGGCGGCTGCCAGGGGCGTGACAGCACCTCGGCGAGCTCCTCGCGCATCGCGTCACGGTCTTCCCGGCTCTTGTACGGCTTGTGCCTTACGTCCACCTTCCTGGCGTAGGCGCGCTCGGCGTTCGCGACGTGCTCCACGACCTTCGACAGGTCGCGCCCGCCGCCCCGCGGCCCCTTGCGCAGGTCCTCCGGCGACTCGGCGGCGACCTCGTCGAACAGCTCCCAGGCGGCGCGCAGCAGCGCCACCCAGCGGCCCGCGGTCTCGGCGTCGATCGGCGCCTGGTCCAGCTCGGGGATCGCGAACGGCGCGCCGAAGTCGGTCATGTCGCTGCCCGGCTCACGGGCGACCACGACGGGATCACCCGGCTCGAACCGGAGCCCGGCCCGCCCGGCGATCACCCGGTAGCGCGGCACGTACTCCATGAGCAGGTCGATGGCCGCCTCCTCGCCCTTGGCCACGCGGCACCAGCCGGGCCACTCCAGCGAACAGGCGAAGACCTTCTTCGGGCCGACCTCCAGGTAGATGCGCGTCATGCGGACCACCTTCCCAGGCGTACCTGTCAACCGGCGTCAGGTTCAGATCAGCTCGATGAGATCCGCCACCGAGTCGACGACCAGCGACGGCCGGTAGGGGAAGCGGTCGATCTGGTCGCGCTGGGTCACGCCGGTGAGCACTAGGATGGTGTAGAGCCCGGCCTCCATCCCGCACACGATGTCGGTGTCCATCCGGTCGCCGATCATCGCGGTGGTCTCGCTGTGGGCCTCGATCTCGTTGAGCGCGCTGCGCATCATCCGCGGGTTGGGCTTGCCGACGAAGTAGGGGTCGACGGAGGTGGCCTTGGTGATCATCGCGGCGACCGCGCCGCAGGCGGGCAGCGAGCCCTCGGTGGACGGGCCGACCGGGTCGGGGTTCGTGGCGATGAAGCGGGCGCCGCCCTCGATGAGGCGGATGGCCCGGGTGATCTGCGTGAAACTGTAGGTGCGGGTCTCGCCGAGCACCACGTAGTCGGGGTCGAGGTCGGTCAGCACGTAGCCGACCTCGTGCAGCGCGGTGGTCAGCCCGGCCTCGCCGATCACGTAGGCGGAGCCGCCCGGCCGCTGGTCGTGCAGGAACTGGGCGGTGGCCAGCGCCGAGGTCCAGATCGACTCGGCGGGCACCTCGAGGCCGGCGGCGGCCAGCCGTACAGAGAGGTCGCGCTGGGTGTAGATGGAGTTGTTCGTCAGCACCCGGAATTTCTTGCCGGACTCGCTGAGCTTTTTGATGAACACGTCGGCGCCCGGGACCGGCCTGCCCTCGTGCACGAGCACGCCGTCCATGTCGGAAAGCCAGGAATCGATCCGTTTACGCTGAGTCACCCGGCCCATCGTACAGAGTGTCCTATATCGACTTCCTGACCGGCACATGAAGAATGTTCTTCATGTCGTTCACTGAATCCGCGCGGGACATGCGGGACGAGCTCGTCCGGCTGCGCCACTCGCTGCACACCACTCCGGAGATCGGCCTCACGCTGCCGCGTACCCAGGAGAAGGTCCTCACGGCGCTCGACGGGCTGCCCCTGGAGATCACCACCGGAAAGGCGCTCAGCTCGATCACCGCCGTGCTCAGGGGCGGCCGGCCGGGCCCCGCCGTACTCCTGCGCGGTGACATGGACGCGCTGCCGGTCGCCGAACGCAACGACCTGCCCTACCGCTCGCAGATCGACGGGCAGATGCACGCGTGCGGCCACGACCTGCACACCACCATGCTCGCGGGCGCCGCGCACCTGCTCAGCGCGCGGCGCGAGGAGCTGGCCGGGGACGTCATCTTCATGTTCCAACCGGGCGAGGAGGGCCACGACGGCGCCAAGCACATGATCGAGGAGGGCGTGCTGGACGCGGCGGGCGCGCGGCCCGTGGCGGCGTACGGCCTGCACGTGGTCTCGTCGATGCTGCCCCAGGGCCTGTTCGCCTCCCGGCCCGGGCCGCTCATGGCCGCGGCCGACGTGTTCGAGGTGACGGTCAAGGGGCGCGGCGGCCACGGCTCCAGCCCGCACCGCGCGCTCGACCCGATCCAGGCGGGCTGCGAGATGGTGGCGTCGCTGCAGTCGATGGTGACCAGGACGTTCGACGTGTTCGACCCGGTGGTGGTCACGGTCGGATCCTTCCACGGGGGCACGACCGACAATGTGATCCCGGACGAGGCGCGCTTCGAGGCGACGCTGCGCACGTTCTCGCCGGCCAACCGGACGCTGGCGAAACGGCGGCTGGTGGAGGTGGTCGAGGGGGTCGCGGCCGCGCACGGGCTGTCGGTCGAGGCGTCGTTCGGGATGGGGTATCCGGTCACCGTGAACGATCCCACCGAGGCGGAGTTCGTCTCCAGGACGGCGGAGGAGCTGTTCGGGCCCGGGCGGTTCCTCGTGACGCCGCAGCCGGTGATGGGGTCGGAGGACTTCTCGTACGTGCTGGAGAACGTCCCGGGGGCGTTCGCCTTCTTGGGGGCCTGCCCGCCGGACCGTGATCCGGCGATCGCGCCGTACAACCACTCTCCCGAGGCGCAGTTCGACGACTCCGTCCTGCCGGACGGCGCCGCCCTGTATGCCTCCCTCGCGCTGTCCCGGCTGGCGTCCTGACTCCGGGGCCGTCCCATTCTTTACGGCCCGATTCTTTTTACGGCCAGCATGGGCCGGCCCCACCCACCGACCGTGGCGGGGCCCTGTCCAGGGGAACGCTCCTCAGGTGGGATGAGTTAGGCGCCGTGACGTGCGCGTTGCCGACCGTCTGAGGAGGTCTCGATGAAGGCGTGGATTCCGGACCCGGCCCGGCTGCTGGTCATGGTGGACAAGCCCGTGCCGGAGCCGGGGATGGGTGAGGTGCTCGTCCAGGTCGAGGCCTGTGGCGTGTGCCGGACCGACCTGCACCTGATCGAAGGGGACCTGGCGCCCCGGCACCCGGGGATCTCGCCCGGCCATCAGGTCGTCGGGCGGGTGGTCAGCGGCGACGGGGACGTCGGCGGGCGGGTCGGGGTCGCCTGGCTCCGGTGGACCTGCGGCGCCTGCCGGTACTGCCTGGCGGGTAAAGAGAATCTTTGCCCTTCGTCCGCCTACACCGGGTGGGATGCCGACGGTGGTTACGCTGAGTATCTGACCGTGCCCGCCGCATACGTCTATCCCCTGCCCGAAGAACTGCCCGCCGAGACGCTGGCGCCCCTGCTGTGCGCGGGGATCGTGGGCTATCGGGCGCTGCTGCGAGCCGAGGTGCCGGAGGGCGGGCGGCTCGGGGTCTACGGGTTCGGCGCGTCCGCCCACCTGACCGCCCAGGCGGCGATCGCCCATGGGGCCGTCGTACACGTGGTGACCAGGTCAGCCGCCGCCAGGGAGCTGGCTCTGCGACTGGGCGCGGCGTCCGCCGGAGACCGGCCGCCCGAGCCGCTGGACGCGGCGATTCTGTTCGCGCCCGTAGGCGATCTGGTGCCCACCGCGCTGGAGGCGCTCGACCGGGGCGGCACCTTGGCCGTGGCCGGGATCCACCTCACCGACATCCCCTCGCTGAACTACCAGCGCCACCTCTTCCAGGAGCGGACGCTACGGAGCGTGACCGCCAACACCCGGGCCGACGGACGGGCCTATCTCGACCTGGCACTCGGGCATCCGCCTCACGTGACAACGGCGCCCTACACCTTCGACAGGGCCGACGTCGCACTCCGCCGGCTGGCAGACGGGCAGGTCAACGGGGCTGCGGTACTTATGCTGGGTTGATGGCGCCGAGCTACACCAAGAAGCCTATGAAGAAAAATTACATTAGCCTCACAACATCTGGAGATTATTGACGTGACCTGTGCGTGACCGTAGGGTCCGGGCTAATCCCCCGCGATCCTCAACAGGTCCGAGACATCCCCCGGAGCGGTACATGAAGCGACTAGCAGCGGTAGTAGCGTTGCTGGGCCTGGCCACTGCCACAGCGTGCAGCAGTGGCTCCACCAACAAGTCCAGCTCGGGCGGTGGTGGCGGGCTCTTCACCACAATCGACGTCAACAGGCCGGGCCTCGATGCGAGTGCGCCGGCGAACCCGTACAACCCGAAGGGCAACTCCTTCTCGGGCTTCAACGCGATGCGCATCGCGTGGGTGAAGAACCACTTGACGGATCCCAACCAGGCTCTGCCCGGCATCGCCGCGAGCTGGGAGATCGCCCCGGACAACTCGTCCATCACGCTGAAGCTTCAGCCCAACGCCAAGTGGTCGGACGGCAAGCCGGTCACCGCCGAGGACGTCAAGATGTCCATCGGCATCGCCTACACGCAGGGCAGCACGGCCTTCTCGGTCACGCCCGGCGCGGCCGGCGCCGCCGCCGAGGTCACCGTCGTGGACCCGCAGACGCTGAAGATCACGCAGGACATGGCCAACCCCAGTCCGAAGTTCGCCCGCGGCGTGCTCGACACGGCGGTCCTGCCCGCCCACGTCTGGAGCAGCGTCCTTCCCGCGGACTTCTGGGACAAGCTCAAGGCCGCCCGCGGCGAGGGCGCGGATGCCGAGAAGGCCCGCGCGGAGATCACCACCCTGGGCCAGAAGGTGCTCACCTTCGCGCCGCCCAAGGACGTCTCCGCGGGCCCGTTCGTGCTGGAGCGGGTCAACCCCGGCGAGGCACTGCTGGTCAAGAACAAGAACTTCTACAACGCCGCCAATGTGGCTCCGGCTCAGGTGAAGTTCCTCAACTACACCGGCAACGAGCAGATCTGGAACTACCTCACCGCCGGCAAGCTCGACGCCTCCGGGTTCGTCGCCGCTCCCACGGACGTGATGAACCGGATCAAGGCGGCCCCGGGCAGCGAGGTCATCAAGGGCTATTCGCCGGTGGCCGTGAGCATGGCCTTCAACCAGTCCAAGAAGCCGTACGACAACGTGCACGTGCGCCGGGGCCTGGCCTACCTCATCGACCGCGACCAGGTCACCAAGGTCGCCTCGCCCGAGGGCGGCACGCCGGCCATCACCACCACCGGCATCCACCAGAAGGCCGCGCAGGCCTGGATCCCCGACACGCTGCCGAAGCTCGAGCCGTACAGGCCGGACGTGGCCAAGGCCGAGGCGGAGTTCAAGGACGCCGGTCTGACGAAGAAGGACGGCAAGTGGATGCTGGCCGACGGCAAGGCGTGGAAGGTCTCCATGCACGCGCCGGCGGGCTTCTCCGACTGGCTCTCGGCGCAGGAGAACATCAAGAGCCAGCTCATCAAGGCCGGGATCGACGCGGAGGTCGTGACCACCACGGACTACCCGCTCTACCTCGAGGAACTGTCAGCGGGCAAGTACGACGTGGGCTTCTGGCTCATGGCGCTCGGCCCCGCGCCGTATGACATCTTCCAGCGCCTCTACGGGGCCTCCAACGGCTGGACCAACGTCGCGGGCAAGATCGAGCACTCCCCGGCGGGCAAGAACGGCAACTGGATGGGCGACCCCGAGCAGATCGAGGTCGACGGCGCCAAGATCAACCCGGGCGAGCTGACCGGCAAGCTCAACTCCGCCACCGAGGACCAGGCCAAGCCGATCATGGCGCAGCTCGCGACGGCGGCCAACCAGGACCTGCCGGTCATCCAGCTCTGGGACTACGTCAACAACCAGTTCGTCAACAACAGCCGATTCACCGGCTGGCCACACGACGACGAGATCCTGCGCCTCGGTACCGGCGTGCTCGCTTCCGGTGTGTGGATCCAGCTCGGCATGGTCAAGTCGAAGCAGTAAATTTATGATGATCATCATCCGGCGACTCGCGGGCCACCTGGCCCGCGGGTTCGTCATGATCCTGGTAGTCGCCACGATCAGCTTCTTCATCATCAACAACATCCCGGGCGACCCCATGGCCGCCCGTTACGAGAAGCTGATCGAGGGGGGCATGGCGCCCGAGGCGGCCGCGCAGGCCGTCAAGGTGCTGTACGGGTTCCAGCCGACGGGCACGCTCTGGCAGCAGTACACCGACTTCATGGGCGGCCTGCTCCACCTCGACCTCGGCGTCTCCGTCAGCAGGCCGGGCACTCCCGTGCTCGACGTGCTGACCGAAGCGGCCAAGTGGACCGTTCTACCGGTACTGGTCGGCACCCTGCTCAGCTTCCTCGTCGGGGTCGTTCTCGGCGTGTACGCGGCGATCAAGCGCACGGGCAAGCTCGGCGACGCGCTGGCCATCTCCGGCTCGTTGCTGCACGGCATCCCGCAGTACGTGCTCGCGCTGCTGCTCGTGGTGATCTTCGCGACGCTCATCCCCATCCTGCCCGCGGACGGACCGGTGGACATCCTGTTCGATCCGGGCTTCAACGCCGGCTACATCGGCTCGCTCGTCGAGCACGCCGTGCTGCCGGTCGTCACGTACGCGCTGTCGGCCTACGGCGGCTGGGTCCTGGCGATGAAGTCCAGCGTGGTCACCGTGCTGGGCGACGACTTCATCCTGGCCGCCGAGCTACGGGGCATGAAGAAGTCGATCGTCTTCCGCTACATCGCGCGCAACGCGATCCTGCCGCTCTTCACGATCCTCGCCCTCTCCCTGGGGCTGCTCCTCGGTGGCGCCGTGTTCATCGAGAAGATCTTCAACTATCCGGGGCTGGGGCTGATGCTCATCGACAGCGTCAACGATCGCGACTACGCGCTGATGGGCGGCGCCTTCCTGCTGATCACCGCGTCGATCATCGTCGCGAACATCGTGGCCGACCTGTTCTACACGGTCATCGATCCACGGGTGCGGAGCGGAGAGGACGCGTCATGAGCGACACGCTGATCCCCGAGACCACGATGTCCACCTCCGCGACCATGCGCCGCAAATTCTGGCTCGGCGTCTGGCGGGTGATGAAGCGCAAGCCCAGCCGGATGGTCGGTGTGATCATCATCGTCGGCTTCGCCTTCATGGGCGCCTTCGGGCCGATGTTCTTCCCGGCCCAGTTGCCGGACAATCCCAACGCCATCACCCAGCCGCCGAGCTGGGCTCACTGGTTCGGCACCGACCCTCAGGGCCGGGACGTTCTCGCGCTGGTCATCACCGGCTCGCGCTACGTCCTGCTGAGCGCCGCGGTGACCGCGCTCATCACGGTCGTCTTCGGTACCTCGCTCGGCCTGTTCTCCGGGTTCAAGCGGGGCCGCTGGGACACCGTGCTCATGCGGATCACCGACATGAAGCTCACCATCCCCGGCCTGCCTCTGCTGCTGGTCCTGGCGACCGTCTGGAAGTTCGGCAGCCCGATCCAGATGGGCCTGGTGCTCGGCCTGCTGGGCTGGGGCGGCGTGGCGCGGGCCGTGCGCGCGCAGACCCTCTCCCTGCGTGAACGCGGCTTCATCGAGGCCGCGCGCGGCCTCGGCCTGTCCACCAAGCACATCATCAGCAAGGAACTGCTGCCCAGCATGGCGCCCTACATCGCGATGAACATGCTCATCGCGGTCACCGGCGCCGTCTACGCGCAGGTCGGCCTGTTCTTCCTCGGGGTCCTGCCCTATGAGTCGGACAACTGGGGTGTGATGCTCAATCTGGCCGTGTTCCAGGCAGGCGCCATGATCACCACGAACGCGCTCGGGTACCTGCTGGCGCCCCTGCTGGCGATCCTGCTGCTCACCCTCGGCATCGTGCTCGTGGTCGACGCCATGGACGAGATCTTCAACCCCCGGCTGCGTGAGGAGTAGCAGTGGCGGACCAAGCGCCGGGAGTGCGCATCGACGGCCTCACGGTCGTCTACAAGACACCGGCGGGCGAACTGCCCGCCGTACGCGACATCAGCCTGACCCTGGAACCCGGCACGATCACCGGCATCGTCGGCGAGTCGGGGTCCGGCAAGTCCACGCTGGCCCTGTCGCTGCTGAACGCGGTCCAGCCGCCCGGCCGGATCGCGGCGGGCAGTGTGGAGATCGACGGGCTCGGCGACGTGGTCGGGTTCGCGGGCGAGCAACTGCGCAAGGCCAGGGGCGCCCACATCGGGTACGTGTTCCAGGCCGCCCAGAACTCCCTGAACCCCCTCAAGACCGTCGGCAAGCAACTCCTCGACCTGGGCCGCTCCCACGGCGTCGAAGACCCGCGCGGCCTGGTCCGCGAGGCCAAGGAGCTGCTCGGCCGGATGGGCCTCGACGGGGCCCGGGTGCTGGACTCGCACCAGCACGAGCTGTCCGGCGGCATGCGGCAGCGGGTCGGCATCATGCTGGCGCTGGTGCTCAACGCGCACCTGGTCGTGCTGGACGAGCCGACGACCGCGCTCGACATGATCACCCAGGCGAACATCCTCAAGATCGTCCGCGAGGTGCACGCCGAACGCGGCCTGACCACCCTGGTGATCACGCACGACATCGGCGTGGTGGCCGAGGTGGCCGACCGGCTCGCGGTCATGTACGGCGGCCGGCTGGTCGAGCAGGGCCCCACCAGGCAGGTGCTGGGCTCGCCCCGCCACCCCTACACCAGGGGCCTGATCAGGGCCATCCCCCGGCTGGTCGGCGACATCGACGAGGCCCGGGCGCTGCCGGGACGCCCGCCGACGCTGGTGACGGTGCCGAAGGAGGGCTGCGTGTTCAGGGAGCGCTGCGAGCTGCGGATGGACGTCTGCGACACCGTCGACCCCTCGGTCGTGGCGGACGGAGCCAGGGTCGTGGCCTGCCACGCGGTGACGGTGAAGGAGCACGCTTCGTGATTACCGGAACGGGCATCACCAAGACGTTCAAGCAGCGGGGCAATGTCCTCGGCCGCAGAGAGGTCCCGGCGCTGCGCGGTGTGGACTTCACGATCGCCAAGGGCGGGTCCGCCTCGTTCATCGGCGAGTCGGGCTGCGGCAAGACCACGCTGGGACGCATCATCGCCGGGCTGGAGACGTACGACTCGGGTGAGATCGAGATCGACGGCACGCCCATGTCACCGCTCAAGCACAAGCACCGGCAGCCGCACTTCCGCAAGATCCAGATGATCCACCAGGACCCGTACTCCGCCCTGAACCCGACCCGGACGATCTACCAGACGCTCCAGGCGCCGCTGGCGCTGCGGGCCGGGCAGACCGGCCGGTCCAAGGGGTGGATCGACGAGCGGGCCGCCGAGGTGCTGTCGCTGGTCGGCCTCGATCCGGGAACGGTCCTGTCGCGCTACCCGCACCAGCTCTCGGGCGGCATGCGGCAGCGCGTCGTGATCGCCCGCGCGCTGACCGTCGATCCCGAGATGCTCGTCGCCGACGAGGCGGTCTCGATGATCGACGTGTCGCTTCGGCTCGGCATCCTGGCGCTGCTGAAGGACCTGCGCGAGCGGCTGGGGGTCAGCGTGCTGTTCATCACGCACGACGTGGCCACCGCGCGCTACATCGGCGGCGACGGCGAGCTGTACGTCATCTACCGTGGCCAGGTCGTGGAGCGGGGGCCGGTCGACACGATCATCGCCGACCCGGTGCATCCGTACACGCAGTCGCTGCTGTCGGCGATCCCCGTGCTGCACGGGCTGGAGCTGCCCGGTGAGGAGCCGGTGGTGCCGCTGGAGTCGCTCGCCGAGGGCCAGTCCGAGAGCGGGTGCCTGTTCGCGGCCCGGTGCCCGTTCCGCGGGGACGGGTGCGTGGACGAGCGGCCGCTGCTCCGGGTGACGGAGGGTGTTCCGCAGGAGCACGCCTGCTACTACCCGCAGCGGCGCAGCGTCATCGCCCGCCCGATGAGCGAGGTGTGAGCCCGTGCCCCAGGCCGGCGACGCCGTGACGCCTGTCCGCCGGGCGAGCGGCTCCGCGGAGTTGCGGGCGGCCGCGGAGGTGGCGTGGGCGGCGCTCACACTGGACCCGGGCGAGGGGCCCGCCCTCGTCGACCGGTTGGCGAACCCGCCCGCCGGTCGGCGCTGGACCGCCCTGGTGATCGATGGCGGGGTCGTCATGGCCTCGGTGTCCGGCAAGGATTCGGCCGTCGGACATGTCGACCTGCTGGCCGTACACCCCGAGGTACAGGGCCGGGGACACGGCCGGGAGCTGGTCCGCGCGGCCGAGGAGTGGCTGCGGTCGGCGGGCGTGACGCAGGCGCGCTTCGCCGGGAACCCGCCCTGCTACGCCTGGCCCGGCATCGACGTGCGCTACACCGCCGCCGCGTGCCTGGCGGAGAGCCTCGGCTACGAGCGCTACCACATGGCCTGGAACATGACCGCCGGCCTCGACACGGACCTGTCCGTGGACGACGACCTGGTACGGCTGGCCCAGCGGGGCGTACACGTCCACACGGCCGAGCAGGGACGCGAGCGGGTCGCCGCGTTCGTGCGTGAGCACTGGAACGAGAACTGGGCCTGGGAGGCCGTCAACGCCACCGGGCTGCACTACGCCGAGCGCGACGGCCGGATCCTGGGGTTCGCCGCCTGGGGGTCGCGCCCCGCCTGGTTCGGGCCGATGGGGACCGCGCCCGAGGCGCGCGCCCTCGGCGTGGGCGGCGTGCTGCTGCGCCGCTGCCTGGCCGACATGCGCGCCGCCGGGCAGTCCAGCGCCCAGATCAGCTGGGTCGGGCCGCTGCGGTTCTACTCGCGGGCCGTGGGCGCGCGGGCGGAACGCGTCTTCTGGCTCTACCGACGCGATCTGGCGTGATGTCACGCATAGAGCAGTCGTCCTTCGGGGTGGACGGGGTCGGGGCAAAGGGCGCGTGGGTCCTCCCCGGCGTCCAGGCACCGCGTGAGCGTGTCGGAGCCCCACAGGTGGTCCATGAACAGCTCGGGCCCCCACCAGGCGAGCTCGCCGGGGTAGAGCGTACGGGCCACGTGCAGCATCGACAGCCCGGTCAGCACCGGCCGGTACGCGACCCGGTCGTACACGTGCACCTGGACCCCGTGCACGGTCGCGCCCGCGTGCTTGTGGAACATCGGCGTGAACCACGTCTCCCTGAACCGCACCCCGGGCAGGCCGAGCGCGTTGAGCGCCGGCGCGAACCGGTCATCGACGTACGGCGCGCCGACCAGCTCGAACGGCCGGGTGGTGCCGCGCCCCTCGGAGAAGTTCGTGCCCTCGAACAGCCCGGTGCCCGGGTAGGCGTACGCGGTGTCGATGGTCGGCATGTTGACCGACGGCATCACCCAGGGCAGCCCGGTCTCGGCGAACGTCATGCCGCGCCACCAGCCGTCCATCCGCACCACCTCAAGGTCCAGGTCGAAGCCGAACAGCATGGCCAGTTCCCCCGCGGTCCTGCCGTGGCGCACCGGCAGCGGAAACCTGCCGACGAAGCTGGCGAACGCCGGGTCGAGCAGCGGCCCCTCCTCGACGGTCCCGCCGAGCGGGTTGGGCCGGTCCAGCACCACGAACCGCACGCCCAGCCGGCTCGCGGCGGCCATGAGGTCGTACATGGTCCAGATGTAGGTGTAGAAGCGGGTGCCCACGTCGGCGATGTCGAACACCAGCGTGTCCACGCCGGATCGCGCCACCACCTCGTCCAGCGCCGCGCCGGAGACCTTGTGCGTGTCGAAGACGGGCAGGCCGGTTCTGGCGTCGATCGTGTCGTGCTCACTGGCGTTCGCCTGAGCGGTGCCCCGCATGCCGTGCTCAGGGCCGAACAGCGCCGTCAACGGCACACCGGCCGCTCTGAGAGCGTCCGTCGTCGGGGTCAGATCAGGCAGTACGCCTGTGGGATTGGTGATCAGGCCCAGCCGGTCGCCACCCACCAGGGTGGGATCCGTGGCCAGCCGTTCAGCGCCGGTGCGTACGTTCGTCATTAACCCATTGTCTGAAAGATATTTACAAGAGAGAAGTAGAGGGTGGAAATTAGCGTCATGATCAATCCGCTCCCTGAGCCGCCCACCGAACAGAGCGATCCCCGCTACAGCCAGATCGACCGGCTGCCGACGGAGCAGGTCGCCCGGCTGATGAACCAGGCCGACGCCGCCGTGCCCGCCGCGGTCGCCGTCGTGATCCCGGCCATCTCCGCCGCCATCGACGCGATCGCCGCGCGCATGGCCGACGGCGGGCGGCTGCTGTACGTCGGCGCGGGTACGTCGGGGCGACTGGCCGTGCTCGACGCCTCCGAGTGCCCGCCCACGTTCGGCACCGATCCGTCGCTCGTCCAGGGTGTCATCGCGGGCGGACTCGACGCGCTCACCCGCTCCGTCGAGGGCGCGGAGGACGACGCCGAAGCGGGCGCCGCCTCGCTCACGGCGCTGGAGGTGGACGCGCTCGACTCGGTGGTGGGCGTGTCGGCCAGCGGGCGTGCGCCTTTCGTCCTCGGTGCGCTGGCGGAGGCCACCCGCCGGGGCGCGCTGACCGTCGGCCTTTCGTGCAACGACGGCGCGCCTCTGTCGGCCGCCGCCGAGCACGCGATCGAGGTGGTGGTGGGACCCGAGGTAGTGACCGGCTCCACCCGCCTGAAGGCGGGCACGGCCCAGAAGCTGGTGCTCAACATGATCTCCACCATCTCGATGATCCGGCTCGGCCGTACGTACGGGAACAAGATGGTCGAGATGTCGGCGATGAACAGCAAGCTGGCGGACCGGGCGCTCCGCATGGTGAGCGACATCACCGGCGCCGACCACGACACGGCGGAAAATGCGCTGGACGCGGCGAGCGGCCAGGTGAAGATAGCGGTGCTGATGATCCAGCACGGGCTCGACGCCGGTGGGGCGCGGGCTCTGCTCGAATCGCACGGCGAGCGGCTCAGCGACGCGCTGAGCAGCTGACCGCGCGGGGGTGCCCGCTCAGGAGTGACTGCGCGGGGGGTGACCGTGCGGGAGTGACTGAGCGAGGGTGACCGTGCGGGGGTGCCTGCACGGGGCTGTACTCACGGGGAGGCTGAACGATGTCCGACCGGTTGGAAGCGATCCTGGCGGACGGCGTGCCGCGCGTGTGCTCGGCGGCGGTGGCCCTGATCGCCGTGGACGGCTCCGTCGCGGCCTCGGCCGCGACGGGGGAGCTCGTCCGCTACGCCGACGCCGAGGGGACCCTGGCCGCCGATCGGCCGCCGGCCGGCCGGGACTCGGTCTTCGACCTGGCGTCGATCAGCAAGCTGTTCACCACGGCCGTGGTGCTGTCGCTGGTCGAAGAGGGCCGCCTGGACCTCGACGAGCCGGTGGCGGCCTGGCTGCAGGACAGCGACCCGCGAGTGACGCTGCGGCGCCTGCTCACCCACACGGCCGGTCTGCAGCCCACCCGCCGCATCGACCTCGAACTTCCCGACGCCGACCCGGCCACACGCATGGCGGCGATGATCGGCACTCCGGTCACCGGCCCGATCGGCGGTCCGTACCTCTACACCGACGTGGGCATGGTCATGGTGGGCCGCATCGCCGAGTTGGCGGGCGGCGCACCGCTGGACGCGCTGGTCGGCGACCGGGTCACGGGCGTGCTCGGCCTGGCGGACACCGGCTACCGGCCGGGGCCGGCGACCCTGCCCCGGGTCGCCGCCACCGAATGGAAACCGGAGCGCCAAGGGGCCACCGACGCGACGTCGGAACACCGGGAGACCGTCGCGGGCTGGACGCCCGAGCCGCAGGTGCCCGGTTGTGTGCGCGGCGAGGTGCACGACGAGACCGCGTACGGACTGGGTGGCGTGGCGGGGCACGCGGGCGTGTTCGCGACGGCGGACGACCTGCTGGCGTTCGGCGAGACGCTACGACTCGACGGCGGCGGGTTACTGCGCCCGGAGACCGCGGCCGAGATGCTCCGCGACCAGGGAGCGGAGGGCGCGGCGTTCCGGCATGGTCTCGGCGTACGGATCGGCGACCCGGCCATCGTGGGACCGCTGGGCGCCGCAGCCTTCGGCCATTCCGGGTTCACCGGCACCTCGCTGGTCGTCGATCCCGCGCGCGGGCTGACCGTGGTGCTGCTGACGAACGCCGTACACCCGGTACGCGGCCGCGACGGTATCCGCGGCCTGCGTCACGCGGTCGCCGCGGAGGCACTGCGGCTGGCGGGCTGAAGCGCCGATGCGGCAGCGCTCCGCGACCGTGGTGGCGCACCCGGCTCCGAGGTGGCGGTGGCGTCCATGATGGCCCGCATGTCGGCGGGCAGGTCGTGCCGGGTGACGGCTCAGGCCGGGAGTTCTAGGAGGACCAGGGCGCCGAGGTCACGTAGCTGGTGGAGCTCGGCGGGACGATCGGCGCCGAAGGGGCTGAGGACGACGGGGCATGCGGTGCCCAAGGGGAATCTCCTGGCTGATCGGGGCGGATAGGGGTGAAGCGCACCGGCAGGTGCGCCAGCGACCGGTGGAACGGGCCCGGCCGCCACGGCAGTTCCTCACGCGGCACGGTCAGTTCGAGGTCGCACAGGTGAGAGGTCAGCCGCTCGATCGCGGTCACGGCGATGAGCAGGGCCGGGTCGCTGGCCGGGCAGCGGTGCGGCCCGGCGCCGAAGCTCAGGTACGCGCCGCCGTCGGAGCGCAGTTCCTCAGGCACGTTGGTGGGCTCGGTGTTGGCCGCGGCGTAGGAGACGAGGACCAGCTCGTCCGGCTGGATCCAGGTGCCGTGGAAGTGCACGGGCTGGCGCACGAAGTACGGGCCGAAGTTCGCCATGGCGGGCTCGGCGCGCAGGGCCTCCATCACGGCGTCGTACGTGCTGAGCGCCCCGTTGGACAGGGAACTGTAGTAGCGGTCGTCACTGACCATCCGGGAGATCGCGTTGGAGATCAGGCTGGACGTGGGGTCGAAGCCCGCGGCCATGACGAGCACCACGGACTGCACCAGCTCGTCGCCCTCCAACCCGGCTGGATGGTCGATGAACCAGGAGGTCAGGTCGTCGCCCCGCTGGGCGTACTTGGCCTGGATCAGCTCGCCGATGTACTGGCTGAACGCGTCGCTGCCCCGTTTGCCCACCTCGCCGTCCGCCTCCATCATGTCCGACAGAGCCTTGCTCAAGGTGGCGCTGTCGGAGTCGGGGCGCCCGAAGAGCAGGTTGAAGACGCGCAGCGGGATGGGCCGGGCGAAGTCGGCGGCCAGGTCGGCCTCGCCCTTCGCGGCGAACTGGGCGATGAGCGAGTCGGCCACCTCGCTCACCATCTGGCGCAGCTTGTGCGGTTGGACCAGCGCGAAGCAGTCGGAGGCCACCTTCCGGTAGCGGGCGTGCTCGGCCCCGTCGGCGAACAGCGCGCTGGGCCGGTATCCGAGCATGGCGATCATTCCCGCGGCGTCGGGAGTGTCGGGGAGCTGGGCCTGCCAGGCGCTGGGATTCTTGCTCCAGACGCCGCCGGCGTTGGTGAGCACGTCCACGGCGGCCTGATAGCCGATCACCAGGTGGGCCCCGATGCCCGGGGAGATCTCCACGGGCGCGACCGCGCCGTGCTGCCGGCGCAGCTCCGCATAGATCGCCTGGGGGTCCCTGGCGTACTCGTCCCCATAAAGGCGCCCGGCGTCGGGCAGGTAGCGCAGGGTCATGACAGCACCAGCTCTCTGATGTGCTCCACCAGCGCGATCAGCGAGGCGCGGGCGGAGGCGGGGTCACGGGCGTCGCACACCACCAGCGGCGTGCTCGGGTCCAGGTCGAGCGCCTTGCGCACGGTTTCCAGCGGGTAATCCGGCGAGTCGGGGAAGTGGTTGACGGCCACCGCGTAGCGGATGCCGGCATTCTCCACCAGGTCGAGTACGGCGAAGCTGTCGTCGATGCGGCGGGTGTCGGCCAGCACCAGCACTCCCAGCGCGCCGCGGACCAGCTCCTTCCACAGGACCTGGAACCGGGTCTGTCCCGGCGCCCCGAACAGGTAGAGCACCACACCCGGCAGGGTGAGACGGCCGAAGTCGATCGCGGTGGTCGTGGTCGTCTTCTCGTTGACGCCGGTGAGGTCGTCGACCAGCGTGCCCGCCTGGGTGAGCACCTCCTCGGTGTTGAGGGGCTTGATCTCCGAGAGCGCGTCCACGATGGTCGTCTTGCCCACGCCGAACGGCCCTGCGATGACCAGTTTGACCGGGATGTGTTCGGTACTGATACGGCTGTCAGAGAGCGCGGAGGCCACTGAGCACCAACTCCAAGATCTCGATGTCGGGCAGGTCGGCGGCCGGCGGATCGCGGGTCAGCAGCGTTCCGCCGCCGACGAGCCCGGCGACCAGCAACCGCACCACGCAGTACGGCAGGCCCAGATGCGCGGCGCATTCGTACACCGACAACGGCCCGTCCCCCAGCAGGGCCAGCAGATGCGACCCCGGCGGGTCGAGCCCGTCGGTGGCGGCGTCGGGCACGATGGACACCAAGGTCGTGCGTTCGACGGTGATGTGGTCGGGCACGGTCAATCTCGCGGCGGCCATGTAGTCCGGGACGACCCGCCGCCGCTGCCGTCCGGAGGTCATGTCCGGACGCCTGGCACCCTGGCCGCGCTGGCCTCGTTCAGAGCCTTGATCAGCTTCTGCACCTGGAGCTGCACCTCGTAGGCCAGCGAGCCGATGTTGACCGCTCCGGTGGCCGCGACGACGATGGCGGCACGGTCGCCGGCCGGGGCGATGTAGTAGTAGCCGCTGCCGGCGGAGATGACGATGTCGACCACCTCGCTCTCGGCGCCGTCGCTGAGGCCGTCGCACAGGGCGCGGGCGGCCCCCAGGACGGAGCTCGTCATGGCGGCGGAGCGCTCGCCGGTCTCGGCGCTGACATCGGCCGAGCCGCCGAGGATGAGCCCGTCACGGCTCAGCACCACGCCGCGGACGACGCCGGGCAGTGCCAGCAAGGGCGACAGGACCCAGGACACGTCGAGGGACAACGGGCGGCCCCTGGTCTGAACACGACCGGAAGCACTGTGAGTGTCCATGGAGCGGTCAATTCCCTTCGGTGATGTCATGCTGCTGCGGCGGGAGCGCTTCGCGGCGGCCCGCTTCGGCTCCGACCTGGAAGTCTCCCCACCGCTTCTGAGCCTCCTCCGGAGTGGTGAGCGGCTCTCCGCCCGAGCCGTCAGCACCGCTGGAGCCGCCCGGTCCGCCGGTGGGCCTGGAGCCGGACGCGGCACGCGTCGTCTGGCGGCGGCGCTGCGGCAGCGGCGCCAGCTCCTCCGTGTGGTCACGCCCCGTCGCGGGTTCCGGGCGGCGCGCTTGCGCCGGCTCGGACCGCACGGGCTCCGGTCGGAAGGCGGCCGCGGGTCCCGATCGGATGACCGTGGCGGCGGTCGGGACGCCGGCCCGGACCGGCTCGGGCGCCAGCACCGACGGCCTGCTGTCCTCGGGCATCTCCACCAGCAGGGCTGTGGGAATGCTCAACACGGCCTGGACACCGCCGAAGGCGCTCTTCTTGATCGTGACCTGCATGCCGTAGTGCGCGACCTGGCGGCCGATCGCGGCCCAGCCGGTGCGGGGCGGGTTGCCCAGGTCGACCAGGCGAACCGGGTGGGTGCCGCTCAGCAGGCGGGTCGCGCGGGCGTACTGCTCCTCATTGAGACCGACGCCGGCGTCGTCGATGACGATGGCGGCGCCGTTGTTGGTCTCGTGCACGGCGATGGTCACCTTCAGCGTGCCGTGGGAGTGGTGGACCGCGTTGGCCAGCAGCTCCGCGGTGATGAACAGGATCGACTCCGCGGCGCGGGCGGCGATCCCGATCCGGCGGCGCAGGTGGTTGGCCGGGCCCTCGATGCGCTGCTCGAAGTTCTCCACCCGTGAGATGGCGCCCACCATGAGGTCCACCAGGTAGGTGTCGTCACGCGACAGACCGGGTGTGGCGCCGCAGGCGATGCCGGTGACCTGCACGCGACGGATGATGAGTTCGTTGAACATGTCGAGCCCCAGCACCTCGCGCAGCAGTGTGGTGTGCTCGTCGCCGCTGTAGCGCTGTTGCAGGTCCGCGAGCAGGTCCTGGGCGCGCAGTGCCTGGGTCTGCACCCGGGATATCGCGCCTCTGACGACCGCCTGGGCCGCCTCGTCGATGCGCTCGCCCTCCTCGCGGACACCGCGGGTGAGCGTGTCGAGGATGGCGCGGTGCAGCCGGTCGACGTTCGTGCCGGCGAGCGCCGGATTCTGTACGCCGGGCACGATCACGTGCGGGGCGCGCAGGTGCGACAGCAGGGCGGGGATCCGCTTCGAGACCAGGTACTCGGTCTCGGCGTGCACGAGGTCCTGCTGGGCTCGTGCCTCGCGCAGCAGCTCCGCGCTCTCCTTGGCCTGGTGCTCCGCGCGCACCAGCCGCTGGTCCCTGGCACTGGACTCGCCCGTCAGGTGCACTTGGGCCTGACGGGCCTGAACGAGCTGCCCACGGGCCTGGGCGAGGTCGCGGCGTACCCGCGTGTGGAGGATCAGGACGCCCACGAGGGCGAGGGCGAGAACGGCGGCGCCGATCACTATCGGGACGCTGAAGGAGTCTGACGGCATGGCGATCCTGGGGTCGGGGGAAACCGGCGGAGAGCTATTGACCGCCGGAGAGCCTGCGCTAGCGGCGCGTGGGGGTCTCGCGCAGCGGCCGGCTGGGATCGCGTCGGTGCGACGCGCGCCCTTCCGCGACGCCGGCACGGTTGAGTGCCTGATGCGGTTCGGACTGAGGCATGGCCGGGCCAGGCGACATGGGCATCCTCGGTCTCAGCGGAACGATGGGCAAACGGGAAACCGGAATTTCCAGAACGTCACGATAGTCTACGGTGCGTAAGATCGTAACTGCGTTCGGCCATATATCATGAGATTTGTCGGGATCGATGCCGCTATCCGGCCTCGCCAAGGTCGAAGGCGACGTCGGCGAGGCGAACCGTCCGCACCTCGGGGTCGTCGAGGAGCTTGCGCAGGTCGGCCAGTTTCCAGCGGTCCACGACGAGCCCGTGCACGACGCCCTCCTCGGCGTCCTCGGTGAGCCACTTGTAGTCCAGGTCGAACTCCTTGAGGTCGTCCCCCTCGTTGAGCAGCCCGACCCACCGGCGGAACTCCGCCAGCGCCGCCGTGGGCTCGGTCTCGCACTGATAGCTGACCTCTGTCGAGAAGCCGTCCTTGGTCATGTCGCGGTTCCAGACGACCGCGTTCGCCGAGGGCGGGTCGCTGGAGTCGTCGTAGTAGGACAGCGAGTAGATGTAGGAGACGTCCGCCCCTCCGCAGATCCTGTGCCTCCGGTTGAAGGCGACGAGCCGCTCGGCGGTCATCGAGTCCGCGAACTCCACGACCGCGACGGCGTCGAGCGTTTGGGGAAGTGCGTCGATGGTCTTCCGGGCCTCCTCCGTCAGCTCTTTGTCGACGTCGGCGTCCTCCTCCACGGAATCGATCGCGCGGGCCAGGCCGCCGGACGGCCCTCCGAGGGAGGGAGCCCGGACGGACCCGAACGAGTTCTCCTCGATTGCGTACTCCTCCTCACCCTCGCCGCGACCGGCCTTGCGCGGCTCCCCCAACAGCGTGTAGGTCGTCCCCCACAGTGCCCCGCCATCGCTGTAGCCGCTCGTCAGGCGCTTGTCCGGGTTCACGACGCGGGCGGCCGTGCCGTACACCTGGGCCACCCGCTCGTCGCCGAAGTCGGTGAACAGCCACAGAACCCGCTCGGCCACGCCGAGCACCAGTAACAGCGCCGCGGTAACGGCCACGACCTTGACCAGGGACTTGGCCACGTACGCCCAGTCGGGCTCCCTCACGTTCATCGCCGCGCACTCCTACGATCTAGATCAACTCGGGTACGGCGCACCATAGCGGCCTTGCGAGCGATCGTTGAGCGCCCACCAATGATCCTGCAAAGGAGGTCGCTTATTCCTTGATGCACAGGGTCCGGACGAACCGTCCATACCGGGACCCCTCATATCTAGGAGCACCCGATGAAGCGCACCCTGCTCGGTCTTACGGCCGCCGCCGTCGCGGGCCTGGCCACCGTCGTTCCCGCCGCCACGGCCTCCGCGGCCGCCGGCCCGGACTACTGCCTCGACGGCTATGTCTGGCGCCAGGCCGGACCCACGGACTACGTCTGCGTCAGGGCGAGCGCCCGGTCCCAGGCCGCCGCCGACAACGCGGCCGCAACTCGCCGCTGGATCTCCGGTGACGATGGTCCGCACACCTGCGTCGCAGGCTACGTGTGGCGCAAGGCCTTCGCCGGAGACGAGGTCTGCGTGACGCCGGCCGTACAGTGGCGGGCCGCCACGGACAACGCTCAGGCATCCACCCGCTGGGTGACCACCCGGCTGACGGTCACCTCGTACGTCGACCCCGTGGAGCCCGGCAAGCCCGTACTCTCGGACTCCGACCTCCCAAAGATCATGATCAAGGGCGACCATTTCAACTACGGCACCACCAAGCTGTACATCTACCGGCCCAACCACCAGATCATCTGGCAGGGCACGGCGAAGGCCGCCGGCCACAAGGGAATCGCCGGAGGCAGCTTCAGCGTGAAGACGGGGGTCATCGACTGCCAGAAGCTCGGGAGCACCGATGGCTTCCTCGCCTACGCCCAGGCGCAGGACGGGCTGTCCGGGCGCTGGTCGGACAGGCACCAGGTCAAGGTCGGCTGCACGGTGGCCTGAGTTCATGCAGTAGGCAAGACTGCGGTGTGGACTCCGAAGAGCGAGCCGAACAGGCAGAAGACGAGTTGATGGGCCGCATCTACCCGGCCGTCGAGCCGACCTTCGCCCTCGAACCCCGCCTGTGGACGACGCTGGAACGCGCGCTGGAGGTCGTGGAGCGCGACGTTCGCACCGGAGGGATCACCGGTACGCTCCGCCTGACCACCCACGAGGAGGACAGCAGAAGTCTTGCCTGGGTGGAGTTCCAGGGTCGCTATCACGGCAACGGCATCCCAGCCAACGCGGGAAGCGACCCTCAAGGGGTGCTCTGGGAAGTCGCCGATGCCGTCCAAGAAACGATCATGGCGTTGATCTGGAGAGTCTGGCCCGTCTGCGCCACGCACGATCGTGGCCTGCACGCCGGATGGGAACACGGGATGGCTGTTTGGCGGTGCGCCGGCGATGGAACGCATACTGCCGCGCCCGTCGGTGAACTGTCTTGATCGCGCCGACGCATCCCGAAAAGCGGGAGATCATTCCGCTGGCGCGCCCTTTGGCGGGGCATGCGAGGGCGATAGACCATATATCGGGGCAATTCATAATAATAGCGACAGCAACACACAGCGGCGAGTCGGCGACAATTCGCCCGTAGGAGTCATTCATTCCCTCACGAAACAGACCAGATCATGTGAAAGCCCTTTCCGACTCAGAGAATCTTGGAGCGCGTAGCCAACGGCGTTATATTGCATGATTTCTCCGGTCATAGAGGTTTATGATGGCCTCCTGTTCGCGGGACCCGGGGAATCCCGTTGTGGAGGTAGCAGGGGGGCATGAGGCATGGAGTGGTTTCTGGGTCTCATCGGCGGATCTCTGATCAAGGGCTTCGTCAACTTGATTCCGCAACTCATCGGCGACGAATTACGCACCCGCGGCGTCATCCGTACAATGAACCACCAAGACGGGCTGAGCCGAGTCGCCGATGAACGGCGGCAGGCCGCGCGGATGGCCTATCTGGACGAAGAGCACCGGCGACAGCTCCTGTTGGAACGTTACAAAAGCCTGAACGCGCACTATCCACTGGGCACCATCGGACGGCTGCGCTCGATGACCACCGATCAGCGGCCGGCGGTGCTGGTCTCGCCGATGAGCTTCGCCGGTGGCACGAGTGGCCGGGTCACCGGTCTGGTCCACGACGCGTTACGCCAGATCCCGGACTTCTCCCGGCATGCCGCGCTGCACACAGGGGCGTTCGTCAGCGACGGCGGAGTGAGCCGGCTGATCGAGGGCTCGACGGGCGCGGCGGAGATCAGCGCCCTGGAGTTCCCCTCGCACCCGGCGGTGGTCGTCTACTTCGAAGCCGACGGCGATCAGCTCAACGCGTTCGCGTATCTGAGCTCTCTCTTCCCGACGGTCGACGGTCTGACAGGCTTCCCGATCCGGATCGCGTGCTTCGGCTGGGACGACCGGACGACCATGGGCCAGTCCGGCGAGGGCGCGCTGCCCATCTGGCAGTACATCAACATGACCGAGCTGGACCACCCGGACGAGCAGATCGTCGCGGCGATCGTGGCCTGGTTCGTACTGACCTGCGTGGAGACCTACTGGCAGCTTCGCGGCGCCGTGGTGAGCCTGCGCCCGGACACAGCCGGGCCCATCGGCGGTCCCGCGCCCGCGCCGGCCGACGCACCGGCTCAGGCCATCGGAGCCCAGGACGTCGGCGCCCAGGACGTGTTCGCCTGCCGGGTGGAGATGGAAGTCATGGAACTCGAGCGACGTGGCTTCACCGTGGACACCCTGGAGCTCGATCGAGATCGCGTGGCGCTGATCGTCTCGACGAACGCCCTGGGGGTCTCCTTCGTGCTCGACGCCGGCTTCCCCGCCACCCCGCCCGACGTCTTCTACGTGGAGGACACCGGACCGGAGCACCTCGAGCTCGACTCATCCATCTGGTCACCGGAGCGGACCCTGCTCGACATCGTGGAGGTGCTCGGATGAGCGAGCATTTCGTGGTCCGCATCTATGAGTCCGAACTCGCGGTGATCACTGACGAGACCTTGGACCATCACGAGCTGGAGACCGGTGGCAGCCTCTTCGGCCTCTTCGGCCACGGCGGCGGGCCGACCGTCTTCCTCGCGACGCGTCCGGCGGGAGAGGTCCTGAAACGACAGACCTCACTGGAACTCGACCCGCAGGTGACCCGCGCGCTCGAGCAGGTCGCCTGGGACGGGTTCGGGGTCCAATGCATCGGCATGTGGCACTCCCACCATTGGATCGGTCTGATGGAACCGAGCAGTGGCGACCGGGAGCGCACCCGCAGGTACGCGCAGAAGTATCACCGTCCGCAGTACACCGAGATACTCGCCAACTTCGTCAGCAAGGACACGGCGAATTCCCGGCATGGCCGGGGCAGGCCCGGGAGCGACTACCGCGTCCAGCTCACGCCCTTCTTCTATCTGGACGCCCGTAACCTCACCAGGGCGGAGACCTTCTTCCACGTGCTCCCCGGGGAGAGCCCGCTGCGCGGCACCCTCGCCAGGCTCGTGGGCGGGCTCGTGGACAGACCTGGCCTCAGCACGGCCATGCGGCCCGCTTCGCGGCTGCCGCAGGAGTCCTACCGGCTTGCCGGATCGGCCGCGTCGGCGGTGTCCGGGTGGCGGCGTTTCGTCTCGGGCGTACGGTCGGACTCCGGGGACGTCGACGAGGTCGCCGACGACCACCGCGCCGACGATTCACTTGAGGCATCGGACGCCAAGCCGGTAGCCGAGGAGCTCGCCGGCAGCTCGGCGGTCTCCGAGAAACGGCCGGACGATCCGGAGGAGCGGCCGCGAGAGGCAGCGGCTCCCACGAAGCCGTCACCTCCCTCGGAAGGGCGGATCGCGCTCCTGCCGATCCCTGATCTCCCCGACTTCGTCACCCAGTACATCGAGCCCGCGGTGCGGCCGCTGGCCGGCCGTTACGACGTCGAGATCAAGGTGATCCATGCGGACCGCATCGCCGTGATCGTGAGAATTCCCGGCCGCGCGACGCGCCTTCTCCTGTTCGCCGCCTGGGACGGCGAACGCGCTGTCATCGCCGACTGCAGAGTCGCGGTGGCGCGCGGGAAGTCGCACGAGGTCGTGGAATGGCGCGCGCGGCAGCGGGCGGACCTGTACGACCTGCGCGTCCCGCTGAATTGGGGAGTCCTGCTTCTGGAAAAGCTTCGTTGAATTCTAGGGGGGAACTGTGGCCTGGGATTACTACCAGAGAATGCGACTCGTCGAAGACTCGAATGGGCTGCGGACGTACTTCCCGTCCTTCAGCTTCTACGAACCGACCGGTCACACATATGTCAGCGGTTACTGGACGAGCAACATGGGCAACGGCTACGGGGTGACGATCACCGTCCCGCCCGGCTATCCGGACGAGTGCCCGAGCACCTACGTCAGCTATCCCAGCCCGTTGCAGGGCTATATGGGGTGGCGGACGATCGAGTCTTACGGCACCAGCCACGATATGCACACCTGGAAGACCGATCAGCCGGGGTGGGTGAAGATCTGCACCTATCGTCCCGAGCACTGGTCGGTCGAGCACTCGATGCTGAAGATAGTCGAGAAAGGCCTGCTGTGGATCGTCGCGTATGAATGCCACCTGCAAGACGGCAAGCCGATCAAGAATTTTCTCATAGACGCGTGAAAGAATCGAAACCGCAGGAGGCCCCCATGGCCACGGATAAACACAACGACATCCGGGCGTTCATGGAACAGATGAAGGCATCGGGGGGAAACCCGCCGTCCGGCAAGCGGATGGTGCTCAACCCGCAGACCGGCAAGTTCGAAGTGCGCTCGGTCGGCGACCGGCCCGGCGACCAGATCCCGAACGTGTCCGCCGAGGACATGAAGGCGTTCGCTCATGACTGACCAGGCGACCGTGCCCCGCCATGTGGTGTTCACGGACAGCGCGCTCGCCGTCATCGCGCGAGTCGCGACGCCCGGCCCGAAGAGGCTGGGCATGCGGCTGCGCGACCAGGGTGACCTGGCGACCGTCGAGGGAGCGGCCGGCAACGACGTTCTGGTGCTGCCGGAACAGCCCGCGGACGACTGGGTCCTCGACGAGCCCGGCCCGCTGATCGTGTGCTGGACCGAGGACGACGGCATCCGCGCGCATCGCACGTCCGGCTTGGGCCTGCCGGTCGGGGAACGGATCGGGACCTCCGTGGTCCCCGCCGCCGCGGACGCCTTCGAGCGCGTGCACGGCATCTTCGAGACCGACGTGCTCCGGAAGAAGTCCGTCGCGGTGCTCGGCCTGGGCTCCGGCGGCAGCTTCATCGTGCGCGAACTCGCCAAAGCCGGAGTCGGCCGCTTCCTGCTCCTCGACCACGACCGGCTCGAGGTGGGGAACGTCTCGCGGCACGAGTGCGGGCTCGCGGACGTCGGCCGGCTGAAGGCCAACGCGATGCGCGACGTCGTACATCAGCACCATCCTGCCGCGCGGGTCTTCACCAGCGGCCTGCACCTGAACGGTGAGACCCGCCGGCAGGTCAAGGACCTGATCAGGTACGTCGAGGCGGATCTGGTGATCTGCGCGACCGATACCCGGGAGAGCCGGCTGCTGATCAACCGGATGTGCCTGCAAGAGGGGCTTCCGCTGATCCTCGGGGGTGTCTACCGTCGCGCGTACGGCGGCATCGTGCAGCGGGTCATCCCTGGTCTGACGCCCTGTTACCAATGCTTCGTACAGGCGCTTCCCGAACAGGCCGCCGACAACGAGATCAGCAGTGCGGAGGACGCCGCGCGCGTCTCCTACACCGACCGCGCGGTGGCCCCGCAGCCGGGACTGTCCACCGATATCGTGCCCATCGCCCTCCACATGGCCAAGCTGGCGTTGCTGGAGCTGCTCGACGGCGAGTCGCCCGCGTTCGCCACCCTCGGCGCCGACCTCGTCGCCCCGATCCACCAGTGGA
The DNA here is from genome assembly GCF_043197155.1 of Nonomuraea sp. NPDC049269. NCBI lineage: Bacteria > Bacillati > Actinomycetota > Actinomycetes > Streptosporangiales > Streptosporangiaceae > Nonomuraea > Nonomuraea sp. NPDC049269. Next base: position 1,590,246 of record NZ_JBICSO010000001.1, read on the forward strand.
TCAACCGCCGGGAGCTGGCCCACGCGGGACTCGAGCCGATGGGGGTGTCCATCGACCAGCAGAGCGTGCTCCGCTGGTACGGAGTCCTCCTCCACCAGCTCGAAGACTGCGCGGTCTGCGCGGCCGGCTCCGCCGTGGCCAAGTCGGAAGACGACGAGTACTTCGGCGGCCCCGAACCTGCCTGACCGGTCATGCCCTGCTGGTCGCCGTCTCGTGCAGGAATGAGCGCAGTTCGGCGGTGTCGATGATGTGCGCCAGTCTCGGGAGAACGCTGGTCATCAGGGTGTGGTGGGCTTGCGGGTCCGGGTCGGTGACGCCGTCGGACAGGATGTAGAGCTGGTAGTCGCGGTCGGCGGCGTCGATGACGGTGGACAGGACGACGCCGCTGGTGGTGATGCCGGCGATGACCAGGGTGGTGATGCCGCGATCTCGTAGCCGCCGGTCAAGGTCTGTCGTGGACAGCGCGCCGTAGCGGGTCTTGCGGACGGTGATGTCACCGGGCTCGGGGGCGAGCTGATCGTGAAAGGCGGTGACGGGATCCTCGTGGTGCATGAGGCGTTGCCGGCCGATGAAGGAGAAGGTCTTGTTGGCCGGCGGGATCGCGGCCCAATCGGCTTCGGTGAAGCCGACCCGTACGTAGGCGATGGCAGCGCCGTGCGCTCGCATGTCGGCGATGGCGCCGGCCACCCGTGACAGCAGTGCTTCAGGGTCGGCCGACTCGGGGAGCGAGGCCAGGATCGCCGGCTGGTAGTCCATGACGAGCAGTGCGGTGGTCCGAGGGTCCAGCGCCGGGGTGGTGACGGTCATGTCTCTCCTTTTGGATGATGAGGGGGTTCCGGGGCCGGATGAGGCGTCTTTCGCGCTCGCGGTGGCTTGTAGTCCCTTGGCGCCGCTCATCAAATCGGAGCCTGTCGCGGGGTGTCCAACAACCGACACGCCGAGGGAAACAACCAGGAGTTGTTCATGGAGCTGGACCTCGGTGCCGTCAGGACCTTCCTCGCCGTCGTCGACGACGGGCATTTCACCGAGGCGACCGCGACCGTCCCGGCGGCTCGCGCTTGAATCACCAGGCTTCCAGCGATCGTCTAATCTTTCGGAGGTGGCGAACACATCCGAAGACCTCGCATTGCCCACCGCCCTGGCCGAGGTGGCCGAGGTCGGCTTCGAGTGGGAGTGGGACGAGGAGACCGACGAGGCCAGCGGCTGTGATTTCGAGCCGTACGACCAGTTCGAGGAGCCCGACCGGACAGCGTGGTGGTTTCGCCTGTGGACCGGCAACCAAGAGGTCGACGGCAGCGAGTTCCGCTTCTTCGGCACGACCGGGGCGGGTGACTACACCGGCTTCTGGCTGGTACGGCCCGATGCGGCGATCATCGACCAGCCCGTCGTGTACATCGGTTCCGAGGGTGAGTACGGTGTGATCGCCCGCGATCTCGGCGACCTCCTCTGGCTGTTCGCCGCCGGTCTGGGCCCCGCCGAGGCCTTCACGGACCCGGACTCCCCGGCACAGCCGAACGAGGCCTTCCATGCCATCGCCGAGCGACACGCACCCGGCCGCCGCCGTTCCCCCAGTCAGATCGTGACCGCCGCACGAGCGGAGTTCCCGCATTTCCCGGATCTCATCGACGCGATGTGCCGCTGAACGGCACTCACCACTGATGCCCCCTCATGGCACAGCGCGTGTAGGCATCTCCGTCGTGAATGACTGGGAACTGCCCGGAACCGATTGCGGTGCGCTATAGGGCCGGTCGTTCAGAGGTGCCGAACAGTGTCGCAAGCTACAAACGGGCGCTTGTCCTTGGGCACGGAGCCCAAGAAGGCGTGACCGATCACGGCGCGGGACCCGGTAAGCATGTGGTGGACGGACGATATCGACTGAGAAAGCAGAGGCGCCGCGATGCGCGATGAGCTGGTTGTGCGGCCGATGGGCAGGCTCGGGTTGCCGGTCACGCCGGTGGGGATCGGGCTGGCCGCGCTGGGCCGGCCGGCGTACATCACACTCGGCCGGGAGGAGGATCTCGGCGGTGATCGCAGCGTCGCCGCGATGCGGGCGCGGACCTGGGCGGTGCTGGATGCGGCGCTGGCGGCCGGCGTACGGTACTTCGACGTGGCCCGCTCCTACGGCAGAGCCGAGGAGTTCCTCGCCGGCTGGCTGCGTGAGCGCGCCATCGCGCCCGGGGCCGTCACTGTGGGGTCGAAATGGGGGTACGCCTACGTCGGCGACTGGCAGATGGACGCCGACCGGCACGAGGTGAAGGAACTGTCCGCTGACCGGCTGCGACACCAGCTGGGCCAGACCCGAGCGCTGCTGGGCGAGCATCTTTCGCTGTACCAGATCCACTCGGCCACCGTCGAAAGCGGCGCGCTCGACGACGAGGACATCTTGGCCGAGTTGCGTGAGTTGCGCGCCGGGGGCGTCTCGGTCGGCCTGTCCACGACCGGTCCGCGCCAGGCGGACACCATTGATCGGGCGGTCGAGATCGGCCTGTTCGACACGGTCCAGGCCACCTGGAACCTGCTGGAGCGATCCGCCGGCCCGGCCCTGGCTCGGGCGCACCGTTCCGGCATGGGGGTGATCGTCAAGGAGGGCGTGGCGAACGGCCGCCTGACCTCCCACACCGCCCCTGCCGCGCTCGCCCATGCCGCCCGGGAACGCGGCCTCACGCCGGACGCCCTGGCCTTGGCGGCCATCCTCGCCCAACCGTGGGCCGGCGTGGTGCTCAGCGGGGCCGCCTCGGTGGATCAGTTCCGCAGCAACCTGACCGCGATCCGCGTCGACTGGGATACGGAACTGGACGAGCGTCTGGCCGTACTGACTGAGAGCCCTCAGACGTACTGGACGACACGAAGCTCGCTGAAATGGCAGTGATCGCTCCGTTGCGGGGACTGTTCGTGGCTGGGTTGTGAACTTTTCGCGGTGACTCGTAGAGGGTTCGGCGTCCTCCACCTCGCGCGCGCAGGCGACGCCGCAGGAAGGCACCTCATGCTGGCAGACCGGTCGGGTCCCAATGAGGTGGCGGCTATGTCGATCCCCATGATGCGGCGTATGCTGGGCCTTTTCATGGCTTTGAGCGGATCATTTATTTTGGACGGAGCCGAACGTAATGCAGGTGTACTATCCCAAGCTCATTGCGCCGGTGCGGAGAGTGGGAAGGCGAGAATTCGACCTGTCCCGGCACGTGGTCGTGATGGGAATTGTGAATCGTACGCCAAACTCGGGCCTGGATCCGAATCGGTCGATGGAGGCCGGTGAGGCGATCAGGACGGCGGAGCGGGCACTACGGGATGGCGCGGAATGGCTTGATGTAGGGGGCCGGGCGTTCCGCTCTGATCAGCCGCCGTTGTCGGGGGCGGAAGAGATAGACCGAGTGGTGCCCGTGATCAAGGGTATCCGGGAGAAGAGTGACGCCGTGATCAGCGTGGACACCCATCTGCCGGAGGTCGCGGAGGCGGCTTACAAGGCGGGTGCCGACGTTATCAATGACACGAACGGGCTCCGTGCGCCGGGAATGGCGAGCCTTATTGCCGAAACGGGGATGAGCGTTGTCATCACGCACAGCATCGGTGGGCCAGGGGAGGTGGTAGCGAGTCCGCAATATGCGGATGTCGTTGGCGAGGTGGCGGAATTCCTTCGGCAACGGGCGGACACCGCAGTCGGCTGTGGCATCAAACCGGAGAAAATATTCATCGATCCGGGGCATGATCTGAACAAGACCACCGAGCACTCGAACACGATAACCCGCCGGCTGGGAGAGATCGCGGCAATGGGATATCCGGTGCTCGTGGCGTGCAGCAACAAGCATTTCATCCGGGAAAGCCTCGGGGTGGTGCCGGGCAGCGAAGCACTGAAGGCCGGAACGATTGCGGCGAACACGATGTGCGTCTATCGGGGCGCGAGGGTCGTGCGGGTCCATGATGTCGCCGGGAATGTCGCTGCGATGAGGACAGCGGAATCAATGCTCGGCATGGCGTAAATCTGTGCGGTAGGAGCCAAGCCCGTTATTGGGGCGGCGAAGGGTCCTGCTTGGACGGGCGTTCCTCAGGTTTCGGGGTGCGCGGGGGCCGCATCATCGACGGGTCGGCGTAGGCGAGATAACCGTACTGGGAGTACTGCTCGGCCCGCCGTAGATCCTTTTCCCGCCTCTCGAGGTCACGCAGCGCCCTGCGCGCGAGCTGCTCCGTCTCCGGGTGCCCGCTGGCGATCGCCTCGCGGTACCAGCGGCGGGCCTCGTCCTGGTTTCCCTGCCGCTCCTCCAGCCACCCGAGATTGTGCATCGCGCCGGGCGCCTCGTTCGGATGACCGGAGGCGATGGTCTCCCGATACCAGCGCCGGGCTTCTTCCACATGCCCCTGCTGCTTTTCCATCAGTCCGAGGTCGTGCATCGCGTTCGGCGCGTGATCGGGATGGCCTGAGGCGATCGTCTCCCCGTACCAGAGCCGGGCGGGAGCAATCTCGTTCTTCTCGTGCAGCAACGCGCCCAGATGGATCATGGCCCAGGGCGCGTGTTCGGGATGACCGGTGGCGATCGCCACACCGAACCAGTGCCGGGCCTCGTCCAGATTGCCCTGCTGCTTTTCCATCAGTCCCAGACTGCATTTGGCACGGGGCGCGTGTTCGGGATGACCGCTGGCGATCGCCTCGCCATACCAGTGCCGGGCTTGCTCGACATTGCCTTGGCGCTTTTCCATCAGGCCGAGCTCGTACATCGCGTACGGCGAATGGTCGGGATGGCGGAGGGCGATCGCCTTCCTCCACCAGCGGCGCGCCGCATCGAATTCCCCGGCATCTTGTAACTGACTGGCGGTTCGCCCCCACACGTCCGCCTCGATGTCGGTGTCGGGGTGATCCAGCAGGGAGAACGCCGCCGGGTACGCCTGCTGCTGCAGAGCGGCATAACCGATGTCCCGGCGCTGATCCCCATCGAAGTACTCGTCGGCATAAGCCCATAAGGCGTCGTGCACGGGCCAGCGGGCCGGTTCGCTCGCGTCCTCGGCGAACACCGTCAGCAGCGAGTGCGGACCATAGAACCGGCCCGACCCCGAAGCCTTGAGATCGATCAGCCGCGGTCGGCTGCTGTCGGCGGTCATGGCCCACTTCAGGGCCGAGCGGTAGCCGGTGACGGGTACGGGAGCATCGGGCGGGAGAGCGGCAATCTCGCGCCGGTAAGTCTGGAAGAGATGGTCAAGAATGTCGCGGGTGAGCAAGCGCTGGGTGTCCAGGTGCAGCCGGTACCAATCGGTGACGGCGTGCAGCACCGCCATGCGGTCGGTGAAGTGTTCCCCGTCACCGGCCAGGGCACGGCGGAGCTCTTCCCAGGCCACCATGAGGCGGCCCATCAGCACATCATGGCCTTCGGCCAGCACCGGCCGCAGAGCGGCGTAGGCGTTACAGGACTCGAGGGCTCGACGCTCGACCGGCGTGATGGTCCCCAGTTCGACCCGCACCGCGTTCTCGTCGAGGAATCTGGCCGTCCGGCCGGAGAGCGGCTCTTCCCGAGGCCCTCCGTAGGCCAGGGTGACCGCCACCCACAAGCCTGGCGTGAACCGGTCCAGCGGAATCGCCGCCAGATCATCCAGGCGCTGCGGAACCAGGCCGTCCAGCCAGAGCAGCACAACACCACCACGATCGGCGCGATGACGGGCCGCGTGCTCGATCATCGCGCCGACCGGCAGGCGGGGATCGTCGTGGTAGGCCACCACCCGACAGTGACCGGGCAGGTGAGTGAGCACCGCGTGCGCGAGTGTGGCGGTGGCTCCCGCGAGCCGAGGCCCGTGGACGATCACGAGACGCGGGCCGTCGTCGTCGCTGAACGCCGCTGCCAGCAGATCGTCGGCGGCACGCGGAATGTAGGGCTGCTGCCCGTCGGCGGCGAACCGGTTGACGTGTACCCCCAGATCCCGTGGACTGATCTCGTTCAGCTCTTTCGGGCGGCCGCTGCCGTCAGTGAGATCCGGCCACAGGACCGGCTGGAGCTCGGCGTAGCACCGCCAGCACCAGCCCCAGGACCAACCACAGCGGCTCAAAATCGCCGCCGTTGAGCACCTGGTTGGTCGCCACTCCCAAGCTGATCGTCAGCACCGCGGCGGCGATGACGTACGCCACACTGCGCGCCGTCTTCACGGTGGGGCGCCGGCGACGTGTGGCACTGCGCTGAGGGGCCATGCTCGGTCCTCTCCAGAGCTGCAGGGTCCCACAATGGCTTAATAGTGCACCCGGAGATGCCGAAGAGCCCGCACAGGGCGGGCTTTTCGGGGTTGGATACTTCCGAATTAAGACATCGTCTCCAGTTCGGCACGCGTCAGCTTGAGGGGGTTATCCGGCAGCGACGCGGGGTTGCTGGAGGTGTCCAGCGGATACTTCGCCTGGACGGGGTTGAGCAGTGCGGCGGGCGAGTCAGGGTAGGTTTCCAGGAACAGGACGTAGCCGCTGTCCTCGTTCATCGCAGTGGTGTGTTCCTCCGCGTAGGTCACACCTTCGAAGTTTCCCCCGAGCTCTTTGACCTCGATGGACTGCCCCGCCTGAGCCTGACCTTTGAAGACCTTTATCACCTGGGCGGTGTAGACGGTGATGACCGTCGGTGGGGCCTCGGGCTCAGCGGCCACCGCGGCAGGGGCTCCCGCGTTGGGATTCAGGTTCGGATCTGTCTCTGCCGGATCGGGCGCTTCCGCCTGTTCCTGGAGATAACGCGGCTCCCCGACGATGCGGGCTTCGACGACCAGGGTCGCCTTGTCGAAGAGCGCATCGGCGCTCTGGTACTGGGGATAGTCGGCTCGATAGAGGACGGGTTCCTCATGCGCCGAGCATGCGGTCACGAACACCGCGGCGAAGACAATCGCGCCAAGACGCCGTAGCACTGGTCGGCCTCCTTTAGTAGTAGGCGTTGACGTCGGCGACATCGTGCGACTGGGGCTTGGTCATCGAGTTGCGGTTCCTGCTCGAATTCATGATCGAGGTGCCCGAGTTGTGCGCGAGGTTCAACGCGTGCCCGAGCTCGTGAACCAACGTGCTCGTGACGAAGTTCGAGAAATTCGACGCGTCCCTGTTGATCGTCCGGGAGTTCAGCCGGATGTACATGCACATCCCGCCGCACCGCTGATAGTGCCCATAATAGGTGTTGCTGTAGGACTTCACCGTGATCGTCGAGCCGGAATTCGAGTTCTTGTAGAAATTGGCCGGGCTCGAGGTCGCGTTCCAGTTGGCCAGCGCCTTGTTCATCGGCGTCTGCCAGGTGCCGTTATAGCTGTAGGGGTAGATGTGAATACTGGCGATGTCCTGGCCGGTGCCGTTCCAGTGGGCGAATGCCGGCGAGATACCCACCGTCCCCACCAGCATGACGGCGAGGACCAGGAAAAATCCTCGCCGCGCGTTACGTCCTAACGTTCCCGGATGCATTTTCGAGACGTCACTCCTTGCGTTCTGGAGTTGCCGTGCGTGAACACAAAAGGGGGCTGATCGAAGCGCTTTGAACGGAGTATGAATGCCAGAATGATCACGTGTCAAGGATCGTTGAGCGGGATTTCAGAGGCATGGGCATGAGGGCGCGAAATGAGGTGCGCCGGAGCGTCCTGGAGGGTTGAGCAAGCATGATTTCTTCCCTGCGAAGAGTCCACACACACGTCCTCGGCGCAATCGCATGCCGAGCGATCAGAATGGAACGTGCCACATAATCGCGACCGTAGGATCACGCGAATCGTCGACGAAAGCGACCGATGGATGCCGGGCAGGCGGTGGCGGTTCCTAGGCGGAGGGGGCCAGAGCCTCCAGCGCCTCCTCCGCGCGGCGCATCGCCTCCTTGGCGTCGGACGTGACGATCTCCGGGTCGAAGTTCAGGTCGTGGAAGACATCTGTCACGCCCTTCGCCGCCAGCTCCCCCACATCCGCCCGGATCTGCTCGAAGGTCCCGGTCAGCGGCTGCCGCTCCTCAGCCCCGCCAGGGCGTACCCGGGTCACCCCCCGGCAGACGAAGCGGAACCCGTCGGCGTCGCGGCGACCCGCCTCCACGGCCGCCGACTTGATCAGCTCGATCCGCCCGGCGACCGCCGACAGGTCCTCCCGGCTCGAACTGATCCAGCCGTCCGCGAGCCGCCCGGCTCGGCGCAGTGCCACGTCGGCGGTGCCGCCGAGCAGGATGGGCGGCACCGGCGACGGCTTGGGGTCGATGTGGGAGCGCGGCACCTGGTAGAACTCCCCGTGGTGCTCGACCACCCCGTCCCTCCACGCTTTGCGCAGGACCTGGACGAACTCCTCGCCCCTGCGCCCCCGGTGTTCGAAGCCGACTCCCGCCGCCTCGAACTCCTCCGGCAGCCACCCCAGCCCGAGCCCGGCCGTCAGCCGGCCCATGGAGACGTTCTGGAGGGTCGCGAGCTGCTTGGCCAGCAGCACCGGCTGGACGAAGGCGTTGATGATCGCCACGCCCAGCCTGATCGTGTTCGTCACCCCCGCCAGGTAGGCGAGCGTGACGAGTGGGTCGTGCACGCTGCGATATGTCGGACCCATCGGGTGCCCCACCGGATAGAGCACCCGCTGGAAGGTCCAGAGCTCGTGGTATCCCAGTTCCTCGGCGCGGGCGGCGACACGGCGCATGTTGCCCGGCGTGGCCCACGGCCCGGACTGCGGCACGGCGAAACCTATCCTCATGCCATCTAGTCTGTACCAGTGGCTCTGGAGGAAGAGCTGGCGGGGATCGCCGGCGCTTATGGCGGCAGGGGCGACCTCGTGCGTCACCCGACGCGTACGGACGTGGTGGTCCTGCGCCGGGGCGAGGTGGTGGTGAAGGCGCACTCTGTGCGCGACCAGGTGGAGTCGCTGCGACCGAGGCTGCGCGCGGCCGCGTCGGCGGCGTTGAGCGGCCTGATGCTGGCGCCGCTGGACCCCGAGGTGCTGACGGTGGCGGGCCGCGCCGTCACAGTGTGGCCCGCGGGCCGCCCGGTATCCCAGGACGACCCCGACGCCGCGCCCTGGGAAGAGGGCGCCAGGCTGCTCGCCCGGCTGCACGCCGTACCCCTGACGTTCTTACCGGCGTTGCCCGCGGCGGGAGGGCCGGCGCGGGCCGCCCGGGCGGTGCGGCGGATGCCCGGCGACGGTCCCGTCGAGCAGCTCATACGGCGAGCGTTCAGTGAGCTACCCGAGCCCGAGCCGGGGCCGGGGCTGCTCACCCACGGCGACTGGCACCTGGGTCAGCTCGTCTGCCGCGACCGCTGGTTACTCATCGACGTCGATGACCTCGGCGTCGGCGACCCCGCTTGGGACCTGGCCAGACCGGCCGCCTGGTACGCCGCGGGGCTGCTCGACCCGGTCATCTGGGACCGGTTCCTCGGCGCCTATCTCGCCTCCGGCGGGCCCGCGCTCGGCCGGGGCGACGACCCGTGGCAGTGGCTGGACCTTCCGGCGCGGGCGCTGACCGTCCAACTGGCCGCCGTAGCGGTGCTCAACGCCGAGCGGGAGGGTCGGGAACTGGACGAGGTGGAGCATTCGTTGGTCGAGTCGTGCAACAGAATCGTCCGAGCGTGACGGGGTCACGCGCGGTAGGTTCTTCCCTAAACTCCAAAGCCGAGGAGAGCGCGACATGCAGTGCCCGAAGTGCCGCGGCAATATGCGGACATATGAGCGTAATGGCGTCCACATCGAGCAGTGCGACAACTGCCGTGGGATCTTCCTCGACTACGGCGAGCTCGAGACGCTGACCCGGATGGAGTCGCAGTACCACGCCGCTCCCCCGCCCGCGCCCGGCCCGGCGTGGGGCGCACCCCACGGCGCTCCTCACGGAGGCCACTACGGCCACCACCGCGGCCAGCGCAGCTGGGTGGGCATGCTGTTCTCGACCTGATCCGGTTCGAGCGCCTTAAACGGCGGGCCGCGCACTCCAGGTGCGCGGCCCCGGCCTGTTCAGCTGGGGAACTGCTCCGGATCCACGTCGGAGGTGCGGGCGTTGCCGCCGGAGATGGCGTGCAGCGTGACCCGCCAGTCGTGCCAGAGGATCTGCGTCGAGGTGAACGTGGTCTTGAACTTCACCGACTTCTGGAACCGCTCGAAACTGCACTCACGGGTGAACGACTTGCTCTTGCCGTCCCAGTCCACGCCGTGCGTGAAGAAGATCTTGTACGTCCCGTCGCGTACGCCCCTGACCTTGAACTTCGACTTCTTGCGCACGTACACGCTGAACGCCCTGGACTTGCCCTTCATGACGGAGACGACGGCGTCGCGGGTGCCGCCATTGTCGATCTGCAGCGAACTGCGGCCCGTCATGCTGCCCTTGCGCAGGTAGTGGCCGTTGCCGAGCCGCCTCGTCTGCTTGCCCTTGGCCTTGACGGTGACGACGTCGGCCGGATAGCCGCCGGCGCCCTGGAGCGCCTCGCCCGCCTTGTCGAGGGCGTTGAGCCGGCTGCCCAGGTCGGTCAGCACGGCCGACGAGGTGCACAGGTTGCGGCTGCCGACCTTGCCCGCGGTGGTGCCGAGCTGGGTGGCGAACTCGCGCAGGCTGCTCACGTACGCGTCGTGCTGGGCGCGCACCTCCTGGGGCGGCGTCATGGCGGCCAGCTCGTTGGCGGCCCCCAGCAGCTGCTCTTGGGCGCGCTGCACACGCTGGTCGAGCGTCTTGTAGGTGCGTGCGCCGGCCATGGCGTTGATCGCGTCGAGCATGGCCTTGTGCTTGGTGCCCAGCTCGCTCTTGTACGCCTCGGCGGTCAGCGCGGTGGGGCCGGTGCTCTGGGGGGTGGCGGGGCCGGAGTTCGCGGTGATCGAGCCGGTGCCGCCGCCGACACCGCTCACGCTGGCCTCGCCGCCACTCGGCCGCTGCGGCGTGGCGGAGCACGCGGCCAGCGTGAGGGTCGCGAGCGCGAGCGCGGAAGAGATCAAGCGAGGGGCAGCCACCTGCCACACTATCGCCGGATTGATCCCCGCCCGTCAATCACGATTCAGTCAGTCCCTCGTCGCGGTCCTGGCGCAGCCACCTGGTCAAACCAAGCATTTCCAGGAATGGCAGATCATGGCTGGCCACGATCAGCGCGCCCCGGTAGGCGGCGAGTGCCTGAGCGAGCTGGCGGACGCTGGGCAGGTCGAGGTTGTTGGTCGGCTCGTCGAGCAGGAGCAACTGCGGCGGGGGCTCCGCCGACAGCAGCGCCGCCAGGGTCGCGCGGAACCGCTCCCCACCCGACAGCGTGCCCGCCGGCCGCGAAACCCGGTCGCCCCTGAACAGGAACCGCGCCAGACGACCGCGCACCTCGGGCACCGGGGCGGCCGGCGCCAAGGCGCGGACGTTGTCGAGCACGCTGAGTGAGTCGTCGAGCAGGTCGAGCCGCTGTGCCAGGTAGCGGACCGGGACGTTCGCACCGTGCTCGGCGATCCGGCGCAGCAGGGTGGTCTTGCCGGACCCGTTCGGGCCGAGCAGCGCGATCCGCTCGGGGCCACGGACGACCAACTCCTCCAGCGCCCGGCCCGGCCCGCCGCCGGCACCTTCCGGACCAGCGCCTGCCGGATCGGTGCTGGTCCGGAAGGTGTCACGCAGCGGGAGTTCCAGGACCACGCGCCCGGCGGGCACCGCGGTGCCCGGCAGTTCGATGCGGATCTCCGCGTCGTCGCGGACGGCCTGCTCGGCCTCGGTCAGCCGGTCACGGGCCTCCTCCAGTTTCTCGATGTGCATGTTGCGGTGCTTGCCGGCCGACACCTGGGCCTGACGTTTGCGCGCCTGCATGATGATCTTCGGTTCGCGCTTGTTCGCGTACATCTTCTTGCCGTACCGCTGGCGGCGGTCGAGCTTGGTGCGGGCCTCGACGAGGTCGCGTCGCTGCCGCTTGACGTCGGCCTCGGCGACCCGGACGCCGCGTTCGGCGGCCTCCTGTTCGGCGGCGAGCATCTCCTCGTAGTCGCTCAGGTTGCCGCCGTAGCGGCGGACCGTACCCTCGCGCAGGTCGGCGATCTGGTCGACGAGTTCGAGCAGCGCCCTGTCGTGGCTGACGATCAGCATCACGCCGGGCCAGGCGGCGACCGCGGCGTAGAGCCGCCGCCGCGCGTCGAGGTCGAGGTTGTTGGTGGGCTCGTCGAGCAGCAGGACGTCGGGCCGCTTGAGGAACTGGGCGGCCAGCGCGACCATGACGGTCTCGCCGCCCGACAGCGTGGCGACGGTACGGTCGAGCCCGACGTGGTCGAGGCCGAGCCGGTCCAGTTCGGCCCGGGCGCGTTCCTCCACGTCCCAGTCGTCGCCGACGGCCGCGAAGTGCTCCTCGGCGACGTCACCGGCCTCGATGGCGTGCAGCGCCGACCGGGCCGCGCTGATGCCGAGCAGGTCGGACACGGTACGGGTGGCCTTCAGGGAGAGGTTCTGCGGCAGGTGGCCCACCTCCCCCACGACGGAGACCGACCCGGTACGCGGGACCAGCTCGCCGGCGATGATCCTGAGCAGGGTGGACTTGCCGGAGCCGTTGGCCCCGATCAGGCCGGTACGCCCGGCCGGGAAGGCGGCGTCGAGGCCGTCGAGCACAGGGGTGCCGTCGGCCCAGGCGAAGGACACGCCGTCGACGACAATGGAAAAAGACATGAGGTGGCTCCCGTCACAAAGATCGAAATTTCGTGACTTGGCGGGAAAACACCGCTGAATACGCCAAAGGATCGTACGCCGAAGGAATCGGCCAGGTGCGGTGCCCGCGACCTCAGATCCTCACGTCAACTGCCCCCAGGGCTCGGCGATACGTCGCAGAGGAGAGTACCCTCCCCGAACCTACCCGGCAAGACCCCTGGCCCGATGGGCCGCCACGTTCACCCTGTTGGAGCAGGCCAGCGAGCAGAACCGGCGGCGCCCGTTGCGCGAGGTGTCGACGTAGACCGTGTCGCACCCGGCCCTGTCGCACCGGCCGAGCCGGCGCCCGTCGGAGAACGAGATGGCCATGGCCAGCCCGCCCGCGGTGGTGTCCTTCGTCCTGCTGACGATGTCGGCGTCGACGGAGAAGAAGTGCAGGTGCGGCTCGCGGCCGTCGTGCGCGCTCACGTACGGCTTGGAGGCGGTGATGTCGAGCAGGTCGTTGATCAGCTTGATCTGGGTGTCCTGGTCCCGCTCGCCGAAGAGGGGGGCCAGCCGGTGCCGCCACTCCGCCAGCTCGCGCGCCTGACCGGCCGTGACCTGCGGGCGGAGCATGCCGTGCTCCGTGAGCATCGGCTCGATCGCCTCCGGCCGGAAGTCGGTGCCGTTGACCAGAGCGGCCGCCAGGGCGGCGCCGTTGCCTCCGTAAGCATTGAAATGCATAAGACCATTACATCAGGCTGGAGTCATGCCTTCCAGCCATGTTCACGATCCGCTGGCTCTCGCCGTCGTCTCCTCCCACTCCACTTCCGAGGGTGTCGTGTCCTACCTGCGCTGCGCCTGCGGAGCGTGGGAGGTGCGGACCGCGCACATGGTCGCCATCACCCGGCCGCGTGGGGACGTACGGCGGGGCTGAAGGGCATCGACTGGCGTGGGGCGCGGGATCTAGAGTCGGCAGCATCACCCCCACCAGGAGGTCAGGCATGTCCAGCATCCCCGCCCTGCTACGCGACCGGGTCGCGGCCACTCCCGACGCGGAGGCCTATCGGGTGCCGTCGGAGGCTGGCTGGACCTCGCTGACCTGGCGGGACGTCGGCGAACGCGTACGCGGGCTCGCGCTCGGCCTGGCCGCCCTGGGCGCCGGTCCGGGCACCCGCGTGTCGATCCTCTGCTCCACCCGGCTCGAATGGGTGCTCACCGACCTCGCGGTGCTGTCCACGGGAGCCGCGACCACCACGATCTACCCGTCCAACACCGCCGCCGAGTCGGCCTTCGTCATCACCGACTCCGGCAGCACGATCGTCGTCGCCGAGAACGACGACCAGGTGGCCAAGCTCAGGTCCGTACAGAAGGAGCTGCCCGACGTCACCCACGTGGTCGTCATCGACGGCGAGCCCGCCGACGACGGCTGGGTGGTCACGCTGGACTCACTGACCACCCAGGACACACAGAGCGACTATGACGCGATGGTCGACGCCATCGGCGAGCACGATCTGGCGACGCTCATCTACACCTCCGGTACGACCGGCCGCCCCAAGGGCGTGGAGCTGACCCACGACAACTGGCTGTACGCCGCCGACGCGGTCCGCAAGATCGACCTGATCTCCGAGGCCGACCTGCACTTCCTCTGGCTGCCGCTGTCCCACTCGTTCGGCAAGCTGCTGCAGGTCGTGATGATCGACCTCGGCGTGGCCACCGCGATCGACGGCCGGCTCGACCGCATCGCCGAGAACCTCGGCACGCTCAGGCCGACCATCATGGCCGCCGCGCCGCGCATCTTCGAGAAGATCCACAACACCGTGGTGTCCACCGTGCAGCGCGAGGGCGGCGTCAAGGCGCGCATCTTCGCCTGGGCCCGGGAGACGGGCATCCGGGTCAGCAAGGCCCGCCAGCGGGGGGCGGCGATCCCGCTCACCACCCGGCTGGAGTACGGGCTGGCGGACCGGCTGGTGTTCGCCAAGCTGCGGGCGAGGTTCGGCGGCCGGATCCGCTACTTCATCTCCGGCTCGGCGCCACTCAACCAGGACATCGGCGAGTTCTTCGACGGGGCGGGCCTGACGATCCTCGAAGGTTACGGACTCACCGAGTCGTCGGCGGGCAGCTTCCTGAACCGGCCGGACTCGGTGCGGTTCGGCACGGTCGGGCCGCCGCTGCCCGGCACCCGGGTGCGGATCGCCGACGACGGGGAGATCCTGATCGGCGGGCGCGGTGTCATGCGTGGCTACCACGGCCTGCCGGAGGAGACGGCCGCCACGCTGTCCGACGGCTGGCTGCACACCGGCGACATCGGCGAGCTCGACGAGGCCGGGCGGCTGATGATCACCGACCGCAAGAAGGAGCTGATCAAGACCTCAGGCGGCAAGTACGTGGCCCCCACCTACCTGGAGGGCCGGATCAAGGCCGCCTGCCCGTACCTGTCGCACGTCTTCATCCACGGCGACCGGCGCAACTACGTCACGGCGCTGGTGACGCTCGACATGGAGGTCGTCAAGCCGTGGGCCCAGGCCGAAGGGCTGCCCACCGACCCGGAGCAGCTGCGCGAGCATCCGCGCATGCGCGCCGAGGTCGAGAGCGCGGTCAAGCAGGTCAACGCCGACCAGGCCAGCTACGCGACGGTCAAGAAGTTCGCCATCCTGGCCGTGGACTTCACGGTGGAGACGGGCGAGCTCACGCCGAGCCTGAAGGTCAAGCGCAAGGCCGTCGAGGAACGCTATGGCGACACGCTCGACTCGTTCTACGACGGCCCCGCGTAGACCTGTCACAGCACCCGTTTGGCGCCCGGCAGCGACCGCACCAGGTAGGCCAGCCCCCAGCAGACCGGCACCGCGATGACCGCCGCCACGGCGAACTTGACGACCGCGATCGCCTGCAGCCCGGCCAGCGCGTAGGCGATCGGCACCAGGACCAGCGGGTGGATGATGTACACGGTGAACGCCTGGGCCGACAGCCACTTGCCGCGCGGCCCCTGGTGGTTGAACCGCTCCCTGAAGATCACGGTGAGCCCGATGATCAGGCTGACGGCGAAGGCCGACTCCCAGGTGGCGGTCACGGCGGTCGACAGCAGACCCGTGGTGAGCTGCCCGAGCGGCAGCAGTACGACGGTCACCAGGCCCGCGCTGACCAGCCCGAGCACTCCGGCCTTGGCGGGCAGGGCCAGGAACCAGCCGCGCCTGAAGGCGATGAGGCCGACCACGAACATGGCCGCGTACTGCGGCAGGTAGTACGGCGTGGGCAGCCCGAGCACCGGCACGTAGGAGCCGACGGGCACCGGGATCCGCCACAGGGTGGTCGCCACCGCCAGGCCGACGGTGAACAGCACGATCCAGCGCAGCCGCAGCCCCGAGGCCCGCGCTCCGACCTCTGCCTCCGCCGGTGCGCGGAAGCGCCGCCACAGCGCGTAGAGCGCGGCGAACACGATCAGCACCTCGACGAACCACATCGGTCCCGGGTCCCACGACCCGAGGTAGTACTGCCAGTACGGCACCGAGGCGTATTCGGACTTGTAGGAGCCGAACGTCACCAACGGCCGCAGCAGCAGCAGGAACACCAGCAGCGGAATGCCCAGCCGGACCAGGCGGTCCCGCAGGAACGCCCGCCCGCCCTTGCGGTCGTAGGAGCCGGGTGTGAAGAAGCCGGAGATCAGGAAGAAGAAGCCCATGAAGAACGCCTGGTTGAACACCACGAGGATGTCCAGCATGACCCCCGACGGGTCCTTGGCGGGCTCGGTGTAGTACCAGAGCGGGATATTTCCGTACGTGACCGCGACATGATGGATGACCACCAGAGCGGTCAGCACGATGCGCAGGTTGTCGATGGCGAAGAGCCGGGTGGTCGTCCTCAGCTCGGTCTTCAATGAACAGCCCTCTCGAATAGGTCGGCCAGCTCTCTGGCGTGCGCGTCCAGGTCGTGGTCGGGGTAGGTCACCCAGTAGCCGAACATGCTGTCGATGGCCGACGACATCGTGACGGCCATCACCCGCACGTCGAACTGCCGGAACTCCCCGCTGCCCTGCCCGGCGAGGTAGATCCGCTCCAGCGCCGCGTAGGTCTCCTCGTTGGCCTTGATGCCGTAACGCGGCTGGCCGTCGGCGGTGCGCAGGTTGTAGAAGATCTGGCCGAGCGCCCTGAGCTGCGTCCGATGCGCCCTCATGTGCTCGGCGATCGACAGGATGTACGTCCTGAGCAGGCCCGTGGCCGATTCCTCACCCTTCATCTCGGCCAGCACGTGCTCACCGATCCCGGTGTAGACCTGGTTGACCACCTCCTCCATCAGCTCGTCCTTGCCGGCGAAGTGATAGGAGATGACGCCCTTGCTGATGCCGGCGTGCTTGGCGATCTGGGCCAGCGACGCCGCGGCGAACCCCGACTCGGCGATCACCTCGATCGCGGACGCGACGATCTGGGCCCGCCGCGCCTCCTCGATGAACGAGCGCGCCTTCTGGCCGCCCGACTCAATTTCTGACCGCATGGCCAAAATTTAACACATGCGGCCAGAATGCGCGCATCGCTCTGGTCAGAGCGGGAGCCAGCCCGCCCGGACGTACCAGTTGCCGCCCGTGGCGAGGTGGTCGGCGATGGCCCGCTCCAGCCGCGTGCGGCGGGGCAGTTCGGTGGCGGCGGCCTCGGACCCGAAGACGAAGTCGAGCACGTCACGGGAGTCGGTGCGGTGCAGCAGGTGGAAGCGGCGCTGGAAGGCGACGATGTTGGAGTCCGCGGGCAGGTATCCGGCGAGCTGCTCGTCGAGCAGCCACGAGTGGCACGTCGCGACCGGGAACCGCTCCTCCGGGAAGCAGCGCGGGAAGAACTCCCTGGCCTGCTCGAACGACGCGTCGCAGGCCGCGGGCGTGATGGAGCCCTTGAAGTCGGGAATGTGCACGCCCAGCGCCAGGTCCCCCGGCCCGGCCACCCGGACGCCCTCACTGGTCCTGCCACCCATCCTGGTGCGTTCGAACTGCAGCCGGCCCAGCTCGTACAGGAGGCCGCGGGCGTGCCGCATGAACCACTTGGGCACGTTCAGGCCGCCGGTGCCGTGCCGCTTGCGGTGCACGGCCAGGTTCCGGCCCAGGTCGGCGAGGGTGGCCCGGGAGACCTCCGCGGGGACGCCGCGTTCGCGGTGATACTCCCTCGTGTACGGCAGGGCGGCGACGAACACATGCACGAAGAAGTACGGGCCCAGCTCGGGCACCTCGGGAAAGGGCGGGGGCGACACGTCGAGGCTGCCCATCGCCGACACCAGCGAGCGGACGCACCGCTCCGCCAGCCACCACAGCGGGCCGCCCGGCTCCGGCAGCGTGGCCAGGACGGCGCCGATGTCCTCGTGCGGCACGGCGAGCCTGACCAGCTCGTCCGCGAGGTCTTCGGGGAAGGCGATCGCGATGCCGCCCCCGGACTCGAGGTGGCCGAGCCAGTCGGGGTGGCCGCGGAGCAGGGTCTCGATGTCCATCGGCCTCAGCGTACGCGCGACCGGTAGACCGCCCTGGCCTGTCGCAGCACGGCCAGGTGGTCGGCGAGCTGGTCGCGGCCGGTCAGCCTGGCGTGCTGCCTGATGAGCCCTTCGAGCAGGTCGAGCCAGTCCAGGCACCACCGGACGTCGGCCGGCCTGGCGACCCGCTCGCCGTCGACGTCCACGTGCACGGGGCTGGTCAGGGCGTAGCCGGTGTGGTTGAGCGTGCGCGGGTGCGGGTCGCACAGGGCCTCGGCGATCACGTACGTGGGATCGCCTGCCTCCAGCTCGACCGTCACGCTCAGCACCTCCTCCTCGCCGCGCCGGTGGAGTGTCGGCGGGCGGCCGCCTGCCTCGGCCCAGTCGCCGGGGCTGGTCGCGGGCTCCAGGCCGCGTACCTCGCCGCCCCACCGCTCGCCCGACGGGAGGCGTTCGGCTCCGGCGTGGACGCCTTCGGCCGTGCGGACGCGGACCGCCGTGACCTCCGGGCCGATGGCGGTGGCGGTGACCGTCAGCCGGTCGCCGGGGCGGGCGTCGATCGTGTCACCCGGCCCGTACCCGTCGACCGACAGCTCCAGCCAGGGTCCGGTGGTGGCGAACGTACGGCCGGCCCGCACCGCGCCGGCGAACGACGCGGCGGTCAGCGTCCCCTCCACCTGCGCGTAGACGCGGGCCCAGCCCGGCGGGTTCGACTGGTTGCCGGCCCGGGTGAAGGAGATCATCGAGTCGGTGCCCGCGGTGACGGCCAGCCGGTTGCCCGCCCCGATCAGCCGCCGGTACACCGCCGCGGTCCCCGTGATCGAGGAGTGGGTCAGCACGTCGAGGCTGTCGACGAGCCCGAGTGCGGCGTCGGCGACCAGCTCCCTGGCCGCGCAGTTGCGGGGCGCGGGCCACACGATGGACTTGGGCGAGTCGCCGTCGCCGATCGGCTGGTGGAACGGATGGCTGTAGCCGACCAGCGCCCCCAGGCCGCGCAGCTCCCGCAGCCCCTCGGCGTTGGGCGGCCAGTCGGCGTCGCCGTCGAACCCGGTGTGGAAGCGCTCCGGCGCCGCCCGCGGCGCGAAGGCGTAGACGTGGCCGAGCAGGTCGTTGCGGTACTCGGCGCCCATCCTGGCCACGTGGGTCGCGTCGGACCAGGGCAGATCTTCGCCGCCCCAGTGGTCGAGCGCCGCCCGGTCGTAGACGCGGGTGCCCGACACGTTGCCGGCCAGCAGGTTGAGCACGTGCAGGTCCTCGCCGTGCTGCGCCGCCGCCGCGTCGGACGGGCCGCCTACCACGTCGCCGGCCCAGTTGAGGTGTACGTGCAGGTCGCCGCCGTACCAGCCGAGGGCCGCGGCGTCGTAGATCCGTTGCGGGACCAGCCGTACCAGGCGCTCCTCGCCCGGTTCCGGGGTGAGCTCCGTGGTGGCCTCGCCGTACTCCATGCCCCTCGTCACCGTGATGGTCAGCGGCTCGGCCGGGACGCGCAGGACGAGGTCGTCGCCGTGGAAGTACGGGCGGCCGTGGAAGTCGTGGCGGTGCGGGACCGCCTCGGGGAACCAGCCCTGGCCGTCGGCGCCGGTGACGCTCCACCGGCAGGGGAATCCGGCGCTCAGCCGTACCGTGGCGGCCGGGGCCGTCCTGACCAGCCCGTCGATCGGCACGGGCGCTCCGTCCACAGTGACCGTGCTGTCGCGGTCGATCTCGACCAGCCAGGCGCCGCGCGGCGCGACGACCCGTTCCGCGCCGTCCACGACGACGGTGCCGGCGGCGTCGCGGCGCGAGTCGACCAGCAACGCGATCCGTGTCCTGGCGTGGTCCACCACCGTCATCGGTTCGCAGTCCAGGACGGCGCCCATGGCCGTCAGGCGCAGGGCGGCCAGGTGGGCGGGCAGTTCGCCGTCGAGCGTGTCACGCAGGAGCTCGTCGAAGTCCGGCTCCGCCAGACGGGTGGCGAGCTGGTCCAGGGCCTCGCCGGGGTGACGCTCGGCGAGGCGGCGGAAGGCCAGCCGCCAGAACAGGTCCATCTGCGCGGGAGCCAGGATCCTGCGCCTGGCGAAGAGCTTGACGTAGGGAATCTCCGGCTCGCCCCACGTGATGCCGTGCTCGCCGAGCAGCCGCTCGTACTCCTCCAGTGCTCCTGTGACCGCCTGCGGCAGCTCCGATTCCATGGGCCCCTCCCCGCGTTCGATGTGCGCCATGGTGGCATGGATCACGTCACTGATCGGTTACGGCGCGTAGGAGCGGATGGGATATTCCACTCAGCGGAGGAGGAATCTCAACCCGAGGATCACTCACCTCAGCCGGTCGTCGGTCAGGGGCGCTGGAAAGCCTTCAGCAGGCGATCGGCGGCGAGCGAAGGGGTGAGGGTGCCCGCGAGGACGTCCCGTTCGACCTCGTCCGCGATCGCCGCCACCTCCGGCGCGTCCCGGAGCTCGGTGAGCAGCCGGTCGCGGACCAGTGTCCACGTCCACTGCACCTGCTGGCCGCGGCGCTTGGCGGCCAGGTCCAGCGACTTCTGGTGGGCGAGTACCTTCCGCCACAGCTCGTCGAGCCCCGCGCCCGTGAGGCCGCTGCACGTCAGGACCGGCGGCGGCGCGGAGTCGGAACGCAGCATGCGCAGCGCCCCCGCGAGCTCCCGCGCCGCCTTACGCGCCGCCAGCTCGTGCTCGCCGTCCGCCTTGTTGACCGCGATGACGTCGGCCAGCTCCAGCACGCCCTTCTTGATGCCCTGCAGCTGGTCCCCGGTACGCGCCAGGCTGAGCAGCAGGAACGTGTCGACCATGTCGGCCACCGCCGTCTCCGACTGGCCGACGCCCACGGTCTCGACGAGCACGACGTCGAACCCGCCCGCCTCCACCACGACCATGGCCTCCCTGGTCGCCTTGGTGACCCCGCCCAGAGTGCCCGACGTGGGCGAAGGCCTGATGAACGCGCCGGGGTCCACCGAGAGGCGGGCCATGCGCGTCTTGTCGCCCAGGATGCTCCCGCCGGTCCGGGTGGAGGAGGGGTCCACGGCCAGTACGGCGACCTTGTGGCCCTGGCCGGTCAGCATGGTGCCGAGGGCGTCGATGAAGGTGGACTTGCCGACGCCCGGCACCCCGGACACGCCCACCCGGGTGGCATGGCCGGACAGCGGGGTGAGCTCGACCAGCAGCCGCTGGGCGAGCGCGATGTGGTCCGCCCTGGTCGACTCGACGAGCGTGATCGCGCGGGCGATCCACGTACGCGACCCTTCTCGCACGCCGCGGGCATAGTCCTCCAGCGAACGCACTCGTCCCTCCTTTTCTACGCTCGGTAAGCGTAACTTCCACAAATCCTGACTTTTGGCGCTAGGGTGCTGGACGTCTATTCTCGCCTGTCACAGGAGTCACTCCCCTTATGCCCAATGTCGAACCCTTGCGTGCGGGCG
Source organism: Nonomuraea sp. NPDC049269 (assembly GCF_043197155.1). Taxonomy (NCBI): domain Bacteria; kingdom Bacillati; phylum Actinomycetota; class Actinomycetes; order Streptosporangiales; family Streptosporangiaceae; genus Nonomuraea; species Nonomuraea sp. NPDC049269. Next base: position 1,611,591 of record NZ_JBICSO010000001.1, read on the forward strand.
ACCCGGCAGTGGTGGGGCGCTACCGGCTCGTCGGGCGGCTGGGCGCGGGCGGTCAGGGTGTGGTCTACCTCGGTCAGGCGCGCAACGGGGCGCCGGTCGCGATCAAGGTGCTCCGCGAGGACATCGCGGGCGACGACCGCTTCGCCAAGGAGGTCGCCGCCGCGCGGCGGGTGGAGCCGTTCTGCATCGCGCAGGTGCTCGACGCCTCGACGTCGGGCCGGCCGTACATCGTGACCGAGTACGTGGACGGGCCGTCGCTCCAGGACGCGGGCCGGCACAGCGGGGCGGACCTGCAGCGGCTCGCGGTCGCGACGGCCACCGCGCTGGCCGCCATCCATCAGGCGGGCGTCGTCCACCGGGACTTCACGCCGTCGAACGTGCTGCTCGGACGGGACGGCCCTCGCGTCATCGACTTCGGCATCGCCCGCGCGCTCGTCTCCGGGGTGACCTCGACGAGCAGCATCGTCGGCACGCCCGCCTACATGGCGCCCGAGCAGCTGGCCGGCCAGGTGGTGGGGGCTCAGGCGGATGTGTTCGCGTGGGCGTCGGTGATCGTGTACGCGGCGTCGGGGGTGCCGCCGTTCGGCGACGACTCGCTGCCCGCGGTGATCAACCGCATCGTGCACAGCGAGCCGCAGGTGGGAGAGCTGCCGGAGCCGCTGCGTTCGGTGGTGCTGAGCTGCCTGACCAAGGATCCGGCGCGCCGCCCGTCCATGCAGGACGTGCTGCTGCACCTGCTCGGCGGCCAGTCCCGCCCGGCGACACCGCCGCCGGGCCAAGCCGCGCACGGCGCTGAGGCGAGCTATGCCGGGTACGGCGCCGAGCCTGGCCAAGTCGGGTACGGCGCCGCTCCCGGCCAAGCGGGGCATGGCGCCGAGCAGGACCAGACCACCGCACAAGGGCAGGCGGCCGGGCGCGACGGCGGGCCGGGAGCCGGGCGGGCGCGGCGGCGAGGGAAGACCGCCGTCATCGCGGGCGCCTCCGGCATCTCGGTGCTGGCGCTGGCCGGGGCGATCGTGTGGCTGACCCCGTCGACCCCGCAGCCGAAGAACAAGAACCAGTCGGGCACCTCCACCAGCACACCGAGCCCGTCCGCCTCGCCGACACGTACGCCACGCCCGAAGAAGACGGACACCTCCCAGCCGACCATGGACCCGGCGAGCCAGAACGGCACCGCCACCGCAAGCCCCGCGACCACGTCCGGGCAGCTCAAGGTCCGGTACGTCCGCGTCGGCGGCGCGCTCGGCAACGGGTGCTACACCGGCGGCCAGGTGACGCTGACCGGCCTGGTCCAGCGCCAGGGTAAGGCGGTGAACTTCGGCTTCACCTGGATCATCGACGGCAAGCCGGTGTCGCGGTCGACGGCCGTCATCCCGAAGGACGGCGAGCTGTACCTGACCTCGCCCCGCACCCTCAAGGGCACCGGCGGCACCCATTCCGCGGCTCTGCGGATCACCTCTCCCGTGGCCAGGCAGCGGAGCGTCTCCGTCACGTTGTGCCCGCGTGAGACGCCCTGATGCCGAACGTCGAACCGCTCCTGCCGGAGGATCCCGGCGCCGTCGGCCCGTACCGGCTGGTCGGGCGGCTGGGTGAAGGCGGTCAGGGCGTGGTGTACCTGGCCGAGGCGCCGGGTGGCGGGCCGGTCGCGGTCAAGGTGCTGCAGGACGGGCTGGCCGGGGACGACCGCTTCGCCAAGGAGGTCGCGGCCGCGCGGCGGGTGGAGCCGTTCTGCATCGCGCAGGTGCTCGACGCTTCGCTGGGCGCCCGGCCGTACATCGTGACCGAGTACGTGGACGGGCCGTCGCTCCAGCAGGCGGGCCGGCACACCGGCGGCGACCTGCAACGGCTGGCCGTGGCGACCGCCACGGCGCTGGCCGCCATCCATGCGGCCGGGATCGTGCACCGCGACTTCAAACCGGCGAACGTGCTGCTCGGGCGGGACGGGCCGCGCGTCATCGACTTCGGCATCGCCCGCGCCACGGACTCCGCGCTGACGGTCACCAGCAGCATCGTCGGCACGCCCGCCTACATGGCGCCCGAGCAGCTTGCCGGGGCGGCCGTCGGGCCGGCGGTGGACGTGTTCGCGTGGGCGTCGGTGATCGTGTACGCGGCCGGCGGGGAGCCGCCGTTCGGGCAGGACGCGCTGCCCGCCGTCATCAGCCGCATCCTCAACAACGAACCCCAACTCGGCGACCTGCCGCACGGCTTACGGCCGATCGTGTACGCGTGCCTGTCCAAGGACCCGACCCGCCGCCCGACCATGCAGGACGTCCTGCTCGGCCTCCTGGGCGGCCAGCCATCCGGTACTACAGGCACCGGACCCGGCTTCCCGGCGCCCGCAGCGCATGAACCGCCGGGCACCGGACCGGGCTTCCTGGGATCCGCCGCCCATGGGCCGCTGGGCCCCGGCCATGGCACCCAGCCCAGCGGGCCGATCGGGCCCGGTTCGCCAGGCGGGCATGGACATGGCGCGTCGGGCGGGTCCGAACCCGGCGCTCCGGGCGGGTCCCGGCACGGCGCGCAGCCTTGGGGGCCGGTTCCGGTTGGGGCCGGGCCGGGCACGCAGCCGGGCAGGCGGGCGGCCGGGCACGGGCATGGTGCGGAGCAGGGGCAGGCGGCGGGACGTGGGCGGGTGCTCATCCCCTTACTCGCCGGTGGGGGCAGTGTGGCGATCATGGCGTCCATCGCCACCGCCGTGACGCTCGCTTTCCCGCCGGGCACGGGGACCCAGCCGCCGGCCGCCGCCCCCTCCTCCAGCACCTCCGTGACCGAGGCAGACGTCCCCACCTCGGACGGCACCCCGTCGAAGAGCCACCGGCCGCGCCCGCGCAAGACCACCCACAAGCCCACGCCGAAACCCAGCGCGACCCCCACCCGGACACCCACGACGAGCCCCACGCCCTCCCCCGAACGCACGACACCCACGCCCACCCGCACCACGAAGAAGCCCACCACCACGAGGGCCAACCTCTCGATCCTCGCCATCACCGTCCACGGCGCCCATCCCACGAACGGCTGCCTCATGCCGCCGGTCAACTTCGAAACCCAGGTGGAGACGGACAAGACGCCGGCGGGCGAGTACGGCACTCTGAAGTACAACTTCGCCTGGGTCATCGACAGCAAGACCGTCATGCGCCGCGGGGGCCTGATCGGCCATGGCGAGTACACCGGCTGGGAGGGCTCGCTGGGCTACATGGTGTCGGCCGGCACGCACACGGTCACGTTCAAGCTGACGTCGCCGGTCGCCAAGAGCAGGTCCACCTCGTTCACCGTCTGCTCCATCGAAGACTGATGACGCAGGACGATCCCACCGAGATCGGCCCGTACCGGCTGGCCAGGCGGTTGGGCGCGGGCGGTCAGGGCGTGGTTTACCTGGGGTACGCCCCGGACGGCACGCAGGTGGCCGTCAAGGTGTTGCGGACGGGTTCGGCCCACGACGACCGGCTGGCCAAGGAGATCGCGGCGGCGCGGCGGGTGGAGCCGTTCTGCATCGCGCAGGTGCTCGACGCTTCGCTGAGCGGCCGGCCGTACATCGTGACCGAGTACGTCGAGGGCCCCTCGCTCCAGGAGGCCGGCCGGCACACCGGCGCGGGCCTGCAACGCCTCGCGGTCGCCACGGCCACGGCGCTGGCCGCCATCCACCGTGCGGGCGTCGTGCACCGCGACTTCAAACCGGCGAACGTCCTGCTCGGCCCCGGCGGCCCCCGGGTCATCGACTTCGGCATCGCCCGTGCCTCCGGCGCGGCGCTCACGGTCACCAGCGGCATCGTCGGCACTCCTGCCTACATGGCGCCCGAGCAGCTGGGCGGGACGGCTGTGGGGGCTGCGGCGGACGTGTTCGCGTGGGCGTCGGTGATCGTGTACGCGGCGTCGGGGGTGCCGCCGTTCGGCAACGACGCGCTGCCTGCCGTGATCAACCGCATCCTCAACAACGAACCCCAGCTCGGCGACCTGCCGCACGGCTTACGGCCGATCGTGTACGCGTGCCTGTCCAAGGACCCCGCCCGCCGCCCGACCATGCAGGACGTCCTGCTGCGACTGCTCGGCGGTACGGCGAACCCGTTGCCAGGCGGTCACGCACCGGGTGCCGGGAGCGGATTCCCGACCCCCGGACCGGCCGGGACCGGCCATGCGGGGCCCGAGCCGGCCGGAAACGGATATCCAGCCGCATACGGCCTACCCGGCCAACCCCGCTGGCCCAATGCGGCCGGTGCGCCCAACGCGGCGGGACCGCAGGCCGAAAGCGGGCCGTCCAGCGGAGGCGAGCAGTGGAACGGGGGCGGGCCCCAGAACGCGGCCGGGCCGTGGAACGGGGCCGGGCCGTCCAGTGGAGGCGGGCCGCACCGGGGGCGCAACCGGGCGCTGCTCGTGGGCGGTGCGGCGGTGGCCGTGGCGGGAGTGGTGGTGACGGCCGTCGTCTGGGTGGTGCCATCCTTACGCCTCCCGAACATCATCGGCGCCTTCACCACCCCCACGCCCAGCCCCACAGGCCCCTCCCCCACCGGCGCGTCTCCCACCAAGTCCACCGGAGCCAAGAGCAGGCCGTCCACCACGCCCTCCCCCGGACGCAAGCAGCCCACCCGAGCCACGACGACCACCCCGCCGACGACCAAGCCCTCCACCAAACCGAGCGCCAAGCCCAGCACCACCGCGACCGCCACCAAACCCACCGCCGAGCCGACGACCGCGAGCGGCGGGGTCCGGTCCGTGAGTCTGCGCACGGAAGGCGTCGACCTGGGCGGCTGCTGGCGTAGCGACCTCAACGTGTACGCCGTCATCGACGGTCCCAAAGGCCACGCCTTCACCTACCGCTGGCTCGTCGACGGCCAGAACCTGGGCCGCACCCCGGCCGTGACCCCCCACAAGGTCTACCTGCCGGCGGGGTCGTTCAAGACGCAGGGCACGCACCGGGTCGCCTTCAACGTGGTCAGCGGGGGCAGCCGGCAGAGCGCCATCTCCGTGAAGATGTGCGCCCTCGACCGGATGGAGTGAGCCCGGCTCAGTGCCCCAGGCGGGACGCGAGCTCCTCCAGCAGGTCCATGGCGGCGTCGGCGATCACCGTACCGGGAGGGAAGATCGCCGAGGCGCCGGCCGCGCGCAGTTCGTCGAAGTCGCCCGGCGGGACGACGCCGCCGACCACGATCATCACGTCGTCGGCGCCCAGCCCGGCCAGGGCCTCCCGGAGCGCGGGCACCAGGGTCAGGTGGCCGGCCGCCAGCGAGGACACGCCGACGATGTGCACGTCGGCCTCGACGGCCTGCCGCGCCACCTCCTCCGGCGTCTGGAACAGCGGGCCGACGTCCACATCGAACCCCAGGTCGGCGAACGCGGTGGCGATCACCTTCTGGCCGCGGTCGTGGCCGTCCTGGCCCATCTTGGCCACCAGGATGCGCGGGCGACGGCCCTCGGCGCGCTCGAAGGCGGCGCACGCGTGCCGTACGCGCTCGATGTTGGCGGTCGGGCCCGCCTCGTCGCGATACACGCCGGAGATGGTACGGACCTGCTCGGCGTGGCGCCCGAAGACGCGCTCCAGCGCGTCGGAGATCTCGCCGACGGTGGCCTTGGCGCGGGCGGCGTCGACCGCCAGCTTGAGCAGGTTGTGTTCGAGGCCGGGGGCGGGGTCGCCGGCGGCCTTGGTCAGGGCGTCGAGCGCGTGGGTCACGGCGCCCTCGTCGCGTTCGGCCCGGAGTCTGCGGAGTTTGTCGAGCTGCTGCGCCCGTACGGAGCTGTTGTCGACCTTGAGCACCTCGATCGGCTCGTCGGCGTCGCTGCGGTACTTGTTCACGCCGATCACGGGCTGGCGGCCCGAGTCGATGCGGGCCTGGGCGCGGGCCGCGGCCTCCTCGATGCGGAGCTTGGGCAGGCCGGCCTCGATGGCGCGGGCCATGCCGCCGGCGGCCTCGACCTCCTGGATGTGGGCCCAGGCGCGTTCGGCCAGGTCGTGGGTGAGGCGTTCGACGTAGTAGGAGCCGCCCCACGGGTCGATCACCTTGGTGGTGCCGGACTCCTGCTGGAGGAGGAGCTGGGTGTTGCGGGCGATCCGGGCGGAGAAGTCCGTGGGCAGCGCGAGCGCCTCGTCGAGGGCGTTGGTGTGCAGGGACTGGGTGTGGCCCTGAGTGGCGGCCATGGCCTCGACGCAGGTGCGGGCGACGTTGTTGAAGGGGTCCTGCGCGGTGAGGGACCAGCCGGAGGTCTGGGAGTGGGTACGGAGACTCAGCGATTTCGGATTTTTCGCGTTAAATCCGGAAACGAGGTTGGCCCAGAGGAGGCGGGCGGCTCTCAGCTTGGCGACTTCCATGAAGAAGTTCATGCCGATGCACCAGAAGAACGACAGCCGGGGCGCGAACCGGTCGACGTCCATCCCGGCGGCGACGCCCGCCCGCAGGTATTCGACCCCGTCGGCCAGGGTGTAGGCCAGCTCAAGGTCACAGGTGGCCCCGGCCTCCTGAATGTGGTAGCCGGAGATGCTGATGGAATTAAACTTCGGCATCTTTTCACTGGCAAAAGCGAAAATATCCGAAATTATGCGCATTGATGGGGCCGGGGGGTAAATGTAGGTGTTGCGGACCATGAACTCCTTGAGGATGTCGTTCTGGATGGTGCCGGCCAGTTGCTCGGGCGCCACCCCCTGCTCCTCGGCCGCCACGATGTAGAGCGCCAGCACGGGCAGCACCGCGCCGTTCATGGTCATCGACACCGACATCCGGTCCAGCGGGATCCCGTCGAACAACTGCCGCATGTCATAGATCGAGTCGATCGCCACCCCGGCCATGCCCACGTCCCCGGCGACCCGCGGATGATCGGAGTCGTAGCCCCGGTGCGTGGCCAGGTCGAACGCCACCGACAGCCCCTTCTGCCCAGCGGCGAGGTTGCGGCGGTAGAAGGCGTTGGAGTCCTCGGCCGTGGAGAAGCCCGCGTACTGGCGGATCGTCCAGGGCTGGTTGACGTACATGGTCGGATAGGGGCCACGCAGGTACGGCGCGGCGCCCGGATATGTCCCCAGGAAGTCGAGCCCGCCGAGGTCGTCGGCCGTGTAGACGGGCTTGACCGCGATCCCCTCGGGTGTCTCCCAGACCTGGCCCTCACTGACCCCGGCGGGCTCGTCGGGGTCAGGGCCGGTCAGCGGGATGGCCGAGAAGTCCGGGATCATCGCGTCACCTCCAGGTCGTCGAAGGTCGTGCGGAGCACGGCGAGTGCGTCGCACCCGGCGTAGAGGCGGTCGTCGACGCCCTCGTAGTCACCCTTCCCCGCCAGCCAGACCTTTCTCGCGCCCGCCCGTCTCAGCGCGGCGGCGACGGCCTCGGCGTGCAGGCCGTACATCTTGTCGCTGGAACACAGGCAGGCGACGGTCGAGCCGCTGACGGCGAAGGCGGTGGCGATCTGGTCGGGGTCGGTGCCCGGCCCGGCGGACTCGGTGGCGAGCCCGCCCGCCTGGAACAGGTTCGCGGCGAACGCGGCACGGGCCGTGTAGGCGGCGACGGGGCCGATGGTGGCCAGGAACACCACGGGCCGCTCCGGCCGCGCGTCAGCGAGGTCCCGCAGCGCCTCGAACTCCTGGGCGTACCGGATCTCCGGCAACCCCTCAAGGCCCGCCTCACCCTCGGAAACCCGTTCACGCGAGGGCCGCCCGCCCGCGCCGGCGCTCGGGACGGGCTGTCCGCGGACCGGCTTCTCGGCGAGGTCGGGGAACTCGCTCACGCCGGTGATCGGGAAACGCCGGTGGGCGATGTCGCTGGCCCGGCGCTGCCTGGTGTCCGCGATCCGCTCGGCGACCAGCCCGGACGCCGCACCGATCCCGCCGGCCGCCTCGATCTCCTGGAACCAGGCCCAGGCACGGTCGGCCAGGTCGGCGGTGCGGCGCTCGACGTACCAGGAGCCGCCCGCCGGGTCGGCCACCCTCCCGGCTCCGGCCTCCTCCAGCAGCAGCGCCTGCGTGTTGCGCGCCATCCGCCGGGCGAAGGCGTCCGGCGGACCCAGGCACGCGTCGAACGGCTGCACGGTCACCGCGTCCGCACCCCCCACCCCGGCGGCGAAGCAGGCGATGGTGGTGCGGAGCAGGTTCACCCAGGGGTCGCGGGCGGTCATCATGGCGGAACTCGTCACCGCGTGCTGCCGCTGCCCGCCGTCCGCCGCCCCGCACACCTCGGCCACCCGAGCCCAGAGCGTACGCGCGGCCCGCAGCTTGGCGATGGTGGCGAACTGATCGGCGGTGGCGGCATAGCGGAACTCCAGCTGCCCGAACGCCTGCCCGACACTCAGGCCCGCGCCGGTGAGCGCCCGCAGGTGCTCGACCCCCAGCGCGATCGAGCAGCCGAGCTCGTCGGCGTCGCTCCCGCCCGTGTCGTGGTAGGGCGTGGCGTCCAGCATGACGGCCCGCATCCCGGGGAAGCCCTCCGAGCACCGCACCGCCAGCTCGACCGTCGCGTCCCGTCCCGCCGCCGTACCGATCGAGGCGCCCAGGTTGCCCATCGGCGAGACCTCGCGCTCCGCCGCCAGCCCGAACAGGACCTCGGCGGCCTCCCGGGTCTCGGCCCCGGCCTGTAGAACGATCGGCGCGAGGTCCAGATAGACCTCCCGCAGGACGTCGGGGAGCCGCCCGACCGGGATCGCGCCGTCACCCAGGACCAGCCAGAGCGAGGTGACCCCGTGTTCCAGGTCGGCCAGCACGGCCTCGGGGTCGGCCACGGAGTGCCGCTGCCGCACGTCCCACCCGGCGCCCGCCGCCCGGCGAGCGCGCGGCAGGTGCTCGGGCAGGTCGGCGGCGTCGTAGAGCGGAGCGAGCGTCACCCCGTCGTAGGTGAGGCCGGCCAGCGCCTCCTCCGGCGACCCGGCCTCGACACCCGACTTACGCAGAACCTCGAGCGCCAGGGCCCGCCAATCGTCCCGGTTCGTGGTAGGAAAGCCCGCTGCGAGATGCATGTTTCGGATAGTAGGCGTTGCCCGCCGAACCCAGGAACCCCGGGCTCGCCCCTGACCGACCCCACCATCAGGTCAGAGGTGCCTCCCATGACAGCCGCCAGGTGGTCGGCCCGACGATGCCGTCGTCGTCGATGCCCTGTTCACGCTGGAAACGGAGGCATACGTCGCGGGAGCCGCTGCCGTAGGCGCCGTCGACGTCGATCTCCATGCCGCGTACCTTCATCTGCTGCTGCCACGTACGCACGTCTTCGCCACGCATCACGGGCGGGTATTTCAACAGCCGCCCGGGGAACGGCGGCGCCGTCGGCGGGTTGGGCGGCGGGGTGGTGCCACCCGGCCGGGGCGCGCCGCGCTTGACCCACGCGTAGAGGGGTTCGCCCGGGCAGTCGGTCGAGTAGCCGTCCCGGTGTCCCTTGATCTCCTTGCCGGCGTTGCCGCGTTCGCGGACGTACTCGACCGCGTCCAGGATCGCGTGGAGCACTCCGTCGGGCGGCTCCACCAGCCCGGCGTTGCCGACCAGGCCGAGCACGGCGTAGTGGCCGGAGTTGAGCCCGGCCCCGTTGGCCGCGGGTAAGTGGTGGAGCCCCCGCCCCTCGAACACCTTGCGATGCGGACACGCCACGAACGAGTAGCCGATGTCGATCCAGCCGTTGCCGTCCATGTGGTAGCCCTGGATCGACCGCACCAGCGACACGCAGACCGCGTGGTCGCCGACGATGCCCGGATCGACCCGGCCGCCCGTGTAATGGACCTTGACTCCCTTGGTGGAGTCGAGCTGTGTGTAGTCGCCGTGCCGCTCACGGGCCTGCCAGTCGCGCCGTAACACGAGGTCGATGGCCACCTTGTGCTCTCCGGGGGTAGGGGAAATGTGACCACTGAGCGTAGCCCGGAGTGCGCGGAAAGGTGGGTAGATCTGGTTATTTTGGCACCTATACCGGCTTACGGCCTGATCACCCGCTTGTCGGTGACGATCGCGGTGATGAGATCGTGCGGGGTGACGTCGAACGCCGGGTTCAGCGCCCGCGTGCCTTCCGGCGCCACCCGCGTGCCCCTGATGGTGACGATCTCGTCGGCGCCTCTGTCCTCGATCTCGATGTGCTCGCCGGACGGGGTGGCTTGGTCGATGGTGGTCTCGGGCGCGACGACGATGAACGGCACCCCGGCCCGCTCCGCCCCGAGCGCCAGCGCGTACGAGCCGATCTTGTTGGCGGTGTCGCCGTTGGCGGCGATGCGGTCGGCGCCGATGAGCACCGCGTCGATGCCGCCCTTGGCCAGCAGGTACGGTCCGGCGGAGTCGGCGATGAGCCGGTGCGGCGCGCCCATCCTGGCCAGCTCCCAGGTGGTGAGCCGGGCGCCCTGCAGCAGGGGGCGGGTCTCCAGGGCGAGCACCTCGGCCAGCCGTCCGCGCTCGTGCAGGGTCTGGACGACGCCGAGCGCGGTGCCCCGTTCGACGGCCGCCAGCCCGCCCGTGTTGCACACGGTCATGATGCGCAGCCGGTCGCCTTCGAGGAGGTCGGCGCCCCGCTTGCCCATGGCCTCGCAGGCCGCGATGTCGTCGTCGCGGATCCGCAGCGCTGCCTTGAGCACGGCCTGCCGACCTTGGGACAGGTGGGCGGCGGCCTGGTCGACGCCCCAGGCGAGGTTCACGGCGGTGGGCCTGGCGGCGCGCAGCCTCGCCATGGCGTTCTGGTCGCCGGCCGCCAGCACGACGCCGAGCGCCCCGGCCACGCCGAGCGCGGGCGCCCCGCGCACGGCCAGTCGCCGGATGGCGTCGATCAGGTCCGCGACGGTCTCGATCCGTACCATGACGCACTCGTCCGGCAACCGCGTCTGATCCACCAGCTCGACCGCGCCGTCTACCCAGTCAATCGTCCTCACGCCCAAACCGTAGCCGTCCGCGCGGGGTGCCGGTATGGCCCGGTTCGCAGAGCTGTGTCCGCCGTCGCTGCCGGCCAGGTGATAAAACGTGCGTCACCCGGTGAGTTGACGTGAGGGAAGGTCATGGAGCTGCGTGACATCGAGATCTTCCTGACGCTGGCCGCGGAGCTGCACTTCGGCCGGACCGCCGAGCGGCTCCACGTGACTCCCGCCCGGATCAGTCAGGCGATCAAGAAGCAGGAACGCCAGATCGGCGCCCTCCTCTTCGACCGGACCAGCCGGACGGTCCGGCTGACACCGGTCGGCGAGCAGCTACGCGACGATCTCCGGCCCCTCTACGCGGGACTGATGGACAGCATGCGGCGGGCCAAGCTGGCCGCCCGGGGCAAGACCGCACGGCTCCGGATCGGCATGATGCCGGTCAACACCCACGACCTGCGTCCCTACTGGGCGACCTTCCGCACCCACCATCCGTACTGCGAACTCCAGCTCCGCCACGCCGCCTTCGTCGACCCCTTCGGCGTCCTGCGGCGTGGCGAGGCCGACCTCCTGGTCACCTGGCTGCCCGTCGAGGAGCCCGACCTCACGGTCGGCCCGGCCCTGTTCGCGGACCCCCGCCTGCTGGCCGTCGCCGCCGACCACGAACTGGCCGGGCGGTCGGCGGTCTCCGTGGAGGACATCGCCCACTTCCGGCACTCCGGAGCCAGGCCCGTTCCCGCCTACTGGGAGGACGGCTTCGTCCCCTTCCAGACCCCGCGCGGCTATCCGATCGAACGCGGCCCGCTCGTCACGAACATGGACGAGCTGCTCTCCCTCGTCAGCATCAGCGAGATCGTCAACGTCCTGCCCGCCCACTCCGCCCGTTACTTCTCCCGTCCCGACATCACCTGGTTGCCCATCACCGACCTGCGGGCTCTCACCTTCGGCCTGGTCTGGCGGACAGAGGCGGAGAACGACCTCATCCGGGCCTTCGCCCGGGTCGTCACCGATCTCGGCACCCTCCCTACCCGCCTCTGACCCGACCGGCCGCACGCGGGCCAGGGAGGAGACCAGGGTGTCCCACGGGTGCCACCTGCCGCCTTGTGCGCAAACCTGAATCAGACGGCACGGACGCCGGCCTCGGACGGGAGGAGCGATCGATGGCGAAGCTACTTTTCGTGGTCACCGGAGCCACGTACCTGACGTTGAAGGACGGCACGAGATACGCGACGGGTTACTGGGCCGAGGAGTTCGCGAACCCGTACAAGGCGATCACAGAGGCAGGCCACGCGGTCGTGGTCGCGACACCCAACGGTGTGACGCCGAACGTCGACATGATGAGCCTGCGTCCGGAAATGGCGGGCGGTGTGCAGGGCGCCCTCGATCTGGAGGCCATCATCCGTTCCGCGGAGACGATGCGGCGGCCGATCAGGCTGTCGGACGCCCGCCTCGAGGACTACGACGCGGTCTACCTGCCCGGCGGCCACGGTCCGATGCAGGACCTGTGGCAGGACGCCGACGCGGGCCGGCTGCTGACGGCGGCGCTCGCCTCGGGCAAGCCGCTCGCGATCGTGTGCCACGCCCCGGCCGCGATGCTGGCCACCAGGATCCACGGCGAGTCGCCCTTCAAGGGCTACCGGGTCACGGGTTTCACCAATGATGAGGAGGAGGGTGTCGGGCTGGCCTCCAGGACGCAGTGGCTGCTGGAGGACGAGCTGAAGGAGAAGGTCGGCGTCGAGTTCAGCCGCGGCGCGATCTGGGAGCCGTACATGGTGGAGGACCGCAACCTGATCACCGGGCAGAATCCCCATTCGGCCGCGGTCCTGGCGGAGCGGCTGTTGAAGGCATTGAAGTAGCCCGGGGAAGAGCATCGCGCAGTTGCCTGCGGGAGGTGATCGACAGCTTGGTGAAGATCTTGCGCAGGTGCCACTCGACCGTCCGCGGGCTGAGGAAGAGCCGGGTGCCGACTTCCGGATTGGAGAAGCCGTCCCGCACGAGCAGCGCGATCTGCTTCTCCTGCGGCGTCAGCTCGTCACTGGACGACGCCTCGTTCGTGCGCTTGCGGACGGTTTCCCCTGTGGCGAGCAGTTCGTGGCGGGCGCGTTCGGCGAACGCCTCCATCCCGATCGACACGAACATCTCGTACGCCGTACGCAGGTGATCCCGCGCCTCGATCCGCTGACGCTCCCGGCGCAGCCACTCGCCGTACAGCAGGTGAGCACGCGCGAGTTCGGGACGCAGCAGCGTGCGTGCCAACCGCTCGATCGCCCCGCGATAGAGGCGGTCCGCAGGCGCTCCGTCGCTCAGCAGCGCCCGGGAGCGGGCCAGGATTCCCTGCGCCCAGTCGGTGTCGCACGGCTCCGCCGCGTCCGCCAGTCGTTCGAGCGCGTCACGGGCGACCTTCTCGTCACCGACGCGCGCCGCCGCCTCGACGAGTTCGGGCAGCGCCCAGACCGAGATCCACGGCTGCGGGAGCCGCGTACTGGCCTGGGCGGCCGGCATCGCCTGCTGATAGCGGCCGAGCCCGTTGTAGAGGATCGCGGCCGCCCACTGGGCGACCGCGACCCCCATCGACGGGCCACCCGCACCGGCCTCCTCGATCGTGTCGGCGATGAGCGCCTCGGCCTCGGCGCTCCGGCCTCGCAAAGCGCTGAGCCGGAGCCTGACGTGCGGCGCGCCGGGAACGCCGGTTGCCGCCGCGATGGCCTCGGCCTCGGCGACGGTCGCGGCCGAGGCGGCGAAGTCGCCGGTCCACGTGGCCGCCATCCCCAGCGACGCGAGGCAGAGCGGGAGATCGGTCAGGGCCCCCGCGGCGCGTACCACCTCGACCGCCCGGCTGCCCATCATGCGCATGGCCTGGTCGTCCCAGACGGCGGAGCCGACAACGTCGGCCACCCAGCCCCACTTCAGGACGTCGCGCGCCGGAAGGTCCGCGAGCGCGGTCGCTGCCCGCCGCAGTACGGGAACGGCAACGGCCCGGCCGTCGGTGACGAGCAGCGCGCAGCCCTCGATCACGAGATCGAGGGCGTGAGGGGCTCCCGTCGCCGCCGGAAGAGCTCTCATCGCTTGGGAGATCGCCTTGAGGCCGTCCGCGTCCGCGAGCAACGCCGAGGTACCCCAGGCGATCAGGTAGGTCTCGCGCGCGAGGTCCCTGTCGAAGGGCTCCAGCCGCCGCGCGGCCGTCAGCAACGTGCGCGGCGCCTCACTGTCGAGGTCGGCCGCGAACGCGATCCGGCTCCGTACGAGGTGGGCTCGCGCCCGCTGGAACTCGCTCCGGGCGTCCCGCTCCGCGATGTCGGCGAATCTCCGTGCGGCGTCGAGGTCGCCGGCCTCGAAGGTGGCGTCCGCGGCCGCCACCGCGCGGTCCGCGCGCCGCGAGGTGTCGACGGTCAGCGCCACGGAACGCTGCAGGAACGCCGCCGCGGCGGCCAGCCCACCGCGCGCCTGCGCACGGCCGGCGGACCGTTCGAGTTCGGCGGCGACGGACTCGTCCGGCTCGGCCGCGGCGCACGCGAGGTGCCAGGCGCGGCGGTCCGGGTCGACCTGCCGGTCGGTGACCTCCGCCAACGCCAGGTGGGCCGCCCAGCGCTCCTCTTCCGTCGCCGATCGGTACACGGCCGACCGCACGAGCGGATGACGGAACGTCACGCGTACGTCGAACGACAGCAGCCCGTCCGTGCCGCCGGCCAGGGCCGTCGCGGGCGTCACGCCGAGCCGGCCGGCGGCACGCCACACCAGGACGGGGTCGCCCACCGGCTCGGCGGCGGCGATCAGCAGGAGCAGCCGGGTCTGCTCGGGCAGCTCTTCGATCCGGCTCAGGAAGCTCTGCTCGATCCGGCCCGGCAGCGTGTCGGCGTGCAGGAGGCCGAATCCGCCGGCCAGCTGGGTGACGGTCAGGCCGCGAGGCAGTTCCAGCAGGGCGAGGGGGTTGCCTTCGGTCTCCGCGACGATCCGATCGCGGATCTGCCGGTCTAGCCGGACGTGCGTGACCGAATTCAGCAGGGTGTCCGCGGCGGCGTCACCGAGCCCGGTGACCTCCAGTTCCGGCAGTCCGAGCAGGTCCTGAGCCCGCTCGCGGGCGCCGAAGACGAGGGCGACCGACTCCGCCAGCAGCCGGCGAGCGACGAAGCCCAGGGCCTGCGCCGAGGCCCGGTCCATCCACTGGGCGTCGTCGACCACGCAGAGCAGCGGGCGTACCTCCGAAGCGTCCGACAGGAGACCGAGTACCGCCAGCCCGATCAGGAAGCCATCGGGCGCGGTCCCCGCTCGTATCCCGAACACCGTCTCGAGCGCGGTGCGCTGCGGTGCGGGCAGATTCCGCAGCCGATCGAGCAACGGCACGCACAACTGATGCAGCGTGGCGAACGGCAGCTCCATCTCGGATTCGATGCCGACCGCACGGAGCACGCGCAGGCCGTCGGCCGAATCCTTCACGTAGTCGAGCAGCGCCGACTTTCCCACGCCAGGCGGGCCGCGGACCACGAGCGCGCGGCTCTCCCCCGTGCGGACGGCGCTGATCATCCGGTCGAGGAGGGCGCACTCGATCCGGCGCCCGAGCAGGCCTACTTTTTCCCCGTTACCTGAGCTATGCACCGGATATGCCACCTTTGCCCGCCTTTGTCGCGGTTTGGCCCCCGTACACGCTACAACGGCGTTATCGAGGCCCGCATCTTCGCCCGACAAAGGTTTGCTCAAAGCGAGCACACGATCACGCGTTGGCGTCCGACCGGCGCACGACCAGGGCTTTTCCCTGGCTCGACCGACCGCCGAACGCGGGACAGTGGCCACCAGGCCCCAGACGACACGATCTCGATTCCGAAAGGGCGTATTTCCATCATGCACTCCACGAAGAAAGTCGCCATCGTCACCGGAGCTTCCCAGGGCATCGGCGCGGCCGTGGTCACCGCGTACCGCAAACTCGGCTACGCCGTTGTGGCGAACTCCCGCTCCATCCACCCGTCCGACGACCCCGAGATACTCGCCGTGCCCGGCGATCTGGCTCGGCGGGGCACCGGCGCCCAGGTGGTCGAGCGGGCACTGGCCCGGTTCGGCCGGATCGACACGCTGGTGAACAACGCCGGGATCTTCATCGGCAAGCCGTTCACCGACTACACGGACGCGGACTACGACGCCGTGACCGGCATCAATCTGTACGGCTTCTTCGACATCTCGCGCAGCGCCGTCGCCGCGATGCTCGCCCACGGCAATGGCGGCCACCTCGTGAACGTATCCTCGTCCCTGGCCGACTACGCCGACTCCCAGGTGCCCTCGGCACTCGCCTCACTGACCAAGGGCGGTCTGAGCGCGGTGACCAAGGCGCTGGCCATCGAGTACGCGACCCGTGGCATCCGGGCCAACGCCGTGGCACTCGGCGTCATCCGCACCCCGATGCACCCGCCCGAAACGCACGAAGCCCTCGACGGCCTGCACCCGATCGGGCGGATGGGGGAAATCGACGACGTCGTCGAGGCCATCGTCTATCTGGAGCAGGCCCAGTTCGTCACCGGCGAGATTCTGCACGTCGACGGCGGCCAGAGCGCCGGACACTGAACACGGCCCGGAGGTTTCGATGGACAGCACGACGCGCGACGTCGACTTCACCTTCACCTTCACCTTCACCGACCAGCCGACTCGATCGATGTACTTGTCCATGCTGGTGGTGGAGTCGCCCGGCCTCAATCAGATCAACCATTACCAGGTGTCCGAACTCGACTAAGCAGGCTCCTGCGGGTGGAACCGCTCGCCCTGCGTGCTGGTGATGGCCTGCTGCACGCCCGCGTGGATGTTCAGGGTCATCCACACGCCGGTGAGCTTCAGGAGGCGGGCCGGTGTCTCGTGCACCGCCGCCAGATGGAGCGCTCCGCCTTGTTCGCGCAGTGCCGCGTTGAGGCGTATCAGCACGTACAGGCCCAAGCTGTCCAGGAAGGTGAGCCCGCTGAGGTCGAGCAACAGCGGCTCCCCGGGCCGGATCTGCTGGGCGAGGTAGGTCTCCAGCCGGGCGGCGTTGGTGGCGTCCACCTCACCGGCCACGGTGGTCAGTGTGCCGATGATCAGGCGCCGGCTGTTCAGGCTCAAGGGCGGCATGGTGGCTTGGCGAGCTGCTCAGCGGGCCGGCGGCGGCACGACGGTCATGGCGTCCTCTCGGGGTTGGACCGGGGGTCTGCCGAGTGCAGGCGGAATGCCTTCCTCTCTTCTAAACTGTAATCCCCGAAGGCGGTTACCGGAAAGGCACTTCCGTATAGGATCTCCTGAAAGAGGGTTCGGTCCGCCCCGCCGCCGCTGACAACCGCGCCGGGGGCGGAGAAGGTGAGACCCGTGAGCGCATCCGACGACCGTTCGTCCGCCTGGACATTCCTCACCCATCACGCCCGCGTGCTGCTGGAGATCGCCCGCAACCCGCAGGCGCGGATGCGCGACATCGCCGACGGCATCGGCATCACCGAACGCACCGTGCAGGGCATCGTGACCGACCTGCATCAGGCCGGCTACCTCACCCGCGATCGGGTCGGGCGACGCAACCACTACAAACTCAACCTTGATGAGCACTTCCGCTATCCGACCGAGGCCGGCCTGCCGATCCGGCTGCTGATCGACATGGTCACCCGCCACGACCAGCCGGATCCCGACACCAGTCCACCCCCGCGATAACCGGGAGTGCGGTGCTGCCTACGGCCGCCGGGCGAGGTTCCGCTCGGCGGCCGGGTCGTGCCTGTCAACGCTTGACGGACAGCCCCGCCGTGGGGAACAGGACGAGCGGGGACGACGCCTGCGACGTCCTCGCGCCGCTCTGGCCGCACAGCGCCAACAGCACATGATCCACGAGGGCGTAGTCGATCGGGCTCGGTTCGATGTTTCCGTTGTCGTCGAGGTGCTGGTACTTGGCCAGGTTGAGCCCGAAGGACAGCTGCCGCTTGCCGTCCGGGCTGGACAGCGACTGCGTGAGCATGCCGAACACGCCACCGTCGTGCCCCCAGAACCGCCCGCAGGGCAGGTCGATGGAGTAGATCCCGAGGCCGTAGTCGATCGCCACGCCGCCCGCCAGGACCGGCACCGTCTTCCGCATCTCGGTGAGCTGGGCGTCGCCGATCAGTTCGCCACGCAACAGCGCCCGGTAGAACCGGTTGAGGTCGTCCATGGTGGACACGACCGCGCCCGCGGTGCTCGCCCACGACATGTTGTAGACGCTGTAGTCACGTGGCGGGTCGATCCAGCCGAACAGGGACTCGTAGGCCTTGGAATGCGGTCCGGGGATCTGCGGCGTGCGGGGGAAAGAGGTGTGCCGCAGGCCCGCCTTGCGGATCACGTTGCGGGTGATGTACTGCTCGGCGCTGACGCCGGTCACCTTCGCCAGCAGCAGGCCCGCGATCACGTAGTTGGTGTTGGAGTAGGACCCGGGCGTCGTGCCCGGCTCCCCGGTCGGCGGCGCGGCGAGACCGAACTTGACCAGCTCTTCCGGGGCGATCTCACGGAACCGGTTGTCGTCCAGGCTGGCGGCCGAGCCCTCCAGCAGCGAGGGGAACGCACCCGCGATGTAGTCGCCGATGCCGCTGGTGTGGTTGAGCAACATCCGTACGGTGGTCTTCTGGCCACGGTCGCCGGGGATGAGGCCGGGCAGGTAGCGGTTCACCGGCGCGTCCAGCTCGATGGCGCCGCGCGCCACCTGCTGGAGAATCGCCACCGAGGTGAAGGTCTTGGTGATGCTGCCGATCCGGTGGACCATGTCGGGTCGCACCGGCCGGCGGGTCACCACGTCGGCGACGCCCGCCGCTCCCTGCCACGTCTTGTCTCCGTCGCGTACGCCGGAGTAGATGCCGAACATCCCGGCCTGGTGGACGGCATCGAGGGACTGCCGGAGTGCCTGCCGGTCGAGCCCCGGATCGGGCGCCGCCGAGGCTGTGCCGGGCGTGGCCAGAACCCCTGCCACGACCAGCGCGGTCACCGCGGCCATGACCCGCTTCGTGCGGCGCGCCGCCGCAGGTAACTTGTCGATCTGTCTGGGATGGCGAGAAATCATAGCCATCAGCCTGATCCAGGAGCGCCAACAGCGTCAGTCGGCATTGTCACCGGCTCGGGATGACACCAATCATGCGAAACCGATGACAGAGGCGCCCACATCGCCAAACCACCCGACCGAAGCCCGTCCCGCCCCGGCCAAGGGACCTCGCGCGTGGGCGTCCACCCGCCGGTTTGGGGGTCCACCGTCCGGGGCGGAGGTCCACCGTCCGGGGTGGGTCACCGTCCGGGGTGGGAGTCCGCGTCGTTATCCGCCTGCCTTCGGCAAGCTCTCCCTTCCTGTACGGCACAGCCAACCTGCCCCCACCCGCCGCAGCGGGCGGGCGTCTGTCCAGGGAGACGGCCGCTGAACCGGGTGCCACGTCCCGCCGTTACGGCCCGCGCTGCGACGCCTACGTGGTTTTCCCGGAACTGTTCAGCGTTCGGCCAGGACGATGACCGCGTCCTGCCGGTTCAAGACGATGGGCTCGGACTTCGGTGGGTTGAGGACGATGCCGTAGTGCGGCGGGATGTTGATGGCCGAGGTGTTGCGGTACCCGATGGCGGTCTCCCCCCGGCGGCGCGCCGCTTCGATGACCGTCGAGAACGTGACCCGCGTACCCGACGCGACGTAGGACCCGGCGGGGCGCGGATAGATCTCCGACCCGTGCGAGTCGAACAGGTAGCCGAACACGTCCGCCAGGTGGCGGTTCTCCGCGAGCTGGGCCAGCAGGAGGCCGATCACCGTGTCGCTGATCACGATGTCGTCGGCCTCCGTCACCTCCGCGAGCGCGCGGTTGTTCTCGTCGTGCATCTCGCTGACGATCGAGTAGTGCTCGCCCAGCGCGCTCTGCATGTCGCGGAGTTGCAGCAGCGTCATGAGCGTGCGGGTGTCGGCGTGGTGCGGCTTGTAGCGGTCGTCCGACAGGACGATGACGTGCTGGAAGAGGCCGACGCCGAGCGACTCGAGCGCGTACCGGTCCGTGGTGTCGCACTCCTTGACGTTCACGGTGAGGTTCGCCAGGTCCGACAGGCCGGACCCGGCCTTGGGGTGGTCGGCGGCGATCTCCAGGACGGAGCCGGGAGCGACGTAGGCGTCGAGGTAGTGGACGATCTGGCCGGCCCGGCCGTTCCAGTTGAGCAGCAGCGTGCGCTCGGGTTCGGCCTGGGGGCTGTCGGCGACGGCGATCGCGGTCTCGTCGAGGGCGGGCGTGCCGGTGGCGAGCCGGATGGCGGAGTCGTCGTGCGCGATGACGACGACCTGGTCGCCGGCTTCGATGACGGTGTCCATGGGTGGGTTCAGCACGACTCCGGTGGGTCTGCGTAGCCCGATGACGGTGGCCGTCTCGTAGGCGTGCAGCGCCTCGCCGTACGTGCTGCCCGCGAGTTCCGTTCCGGAGCGCAGGTAGATCTCGCCGCCGTCGAAGTTCAGCAGGTCCATGCAGACGACGGACATGCCCGACTGGCGCGACGACTGGACGATGAGCCGGGCGGCGGTGTCGTCGGAGTCGACCAGGTGCACGTCCTTGCCGCCGGCCAGGCGGGCGGCGGCGATGTTGCGGCTGGCGGCGATGGCGGCGACGACCGGCGGGCGGATTCCCGGGCGCTTGGCCAGGGCGAGCAGGATCTTGATGACGTGCGCGTCGGGGTCCTCGCCCTCCGGGGAGAGCACGACCACGGACCTGGCGGCGGCCAGGTTCATCAGGTTGAGGTCACGCGACTCGGTGGGACGTCCCGTGCGGCAGACCAGGCGGGTCTTGCCCAGGTCGCCGATGTGCTCGCGGATGTCCTCCTCCATGGCCAGCTTGTCGTGTTCGGCCAGTACGGCGATGATCGAGCCCGGCTGGCTGGCGTGTGCCTTGACCAGCTCGGCGACGATCGTGAACACCTGGTCCGACCAGCCGAGCACCACCGTGTGCCCGGACTCGACGATGCGGGAGCGGCCCCTGCGCAGCCGGTCGACCTTCTGCTTGAGGCCGTTGGACAGCAGGCCGACGAGCATGCTGACGATGAAGATGCCGCCGAGCGACCCGGCGAACATCACCGCCATATAGGCGACCGACCCCTTGTCGCTGGCCACTTTGCTCGGGGTGAGCGCGTGCATGAGCGCGATCCACAGCACCTGGCCCGGGCCGCCGACCCCGTCGGGCTCCTCCGGGGCCAGCCAGAGTGTGAGCCCGGCGACCACCGCGATGAGCCCGAACGACACCACGGCCAGCCAGCCGATCAGTGAGACCGTGCCCCTCGACATGGTGTTGTCGAACCAATACCGCGCCCGCTCGCGGAACGTCACCCTCGCCACTCCGAATACCTCCACGTTGGTGTCAGTTGACCAAGGAGACAAGGTACCGGCCCAACCGGGCGCAACGCATGGTGAGCGGTAACGTAGCCGCCATGGCGACCCCCCTGGCCCCGGACGATCCCCTATCGCTCGGTGCGTACCGCCTCGCCGGGCGGCTCGGTAAGGGCGGGCAGGGCGTCGTCTATCTGGCGCACTCCCGCGACGGCGAGGCGGTCGCGATCAAGCTGCTCAGCACCGGCGACGAGGAGACCCGCGCGCGGCTGGCGCGGGAGCTCGACGCGCTGGAGAGCATCGCCTCCTTCTGTACGGCGCGCGTGCTGGACGTCTCGATCGAGGGGCCGCGGCCCTACGTGGTGAGCGAGTTCGTGGAGGGACTGTCGCTGGCCGACCGGGCTCGCGAACGCGGCCCGTTGCGCGGCGGCGAGCTGGAACGCCTGGTGGTGGGCACCGCCACGGCCCTCGCGGCCATCCACGCGGCGGGCGTCGTGCACCGGGACTTCAAGCCGGCCAACGTCCTGCTCGGCCCCGACGGCCCCCGGGTGGTGGACTTCGGCATCGCCAGGGCGGAGGGCGCGGCGACGATGACGTCGGGGCTGATCGGGACGCCCGCCTATCTGGCGCCCGAGCAGATCGCCGGCTCGCCCGCCACCCCCGCGTCGGACGTGTTCGCGTGGGCGGCGACGATGGTGTTCGCGGCGACGGGCCGCAGTCCGTTCGGCGCGGACACGGTGCCCGCGGTGCTGCACCGGGTCCTGCACGCCAACCCGGACCTGTCGGAGCTGCCGCCCCGGCTGCGGGGGCTGCTGGCGTCGTGCCTGTCGAAGGACCCCGCGCACCGGCCCACGGCCCGGGACCTGATGGTCTCCCTGGTCAACCCCACCTCGACACCGCCTGCCCCTTCGCCGGGCCGCCCCGCCGGAGCGCCGGGCGGCGTCCCCCATACGGGCGCCGCGGAGCATACGGGGCCGCGAGCCGCGGCGCTCACCACCGACGTCTCCACGCGTAACCGCTCGCGTGGCCTGCTGATCGGCGTGCTGGCGGCCGTGCTCGCCCTGGGCGCCGCGGCAGGCACCCTCCTCTGGATCAACCGCGCCCCGACCGGCACCGGAGCCCAGACGTCCACCAGCCACACGCCAAGCGCGCGCACCACCGCCGGGAAGACCGCCGACCAGGCGACCGAACCAACCCACGCCACCACCGATCCGACACCCACCACCGATCCGACACCCACCACGGGCCCGGCGACCACCACGGAGCAGAAGTCTCAAAGCGGCTCGCTGAAGATCCCCGCCGCGTTCGCCGGCACGTGGTCCGGCCGCACCACCTCCACGAACCCGATCGACGCCGACGGCGCCACCAACACGATCAAGCTGACGAGCGGCCGGTCCAGCGCCCGGTGGGAGGAGAAGGACAGCAGCGACAGCTGCACCGGCAAGATCACACTGACCAAAGTGGCCGGTACACGGCTGACCTTCACCCTCCAGCCCGAAACCGGCGGTTGCATCCCGGGCACGGTCTCGCTCACCCTCATCGGCGACAAGCTCACCTACCTCTGGCGCGACGTACCGGGCCTCGGCTTGGTGGAGGAAACCGGAGAGCTCAGCCGGAGCTGACACCCGGAGCGCCAGCAATACCTCCGGAATTGCGCAAATCCCGTCGACAGACCGGGCCGCGAACCGGGATCATTACTGTTATGTCTGTGATTAAGGAGGTTCCGTTCCCCAGTCCGGACTCCCCCGAGCTTCCGATGAACATCTGGATCGACGACGCCGACTCCGCCATCGACGTCATCGACGCTCTGGCGCTGTCGCCGTTCGCGACCGGGGTGCAGCCCTGGTCCCGCCTGGCCAACCTGGAGCGCGTACGCCCCGACGCCGCGCTCCGTCCCGAGCAGGGCCGGATCGTCCGCACCGCGCAGGTGCAGGACGGTTCCGAGTCGCGCCTGATCTGCGGCGAAGGCTGGACCTTGCGGATCATCCGGCACCGCAACCGCACCGCGACCGTCAGCGTCACGGCCGTCAGCGACGAGCTGGCCCGGTCCGTGCTGAAGGAGTGCACCGACGGCGCCGAGGAGCCGGAGCCCGACACCGACCACGTCGAGATGGGCTTCTGGTGGCGCGGCGCGCACGGCGGCACCCGCTCCGAGAAGCCGATCACCGCCTCGCCGTGGGACGAGATCAGCGGCAACTACTCCGCCCGGGTGCGCCGGTCGCTCGACGGCCTGATGACGGTCACCCCGGCCGACATCGGCGGGCGCCTCATCCTGCTGCACGGCCCGCCGGGCACCGGCAAGACCACGCTTCTGCGGTCGCTGGCCAAGCAGTGGCAGGACTGGTGCCAGGTCGACTGCGTACTCGATCCGGAGCGCCTGTTCAACGAGCCGGGCTACCTGATGGAGGTGGCGGTCGGCTACGACACCGATGAGGACAAGCAGCGGTGGCGGCTGCTCGTACTGGAGGACTGCGACGAGCTGATCAGCTCGTCCGCCAAGGCCCAGACGGGTCAGGGGCTGTCACGGCTACTGAACCTCACCGACGGCCTGCTGGGGCAGGGCCGTGACGTGCTGGTGGCGATCACCACGAACGAGGACCTGACCCGGCTGCACCCCGCCGTCGTCCGGCCTGGCCGATGCCTGGCCCAGCTCGAGATCGGCGCGCTGACCAGGGACGAGGCGGTCCGCTGGCTCGGCTCGTCACAGGGTGTCGGGCCGTCGGGGGCGACGCTGGCGGAGCTGTACGCGCTCCGCTCGGGCCGCACGATCCCGCCGCCCACCGAGGGCGAGTCCACCGGCCTGTACCTCTGACCGACCACACCGCCTCACCGGCCGGCACCACTGACGGACTCCACCGCCTCACCGGCCGGCACCTCGGACCGCCGAGCCGCCGGCTGGGCAGCGGCCCGCCGGGCGGAAGCCGGTCAAGGCGACGTGCCCCGGCCGGCGGACCCACTCAATGAGCCGGGCGGACAAGCGGATCAGGCGAGCCGAGCGGGCAAGGGATCGGCCGAGCCTGACGTGCAAGCGGATCAGCTGAGCCAGGCGTACAGGCAGATCAGCTGAGCCGAGCGTGCAGGCGGCGCGCCTCACGGACGAAGCCGCTGCTCCCCTTGCGCCGCGCGATCTCCGCGACGCACGGCAGCTCGCCCCTGGCCCCCGCCCATGCCGCCACCCGTACGGCGAAACCGAGCGCCTGCGTGTGGGCGGTCCGCGGACTCTCCCCCGGCCCCGGCAGGTAGACGGCCAGGAACCCGGCCACCACCTCCCACACCTCCACGTGCGCCCCGTGCCGAGCCGCGCTCTCCAGCGACTCGACCACCGCGCCCAGCTTGAACCAGGCCCTGCGCAGCAGCAGCGCGAGCTGCCGCCCCACCTCGGCGGCGGGCAGGTCGCCACGCTCGGCCATCCCGACCAGCGCCCGGACCCCCGCGTTGGGCTGAGTCCCGCCCAGCCGGGAGTCTCGCTCGACCAGGAAGTACGCCAAGAGCAACGCCACCCCCTCCCCCGCCACCCCGTCCGCCCGAACCAGCGCCCGCAGGATGCCGGACTCCACCCCGAGCGCGTTCCACTGGTAGAGCAGGAACGGCAGGCAGTGCAGCGCCACCACCTCCCGGTCCGACGGCAGCACGGCGGGCCACCACGGCATGTAGACGCTGTGGCCGTCCCACCGATGCCGGTCCGGGTCGGAGAACAGGTCACGGAGCGGACCGGCCCCGCCAGACGAGAGGTCGAGCGGCAGACCGGACTCGCCGTGCCGGAGGTCGATCCTGGGCACGAGGTCGGGATGCTCCCCGCCGGAGGGCTCGCGGTCGCCGGCGTAGGGCGTGATGTCGCGCGTCCACCCGACGGCGGTCACCGGCGAGGGCCGGTCGCTCATCCAACGCGCCGCCGTGCCGCCCGCCCCGGACGTCAGCCCGCCCGCACGCGCCGCCACCTCGGGCGCGATCGATCGGGGCAGCCGCAGGAGCGCCTGCCACAGGTCGGTGTCCATGGCCTTGGCACCGGTACGTTCGTAACCTTCGAGCCGGTCGACCAGCACGCCGGGATCCAGGTGCCAGGTGCCGCTCGTCGGGGTGGCCAGCAGGTACGGCGGCAGCGTGCCCGCCCGCAGCGCGGCGTGGACCTCGGCCCACCGCCGCAGCAGGAACAGGTGCTGCGGCGACACCCTCGCGGGCAACGGCAACCGCGACGACAATGACGGCAACCGCGACGACGACGGTGACGGTGACGGCACCGACGAGGACAGCGAGGGCGGCGGGCCGAACCGGATCTCGGGGGTGACGATCTGCCTGGCCATCGCCTCGGACCATTGGTCGAGGTAGCGCCACTCCGGCTGCACGTCCAGGCGCGTCGGCCAGCTCGTCCCGCGCGCCAGTACCGAGCGGAGCAGGTCACGGTCGTCGGCGCAGAACCGGACGAACGCCGCCAGCCAGCGTTCGGCACCCTGCCAGTCCTCGCGGTCGGGGAAGACGCCCAGCTCCCGGATGTCCTCGATCAGCGGAAAGCCGGCGTCCAGCGAAGGAGACTCGGGCAGCGGCACGGGCACGAAGTCGTCGTCCTCGTCGGCCGCCACCTCACCGCCGAACACGGTGACGAGCTGTTCGCCGAGGTCCGGCGGCAGCAGCCCGAGCGCGTCACGGATGACCTCCGCGCCCGCGAGGGTGAACCGCGCGCCGTGCTTGAGCGCCAGCCGTGCGGCCCGCACCTGGATGTCGGGGGACTCGCAGGCGAAAGCGTACGCCAGGGCCAGGGCGTACTCGTCGGCATTGTCATCGGCGTCGCGGGCGGCCTGGTCGAGCCAGGTCAGTCCGACGGACACCAGCTTCCGCTCGGGCCTGAACAGCAGCGCCTGCAGGGCCTCGGCCACGTCGGCGGGATCGAGGGCGTCGAAGCGGCGCAGGTGCCGCAGCGCCAGCTCGGCGACCACGCCCGGCGCGGCGGGCAGCAGCCGCAGGTAGTCGCGGGCCCGTGAGGCTACCTCGGTGTAGGTGGGTTCGACGAGTTCGTGCAGACGGACGAAGAAGCGCAGGTCACCGGCCGAGCCGCCGCGCAGGAAACGGCGGAGGCAGCCGTCGATCAGCAGCCCCCGGTCGATCGTGCCCTCGCTCTGGAGCACCGCCAGTGACTCCAGCCAGGTGCCGGGCTGGAGTGGCGCGGCCTGTTCTCCTTGCAGCGCCCTGCCCACGCCTTCCGCCTCGAAGATCAGCGGCAGCAGGTGGTCGCGGAGCGGATCCTCGCGCAATCGCCCGGGCCATTCGCCGACCCAGGCCACCACGAGCGGATCGTGCGCGGGCGGGACCGCGCCGCTCTGGCAGAGCAGCAGAAGCGCCAGCCGGCCGCCCTGCTCGGTATTCGGGCGCAGGCTCTTGAGCCGCCGCGCCGCGCGGACCGCCAGGTCGGCCTGCCATTCCGGGGGCCGGATGGCGACCACGCGGCGCAGCGACTCGAGCTCGTCCGGCCTGGCCCACCGGTCCGCGAACTCGCGACGGTTGAGCCAGGCGACGACGGCGGCAGCGCCGCCGATGGTGCCCGCCCCGGCCACCCGCATCGGCGCGATCCAGTCATCGTCCGACTGCCAGGTCCCGTCGCCTCTGTCCGTGCGCTGGAGCCGCCGGGCCACGGGGAGGTGGCCGGGCAGCCGGGCGGCCACCTCCTTCCTGCCCTGGTCGTCGAGCCCGAGCACGATCTCCGCGGCCTTCGCCGGATCGCGGGTGGCGATGGCTTCCTCGACGGCCTCCCAAGCGCTCACGCCTCAGCCTCGGCCCCGGCACGGGCGGCGGACTCGGCCCCGGCACGGGCGGCGGACTCGGCCCCGGCACGGGCGGCGGACTCGGCCCCGGCACGGGCGGCGGACTCGGCCTCGGCACGGGTCCGGGCGGCGATCCGGGCGGCGAGTACGTGCTTGCACGGCCCGCGCGACCCGGCATGGTCGAACCACCACGGGCAGGTGCAGGACCCCTCGGCGAGGCGCACCAGCCGTACGCCGCCGTCGGTCGTCACCTCGGCCGTGTCGCCGTCGAGGCGCACCGCGCCGGAGCCGGCCAGCGCGCGGGCGGCGGTGAGGCGCGGGTTGAGCTCGGCGACCTGGTCCCGGTCGTAGGGGAGCTCGCGGTGGAAGTGGGCGGCCTCGTGCAGGTCGTAGCCGACGCGCCCGGACGTGCCGAGCTGGGTCAGCGCGGCGCGTACCCGCGACGGGGGCAGGCCCGAGCGGTCGGCCAGCAGCCCGAGCTCCACGGCGGGCTCGAAGTTGAGCAGCATCCCCACCACGTCGGCGTCCTCGGCGGCCTCGTCGGTGGCCAGGTCGTCGAGCACCGCGCCCTCTCCGGAGAAGCCGCGCCACGGCTGCGGCGAGATCGCCAGCGTGTAGCGCATGCCGGGCAGCTCCAGCTCCCAGGCGCTCGCCTGATGCTCGGCGCCGCCTGCCGGGCCACTCGTCTGGTGCCCGGCGCCGCCCGCCGGGCCGTACACGCGCAGTGCCTTGGCGAACCTGAGCAGCGGCATCAGCGTGGCGACCCGGCCGGCCCCGGACAGGCAGACGCCGCCGGGCGCGGGCGCGGTCGCCACCCGCAGGTCGCGGCCCGCGGGGACCGCCCAGACGGTCGCGTTCGCCCGCTTCGGCAGCGAGCGCAGGAAGCGTACGGCCTGCGGTCCGCGCAGCTCGGCCCGCAGGTCGAAGGCGGCCGCGATCACCTGCACCTCGGCGAAGCCGCGCAGCCAGCGTGACGGCAGCGGCACCTTCTTCTCCACGACCGCGCCGTCGAGCGTGGTCACCGCCATCTCGTCGGGCCCGACGCCCAGGTGGAGCGGGTCCCGGCCGCCCACCCTGGCCAGCGCCTCGCGGAGCGGGCCGTTGACGTCGACGTTCGTGGTGCCGCGGTCGAGCACGTCGCCGTCGAGGGCGAGCACGTCGAGCCGGGCGTAGACGCCGCCGCAGGCGGAGAACGACTCGAACCTGAGCCGGTCCCCGTCGCAGGTCACCACCGGGTCGCGGGTCCAGCCGGGGCGGGGCTGGTGGTAGCGGGTGAGCGCCACGTCGGCCACGGCCAGCAGGCCCGCGGCGGCCGGCGCCGCCTGGGTGAGCAGGCCGCTGAAGAATCGGGGATGGGTCTGGGGACCGGATAACGCCGTCCCACCGGACGTCGAGAGACCGAGTCTGCCGTCGGCGAGCAGGGAGGGTCCGGCGTAGGAATACGCCTGCACTGCTTGAGTCATGGCCGGAACATTAGAGATCACCACCGACAAGATCACCGCAGTACGTAAACCATCCGATGCGCGACAACCGGTGCGAAACCACAATGTGTTCGGTGCTCACCGTGGACCTGGCTCGCGTCGCCTTCGCCCGCTTCGCCATGCCGGCCACCCCTTTGACGTCATGGACCAGCCCGGAACACCGGATCGGCTTCACCGCCACCCAGCTCGTCCCCTCGTGGACGGCGCTGACCCCGCCCGGCACGTGGATCGAGGTGGAGCTGCAGGTCAGGGTATCGACGGGCGAGCTGTCGAAGTGGTACGTCATGGGCCGCTGGGCCGAGCACGGCGAGGTCCGCACCTCGATTCCCGGCCAGGGCGACGAGGACGGCGACGTGGCGGTCGACACGTTCGTGGCGCGGCGGCCGGTCACGGCCTACCGGGTGCGGGTCACGCACCACGGAGCGGGCGCCCGCGTGGACTGCCTGGGCGTGATGGCCTCCGCCCTCTCCCAGCGTCCGCCCGTCCTGAGCCGTCCCGGTAAAGCCGAGGCCGTCGAACTGGTGGTGCCCCGGCACTCCCAGTACACCCACGCCGGTCACCATCCGGAGCTGGACGGCGGGGGCGCCAACTGGTGCAGCCCCGCCTCGGTGGCGATGGTCGTCGGCTTCTGGGGCCGCGGTCCCGGTCCTGAGGAGCTGGCCTGGGTGGTGGCCGGCGACCCGAGTCCCGTGGTCGACCACGCCGCGCGCGGCACGTTCGACCACAGCTACCAGGGCACCGGCAACTGGCCGTTCAACGTGGCCTACGCGGGCCGTTTCGGGCTGGCCGGGTTCGTGACCAGGCTGCGGTCGGCGGCCGAGCTGGACCTGTTCGTCCGGGTGGGGATCCCGGTGATCGTGTCGCTGGCGTTCAAGGCGCACGAGCTGCCGGGGTCCGGCTACTCCTCGGGCGGGCACATCCTGGTCGTCACCGGTGTCACCGCCGAGGGCGACGTCGTCGTCAACGACCCGGCCGCGCCGAGCGACGCCGACGTGCGCCGGGTCTATCCGCGGGCCGCGTTCGAGAACGTCTGGCTCAGGAGCTCGGGCAGCGGCGGCATCGTGTACGTCATCCACCCGCCCGAGCATTCCTTGCCCCCTTCCCTCGGCAATTGGTGACATATGAGCATTCGACCGATCGATGTGGCCCGTACGGATGGCGGACCCCAGTGGGTGGAGGCCGTCGCCACGCCCGCCGGGCTGGAGGTCTGGTGGGACGAGCCGCGCCCGCATGAGGGCGGCCGGCGCTGCGTGGTGCGCCGCCTGCCGGACGGCTCGCGGGTCGACGCCCTGCCCCAGGGGTGGAACGCGCGCAACCGCGTGGTCGAGTACGGCGGCCGGTCCTGGCGCCCGCTGCCCGGCGGCGGCCTGGTCTTCACCAACTGGACTGACCAGCGCGTCTACCGCCTGGACAGCCCATCCATGAGCGAGATGGCTGGTGAGCCCGTGGCGCTCACGCCTGAGGGGTCGGCGCGCTACGCCGATCTCTACCTGCCGCCCGGGCGGGACGAGGTGTGGGCCGTGCGCGAGCAGGACGACGTGCGCGACCTGGTCGCGGTGCCCCTCGGCGGCGGCCCGCTCCGCGTGATCACCAAAGCCCAACATTTCCTGATGAACCCCCGCATCTCCCCCGGCGGCGGATATGTCGCCTGGATCGGCTGGGACCACCCGAACATGCCCTGGGACGGCACCGAACTGTGCGTCGCCCCTCTCGACCAGGACGGCGCCGCCGGACCGTACCAGGTGATCGCGGGCGGCCCGGCGGAGTCCGTCATCCAGGCGGAATGGCGTGACGAGCACACCCTGTACGCGGTCACCGACCCCACCGGCTGGTGGAACATCCACCTCATCGCCCGCGACGGCTCTGGCGCCCGCAACCTCACCCCGATGGAGTCCGAGGTCGGCGCCGCGCCCTGGAAGCCCGGCAGCACCTTCTTCGCGATCGCCGGCGACCGCCTGGTGCTCGTGCACGGCACCGCCGGCCGCCGCCTCCTGAGCGTCCTGGACCCGGAGCGCGGCGACCTGCGCGAGCTC
Organism: Nonomuraea sp. NPDC049269; assembly: GCF_043197155.1. Lineage (NCBI taxonomy): Bacteria > Bacillati > Actinomycetota > Actinomycetes > Streptosporangiales > Streptosporangiaceae > Nonomuraea > Nonomuraea sp. NPDC049269. The sequence goes on from NZ_JBICSO010000001.1 coordinate 1,641,919, forward strand.
GGCGGCGAGGCGACGTACTGGGCTCCGACGATCTCGGCCGCCGAGGGCAAGGCCGTGTCGGTGTCCGCCACGCCGTACACGCCGGCGGAAGTGACCGTGGTCGACCTCGACAGCGGCGCGCACGAGACGGTGTCGGCGCCGAAGCCGCTGCCCGACCGGGCGCTGCTGCCGACTCCCGAGACGGTCACGATCGAGGGCGTGCACGCGCACCTGTACCACCCGACCGGCGTCGAGGGCCCCGCGCCGTACGTGATCTTCGCGCACGGCGGGCCCACCGGCACCTACACGATGACGCTCGACCTGGAGGTCGCCTACTTCACCAGCCGGGGCCTTGGCGTGGCCGAGGTGAACTACGGCGGCTCCACCGGCTATGGCCGTGCCTACCGCGAGCGGCTGCGGCACGAGTGGGGCGTGGTCGACGTGGACGACTGCGCCAGGGTGGCGCGCGGGCTGGTCGAGCTGGGCCGCGCCGACGCGGCCAGGATCGCGATCCGCGGCGGCAGCGCCGGTGGCTGGACCACGGTCGCGGCGCTGGTGCACAGCGACGTGTTCGCGGGCGGCGTCGCGCACTACGCGATCACCGACCCGGAGAGCTGGGCGGCCGAGACGCACGACTTCGAGTCGCGCTACCTCGACGGCCTGATCGGGCCGCTGCCCGAGACCCGGCAGCGCTACACCGACCGCTCGCCGCTGCTGCACGCCGCGCGGGCCTCCGGGCCGTGCCTGATGCTGCACGGCCTGGAGGACGCGATCGTGGACGTGGGCCAGGCCGAGCGGTTCGTCGCCGAGCTGGACCGGCACGGCAAGCAGTGGGCCCTGCTCACCTTCGCCGGTGAGCAGCACGGCTGGCGCCGGGAGGAGACTATCGTGGCGGTCCTGGAGGCTGAGCTGGCCTTCTACGGATTGATCTTCGGGTTCGAGACGCCCGAGGTGGCACCGCTTGAGCTGAAGGGACGGCCGTGAAGAGCGTCGGCGAGATCTGCTCGGACCTGATCAGGTTCGACACCACCAACCCGGGGTCAGGCGAGCGCCCGGCGGCCGAGTACGTGGCCACGTTGCTGGCCGACGCCGGTCTGGAGCCGGTGGTGTTCGAGTCGGCGCCGAAGCGGACGACCGTGGTCGCCAGGATCGACGGCGACTCCCGCGACGCGCTGCTCATCCACGGCCATCTCGACGTGGTGCCCGCCGACCCGGCCGAGTGGCGGATGCACCCGTTCTCGGGTGAGATCACCGACGGCTGCGTCTACGGCAGAGGCGCGGTCGACATGAAGGGGTCGTGCGCGATGACGCTCTCGACCGTGCTCGGCATGGCGGCGAACGGTCTGCGTCCCAAGCGCGACCTGGTGCTGGCGTTCCTGGCGGACGAGGAGGCGACGGGCGACTACGGCTCGCGGCACGCCGTCACCGAGCACCGGGAGCTGTTCGACGGCGTGACGGAGGCGATCAGCGAGTCGGGCGGTTTCAGCGTCGCCGACGGCGACCACCGCGTCTACCCGATCGCCGTGGGCGAGCGCGGCACGGCCTGGATGAAGCTCACCGCCCACGGCGTGGCCGGCCACGGCTCCAGGCCCGCGGTGGACAACCCGGTCGCGACGCTGGTGCACGCCCTGTCGCGGGTGGCCGCCCACCAGTGGCCGGTACGCCTGACGCCGTCGGTCGCGGCGCTGCTCCATAGCCTGTCGGAGATCACCGGCCGGTCCATCGACCTCGACCGCCTCGACGAGGAGGCGGCCCGGCTGGGGCCGCTCGGCCACCTGTTCAGGGCGCAGATCCGCAACTCGGCCAACCCGACGATGCTCGACGCGGGCTACAAGGTCAACGTCGTGCCGTCCACGGCCCACGCGCACGTGGACGGCCGCTACCTGCCGGGGCTCCAGGAGGAGTTCCTGTCGACCATGGACGAGCTGCTCGGGCCGAAGATCACCAGGGAGTTCGTCAATCTGGAGGACGCGCCGGCCGCGCCGTTCCCCTCGCCGTTCTTCGACTCGCTCGCCGGCGCGCTCGTGGCCGAGGACCCGCTCGCCCGGCCGGTGCCGTACGTCATGAGCGGCGGCACCGACGCCAAGTCGTTCGCCGGCATCGGCATCAAGGGATACGGCTTCGCGCCGCTCATGCTCCGGCCGGATCTGGACTACTTCGGGATGTTCCACGGGAAGGACGAGCGGGTGCCGGTGGAGGGGCTGGAGTTCGGCACCCGCGTGCTGACCCGGCTGCTCACCTAGGGCCGAACCAGGTGTCGAGCGCCTCGGCGAGGCCGTCCCCACCGGCCCAGGCGACGTAGCCGTCCGGGCGTACCAGCAGGTCGGCTTGATCCGGCGCGCCGTCAAGCACGCGGAGGTGGTCTTCACGGCCCTTGGCGGCCGCGCGGGTTTCGGGCGAACCCGTCAGCAGGCCGCGGCCGTCCACCAGCAGTTCCCTGATCCAGCCGGCGCCCTCGATCTCCCAGTCCGGCATGAACCGCCCGGCCAGCGGACGCGACGCGTCCGGCGCGTAGTCGATGTCCGTGCCGTTGACCATGTCCATGAAGTGCCGCTTGGCCTCGGGGAGCTCCAGCGTCTCGGACAGCACCTCGCGCAGCGCGTCGACCTGCGGCCCCGGCCGCATCAGGGCGACCTGGGCCCTGGTGTTGCGCAGGACGCGGGCCGCAACCGGGTGCCGTTCGGTGGTGTAGGTGTCCAGGAGCCGCTCGGGCGCCTGGCCGCGGACCACCAGGGCGAGTTTCCAACCCAGGTTCGCCGCGTCCTGGAGGCCGAGGTTGAGGCCCTGCCCGCCGAGCGGCGAGTGGACGTGCGCCGCGTCCCCGGCGAGCAGAATGCGGCCTCGGCGGTAGGTCTCGGCGTGGCGGGTGTTGTCGCTGTAGCGGATGGCGGCCTCCAGCCTGGTGACGACCGCGTCCGTGCCGCTGGCCCGCCGGATGCTCTCCTGCATCTCCTCCGCGGTGACCGGCAGGTCCCGCTCGACGGGACCGCCGTCGAACTCGATGGTGGCGATCTCCCCCGGCACCAGCGACAGGTTCACCAGGCCGCCGGGGCCGCGCAGGGACGAGGTGATCGCGTCGGGGTCGGCCAGCTCGGCCAGCGCGGTGCGCCCGGTCATGGTCGCGGACGTGCCCGAGAACGGGATGCCGGACCGCTTGCGCACGAAGCTCCGGCCGCCGTCGCACCCCACCAGGTACCCGCCTCGTACGGTCCCGCCGTCCGTGAGCGTGGCCACCACGCCGTCGCCCTCGTCGGCGAGCTCGACGACCCTGCACCCGGACCGCACCGTGACGCCGAGCTCGGCCGCGCGGTCGGCCAGGACCTGCTCCAGCTGGTGCTGCTTGAGCAGGAGTATCTCGGGGGTCCTGTTGCCGGGCTCGCCGACCAGCGGCAGGCCGCTGAAGTGCCCGCTGCTCACGCCCTGCCGGAGGGTGCTCACGAGTCCGGCGACGATGTCGCCCTCCGTCGGCTCGCGATCGGTCGCCAGCTCGTCGAACAGCGCCCACTGCGCCTCGGCCAGCGGCTCCACCAGACCACGTAGCCCCAGCGTGTGCATGGTGCGCCCGTTGAGCGAGCGCATCCCGAGGCTGCGCGTGACCCGTTCCCGGCCGGTGGCCGCCTCCAGCACCAGCGGATCCACGCCCGCCAGCTTCAGCTCGCAGGCCAGCAGCAGGCCGACCGGCCCACCGCCGACGATCAGTACGTCCGCGTCCACGGCATCTCCCTACTTACGGTGTATGCTTACGCCGTAAGTAGAAACATACACCGTAAGCTCTGTCAACCGGAGAGCTACGGCAAGAGGAGCGACCATGGCCCGGCGCGAGCCGCTGAACAGGGAGAAGATCCTGGACGCGGCCCTGCAATTGGCCGCGGAAGAGGGCCTTGAGGGGCTGTCCATGCGGCGACTGGCGAAGACCCTCGGCGTCGAGGCGATGTCGCTCTACAACCACGTCTCCAACAAGGCCGACATCCTGAACGGCCTGGCGGAGCGCGCCTTCAGCCAGGTGGAGCCGCCCGACCCTGCGCTACCGTGGCAGCAGCGACTCCGGGCCATGGCGCTGAGCATGTACGAGGTGTTCGGCCGCACCCCGGTGGTGCCGATAGCCCTGATGACCGACCAGGCGAACCCGACCTCCGTACGGGCGCTGACTCCGCTCGACAGCCTGGTCGGCGCCCTGTACGAGGCCGGTTTCGACGACGCGGGGGTGTGGCGCGCGCTCGGCGCGGTGAACGGCCTGCTCTTCGGGTCGCTGCTGATGTCCACGGGAGGGTTCACCGGCGACTTGAGCGAGTACGCGGGCCGGCAGGAGGTCGGCGTCTACATCCGGGAGATGGACCCGGCCCAGCTCCCCCATTTCAGCAGGCTGCTGCGGAACATCCCGCCGACCGGTCCGGCCAAGGACTTCGAACAGGCCCTGGACATGCTCATCCTAGGACTGGAACAAAGCATTCCGTTCTGATACTATGGAGACATAACAACACGAACGGAAGGATCTCTGATGAGCGGCTGGAACGTCATCGATGCTTCGCACGAGGCACTCCGCCAGGCCGTCCGCGGCGTCCCGGCCGGCGGCTGGAACCTCCCGACGCCCTGCGAGCAGTGGAACGTCACCCAGGTGCTCCAGCACGCCGCGGGCGACCAGGTGGGCTTCGCCGCCTTCCTCACCGGCGAGCCGGGACCCGCCGAGAACCCGTTCGAGCCGTCGGGCGAGCTGACCGAGGACCCGCTGGCGTACGTAGAGGCCGCACTGGAGCGCTCGGCCAGGGCCTGGGCCGGTGTCGACAAGAACGCCGAAGAGGTGCCCGTCCCGGTGCCGCCGAACAAGATGGCGCCCGCGCTGGGCGCGGGCGCCTGCGCGCTCGACGCGGCGGTGCACGCCTGGGACATCGCCCTGGCCACCGGACAGCCCTCGCCGCTGACCCCGGAGCTGGCCGGAGAGCTGCTGCCGGTGGCCAGGAGCATCGTCGAGCCGCTGCGCCAGTGGGGCGCCTACGCCGCGGTGGTGCCCGCCGAGCCGGGCGACGACGAGGTCGCGGAGCTCCTCCGCTACCTGGGCCGCAACCCGGCCTGGACCGCCTGACCGCCCGGGACCGTGCGCGTCAGCGGAGCTTGCCGCGCACGGTCCGCCGCACGACCAGACCGAACATCGCCACCGAAGCCACCGTCAGGATCCCCGCCTCCGTCCACTGGAAGCGCCAGAAGCGGGCCGACGGGTGGTAATAGACGACGAACCGGTATCCCTTGCCGAACAGGCACCGCTCCCACGCCTCGGCGTTGCGGTTGCTCTGCCCGACGTCCACCCGGCGCGGGCACACCCCGGCGGCCGGGCTCTCCACCTCCCTGCCCGACGGCTCCTCCCACGCCACGCCGACCAGCCGTACGTCGGGATCGTCCATCACGACACCGTTCGTCAGCTCGGCCCGCGCCGGCTCCGCGTAGTAGTCGCTCACCGCGAACAACGTGAACATGCTCGCCACGATCCCGGCCACGACCAGCGCCATGGCGGGCACCGTCCGCCGGAACAGCGACCCGGCCAGCGTGCCGAGCGCGAACGCGAACAGCCACCACGCCGCCGGCGCGACCCCGACCATGTTGAACACGCCGATGTTGCCGAACGACGAGTCGATCCCGCTGCGGAACACCGGCCGCCACAGGCTCACCATCAGCGACAGCACCAGCCCGCCGGCTACCGCCGCCCCGCCCAGCACGGCGAGCTTGACCGCCAGCCAGCGCCCCACCGGCAGCGACTGGGTCCAGGCCAGCCGGTGGGTGCCCCGCTCGTACTCGCGGCCCAGCAGCGGCGCGCCCCAGAACGCGCCGATCAGCGCGGGCAGCACCAGCGGCATCCAGCCGAAGATCGTATAGACCGCGTCGTAGCGCTGGCCCAGCACCACGTCCAGTTCGCCGCAGGCCGCCGCGGGCCCCGGACAGCCGGGCGGGGCGTGGCCGGCGATGTAGAGCTTCGCCTCCACCGCCGAGCCGAGCAGCAGCAGCCCGAGCGCGGCCAGGAACCCGGCGGTGATCACCATCTGCGACCGGTGCTGTCGCCAGGTCAGCCAGATCATCCGCGCACCCCCGCCAGCCCCGGCAGCGCCGCCGACTCGGGACTGCGCAGGTAGGCCATGACCAGCTCTTCCAGCCCGGCCGGCCGTACGTTCCAGCGCGGATCCAGCACGGGCTCGCCCCGTACGAGCAGCGTGGCCTGCCGTCCGGTACGCGTGGCACCGACGACCCGCGCCCTGGCCGCCAGGCCGTCGGCCAGCTCGGCGGGGCCGGACAGCACGCGGTGCTCGGCCAGGAGCTCCTCGACGTCGCCGCTGACCTGCAGCCGCCCGCCGTTCAGCACGACCAGCCAGTCGCAGGTGTCCTCCAGGTCGGAGACCACGTGCGAGGACAGCAGCACGCTCAGCCCGCGGTCCGCGACCTCGGCCATGATCGACCGCATGACGTCGTGCCTGGCCAGCGGGTCCAGGTTGGCCAGCGGTTCGTCCAGCACGAGCAGGTCGGGGTGCCTGGCCAGCACGAGCGTGAGCGCGACCTGGGCCTGCTGTCCGCCGGAGAGCTTGCCCACCTTCCCGTCGAGCCCGATGCCGAGCTCCTGGAGCCTGCTCCGTGCGGCCGCGTCGTCCCAGCCGGGGTTGAGCCGGCGGCCGAACGCGAGCATCTCGGCGACGGTGAAGCCGTCGTACAGCGGCTTGTCCTGGGCCATGAAGGCCGCCTCGCCGTACACCGTAACCGAGCCCCGGTCGGGGGTGATCAGGCCCGCGGTGGCGTGCATGAGCGTGGTCTTGCCCGCGCCGTTCGGCCCGACGAGCGCGGCGACCCGCCCGGCCGGGACGGAGAGCGAGCAGTCGCGCAGCGCCCACGTGCGCCGGTAACGGACGCCCAGCCCCGTCGCCTCCAGCACGGGCCTCACGCCACCCCCTCCTTCATCGCGTCGGTCACGACGACGTTGAACAGCGCCCGAAGATCATCCAGATCGAGCCCCGCCTCGCGCGCCTCCCCCACCCACCCCTCCAGGCTCCGGCGCAGCCGGGTATGGTCGGCGAGCGTCGCCCCGGCGATCGACTGGAGCACGAACGTCCCCTGCCCGGGCCGCCCCTCGACCAGCCCTTCGCGTTCGAGCTCGCGGTAGGCCTTGAGCACGGTGTTGGGGTTGATCGCCAGTTTTTCGACGACCTCGCGCGCGGTGGGCAGTTGGTCACCCGGCCGCAGCGTCCCGAGCCGGAGCGCCTGCTTGACCTGGTGGACGAGCTGCAGGTACGTCGACACCCCCGAGCCGCGGTCCAGAGAGAACTCGATCACCAAAAAACACCCTTTCCCTAATTCAATAGGGAAAGGGTGTTGGACAGAGGCGCTCCTTGTCAACCGAACGCGGCCACATCACGTTCCGCCACTACTGCTACCTTTATGCGCTTTAGTCCGTCTATGTAGGTTGAGGTGCAGGGGTGCGGCGGTTCGGGACAGTGATCGGTAGCGTGACGGCAGGATGCCTGCTGGCGGGATGCTCCGCCCTGCCCAGCCTGCCAGGGCTCGGCAAAGCGGCGGAGCCGAAGGCGGCACCGACCTCCGCCACGACCTCACCGGGGGCCGGCCGCTCGGTGTCGGACGAAGAGGGCCGCACGATCATCGCCGAGTACATCAAACGCAACAACGCCGCCAACCGGGCCAGGAGTGAGAAGCTGCTGGCCGGGTTCGAGGGTGGGTCCAGCTTCGCCATCGACAAGGCCGCCTACACCTCCAGCCGGCTGCTGACCAAGCAGGCCGACTACACCTACAAGCCCTTCGCCTACACCAAGCCCACCTACTACGCGCCACCCGCCGGCGGCGCGTCCTGGTTCCTCACCACCGCGCACTGGCAGCGCGGCAAGGAGACGGCCAAGGAGGTGACGTACCTGCTGTTCGCGCGGGAGGCGGCCGGCTGGCGGCAGGTGTACTCCCCCGACTCCTACGAGGACACGGCCGACAAGCTGCCGAGCCTCAAGACCGACGGCGCGGGCGCCGCCGCCGAGGTGGCCCAGGCGGACGGCAAGGGGCTGCTCATGGCGCCCGGCGACCTCGCCCGGCGCTACGCGGCCCACCTCAGCGGCAAGGGCACCGCGGCCGACAAGACCCTCTTCGCCGCCGACGACATCTCCACCGGCGCGGCGTCGAACCGCGCGAAGATGGCCAGGTACGCGAAGCTCACCGAGGTGGTCCGCCCCGCCACCGGCTACCCGTCGTACGCGCTGCGCACCGCCGACGGCGGCGCGCTGACCTTCACCACGCTCCAGCGGGACAGGCGTTACGACGTACGGCAGGGCCCGGAGCGCAACTACGTCTTCCAGAAGGACAGCGGCCTGCTGCGTGGCCACTACTACAACTCCATGAAGATGACCGAGCTGATCCAGGTGGCGGCGCACATCCCGCCCAAGGACGGGAAACTCGCCCAGGTCCAGGTGGTGGCCGGCTACTCCGGCCTGACGGCCGGCAGTGGCCGCTGATGACCGGCCTCAGCTGAACTCGCTCTTGGGCCGTTCCTGGAACTCGCCGTCTCCCCGGCGAGCAGGATGCTACCCCGGCGGTAGGTCGCGGAATGCGCCACAATGCCTGATGTGATTGTGGACAAGGCGATCTACTGCAACGGCGTGCGCGAGACCATCAGCGGCGACATCAGTGACGCCTTCGGTGACGCCCGGGCCAGAGGCGACTGCTTCTTGTGGATCGGCCTGCATGAGCCCACCCAGGAGGAGTTCGACCTCATCACCCAAGAGGTGAAGCTGCATCCGCTGGCCGTGGAGGACGCCATCCACGCCCACCAGCGGCCCAAGCTCGAACGCTATGACGACACCCTGTTCATGGTGCTCAAGCCGCTGCTGTACGTGGAGGAGAGCTCCGACATCGAGGTCGGTGAGATCAACCTGTTCCTGGGCCGCGACTTCGTCATCAGTGTCCGGCACGGCCAGGCCAACCCGCTGGCCGGGGTGCGCCGGCGCATCGAATCCGATCCCGAACTGCTGGCCACCGGGCCCGCCGGGGTGCTCTACGCGATCTGCGATCAGGTCGTGGACACGTACTCACAGATCTCCCACGAGATCGAACACGACCTCATCGTCCTGGAGCGACGCGTCTTCAGCGGCGAGCAGGCCGATGTCACCGAAGACATCTACTCCCTCAAGCGCGAGGTGCTGGAGTTCCGCGCAGCCCAAGATCCTCTGGTGCCGGTTCTGGAGGAGATCGTCAAAGGCCGGGTGGAGTTGTGCACGGTCGCCCGTGACCAATTCCGTGACGTCCTGGACCACCTGCTCCGCGTGGACGCCCAGGTCGACGAGCACAACGAACTGCTCACCAGCGCCCTGAGCGCTCATCTGGCCCTGGTGAGCCGTGAGCAGAGCGCGGCGGCCATTCAGCAGAACGTCGACATGCGCAAGATCTCCTCGTGGGCGGCCCTCATCGCCGTCCCCACCATGATCGCCGGGATCTATGGCATGAACTTCGATCACATGCCCGAGCTGCACTGGCTGCTCGGCTATCCCCTCAGCCTGAGCCTCATGGTCATCGTCACGTTCATCGTCCACCGGTTGCTGCGCAAGAGCGGGTGGTTGTGAAGAGGTACTTACGACCGGACATGACAGCCCCGTCAGAGCGTGGTGGCGAGCGATCGGAGCTCGGCGATCACCTCCGCGCCGGTGGGTGAAGCGGATGACTTTCGCCTCGACCTGCCAGATCCACCTGGACCACTGGTCATCCGGCCGGATCACGCTGGTCGGCGACGCGGGGAACTGCGCCGCGCCGACCAGCGGCATGAGCACCTCACAAGCGCTGATCGGCGCGTGGACGCTCGCCCGCGAGCTGGCGTCGGCGGGCGGCACAGGCGTCACCGTGGCCCCTGTGGCGCGCGGGCCGGAGTGACAGGGCGTGGGCTATGAGGGCCTCAGCCGAAATCGCGGTGGCGGAGGGCGAGTAGCCCGCCACCGAGCAACAGCGCCGACAGCGCGACCATGGTGAGGGCGGGCGCCGGGTCGAAGGGGGCTCCGGCGACGGTGTTGGGGATGTAGTGGAAGGGCTCGAAGGGAGTCCCGCCCCAGAGTCCGTACAGGGGGCCGGCGGCCCGTCCCATGACCGCCACCGCGATCCAGATGATCCAGCCGATCACCACGGAGGCCCTCGGGACCAGGCCGTAGGCGAGCACGCAGACCGCCCCGACCAGCCAGGCGGCGGGGATGGTGCCCAGGGTTCCGGCGAGGATGCGGGCGATGTCCACCGCGGGATCGCCGACGAGGAACGCGTAGAACGTACCGAAGACGACTCCGGCGACGGCGAGCAGGGCTGCCGTGCCCAGGCCGGTCACCACCAGTTGCCCGGTGGCCCAGCGCAGCCGGGTCATCGGGGTGGCCTGTACGGCTTCGGCGCGGCCGGCGGTCTCGTCGGCGCGCAGCCGCTGGACCATGAGGACCGGGTAGAGCGCGATGACGTGAGCGAAGATCAGGATGATGGCCCAGAGCGCGAAGTCGACCGCCCCGCCTCCCGGACTGCCGCCGAAAGCCTTCAGCAGGTTGTCGACCGTTACGCCGGGCGCCTCGGTGAACTGGTACACCAGGGTGCTGACGCCGCCGGCCGCTGCCGCGAAGCAGGCGATTCCGGCGGCCCAGGTGACCAGCAGGCCGCGGTGGAGCCGCCAGGACAGGCTGATCGGGCCGCGCAGGCCGGGGGCGGTCGCGGGCCCGCGACGCTCGTGGATCAGTCCGGCGCCGAGGTCGCGACGGCCGGCCAGGCGGTAGGCGATGGCCGTCAGCGCGGCGGTCACCGCTGCTGGAATCGCCAGCAGCCACCAACGATCACTCCAGTACGGCTCCACCAGATGGCTCCAGCCGATCGGGGAGATGTACTTCATCCAGTACTGTCCGGAGGCGTCGCCGGCGTAGCGCAGGATGTAGGCGAGGCCGAGCACGGACAGGCTGATGGCTCTGGCCATACGGGCGGTCTGCGCGAGTTGGGCGGCCACGGCGGCGATGGCGCCGAACACCCACCCGGCCATGGTGACGGCCGCGCCGTAGTCGATCGACCCGGCCGGATCCAGCCCGATCCCGATCAGCGCGATCGTGGTCGACGCGCCACCGGCGAGGCTGACCCCGCCCGCCACCAGCAGGGCCGCGGCCAGGGGAGCCTGGCGGCCGAGCACACCCGCGCGCAGCAGTTCGATCCGGCCGGACTCCTCGTCGGCGCGCGTGTACCGGACGACGGCCATCAGGGCGGCCAGCCCGTTCAGCACGTAGAGGAAACCGCCGCTGCGCCAGGCCGCCATATAGCCCAGGTCAGGCACGACGAAGCCGCCGCCGAGCGCCCGGAAGAAGCTGTTGCGGTTGATCATCGTGGTGTAGGTCGTCATCAACTCGGGGGTGGGCATGGCCCGGTTGATGTAGGAGACCAGCACCAGGGCCAGGGCGACGAGCAGGATGATCCACCACGGCGCGATGCGTCTTTCGCGGCGCAGCGCCAGCCGTGCCGACCGAGCCGTCCCGGTGAGCGCGTTCATCGGACCGCCTCCGCGCGCGTCGCGCCGGCCCTGTCGTAGTACCGCAGGAACACCTGCTCGAGCGTGGGCGGTTGGCTGAGGAGGCTACGGACACCGAGGGAGGCGAGGCACCGCAGCGCCGGGGCGAGCGTGTCGGCCTCGACATCGAAGCGCACGAGCCCGTTCTCCGTCCGCAGATCGTGCACTCCCGGCAGCTCGGCGAGCTCGCGGGGAGAGCCGGCGGGCGCGCCGGGAGCGGCGGAGAGCTCGGCCTGGATGGAGGTGCGGGTCAGGTGGCGCAGGCCGGGCAGGCCGCCGGTGTCGATCCTCCGGCCGTCGCGGATGATGGTGACCCGATCACACAGCTCCTCGACCTCGGTGAGGATGTGGCTGGACAGCAGCACGGTACGGTCGCCTCGCCGCCGCGTCTCACGAACCACGTCGCGGAACACCGCCTCCATCAACGGGTCCAGGCCCGCGGTGGGCTCATCGAGGATCAGCAGCTCGGCGTCGGAGGCGAGCGCGGCGATCAGCGCCACCTTCTGCCGGTTGCCCTTGGAGTAGGCGCGGACCTTGACCCTGGGGTCCAGGTCGAAGCGTTCGATCAGCTCTTGACGTCGGGCACGGTCGGCGCCGCCACGCGACTGCAGGAGAAGGTCGATGACCTCGCCGCCGGACAGGCCAGGCCAGAGCGTGACGTCTCCGGGCACGTAGGCCAGCCGGGAATGCAATCTGGTCGCGTCGTCCCACGGGTCGCCGCCGAGCAACCGGGCGGTGCCCGCGTCGGCGCGCAGTAAGCCGAGCAGGATCCGGATCGTGGTGCTCTTCCCGGCACCGTTCGGTCCGAGGAAACCGTGCACCTCGCCGGTGTTCACGGTCAGGTCGAGCCCGTCCAGCGCCCTGGTGCGGCCGAACGTCTTGACCAGACCGCTCACTGAGATGGGAGCCGTCATCGTGAACCTTTCTCGTGGGCGCCGATCCTCTGTTCGCGGCGCCGCGTCCCGGATCCGAGCGTCAGCGGCCCGATCAGGGCCGTGCTCCTATCCACACGTATATCTGACTACGCAACGAGAAAGCCTACTACACGCACGTGTAGCCGACCAGCAGCCCTCCTGACAGGCTCAGCAACAAATGCACTATCTGGTGGTATCTCGCCGATGATCGGAGAACCGGCGTGCGGAGACGACAAGGTGGGCCGCCAACGACGTCCTCGTGGGCGAGCAGTCGAAGGTCGAGACGGACTTCACCGTGCCCGCGCGAGAGGCCGCCTACCGCCTCGTCTTCGAGACCGAGCGCGGTGCGCCCGCGACGCTGTCCACGCGCGTGTCCGCTATGTGGGGACGTTCCGGTCTGAGGCAGAAGCACACTACCGACACGCGCGGCCTCGCGGGCGTGTCGCCCGAGACCTACCACAGGTCGGCGGCCGCCCTACGGCGCCAGGCCGAGATCAACGGGTCGGCGGCCGTTCTAGGGCGCCAGGTCGGGATCAACGGGTCGACCGGAGCCGCTCCAACGGGTCGACCCGGGGCGCGTCAGCCGAACTTGCTCTTCGGCCGCTCCTGGAGCTCGCCGTCGAGGTAGATGTCGAGCTTCTCGTTGTAGAACGCGACCAGCCCCGCGACCCGCTCGCTCTCCGGCAGCGGCGTCCGGTACGACCAGGCGAGGTCCTTGCGGCCGTTGACCGTCCAGTACTCCGCCGTGCCCTTGTACGGGCAGTGGGTGGCGGTGTCGGTGTGTTCGAGCAGGTCGAACCGGACATCCACCTTGGGCAGGTAGTAGCGGGCAGGCAGGCCCGTCTCGAAGAGGATGCGGGGGCTGCGCGAGTCGGCCACCGTCACGCCGTCGACCTCGACGCGTACGTGCCGCGAGCTCGGCAGGATGTCGACCCTGGTGTACGGGTCGCGCGGGTGGAAGAAGACCTCCTCGTCCTCCTCGAACCAGGCGTCCATGGCGTCCCACTCGAAGCGGATGTGCCCGCGGATGTCCTCCAGCGGCGACTCCGGGTACGCCAGGGCCCCCTCCGGGGCCTCCGCGCCTCCCGAGGTGACCGTGTAGACCACGCCGTCCCCCCGGCTGGGCGAGTGCTTGGTCGCGCCCGTCTGCTTGAGCGCGGCCTCCTCCACGTCCGCCAGCGGGAAGTAGTACGTCGGGTAATAGGGGATTTCCCACACCAGGAGGGCGTGAGTGGTGTCGGCCACCACCCGGCCGCCGAGGTAGGTCCTGATCCGCTTGGCGGAGCGCTCGACACGCACCCGGCCGCGGCTCGTGGCTTCCTTCGCTTCCATGCTCGCGGCAACCACCAACCAGTCGCGGCTATTCCACCCGATTACCCGGTAATTGCCCGCCCTCTGGCGCGGGCCCAACGCCACGAAGCTCTTATGACAGGCCGAAAGCCGCCAGCGTCGCCCAAGTCGCCGCCGTGCCCACCAGCGTCCCCGCCGCCACCTGCGCCCACGTGTGGTGGGCCAGTCGTACCCGGGCCCAGCACACCAGCGCCACGACGGCCGCCCCGACGAGCGCGGTCGGCGCCACGGGCAGGACATGGGCCAGCACCACCACGGTCCCCGCGCAGACGGCGGCGTGGAAGGAGATCTTCCAGCGCATCGTGACCGGCACGGTGACGGCCAGGGCGACGAGCATCGCGGTCACCGTGGCCACCAGCAGGGTCGGCGCGCCCAGCGCGACGAGCAGCACCAGGGCGACCAGCACGGCGGCGACGGCGGCCAGCAGCGGCCCGGTGCGGCGGGCCCGGTCGACGATGTGGTGGGAGTCGAGCCGCCCCGACCGGACGCCCAGCGCGATCACCCCGGCGGGCACGCCGCCGCACAGCGCCGAGGCCGCCAGGCCCCACGCGCCACCGCTCCAGCCATGGGCGATCAAGCCCACGGCCGGGGGCATGGTGATCACCAGCACTTGCGGGGCCAGCAGGTCGGTCACCCGCTTCGCCACCAGGTCGGCCGTCATGACAGCAAAGACTAACCGATCATGAAGAGGTCAGCCCATGCCCGCCGCGTTGACGATCCTGGTGGTCGATCGGCCGGGGATGGCCTCCAGCTCCCAGCATTCGGCGCCCAGCAGCGCGGCGGCGGCGCAGCGGCCGCCCGCGTGCGGGTCGCCCGCGGTGTGCGCGAGCGCTCCGGGCCGCATGGGGGCGAGCAGGTCGATGTAGTCCTCCGGGCCGTGCGCCTCCGAGGGTCCGGTCACGATGAACACCCCGCTCACGAAGCGGAGCGCGGCCAGCACCTCGGCGCGCTCGACGGCCGGGTTGACCGGGCGCGTCGGTCCCTTCCACGCGCGTACGCGTGGATCGTCCTCCACGCCGACCACCAACGGCAGCCCCCGCCCGGCCACGGCACCCAGATAGCGCACGTGCCCGACGTGCAGGATGTCGAAGACTCCGGTCACGAACACGGCCCCCGGGTGGTCGTATGGCTGCACCCAGACGGCCTCCAGGCTGCTCACGCAGGCACCCCTCCTAGTCGACTCGTCGATCGCAGCGTACTCGGTCGGCCGGAACGGGCGCGCAATCGATCGCGGGAAAGGGCATTCCTACCTTTTCGCGATAACCTCTCGCACCCGTCTGACGCGTCTCATGACGCAGCCGTCATCGGGGAGGTCGCCGTGGCACCGCCGGACTTTCACAGCGTCGAAGGGGGCGAGGAGCCCGGCAACGGCACGCTCGTCGTCCGGTTCCCAGGGGCTCCGTCCCAGGTGGCGAGGGTGCGGGGGCTGGTGACGGCGGCGCTCGGCCGCGACCATCCGCTGTACGACGACTGCGTGCTGCTCACCAGCGAGCTGGCCACGAACGCGATCCTGCACTCCCGCTCCGGCGAGGGCGGCTGGTTCACGGTGTCGGTGCTCTCCGCGGGGCCCCTGGTGCGGGTGCTGGTGAAGGACGGGGGGTCGAGCGGGGCGCCGTGCGCGTGCCGTACCGGGCCGCAGGCGACCAGCGGGCGCGGACTGCCGCTGCTCGATGCGCTCAGCCACCGGTGGGGGGTCGTCCGCGAGAGCGGCGCGACGGCCGTGTGGTTCGAGATGCGCATGGTGACGGTCCCCGCGCAACGGTCCGCTGAGGCGGTCTGACCTGCGGTCATGCGATAACCGATATGGAGATGTTCTCGATATCGATATTAGACATCACCTGATCAGATCTGCTGTGCTCCTCTCCTCTGTTGGACGAGAGCAAGGACATGGCATGCGAAACCCCCGCGCCCGCCGCTTCCCGGCCGCGCTGCAAGCGGCCGCGCTGACGATCTCCCTCATCGGCGGCGGCGTCTATGGGACGGGCACCGCCTCGGCCGCGACAAAGGCGGTGAGTGACCTACGGGACGCCTCAAGCGCCCAGAAGGAGCTGCGCGCGCTTGAGGCGTCTTTCAAGGGCCGCATCGGCGCGTACGCCCTGGACACGGGCACAGGGAAGACGATCGCCTACCGATCGGGTGAACGCTTCCCGCTGCTGTCCACCTTCAAGGCGATGATCTCCGCCGCCGCGCTGCACAAGGCCCGCACCTCGGACCCGGGGCTGATGGAGCGGGTCGTGCACTGGACGGCCGACGACCTGAAGTCGAATTCGCCGGTGACCGAGAAGCACGTGGCGGACGGGCTGACCGTCGCCGAGTTGTGCAAGGCCGCGATCACCTACAGCGACAACACCGCCGGCAACATGGTGCTGAAGCAGATCGGCGGGCCGGCGGGCCTGACCCGCTACTTCCGTACGCTGAAGGACCCGATCTCCCGCCTGGACCGCTGGGAGACCGAGCTCAACGACTGGACCCCCAAGGAGCGGCGGGACACCACCACTCCCGCGTCCATCGCCCGCGACCTCCGGAAGGTCACGACCGGTGACGCGCTCGACGCCAAGGACCGGGCGACCCTGAACGGCTGGCTGAAGGCGAACACCACCGGCGGCGCCCGCATCCGCGCCGGCCTGCCCAAGACCTGGACGATCGGCGACAAGACCGGCACCGGCTCGACGTACGGGACGGCCAACGACATCGCGGTCATCTGGCCGGCCAAGGATGCCGCCCCCATCATCATGGCGATCTACACCAACCGCCCGGCCGCCGACGCCGCCAACGACGAGAAGGTCGTCGCCGGCACCGCCACCATCCTCGCCCGCGGCCTGGGCAGACTTCCGTAACGCGGTCAGACGTCGAGACGGCACAGGCCCTCGGCGAGGGCCTTGGTCGTGAGGCGGGTGCGGCTGTCGCAGCCCAGCTTGGCGAAGATGTGCTCCAGATGGGTCGTCACGGTGCGGACGCTGAGCACCAGGGCGGCGGCGATCTGCGGGTTGGAGTCGCCGGCCGCGACCCGGGTGAGCACGTCCACCTCCCTGCCGGTCAGCTCGTACGGCAGGGAGCACGGGCGTTCGGCCACCACCGCGCCCTGGAGCGAGCCCTGGAAGCCGACGCCGGCCCGCACCACCCGCACCTCGTGCCAGCGACCGGCTCGGTCGAGCCAGAGGCCGCGGCGGCTCAGCTCGCGCGAGTCGATGAAGGCCCGGGCGAGTCCCGCGATGGCCGGTTCGTCCCACAGGGCGGCGGACTTCGCGACGCCGGGGACCTCGCGCCGGACGCCCAGCCGGTCGAAGGCGGCCGCGAGGAACCCCGGCGGCAGCCCCACCGGATCGATCACGCACCGGGTCAGGTCCGTGACGTGCGCCAGCATGGGCGCCACCGCCGCCACCAGCGGGCCGGTGAGCTCGGGGAACGCCTCCCTGGCCGCCAGGTGCAGCAGGCCCGTGTAACGTCCGTCGGCCAGGAACAGCGGCGCGGTCAGCCCGGCGCGCCACCCGTATGGGGCGAGATGACGGCGGAAATAGCGCTCGGTGCCCGGCTCGGGCATCGGCACCGGCGCCCGCGTGGCCATCGCCGTGCGATAGGCGTCGAGCCCGGCGTACTCCTCCGCGGCGTCGCCGTCGATGCGCCGGTGGCCGTCGGAGACGACGCTGTGGTGCCGCCCGCTGGCCGGGTCGAACGCGACGAACTCGTAGGCGTCCACCGGGACCACCCGGCGCAGCGCGGCCATCGCGCCGCGCGCGCCACCGCCGCCCGCCGCCTGGTAGCCGACCTCGGCGAACGCCTGCAACTGGCGGACGTTCAGGGTGATCTCGGCCACGGTTCTTTATATCAGTGCGCGAACTCGCGCACCGAGACCGCCTGACCACGCCCTGGCACTCCGGAACATTTACCGAGCGCCGTGATCGGCGCGGATGCTAAGGTCGCGGGCATGCAGCGCGCTTACGTCACGACGACGCCGGACACGGTCCCGGCGCGCTGATTCCATGCTCCCCGGGCGAACGCCCGGGGTTTCTGGTCGTTCGCCCTTTCCCGCGAAGGACGATCATGAACGACCACCGCAGGCTCGGCCGTGAGCTGGGCATCTTCGACACCGACCCGATGATCGGCTCCGGGCTGCCGTTCTGGCTGCCGGCCGGCTCGGCGATCCGCAAGGCCGTCGAGGACTACGTGTACGAGCTCGAACGCCGCCACGGCTACCAGCACGTCAACTCGCCCGTGCTGGGCAAGCGCGAGCTGTACGAGAGATCCGGCCACTGGGCGCACTACGGCGACGACATGTTCCCGGTCATGGAGGTGGGCGGGGAGGAGTTCGTGCTGCGGCCGAGCCTGTGCCCGCACCACGCGCTCATCTACCGCTCACGTCCGCGCAGCCACCGCGACCTGCCGCTGCGCCTGGCCGAGCTGGGCGGCATGTACCGCTCGGAGCTGTCGGGCGTGCTGGGCGGCCTGACCAGGGTGCGGGCCATCCAGCTCAACGACGGTCACGTCTTCTGCGCACCGCAGGACGCCGCCGCCGAGGTGTCGGCCGCGCTCGACCTCATCGAGGCCGCGCACGCCCAGCTCGGCATCGAGGCCGTCCGCTACCGGCTCTCGCTGCGGGGCGAGGGCGGCAAGTACGTCGACGACCCGGCCCTGTGGGCCGAGTCGGAGTCGATCCTGCGCGAGGTGCTGCGCGAGCGGGGCCGCGCGTACGACGAGGAGCGGGGCGAGGCCGCCTTCTACGGCCCGAAGATCGACATCCAGATCGCCGACCCACTGGGCCGCGAGGCGACCCTGTCGACCGTTCAGGTGGATCTCTACCAGCCCGGCCGCTTCGACCTCTCGCACGCGGGCGGCGGGCGTCCGGTCATGGTCCACCGCAGCGTCGTGGGCGGCCTGGAACGGCTGGTCGCGCACCTGATCGAGGTGCACGGCGGGGCGTTCCCCGCCTGGCTGGCGCCGGTGCAGGCCGTCGTGCTGCCCCTCACCGACGCCGAGTTGCCGGCTGCCAGGGAGCTGGTACGGAGCGGCGTCGCGGCCGGGCTGCGGGCCGAGCTGTCCGCGCCGGACAAGGGCAGCCTCGGGGCCCGGATCAGGGCGCATCGGCTGGTGCCGTACCAGCTCGTCGTGGGCCCGCGCGAGGCGGCGGGCGGTGAGGCGTCGGTGCGGTTGCGCGACGGCAGCCAGGCGGGCGCGCTGCCCGTCGCCGAGCTGGCCGCTCGATGCCGTCCGGAATTCTGACCGAAGATCGCGAGGGGTCTTCCCAGCCGTGTAAAGGGCTCGTAAAGTCCCCTCAAGCGCGCTGTCAGGGAGGACCACTTGACCGAACTGAGCGACCGTGACGCGGAGCTGGTGTCGGCCCACGAGCAAGAGCGTCCGGCTCGGCAGCTGACCGGCGTGCTGCGGCTCGGCGTGTGGATCGTCGGCGGGCTGCTGTCGGTCTACTCGCTGGTGGTGGTGTTCAGGCCGGTCGAGGCGCTGGAGCATCGGCTGACGTTCCTGGCGGTGGCGCTGCCGCTGGTGTTCCTCTGCTATCGCTCGGGGATCTCGTCGCGTCGCGAAGCCGTCGATCGGCCCGGGGTGGGTGACTGGGCGCTGGCGGCGGCTTCGCTCGCGGTGCTCGTCTATCCGCTGCTCGACATCGACGCGTTCCGCGACCGGGGGTCGGGTTCGGCGCTGACCGAGCTCGACATCGTGGCCGGCCTGGTGCTGACCGTGCTGCTCCTGGAGGCGGTCCGCCGCACGGTCGGCTGGTCACTCACCATCATCTGCCTGCTTTTCCTGATTTATGCCTATTTTGGCGCGTATCTGCCGATTGGCTGGACGATCGGTCATCGGGGCTTCGATCTCGGGCAGATCGTGTCGCAGCTCTACACGGGCACCGAGGGCTTCTTCGGTGTCCCCATGCAGGTCGCCGCCAGCTACATCATCCTTTTCACGATTTATGGTGCGGTGCTGGATTATTCGGGCGCGAGTAAGTTCTTCATCGACCTGAGTTTCGCCGCCTTCCGCAAGTCCCGGGCCGCCCCCGGCCGTACGGTCACCACCGCGGGCTTCCTGCTCGGCACCGTCTCCGGATCGGGCGTGGCCACCACGGTCAGCCTCGGCAGTGTCGCCTGGCCGGTGCTCCGGCGGGCCGGCTACCCCAAGGAGGCGGCCGGCGGCATCCTCGCCTCGGGCGGCATCGGCGCGATCCTCTCACCGCCCACGCTCGGCGCGGCGGCGTTCATCATCGCCGAGTATCTCAAGGTCAGCTACCTTGAGGTGCTCATCTACGCGACAATCCCCACGATCCTGTACTACCTGGGCATCTTCCTGGCCATCGAGATCGACTCGCGCCGCTTCGGCACCCACGCCGTCCCGGTGGACGCGCCGAAGGCGGGCCGGCTGCTGCTGCGCTTCGGCTACCACTTCAGCTCGCTCGTCCTCATCATCGTGCTGATGGCGCTGGACCGGTCGGCGTTCCAGTCGGTGGTGATCGCCACCGCCGTCGCGTTCGTCCTGTCCTTCCTCGATCCCGAGCACCGGATGGGGCCGAAGCGGACCGCGCAGGCGCTGGCCAAGGGCACGCTGGAGGTGCTGCCGGTGACGGCGGTGTGCGCGGCGGCGGGCATCATCGTCGGCGTCATCACCCAGACCGGGCTCGGGCTCAACCTCAGCGGGATCATCGTGGACGTCGCCGCGGGCAACCTCATCCTGACGACGGTCATGTCCGGGGTCGCGGTCATGCTGCTCGGCCTGGCCGTACCGGTGACCGCGAGCTTCATCATCGCGGCGGTGATCATCGGCCCGGCGCTCACCACGCTCGGCGTCACGCCCGCCGAGGCGTACATGTTCGTCTTCTACTACGCGGTGCTGTCGGAGGTGAGCCCGCCGACCGCGCTGTCGGCCGTCGCGGCGGCTGCCATCACCGGCGGCAACACCTACAAGACGATGATGATGACCTGGCGCTACACGCTGCCCGCGTTCCTGGTGCCGTTCGCGTTCGTGCTCACGCCCAACGGCCAGGCGCTGCTCGGCCAGGGACCCTTCGGCACCGTGCTGCTGATGACCGCGGTCTCGGCCGTCGCGGTGGCCGCCCTGGCCATGGCCACCGGCGGGGTGACCGGGTGGCCCGAACGGCTGCTGGCCGCCGCGGCCGCCGTGTTGCTGCTGTTCCTCGAACCCGTCCCCATCGTCGCGGGCCTGGCCGTCCTGGCCGTCGCGGCGGCCGTGCACCTCATCAGGAGAAGGAGAGTCCCAGCGTGAAGCGGATTCTTGCGGTACTCGCCGCGACGGCACTGGCCGCCGGGGTGGCCGCCTGCGCCAGCGTGAGCGGCTCGGGCCACCGGCTGTCGATCGCCACGGGCGGCACGACCGGCGTCTACTACGTGTACGGCGGGGGCCTGGCCAAACAGCTGACCGACAACATCGCCAACACCCAGGCCACCGCGTCCGTCACCTCCGGCTCCGTCGAGAACATCAAGCTGCTGGCCGGCGGCAAGGCCGACATCGGTTTCTCGCAGACCGACACCGCCACCGACGCCGTCAACGGGACCGGGTCCTTCACCGCCAAACAGCCGATCAAGGCCATCGCCCGCATCTACGACAACTACGCCCATGTCGTCGTCGCCCCCGGCCTCAACGCGAGCAAGGTCGCCGATCTGGCGGGCAAGCGGGTCTCGATCGGCCCGCCCAACTCGGGCACCCAGGTCCTGGCCAGGCGCCTGCTGGAGGCGGCCGGGCTGAACCCCGACTCCGGCATCTCCAAGCAGCAGCTGTCCATCAACGAGTCGGTGCAGGCCGTCAAGGATGGCACGATCGACGCCTTCATCTGGGTCGGCGGGCTGCCCACGGCCGGCATCGTGGACCTGGCCACCAGCAAGCCGGACATCAAGCTGCTCGACACCACCGACGTGCTCGGGCCGATGCAGGCCAAGTACGGCAAGGAGTACGTCGGGCTCGACATCGACATGTCCCTCTACAAGCTGCCGGGCACCATCAAGACGGTCGGGGTGGCCAACGTGCTGCTCGTGCCGGACAAGATGGACGAACAGCTCGCGTACGACATCACCAAGACGCTGTTCGAGAAGAAGGCCCAGCTCGCGGCCGTGCACCCCGAGGCGGCCAAGCTCGACCTCAAGATCGGCCAGCAGGTGGAGCCGGTGGCCCTGCACCCGGGCGCGGCCCGCTACTACAAGGAGAAAGGCTGACTACAGCCAGTCCTTCTTCTTGAACACCACGTACAGCGCGACGGAGGCAACGGCCACCAGCGACGATGACAGCCAGACGCCCCAGGGCTGACCTTCGCCCGGATAGGGCACGTTCATGCCGTAGAAGCCGGTGATCGCGGTCGGCACCGCGATGATCGCCGCCCAGCTGGTGACCCGCTTCATGATCTCGTTCAGCCGGAACCCCTGCTGGGCGAGGCGGGTCTCCCGCATGTTGGCCAGCAGGTCGCGCAGCGACTCCGTCCACTCCGTCACGCGCACCACGTGGTCGTAGACGTCCTCGTAGTAGGGCGCCATCACCGGGTCGGCGATCAGCTCCTGGTCGCGGCGGAGCAGGCCGCCGACCACCTCGCGCATCGGCATGGTGATCTTGCGGAAGCTCGCCATGTTCTTCCGCAGGTCGTACATGGTGCGCTGCAGGTGCCTGCCGTCGATCGGGGCCTCCTCGAACAGCAGGTCCTCCAGGTTCTCCACCCTGCCGTCGAACTCCTGGACGAGGTCGTACTGCTCGTCGACCACATAGTCGAGCAGACCGTGCAGCAGGAACGCCACGCCGTGCCCGGCCAGCCGCTTGCCGGCGTCCCAGCGCTTGAGCACCTCGCCGATGTCGAAGTGGTCGCTCTCGCGGACGGTGACCAGGGCGTTCTTCGTCACGAAGGCGTTGACCTCGACCGGGTCGAGCCGCCCGTCGTCGAAGTGCACCCCGTACACGGTGAGGAACAGGTGATTCTGGTAGATGTCCACTTTGGGGCGCTGGTGGTCGGACAGCACGTCCTCGACCGCGAGCTCGTGCAGGCCGAGCTCCTCGCCGACGGCGGCGAGGTCCTCCGGCGTCGGCGAGCACAGGTCGAACCAGACGGTGTTGGCCTCGTCGTCCACGTAGTCGGAGACTTCCTCGATCGGGAAGCCCTCCTTCTCCAGGACACCGTTCCTGTACAGGCGGGTATGCACTAGACGAGTTTGGCAAAGCGTCGCGCGTTGCGCACAGCCGCTCCCCCGACATCGTTGTTGAAGTAGACGTAGGCGTCGCCCCAACCGGCTTCCCCGACCCGCCTGGCCCAGGTCTTCAGCGACGTGTCGCCGTACGACGGAAAGGGGGTGGCCCTGCCTTCGTGCAGCCGCACGTATCCCCAGCCGGCGGTGCGCCAGAACGGGTTCTGCGGCCTGCCGAGGCGGTCGGCCCAGCACAGAGCGGCGTCGCGGGCCGCCAGGATCTCGCGGACCTCGTCCGTCCACCACGACGGATGCCTGGGCTCGACCGCGACGCGCACGTGCTTCGGGAAGCAGTCCAGGCAGCGGGCGAGCCGGTCCGGATCGGCCTTCAGGGTCGGCGGGAGCTGGACGAGGATCGGGCCGAGCTTGTCCTTGAGCGCCGAGGCGGCGTTCATCAGCCGCTCCACCGGTTCGGCCGGATCGGCCAGCCGCTTGATGTGGGTGAGGAACCTGCTCGCCTTGACGGCCATCACGAACCCGTCTGGCGTGCGGTCCCGCCAGCCGGCGAAGGACTCGGGTGAGGGCAGGCGGTAGAAGGCGTTGTTGCTCTCGACGGTGCCGAACGACTCGGCGTAGGTCTCCAGCCAGAGACGCTGCGGGACCTCCTGCGGATAGAGGATGCCGCGCCAGTCCTTGTACTGCCACCCGGACGTGCCCACCAGCGTCGCCATGCCCGTGCGCCTACCCCGTGAACGCGCCCCTATCCCTGGGCTCAGTCGACCTCGGCGCTGCCGTCCACCCGCAGCTTGCGCCGGGCCCGCTCGTAGAACGTCGTCCCCAGGCGCACCACCATGGCCGCGCCCGGCAGGGCGGCCACCGTGATGCGGTCACCGGGACACAGATGCCCCAGCACCGCCCCGTCCACCTCCACCGCCAGCCGCCCGCTCGACGGCAGCAGCTCCAGCGTCACGTCCTCGTCGGCGGGCAGGACCAGCGCCCGGTTGAACGAGGAGTGAGCGGCGGCGGGCACGACCAGCAGCCCTTCCACCCGCGGCGACACGATCGGCCCGCCCGCGGCGAAGCTGTAGGCGGTGGACCCGGTGGTCGTGGCCACGATCACGGCGTCGGCCGCGTAGCGCACGAACGGATCACCCTCCGGCATGACGCTCACCGCGGCCATGCCGTCGCCCGGGATGCGCACCAGCGCGATGTCGTTGAACGCGATCAGCTCCGCGCCCCCGTCGAGCTTGGTCCGCACGGCCATGCGCGGCTCGACGGTGTAGCGGTGGTCGTCGATGGCGGACAGGGTCGCGGGCAACTCCTCGACGTCGATCTCGGCCAGGAACCCCAGCCGCCCCAGGTTCACCCCGAGCACCGGCGTGGGCCGTCCGGCGATGAGCCGCATGGTGCGCAGCATCGTCCCGTCTCCGCCGAGACTCACCAGCAGGTCGGCCCGCTCGACCAGCATGTCGGCGTCGACCGCCACGGCGCTGCAGTCGATGCGGCCGACCTCCTCGGGCAGCCCCATGACGGTGGCTCCCTTGCCGGCGGCCCAGCTCAGGATGGTGTCGATCGCCTCTTTGGAGTCGCGCCTGGGATGCAACACCAGCCCGACCGTACCGACCATGCCCATGTGGCCAGCTTATGGGTGGCCTCGGATCAGCCTTGACGCGCCTGTTCACGGAGGGGCATCATCTACCTCAATCTGAGATCGATCTCACATGGTGGAGTGGACCACGCTGGTGCGGCCCCGGATCTCGGTGGTCGTGCAGTCCGCCTACGACATGGGACGGGCCGCCGCCGACCAGCTGTTCGCGCAGATCTCCGGCTCTTCGGGGGCCGTACGAGGCCGGCGCACCGTGATCCCGACCCGGTTCCTCGACCGGGACAGCGTGCGCTCCCTCGGATAGCCGGTCCCGTCAGACGATGTTGAGCTCGGGCCTGGCCCCGGCCAGGACGAAGCGGCTCGCGTCGAAGGCGGTGACGTCGACGAACGGCGCCCGTTCCAGGTAGAGGTCGCGGACCACCTCTCCGACGGCCGGGCTCATCAGGAAGCCGTGGCCGGAGAAGCCGGTGGCGTAGATGAACCTGTCGACGTTCGGGGCGGTCCCGATGAGCGCGTTGTGGTCCGGCGTGTCTTCGTACAGGCCGGCCCAGCCGGTGGCGATGCCCGTCTCCATCAGCGCCGGGGCGCGGCGGGCCATGGCCTCGCCCAGCCGCGGCAGCCAGGCGTCGGACCGGTCGAACTTGAACCCCGGCGTCTCGTCCGGATCGGACATGCCCAGGAGCAGGCCGGGACCTTCCCGGTGGAAGTAGAACGTGGTGCCGAAGTCGATGGTGAACGTCATGGGCGGCAGGTCGGGGACCGGCTCGGTGATCAGGATCTGCCTGCGCAGCGGGCTCACCGGCAGGTCGACGCCCACCCACGCGCCTATGGGGCTCGACCAGGCGCCGGCCGCGCAGATCACGGTGTCGGTCTCGATCCGGCCGCCCTCGGTGTGGACGGCTACGATGCGGCCGTCCACCGTCTCGATGCCGGTCGCGGCGCAGTTGGGCAGCAACCGGGCGCCGAGCCGGCGGGCCGCGCCCGCGTAGCCGAGCACCACGGATTCGGGGGTGCAGTGGCCGTCGGTGGGCGAGTAGGCGGCGGCGAGCAGCCCGTCGGTGTCGATCAGCGGCGACAGCTCCGCGGCCTCGCGCACCGAGATCATCCGGCTGGGCACACCCAGGTCGTTCTGGACCGCGACGTTCTTCTCGAACTCCGCGACGGACTCGGGCGAGTCGAGCAGGAACAGGTAGCCCACCTGGTGCAGGTCGATCTCCTGCCCGAAGCGGCCGGCGAAGGTCTCGAACGTCTCAAGGCTGCGTACGGCGAGCTCGATGTTGACCCGGTCGGAGAACTGGGCGCGCACTCCCCCGGCGGCCTTCGAGGTCGAACCGGAGCCCAGCGGCCCCTTGTCGACCAGGACCACGTCGGTGACCCCGGACGCGGCCAGCGCGTAGGCCGAGCTGACGCCCATGGCGCCGCCCCCGATGATGACCGCTGAGGCCCGCGCGGGCAGCTCGCGTCCGGTTTCGTTCATTGACCGGTTCCTCCTTCGACAAGTCTAGGATCGCCGAACGCGCGGAGCGGGAGGAAGCGGTCGAGCACGGTCATCTGTGGGCGTAGCCGAAGAGCTTCTTACGCTGCCGTGATCGACGAAGGACCACTCCCTACCCGAAGACCTCGCTGGCCGAGGCCACCGAGGACCAGGTGCGGGAGCTGCTCGTGGAGGTCAGGCGGGACGGGATCGAGCAGCCTGCGCAGGCGGGCCGGCCCACGCGCGCGGCGACCTGCTCCAGCGCCTCGTCGGTATCCAAGCGAGCGCTGAGATGTATGTCCTGTCGCTTCATCTGAGCTCCTCCCAGGTCGGGCAGAGGGCCCCTTCATGGGCAAGTTGCTCGCGGGCCTTGGCCAGTGCCGGGACGCGCGGGTCGTCGAGCCGGATCTGCGGCAGCGACACGGCGCTCCTCCAGAGGGGGCGAGGCTGGTCAGCGGGCGTTGTCCCCGGCGGCCGCGACGGCGCGTTCAGCAGCGCGGGCCGGTCGTCGGTGGCGAGCTTGCCGCTGATCTTCTCCTCGAAGATCTTCAGGCAGATCGGATTCAGGCGGCTCGTGCCCCGGCCCGGTCGCGAGCGGCGATGGTGCCGAATGTGCGCGCGTTGTCTGCCGCACGTCTCGGTTTGTCGACGGCCGCCCCCGTCGGTTGCGGCCGTGACACGACCATGACACGGCGCGGACGAGGCGGGGACACGGCTGGCCGACAGTGGACAGGGTCGGCCGGCGGGCGAGTTACGGAGCGCGCTGCGAAGCGACCCGGCCGCCCGCATCGGGACGACGCTGTACGGCGTGGCCCCGGCGCCTCGACGTCGCCCTCATCGAGCAGAGCGAGACGAACCAGCCGGAGGTTGTGCCCGTCCGTCGGACAGAAAGTCACGGCGAAGGTGATCACGAAAAGGAGAAGACGTGGCTGATGACAGGCAATGGGACCGGCGTTCGCTACTGCGGGGCGCCGCCGTGCTGGCCGGTGCCGCCGCGGTCGCGCCGCTGGGCAACGCGGCCACGGCGGCCACCGCGTTAGCCGGCGGCGGTGACGCCGACGCGCTGTTCAAAGCCGGCAAGTTCGAGCAGGCCGGCCGGGCGTACGAGGAGATCCTGAAGACAGACCCCACGAACCTGCGGGCGGCCCGCCAGCGCGGCTATGTGGGGCTGCTGTCCAACCGGTTCCCCGAGGCTGAAAAGTACCTCAGGATGGCCCTCCATCTGGCGCCCGACGACAAGGACACCAACTACTTCCTGGCTGACTGCTACATGCGGCAGGACAAATTCGCCCTGTCCGCACCATGCTGGCAGGCGGCCGGCGACGCCAGCTACGCCAAGTGGTTCGCGGCGATCAGCGGCGAGGCGTATCAGATCCACGGCGACACCGCGCGGGTGGAGTTCAAGCAGATGGACCCGTTTCCCCTGGTGGAAGCCTCGCTCAATGGCGGACCGGCGAGGCGCCTCCTGCCCTACACCGGCGCCCCGAATCTGAACCTGCGCGGGTCGGTGGCCAAGGAGGCCGGGCTGAGCCCCGTTTTCAGCGAGGAGGCGGATTTCGGGCAGGGCACCGTATGGGCGCACTACGGGATACTGGACTCCTTCAAGCTGGGCGACATCGAACTGCGCAACATCCCTGTCGGCTGGTCGGAGACCGAATCGGGCGAAGACGTCGACACTGACAGCGACGGCCTGATCGGCACGTGGGTGTTCTACCACCTGCTGACCACCTTCGACTACGCGGGCCGGTCGCTGATCCTGCGCCGCCCGACCCCCGCGGCGGCCGGCAAGGCACGCGCCGCCGCCAAACGGGCGGGCGCCGAGCCCCTGCCGCTGTGGCTGGCCCGTGAGCACCAGCTGCACAGCCTGGGCAGCATCGCCGGCATCGCCGACTCCGGCCCACGGGTGGTGGGCGTGAACTTCGGCGGAATCGGGGAGATCGTCGCGGGTATGCACGGGGACACGGCCAAGCAGTTGCAGATCCGCACCGACTACAACCGCCCGGTCGAGACTGCTGCCCACAACCACCCAGTCGTCGCCTACCCCTGCTACCCGAAGGAGATCCGCCTCGGCGACGCCGTAGCCAAGGACGTCTACTGCTTCACGAACCCACAAGCCGCGCTCGCCCCCTTCGGGTTCGACCTGCTGGCCCACTTCGCCCACTGCTTCTGGAAGCCCTACAACATCACCCTCGACTTCACCGACATGAACCTCTACATCGCCCGCGGCGCGGCCGCCTGATCACCGCGACCTCATCCTCCAGGGCCTCCCGGGAGCCCGTCAGGCGCGGTCGAGACGCTGGTACAGGCCGTACACGAAACGAGCTCGATAGTCCGTGCCCTCGTGCACGAAGTCGACCACCCAATGATGCGGAGCCGACCCCTCGCCCTGGGCGGCCCCGGGGAAGCTCGCGGCGACGTCGGCGACCACGCACCCCCACGGCACCAGGTCCGCGAAGGCCAGCGCCTTGTCGCCGTGGGGACGGACGAACCACTGGTTCCACACCGCGCCATCAGGCCCGAGCAGGACCTCGAACTCCAGGTCCGGCCAGGACGGCAGCGCCCAGCGAGCCACGTCGCAGGTCAGGCTCCCGATCATGGTCTTGCCCTGGTACGGGGGCGGGCCGAGCACCGTCCGCAACCCGGCCAGCCCTTTGCGAGTCCGCACGGAGTGGGCCAGCTTCGTCCATTGGGTGTGGGCGGCGCGCAGCTCGGCCCGGGACGCGCCCATCTCGATGAGCGCGTCCTCCACCCGCTCGGCGTTGAGATCACGCATCCGATGCATCAAGGTCAGCTCGAACTGACGAACCCCGAATCCCATAACCGCAAGCCTGTCACGAAGTCCTGCGTCTCAGGGCCAGGTAGAGGGCGGCCGAGATGAGGAAGCCCACCTCGAAGGCGATGTCACCGACCGCCGGGACCTGCTGGGGGATCAGGCCGACGTACTGCTGCTGGTTGGAGAAGAGCCAGACCGACACGACGACCCCGACGATCATCGCGATCGGGCCCGCCCAGTTGGTGTGCCGCTTGTCGAACAGCACCTGAGGGGGCTCCCCGCCGCGGCGCAGGAACAGATCCGTCAGCACCACGCCCAGCCACGGGCCGATCCAGTAGGCGATGACCAGGAGGAACGCCTCGTACTTGTGCCCGGCGTCGGCCAGCCCGGACAGCGCCACGGTGAAGCCGATCGCCCCGCAGGCCAGGGCCATGATGGCTCTGCGGAGGTGCAGCGGAAGCCGTAACCCCAGCGCGAGCAGCGACATCGCGCCCGAGTAGACGTTGAGCGCGTTGGCCGCCACCGCACCGAGAGCGATCGCGAGCAGGGTCAGGCCGGCCACCGGGCCGGGCAGGTGCTGGGTGAACGCGGTGGTGGGCTGGCCGAGCGGGTCACCTCCGCCGATGGTCACGGAGGCCGCGCCGACAGTCTGCAGGATCACGCAGGAGAGGAACACGCCGAGCCCGGCCGAGAGGCCGACCGCCCGGCGAGAGGAGCCTGGCGGCAGGTAGCGGGTGTAGTCGGCGGCGTACGGGTTCCAGCCGGCGGCGTAGCCGAAGGAGGCGCCGACGGCCAGCAGGAAGCCGCCCGTGCCACCGCCCTCGCCCGCGTAACCCAGGTCGGCCTGGGACACGATGATGACCGAGGTGACGAGCAGGATCACGGCGAGCACGGGGAAGGCGAAGCGTTCGAAGGCCTGGACGAGGTTGTGGCCGAAGAAGCCGAGCGCCACCATGGCCGTGACGGCGATGGCCAGGCAGAGCCAGGCGGGCAGGCCGGTCAGCGTGTTGAGGGCGAGCGCGGCGCTGACGCTGTTGACCGCGAACCAGCCGATCCCGGCGGCCACCGAGTTGAACGCGGCAGGCAGGATGTTGCCCCAGTAGCCGAAAGGAAGCCGTCCGAGCACCATCTGCGGCACTCCTGAGGCCGGGCCCTGGGCCGACAGGATGCCGTGCGTGATCGCGCCGAGGCCGCTGCCCACGGCGCAGGCCAGGACCGCCTGCCAGAAGCTGAGCTTGAAGGCGGCCACGGCGAGCACGCCGAGGAAGATCGTGGCGAATTCCAGGTTCGGCGACATCCAGGTCCATAACAGGCCTGAGGGCTTGCCGTGCCGCTCCGACAGGGGGATGAACTCCAACCCGCCCGGCTCGATCGCGGCGACTTTGTCGCCGTAGGTCCCTTCGCGTACGACGGTCATAGCGTGATCGCCCTCAGCTTCTCCATGAGGTAGTCGGATGCGATGACAGGCTCGGCGTCACCGGTGAACGGCACCACCTCGGTGAGAGGGTTGCACTCGTAGAAGTAGATGAGCGACACCAGCTCCTCATCGGGGGCCGACGGGTCGGGCGGCAGGACGCGGTGGCGGGTCGAGCGCCAGCGCTCACCGGTCCAGCGGGCCAGCAGGTCGCCGATGTTGATCGTGAGGGCGTCCGGCACGTAGGGGGCGTCGATCCACTCGCCGTCGAGGGTGAAGACCTGGAGGCCGCCGACGCCGAGCTGACGGTCCAGGATCGTGACGGTGCCGAAGTCGGTGTGCGGGCCGATCCTGAACTGGCCCGGCTCGGGCGGCCCGATCTGCGACAGCGGCGGGTAGCGGTTGATGTTCATGGTGAAGGTCGGGTGGTCGGCCCTCGATGTGAAGAAGTCGTCCTCGACGCCGAGGGCCCGCGCGCAGATCAGCAGCAGCCGGTCGGCGAGCGCGCGCATCTGGGCCAGGTACGCGGTGACCAGCGACTCCAGCTCGGGCACCTCGGGGGGCCACACGTTCTGGAGGAACCATTCACGGTCGATGCGTGGGTGGCCGATCGGCTGGTCGGCGCCGACCGCGAAGGTCTCCTTCAGATCCGGTGGGGTGGGCGTGCCTTCGGCGTAGCCGTTGGCCTCCACGCCTGGTGGCAGCCAGCCCCGCTCTCCCACGGTGGCCGCGTACCGCTCCTTGACCTCCCCCGGGAGGGCGAAGAAGCGTTTGGCCGCCCGCCGGACGTCGGAGCGGAGTTCGGCCGGGACGCCGTGGCCGGTGATCAGCAGGAATCCGAACTCGCGGAGGGCAGCGTCCACCCGCTCCGGCACGGACTCGCCTTGAAGGTCGATGACGGGGATCATGTGCCGATGTCCTCATTCCACAGTGCGGGGTTGGCGGCGATGAAGGCGGTCATGAGGTCGACGCATTCCTGGGAGTCGAGCACCACCACGTCCACGCCGTGCCGGGCGAGCCACTCGTGCTGGCCCATGAAGGTCCGGCACTCCCCCACGACGAGATGCGAGATGCCGAACTGACGGATCAGCCCGCTGCAGTACCAGCAGGGCGACAGTGTGGTCACCATGGTCGTACCCCGGTAGGTGGGCTGCCGGCCGGCGTCGCGGAACGCGGCGGTCTCCCCGTGCACCGACGGGTCGCCGTCCTGGACCCTGCGGTTGCGTCCACGGCCCAGCAGCGTGCCGTCCGCCGCGAACAACGCCGCTCCCACGGGGACGCCGCCTTCGGCGAATCCCTTCCTTGCCTCTTCTAGCGCTACTTCCAGCATGTTCCGACTATCCCCTCAGGCGGGTGACGGTCACCGTGATTTCCTGACGGCTTTCCCGCGGGCCCTGGTAGACGCCCTTCAGGGGAGGGACGTCGGAGTAGTCGCGGCCACGGGCCACCACGACGTGGGCCTCACCGACCGGGGAGCCGTTCGTGGGATCGAGGGGGAGCCACTCCCCCGCCCAGTACTCCACCCAGGCGTGGCTCTGCCCCTCCACCGGCTCGCCGATCTCGGCGTCGGGCTTGGGATGGAGGTAGCCGGAGACATAGCGGGCGGGCAGGCCGGCGGCGCGGAGCATGCCGACGGTCAGGTGGGCCATGTCCTGGCAGACACCCTTGCCCTGGTCCCACGCCTCCTGCCCGGAGGTCCGCACGCCGGTCGAGCCCGGCATGTAGGCCACGCGGGCGGCGACCACCGCGCAGATCGCCTCGGCGCCCTCATGCGGGTCGCGCCCGCTCGCCTGTACCGTGGCGAGCTCGGCCAGCTCATCGCTGACGGAGGTCGCGGGGGTACACCCGAGCAGCTCGCTCATGGACGGGTCGGGCGTCCCGGCAACGAACCGGGGCCTGCGGGGCCCGTTCGTCTCCACCCGGCTGACCGCCTCGACCGACAGCGAACGGTGCGGATGGGACACGTCGAAGGCGCTCACCGTCGTGCCCCAGTAGTCCTGGTAGGTGTAGATGTGGGCGGCGGGCTGTACGACGATGCGGCTCGACAGCACACCGGTCGCCGGCGTCATCCGCACCTCGTTGAAGGAGGACCGCGCCTCGTCGGCGTACTCCATCAGAGTCACGTGACGGACCATCAGGCGCCAACCCATGCCAGCTCCTCCCTCTGCTGGAAGAACCGCTCGCCGATCGCCTCACAAGCGGACGCGCACGCCTCCTGCAGGGTGACGAGCAGCTCGGGCACCCGGTCCTGCAACTGGGCGAGATCCGTGTACTGCAGGCCGGTGCGTACCCGGCCGATCGCCGCCAGCGCGGGATCGGCGACTCCGGCTCTGACCCTGGCGGGCGTCAGGGCCTGCAGGCATTTCTCCGCCGTCAGCAGCGAGTAGAGGACCGAGCGCGGGAACAGGTTGTCCAGCAGCAGGAACTCCAGGGCGTGGTCGGCGTGGGCGCCGTGCGTGCGGGTGAAGGACTCGTCGGCACCGCTGGCCTGCAGCAGCAGCCGCCGGTCTCCGGGCAGGTGTACGGCCAGCAGCCTGGTCGTCATGTCCACCCGCTCCAGGCTCCGGCCCAGCACGATGAACCGCCAGCAGTCGTCCCTGCTCATCGTCGCGTCGGCCAGCCCGAAGAACAGCGCGGCCCGCTCGCGGACGAATGCCAGGTAGCCGTGCGGCGCGACCGTCGGGAGACGGCGGAGCTGGTGCCAGGTGACGTTGAGACATTCCCACGCCTCACTGGAGATCACCTCTCGCACGCCACGGGCGCTGTCCCTGGCCGCTCTGACCGACGCGGCGATCGAGGCGGGTTCGTCCAGGTCGTAGGCGAGCCGCCGGATCATCAGGGTGGCGCTCAACGGCTCAGGCTGCAGGATGCCGAGAGTGGCGCAGATGGAGCGGCACGTCTCGGGCTCGTCCAGCATGCGGTGCGCGGACACATCGAGGATCCGGGCGGTGTCGTCGGCGCGTTCGATGTAGCGTCCGATCCAGTACAGGGTCTCGGCGATGCGGCTGAGCAACGGGCGGGTCATCGCGGGTCCTCCTCGTACGGGCGGGTCATTGTTCCTCGGTCCCCGCCGCGACCCTGCTCGGGCTCCACTGGGCGACAGGCGAAGCGGTGACCGAGGCCATCGGAGCGTGCGCGTTGCCGAGCACCCACGTGTCCTTGGAGCCGCCGCCCCGGCTGGAGTTGACCACCAGTTCGCCCTCCGGCAGCGCGACGCGGGTCAGGCCGCCGGGCAGCAGCCACACGTCGTCGCCGTCGTTGACCGCGAAGGGCCGCAGGTCGATATGGCGCGGCACCGGCCGCTCGCCGATCCAGGTGGGCGAGGTGGACAGCATCACCGGCCGCTGGGCGATCCAGCCTCGCGGATGGTCCCGTACGGCCTGCCGTACGGAGGCGAGCTGGCCCGCGGTGGCCACCGGACCGATCACGATCCCCTTGCCGCCCGCCCCGTCCACCGGCTTGAGCACGAGCTCGGCCGCCGACTCCAGCGCCCAGTCCCGCACGTCGGGATTGTCGAGCCGGTAGGTTTCCACGTTACGCAGGAGGGGCTCCTCACCGAGGTAGTAGCCGATCAGCTCGGGCACGTAGGTGTAGACGAGCTTGTCGTCGGCGACCCCGTTGCCGACGCCGTTGGAGATCGTGACGTTGCCGGCGCGGGCGGCGTTGACCAGGCCGGGGCAGCCCAGCACCGAGTCGCCGCGGAAATGCAGGGGGTCGAGGTAGTCGTCGTCGATCCGCCGGTAGACCACGTGGACGGGCCGCCTGCCGTACGTGGTGATCATCGAGATGCGGTTGCCCTCGCAGATGAGGTCGCGCCCCTCGACCAGCTCCACCCCCATGAGACGGGCGAGCAGCGCATGCTCGAAGTAGGCGGCGTTGTAGACGCCGGGCGTGAGCACGACGACGGTCGGGTCGGTGACCCCGGCGGGTGCCGCTTTGCGCAACGCGGCCAGCAGCCTGGCCGGGTACTCCTCGACCGGGCGGACGAACTGCTCGGCGAACAGCGACGGGAGCGTCCGGGCCATGGCCAGGCGGTTCTCCAGCACGTAGCTGACCCCGCTGGGGGTGCGGACGTTGTCTTCGAGCACGCACAGGGCGCCCTGCTCGTCGCGGATGAGGTCGATGCCGCCGACGTGCACACGCACCCCGTTGGGCGGGCGCCAGCCGTGTGCGACCCGGTGGTAGTGGGGGCTGGAGTGCAGCAGCTGCCAGGGCATCACGCCGTCGCGGAAGACCTGGCGCGGGCCGTACACATCGTCCAGGAACGCCTCGAGCGCGCGGATCCGCTGCCGGACGCCGCGCGCCACGAGATCCCATTCGGCCGCGTCGATCACCCGCGGGATCAGGTCGAGCGGGAAAGGCCGTTCCTCGCCCGCGTAGTCGAAGGTCACGCCACGATCGGTGAACATCCTGGCCAGCTGGTCGGCTCTGGATCTCAGCTCGTCCACGCCGAGCGGTTGGAGGGCGGCGAAAAGCGCCTGATACTGCGGCCGGGGGATGCCCGACCGCTCGAACATCTCATCCCATGATTCGGATCCGAGGGAGTAAGCGTCGAATATGTCCGCCATGTCCGGAGATTAAGGACAGTATGTTTCGCGCAATCGCTTCGCGTGTTACAGGGCTGCCACCTCGGGGGCCGGGCGCGGGGCTTCGCGCTCGACCCGGCTCTCGAGGGTCGATGCCGGTTCGGCCGAGGAGCGCCCGTCCACCCCGGCGAGCGCAGCCACGCGACATCCGCCCATGATCCCCGCCGACTAGACGTGTTCATACCCCCGGAGCCCCTTGGCGCGAACCAGCACAGAGAGGATCATTGTCCACATAAACCCCCCGGCTGGTCGGATCCGCTTGCTGAGCCAGTTCGTGGGTGTTATCCACAGTGAGTAGCTCCGTGCAGATATCGAGGAAACCGACGAACCCTCTCCAGCAGATGCCGATACAGTTGAACGATCCTCACGATTTCCGGGAATTCCTTGTCATGAATGTCGACAAACTGGATGTCTCAGGATGAAGTGACGTAGAGCCGTCGATTGACGGGGCCAGATACGGCCAGTTCGCGACATTGAAGAATATCTCAGCTGCTTATGTGAAAAGATGTAGGCGGTCGCAGAGTAGCGATTTGCCGAATTGGGAGCATAAATGCCGACTGCTCGCGGTAGAGGCGACTCGACCGGAATCTCTGGCGAGGCATTGCGTCAATCCGGACCGACGGCGCTGCGGATGCTGGTCGGCGTACGCCTGCGCCGGCTGCGCGAGTCGAGCGGCACCACCCGTGCGGACGCGGCGTCCGCCATCGGCTGCCCGCCTTCCACGATCAGCCACTTGGAGAGCGGACGTACCGAGCTCCCGCTGGACGACGTGGCCGAGCTGCTCAGCCTGTACGACGTCGACGAGGCCGAACGCCAGGTCGTGCTCACCTTGGCCGCGCAGGCCGACGCCCCCGGCAGGTGGCAGGACTACCGAGACGTGATCTGCGACGAGTTCGCGGCGTTTCTCGGGCTGGAGCAGGACGCGACGGTCATCCGCACCTACGAGGTCCAGCAGGTCCCGGCCCTGCTCCAGACCAAGGACTACGCCAAGGCGCTCATAGCCCATAACCGCGAAGGCCAGGCCGAGCTGATCGAACGCTGGGTCGCCTTGCGGATGCACCGCCAGCAGCTTCTGCTGTCCCCCCAGCCACGTAAATTATGGGTGGTCATGGATGAGTCGGTGCTGCGCCGCCAAGTCGGCGACAGCGCGACGATGCGCGCCCAGCTCGAGCATCTCCAGGAGATGGTCGCCCTCCCGCACGTCACCCTCCAGATACTCTCCTTCGGTCCCGGTAAGGGCGTGGACCCCTTCACGATCCTGCGCTTCGCCGAGGCGGACCTGCCTGATGTGGTCTATCTGGAACAGACCGCCGACGCCCGGTACCTCACCAAGGACGCCGACGTCCGGCCGTACCGGCATCTGCTGAATCAGCTCAGCGTCTACGCGCAGCCCGCGACCGCGACCCCGGAGATCCTCCAGCAGGTCATCAGCACGTTGTGGTCGGCGCCTCCGCTGCCGAAATAGGCGAGCCATCCCCGGATCCGGGGATGGCTCGCCTGACGGTTGGGCCTCAGTAGCCCAGCTTCTTCAGATCGGGCTGCTCGAAGCCCGACTGCGGGACGTCGCCCCGGAACGGTCCGGTGATGACCGGCGGAACGAAGGTCTCCTTGATCGTACGGGCGTTCACCCAGCGGATCAGGTTGAAGATCGAGCCCGCCTTGTCGTTGGTCCCCGAGGCACGGGCGCCGCCGAAGGGCTGCTGGCCCACGACCGCTCCGGTCGGCTTGTCGTTGATGTAGAAGTTGCCCGCCGCGAAGCGCAGCCGCTCCGAGGCCGAGGCGATCGCGTAGCGGTCCTGGGCGATGATCGACCCGGTCAGCGCGTACGGCGAGACGCTCTCCATCTGGTCGAGCACCGCGTCGAAGTCGCCGTCCTCATACACGTGTACGCCCAGGATCGGCCCGAAGTACTCCTTGACGAAGATCTCGTCGGTGGGGTCGGCGCACTCCAGGATGGTCGGCTTCACGAAATATCCGGTGGAGTCGTCGTACGAGCCGGTGAGCAGGTCGATGTTCGAGGCGCCGCGAGCCCGGTCGATGGCCGCCTTGTGCTTGGCGAAGGCCCGGTCGTCGATGACCGCGCCCATGAACGTCGACAGGTCGGCCGCCACGTCGCCCACGGTCAGCGACTCGGCCGCGGAGACGAGGTCGTCACGCAGGCGCGACCAGATCGACCGCGGCACGTACGCCCGAGAGGCCGCCGAGCACTTCTGGCCCTGGTACTCGAACGCGCCCCTGATCAGCGCGGTCGAGAGCACGGCCGGGTCGGCCGACGGGTGGGCGAGGACGAAGTCCTTGCCGCCGGTCTCGCCGACGATGCGCGGGTAGCCGCGGTAGGTGGAGATGTTCGCGCCGATCGTGCCCCACAGGTGCTGGAAGGTCGCGGTCGAGCCGGTGAAGTGGATGCCCGCCAGCGCCGGGTGCGTGAGCGCCACCTCGGAGATCGCCTGGCCGTTGCCGGTGACCATGTTGATCACACCCGGCGGCAGACCGGCCTCCTCCAGCAGGCGCATCGTGAAGTGCGCCGCGAACTGCTGCGTGGGCGACGGCTTCCAAACGACGACATTTCCCATCAAAGCCGCCGACGTCGGCAAATTTCCGGCGATGGCGGTGAAGTTGAACGGGGTGATCGCCAGGACGAAGCCTTCGAGCGCCCGGTACTCCATCCGGTTCCACACCCCGGGCGAGGACATCGGCTGGTCGGCGTAGAGCTGCCGCGCGTAGGCCACGTTGAACCGCAGGAAGTCGATCAGCTCGCAGGCCGCGTCGATCTCCGCCTGCTGCGCCGACTTCGACTGCCCGAGCACGGTCGCGGCGTTCAGCGTCGCCCGCCACGGCCCGGCCAGCAGGTCGGCCGCCTTGAGGAAGATCGCCGCCCGCTCGTCGAACGACAGCGCCCGCCAGGCCGGAGCGGCCCGCAGCGCGCTGTCGACGGCCTCCCGCACGTCCTGGGCCGTGGCGTCGTGCGTGCGGCCGAGGACGGAGGCGGTGTTGTGCGGCTGCACCACGTCGATCGGAGCGCCGCCGCCGAGCCGCCGCGCGCCGTCGATCGTCATGGTCAGGTCGATCGAGGAGCCGGACAGCTCCTTGATCCGGTTCTCCAGCGTCGTACGCTCCGGGCTGCCCGGCGCGTAGCCGTACACCCGCTCGTTGGCGGGAACGGGCACGTTGCTGATGGCATCCATTTACTTACCCCCAAGGGCACGAAGGAAGAAGGCGACGTTGGCGGGGCGCTCGGCCAGGCGCCGCATGAAATAGCCGTACCAGTCGTCGCCATAGGGAACGTAGACGCGGACGGTGTGACCCGCTCCGGCGAGATCCTCCTGCCGGTCGGTGCGGATCCCGTACAGCATCTGGTACTCGTAGGACCCGAGCCCGCGGCCGAAGCGGTCCGCGAGCAGCTCGGTGATCGAGATGATCCGGTCGTCGTGCGTCGCCACCATGGGGTACCCCTGCCCCGCCATGAGGATCCGCAGGCATCGTACGTACGCCTTGTCGACGTCGTTCTTGCCCTGGTGGGCGACCGAGGCGGGCTCCCGGTAGGCGCCCTTGACCAGGCGCACCCGCGAACCCTCGCCGGCCAGTTCGCGGCAGTCGTCCACGCTGCGGAACAGGTAGGCCTGGATGGCCACGCCGGTCGCCGGGAAGTCGGCGCGCAGCTTGCGCAGGATCCCGAGCGTCGAGTCGACGGTGGTGTGGTCCTCCATGTCGAGCGTCACGGTCGAGCCGTTCGCGTCGGCGGCGGCGCAGATCTCGCGGGCGTGCTCCAGCGCCATCGCGTCGTCGAGCCGCTGCCCGAGGGCCGACAGCTTGACCGACACCTCGCCCCGGCGGCCGAGCTCCAGCGGGCGCAGCGCGCCGAGCAGCGTGATGTACGCCTTGGCGGTGGCCGCCGCCGCGCCGGCGTCGCGGGTCTCTTCGCCGAGATGGTCGACGGTGACCGCGAGATTGGCGTCGCGCAGCCGTTCGATGGCGGTCCGGGCCTCTTCCACGCCCTCACCGGCGACGAACCTGTCGACGACCTTGCGCGTGAGCGGGAAGCCCGACACAGAGCGGCGTACCAGCGCGCTCCGGGAGGTGGCGAGGAGCAGTTGACCCAGCATGTTCTCAGCCTAAAACCGCAGCTCATAACAGGGCCATCGACGCGCGTAACGGCGGTTGTGGCAGGCTGTCATACAAATGCACAATTCGGCAGATCTACAGGAGACCGTCGACGAGCTCGCCCGCCTGCTGGGGGCGTCCGCGACGCTGGAGGACCGCTCGTTCCGCCTGCTGGCGTACGGTGCGCAGCACGGCGACATCGACACCGTCCGCCAGGAGTCGATCCTGCGCAGGCGCGCCACGGGCGAGGTCCGCGACTACTTCGAACGCTACGGCATCGCCCGGGCGCACGGCCCGGTGAGGATCCCCGCGGACGCCGACCTCAAGGTCCTGGCCAGGGTCTGCTGGCCACTGCGCCACGGCGAGGTCACCTACGGCTACCTGTGGCTGCTCGACTCCGGCAGCCTCACCGACGAGGTGCTGCTGCGGGCGGCCCCGCTGGTAGCCAGGGCCGCCGCCGCGCTCGCCCAGGAGGCCAGGAGCCGTCAGGACCTCGGCCACGGCCTGCGCGCGCTGCTCTCGGCGGACCCGGAGGAGCGGGCCGGCGCCTCCATCGAGATGCGCGGGCCCGTCGCCGCGATCGCCGTGCGCGAGTCCGAGGAGCGCGTCGCCGCCCTCTGGACGCTGCCGCGCGGCGTCCTGGCCCGCGCCGGCTCGCCCGTCGCGCTGCTCGCCCCGGCGCACCTGGCCGCCGAGGTCGCCCAGACCCTCCAGAACGCCTACGGTACGGCGGCCGGCCTCGGCGCCCCGCGGGCGGACCCGGCGGACGCCTGGCAGAGCTGGCGCGAGGCGCGGCAGGCGCTGCGCGTCGCCGAGCACTTTCCCCGCTTCGCACCCGTCGCCCGCTGGGAGGACCTGGGCGTGCACCGGCTGCTGGCCAGGCTCGGCCAGAGCGACCTGCGCGAGCTGGCGGCCGAGACCGCGGCGCTCGACCACGAGCTGGCGCACACCGTGGAGGTCTACCTGGACCACGGCGGCCACGCCCAGAAGACGGCCGCGGAGCTGGGCATCCACCGCCAGACGCTGTACTACCGGCTGGGCAAGGCCGAGCGAGTGCTGCACCGGGACCTGTCGGACGGCGACGACCGCCTGACCGTCCATCTGGGCCTCAAGGCGGCCCGCCTCCTGCCGGTCAGAGCTGGCTGAGGGCCGACGAGTCGCCCGGCCCGGCACGCTCGGTCAGCCCCTTGGCGACCCGCTCCCGGTGGGCGGCGTCCTTGTGACCGTCGTACTTGAACTTGCCGCGGATCTCCTCGATCGCCAGCCGGACCCCCTGGATGCCGGACATCAGCCGCGGCATCCGGGCCGGATCACCGTGCCCGGGTTCGAGGTCGTCGAGCTGTTCACGCAGGATCTCCATCTTGCCCTCGGCCTCAGTGACGACCTCGGCCCGGCAGACGAGCTGGACGGAGGAGTAGTACGTGGTCGGCACGCCGAGCTCGGGTTCGATGCCGGGCTCGGCCCGCCACCGGCCGGGGATGTAGGCCCAGGGACCCGCCACCGACATGATCACCTTGGGGTTCTCGCCGATCGCCGCCCAGACGGGATTGGGCCTGGCCAGGTGGAGCACGATCGTCCGGTCGTCCACGAGCAGGAACTGCGTCGGCACCACGACGGGCACCTCACGACCGCGGCCCGCGGCTATGAGATGCCCGAACTGGTGGTCCTTCACGTACGCCAGGGACTGCTCGTCGGTGCCGGCGTCCCAAGGATGAATCAGCATAAAAGGAACTTTAAGCGCAGGCGAGCTCGTACACCCGCACGAGCTCCTGGCTGACCCGCTCCCACGAGTAGCGCGAACGGGCGCGGTCGGCGCCCGCGTAGCCGAGCGCGGTGCGCAGCGTCGGGTCCGTCAGCAGCTCGCGGGCCAGGCGCGCGGTCCGCGCGGGACGGTCCGGCGGCACCAGCAGGCCGGTGACGCCGTCGATGATCGAGTCGAGGTGCGCGCCGACGGCCGAGGCGATGACCGGTACGCCGCAGGCCATGGCCTCCAGCGCGACGACGCCCGTCGTGGCCTCGCGCGGCACCGACACCACGGCGTCGGCGCTGCGCATGAGCTTGGGCACCGCGGCCCGCTTGACCTGGCCGAGCAGGGTCACGCGGTCGGCCACGCCGAGCTGCTGCGCCAGGGCGCGCAGGCGGCGCGCCTCCCGGTCCTCGTCGAGCAGCTCCGGCTCGGGGCCGCCCGCCAGCACGAGCTCGACGTCCTGGAGGCCCTGCAGCGCGCGGATGATCGTGGGGGCGCCGCGTTCGGGAGTGAGCGGGCCGAGGTGCAGCAGGCGCTTGCGGCTGCCGCGCGTGGCCACCGGGCCCTGGCGGTGGAAGCGCTCGGTGTCCACGCCGTACGGCACGACGGCGATGTTGTGGCGCGGGACGCCGAGCCGGATCAGCGCCGACTCCTCGTCACCTGAGCCGACGATGACCGCTCTGGCGCTCCGGCCGAGCGCGAGCTCCAGCTTCAGGTGCGTGGTGTCGATCGAGTGGAAGGTCTGCGTGACCGGCACCTGCAGCCCTTTGGCGCCGCTGACGGCGGCGAGGCCGCCGGTCCAGGAGTGGGCGTGGATCACGTCCGGCGTCTCCTGGTTCCACCGCCGGCTGAGGTACTGGCCGACATCCTTGAGGTACGGCATGACGTCGGTGGAGGTGAGATCGCGGAGCGGGCCCACGTCGATGTGCTCCAGCATGACGCCCGGGGCCACCCGCGTCCTGGGCTTTCCCTCGGCACTGTCACGCCGGGAGTAGATCGTGACGTGATGATCGCGTCCCAGCTCACGTGCGACGGAGAGAATCTGGTGACGCTTGTTGCCTGTGGCGGAAGCGACGATCGCGATATTCATGGCACACCTCAGCGTTAAACCAGCCTTCAAGGTGTGCCTGCGTCTTAGGCACGTCGTTCTCTGGTCATGACCTTACCCGTAGATGGCTCATCCGCAAACCCCCGCAGATCAGACACCACGGAGAGCCAGCACCACGATCTCATCCCAAACCTGCCCACCGGAGAACGCGTGCCGGTCCGCCTCGACCGCCTTCACGATCGTCGTCGGCGCCTGACCCGCGCATCTGCCCAGCACATCGGCCAGCCGCTCCTCGCCGTACGGCTCGCCGACCTCGTTCCTGGAGGAGATCAGCCCCTCGGAGTAGAGCACCAGCGTCTCACCCACCGCGACCTTGAGCTCCTCGGCCTCGGTCTCGGCCTCCGGCGAGATGCCCAGCGGCACGCCGCCACCCGCGGCGAACCGGACGCTCCCGTCGGGCAGCAGCAGCGCGGCCGGATGGTGCCCCGCCGACGACAGGCGGATCCTGCGGCCCCGCACGAACCCGGCCACGACCATCACGAACATGCCGGTGCCCTGCGACACCAGAGCCTCGTTCACCTTGCGCAGCACCACGTCGGGATCGGACTCCCAGACGCTGAGCACCCGCACCCCGCCCCTGACCATCGCGCTGACCGACGCCGCCTCCTCGCCCTTGCCCGCGGCGCCGCCGAGCGCGAACGCCCAGCCGTCCGCGACGGGGAAGACGTCGTAGAACTCGGCGCCGACCGACGCGCCGGGGTTGTAGATCGCGGCGGCCTCGTACCCGGGCACGTCCGGCAGATTGCGCGGCGCGACGGTCGCCGACAGCGCGTCGGCGGCCCGTGATCGGCTCTGGAAGCTGCTCTGCGCGCGCACCGCGAGCCCGAGCTGGAGTCCGACCTCCTGCATGACCCCGAGGTCGGCCAGCGTGAACGGCGGCCGGTCGTGCGCCCTGACCAGCGTCAGCACGCCGTCCTCCCGGCCGATGGGCACGCACAGCATCGAACCCGCGCCCATCGCGGTCAGCAGCGGCCCGTCGGCGCAGAAGCCCAGCAGCGTCTCGTCGTCGACCATCTCGTGCACCACGCCGGAGCCGCGTTCCAGGACCTGGGTCACCACCTGGCTCGCGGCCGGGGCGGCGGACTCGACCTGCCGCACCAGATCGCCCAGCGGGTGGTCCTTGGGCGCCACCACGGCCGCGCGGCGGGCCAGCCCGTCGCGCACCATGTCGGCGATCACCCAGTCGGCCCAGCCGGCCGCCAGCAGCCGCGTCGCCCTCGGCAGCGCCACCGGCTGGCTCAGCGCCTCCTCCTCCAGCAGCAGCGTGGTCATCGTGGCCAGCAGGTCCTGGCGCTTGGCCGCCGCCAGCAGCAGCGCGCCGTCCGACTGCTCAGGCCGCCGCGCGCCGGGCTCGGGCAGTTGCACCTCGGTCGGCAGCACCACGGCCGCCACCATCTGCTGCGGCTCGCCGGGCATCGTCAGGCGGGTCAGCGCCACCTGGACCGTGTGGGTCCTGCCCTGGTGCGCCAGCCGTGACTCGAACGCCGCCGGCTGCCCGGTCTGCAGCACCGATGTCAGGTGCGAGCGGAACGCCGCCCGCCGCGACACGTCCACCAGCAGCGGGAACGACCGGCCCACCAGGTAGCCGTCAGGACTGCCCAGCATCTGCGAGGTCTCGGGGTTGATCCGCCTGACGACGCCGCCGCCGTCGAGCACGATCACCGGCACGGGGAAGGCCCGGTAGACCTGGCGCAGCAGCTTCAGCTCCCGCTGGGTCCCGTCCTTCTTGCCGCCTTGCCGTTTGGAGGCGTTCTTGAGTGCTTCGCGCGCCTCGGCGAGCAACTCGGCGGCGGTGTCGAGCTCCGCGAGCGCGGCGTCTAGAGTCGGCGCCAGGTCGGAGGGGTAGGCCGCCCGCGCCTCGCGCAGGGAGGAAACACGTCCGGACAGAGCGTCCAGGGCATGTTCGAGGCCGGGCATGGTCATCCTCTGACGCTACGCCACGCTGGATAATGCTAGCCATAAGGGGTAGGGCTTGCTTGCTATGAAATCAACAGCGATG
Organism: Nonomuraea sp. NPDC049269; assembly: GCF_043197155.1. NCBI lineage: Bacteria > Bacillati > Actinomycetota > Actinomycetes > Streptosporangiales > Streptosporangiaceae > Nonomuraea > Nonomuraea sp. NPDC049269. Next base: position 1,685,622 of record NZ_JBICSO010000001.1, read on the forward strand.
ATCACCCCCGGACTTGCCCGTAACCTGGCGACTCTCGGGCGGTTGGGCGAAGACAATTCAACGGAAAGTGTGCTGCGCGGCCTGACGACCGCGCTCGCCGACGGAGTGCCCGGTTGCTCGGGCGGCTCCGCCGAGCACTGGCGTGACCAGCGGGTGCTGGTGTCGGGCTCGCACAGCGAGCTGATCATGCTGGTCGAAGGCGAGCGCGGCATCGGCGAGGGCCCGTCGACCGAGGCCCGGCTGACCGGCGGCCGGGTGGTCGTGACGGACGTGCTGAGCGACACGCGCTGGCCGCGCTACGCCCCGCTCGCCGCCCGCTGGGGCGTGCGCTCGGTGCTGGCCGTGCCGATCCGGCTCGACCCCGTCCTGCTGGTCATCGGCCTGTATTCGGTACGGCCGTCCGCCTTCTCCCCGCAGGCCGCACAGGCGCTGGCCGACATGCTGACCGAGCAGGTGGGCGTGGCCATGGCCAACCTCTGGGACTTCGAGGAAGCGCGTACCGACGCCGCCCAGCTCCACGAGGCCCTGGCCGGACGATCGGTGATCGACCAGGCCAAGGGCATCATCATGAAGACCAGCGGCTGCTCGGCCGAGGGCGCCTTCGAGGAGCTGCGCCGGATCTCACAGCACCATCAGGTCAAGGTGGCGGATCTGGCCAGGCTCCTGGTCGAGGAGCACCAGAAGAAATCCCGCCGCAAGTGATCTCGGATCGCGCTCAGCCAATGGCGGCCAAGGCGTCGTCGAGCGTGTCGTACAGCGGCAGCCGCTGCGCGAGCCCGGTGATCCACATCACCTTCGACTTCGAATATTCCACGCCGACCAGCGCGAACCTGGCCCCCGACGCCAGGCTGGTCTGCCAATGGTGGACGATCAGTCCGAGCGCGCGCGAGTCCATGAACGTCACCCCGGACAGGTCCAGGATCAGCTCGGAGCCCGCCAGCGAGAGGTAGTCGGCGAACTGCTCGCGCGTCGTGGCGTCGAGTATGCCATCGACCTTGATCACCGTGATCTCGTCCACGGTCGACGACGTAAGGCTCAGGGCCGTCACCGCCCCTTCGCCGTTCTCCGGCATTGTCACGGGGCAACCTTACTGTCACCACGCGAAGGAGGAATACTTCCGCCTTCAGGGGGGACACTGGATCCGAAGTCCAGCAGAGGGCTTCCGTCTCGGATGTAGAGCGAGGCATGCCTCTGCCTGGGCTTTTTCTGCAGGTGGAGGCCGCCCTGCGACCCATATGAGGAGCAGCGATGGCTGTGCAGGAATACGTCCTCGAGGAGTTGACCGCCGAAGAACTGCTGGCCGAAATGGCCGGCGAAGCCACTCCCGACAGCCACAAGGAACGCCTGCGGGAACGCATCGTCGAGATGCACCGCTCGCTCGCCATGGAGATCGCCAGACGCTACCGCTACCGCGGCGAGCCCCTGGAGGATCTCCTGCAGGCCGCGTACGTCGGCCTGATGAAGGCCGTCAACGGCTTCGACCCGACCCTCGGCCACGCCTTCAGGGGCTACGCCGTCGTCACGATGACCGGCGAGGTCAAGCGCCACTTCCGCGACCGCACCTGGGCCATCCGGGTGCCGCGCCTCTACCAGGAGCGCCGATCCGAGCTGAACCGGCTCGTCGCCGACCTCAGCCAGGACCTCGGCCGCTCCCCCACCGTGGCCGAACTGGCCGCGAAGATGAACATCAGTGAGGAGGACGTCCTGCTCACGCTCGACGCCTCCGCCGCCTACAGCACGCTGTCGCTCGACGCGCCGCTCGGGACCGACGACGACGCCGCCTCGCTCGGCGACGTCATCCCGGAGGACGACGACACGCTGAGCAAGATGGTCGATCGGGAGGCGGTCAAGCCGCTGATCAACGCTCTCCCGTCGCGCGAGAAGCACATCCTGCTCCTTCGTTTCTTTGGGAACATGACTCAAGCCGAAATAGCGGCAGAGTTCGGCATCTCTCAGATGCATGTATCGCGAATCCTCCGTAAAGTGCTGGACCAGCTACGTAGTGAGCTAGTCGGCTGATAAGGCGGTTACCGGGTGAACGGGGATGTCGATCCTCAGGCGGGCTCCATCAGTCCGCCACCTGGCGCGCCGGTGAAAGAGCTGAGCTTCCGGCTGCCGGACCTGCCACGGGTCCGGCAGTTCGCCGCGTCCGAGGCCCGGGGGGTGGGCATGGCGGAGGAGGCGGTGGGCGATTTCGTCATCGCCGTCAACGAGGTGGCCACCAACGCCGTCACGCACGGCACGGTCGACGCGCAGCTCCGCACCTGGGTACACAACGGCGAGCTGGTGGTCGAGGTACACGACGAGGGCACCTGGAAGCCCGGGCCGATGCCCGGCTCCGTGGGCGGGATGGGACTCTGGGTGGCCCGCCTGCTCTCCTCCGACCTGTCACTGCGGGTCGGCGGCGAGGGCAGCACGGTCACCATGCGTTTCCCCAGCAAGACCTGAATGACATGTACGCGCGGCGCCTCGTGACCGAGTGCGCCGCGCGCCTTTCTGGTGTGCTTCGTCCGTCTGACTACCGACGGGTGCGGCCCCGCCAGCCGCCGTAACTCTTGACGCTGCCCGTACCGATGCCGGCCTGGTGCAGCGCCAGCAGCGTCAGACCGAGCAGCATGAACGTCGTGCCCGAGATCCCCGACCCGATGCTCACGTTCAGCAGGTCGAGCAGGAAACCCAGACCGAAAATGATCGCCGCGACTATCGCCAGCATGTCCCGTTACCTCGTTTCGTGGGCCGAGCCGGATTCATGCCCGGACAGGGTGAGCAGCCGCTCCAGCACGACGCGATACTCGCGCAGAGCCAGCCGTAGCTGCTCGGTGTCGCCCGCGCCCTTCCAGCGCTCGCGCAGCTCGCCGGTGCGGGCCGTCAGGCTGCTGGTCAGCTCCTCGACGACCTCGTCGACGAGCCCTTCGGCCCGCTGGACGGCGTCGCCCGGGTCGTCCACGAACGAGGTCTGCAGTTCGCGCCAGCGGGCCTGCACCTCGGCCGGGTCGTGGTCGAACAGCACGACGGACTCGGGAGGCGCCGCGTGGGCCGGCGCGCCTTCCACCGCCACGAGCTCGTGTACGTCGTCGTCCTGTTCGTCGCTGTACTCGGCGTGCGCCGGGTCCGGACTGGGGCTTGGCTCGGGGGCCGCCAGCATGTCGCCGTCCGCAGGGGCGTACGGCTCGTGGTGGCGGGCGCCGTCCTTCTCGCCGTCGTCTCTGGTGAGATCGGCCGTGGGGGTGTCGTTCGCGCGGAACTCGTCCTCCTTTGACGGGTCGTCCGTACGGAAGTCGTCCGCCGGGCCGTACCCGCTGCCGGAGGCGCGCTCGTCGAGGTGCTCGCGTGAAGGGTCGTCCTCGCGCTCGTCCTCGTCGTTGGCATGGTCCGCCCGTTGCGACGGCACCTTGAGCTCGTCGCTGCTCGTCATATCTGTCACCGTCCTCGCGTGGTCTCTTGCAGGAGTTCCTCGAAGAGCGCGCGGTAGTGCACCATCGCCTGGCGGAGGTCCTCGGTGGAGGCCTCCTTCCTGGCGGCGCGCCCGCTGATCTCGTGGGCCGTCCGGTAGTGGTCCAGGGTGGCCGCGTGCCCGACCGACAGGTCGGACAGCTGCTGCTCGAATCCCTCCGTCGGGTAGCCCCGCTCGGCCATGACCGACGTGACCAGCTGGTCGGCCTCGGTCACCGCGAACCCGGGGGCGTCGACGAAGCGCTCCTGCACCTCGGTCCACCGGGTGGCGTAGCCATCCCGCGACTCTTCCGGCAGGGGCCGGATGCCCAGCTCGGAGTGGCGCTGCTCACGGGCGAGCAACTCCTGCTCCGCGTCGTGCCTGCTGTTGTGCTCCGCCATCAGGCGTTCGTACTCGGGGCCGAAACGTGCGCGGAGGCGGCTGCGGCGCTGCTGCTGCACCACCACGTAGCCGACTGCGGCAAGGGCCACCACCGCGATCACGACGACGACCACCCAGATAAAGGTGGACATGTTGTTCGCCTCCGGTCTCTATGGTCGAGACCAGCGACTGCCCTCGTACGAACGTCCGAAACGCCGGTGTCAGCGGCCTTCCAGCGCTTTCCTGGCGCTTCCGAGCACCACTGCGACGTGAGAGCCACCAGGGGCCGCCGCGACCTCCCTGAACCCGCTGACGCTGTCGTAATCGACGTCCAGCCCGGCATCGACAAGCCGCTGCGCCCACCGCAACGCGGTGTTCAACCGCTCGGCCGCCGGCGGCTTCCCCTGGGCGGCGGCGGACAGGTTCCGCAGGTTCGTCGCGGGCCCGGACTGCGCGTGCCCGCGCTCCAGCTTCCACGGCAGGGCCCGGCTGTGATCGAGCATCGGCTTGGCCAGGCCCGCGGCCCGCTTGGCCTGCAACACCCCGGACTCGCTCACCCCGAAATGCGCGGCCAACTCCTGCACGCTCATCCCCTCGGCGACGAGCCGAGCCAGCTCACCACGATCGACGGTCGGCCTGCGCCCCACGAGCCCCTCCTGCTGAGTACACGTGCGGTTCTGATGTGCGCTAAGGTTATGACGTCTCGCCCCGCAGGGGGTGATCGACACAACCGGGACGTAGCGCAGCTTGGTAGCGCACTTGACTGGGGGTCAAGGGGTCGCAGGTTCAAATCCTGTCGTCCCGACCAGGTTTTCACTGGTCGGTAAGGGTGTCACTCGAATAGGTGGCACCCTTTCGCATTGGTGAGTGACTAGCGGGCGAAGAGATCGTCATCGCCGCAGCTCCTTGCAGGAGTATGGGGCGGATCTGCTTACGGTGGACGGCTTCGGTGACGGCCGACCCCGTGCGGGCCACACCTCACACGGGCCGCAGAATGAGTTGGACGGGCCCTCGTCAACAATCTCGTGAACCAGAAGGACCGCCCCCGCTTCCGTGCGGTCGTCCGCAACCTGGATCACGTCGGAACCGGCACTCTCGTCGAGTACGTTCAGGGCCACCCCTCACAGCCTGAGACCTTGGTCTCCGCACTGCGCGGCGTCACCGCTCTGTTCATCAATCCGAGTGCCGTCGGACATGCCGTCACTGCGCTGGTGGATCTCGCTAGTGAGCACGGCGTGCGGCGCGTGGTGACACTGTCGGCGAGCGTTGAAGACGGCTACGACGGGAAGCCTCTTCGCGATATTGGCGCGTGGAACAGGCAAGCCGAAGAGGCTGTCGTCGCCAGCGGTCTGGAGTGGGTGATCCTCCAGGTCGATTTCCTCGCCACCACTACACGAGCCATATGGCGCGACGAACTCCTCGCCGGGAACGTGGTGCGCGGTTCGTTCGCCGAGTGGCGGACCGCTCCCGTCCACGAGATCAACGTCGCGGCGGTTGTCGCCCGCGCGTTGCTCACCGATGACCTGCTCGGGCAGAGAATAGTGCTGACCGGGCCGAAGTCGCTCACGCAGCCCGAGATAGTTGCCGCTATCGGTGCGGCAATGGGGCGATCACTCCGCTTTCAGGAGCTACCGCCGGAGGCAACCCGGGAAGACATGATCGTACGTGGTTTCGACGCCGGATTCGTCGATGCCCTTCTTACGGCGCAGGCCGAGAAGGTGGACCGGCCACCGGTCATCACCGGGGAGGTCGAGCGGATCCTTGGCCATCCGGCCCACACCTATGCCCGATGGGCAGTCGCGCCGCCGTACTCAACCTCCGCCGCCTGATCAACCTCCGCCGCCTGATCAACCTCGGACTCACCCACACCAACGGTACCTGGACTCTCGTCCCGATCACTGCATGGCAAGAGGGCGAGCCAGCTCTTGCCGACCCACTCACCAAGATCTTCAAGACATTTCTAGGGAGGACTTTGTCGCTATTGAAGGTCTTTGCGTGGCTGGCTCTCTAGGGTGGTGGCTCATGAAGATCACGATGTTGGCGACCCTCGTCGCCGCAGCGGCAGTCGTCTCCCTCACTCCCGGCGTGGCCAACGCCGAGCCCGGGCCGTCCGGATGTAGCAGCGGGTACGGCTACCGGCACGAGTACACCTGGGCCCACTGCACGTCTGGAGCGGGATACGTGCAGGCGATCGCCACCTGCTCCAACGGGTCGGCCACCACCAAGGTTCGCGGCCCTTGGAAATATGTGGGCGACCAGTCGGAGGCTCACTGCCCCAGCTCTCACCGCAAAGCTGTTGGGCATGCCTACAGCACCAAGAAGTACTGATTCAACGGCGCCTGGAGGGCTGACTCAGCCTGATACGCAGCCGCCATTCGTTAGATGAGCTGGATATATGCGGCGGTCAGGCGGGTTCGTTGGTGGAACCAGCGGGCGCGTGCTTGGTGACGGCGGCGCCAGGCTGACCAGTGGGCGGTGCGTTCCCGTGACGGTGTGCGGGTGGTGACGGCGTTGAACAGGCGCTCGATCTCGGCGACCGTCAGCGGGATCATGCCGGGCTCGGCGGGTGGTTGCTGGTCGGGACTGGTGGGTGGCGGGGTTTGGGGGTCGTTGTACGGGACTGCCTGAGTCTCGGGGATAACGAGCGGATCGATCGTTATCCGGGGTGGCCAGGGGTTGCTCATCGCGCCACCGCCTTCTTGGCGTGGTGTCTCATGGCATAGCCCAGGTGGACCGTGCCGTGTATCAGCGCGGATCGATGAAAGGACTTCCTGGCACGCTTACCGTCCGAGAGCACCGCCGCCGACTTCGGGTCGTGAGGTATCCATGCCAGCACCGGCAGGTCGAACGACTGTAGATGCCAGGTGCGGCACGGCAGCGGGATCGTCTCCTCGTCGCCCAAGCCCGGCGGTTCCTTGAGGCGGCGTGGAACGTCAGCGTGGGCGGCTGAGGGCGGGCCTCGGCCAGATCCGTCCATCGCTCGGCCGAGGAGTGGGGCACGACCACCCAGTCCTTTACCGCCCTGCCCTGCCCCGAGGGGTCGAAGAGAGACGCCCCGGGCAGCTCGAGCGCGGCCGTGTGCTCGGGGGTATCCCTGACCAGCCGGAACACCATCGCGCCGTCGCGCTGCAGGCTGGCGAACACCTTCCCCACCTGATCTTTGAGCGCGGGACTCCCCATCATTCTGGAGATCCGTACACCCAGGTCGGCCAGCTCGGCGCCGACCTGCTTGAAATCCTCTTCTGCGCTCATCGTCAGTCGGTCCAAACTCCATGGCGGCGTGGTCGAGCGGCTCGTCGTGGTCGGGGTTCTTTCCGCGTGACGCGACCGCCTCGGCCCCGCCTTCCGACAGCACGGCGATCAGGCTAGTCGTCTTGACGGCACTGATCAAGGTCGGATGCGGGGTGCCGACCATGCCGAGTCTCGCCGCCGGTCCTCGACCGTACGCGAAGGCATGGCTTCTCGCCGAGGCCTGCGGCGGCGAACGCCCCCGCCCACCGTGGCCGCCGGATATGGGGGCCACGGGAGCGGTTTTCGCGTCCGACCCCGCCGCGGTCTGGAACCTCATCCGCTTCGCCGGCCCGGGGGCCGTCGAACGCAACCACCTCCCGGTACGCGACTATCGCTACCCGCACCTCGAACCGTGAAAGCACTCACCAGGCGATACGCCGGAGTGCTGTGGAGTAGGCAGCCGCCGCACGGTCGATGTCGTCGTCGGTGAGAGCGGTCGACATGTTGATCAGGCCGCGCGGCGCGGTGTAGACCCCTTCCAGCAGCAGCGCCAGGTGCAGTGCGGCGAGCAGCGGGGACGCGACGGCGCGTACTCCGGCGGCGTCGGACGGCGCCTCGGCGGCGAAGTGGACGTTGAGGATGGAGCCCGCGCGGGTCACGGTCAGCGGCAGCCCCGCGTCCCGTCCGGCGGCGGTGACGGCCTCGGCGAGCCGTACGGCGTGGCCTTCGAGCGTGGAGATGGCCGGTGCGTCGAGATGGCGGAGCGTCACCGCGCCGGCGACCGCCGCGGCGAGGTGGCCGTTGAACGTTCCAGAGTGGGTGATGGATCCGGGGGTGGTGGAGGCGGCGAGCAGCATGACGTCCGCACGGCCGCCTACGGCGCCGATCGGCATCCCGCCGCCGATGATCTTCCCCAGGAGCGTGAGGTCGGGCGACAGCCCCTGCCTGCCCTGTTCGCCCGCGACGCCGTTGCGGAGCGCCTGGATCTCGTCCAGGACGAACAGCGCCCCGCGGGATCGGGCCAGGTCCTGGACCCCGGCGAGGAAACCGGGCGCCGCGGGGACGACTCCGCCCGCGCCCAGGAACGGCTCGGCGAAGACGGCGGCGACGTCGTCGGTCAGCGCCTCGCCGACGGCGTGGAGATCGTTGTAGGGCACGGCGACCACGTCGGGCTCGCCCGGCAGCAGTGGTGGCATGCTGCCGTGGTAGGCCCCGTCGAACATCAGCAGCGCCTTCCGCCCGGTGGCCCGGCGGGCCAGGCGGGAGGCGAGAATGGACGCCTCGGTGCCGGAGTTGGTGAACCGGACGCGTTCGACCGACGGCACCCGGTCCACCAGGAGCTCGGCCAGCTCGATCTGCCGCTGGTGCGCGCTGGCGAAGGCCAGGCCGCCGGCGAGGATCGCGGTGACGGCCTCGGTGACCGGCGGGAACGCGTTGCCGTGAACCAGCGAAGTGTAGTTGTTGACCAGGTCGAGGTAGGTGTGACCGTCGACGTCGCGCAGGCGGGCGCCGTGCCCCTCGGCCACGATCACCGGATGGGGCGGATAGGTGGTGATCGACCGGGTCTCCCCGCCGGGCAGCACCCGGGCGGCGCGTTCGTGGGCCGCGGCCGATCGGGGCGTCCGGGCGCGGTACTCGGCGACCAGATCGGCCAGGCGGTCGGCTCCAACGGTGGTCATGATCTTCCTTCTTCCAAGCCGTGCCAAAGCGTCAGCGGCAAACGAGCCGGGCGGGGTTCGCCCGGGTGATGTGGTCGTACTCCCCCGGGTCCAGGCCGGCCCGGAGCAGCTGTTCCCGGAAGCCGCCGGGAACGAACACGTAACCGCCGCCCCCGTACGCGCGGAGCTGGGAGACCAGGCAGACGTCGTGAGACAGCAGCACCCGGTCGATGTGGCCGGCCCGCACCAGGCCCATCACCATGCGGACCCGGCGCTCGGCCTCTACCGCGCTGTCGGTGTTGATGGTGTCGACACCGACGTAGGCCCCCCGCGCGGCGATCTGCCCGGCGTAGCCGGGGGTGAGCACCAGGTCGCAGTGCCCGATGGCGATCCGCTCCGGGTCCGCGCCCGCGGAGACCAGCAGGTCGAGCTGGGGCAGGCCGACCGGCCATCGCGCCGCGTGCGTGTAGATCGCGGCGCCGGTCTGTCGCTGGGCTCGGGCGGCGGCGCGGAGGGAACGTTCCTCCGCCGCGGAGATGTACCACTTGTCCGCCCCGACCTCACCGATCAGACCGGCGCGGACGTCGGTGCCCGGGAACCCCTCAGTGAGATCGCGTACGATCTCCTCCGCTATCTGCTCGACGCTGTGCCGGTCGATCCACTCCAGGTCGAGGTACGGGTCACGATAGTGGCCGGTGCCCAGGACGACCTGTACGCCGGTGGCCTCGGCGACCCGGCGCACCGCCTCGACGTTCGCCGGATCGCGGGTGGCTCCCGGCGGGTACGGTCGCGCCCCGGCGTCCATCGCCGCCCCATGAGTGAGCTCGGCGCTGGTGAGGTCGAACACCGTGGCGCCGCCGAGGTCGCGGAAGGCCCGGACCTCCGCGGCGACGAGGTCTTCGTCGATCAGCAGGCCGTCGGCACGGCGCTCCCGCATCAGGTTGATGAACAGGTGCTCGTGCGGCAGGACGAACCCCAGGTCTTTCTGGTCGATCCGGCCGAGAACAGTCGTCACTGATGACATTCGGCTCCTAACGGTTTTGCCGGGTAAGGGAGAGCAGGCGGGCGGGTGTGGTCCGGGTGAGCCGCCGGATGTCGTCCGGGTCGAGGCCACGTGCCAGCATCAGTGGCAGGACCCGCCGCAGGATGTGGGTGTATCCCTCACCGCCGTGACGTCTCAGCTGGGTTCTGCGGCAGACGTCCTGGGCGATGACGACGCGGTCGCCGTACCCCGAGGCGATCAGCTCCCTGATATGGCGGACGCGGGTGCCGTCGTTGGGCATGTCGAAGCCGGGATCCTGCGGGTAGTAGGCGGATTCGGTGCCGAACAGGTCGAATTCCAGCACACAGCCGGTGTCCGCGAGTTCACGCATGTCGTCCTGCTCGGTCAGCGTCCGGTCGATGTGCGACATGACGGTCCGGGCTGGATCGCCGCCGGCCTCGACGACGACATTGAGGTGTTCCTTGGGGGCGTCCGCGTGGCGGCCGGGGTGGATCAGCAGGGCGGCTCCGGTCTCGGACTGCGCGACGGCGGCGGCCTTCAGCACCTTGACCTCGTCGGGGTGGGGCGGCCAGGACAGCCCGATCTCGCCGATGACGCCCGCGCGCACCCCGGTCCCGTCCACGCCGTCGAGGATGTCGCCGACGATCTCCTTGGCGATGTCCTCCTCGGTCATGGTCGCGACCGTCGGCGGATGGAAGGCCGCCGTGTAGTAGCCGCTGCCCATGACGATGTGGACACCGGTCCTCTCGGCGATCTCGCGCAACCCTGAGGGGTCGCGGCCGAGCCCTCTGGAGGTGGCCTCCACGATCGTCCCGCCACCGGCCGTGCGGAATTCGGTGAGCTCGGCGGCCGCGGTCCGCACGTCATCAAGGCGCATGTCCAGCCGGTTACGGCGATCTACCCGTGTCTCGTACAGATTCTCCAGCGTGATCTCATCGTCGTGCGCCTCGCCTTCGCCGAGATAGCGGGTGAGGTCGCACAGGAGGTGTTCGTGGGTCTGAACGTGCCCGAGCCGATCCGCGGAGACCGGCCCGAGCACGGTCGAAACGACGCCGCTCTCGCCCACTAGGCGTCCGCGGGGTGATCGGCGAGGCTGACCTTGTTGGTCTCGTGCGCGAGGTAGGCGGCCACGGCGGTGATCAGACAGGACCCGGCCATGAAGACCGAGACGTAGATGGTGTGCGGCGCACCGCCACCCGCCGCGAGGAGGCTGGTGGCGATCAGGGGGGCGAGTCCGCCGCCGAGCACCGAGGCGAGCTGGTAACCGAGCGAGGCGCCGGTGTAGCGGGTCTTCGTGCCGAACAGTTCGGCCATGAAGGCGCCCATCGGCCCGTACATCACCGCGTGCACGGCCAGCGCGAGAACGTACCCGAGCACGAGCAGCGGCACGGACCCGGTGTTGATCAGCTGGAACAGCAGGAACGAGGTGAGCGCCAGGAGGATCGCGCCGGTGATGTAGATGGGACGCCGGCCGTACCGGTCGGACAGCGCGGCGAACAGCGGGAGGCACAGCATCGAGCCCACGGACGCGATCATCAGCGCGTTCAGTGTTGTGGAGCGCTGGTAGCCGGCCCCGGTCGCGTACGCGATCACGAAGGTGATGAGCACCGAGTTGGCGGCGAACGGACCGAATCCGATGAGGGCCGCCAGCACGACCACGCGCGGACGGGTCCGCAGCACCTCGACAATGGGCGGCCGGGCGGGCCGGTCACTGTCGGCGCGGCGTGCCTGCTCGAAGACAGGGCTCTCCGCCACGCCGAGTCTGATCCACAGCCCCACCGCGATGAGGATCACCGTGGCGGCGAAGGGGATCCGCCAGCCCCACGACAGGAACTGGTCCTCGGGCAGTCCTGAGACGAGGGAGAACACCCAGGTCGACAGCAGCAGGCCCGAAGGGGCGCCCATCTGCGCGACGCTGCTCCACAGGCCGCGGCGGTTTCCCTTCGCGTGTTCCAGCGTCATGAGCACCGCACCGCCCCACTCGCCGCCGACCGCGACTCCTTGCAGCAGCCGCAGCACGATGAGGAGGATGGGGGCCCAGACGCCGATCTGATCGTAGGTCGGCAGTACCGCGATGAGCAGGGTGGCCGCGCCCATCAGCAGGATGCTCGTCACCAGCATCCGCTTGCGCCCGAGGCGGTCGCCGAAGTGGCCGAACAGGATGCCGCCGAGCGGCCGCGCGGCGTACCCCACGGCGAGTGTGCCGAACGAGGCGATGAGGCCGACGCCCGGATCGACCGCGGGAAAGAAGATCTTGCTGAAGACCAGGGCCGACGCGGTGCCGTACAGCAGGAAATCGTACCACTCCACCACGCTGCCCACATAGCTGGAGATGAGGACGCGGCGCTTGACCGCCTTTTCTGTTTGAAGGACATCGCTACGGTTCGAGTCGGGGTTGTCGGTGGTCATGAATGCCTCCAAGGGGTCTGGGTCGCCAGGGCGTTGAATGCGTCCAGCGAGGTCGGGTCGGCCAGGGTGTCGCGGCTCGCCACCTCGGACAGTGCGGCGCCCAGCAGGATCTTCTTCACCGGCAGTTCGAGTTTCTTGCCGGTACGGTTCCTCGGGATGACCGGCACGGTGGTGATCCCGTCGGGCACGTGGCGCGGGGAGAGGGCCTCTCGCAGCGCGATGGTGATCCGCCGGCGCAGGGCATCGTCCAGCTCGACGCCGTCACGTAGGGCGACGAACAGGAGCAGTTGGCCGGGGCCGCCGGTGCTGTCCTCCAGGTGCACGACCAGGCTGTCGTCTATTTCGGGCAGTTCTTCGACGACGCGGTAGAACTCCGCGGTGCCCAGGCGCACCCCGCCCCGGTTGAGGGTCGCGTCCGAGCGTCCGGCCACCGTGCAGCTGCCCGTCGCCGCGGTGAAGCGCACCCAGTCGCCGTGCCGCCACACGCCCGGGTAGGTGTCGAAGTAGGCGTCCCGGTAGCGGGAGCCGTCGGTATCGCCCCAGAAGCCGATCGGCATCGAGGGCATGGGCTGGGTGATGACCAACTCGCCGAGCACGTCGGTCACCTCGTTGCCCGGCTCGTCGTAGGTGGTGGCGGCGACGCCCAGGCAGGGGCCGGAGATCTCGCCGGCCCAGACCGGCTGCAGTGGGCTGCCCTGCAAGATTGCGGTGCACACTTCGGTGCCGCCGCTGCCCACGTTGAGCAGCACACCGGGGCCGAACTGCTCGTGCACCCAGCGGAATCCCTCGGAGGGCAGCGGGCTTCCCGCGGCTCCGATCTGCCGGAGCCGGGACAGATCGTGGTCCTTGGCCGGGGTGAGGCCTTCTTTGCGGCAGGCCATCAGGAATCCGGGGTTGGCGCCCATGAAGGTGGCGCCGGCCTCCTCGGCCAGTCGCCACTGCCAGTCCAGGCCGGGGTGGAGCGGGTTGCCGTCGATCATCACGATCGAGGCGCCCACGAGCAGCCCGGAGACCAGTGCGTTCCACATCATCCATGCGGTGGTGGTGAACCACAGCATGCGGTCACCGGGGCCCAGGTCCCAGCTGAGGGAGTGGTTCTTCAGGTGTTCCAGCAGGATTCCGCCGTGGCCGTGGCTGATCGGTTTGGGTCTGCCCGTGGTGCCGGAGGAGAACAGCACGTACAGCGGGTGGGCGAACGGGACGGCGTCGAAGCCGGGTTCGGCGGGTCCGGCGAGCAGGTCCGCCCAGGCGACCGTGCCGGCGAGTTCCCCCGGCCCGTACGGTACGTGGACGGTGTGACGGAGGGTCGGCAGTCCGGTGCGGATCGCCGCGACTTCGTCGCGCCGGTCGATGTCCTTCGTGCCGTAGCGGTACCCGGTTACGGCGAGCAGGACGGTGGGCTCGATCTGGGAGAACCGGTCGATGACGCCACGGGCGCCGAACTCCGGTGCGCAGCTCGACCAGATCGCCCCCAGGCTCGCGGTCGCCAGGAACGCCACGAGCGTTTCCGGGATGTTCGGCAGGTAGGCCACGACCCGGTCACCTCGGCCGACACCGAGGCCGCGCAGGCCGGCCTGGGCGCGGGCGACCTGGTCGGCCAGGTGCTCCCAGGACAGCTCCAGTGGTCCGCGGGTCTGCGAATGCGCCAGCACGGCGATGTCGCCGGGCGCGGCTCCCGTCGGCCGCAGGACGTGTTCGGCGTAGTTGAGGGTCGCGCCGGGGAACCACTCGGCTCCGGGCATCTCCCGCCGGCCGAGCACCCGGTCGTAGGGGGTGTGCGCGCGGACGTCGAAGTAGTCCCAGATCGACGACCAGAAGCCTTCGAGGTCCTCGACTGACCAGCGGTGCAGGTCGTGGTAGCCGGTGAAAGCGAGATCCCGGGTGCGCTCCAGCCAGGTGAGATAGTCGCCGATCGCCGTGGCTCGGCGCGCGTCAGGAGCCGGTTCGCGCAGCATCTCCGGCTCGTTCATGTGATCGCCTCCTTGGTATGGCGGTGTCCCGGGCGCGCACGGTGGTGTCGTCATGTGAGGGGGCTTTTCAGCGTGGTCAGGGCGCCGTCGAGGAGTTCGAGCAGCAGGTCGGTCTCCTCGGCGGTGATGGTCAGCGGAGGGGCGACCAGGACGGCGTCGTTGATCCCGCCGGTCGCCGGGTAGAGGAGCAGCCCGTGGTCGCGGGCCGCGAGGACGATCGCGCGGGTGAGGGAGCCGACGGGCTCGCCGGGGCTTCGGGTCGCGCGGTCGCTGACCAGTTCCAGCCCTTGGAGCAGGCCGAGGCCGCGAACCTCGCCGATGACCTCGTGCCGCCCGGCCAGGTTCTCCAGACCCGCGCGCAGTTGCTTGCCGCGCGTTGCGGCGTTCGCCACCAGATCCCGGGACTCGATGGCCTCCAGGACGGCGAGCCCGACGGCGCTGCCGAGCGGGTTGCCGCCGTAGGTGTGCCCGTTGGTGACCGACGCGGTCCCGGCGGCGATGGTGTCGATGACGTGCTCGCTGACCAGCACCGCCGACACGGGCGCGTAACCGGCGCCCATCCCCTTGCCCAGGACCACCAGGTCGGGTCGTACGCCCCAGTGCTGCGCGGCCAGGATGGTTCCGGTACGGCCCAAGCCGGTCATGATCTCGTCGGCGATCAGCGGCAGCCCGCGCTCGCGGCACAGGCCGGCCAGCGCGGGAAGGTAGCCGTCGGGCGGTGTGATGGCACCGCCGGCCGCGCCACCGACGGGCTCCACCACCACGCCGGCCGCGGCGGGGCCGTGGGAGTCCAGCACGCGAGCCGCCCCCTGGGTGAGGAACGCGGTGAACGCCGCGTCGTCGCGGCCCTGGGCGAACCGGTAGGCGTAGGGCGGCGTGAGCTCGTTGAACCCGTGGAGCAGTGCTTCGGCGACCCACCGGCGCTGCGGATGGCCGGACAGCGACAGCCCGCCGAGGGTGGCGCCGTGGTAGCTCACCGCATGGGAGACGAACCTTGCCCGCTCGGGCTCGCCCCGCTCCCGCCAGTACTGCAGGGTCAGCCGCAGCGCGGTCTCGACCGCCTCGGACCCGCTGTTGCACAGAAAAACATAGGGATAGCCGGTCATGGCGCCCAGCCGCTCCGCCAGTTGCTCGGCCTGCGCGTTGTGGAACGTCCCGCGGTGCGCGAAGGTGATCCGTTCCGCCTGCTCGCGCATGGCCCGCAAGACCTCAGGATCGGAATGGCCCAGGCTCGCGGTCACCGCGCCGGAGCATCCGTCGAGGTAGCGGCGGCCGTCGGTGTCGTACACGAAGACCCCACGACCGTGGCTGACGAAGGGCAGCTCCTCGCCGAAGAAGAACTTGATCAGGCGGCTGCCGTCGGGCTGCATCGCGGTGCGTTGCGGGGGCGGCGGGTGGTTCATGGGTGGTGGCTCCTGGAGTCCGAGCACATGCGGGCATTCCTGGATGAAAGATCACAAACAGGACTCTCATCGCTTGTACGAGGTACAGGATGTCTTGTACAACGGACAAGAGCAAGAGGCGTGCGTGAACTTCGCCTTTCCCCCCTCGATGCTCAGCGGGGGCAGCCGCCCTTCGGCCGCCTCAGGAGATCTTGGAACGCAGTCCTCTGACCAGCAGCTCCAAAGCCATGGTGAAGCTGCCATCCATGGGCTTGTCCCGCCCGGAGTCCCATCTGGTCAGGAAGGCGTTGTTCTCCAGCAGTGGCAGGTTGCGCGTCAACGCCGGGAACACGTTGGGGTTGACCGCCCGCAGTTCCGCCGCGAAGCCCTTCTGCCAGCCGTCCTTGGCATCGGCGGGTCCTGCGGAAAGTTCCAGGGTGATCCATCCGAGCACGAACCCGATCACCGCGTTGTAGACGTGGACGAGCTCCTCCCCGGCGAATCCGGCCCGCTCCAGAACGCCTACCACGCGCTCCACGAAGGGAACCGCCGTCGTGGTCACCACCAACTGGGAGCCGATGATGGGAGCGAGGTTCGGATGCCGGTGCATCGCCTCTCGGCACAGCCGGGCCATCGCCATCAGCCAATCGTCCCAAGCCGTGCCCTGCTCGGACGGCAGGACGATCTCCTCCAGCACCCGTGCCGAGACCGCTGCCACCAATTGCGCCTTCGTGCCGGTGTGCCAGTACAACGCCGTGGGGTAGACCCCCATCTCCTTGGCGAGCGCGCGCATGGTCAGCGCTTCCAGTCCGTGCTCGTCCACGTAGCGCAGAGCAGCGTCCACCACCTCCTCACGCGACAACGGCGCGCGAGCCTCCCGCCGAGCACGGCTCTGCGGACCACTGCCCTCGCTCATCCAGTTTCCTTCCGTAGACGACCAGTCAAGACGAACCAAACGTTAGCCCGTGTCGACGTTTTGACGATCGAGCTCGATCGTCACCCTCAAGTGGTGTCGCCGGCGACCAATCGCACGCTGGACCTCAAGTCAGGACGGGCGGGCGGGCCATACCCGTTGGTGTCGAGTTCGCGCAGCAACGCCTCCATCAAGCCGGCGGCGGCGCGATCGCCGATCTGCTGACCGGCCGGGTCAACCCCTCCGGCCGGCTGGCCGAGACGATCCCCCTGCGCCTGCATGCCCAGGCCGATCGGCCGATCATCACGGCGACCGGCGGCGACCTCGCCTACGTCACCCTCACCCTGACCGACGCGGACGGAACCCTCCACACCTCTGCCGACTGCCCGATAACGCTGGAGGTCTCGGGTGACGGCGTCCTGCTCGGCTTCGGCAGCGCCGACCCGGACACCGAGGAACGCTTCGACGCCACCGAGCGCCGCACCTACGACGGCCGCGCCCTCGCCATCCTGCGCCCGACCGGCACCGGCAAGATCCGGCTGCTCGCCTCCGCCCCGGAATGCGACACCGTTGAGATCCTGATCGAGGTGGAAGAGCGTGATTAATCACGAGTCCGTCGTCCGGTGGCTATTCGCCCCAGCCCGCGTACGCGTCGGCTGAGCGTGCCACGAGCGCGTTCGCCAGCCGCTCCAGCGCAGCCCAGTCCGGCAACGCCGGCGCACGCGGGTCATCCGGTCCGTCCTCCGCCCGCCGGTGCTCCGCTGCCAGCCGGAGACCTTGGCCGGACTGCGATCGATGATGCCGTCCCGGACAGCCTGCTGCAGCACCCTCACCAGGATGGCAAGGCTGTTCTTAGGAGCGGCGGTCCCAGAGGTCGAGCATGCCGGTGCCTGCCTCCTGTCAGCAGCGACCAACTCGGCATGCTCGGTCGCCTCTGACCCCGCGGCTCACCGCTCACGCCGGACGGCCGGTCCCATCCGGGACCGGCCGGCCTGCGTGGACGCGACGGTGCGCTTGACCGTGGGTTGATCAAGGGTAGGGATGGGGCTCGGGGTTGGTCGCGCCGCCGTAGTCGGCGAATCGCTTGTGCAGCAGGGGCGGCGCGCTGGGCGGGCACAGGCTGAGGGTGTCCGGGGACCAGACGCGGCAGACCGTGAGACCGAGCTGGCGGACGTCTGGAGTGGTGATGTCGACGTAGCCGAGCTGTTTCCCGGTCCTGGCGAAGGCTGCCACCAGCGCTTTCACGCGGGTGCGGAGGTCTGGGGCCGCGTCAGGGGGCAGGTCGCTCGCCGAGGCCTCCACGTGGACGGCGAAGCGCTTGTCGATGATCGCGGCGTTGGCCGGATCCGTGTAATAGGCCACGTTGTCGTCGAGATCGAAGAAGCGGTCCTTGTCGGTGGCGTTACTGTCCTCGATGGCGGACTTGGCAGCCATCCAGTTGGCGTAGCGGAACACCGCGACGGCTTCGAGGAGGGCCTTGTACATCGCCTGGCCCAGGCGCTGGTCGCTGCCCAGGCCCGCGACGACCGGCGCATTGCCGGGGTGCTCGTCGCGGTAGACGCAGGCGATGGTGAAGCCGGGCAGGTCGGGACTGGGCAGGAGATGGAACTCCGGGGGCGGCGTGCCTGGCGACCAGTGGCGGTCGATCAACAGGGCGAGGGCCCGCAGCCGGCCGTCAAGAAGGATCTTGATCGAGGGCTGACCGCCGTACCAATGCCCGATCACGCAGTCGAGCTGGATGAGCTCCTCCACCGCGCCGAGCAGGGCTTTGCCCGGGTCGCTGTGGGTCGCGGTGCCGGTGGTCACCGCGGCGTTCACCCAGGGCTCGCCGTCCTTGCGCCGGGGCAGGTAGCCGACCAGCGTGAGCTGGGCGGGCATCCAGTAGGGCTCGTCCGAGGTGAGCGAGTCGGCGGGCAGCCAGCTCATCGGGGCCTCGGGGTCGAAGTGCTCGAAAAGGAAGCCGTCGCGGCCGAGCTGCTCGTCAGAGAAGAAGGACAGGCACTGATCGGACGGAATCCCGCGGGCGCGGCTGCTCATTGCGCGGTGACTGGCGAACAGGAGCCGGTCGCGGTGCAGGGCGAGGAACGAGTGGTGGCAATAACGTTCGGCCGACTCCCCGAGTGACTTGATGAGGGGCTCGTCGAGCAGGATGCCGGCCCCGCCCAGGTGGTGGCGCTCGGCGGGGATCGGTCGGGCGCCGTACAGAACGTGCACGCCGGTGAGTTCGGCGCCGGCGATGGCGATGCGTGGTTCGCCACGTGAGCGGGCGCTGAACTTCAGCCGCGGTATCAGGCCGCACACCGGGTTCAGCATGCGCCGGGCCAGCACCCGGGTGCCCGTGTCGAAGGGTGTGGTCCGTGGGACGAGGCGCGCGGCCGGCGCGGCGGTGCGCTGGTCAGCCATGGAGCCACTCTTTGGCCTGGAAGTAGAGCTCGGCTTCGTCGCGCTGCGCGACCGGCGAGCAGGCCGGGCAGCCGGGGATCTGCAGGACCTCGTTGACGGTCGTCTCCCATGTGGGGAGGTAGATGCACAGCATCTTGCCATGGGTGAAGGAGGCGCCCGTATGGGCAAGGTTGATCGCTTCCAAGGCGAGATGGGAGCAGAGCAGCGAGGACAGCGCCGGCAGCATGGGCGGACGTCCCCCCGACGCTTGTGCGCTGGTGAGCGCGTTTTTGTATCGGTGGTAGCCCGCGCCGTCGGCGAGGTTCATCGTGATGCGCGTTTCCAGACAGGTGTAGCAGGGGCCGCGGCCCGGGTGGAAGGTCGGGCCGACGAACAGGAAGGGCCCATCGATGGTGCCGTGCAGCCAGGGCATGCCGACTTCCAGGGCGATCCGGTTGAACAAGCTCACCGCTACCGGGTCCACCCGCGTATCGGCCCACACGGTGATGCCGCCTTCCCAGGAGGCGAACGTCTCGGCGACTTCGTGAAGCCGCAGCCCGTGCGTGGTCCAGCCGGTGTCGGCGGCGCTGAGCACCCCGAGGACGGGATCGTCGCTGGCGTCGGCCACGTCGAGCTCCGGATCGCTGGCCGCGATCAGCTCCGTGACGCGGGCGGCCATCTCGCCGTCGCCGATCACCCGTATCGGGCGGGTGGGTGGCGGCGGCCCGGCGAGCAAGTCGGCGTAGCGGTCGAGGTAGTGGTCGAGCGCGCTCGTCGCACCGTCCTCGATCACGTCGAGCGTCCGCAACTGCTCTAGGAGCGAGGACATCTCCTCCATGCCGATGTTCGCCCGCGCGGCGAGCTCGGCCACGTCCCGGGAGCCGTCCAGAGCGTTCACCACCGGGAACAGCCAGCCGCGCCGGGCTTCGTCGGTGATGGTGTGCGAGGTGGCGCTCCACACGCCCTGCCTGAGCTCGACCGTGTCGGGGTCATGCCCGATGACCGAGAATGACCGCTTGATGCGCGGTGATGCGGACTGTGTCACGTATTCTCCTGCGGAAGCGGTCGGCCGCCCGGCCGGCCGAGGACGATCAGATGCAGCAAGGCGGTCCGCAGGCCGTCGACCCGGAGGACCTCGTGGGCCTCCTCGTCGTAGTAGGTCGACCAGTCCGTGCCGGCCAGGCCGAGCGCGGTCGCGGTGAGATGGACATGCTGGGCCATCGCCCCCACCTCGTGCAGCACGAAGCGCAGCCCGCGCGGGCCGTACTTGCGCATCGAGCGCCAGGGGCGTCCGACGAACAGCACGACGAGCGCCGCTCGGTCGATCGGCAGTAGGTCGGGCAGCTCGTCAAGGCCACAGCGCAGGAGCGCGGCCAGTTGCCGGGGGCCGCCGTGGCGGTCCAGGCAGTCCAGGCGAGGGGCGTATCGGTACAGGCCCGGCTCCAGGTCAGTCACCTCGCGTGCGGCGAGGTGGAGTTCGACCGGGTACAGTCCGCCGCCGCTGGGGACGGCGCGGTGCGGCCGGCCGGCCTCGTGGCCGAAGCACGCTCCGGCAGCCCGTAGCAGCGCGGCGGTCTCGGACAGCGTCACCGGGGCTCCGCTGAAGGAGCGGATGCTGCGCCGGGCCGCGATCACCTCATCCAGCGCCATCCGCGCCGGCGCCGAATCCGGTAGCTCGACGCGGCGCGTCGCGGGGATGCTCTCCTCATCGGTGTGGCTCAGCGTCTCCATGCTCGCGGTCGTGAGGTAGTCGGCCACCGAGCGCTGCAGCTGACGGTCGTGGCGGCGGAGCCGGCCGGCGTACAGGAACTCCTCGGCGGGCGAGGCCGACCGGGAGATCCCGAGATGGGAGTGCCGGAGCTGATTGGTGTGGAAGGCCGTGCTGTCCAGCCACGGGCCGGCCGCACGGAAGAAGTTGGTGCCGAGCGCCGAGCGCAGCACCGGCGAGTTCTCCATCTGTACCGATCCTTGAACGAGGTGGGCGGCATCAGTCATGGCAGGGGTCGGGGGGGGGGGGGGGGGGGGGGGGGGGGGGGGGGGGGGGGGGGGGGGGGGGCCCCCCCCCCCCCCCCCCCCCCCCCCCCCCCCCCCCCCCCACCCCCTTGTCTCGTTACTCCTCCATGGCGACGGCGGCTGAGCTGCTGCTGCTGGTGATCGGGGCGACCAGAAGCTTGCCGTCGTCCGTCTCAATCGAGCAGGCGCTCAGTGTTTCGGTCGAGCTGATCGTCGAAAGCATTGTCTTTCTCCTTCCGTGAATGAGAATGCCGCCGTGAGGACTACGTGCCTCACGGGATCCACGCGATGTCTGATCGCGGGGCTTTTGAGCCGGGCCGGTGCCCGGGTGTCTTCACGCCTGCGGACTTGCGGGGTCTCGTGGGACCGGTGCGGTCGGCAGACGCTCTGGTTGATCTATCCGGCGTAGTCCGAGGTGCGCGACGGACAGGGCGCCCTGCTGGAACAGCGCCGTGCCCGTCGTGGTGAATTGCAGCCAGTCGGCGAGTGCCGTTTCGTCGCGCTCGACGTTTCCGAGCTGATCGCAGCACCTGCGCAGCTGGGCGGCCCATGTCGCGAAGGTGCGCGCGTAGTCGTCGCGGTGGGTCCGCACGTGGATCGGCTCCCACCAACGTCCGCAGGCGGCCAGGAGCTGGTCGAGCGTGAGAAGGGTGCCGGTCAGGCGCAGGCGTCGCATCGCCTCGACATACTGTGCCGCCTCGGCCGGCCAGCGCGCGCTGTGCCCCCGGATCGTGCTCTCCAGCGCCAGATGGGCGCCCGGTCTGGTCCACGCGTGTGCGTGGGCGAAGAACTCCGCGTAGGTCTCGGGCGTGCCGTCCACGTTCTCCAGGAGCCCGATGCTGACGACCGCGTCGTAGGGTCGGTCGGGGGTGAAGGCGCGATAGTCGCCTTGGTGGACGGTCACCCCGCGCAGCCGCAACTGCCCGGCCTCCCGGCAGGCCTCATCGGAGGCGTCGACACCACACGCGGCTGCCACACCGTGTTCTTGGCTCAGATAGCGCAGGAGGCCGCCGTAGCCCGAGCCCACGTCGAGGACGCGTGACTGGACGGTCACCTTCGCCCAGTCACTCAGCAGCCGGTATTTCGCGAGCTGGGCGGCGTCGAGGTCGTTCGTCCCCTCCCAGAGCCCGCAGCTCAGCGCCATGGTCTTGCCCAGCCAGCGGCGATGTGCGGCGGCGTCGAGCTCGGAGACAGTCATAGGAAAGGCCTTACGAGAGAGCGGGTGATCTACGAGGCTCATACCCGCACGATAACTATCCGTAGCGCTATGATTACATTCCGCTACCGCTACGCTCGCATTGTATTCGGGGCTCCGGAGACGGCGGAGGAACTTCAAGCGGCGAGTCCTCGGCCGCCGCCGAGGATCTAGGGGCGCCGGAGTTCAAGGAAGAAGCCATCCGCATGGCGCTGGAGGGCGAGCGGACGGTCGCGTCGGTGGCGCGCGAGTTCGGGATCAACGCCAGCGCTCTGGGCAGCTGGGTGAACCGGTATCGGATCGCGAGCGCCCAGGACGAGCAGCCGCCTTCTTCGCGGCCGAGAATCGATGACGCTGGCCAAGTACGAGCTGATCGACGCGGAGAAGGCCCACCACGCGATCGCTCGGGCTGATGGCGCGAATCCCTTAGGTCGGGTGGCCTGGAGGAATCTCACCTTCGGGCCACCCGGTCTGAGGAACTGGAGCTATGCGCCGGTGATAAGCCGTCGTTCCAGGGCGATGATCGGCTCGATGCTCTGCAGGTCGTAGTTGCTCAGGATGACGGCCGTCCAGTCCATGTCGAGGTAGACGGACCAGCTCGTCGAGATGCCGCCCGCACCACCTCCGTGGGTGATGATGCGCTGGTTGTTGTAGGTGGCGGCCACAGGCCCGTACGCCTGGAAGGTCTCCCCTCGAAGGGAACTGCCGGAGGGGTCCTCCCTCAGCGGCTTCGCGGAGATCTTTCCGTTCATGTACAACTCGGTGTAGGGCCGTGCGGTGAGCTTGCCGCCTTGCAACGCGACCGCGAAGCGCACCAGATCCGGGGCGCTGGAGAAGCCGTTGCCACCGCCTGTCCCCATCCATCCCCGTGCCGAGTTGCTGCCTTGGCCGGCGTCGCCGTAGACGGAGCCCTTGTCGAGGTTGCGGACGGCGTCAACCCGCGTGCCGTCCTTCTGATACATGTACGGATGGGCGATGCGCTCATCGGCCAGCCACTGGCTGCGGTTGTAGTAGGCGGAGTCCTCCATGTCGGCCGGGAGGAAAATGTTCTGGTGGACGTAGTCCTGGAACGACTTGCCGGAGACCTTCGCCACGAGTTCGCCGAGCAGCGTGTAGCCCATACTGCTGTAGGCCTTCTTCGTTCCGGGATTGAACTCCAGTTCGAATGTTTTCAGATTCGCCCAGAAGTCCGCCATCTGCTCCGCGTAGCTGTTGTGGATCTTCTCTGGCGGCGGCTTCTCGCCGGCGCGCCGGGCGTCGCCCAGGCCACTGGTGTGCGTCAGGAGATGGTGCACGGTGATGCTTTCGGCCATTTTCGTCGGCAGGCCATCCAGATGCTTGCTCACCAGGTCGTAGAACTTGAGCTTGCCCTGCTGGACGAGCTGCACCACAGCCAGCCCGGTGAACGGCTTGGAGGACGAGGCCAGAGCGTAGATGGTGTCGACCTTGTTCGGGACCTTGCCTTCCTTGTCCGCCCACCCGTAGGCGCGGGCCAGGACCTGACGGCCGCGGTGCGCGATCATCACGGTGCCGGAGAACTCGTCCTTGTCCGCCAGTTCTTTGATGTGCCGATCGAACGCGCCTCCAGGACGCAGATCCTTGGGGATCCGGCCAGAACCTGATGAAAGGTCGGCGGTTCCCTGCGCGGCCAGCAGGCCACCGGCCGCCAGCGGAACTGCTCCCAGGAACCCGAGTGCGGAACGGCGCGAAGGGTCGTGGCCAAGTGAGGGATGTGACAACGCCATGGAAATCCTTTCACGAGAAACGATCTGCGAGGGATGTAAGCGCGCAGGTCGTTTCCTCGGCGTTTCCGCAGCCTTCTTGAGGGTTGGGCCACGCCGAGGCCACCGCCGCAGCCGCGGCCGCCGAGAAAGGCGCGACCTACAACGAACAGGTGGCCTCGCGGATCGTCGAGGCGGATGCGGGCGAGGGCCTGATCGGTCGGCACGATCGCCCGCCGCACCCGCTCGCGCGGTGCGACGAGCGACTCGGCCGCGCGAGCGAAGTAGTCGTGCGCCTCGGATGGGTCACCGATATACAGCAACGTGACACCCGCAGGTGGGCAGGCGAGAACGCGCCCGGCGACGGGTCTCCATGCCGGTCGCTGTCAATGTCGTACCACGCGGGTGCGAGCGCTGTCTGCGCGTGTTTTCCTCGGGCTGCGATCTCTACCGGGCGTGCTCTTCAACCGCCACCCGGTCACGTGATCGGCCGCTGGGATACGGCAGCATGGGCGTCGGCCAGGGTTTGAGCGAGGACGCGTACCGCCGATCGGATCCGCTCCTGTGGGAGGTGGGTGTATCCCAGGACGATCGCGTTGCCGGGTATGGAGGTCTCGGCGTAGCCGGACAGCGGGCGAAGGTCCAAACCTCGAGCGGCGCCACGCGCGGCGATCTCCTGGGCGGAGATGCCGTGCAGTGCGGCCAGGACGTGCATGCCCACGGATATCGGCTCCGGGCGGATGGCGTCGCCGAGCTGGCGGTCGAGTTCGTCGATGAGGAGCCGCTGGCGCTCGCCGTACACGCCGCGCATTCGCGTGATGTGCTGGGCGAGGTGTCCTTCGGAGATGAAGTCCGCGGCGGCGGCCTGCACCGCGAGCGGCACGGACAGCGACATCGTGACGGCGGCCGAGGCGAGCGCGTCTGCGATGGCGGCGGGCGCCACCACGTAGCCCAGGCCCAGACCCGGGAAGGTGACTTTGTTGAGGGTGCCGATGTACACGACCGATTGGTGATCGTCGAGGCCCTGCAGGGCGGTCAGCGGCCGGTTGTCGTAGCAGAATTCGCTGTCGTAGTCATCCTCCAGGATCCACGCATCGTTGCGCGCGGCCCAGTCAAGTAGCTGCAGGCGCCGCCGGAGCCTCATGACGATGCCGGTCGGGAGTTGGTGAGAAGGCATCACGTAGGCGGCGCGCGCACGTGGTGCCAGGCGTTCCGCCGCGTTCACGTCGATCCCCCCGTCGTCGATCGGCACGGGTACGACGTTCGCCCCGGCGAAAGCCAGAGCCGTTCGCGCCTCGGGGTAGCCGGGGTCCTCACACCACACGTCGTCGCCGGGATCGAGCAGCGCATGAGCGCAGAGGAAGATGGCCTGTCGCGCACCGGACACCACGATGATCCGATCAGGATCGGCCGTGACCCCACGCGAGAGTGTGAGGTGCGCCGCGAGTGCCTGCCGCAGGTCGAGCAGTCCAGCGGGGGCGGGCGAGGCGCTCCATGACATCGGTGCGCGGGCGTGCCGCGCCAGCATCCTCGCCCACAGCCGATGCGGAAACAGCTCCACATCGGGTTCGCAGGGAGTGAACGCCATCGGCCGGTCCTCCGCTGACCGGCCCGCAAACGTCTCGCTCAGCGAGGTGGGGGCGGCTGACGCCAGACGCATCCGCCGCGCCGGTCGGCGGTGCGGATCGGCACTCGGCGGGCGTTCAGCTCGGCCGCCCGCGCCCAAACCGGAGAGCTGAGGACTGACATAGGTGCCAGACCCGATCCGGCGCTCGATGAAGCCCTCGGCCGCGAGTTGGTCGAACGCCTCCACCACAGTCGAGCGGGAAATGCCGAGAGAGTTGGCGAGCGTACGGGTGGATGGCAGGCGAGCGCCCGGTTCGAACTGCCCGTTCAAAATAGCCGCCCTGAACCCCTGGTGCAGCCGCCAGCGTAGGGGCCTTCCGCTCTCTTGGGCGAGTGGAATGACCAGGGGCGAGAAAGTGGCCGGTGGGCGAGGCACGATAGTGGACTGCTCCATCGCGTATAAGTGGACCTGTTGGGTTGACCACTTTATGCGTACGGTCTCGCCCATGAGGTTCGCTCTGGACGACCAGATCGCCGCACAGCCGGACATGGTCGCGAAATTGCTCATCGTCGACTCGCCTCGCCTCGATGGAGGCCGGCCGATCATCTTCACGGGAATCGGCACCTCGCTGCACGCCGCGCGAATCGCCGCGGCGTGGACGTGGCACGTCTCCGGTGGCCGTATCCGAGCGGCGGCAGTCGACGCGCACGACCTGGCGCTGTGCTATCCGCTGACCGCCGAGGATCAAGTGGTGGTGATCAGCCATCGCGGTTACAAGCGGTATCCGAGCGCCGCGCTCGACAAGGCACGCGCGGCCGGTGCCGCCACGATCGCGATCGTGGGGGCGGATGCGCCTGATCAGCCCGCCGACGTCGTCGCGCGTACGTGCCCCAATGAGACGGCCGGTACCTTCACCGTTTCCTACCTGTCGTCGCTGGCCGTGCTGGGCGGGATGGTGGCCGGTCTGGAAGGGCCGCATCGGGAGCGGTTCGCGGCAGCGCTGGGGACCGTGCCCGAGGCGCTGAAGCTGACCCTGGCTGAGCCCGCTCCGATCCAGGTCGCCGAGGGCTGCGCCGCCAGTGAGCCGTTGCTGCTGGTCGGCTTCGATCTCGACGCGATTACCGCGGCCGAGGCCGCACTCAAGATCAAAGAAGGGGCTCGTCTGTGGACGGAGGCGATGTCCACGGAATTCTCCCTGCATGGCACACCCGCCGCCTTCCGCGCCGGAATGAACGTCATCAGCATCACGCCACGCGCTGACGACCAAGGACGGACGAAAACGCTGCGGGCACTGCTGGCCAAGCTCGGCGCGACCGTGTGGATCAGCGGCGAGGACGACGCAGACCTTAGGTTCGCACCGGTTGATCCGTGGATGCGCCCCTTCACGTCCATCGTGCCCTTGCAGCGGCTCACCGCGGAGCTCGCCCGGATACGCGGCACTGATCCCGACACCCTCCACGGCGGGGTGGAACCGTGGATGTCGGCCATGACCGAATTGACGTTGTGACCATGGCCCCTTCGCCGATTTTCTCGAACCCCCTCCCGCTGCCGACGGAGCCGTACCGGCCGCGTAGGACCGAATGGCTCGGGGTCACTGAGCGTGCGGGCTGGCGACTGAAGCTCATCGCCATCGCGGCCGGCAGCGAGCTTCCCGGCGATGCCGAGATCGAAGCCGCGCTTGAGGCGGCCGAGCGGGACCTGCCGCAACCCACGCGATCCGGGACAGGCCTGGGCGCCGGATTCCTGATCCTGCATCGTGGCACTGAGGCACTGTGGGTGCTCGTGTGCTGGTGGGAGGCCGACATCCTGTACGAGCGGCTATGGCGTGCCGACCTGGGCACGACGAACCTGCGGCCCGTACCGCCGGAGGGGCCCACGGCCTGCGTCTGGGAACTGCAGGCCATCGACCACGAACGGCGAGCCTGGATCAGGTACGTCCTGGAGCGCCCCGCAGCTCCAGACCTTTCCGGGTATCTCACATCGGGACCTGTCACCGAGAAGACCGCGTCATGACGACACGACGCGTCGCCGTCGTCCAGGCCGCGCCCCGCCTCTTCGATCTGCCGGAGACACTGCACCGTTTCCGAGACCTCCTGGCGCAGGCGGCGGCTGAGGGAACGCACCTCGTGGTGTTCCCCGAGGCGTTCATCGGCGGCTACCCCAAGGGCTCGACCTTCGGTGCGAGCGTGGGACGGCGCGACGACCAGGGACGCGCGCTGTTCGCGCGGTACCGCAGATCGGCAGTCGAGATCCCTGGTGAGGCGTTCGAGGAGATCAGCGCCGCTGTGGCGGCCCATGGAGTCCACGTGGTCGTCGGCATCATCGAACGCTCTGGCCGTACCTTGTACTGCTCGGCGCTGTTGTTCGCACCCGACGGCACGCTGCTGGCTCGCCACCGCAAGCTCGTACCCACGGGAACCGAACGCGTGATCTGGGGACGCGGCGACGCACGCGACGTCATCGTCACAGACACGGACATCGGGCGCATCGGCCTGGCCATCTGCTGGGAAAGCTACATGCCGCTCTACCGCACCGCCCTCTACGAGCGGGGCGTGCAGATCTATTGCGCGCCCACAGTGGACGATCGCGACGTATGGACGTCGACCATGCGGCACATCGCCGTCGAGGGCCGTTGCTTCGTGCTCTCGGCCAACCAGTTCGCCGGCAGGAACGACTATCCGCACGACTTCCCCGCGGCCGATCCGGCCGGCGCGGCCTCAGGGATCATCCAAGGGGGCAGTTGCATCGTGGACCCCTTCGGACGCGTGCTCACCGGGCCGTCCTTCGGCAAGCAGGACATGCTCGTCGCCGACATCGACCTCGCCGTGCTCGACGGCGCTTACCTCGACCTGGATGTCGTCGGCCACTACGCACGCCCCGACATCTTCCAGTTCCGTACCTCTCCACCAGAGTCATAGGAGAAATGCGTCCGCCGCTCTCGCCGGCAGGATCGACCACAACGTCATCGGCAGCAAGCTCTTGCGGGAGGTCGGTGCTCGTGCACCACGGGCGATCCGGCTCACCGGACGGTGACTTCGTTCACTCCTCCTGCCACCGGAGCCGTCTCGCCCGGCGTCGCAGAAGCCCAGCACAGCGAACCTGCACTTACCCTTCGGGGCTCCCTGGTACGGATTCAGGCGGATTCGCGGATGACCAGTTCGGTGGGGAGGATGAGTGGGGTGGGCTCCTCGCCGCGGATCAGGGCGAGCAGCATGCGGATCATCTCGCGGCCGAGGGCCTTGATGGGCTGGCGCACCGTGGTGAGGGTGGGATGGGTGTGCCGGGCGGTCACCACGTCGTCGAACCCCACGACCGCGATCTCGCCGGGTACGGCCCGGCCGTGCTCTTTCAGCACGCCGAGCGCGCCCACGGCCATCTCGTCGGAGGCGACCAGCACGGCGTCGAGGTCCGGATGGTCGGTCAGCAGGCGAGCCATCGCGGCGGCTCCGCTCGCCTCCGTGAAGTCGCCGTGCGCGACCCGCTCGGCCCCGAGTCCTGCCAGTGCCAACGCCTCGCGGAAGCCCAGGTAGCGGGATACGCCGACGTGCATGTCGAGCGGCCCGGTGATGGTCGCGATCCTGGTGCGGCCGGTGGAGATCAGGTATTCGGCCGCCTGGCGCGCGCCGTCGCGGTTGTCGGCGTCCACGTACCAGTGGTGGGAGCCGCCCAGGGAGCGTCCGCCGTGGACCACGGGGACGCCGCCTTCGGCGGCCACCTTCGCCAGAGGGTCGTTTTCCCGCAGGGCCAGCAGCATGACACCGTCGGCCCTGCGTGACTGCAGGACACGGGCCAGCCGGTTCCTGCCGCGCTCGGAGGCGGCCAGGATCAGCAGCAGCTCAAGGTCGGTCTCCTCCAGGGCGGCGTTCACCCCGACGATGACCTCGGCGAAGAAGGGGTTGGTGAACAGGGCCTGGTCGTCGCTGGAGACCGCCAGCACGACCGCGCCACTGCGCTGGGTGGCCAGGGAGCGGGCGGCGACGTTGGGTACGTAGCCCAGATCCTTGACGGCCCGCTCCACAGCCTGCCGCGCGGCCCGGCTAACATGCGGGGCGTTGTTGATCACCCGGGACACCGTGCCCCTGGACACGCCCGCCCGCTGGGCCACCTCGTCCAGCGTCGGCTGCCGATCCGTCATTTTTAGGAGCGCTCCCAAGTGTGTACGTGCTGGTCATGTGGAGGTTATCAGGCTTCCAGTCTGTGAGCGCTCCCAACGGTGATCAGGCCCTGGTGAGGGGGCTGAAGGGCCCGTCGGCCACGCGTTCCACCACGCCGTCCAAGATCTCGTCGATCGCGTCGAGCACGTCGTCTCCGAGGGTCGCCCCGGATGCCGCCGCGCTGTCGCGCACCTGCTCGGGCCGCGAGCCGCCGACGATCGCGGCCGAGATCTCCAGGCCGCGCAGCACCCAGGCGATCGCCAGTTGCGCCATGGTCAGCCCGAGGTCCGCCGCGATCGGGCGGAGCCGCTCCACGCGCGTCAGGATGTCGTCGGTGAGCAGGCGGCCCACGAACTCCTTGCGCGCCTCGGCGGGCGGCGCCTGGCCAGGGGAGTAGCGCCCAGCCAGCACGCCCTGGGCCATCGGCTGGTAGACGAGCTGGCCGACACCTTCCTTGGCGCACAGCGGGAGGATCTCTGGTTCGATGACCCTGCGCAGCATGTTGTACTGCGGCTGGTTGGACACGATCCGGTCCAGGCCCAGGTCGTCGGCGATTCGCAGCGCGTCGGCGAGCTGATCCGCCGTCCAGTCGGAGACGCCGACGTACAGGACCTTGCCGCTTCGCACCAGGTCGTCGAAGGCCCGCAGGGTCTCTTCCAAGGGGGTGGCGTAGTCGTAGCGGTGCGCCTGGTAGAGATCCACGTAGTCGGTGCCGAGACGGCGCAGGGAGCCGTCGATCGAGCGGATGATGTGCTTGCGGGACAGGCCGCGGTCGTTGGGGCCGGGGCCGGTGGGCCAGTAGATCTTGGTGAGGATCTCCACCGAGTCGCGGCGGACGCCCCGCAGCGCCTGGCCGAGCACCTCCTCGGCGCGGGTCTCGGCATAGGCGTCGGCGGTGTCGAACGTGGTGATCCCGGCGTCGAGGGCGGCGTGCACGCAGGACTCTACGGTGTCCTCAGTGAGCCAGTTGCCGTAGGCGATCTCACTGACCATGAGCCCGCTGTGCCCAAGATGACGAAATTTCATGAAGTCTCCCTTGTCGCGAGGTGTGGGGTGAGGACGAGGACCGATCGGCTCGGTGCCCCGCCGCCGATCAACATGAGCAGCAGGCGGACCATCTCCCGGCCCATCTCCTGGACCGGCTGATGGACCGAGGTGAGCCCGGCCTGCTCGGCGAGTGGCGAGTCGTCGAAGCCCACGACGGCTACGTCGGCGCGGCCGGCCTCACGCAGCACCCGCAGCGCGCCCAGGGCCATCAGGTCGGAGGCGGCGAAGACCGCGTCAAGGTCGGGCCTGCGGGCCAGCAGTGCCCGCATGGCAACGGCACCGCTCCGCTCGCTGAAGTCCCCGCCCGCCACGAGATCGGAACTCTCCTCGATCCCGGAGGTGGTCAGGCCATCACGGTAGCCCCCCAGCCGGTGGACGCTGACGAGCATGTCCATCGGTCCCGTGATGGTCGCGATCCGGCGCCGTCCCCGCTCGACCAGGTGCCGCACCGCCAGGTACGCTCCCGCCTGGTTGTCCACGTCCACGACATGAGCGGCGAGAGCGGGATCGAGCGGCCTGCCGCCCAGCACCGCCGGGAGGCCGAGCTCTCCCAGGTGGGACGGGAGCGGATCCTCATGGTGCAGCGAGAGCAGCAGGACCCCGTCCACGTGGCCGCCCCCGAGATAGGCCTCCAAGGCTGACCGCTCGCTGCTCGACCGAGCCATGGTCATCAGCAACTGCTTGCCGG
The DNA here is from genome assembly GCF_043197155.1 of Nonomuraea sp. NPDC049269. Classification (NCBI taxonomy): domain Bacteria; kingdom Bacillati; phylum Actinomycetota; class Actinomycetes; order Streptosporangiales; family Streptosporangiaceae; genus Nonomuraea; species Nonomuraea sp. NPDC049269. Next base: position 1,716,769 of record NZ_JBICSO010000001.1, read on the forward strand.
ACGACGTCAGCTGCGCCGCGATGCCGCGTACCACGCCCGCGAAGAACGGGTCGCTGAAAACCCGCTCGGGAGACTCTGAGATGACCAGCGCGACGGTGTCCGTGCGCCGGGTGACCAGCGAACGCGCGGCTCGATTGGGGGTGTAGCGCAACTCCTCGATGGCCTTCTGCACGGTGACCCTGGTCTTCGGGCGTACCTTGGAGGAGCCGTTGAGCACGCGGGAGACCGTGCTCCGGCCGACCCCCGCGTGCGCGGCCACCTGCTCGATCGTGGGTCTCACAACCCACCGCGCCTGATCACCTCGGCGTACCAGCGCGCGCTGTCCTTGGAGGTACGGCGCTGCGTGGCGAAGTCGACGTGAACCAGGCCGAACCGCTGGGAGTACCCGTACGCCCACTCGAAGTTGTCCAGCAGAGACCAGGCGAAATAGCCGCGCAGCGGCACTCCCTGCGCCACGGCGTCGTGGCAGGCGCGCAGGTGGCCATCGAGGTAGGCGATCCGGTCGGCGTCGTGCACCTGGTCGTCGTAGGCCGCGCCGTTCTCGGTGACGTAGAGGGCGGTCACCGAGTAGTCGCGGGCGAGCCGCACGAGCAGGTCGGACAGCCCGCTCTCGTCGACCTCCCATCCCATGGTGGTCCGCGGCCGCCCGCCGTCCACGAATCGCACCGTCTCCGACCCGACGTATGGGCTCGGCTTGCCCGCCGTGTGGGCGGAACCGTCGCCGGAGACGATGGCCGGGGTGTAGTAGTTGACGCCGAGGAAGTCCAGCGGTGCGGCGATCACCTTCAGGTCGCCGTCATGGACGTGCTCGAAGCCGGTCACCTCGGTCAGGTCTTCGACCACGTCCGCTGGGTATGCGGCCCGGAACAGCGGGTCCAGGAAGATCCGGTTGGCCACGCCGTCGATGCGGCGCGCGGCGTCCAGGTCCTCGGCCGAACCGGTGGCCGGGCTCACCTGGGCGGGGTTCAGCGTGATGCCGACCCGTGAGCCGCTCATGGCGTCGGCGGCCATGCCGTGACCGAGCAGCAGGTGGTGCACGGCACGGATGGCGGCGGCAGGCTCACGCCGACCGGGCGCGTGCTCTCCGGTGGCGTACCCGAGGAAGGCCGAGCACCAGGGCTCGTTGAGCGTGGTCCAGTTCGTCACCCTGTCGGCCAGCGCGTCGTGCACGGCGGCGGCGTAGTCGGCGAAGCGCAGGGCCGTGTCCCGCGCGGGCCAGCCACCGGCGTCCTCCAGCGGCTGGGGCAGGTCCCAGTGGTACAGCGTCGGCCACGGCTGGATCCCGCGGCTCAGCAGCTCGTCCACAAGGCGCCGGTAGAAGTCCAGGCCGCGCTGGTTGACGGCTCCCGATCCGCGCGGCTGCACCCGCGGCCAGGCCACGGAGAAACGGTAGGCGCGCAGGCCGAGCTCGGCCATGAGGGCGACGTCGTCGCGGTAGCGGTGGTAATGGTCGGCGGCGACGTCACCGGTGTCGCCGTCGCGCACGTTGCCGGGCTGCGCGGCGAAGACATCCCAGATCGAAGGCTCGCGTCCGTCCTCGGCGGCCGCCCCCTCGATCTGGTAGCTCGAGGTGGCGGCCCCCCAGAGAAAGCCAGGATCGAACGTGTTCACGCCTTGACGGCTCCTTCCATGATGCCGCCGATGATCTGGCGGCCGAATGCGATGAAGACGAACAGCAGCGGGAGCGTGGCGATCAGCGTCCCGGAGAACATGAGCGTGTAGTCGGTGTAGTAGGTGCTGGACAACTGGCTGAGCGAGAACTGAACGGTCGGGTTGTCGGCCTCCAGAACGGCCAGCGGCCACAGGAACTCGTTCCAGGTGCCCATGAAGGTGAACAGTCCCAGCACGGCGGCGCCCGGCCGTAGAGCGGGCAGCACGACCTTCCAGAAGATGCCGAAGGTCGAGCAGCCGTCCACCCGTGCCGCCTCGACCAACTCGTCGGGGACGGCCCGCTCGGCGTACTGCCGCATCAGGAAGACACCGAACGCCGAGACCAGGAACGGCACGATGACCGCCTGCAGCCGGTTCTGCCAGCCGAGCTCCACCATGATCATGTAGAGCGGGATGATGCCCATCTGGACCGGGATCATCATCGTGGCCAGGATGACGAGCAAGAGCGCGTTTCTGCCGCGGAAGCGCAGCTTGGCGAACGCGAAGCCGGCCAGCGAGCAGAAGAACACCACCGATACGGTCACGGTGATGGAAGCGATCGCGGAGTTGACCATTCCCAGCAGGAAATTGGCGTCCTCGGCCGCGAAGAGCCGCGTGACGTTCTCGCCCAGGTTGCCGCCCGGGGTGAGCGGCGGCGGCCAGTCACCGACGACGTCGTTGGCCCGGGTGGCGACGACGAACAGCCAGTAGATCGGGAAGACCGACAGCGCGATCGCCGCCAGCAGGGTGAGGTAGACCAGAGGGCCTGAGGTTCGCATGGCTATCTCGCTCTCCGCGTGACCAGGAAGTTGACCAGAGCGAAGACCACAATGAGCAGGAAGATCATCCAGGCGACGGCCGAGCCATAGCCGTAGTCGAAGTCTCTGAAGGCCTTCTCGAACATGTACATGGCCACGGTCTGGAACTGCCGCAGACTGCCGCCGGAGATGGCGTAGGCGCCCTGGCCGAAGATGAGCGGCTCGGTGAACAGCTGCATGCCGCCGATCGTCGAGATGATCACAGCGAACAGGATCGCCGGCCGGATCAGCGGCACCGTGATGCCCCAGAACTGCCTGACCCTGGAGGCACCGTCGATGGCCGCCGCCTCGTACACGTCGCGCGGTACCGACTGCATCGCGGCCAGGAAGATCAGCGCGTTGTAGCCGGTCCATCGCCAATCGACCATGACCGAGATCGCCAGCCAGGACGACCACTTGTCCGCCCGCCAGTCCACCGGGTCCATGCCCAGCAGGGCGAGCAGGCCGTTGGCCATGCCGGCGTCGCGGTCGAAGATCTGGCTGAACACGATGCCCACCGCGGCCACCGAGGTGACGATCGGCGCGAGCACTCCCATCCGGAAGAACGTCAGCGCACGCAGCCGCTGGTTGAGCAGGCTCGCCACGACCAGTGCCAGAAGCAACTGCGGCACCGTGGCCAGCACGAACATGCCAAGGGTATTGACGACCGCGTTCCAGAAGTCGGGGTCGGCGAACAGATCCGCGTAGTTCGCCAGCCCGACGAAGCCCGCGTCCCCTGCCAGGTCCCAGTCATGCAGCGAGACCCACGCGGTGTACAGCAGCGGGAAGAGCCCGAAGACCGCGAAGATCACGAAAAACGGCGCCACGAAGAGGTAGGGCGAGCCCACCAGGTCGAGGCGGGACAGCAGCCCCGCCCGCGACCTCGCGTGCGACCTCGCGTGCGAAGCGGATGACACCTTGCTACTTCGCAGCACGCTTGGCGTCCTCGACAGCCTTGGCCCACGCCTCGTCCGGCTGGAGCTTGCCCTGCTCGACGGCCGTCAGCGCGTTGCCGACGCGGTCACCGACCGGGTTGTTGTTCGGCCCCAGGTAGACCGGCTTGAGCGCCTTCGCGCTCGCTCCGAAGATCTTCCCGACGGGAGCGTTGTTGAAGTAGTCGTTGACGAAGCCCTGCACCGCCGGGTCGTCGATGGCCTGCGGCGACGAGGGGAAGTTGCTCTTGGCCTTGAACGCCGCGATCTGCCCCTTCGGGCTGGTGAGGAACTTCACCAGTTCGGCCGCTTCCTTCTGGTGCTTGCTCTGCGTCGGCACCGCGAGGAACGAGCCACCGCGAACGGCTCCGTCGCCTGGCACGCGCGCCACATCCCACTTGCCGGCGTTCTCCGGCCCCGCCTGCTCCTCGATGACGCCGAGCATCCAGGACGGGCACGGGATGGTGGCGAAGGTGCCCTTCTTGAACCCGGCGTTCCACTGCGGGCTCCACTGCGCGAGATTCGCCGACAGTCCGCCCTGGACCATCTTGACCGCCTGGTCCCAGGCGGCCTTCACTCCGGGATTGGTGTCGATCACCAGGTTGTTGGAGGTGTCGTAGTAGGTGTGGTCGCCCTGCTGCATCAGGATGTTCTGATAGATGCCCCCGGCCGAGTCGAAGAAGTGCGCTCCCGTCTTGGCCTGAGCGAACTTCTGCCCGGTGGCAAGGTAAGCGTCCCAGGTCGGCCAGAGCTCACCGACCTTCTCACGATCGGCGGGCAGTCCGGCCTTGGCCAGCAGGTCTGTCCGGTAGCACATGCCTTGCGCGCCGACATCTGTGCCGAGCCCGACGAGTTTGGCACCGTCGTTCGTGAGCGCCTGCTTCCACTTCCATTCCAGGAAATCGGCCTTCAGCGACCCGGCTCCGTGGTCGAGAAGGTTCACGAACTGCTCGGGCTTGGCCATGAACTGGATGAGGATGCCCTCCTCCAGCGCGACAATGTCTCCGGCTCCGCTGCCCGAGGCCATCCACTGCTGCAGCTTGGGCAGGTAGTCACCGAGCTGGGCGATGCTCTCCTGCTTGATCGTTATTCCGGGATGAGCGGCCTCGTACTGCTTGTACAGCTCCTCGTAGCCGAACTCGCTGAAGGTCTTGACCACCAGGGTGGTCTTTCCCTGCGTCGCGGCGTCCTGCGTCTGTGCGCCGGCGCCGCACGCCGCGAGCAGGCCGGTGAGGGCGGCGGCGATCAGTGGCCGCGCCAGCCGTGTCGTCATGTCATTTCTCCCCTGCTTCCGGGAGCGGTTCCAGAGCGGATGGAGGCACTGGATACACGCAACTACCTGCGTTGACGCCGCGGATTGTGCCAGTGTTCCAGAGCTTTTTCCGGACATAATTGGGAGCGCTCCCAGCCGATGTTAGGGGATTGTCGCACCGCTGAGAAGGGGGCGACGAGAGCAAGGTTCAATCTCTGCGAAACAGTTGACAGCTCGCGGTGCCCTGGCAGAAGATTCGGCACTGACGCCGCGGTGTGCCGGGGACGATCTGTCCAGCGACCTGAAAGGTCCCGGTATGTCCGCCACACTCAGGCTGTCCGCGGCCTGTGTCCTCCTCCTCGCCGGCCTCGCGACCCCCGCGCACGCCGACTCCTACGAAAGACTCCTGAACAGCGGCTTCGACAGCGGCAAAGACCCTTGGTGGAGCAGCCAGAACACCCCGTCACGCGTCGAATCGGGCCGACTGTGCGCCGACGTCCCGGCCGGGACCACGAACCCGTGGGACTCCATGATCGGCCAGAACGACGTCCCGTTGGAGGACGGCCAGCCGTACACGCTCCGCTTCACCGCCTCCGCCAGCCGGGACGTCACCATCCGCACCACCGTCCAGCTCGCCGGCCCTCCGTACACCACCCCTCTGGACCAGCGGCCCGAGCTGACGGCCACGCCGCGCACGTTCGAGTACACCGCGACGTCGAACGTCTCGGACTCGCACGGACAGGTGACCTTCCAGATGGGCGGCGCCACGGAGCCGTACACGGTGTGCCTGGACGAGATCTCCCTGGTCGGCGGGGTGCTCCCGCCGGGCGGCGTCCGGGACCTGGGCTCGCCGGTGCGGGTCAACCAGCACGGCTACGCGACCTCAGGCCCCAAGCGCGCCACGATCGTCAACCCCGGGACGGAGCCGCTGGAATGGCGGCTGCTCGACAAGCGCGGCGCAGCCGTGGCCCAGGGGCGCACCCGAGTGCACGGTGCCGACGCGATGTCCGGCGACCATGTCCACGTGGCCGACTTCTCGTCCGTCCGCAAGGCGGGCACCGGCTATACGCTCGCGGTCGGCGACCAGGTCAGCCTGCCGTTCGAGATCGGCGACGACCTGTACGACGGGCTGCGCAGGGACGCACTGGCGTACTTCTACCACAACCGCAGCGGCATCCCGATCGAGGCCGCATACGTCGGCGACACCTATGCCAGGCCGGCCGGGCACCTCGGCGTCGCGCCCAACCAGGGAGACACCCGCGTCCCGTGCCTGCCGGGCACCTGCGACCACACGCTGGACGTACGCGGAGGCTGGTACGACGCGGGCGACCACGGCAAGTACGTGGTGAACGGCGCCCTCGCCGCCTGGCAGCTCATGGACCTCTACGAGCGCTCGCGCGGGCAGAACGATCTGAAGGGGACGCGCGACGGCCTGCTGCGCATCCCCGAGGCTGGCAACGGCGTCCCGGACGTGCTCGACGAGGCCCGCTGGGAGGTGGAGTTCCTGCTTCGCATGCAGGTGCCCGCCAGCGGCCTGGTCCACCACAAGATGCACGACGCCGCGTGGACCGGACATCCGACGATCCCGCACCTGGACGCGCAGCCGCGCTACCTCTACCCGCCCTCCACCGCCGCGACGCTCAACCTTGCCGCAGCCGGCGCCCAGTGTGCCCGGATCTGGAGGACATGGGACCGCGCGTTCGCCCGACGTTGCCTTGAGGCCGCCGAGACCGCTTGGCGGGCGGCCCGTGCACATCCCGACCTTTATGCACCACCCGGAGGCGAGGGCGGGGGCGCCTACGACGACACCGACGTCTCCGACGAGTTCTCCTGGGCCGCCGCCGAACTGTACGCGACCACCGGGAAGCGCTCCTACCTGCCCTTCGTCACCACGAAACTGACCGCGGACGGGTTCTCCTGGCAGTCGACCGGCGCGCTGGCCGACCTGACCGTCGCCCGGCTGCCCGGCCGGTTCCCGGCCGCCATGTCCGCCGCCGCACGCAAGCGGGTGCTGTCCGTCGCCGGCCGCTACGTACGCGACATGAACGCTCAGGGCTACGCCAACCCCTACCTGCCGGCCGACGGCAAGTACGTCTGGGGCTCGACCAGCGCCACCACCAACAGCGCAATGATCATGGCGACGGCCTACGACCTCACCCGCGACCGCCGCTACCGCGAAGCGGTCCTGGAGTCGATGGACTATCTGCTCGGGCGCAACGCGCTCAACCAGTCCTACGTCACCGGGTACGGCGAACGGGCCAGCCACAACCAGCACCACCGATTCTGGGCCCACCAGATCGACCCGAGCCTTCCCACCCCCGCCCCCGGTTCCCTGGCCGGAGGGCCCAATTCCGGCCTCCAGGACCCGGTCGCCCAGCGCAACCTCGCCGGCTGTACGCCCGCCAAGTGCTACATCGACGACATCGGCTCCTGGTCCACCAACGAGGTGGCGATCAACTGGAACTCATCCCTTGCCTGGATCGCCGCTTTCACTGACTCCCTGTGACAGGGGTCCCTAAGAAAGGAAAGCAGTACATGCGAGTATTAACCCGGTTGGCGGCGATCACGGCCGCAACGGCGACCGCCCTGTCGGTGGCCGTCGCCACACCCGCAACCGCCGCGACCGAGCTGGTGGTCAACGGCACCTTCAGCACCTCCACCGCCCCATGGTGGAACTCGTCCAACACCTCCATGGCGGTGGACACGGGACGGCTGCGCGTCAACGTGACCGGCGGCACGGCCAACCCGTGGGACGCCATGGTGGCCCAGAACAACATCACCCTGACCAGCGGCAAGGCCTACACGCTGTCGTTCGACGCCGTCGCCTCCGCCTCGGTCAGCGCGGTCACCACCGTGCAACTGGCCGACAGCCCGTACACCAACACCCTGACGCAGACGATCGCGCTCACCACGACGAGCAAGCGCTTCAGCTTCCCCTTCACCTCCAGCCTGAGCACGGCGGCCGGACAGGTGTCGTTCCAACTCGGCAAGAACGCCGCCCACACCGTCCACCTCGACAACGTCTCCCTCACCGAGACGACGTCGGGGTCCGGGCCGATCGGCATGACGAGTGGTTTCTACGTCGACCCCAACTCCAACCCCGCCGTCTGGGTGCGCAACAACTCCGGCGACTCCCGCGCGACCCGCATCCAGTCCTCTATCGCCTCCAAGCCGATGGCCCGGTGGTTCGGTAGCTGGAGCGGCGACATCACCGCCGCTGTCTCCGGCTTCGTGGGCGCCGCCGACAGCGCCGACAAACTGCCGATCCTGGTCGCGTACAACATCCCCGGTCGCGACGCGTGCGGCGGTCACTCCGGCGGCGGCGCCGGTAGCGAAGCGGCGTACAAGACCTGGATCTCCGCGTTCGCCTCCGGCATCGGCAACCGACCCGCGGTCGTCGTCATCGAGCCCGACTCCCTCGGAGACTTCGACTGCATGAGCGAGACCGCGCGGCAGGAGCGCATCCGCATGCTGACCTACGCAACCGAACAGTTCCGCGACAAGGCCGCCAACACCTGGGCTTACCTCGACGCCGGCAACGCCGGCTGGACCGCGCCGGCGACCATGGCCTCCCGGCTGCAGAGCGTGGGCGTCGCGAACGTCCGCGGATTCTCGGTCAACGTCTCCAACTACTACACCACCAGCCAGTCGGCCACATACGGGAACGCGATCAACTCCGCGCTCGGCGGCACCGCCAAGTTCGTGATCGACACCAGCCGCAACGGCAACGGCTCCAACGGCGAATGGTGCAACCCATCGGGCCGCAAGCTCGGCGCCACGACGCAGATCGGCGGTGGCGGCGAGATGCTGCTCTGGGTCAAGGTCCCCGGCGACTCGGACGGCAACTGCGGCATCGCGCCGAACGTGCCCGCCGGGACGTTCAGCCCGGACCTCGCCATTCGGCTGATCGACGGCACGTAGTACCAGCCGAACTCGAATGCGGCCTCGGCCACGCCGATGACCGCTACCTGCACCTGACGACATCGCCGCCGGCTACGTCGAAGACCTGGGCACCCCAACACGACGAAAGCGTCGCAGGAAAGGCCACGCCAACTGTGACGTCGGGCGTGGCCCGCAAGAGTGGACCTTCTCGAAGCTGAAGGCCGCAGCCGTGCGAATGGCTGCGGCCTGGGCGGTGGTGCTGCGAGAGCGCTCCGGTGTTGAGGCCGCGCCGATCGATCGGTACGCCACGGTGCGGCCATCATCGAGCTGCCGGCCGCGGTGATCCCGTGGTTGCACCGAGGCCGGCCCTCGCCTGCATCCGCCGCTGATCGACCGGCCCGCGTTGTGAGATCCCGTCAGACGGGTCACGACGACGTGAAAGGCTGCATCGCCTGACCGCTTGGCCGGGAGCTGATGCGATAGCCGTTCACCGCGCCGTGGTGGCGGCCTCGGCGATGTGCTCGGGGCGGACGCCCATCCCGATGAAGCGGCCCATGAGGTGACGCAGCGGCGGCAGCGTCCGGAACGCTGTGAAGATCGGCGGCACGTGCTGGGTCGTGTCGTCGCCCAGGTCCTTGGGATAGAGGTCCCTCAGGATGCCGAGCTGGAAAGCCTGGGTCACCCGCGCGGCGCGTTGTCTGCGCGACTGCACCCGGGCCAGCTCGACATCCTCTGGTACGCCGCCTCGGGCGAGAAGCGGACCCAGCAGGTTGGCGGTGGCCACCGCGTCCTGCACGGCCAGGTTGATGCCCACGCCGCCCGCGGGCGACATGGCGTGGGCGGCGTCGCCGATGCACAGCACTCCCGGCCGATGCCATCGGGTGAGCCGGTTGACCTGGACGGTCAGCTGGTGGACCGCCTCCCAGTCGTCGATCTGCCGGGTGCGGTCGCGCAGGGCGGGTGCCAGCTCCGCCACCCTGTCCCGGAACGCGGGCAGCCCGGCGGCCTTGAGCTCGGCGAAGGCGGTCGCGGGAACCGCGTAGGCGATCTGCCAGTAGTCGCCCCGGTCGATCGAGATCAACGCTCCCTTGCCGCCCTGGAAGAAGGGCACCCGATCCTCCGCCCGGCGCGGCAGGCGAAACCACAGCACGTCCATGGGCGGAGAGTCGTTCACGGGAGCCAGGTCCGCCCGCGCCCGTACCGTGGAGTGGCGGCCGTCCGCCCCGATCACCAGGTTGGCCCGTACCTCCACGGGCCCGTCCTCGGTGTCGGCCAGGACACCGGTCACCCGCCCCCGCTCGGTGAGGAGCTCCCTCACCTCGGCACGGCGCAGGAGGCGGAAGGAGGGGTAGGCGGTGGCCTTGTCGGCCAGAAAGTCCAGTACGTCCCACTGCGGCATGAACGCGATGTAGGGGCAGCGCACCTTCAACCTGCTGAAATCGGCGAAGGTGACGTCCTTGCCGCCCATGTTGACCGTCACGTGGGGCATCTTGGTGTGCGGGAGGCTGAGGAACTCCTCGATCCACCCCAGCTCGGCGATCAACTCCAGGGTGGAGGGGTGGACGGTGTCGCCGCGGAAGTCGCGCAGGAAGTCCGCGTGCTTCTCCAGCACGATCACCTCCACGCCCTGACGGGCCAGCAGCAGCCCGGCCATCATTCCCGCCGGGCCGCCCCCGACGACACAACACTGTGCACGCATGGTCATCCCTCTTCCGGAAACAGCAGCCCGACCAGGGCCGCGATATCGATGGGGGTGCCCAGCCGCCGATTGACGGCCACGGTGGCGAACAGGGTCCGGGCCGCGGTGGCGGTGTCGTGGCCGCGAAGCTCACCGGCGGCGACCCGCTCGGCCAGGAAGCCGCCGATGAGCCGCTGCCCCTCGCTCACCAGCGCCGCCAGCGGCGCACGGGCCTGGGCGGCGCTGAAGAACAACGCCATCAGGTCGGCGTGGCCGGCCAGCAACCCGTCGAAGGACTCCAGCAGCTCTGTCAGCACTTGGGTGGCCGGGCGAGGGTCGTTCGGCTCGGCTCGCAACTCACGCAGCCGGGGCAGGAAGCCTCGCTCCGACAGGAGCGTCTCCACCATCGCCTCTTTGCTGTCGAAGTAGCGATACAGCAGGCCGGGAGTGACGCCCGCTGCCTGCGCCACATCCTTGACCGTGGCCCCGTCCACGCCCTTGTCGGCGAACACCGTCAGCGCCGCGTCCAACAGTTGCTCCCGGCGCCACGCCGCCTGCTCGCTTCGCGTCCTGGCCATCGCCTTCATCTCGTTGAGTAAACGTTTATTCAATGTATCAGAGGGTTTCAACCGTGGCGCTCGTCAAGCTCGTGCCAGGCGGCGTGCGGGTGCGCACTCGGAGCAGGCGCATGCCGCCATCCTGACGAAAATCACTGAGTGCAGGATCTGGCGGACGACAGAGGCATCGGCGTATACCCGTATCGCCCCGGAGCCCTCTTCCAGCAGGGGCAGGCATCTGCGCTGGGCGGCATGCTGCGCGAGCATCCAGGCGGCCGCATCCGCGCCAGCTTGCGAGTGAGTCTCAGCGAAGGTGTCGTTCACGTCACGGATGCCGCACTCGACATGAGTCTCCTACGTCTCGCTGAGGCGATCCCGCAGCGCGTCGTACACGTCCGTCGGGAGCGGGCCCTTCTGGGCGGCGGCGACATTGGCCCGCATGTGCGCCGCGTCGGTCGAGCCGACGATCAACGAGTGCAGATCTCGGTGGCTGAGGATGAAGCGGAGCAGGAGTTCCATCGTCGAGGCGCCGTCCGCCAGATCGTCCAGGCCGGCGGCGGCGAGCCGCGCGTGGCGGTCGGCGAGCGGCCGGCGTATTGGCTCCGGTATGGCCTCGGGCGGAGCCACGAGCGGGCGGGCGACCGAGCCGCGCGCGATCGTCCCCGCGCCGGCTGCCGCGGCGGCGGTGATGAGTTCCTCGTGGGAGCGGTCGAGCGCCGAGTAAGGGAGGAGGAAAACGTCGAACGACCCGATCGCGATGTGCTCCGGAAGGTTGGGCAGATTCCCTGACATGCCGGTGAAGCGGATCGCGCCTTCGTCCTGGAGGGCCAGCATCTCGGCGATGGTGTCCTCGGCCCGCATCACGGCGACGCTCGGGCTCATGTGCACCATCAGGATGTCAAGGTGGTCGGTGCGCATCCGGCGCAGACTCTGTTCGACGCACGCGCGGACGTTCGCCCTCGTGTAGACGTGCGGCGAACCGTCCGCGGCGAGTGGGCAGCCGCACTTGCTGGAGAGGATGAATTCGTCGCGCCGGTGGGAGATCCAGCGGCCGATGTGCTCCTCGGCGTCGCCGTAGTCCGGCGAGGTGTCGATGAGGTTCACTCCCGAGTCGAGGACCGTGTTCAACAGCGTGCGGGCCTCATCGTCGCTTATCTGTTTGCCCCAGGCCTGTGGCCCGCGCAGCTCCATCGCTCCGTAGCCGAGGCGGCTCGTCTGTAACCCTGTTCTGCCCAGCTTCGCGGTTGGCAGCGTCACGTCATCGTCCTCTTTTCGGTCTCGGCCGTCCTGGCGTGGGCGGGTTCGATGGCGCCGAACCACCGCCGCGAGGCTGCTCGGAGTGCTTCCAACTCCGCGGGATCTGGTTGGGGTGATGCCGATGCCCAGGCCACGTAGCAGTCCGGTCGAAGGAGCAGAGCTGTGGGCGCGGGGGTCTGGGGGCGTGCGGTGACGATGTCGACGTGGTCGTGCCACGGGGCGAGCGTCTCGGCGAGCGATGCGTCTTCGGTCAGGTCCAGCAGCAGAGGGCGTGCGGTTCTGGTCAGCTCGGCCAGCCGGACCGGCCCGGACGGGGTGCGCAGTTCCATGTCCGGGGCGAACCGGCCGGTCAGCGGGTGCGCCTCGGGTTCGCCCATGTCGTAGCGGACGTCGGCGCCCGCGGTGAGTTCGGCCAGGCGCTGTACGGTGTTCGGGTCGCGGAGCAGTTCGGTGAACAGCTCGCGCAGGCCGGTGACGTCGCTGCCGGGGGCGATCAGGGCGGACTGCGCCCGTGCGTTCAGGACCATGCGGTGGGCGGCCGATCGCCGCTCGGTCTCGTAGCTGTCCAGCAGTCCGGGCGGGGCGCCTCCCCGGAGCTCGGCGGCGAGTTTCCAGCCGAGGTTGATCGCGTCCTGCAGGCCGAGGTTGAGTCCGGGTCCACCCCCCGTGGCGCCGTACACGTGGGCGGCGTCACCGATCAGGAACACCCGGCCGTCGGCGAACCGTTCGGCGACCCGGGTGTTACCCCCGGTCATTCGGCGCAGCGCGTGCGGACCTTCGCCGTCGGGCGGACCAAGCGGCACATCGACGCCGAGCACGCGGCGGATGCTCGCCCGCAACTCCTCCAGGCTCATCGGGGCGTCGGTCGCGGGCTGGTCCCACTCTGTGGCACTGATCAGCGGCGGGTGGCCGGGCATCGGCGCGTAGGAGAACCCTCCATGCTCGGTGCGGTGCGGCAGGAACGGCAGAACAGCGCCATAGCCGGGCACGTTCAGCGCGCCGGTCGCGGGATCGACCCAGTCCGCCGGGATCGTCGCGTGCGCTGAGCGGAGCGTCATCCGGTCGTAGGTGATGCCGGGGAACTCGATGCCGGAGAGCTTGCGGGTGGTGCTGTGGGCTCCATCCGCGCCGATGAGATACCGGGCCCGCAGCTGGTACGCCCCGCCCGGACTCGCGACGTCGACGGTGACCGCGTCGTCGTCCTGCGACAGGCCGACGACCTCGTGTCCCCGCCGGATCTCCACGCCCAGTTCGATGGCGCGCTCCTGCAGGACCTGCACAATGCGGCGCTGTGGTACCGGCAGGGCATAGATCGGACTGTCCGCCAGCAGGCTCAGGTCCAGGCCCATCGCGCCGAACATGAAGTACGCGGAGTTCGGCTGCGGCGGTGCCGGGTTACCGCTGAGACGTTCGTACAGCCCGCGGCGGTCGATCATTTTCACGACCTGGCCGAGTAATCCGTTCGCTTTCGGTTCCTCGCTCGGCTCCGGTAGCCGTTCCAGCACGATCGGCCGGACCCCGGCCAGGCTCAGTTCGCAGGCCAGCATCAGCCCGTTCGGACCGCCGCCGGCGATAACGACATCTGTGATCATTGACGTCTTTTCCTTCTGTGGTTCTTAGGGGACGGGAAGGCCCGCGGTGAGCTGGTCGAACACCTCGCGCAGCAGCGGCGCGAGCGGAATCGGCCGATCGGCGCTCAGGACGTGCTCGACGGCCACGGCGCTGCCCGCGCTGACCACCGCGGCGACCAGTTTCGGGTAGACGTCATGGGCCACGTCGGTGCCGGTGCGCTCGGCGATCGCCTTGGCCAGCTCGTCCTTCGCGGCCGCGTCCGCCTTGAGGATCTCGCCGTGCAGCGCCGGCTCGGTCAGCAGGAGCCGGAGCGCGTCGTGCCGGCGCTGGTCTTGGGGAGACCCGCCGCCGTTGCCCTCGCCCGGTGCGAGGTGGGCCTGGACCGCGCTCACGATCGAGTCCCATAGCCGCTCATCGACCGGCCGCGCGCGCAGTTCGTCGGCGATCCGCAGCGCGCGTTCCAGGTGGCTGGCGGCAATCGCCTCGGCCTTGCTGGAGAAATAGTTACGAAAGGTGCGTACGGACACGTTCGCCGCTGCGGCGATGTCCTCCACCGTCACGTTGCTCCACCCGCGCTCGACGCACAGGTGGATCGTGGCCTGGCTCAGCGCGAGCCGGGTCTCCCGCTTCTTGCGCTCCCGCAGCCCGATACCGACATTCTCGTCAGCCGTCATGTCCACCACCGTAGCGAATCTTGCCAAAAATGCAAAAATGCCGTTTTGGCAAGATTTTTCGCCAACGCTTTCGGGGTGTTGATGAAAGTTTCAGTAGTTTTGGGGCATTTGCCCAGTTCGCCCGCGTCGCTGCTTGACCGGCCGACACTCTGCGGGGAGGTTCGTGTCGAACCTTCCTGCGTTGGGAGTCAGATGAGTCGCCGGTTACTCGCCATCCTGCTTCCCGGTCTCCTGGTCGCGCTGTGCGCCCTGGTGCCCTTGACGGAACAGCCCGCCGGCGCGGTCAGCGACCCGCCCGGTCCTGTGACGGGCAACGCCACCTACTTCGACGGGCTCGGCACGCCGTACGGTGGCTGCGGAGTGCCCCAGGCGAACATCGACTCCCAGGACTTCGTCGCGCTCAACGTCTACAACACGCCCGGCGATTACACCTTCTACCCCCGGCCGTTGACGGGGGCCAACCTCAGCAAGGCCGGGTTGTGGAACAACGGCCTGAACTGCGGCCGCTACGTCCAGGTAGAGGTCAGCGATTTCTGCACGGGCACCAATGATGGCGCGCAGAATCAGCCGTTCTGCCGCAACGGCTCCTGGGTCGCCGATGCCTACAACGGCGCGAAGCTGACCATGCTGGTCGCCGACAGTTGCGGCGACTCCAACGCCTGGTGCCGCGACGATCCGTACCATCTGGACCTGGCCAAGGACTCACTCAACCGGTTCGTGAAGAACGGCGCCGCGGTCGGGGACATGTATCCCGGCCATTGGAACAACCGGCACCTCACCTGGTCGTTCATCCCCGCGCCCAACTACAGCGGCGACATCGACATCGGGTTCATGCAGTCCGCCCAGGTCTGGTGGCCGGCGATCTCCGTCTCGCACCTGGCCAACGGCATTCACGGCGTCGAGTACTTCGCCAACGGAGCGTGGCAGACCGCCCAGATGAACGGCGACATGGGCCAGTCCTACATCGTCGGCGGGACCACGTCGGGCGGCAGCCAGTACCAGATCCGGGTCCGAGACGTCACGGACACACTGATCAACGGCGGTCGCGTGTACAGCTTCACGCTTCCGTCCAGCTGCAACCCGCAATGCGGCACGCCCTACACCAAGGTCGGCTACACCACCTCGAACGGCCCGACCACCACACCCACGCCGACCCCCACTCCCACGCCCACGGGCGGCACCGGTGTCTCCTGCGGCGTGAACTACCAGGTCGCCAACGCCTGGCAGGGCGGCTTCACGACCAGCGTCACCGTGCGGAACACGGGGACCGCGGCCTGGAACAACTGGACGGTCACGTGGACCATGCCGTCCGGCGTGACCCTGACCAACGCCTGGAGCTCCACCATCACGTCGTCGGGCACCACCTGGACGATCAAGGCGCCGAGCTGGGCCACGAGCCTGGCGCCGGGCGCGTCGGCCACCTTCGGCTTCCAGGCCAACGGCCCGTCCACGCCCGGCCCGGCCGGCATCACCTGTTCATAGGCTCAGCTCGTGGTCATGAGGGTCAGGCTTTCGTCCTTCACGGATGGCGCGATGTCGCGGGTGACGCGGTACGGGGCGAGGTCGGGACCGTCGCCGTTGATGATCTCCTGAGCCACGAGGCGGCCGAGTTCGGGGGCGAGGTTGACGCCGCTGTGGGTGACCAGGTGATAGAGGCCGGGGGCGTCGGGGTGCGTGCCCGCCAGTGGCAGGCCGTCCGCCGGTACGGGCCGGACGCCGAGACGGACGCCGGCCAGCCGGGCGGTGCGCAGCGCGGGCAGGATCCGCTGGCCGCCGGCGTGCAGCCGTTCCGCCAGGGCGTCGTCGCCCTGGCCGGGGAGCAGCGCGTCGACGGGCCAGGAGATGGAGCAGATCCGGTCTCCGGGGGCGGGACGCAGGTCCACCTGGGGCGTGGCCAGGATCGCGTCGAGCCGGAGTCCGGGGATGGGGGTGCTCTCCCCCACCAGCCCGGGGATCCGGGTCATGGGGAGATCGGTGCCGGCGAGCGCCGCGACGCGGTCGGCGTCCGGGCCGGTGCAGTTGATCACCCAGTCGGCTTCCCAGCGTCGCGTACCGGTCTCGACGCCGGTGACGGTGTCGCCACTGCGGATCAGCGCTTGTGCCCGCAGGCCGTACCTGATGTCGGCGCCGAGCGTGGCGGCGTGATCGAGCAGGCGCTGGACGAAGAGCGGGGCGTCGTACCACGCGCTCTGGTCGTGGACGACGAGTTCGCTCGCCGTGCAGGCCGCGGGGTCGACGGCGGGGGCGAGTTCGCGCAGCTCGGACGGTTCGGCGATGCGGCAGGCATGCCCCCAGGATTTGAGGCGGACGGCCCGCTCCCTGAGCCCTGCCTGGCTCTCCTCGCTGTCACCCCACTGGATGGCGGGCATGGGGTGCCACCACGAAGGGCCCCCGAGTTCCTCGGCCAGCGTGGCGTGCAGGGCGGCGCTGGCGCGGTTCAGCTCGTAATAGGTGCGTGGGGTCTTCAGATGGGTGACGTCCATGGAGAAGGTCGCGCTGGAGGTCCCCCCGGCGGGGCCGCCGGCTTCGATGACGACGACCTGAGCCCCTGCGACGGCCAGGTGGTAGGCGACGGAGGCACCGAGCACTCCGGCACCGAGAACGATGACGCGGGACACGTGGATATCTTTCCTTCGGGGTCAGAGAACCTTGCTGAGGAATGCCCGGGTGCGCTCGTGCCGGGGTTCGCCGAGCACGGCGCCGGGGGGCCCGGATTCCACGACGACCCCGTCGTCCATGAAGACGATGGCGTCGCACACCTCGCGGGCGAATCCCATCTCGTGGGTGACGATGATCATCGTCATGCCGTCCGCACGCACCAGGTCGCGCATGACGTCCAGGACCTCGCCCACGAGCTCGGGGTCCAGGGCCGAGGTCGGCTCGTCGAACAGCATGAGACCGGGCCGCATCGCCAGGGCACGGGCGATGGCGACGCGCTGCTGCTGGCCACCGGAGAGCTGGTCGGGGCGGCTGTGCGCCTTGTCTGCCAGTCCCACCCTGGCCAGCAGGGCGTGGGCGCGCTCGCGTACCTCCGCCTTCGGCTCCCGCTTGGCCATGATCGGCGCCATCATGATGTTCTCGAGCGCGGTCATGTGCGGGAAGAGGTTGAAGCGCTGGAAGACCATCCCGATGTCCACCCGCTGGGCGGCGATCGCCTTGTCCGGCAGTTCGTAGACCTTTCCGCCACGCTCCTCGTAGCCGATCAGGCGGTCGCGGAAGTACAGGCGGCCGGCGTCGATGCGTTCGAGGTGGTTGATGCAGCGCAGGAAGGTGGACTTGCCGGACCCCGACGGGCCGATCAGGGCCAGCACCTCGCCCTCCGCGACCTCCAGGTCGATGCCTTTGAGCACGTCGAGCGTGCCGAAACGCTTGTGCACGCCTTCCGCGCGGATGAGGGTCTTCATCGGCTGAACCTGCGTTCGATGTAGTGCTGCCCGGCGTTCAGTACGGTCGTGGCCACGAGGTACCAGAAGCAGGCCACCGTGAGCAGGGGGACCTGCTGGAAGTTCCTGGAGTAGATGCCCTGGATCGAGGTCAGGAGCTCTGGTACGGCGATGGCGAAGACGAGGGAGGTGGTCTTGAGCATGGAGACCACCTGGTTGCCCGTCGGCGGGATGATGACCCGCATGGCCTGCGGAAGAATGATCTTGCGCAGGGTCTGGAAGCGGGTGAGGCCCAGGGCATGGGCCGCCTCCGTCTGGCCAGGGTCGACGGAGGCGATGCCGGCCCGCACGATCTCGCCCATGTAGGCCGCCTCGTGCAGGCCGAGGCCCAGCACCGCCGCGGTGAGCTGGGTGATGATCATGTTGGTGTCGAACTGCACGAACGTCGGCCCCCAGGGCACACCGAGTCCGATCGTCGGCACCACCGCGGACAGGAAGTACCAGAACAACAGCTGCACCAGCAGCGGCACACCGCGGAAGATCCAGATGTAGAACCCGCTCAGCCCCGCCAGCAAGGGGTTGGGCGACATGCGCAGAACGGCGAGGACGACTCCGCCCGCGACGCCGACCACCATGGCGAGCACAGTGAGCAGCAGCGTGGTGGCCAGCCCGCTCAGTACCGCGGGAGAGAAGAGGTACTCGCCGACCACCTTCCACTCCATGCGCGGGTTGGCCACCCACCCCTGCAGCAGGAAGATCGCCACGAAGCCGAGGACGGCCGCGCCCACCCAACGCCCCGGGTGACGGAGCGGGACGGCCTGGATCTGCGCCTTCGCGTTCGGTTGTGCGGTCTGCCGGGTCGTGGTCACGACCCGCCGCCGTTGATCACGGCCTTGTCCAGGGCGCCCGAGTCCATCTTCCACTTGGCGAGGATCTTGGCGTAGGAGCCGTTGTCCATCAGCTTCTGCAGCGCCTGTTGCACGGCCTTGGCCAGGTTCTGGTCTTCTTTGTTGACGAGGATCCCGTACGGGAGGAAGCGGTAAGGCTGGCCCACCTGCTTCATCCGGCCACTGGACTGGTTGGCCTGGTAGCTGATGGTGGGCGTGCCGCCGATGAAGGCGTTGGCCCGGCCGGTGGAGACCGCCTGCAGGCAACCGACCGTGTCGGGGAACACCAGCACCTTGACCGCGGGCTTGCCCGCCGCCGTGCACTTCTTGTTCTGCTGCTCGGCGTCGTCGGCCTGGGCCGTGCCCTGCTCGACGGCCGCCGTCTTGCCGCAGAGATCGTCGAGCGACTTGACCGCCTGAGCGTCCTTGTCCTGGACCAGCAGCGAACTGCTGGTCTTGAAGTAGTCGACGAAGGTGACCTTCGCCTGGCGTTCCGGCTTGTCGAGCATCGCCTGGATGGCCAGGTCATAGCGGCGTGCCTGCACACCGGCGATGAGGCTGTCGAAGCTGGCCTGGTTGAACGTCACCTCGACGCCGAGCACCTGGCCGATGGCCTTCATCAGCTCGGGCTCCAGGCCGATGACCGACTTGTTGTCGGTGTCGAGGAAGACCAGCGGTGGGTAGTTGTGACCCGCCGCGACGTTGAGCGTGCCACCCTTCTTGATCTTGTCGGGCAGAAGATCGTGGAGCTCTTGACTCTTCTGCTGCGCCGGGGCGGCCGCCTGGGAGGCGCCACCTCCGGAGCAAGCGGTCAGGGACAGGAGTCCCGCCAGGCCGAATGCGGCGGCTGCTTGGGTGAACCGCATCGAGCAGGACACCCCCTCTCGGGTTAGTGCTACGTTCCGTAAACACCAATATTGGGGGTCCGTTTAGATACGGCAAGGTGAGCGAGCGTGCGCGTTTGTGCACAGACTGTTCAGTCTTGCTTATCCTTTTTCTGGATCCCCACCAGCTAACCGGCGATCGTCTCGCCTCAAGGTGGGTCGCGGTCTGGTGATGCAAGTCGCCGGACTGTTAAGTTGGGCCGATGCTCACCCCGATCCAGTTGCAGGCCATCCGTGAAGTGGTCGCCACCGGTTCGCTCAGGACCGCCGCCAAGCGCCTCGGATTCACCCCGTCGGCGATCTCGCAGCAGGTCTCCTCGCTGGAGCGGACCCTGGGTGTCCAGCTGTTCGAGCGCCTGCCGCGCAGCATCCGGCCCACCGCGGCGGGGGCCGAGCTGGCCCGCAAGGCCGCCAGGTTGCTGGCCGATCTCGAGGCGGCGGAGGAGGAGATGCGCTCCTTCGCCGGCGCCCACCGGGGCAGACTGCGGCTCGGCAGCTTCTGGTCCGCCGGATTCCGGCTGGTGCCCGCCGTACTGGCCGAGTTTCTCCGCGACCGCCCCAACGTGGACATCCGCTACGAGGAAGGCGATCCGCACGGGACCATTCCAGCGGTGAACGAGGGGCGGCTCGACCTGGCCGTGGTCTTCGAGTACGGCATGGTGCCGCACAACTGGCCGAAGGACCTGACCATGACGTTGATCATGGAGGAGCCGCTCTACGTGCTCGTACCGACCGGCCATCGGCTGGCCGCCCGCAAGCGCATCCAGTTCGGCGAGCTGTCCGCCGAACGATGGATCTCCTACACCGAGGGGATGGACGCCTCACTCAACCTGTCACACATCTGCGCGGCCAGCGGCTTCGACCCCGACGTGCTGTTCCGCACCAACGACTACAACCTGCCCTTCGAGCTCGTCCGCAAAGGGCTGGGGGTGGCGATCGTGCCGGAGCTGGCGATGATCGAGTCGCACGACGTGTGCGTGTTCCGGCTCGGCGACGCCGCCCACATTCGCCGGGTCTACACCGTGAGCCGCGCCACCGACCCGAACCCCCTGCTCGGCCACGCGACGAACATGCTCATCAGCGCCGCCGAACTCCTGCACCGGCGCACGGACCTCCCCGTCGCTGTGTAAGCCCATTCAACGGGGGTTGGGATCACTCCGGCTCGGCGTGCAGCCGGCGGAAGTCGTCCAGGCTCCGGCGGTAGAAAGTGCGGTCGCTCTCCAGCTTCCGCCTGGTCAGCCGGTCGGGGTCGGACTCGGCCACCGACCTGCCCGACTCGGTCCAGAAAGCGTCGGGAGACAGCTCGGCCGCGCCCGGCGGGAAGAACTTCAGCGCCTCTTCCACGGCGCCCTCGGCGAAGCGCCAGTCGGCTTCGACGTTCTCGTAGCCGTGGTCGCCGGACGGATCGGCGGCGTAGAAGAGCGCGCCCTCCAGCGCCCTGCGCGTGTACGTCGCGGCGATGAGGATCCACTGACCGGGGTCGATCAGCTCGGAGAGCCCGGAGCCGAAGATCGCGCCCTCCTCCCGCGCGCCGATCTCGGCCTCGTAGGGGACGAGGATCTCCAGAGCGCCCAGGCTCACCACGATCCCGTCCGGTTCCCGCGCGAGCGTCGCCTGCCGCGACGCCCCGGGCTCGCCGTCGTGGGCCACCAGGTCGAGGTAGACGTACGCCTCCACCAGCGAACGGCCCAGGCCGCGCTCAGGCATGACCGGCCGCCAGGTCCTGGTAGGTGTCCTTGACGACCAGCAGCCGGTCGAGCTCGAACCTGCCGGGCTCGGCCGCCCGCATCCGCTGCCCGCGCTCGGACCAGAATCCGTCGTCGGGCACGGCGTCCGCGCCGGGCGGCGCGAACTTGATGACCTCCTCGACGGCCGCGGTCGCGACCCGCAGCGCCCGCCGGGCCTCGGCCTGATCGTCCACGGGTACGTTGCCCGCGCTCAGGTCGGCCACCCACAGCCACTCACCCGCGTCGAGCAGCTCCGACGGCTCCGATCCGCCGAACGTCGGGTAGCCCGTGGGCATCACCGGCCGCTCGGGCAGCCCGAACAGGTATTCCCGCGCGGTCCCGCACTCCTCGCACGTGCCCGTGTAGCGGTTGACCAGCTCGCCCTCGACGCTGACCAGCCCACTGTGCCAGGTCGTCTCCGCCGACCCGCACGCGCACGGGTGCAGGTCGAGGTAGAGATGCGCCTCGTCCCTCGTCCGCGCCACCGCGAATGCCATAACCATCCTTTCCTCGACAGTCCATCATGCCGGAACGCCGCCCTCACAGCGCGGCCACGCGCTCCCCGGACGGCACCCGCTCTCGGTCCCGCTCGGGCTCGGGCTCGGGCTCGGGCTGGTGGCCGCACCGGCACGGCTCGCCCGCGGGGCACCGGCACTCTTCCGGTGGCCACCAGCCGGTCCCGTTGGCGAGCGCGCGCAGGCGGTCCAGGCGCGCGGACCAGTCCCGCGGGCGCTTGCCGCTCGCGAGCGCGGCGAGCTCGTCGGCCACCGGCCGCGGGATGAGCCGCCACACCTCCGGGCGGGCGCCGGTGAGCAGGTCGAACAGCACGCCGACCCGGCCGAACCGCTGGGCCGTGGTGGCCGCCCGCGCCTGTCGCACGGCCTCGTGCACCTCGGCCATGGCCGCATGGTCACCAGGGTGTCCGCCCAGCGCGCGGGCGACGGCCGCGGCGGCGGTCGCGGCGGCGGCCCGCTCGTTCGCGCCGATCGTGCGGCGGCCGTCCACCTGGTACGTCAGCATGCCGGGCTCGGGAGGCCCGGCATGGTCCGGCCGGACCTCGACGGGGATGGGCGGACGGCCGGGCAGCACGATGTCCATCAGGCCGGGGCCGTACACCTGGACCCGTGCGCCCATGAGCGCCGCGGCGCGCGCGATCGCCCTGGTCGCGGCGGTCTCGGGCAGCGCCGCGCCGCCACGGACGGCCGCGACGTCCGCGGGAGAGAGCTCGCCCGCCCGGGCGAGCTCCAGCAGCCTGGGCGTGGCCCCGTCCTGACCGGGCGCCAGGCCGGCCCGGCTGATCTCGGCGCGCAGCGCGGACCTCTCGTCCGCCGCGCCGCGGGGGCCGGCCTCGGTGATCGCGTGGACCAGGCCGCGGAGCCGGGCGAGCGTACTGGCGTCGGGCACGCCGAGTGCCCGGTGGGACACCACCGGGCCCGGCCCGAGCAGCGGCTCGTCCGGCCGTCCCGCGAGCCTCGCCGCGTGCGCCGCCACCTGCTCGGCCACCGCGGCCGTCACCCGGGCTCCGCCCTCCGAGGGCACCCGCAGGGTCAGCCGGTCCGAGGTACTCGCCTCGACGGTCACCTCAGTGGCGTTCCGCGCGGCCTCGGCCAGCTCCAGGGTGAACCGGCCGCCGCCCGCGGTCACGATGAACTCCTTCACCTGGCCCGGCGCCGGACTCACGTCGGCCACGCGGGCGATCTGGGCCACCTTGGAGAGCCCGGCCGCCGAGGTGTCGAGGCCCGTGGCGCTCCCGCCGCTGAGCAGCCGCGCGATCCTGCTCTGCGGCTCGGCGGCGGCCGGTGCGCGCGGGCCCGTCCCCCAGGGTGGCGCGGGCGGGGTGTGGCCGCGCCGCTCGACGTCGGCGGCGATGGCGTCGATCGCGTCCGCCAGACGCGACCGGGTGGCGGAATCGGAGGCGGCGCGCCACTTGTCCGACAGGTGGGCGTGCTCGTTCAGGCGCGGGAGCAGGCAGAGGTCGGAGCCCTCGGCCTGCTCCTGGGAGAGCGACGGCCGTACGACGCCCTGCGGCGCGCCCCAGGCGGCGGCGGTCGCCTCCTGGGCGACGTGCGTGAGCTCGTGCACCAGGGTGGCCGACACGACGTCCGGATGCACGCGCGGCCCGATACGCATCAGGTGCGGGTCTTCCGGCGTGCCGGCGCGCAGCTCCGTGGCGGCGTTCAGCCCCTCGCCCGGGTTCCCGACGATCACGCGGACGTGCTGGTCGGGTGAGGCGGGGAGCTGGACGGCCATCGTGTCATCGGCGGTCCAGCTGATGCGCTCGGCGACCCCGGTCGCGGAGCGGGCCTGGGCGCGTACCTCGGCCGTGGTCAGGTCGGGAACCCCCGCGGGCCGGGCCGAGCTGGCGTAGATGGTGTCCTCGATCTCGGGCGAGGTCACGCTGGGCGGCGCCACGCCCTGGCCGACGCTTCCGCCCACCGGCTCGTTCGGGAACGGCCGGTCGGCCGGCCACAGCGACTTCTCGGTGTCGACCGCGACGACACCGCGGGCCATCAGCGCGGCCTTGACCTGGTGGGTGAAGGTGCCGGGCGTCTCGGAGTTCATGAAGACGTCGCGCAGGTCGAGGTCGATGCCGGAGGCGGCGTCCAGCAGCAGCGGGGAGAGCGTGGCGAACGCCTCGGCGAACCCGCCGTCGGCCGGTTCGCCGATGGGGACGCGCAGCGCGCCGTTGGGGTAGGCGTGGTAACGGTGCGGCCCATCCGCCTCCGTGACCTCCACGATGGCCACCTCGCCGCGTTCGCGGGCGGCCAGCCGCGCGTCCCGCAGCGCGTCGATCGCGCCCTCGCGGCCGGGCTCCGGCGTGAACCTGAACGTCGGCAGCCCCAGCTCCTCGGTGGGCAGGGGCGCGAGCCGCACGTCCTCCTCCATCCGCGCCAGCAGCTCCTCGATCTCGTCCCCGAAGAGGACCACGTCGATCTCGCCGCTGGTGGCGCCCGGCAGGCGGACGGGCTCGCCGACGGGATGCTCATGGCCGTCCCTCAGCCGTGCCACGTTCTGGAACGACAGGTCGTAGTCGACTCTGAGTCGGACAATGTAGGCGGCGCTCTTCTGGAACATGCTCCGCTCGCGGCGCGCCCCGTGATGGTCGCTCACACTCTCGGAGGTCTGCAGGCGGACGCGGGCGCCGAAGCCGAGCCCCGACTCGCCGTCCGAGAGGTTGGCGCCCGCGCCGCCCGGCACCACGCGGCTGCGGGACAGGGTCGCGTTCTGGGCGTTGGCCGCCCGGTCGACCTCTCCCTTCTCCGCGTCGAACGGTCCGGCGGCGATGGTGAGGTCCGACAGGCGAGCGGTGATGTTCACCTCGGCGCCCTGGTTCCTGAACTTCTGCCTGGCCGCCCGCACGACCACCTCGCCCCCGGGCCCGGTCATCCGCTCGAACGCGGTCAGCATCGCCGACGGGAGCAGCCGCGCGACCAGCTCGGGGCGGATCTCCGCGACCGACGTGGCGCCCACCATCTTGGTGAGCTGCGCGACGATGACCTCGTACAGGGTGGGCCCGCTCGGGTCCTCCCTGATCGCCGCCGGGAAGTGGCCCGGATGCAGCTCGACCGGGCGGGGATCGGGCGTGGTCACCAGCGGCCCGGCATCCTCGGACGCCGGCCGGATCATGCCGGTCGGGATGCGCCGCACCAAGGTGGCGGCGTAGACGACCGGCGGCGCGGTGCGGATCCTGCCGCGCAGTTTGCCGGCCAGCCTGCTCAACCGGCCCGCCAGCTTGCCCTTACGCATCGGCCTGCGCTCGACCTCGATGACGAGCAGCATGTCCTGCTGGACCCGGTCGAGTTCGCTGAACAGGCCGATCCGCTGCAGCCGCGTGCTCTGCCGGTTGATCGAGCCCGTGTACGAGCGGCCCCGGTCGGTGGACACTCCCCCGCCGTGGCCGTCGCCGTTGTCGGAGGCGCCGTAGTCGAGCCCCGCCGAGTAGGAGCCGTTGTACGACTCGGAGTGCGAACGGTCGCCGTAACGGTAGCGCTGGATGATGATCCCGGCCTGCGTCAGGTGCGCGAGGAACTTCGCCCAGCGGGGATGCTTGGAGTCGGCCGGCACCAGCCGCGCCTTGACCGTGACCTCCTCGGTCTGCGTGCCGTTCTGCACCTCGTAGCTCTTCTCGAAGCCGCTGCGCGACCACATGTCGAGGACGCGGATCCGGACCGCGTCGTCGGAGAAGTCGACGGCCAGCTCCTCGCCCAGGGTCGGGCTGCCCTCCATCGCCCCCGGGACCGCATCGGCCACGGCGCGGGTCACCGCGTCCAGCATCGGCAGGTGGTCGCCCTGCGCGTCGGTGAGATCGAGTGACTCCACCGTGCTCAGCGACACCGACTCGTCGAACGAGGGGGCCAGCACGACGCCCCTGGAGCGTTCGAGCAGGTCCGACGCCTGGCTGAGGACCTTGTCGAGGTCCTTGGCCGTGTCCCCCGAGGGCCGGCCGGGCAGCGGCCGGCCGTTCGGGTCCGTCGCGGCCGGGTCGGGCGTGACCCCCATCACCTCCCTGAGCCTGCCGAGCAGGGCCTTCGGGGTGTGCCGCGCCGCGTAGCCGACGTCCGCGCCGGCCGCCCGCGCCTTGGCCACGTCGGCGGTGTAGCGCTGGACCAGGGGCACGGCGATGCTGGTGTCGAGGTTCAGGCTGCGGTTGAGGAAGCGTTCGATGGCGTCGCTCACGAGGGCTGCCGGCAGCGAGAGCTCGCCTTCGGCGTACATCAGCAACGCCTCTTCCTCGGCCAGCGAGAACAGCGCGGTGCCCGGCGCGGTGGCCGTCCGGGTTTCGCCGAGGGGAATCCGGCCGGCGGCCGGCAGCGCGTCCGCCGTGCTCTCCGAGCCGGTGAACGTGAGCTCGGTGGATGCGCGGATGATGTAGTGGCGGCCGTACTTGATGGTGAGTTCCTCGTTGCCCCAGATGTCGAGGATCGAGGTGGAATCCGAGGTGCCCCCCGACCGGGAGGGCAGCGACAGCGTGCCGCTGTCGCTCGACGTCCCGCCACCGTCGAGGTCGGAGACGCTCGTCGCGGCGCCGGCGGACACGTTCGACGAGCCGCCCCAGGACACGCCGGCGCTGCCGAGCCCGAACAGGATGTCGCCGCTCACGTGGTCGACGATGCCTATCACTTCCGCCTCGCCGAGTTCGCCGGACACCGACAGCGATGAGCGGGTGGGCACGCCGTCGACGTTCAGGGCGAGGCCGGCGGTCAGCGCCCGGGTGAACATCTTGAAATGGGAGACGAGGTTGCGCACGTTCAGCATCGCGGCGATGGTCTGGAACGCGCCGGAGCCGGGGCGCATGCCCCTGTCCAGCACCTGCCGGGCGGCGGCCTGCGACCCCGGCACGTCCATGTGCAGCAGCCGCAGACTGCGCTGCGCCTTCCTGGAGAGCTTGCCCAGGGGCGCCGGCGGGACGTCGTCCACGGCCGGGAGGAGGTCGCCGGCGATCTTCAGGGTCGCTCTGCCGGTCTCGGTGGCCAGCGTCGTCGTCGTGCCGTCGTGCAGGAGCTCTGCCGTCATGACATGCCCCAGCGAGACGATCGCGACCGGGCCGCTGCTCTCCTCCAGCGTCACCACGTTCACCGTGGCGCCGGCGCTGGAGCCGACCGACCTGGTGCGGCTGCCGCCCGCGTTGACGCCCACTTCGTGCGTCATGCCGTCGTGGCCCTGGTCGGGCCCGTCGCTCTCGCTGACGGACGCGCCGCCCGCGTACGTCCTGGACTTGCCGATGGCCCGGGCGGAGGTGTCGGAGCCGATGTCGAGATTGACCACCGTCTCCGTGTCGGTGTGCTTCATGGGGCCCACGTCACTGAAGTCCTGCTTCAGTGACAGGCGCAGCTGGTAGTTCTCCGGGGCGCCGTTCAGGCCGTGCAGCGTGAGGTCGAGGAGGATGCCGTCCTGGGCCAGGGAGTCGTAGGCCGCGCGGATCCGGTGCTCTTTCAGCTGCTCCGTGACCTCCTGGTGGTTGAGGATCTGGGCAGCGCGTGCGAGCCGGTTGGACGCGTACTCCGTCACGCCGTTGACGGTCTTGGGAATGATGCCGCGCTCGGCGAGCTTGTCCAGCACCTTCTCCTCGAACGTGTCCAGTCCCTCGATGTCCCCCACGACGGCGGGACCCGCGCCGCGCATCTGCCCGGGGCCGTCGCCCAGCCAGACGGGCAGCTCGGCCTTGCGGCCCGGCGGCGGGCCGGGGCGCGGGTCGCCGCGCAGCACCTGGTTGCCGTCGGCGTCGAGCACCGGCCGGCCCTTGTCGTCGTACACCAGCGCCGCGCTGTCGACGGGCAGTCCGAAGCGGTAGGCGGCCGACTCCCGCATGCTGACCACCGCCGTGCTCCGCACCGGGCGCAGCGTGACGGGCGGCTTGCCGTACACCTCCACCGTGTACGTGGTCTCCACCACGAGCTTGTAGCTCTGCTTGGGGTGGGTCTTCCGGTGCACGCTCGGGTGGATCGCCTGCTTGTTCGCAGTGGCGGAGTACGACCGCGACACCCCCCTGGAGCCTCTGGCCTTGGGCCCGATGGAGGGGTGGTAGGGGCCGAGGCCGCCGATTCCCTCCAGCGAGGGATCCTTGAAGCCGGCGGAGGCGTTGCCCTCCGCCGACCTGCCGACCGACGCCCCGCCGGGCAGCGCGACGAAGTCGGTGATCACCTCCTCCTCCCACTCCTCGGCGCTCGCGCCGCCCAGCGGCTCGGACTCCACCCTGATGATCCTGCTGTCGGCGCGTACCCTCGCGTGCGGCTGGCCGTTCCTGGTGAAGACCCGCTGGTGACCCTTGTTGACGGCGTCGCGCAGCTGATGGGGTACCTCGTCGGTGATGAACGTGCGTAACTCGTCATGCGGGACGGCACCGACCTTGGTGTACTCCCCGCCGAGGGCCGCGGCGACGGTGTCGAGGTGGTCCTCCGTGTCGCTCATGCTGATGAGGACGTGCTTGGGGAGTTTCCGATCGCGCTTGTCCTCGTCGATCGAGACCAGCTTGCGCGGTGTCTGGTCGGCGTAGGACTGCGAGATCCAGATCCGCTGCGCGGCGGCGTCGCCCGGCGCTCCGGAGTCGACCGTGACGCTCTCGCCCCAGCCCTCCGACTGCCGGAAGCGCACCTGGACGTTCCAGCTCGCGGCGGCGTCGAACAGCAGCGGTTCGCTCCTGTCGTCGGCGACGTAGCCGCCCTGCGCGAACGCCCCGGAGCCGCCCGTCGCCGCCCAGCTGCGCCCGATGCCCGCCCCGACGCTGACCCCCAGCATCTCGACCATGTTCCTGGCCAGCTCGCCCTCGGGCAGCATCGGCGCCAGGACGCCGCTGTTGAAGCCCGGCGATATCCCGACATTTCCTGATTCGGTGACACTGACCGTGCGGCCCGACTGGAAGAACTGGCCCACCATGATCTCGGAGGCCTTGATGGCCGAGTCCATCACCTCGACCAGGTCGGTGAGGGTGAGCCTGATCCGCACCTCCGCCGCCGACCGGCCGCGGCCCACCCGCAGCACGACGCCCTCGGAGGAGACGACCTTGTGGAAGTCGGCTCGCAGGGCCTGCTCCAGGTCGATCGCCGTGAACCTGGGGCCGGGTCCGTTGGCCTCCAGCATCTTGTTCACGGTGGTGGTGAGCGTGGTCAGGTGGGGGAGCCGGCCCGTCGGCTGGGACGCGGCCAAGCTGAGCTCCTGCGGCAGCGCCGCCGCCAGCGCGTCCAGGTAGCTCTGATGGTGCCGCTGGGCGTCGGCCGCCAGCCGCCGGGCGATGTGGGCCATGCCGACCTCGCCCGCCTGTGTTGGTCTGCCGATCTGGTGCATGGCCTGCAGGAGCTGCTCGTACGTCTGCCGCGCGCGCGTCGCCTCCGCCAGCGCGACACGGTACGCCGCGGCGATCCGGAGGTTCCGCTCCTGCGCGGCGCGGAACGTCCGGTTCTCCTGCCGGGCCGTGCGCGCCCGCTCGAAACGGCCACTGTCGTGCTGGTTCCTCGCCTTGCGGGCCGCGCGTGTGGCCTTGCGGGCCTTCTTCCTCGCCTCCTCGGCGGCCTCCATCTTGTGCTGGATCTGCTTCTGAAGCGCCTTCTCGGCCTTCGCCAGCGCTTCGGCGACGGCCTGCACCTGGTCGGCGCGGGAGGCGTTGCCGGGTAAGGCCGGGGCCTGCTGCGTCCGGGTGCCCTGCGTGGGTGCCCAGGGCGGCAGCGGCGGGGTGTGGCCGCGCTCGCTCAGCTGGCGGGCCACGCCGTCGATGTCCACGGCGAGCAGGCGCTGCTCGCCCAGCGTCGGGGCCCGGTGCCACTTCTCGGCCAGGAACGCCAGCTCGTTGAGCTGCGCCGCCGCGCACATGTCCCGGGTGTTCTTCCCGGGGCGCGGCAGGGCTCGCTGCCTCCTGCCCTCACCGGCCGACAGCACCTTCTGGAACGTGTCGGTGATCTCGTGCAGCCAGACCCTGGAGACCTGCCCCTCGGCGACGCGCGGGCCGAAGTGGACCAGGTACGGAAAGTCCTCGGTCCCGGCTCTCTTGGTATCGGTCTCGCCCATCAGGCTCTGGCTCAGGCCGCCGATGACAGGGCGGAAGTAGAAGGTGCCGTTCGTCCTCGTGTGGACCGCCAGCAACCGGCCGCCCTGCGACCAGGAGAAACCGGTCACGTCCTCGTTGAGGAAGTGACGTGACTGCAGCTCGGAGAACGCGTGGTGCACCTCGTCCAGGGTCAGGTCGGGGCCCTGGCGGCCGTCGGGCACGTGCCTGGTGCCGGGGACGGGTCTCGACGTGACCGTGCCCGGCTTGCTCGTCGGCGCTGTGGTGGCCAGGTCGCCCTGGGCGGGGGTTTCGCCCTGAGCGGGGGTTCTGCCCTGGGCGGGGGTTTCGCCCTCCTGGACGACCAGCAGCATCGCGGTCGCCTCCGCCTGCAGGTCCGCGACGTCGGTGACCTGCTCGGCGCGGGTGTCGAGGGCGGAGCGGAGGCGGTTCATCGTGGCGGCGGTGATCGTGCGCACGCTGGAGCCGGAGGTGACGAGGAGGTCGCCGGTCGGGCCGATCACCGCGTCGGGGAAGTCCGTGGCGAGCGCGCCGATCAGGGCCGCACGGGCTCGGTCGGCGGCCGGGGCGGTGACTGGCGCGGTGACCGCGGCAGGGTGCGTGGCCGTGTCCCGCGTCCCGTGGTCCGCCGCGTCTGCCTGTGGGGCGGTATGGGTCGAGGGGGCGGCCGTGCTCTGGTCGCTGGTCGCGACCGGGTTGGTGGTTCCCGTCGGGTCGGGCGTCGCAGCGTTGTCCGGCGCCGCGTTGCCCGGGGCTGCCGTCTGATCCGGCCTCGCAGCGTTGTCGGGCGTCGCCGTGTGGTCCGGCGTCGCCGTGTGGTCCGGGGCTTGGGCCGGCTGGCCCGCCGCCTTGGTCGTGTCCGGCGAAGCGTGTTCCGCTGTGCCGGTCTGACCCTGTGCGGGCGCCGCCGCGGCGCCGCGCCCGGAGGGGTGGTGCGCCCCGTTGGTGGGCTCCGGAGAGGTGCCGGGCTGGGCTCGATCGCCGCGGTCCTGGGCGGCCGAGCCGCGCTTGGGAGCGGACGCGTCCAGGTCCGGGGCGGCGGCCGCGCGCCCGGTCGCGCTGTCCGGGCCCGTGGAGGACGGCGCGGCCGATCCCGCCGTCGCGGGCGAGTGGGGTGCGGCGCCGGCCCTCGGGGCGCCGGCCGCCGCGGGGTCGGGTACGCGTACGGCCGCACCCGGCTGGCCGCCGCCCGGGCCGGGGCCGCCACCCACCGGGCTCCCATCCGGCGTGCCCCCCGGCGTACCCCCCGACGGGTCGCCGCCCGCGCGGACGGCGTCGGCGCGGGCCGCGGCGTCATAGGCGGAGGCGAGAGCGGTCGTCGGATGGGCCAGCGTCGTGTAGACCGAGGGGTTGAACGGGCTGATGGATCCGGTGCGCCCGGCACCGCCCATGAAGCCGCCCATGAGGGAGTCGGCCGTGAACGGGTTCTCCCACTGACCGTAGACCGCACCGTTGGCGATGAAGCTGCCGACCGGGGAGGCGATGGTGTTGGTCGCGCCGGTGGTGATCGCCCGGCCCGCGAACCCGGGCACCCGCCCGGTGACACGGGACACGGGCCCGGCCACCTTCATGCCCACGATCGCGCCGCCGCCCGCGCCGATGATCGCGGCCTTGGACTTGTCCCAGTCGATCTCTTTCCTGGTGCCCATCTTGATCTGCTGGTACTGGGCGGCGAAGTCGATGAAGAACTCCTCGCCGATCTCCTCGATGAGCTCGTGGCCCATCGCGGAGCCCAGCAGCCTGGTGATCACGCTCCGCCCGGTGGCGCCGCTGAGCGCGGCGACGCGGGCCAGCCGCGTCGTGCCCACCTCCCTGGCCCCGGCGACCGCGAGCCTGACGAGGATCCGGCTGATGGCCGCGCGGGCGCCGGCCGCGTACGGTCCGATGAGCGCGGTGGTGGATCCGGCGGTGAAGAAGTTGACGATGATGGCGATCGCGATGGCGACGACCGTGACCCAGAACGCCACGTTGACCGAGAGCTTGGAGTACTGGGTCTCGACGGCGAAGTTGCTCGCCTGCTGCGCGTAGGCCCGCGCGTTCCGGGCCACCCCCGACATCCCGCCCTCGTGGCCGTACAGGACCTTGGCCCTGGTGATGAAGTTGGCGGTGGCGGGCGAGTTCCAGCCGGTCGCGATGGTGCGCGCGGCCGTACCCGCGCGCGGTGCGCTGCCGATGGACCCAGTGGCCAGGTTCTCGTAATCCTGGCCCATCTTCGACAGCCCGCTCTCGCTGGCCTCCGGCCATTTCTGGCCGCCGGACAGCATCGGGATCAGCCAGTTGACGACCCAGCTGGGCAGCGCCTCGGTCTCCCAGGCGGGGAGGACGTCCCGGTCGATGCGCACGATCGGCTGGCCGCCGGTCGCCTGGCTGCCTGTGCTGACGGCGCCGGAAGCGCCGTTGACGGTCACCTCCCGGGCCTCAGATCTCTCGCGTCAGCCCGGACATGTCCTGGTACGTGGCGTGGTGGGTGCGCAGGGTGTTGTCGATGGTCTTGCGCATCCTGTCACCGGCGTCGGTGATCTCCTTGGTGAGGTGGAAACATTGTTTGAGCATCTGGTTCGGGCCGTCACCGCGGAAGTGGGCGGCCTTGAACGCGGCGCCTTCGGCCCCGCCGCCCCAGGGCGCCGCGGCGAGC
Source organism: Nonomuraea sp. NPDC049269 (assembly GCF_043197155.1). Lineage (NCBI taxonomy): Bacteria > Bacillati > Actinomycetota > Actinomycetes > Streptosporangiales > Streptosporangiaceae > Nonomuraea > Nonomuraea sp. NPDC049269. The sequence continues at coordinate 1,749,033 of NZ_JBICSO010000001.1, forward strand.
GCCTCGTAGACCGCTGCCCTCAGCTGCGCCTCCTCCCGCTCCCATTCCTCGGCCATCGTGGACCACTGCGAGATGCCCAGGTTCACGACCGGCTTGGCGATCTCCACGCCATCCCAGGGCTTCAGCTCGCGCCTCCCATCCGCTCGGCGAAGCGCGCCATGACGGCTTCGAGGTCACCTTCGAGATGCGCCTTGAACTCCTCGGCCGGAATCACCGGCTCGAAGATCTCGGTGACGCGCTCCTGAGCCCTGGCCGCCGCCCGCTGGGCGGTCTCCGCGATCGTGTCGGCCAGGTATCGCGCGTCGGGTCTCCGGTAGATGCGCGGATCGAGGTCCAGCCGGACGAGCTCGCCGCGGGCGCCCACCGTCACCGACACCTGGCCATCGCGTGAGGTCTCGGTGACCTGAACCGCTTTTGCCTCGGCATGGAGTTCCGCACTCGCGTTTTGAATCCGTTTGAACACGTCGCGTAACTCGTCGGCGTAGGCCCTCGTTCCCGCTAAATCGGGTTGGTCAAGCGATTCCACGGACGACCCCCCTCAAAGCCAAACGGTACGTGTTTGCCTCTTACGACACTGTCGCATTTCCTCCTAGTTTCTGTCACATGAACAACAGGAGAACAAGAGCGTCCGTCATTTATGTTGATCGCCGGCATCCAGCGGTACGGCCTCCTCGTGGATGCCGGTCACCTCCGTGTGAGGCACCCACAGGCGGTAAACACCCCGCTCAATCCGCTCCAGCCCCAGCTCCAGCGCGGTGAGCGCGGACCCGCCCAGGTATTCGAGCAGCAGCAGCCCGTCCTTCTCGTCGTGCATGTGGAAACGCTCCCCGCGCCACTGGCACACCATCGCCACGAAATCCAGAGCGGCACACTCCGTAACGGGGACAGTACGCACGTGACAATCCGGCTCGACCTCCTCGAAACCGTCCGCGGGTTCGGAGCTGCGCAGCCGTACCCACAGCTCCAGAGCGTGCGGCTCCGGGCTGGCCACATAATCCGCGCCCTGCCAGCGGGCCCGGTAGAAATGCCGGCTCACGCCGCCTGCCTCCCCACCAGCAGCCAGCGCCGCAGGTCGCCGTGGTACATCGCGCGCCGGTGCTCGGTGCCCTCGAAGGTGAGCTCCCAGATCTCCGCGCCGTGCGGCAGGCCCACGCCGTACACCTTGTACTCGCGAATGACGTGATCGACGTTGGGCACCAGGCCCAGCCCCACGAACGGCGGCTCCTCGACCACCCAACCGGCCACCGCGGCCCTGCCCTCCTCGTCGGTCCCGCCGTACGGAGTGCGGTACAGGCTGAGGCCGGCGGGCCGCCAGCGCAGGATGTTCAGGCAACCGTCCGAGGTCACCATGTCGGGCTGACCCAGTGCCTCGGCGAGGACGGCGGGCGTGGCGATGTGGGAGACGTCCAGCGCGTGGTGGCAGTAGCCGGACACCCGCGGCTCGCCACCGATCAGGAGACCGTGGACGTCGGCCGGGGAGAGCAGCTTCTGGACCACCGGCACCCCCGACCCGGGGTCGAGCAGCAGGTCCTGAGCCAGCGTGGGCACCGCGAGCCTGGCCACCGTGCCTGACTCCAGCATGAAGACGGTCGCCAGTCCCGGGTTGACCGCCAGACCCCACCGCGGGTCCGGCCAGCCCGCCGCCAGTTCGGCCAGCGAGGCGACGCGGTAATGCGTGGCGACGCCGCCGGTGGCCAGCCGCATCGCCTCCCCAGAGGTGTAGGCCAGCAACCAGGTCCGCTCAGAGTCGACGGCCGTGGCCCAGGCAGGGGCTTCAGTCCCGGCCGCCGCGGCGGCGGTGATCGGCAGTGCCAGGTCGGCGTCGCGGAGCAGGCTCAGGCCCAGAGCCTCCTGCCCGCTCTCACGCGCCGCCCACAACTGCTCCTCGAACGGCGTGGCCGGATGGTGATCACTCATCATCATCCGCCCAGTGTGCCGACTCCCGCCGCCTGGAGCTGTCCGTCGACCGCGATCTTCCCGGCCCGAGCCATACCCTCATCACCGCAGGAGGCGGCTGGGTCACTTTTCGGGGCACATGATCCAGCACCATGCCTGAACCACCTGATCATGGGTAGCGCTGAGCAACCACCATCCACTACCCCCGACGGACGGAAGCCCAGCATGATCACCCTCATCCTGCTCATCTTCGCCCTGGCCTGCTTCGTCCTCGCCGCCTTCAACATCGGCGGCAGCCGCGTCAACCTCATCGCCCTCGGCCTCGCCCTGTGGGTACTGACCGAGATCATCCCTCACCTCGGCGACCTGTAGCAGCCGTCACGACTCTGCCGCCGTCCCAGGCGAGGACGGCGGCAGAGGTGAGTTCAGCGGTCCACGAGCACCCGGCCGAACTCGACCAACGGGGTGGCGCCGGCGAAGTTACGGTCGACCTGGGCCCGTTCGGCCGCGCTCGGGTTCGCGTTCGTGCAGCTCACCGGAGCGCTGGAGCCGGACATCAGGTCGGAACAGAGGCCGGTGCGCCGGTCGGGCAGGCCTAAGATGTGGCCGATCTCGTGGGCGGCGATGCGCACCGGGTTGTAGCCCTGTGAGGTGGCCTCCCTGCCCATCCAGATGGTGCCCCGGCCCAGGCTCGTGGGCAGGGTGCGGGGCCAGCCGTTGTCGGCTATGACGACGAAGTCGGCGGGGGTGCCGGCGACGAGGCGGACATTCGTGACACTGGAGTTCCAGATCTGCGCGGCCTGGTCGACCGCGCCGCGGAACTCGGCCGCGCGGCCGGCGTCGTACCGGAGGGCCCTGACCAGGGGCGCGGCCTGCGCGGGCGAGGTGGCCAGCAGGAACGCGACGGTGAGGACGAGAGAGAGCGCGAGACGGAGGGGTCTTGGCATCGTGTCTCCTCGGACAGTGGGGGTGCTGTCACGCTAGGCGCGACGACGCCGTCCGGGGATAAGCCAGTTTGCCCCCATTGCAGTGGTATGGATCCGTGGAGAGCGAGGCGGGTCAGGACCAAAGCTTCGGCGTTCGCTGGAGCATCAAGAAAGATACTGTTCGCGCAACGCCGTGATCAGCTTGTCGTCGACGCCCAGCCGGGTGACCGCGTAGTCGCGTACGGAACCATGGCCGGCGGCCAGCTCCGCCAGGCAGAGCCGCATGACCTCGCCCGGCGCCTGACCGTAGCCGGGCCACTTCAGCGTCCGGTCGGGGTGGGCCGCTCGCCAGTCGGCGACCAGCCGGTCGGTGGCCAGCCCGGTGAGCGCGAAGTCTTCGACGATGGTCTCCTCGTCCACCCCCAGCAGGGACAGCACCAGCGCGGCCAGCAGCCCGGTACGGTCCTTGCCCGCGGCACAGTGCATGACCAGAGGAGCGCTGTCGTCGGCGGCGATCACCTCCAGCGCCAGCCGCAGTTCCTCGACCCCGTCCAGCGCGATCTCGGCGTAGCGGTCGGCGAGGAAACGCGCGGTGTCGATGTCCGGGCCCAGCTCGGCCTGGTCGTAGGGCTGGTGTTCGATGCTGAGGTTGTGGTAGACGAGCCCGTCGCTCTCCGGTACGCGGCCCCTACGGGCTATCTCCCATGGGTAGCGCAGGTCGATCACCGTACGCACGCCCAGGTCGAGAAAGCGGCGCCAGTCGTCGCCCCGGAGCTTGGCCAGGGAATCGGAACGATACAGGCGCCCCCAGCGCACCGTACGCCCGTCGCGGGCACGGTAACCGCCCAGGTCACGGAAGTTGTGCAAGCGTTCGAACGCGATATGCCTCATCCAGCACACCTTATGAGGTCGGCGGACCTATGGACGTAGCCACCAAACATGACCAGATTGGTGGAGATATCCGTCTAAGCCCGGAGGTACGCGTGAAGCGTGTCATCGTCCTGGCCGCCTGCACCCTTGTGGCGACCGCCCTCGTCCCACCCGCCCAAGCAGTCCGGGCCCCAACCGGTCAGGAGACCGAATACGTCGTCTTATACAAGGAGGGCGTGCGCCCGGCCGACGCCCGCAAGGCCGTCCAGGACGCCGGCGGCACGGTGGTCAAGGAGAACACCGCCGTCGGCGTAGCCACGATCTCCACCACCAACGCGGGCTTCGCCGCCGCCCTTGCCGCCAGCGCCTCGATCGAGGGCGTGGCGCACAACCGGTCCATCGGAACGGTCCCGTCCGCCGCCCGTTCCGCCGCCGCAGCACGCAAGGCCGCCGAGGCCGTGGAGAAGGCCGGTGACGGCGCCCCCGCCGCCACCACGTTCGGCAAGCCGGCACCGACGGCCGAACCACTGTCGGAACTGCAGTGGGACATGAAGCAGATCCACGCCACCGCGGATGGTTCCTACCGTTATGAGCAGGGCAATCCGGGGGTGCTGGTCGGCATCCTGGACACCGGCGTGGACGCCTCACATCCGGACATCGCACCCAACTTCAATCGCGCCTTAAGCCGTAACTTCACGGTCGACATCCCGGTCGACGCCAACGGCGCCACGGTCGACGGACCCTGTGACGCCGAGCCCGACCACTCCTGCAACGACCCCGCGGACGTGGACGAGAACGAGCACGGCACACACGTGGCGTCCTCCATCGCCTCCCCGATCAACCGGCTCGGCGTGGCCGGTGTGGCGCCCAAGGTGTCCATCGTCAACCTGCGGGTCGGCCAGGACTCCGGCTTCTTCTTCCTCCAGCCGAGCGTGGACGGGCTGACGTACGCGGGCGACCACGGCATCGACGTGGTCAACATGAGCTACTACATCGACCCATGGCTGTTCAACTGCGTGGACAACCCGGCCGACTCCCCCGCCGACCGCGCCGAGCAGGCCACCATCATCAAGGCGACCCAGCGGGCGCTGAACTACGCCCACGCCAGAGGCGTGACGCTCGTGTCGGCGGCGGGCAACGGCGCCACCGACTACACCAAGGAGCTCATCGACGGCTCCAGCCCCGACTTCGCCAGCGTGCCCGGCGAGGCGCCGTACGACCGGACGATCCCGCCGAGCTGCGTGTCCATGCCCAGCGAGGGCCAGCACGTGATCGCGGTGTCGGCCACCGGCATCAGCAAGCGCAAGTCGTACTACTCCGACTACGGCAACGGCTATGTGGACGTGGCCTCACCCGGCGGCGACGCCTATGACACGCCGACCAACACGCGTGACGTGACCAGGGCGACGCTGGCGGCCTACCCGCAGTCGCTGGCGCAGGCGAACGGGCAGCTCAACCCCGACGGCACGCCGAACACCCCGTCGGTGGTGCGCGACTGCCGCGACTCGGTCTGCGCGTACTACACGTATCTGCAGGGCACCTCGATGGCCTCGCCGCGGGCGGCGGGCGTGGCCGCGCTGATCGTCAGCCGGTACGGCCACCGCGACCGTGCTCACGGCGGTCTGACCATGAACCCGGACGCGGTGGAGGCGGCGCTCAAGGCGACCGCCACCAAGACGCCGTGCCCGGAACCGCGCGCGTTCACCTACACCCGGATCCTGCCGACCGGTACGACGGTGACGGACACGCACACCTGCGAAGGCGGCAGGGCGCGTAACGGCTTCTACGGCTCGGGCATCGTCGACGCGTTGAACGCGGCCCGGTAACCGACGGCACGCCCGGTGCGCGCCCGCGAAGGCGAACGCGCACCGGGTCACCCGTGCACCACCAACGGGCCTGGAGCCGACAGGCCCGTGGGGCTGAAGGCGCCGGCGCGGGCGGCGGCCAGCGTGACGCGTACCGCCTGGTCCGCGACGGCCTCATCGACCGGTTCGACGGTCATCAGCAGCCTGAGGTAGACCGGCGCCGCGAGAGATCTGATCACCTCCGCCGCATCGGTCCCGGCGGGCAGTTCGCCGCGTGACACCGCGCGGGTGACCACGGGCTCCGCGCGCCGCAGCCGGTCGTCGAAGATCTGTCGCCGGACCTCGGCGACCTCCGACAGGCGCGCGGCATCGGAGAAGACCGCGGCCAGCAGGGCGCGGGCGGACGCGGCGGTCATCATCCGGACCAGCGCCCGCGCGAGCGCCCGCAGGTCCGTCTCGAACGTTCCCGTGTCGGGGATCGGGATATCCGCCGCCACGTGCCCGGCCAGCGCGTCGACGACCAGGCTCTCGCGGTCCTTCCACCGCCGGTACACCGTCGTCTTGTGCACCCCGGCCCGCTGGGCGACGCCGTCGACCGTCAGGGTGGCGTACCCCTTCTCGGCCAGTTCGGCGAGCGTCGCCGCGTGGACGGCGGCCCGCACCTTCGCGCCCCGCCCAACCGGCCGGGCGTGCTCAGCATTCATTGCAACTCCAAGTTGCGTTAAAGGGCAATCAAGTGCCACCATATCGCAACTCAAAGTTGCAATACGAAGGACGCCAGACATGTGGACATTTGATGACATCCCCGACCAGTCCGGACGGCTGGCCGTGGTGACCGGCGCCAACAGCGGCATCGGCTACGTCACGGCCCGCGAGCTCGCCCGCCACGGCGCCCACGTGGTGCTGGCCTGCCGCAACCCCGAACGCGGCCGGGACGCGGCCGATCGCCTGCTCGCCGAGGTGCCGGGGGCGAAGGTCGAGGCCCGCCGCCTCGATCTGGCCGCCCTCGCCTCCATCCGGGAGTTCGCCGACGGTCTGGACCGGCTCGACCTGCTGGTCAACAACGCGGGCGTGGCCATGGTGCCGCACGCCAGGACCGCCGACGGGTTCGAGTCGCAGTTCGGTGTCAACCACCTCGGGACGTACGCGCTGACCGGGCTGCTGCTCCCCCGGCTGCTCGCCGCGCCGGCGCCCCGGGTGGTCACGGTGAGCAGCGAGGGGCAGCGCTTCGCCCGGTTCGACCTGGGCAATCTCAACGCCGAGCGCCGCTACAGCGCTGTCAACGCGTACCTGCAGTCGAAGAGGGCGCTGCTGTACTTCGCCGTCGAGCTGCAGCGCCGGGCGACGGCGGCGGGGCTCGCGCTGCGCAGCATGGCCGTCGCCCCCGGGCTGACCCGCACCAACGTGCTCACCGGCGGCGCCAACGCCGATCGCGGGCGGCTGTACAGAACGTTCGCCTCGCGGCTGGTCCGTCACGTGTTCAGGCCCACGCCGGAGGGCGCCAAGACGTCGTTGTACGCGGCGACGCTTCCCGATCTGCCCGGCGGCAGCTACGTCGCCCCTGACGGCCTTCTGGAGCTGCGCGGCGAGCCCGCGGTCCACCAGCGGCACCGGGCGATCACCGACGCCGCCACCGCGCGCCGCCTCTGGGAGGTGTCGCAGGAGCTGACCGGCGTGCGTTATGACCTCTGAGCGCCCATGGCCTCGATCACCAGGGCCAGCTCGCTCTCGAAGAGGTCCGCCGACGTCATCGCGCCCAGGTGGGGAGCGACCGCGCGCAGATGCGGCAGCGCTTCGGCGTCGACGGGGGCGCGGCCGAGCAGCACGCTGTGCGCGTCACCGGAGGTCTCCCGGTGGACCCGGCCCACCACCACGTCCATGAACACCGTGAACCACCGCGCCGCCTCCGCCCCGTCCAGGCCCGCGCTCCGGATGATCCCGATCACCGTGTCGAACAGCCGCAGCGACCCGGGCCCGTGACCGTGCCGCGCGGCCAGGAGGTCGGCGAAGCCGGGATAGGCGAGCAGCGTCGCACGCAGCTCGCGGGCGAACGCGCGGAGCTGCTCCCGCCACGGCCGGTCCGTCACGACCGGCGGCACCACGGCCTCGGCGACGGCGTCCGCGACGAGCTCGATCAGCGCCTCCTTGTCGGCCACGTGCCGATACAGCGCCATGCGGGACGCCCCGGACTCCTCGGCCACGCGGCGGATGGTCACCGCGCCGAGACCCTCGCGCCGGGCCAGGTCGAGCGCCGCGACGACGATCCGCTCGCGGGTGAGGCTGCCCCATGCCCGCCGGTCCCGCGTGCTCATGCGGTGGACAGTACACTTGCGGACGCTGTCCGCAAGAATTAGGTTTGCCTAACCTTGATGAAGGAGGCGACTTGACCACGACACTCCCCGCCCGCGCGACACTGATCGCCGCGAGCCTGGCCGCCAGCTCGGCGCAGACGATCGTCGTCGCGGCCTTACCCGGCTTCCATCGCGAGACCGGCGCCCCGCTGAGCGCCGTCGCGTGGCTGCTGACGACGTTCATGCTGGCCAGCGCCGTAGCCACGCCGATAGCGGGGCGGCTCGGCGACCTGTACGGCCACCGCCGCGTCCTGATCGCGTCCCTGGGCTTCCTCATCGCGGGCACCGTGCTGGCGGCCCTGGCGGCGCACGCGGGCTCGCTCCCCTGGCTGCTGGCCGGGCGGGCCCTGCAAGGGGTGTCGGGCGGGGTCCTCCCGCTGACGTTCGGGCTCGCCAGGCATCTGGTGCCACCGGACCGGCAGCGCGGCACGATCGCGCTGCTCAGCGCCATGATCGGGCTCGGTGGCGCGGCGGGCATGGTGATCGCGGGCCCGCTCGCCGACCTGCTGGGGACGCCGTCGCTGCTCTGGGCGGGCCTGCTGCTCGCCGTCCCCGCCGCCGTCGGAGCGATCCGGCTGCCGGAGACGCCGTCGGCGGCGGTGTCCGGAGTGGACCTGCCGGGGGCGGCGCTGCTCTGCGGCACGCTGGTCGGGCTGCTCCTGGTGATCAGCCAGGGCGCGGCCTGGGGCTGGACGTCATCGGCGGTGCTCGGGCTGGTGGCGGCGACGGTCGCGCTGGCGGCCGGGTTCGTGTGGGTGCAGCTGCGCACCCCCGTGCCACTGGTGGATCTGCGGCTGCTGCGGACGCGGGCCATGGCCGTGACGAACCTGACCGCGCTCGTCGTGGGCGCCGCGATGTTCAGCGCCGTGACCTTGTTCCCGCAGTTCGTGCAGACGCCGGTCGCCATGGGCGGCCCGGGCGGCTCGGCGACGACCACCGGGCTGGTCATCCTGCCGGTCGCCCTGGGCATGCTGGCCGGCGGGCCGCTGGCCGGACGCCTGGCCGCCAGGTTCGGCGCGGCCGTCCCGCTGCGGGCCGGGTCCGCGTGCGCCGCCATCACGTTCGCCGTGCTGGCGCTCCGCCCGCCGCCGCTGTGGGAGTTCTACCCCGCCGGGCTGCTGCTCGGGATCGGGTACGGCCTGGCGTTCGCGTCGATGGGCCTGCTGGTCGTGGCGGCGGCCGCGGCCGACCAGACCGGTGTGGCCACGGGCGTCAACACCATCGCCCGCACCGTCGGCGGGGCGGCCGGGGCGCAGGTCGCCTCCGCCATCCTGGCCGCCACGGCCACCGCTCACGTGCCCACGCTCAGGGGTTACACGATCGCGTTCTGGACGTTCGCCGCGATCGCCCTGCTCGCCGTGGTCACCGCGGCCCTGATCCCGGCGCCGGCCGTACGGGAGAGCGAGGTCGCGGGACGGTAGTCCCACCGTACGGCCGTGCCGTTCGTGCCCGGCGGGACGGCGCTAGGCACGGCGGGCGCGGGCGAGGAGCCAGAGCAGGAGCGGCGCCCCGAGCACGCCGGTGACCACGCCGACGGGCAGTTCCACGTCCGGGATGACGCGGCGCGCCAGGAGATCGGCCGCCAGCACCACGAACGCCCCGGCCAGCGCCGAGGCGAGCGGCGGCGGCCAGGCGGTGCGGGCCAGGCGCTGGGCGATCTGCGGAGCGGCCAGCGCCACGAACGCGATCGGCCCCGCGGCGGCCGTGCCGAAGGCGACCAGCGCGACGCCCACCAGCAGCAGCGTCAGCCGCGCCCGCTGCACCGGCGCGCCGAGCACCACGGCCACCTCGTCGCCGAGCTGCAGCGCCCGGCTCCAGCGGCCAAGGAGCAGGGCGACGGGCACGAGCACGGCCAGGGCGACCGCCAGCGGCACGGCCTGGCTCCAGGTGCGGCCGTTGAGGTTGCCCCAGAGCCAGCCGAGCGCGGCCTGCGCCTGGAAGGTGTCGCTGGTGACCATGAGATATTCGGTGGCGCTGGTGAAGATCCACGACAGGCCGATGCCGACCAGCACGATCCGGTACCCGGTGGTGCCGCGCCGCCAGGCGAACAGGTATGTGAGCAGCGCCGCGAGCACCGCCCCCGTGAAGCCGAGCACCTGCGTGCCGGGCCCGGACCCGACGCCGAGGACGATCCCGGCCACCACGGCGACGCCCGCCCCCTGGGTGACGCCGATCATGTCGGGGCTGGCCAGCGGGTTGCGGGTCATGGTCTGGAACAGGGCGCCGGACAGCCCGAAGGCGGCGCCGGTGAGCAGCCCGGTCAGCGCCCTGGGCAGGCGCAGCTCCCGTACGACGAACAGGGTGCCCTGGTCGCCGGTGCCGAGCAGGGACTGGACGACCTCGCCGAGGCCGAGCGGGAACTCGCCCAGCCCGATGCCGAGGCAGAAGACCAGGAACGTCGCGGTGGCCAGGACCAGGCACACCACGAAGACGCGCGGGCGCAGCACCCAGGACACGGGCGGCGTCGACAGGCGGAAGGTGAGCTGGCCCATCACAGCTCCGCCAGCCGCTGCCGGCGGGCCAGCACGACGAAGAACGGCCCGCCGATGAAGGCGACCAGCAGCCCGGCCTGCACCTCGATCGGCGGCACGACGAGGCGGCCCAGGATGTCGGCGGCCAGCAGCAGGCACGGCGCGAGCAGCGCCGACAGGGGCAGCAGCAGCCGGTGGTCGGTCTCGGCGCCGGCCCGCCGGGCCACGGCCCGCGCGAGATGCGGCACCACCAGGCCGACGAAGACGACGGGGCCGATGGCCGCGACCGCGGCGCCGGTCAGCAGCATCACGGCCGCCGCGCCCTGCAGGCGGACCAGGCCCACCCGGCGGCCCAGCCCGCGGGCCACGTCGTCGCCGAGCGCGAGGCTGTTGAGCGCGGGCGCGCAGGCGAGCGCCAGCACGGCGCCCGCCAGGATGAACGGCAGCAACTGCGGCAGCACGCCGGAGCCGTGCCCGGACAGCGACCCGGCGGACCAGAACCGGTAGCGGTTCAGCGATTCGGGATCGACGAGCACGATGGCGCTGGTCACCGAGCTGAGCAGGAACGTGACGGCCACCCCGGCCAGGGCCAGCTTGACCGGCGTCATCCCGTCGCGGCCCAGCCCGGCCATCGCGTACACCACGACGCTCGCCACCAGCGCGCCCGCGAACGCAAACCACACGAACCCGGACAGCGCGCTGATGCCGAGCACGCCCATGGAGATCACCACACCGAACGCCGCCCCCGCGCTGACGCCGAGCACTCCGGGGTCGGCGAGGGGGTTGCGGGTGAGCGCCTGCATGAGCGCGCCGGACAGGCCGAGCGCCGCCGCGGTGAGGACGCCGAGCAGCGTCCGCGGCACGCGTACGGACCAGATCACCTCGTGCGTCTCCCGGTCCGCGCCCAGGCCGCCCAGCGCCCTGACCACCTCGCCCAGCGGGATCTGGCGGGCGCCCAGGGCCAGCGACAGCAGGCAGACCAGGACGAGGGCGCCGAGCGACGCCCCCACCAGGGCGGCCCGGCGGGTCACGTGGGCAGCCCGACCTCGGTCGCCGGCTTCCCGTCCACGGCGGCCGCGAGCCGCGGCACCAGCGCGTCGAGCACGTACGGCAGGCTGAGCACGGTGAGGAAGGACACGGCGTTGCCGTCGTCGGTGCCCTCCTTCACGAACACCTCGCGCCCCTCCTTGACCACCTTGAGCCCCTTGTAGACGCTGTCACCGTGCAACGTGGCCGTGTCCTTGTCGACGTTGGTCACGCTCCAGAGGAGCGCTCCGGTGTCGAGCAGGTCGAGGCGTTCGCGGCTGATGTTCGCGCCGAACTTGTCGCCGATGGCCTTGTCCAGGTCGGCGGGCAGCTTGAAGCCGAGCGAGGCGAGCAGGCGGGAGCGCGGGTCCTGGCTGCCGAAGACGAAGTAGCCCTCGTAGACCGTGGCCATCAGGGCGGTCTGCCCGGCGAACTCCGGATGTTCCTTCCGCACGGCGGCGAACCGGTCCTCCACCTGCTTGACCAGCGCGTCCGCCTTGGCGGCCTCGCCCACGGCCACGCCGACCTGCTTGGTCACCTCCTGCCAGGAGATCCCGTAGTCGATGTGCTCCTTCGGCTGGGCCACCGTCGGCGCGATCTTGGACAGGGTGGTGTACTGCTCCTGGGTCAGCCCCGAGTACAGGGCCAGGATCAGGTCGGGCCGCAGTGCCGCGATCTTCTCCATCTGGGGGCCGCTGCCCGTGTCCTTCAGCACCTGCGGGACCGGGGCGGAGCCGAGCTTGGACTTGGCCCAGGGGCCGATCGCGCCCGGGTAGCCGCCGATCCACTCGGTGCTGGCGACGGGCACGATGCCGAGGGCCAGCAGGGCGTCCTGCTCGACGAGGCCGACGGTGACGATCCGCTTGGGCTTGGCGGTGATCGTCGTGCTGCCGTACTTGTGGGTGAGGGTGGCGGAGAAGGCCGACGCCGCCGCCGCGGGGGTCTGGGGCGTGGTGGAGCCGCATCCGGTGACCAGGGTGAGGGTCAGGGCGGCGAGCGCGTACAGGACGCGGGTCATTGCTGGAGACTCCCTTATTCGTTGTGCTCGGCGCGGCCCAGCCGCCAGTAGCCCATGAAGGCCACGGCCCGGCGGTCCATCCCCCGCTCGGCGACCAGATGCCGCCTGAGCGTCCTGATCACGCCCGCCTCGCCGGCCAGCCAGGCGTACAGCGGGCCGTACGGGGACTCCTCGGGCACCTCCCACAGCTCCTCCACGTCCACGTCGACGTCCTCGAAGGAGTCCGGCGTGGGCAGTGGCGGGAGCAGCCGGTCGGCGGCGATCCTGACGGCGGGCGTGAGCAGGGCGCCGCGTTCCGCGTCGTCGCGGGCCAGCCAGGTGACCTTCACTCCGCTCTCCGTCTCGACGGGCAGGAAGTCGTCGGCGCGGGGCACCTCCATCAGCGCCTCGCCCTGGTAGCCGGCCGGCAGCCGTTCGAGGATGGAGCAGATCGCGGGGACGGCCGTCTCGTCACCGGCGATCAGCACCGCCCCGGTGTCGGCGGGCGGGTGGAACTCCAGGCCTCCGTGCGGCCCGGCGTGCCGGGCATCGGGGCCGAGCAGCACCGCGACGTCGCCAGGCCCTACCTCGGCCGCCCAGCGCGCCACGGGGCCGTCTCCGTGGTCGTGCAGGACCACGTCCACGTCCACCTCGCGGGCCTCGGGGCGTACCAGGCGGGCGGTGTAGGTACGGAGCGGGTTGCGCCGCTCGTCGGGCAGCTCGCGCCAGCGCGGGAACCAGTCGGGGCCGGACGGCAGGTGCTCCAGCCCGTGCCCGTCGACCGGCAGGATGAGCTTGATCCGCTGGTCGAACCCGTTGTCGGCGAAGAAGCGCAGGTCCTCTCCCTCGAACGTCACGCGCAGGAACGACGGGCTCAGGCGTGCTAACCGGTTCACGCGTACGTCGAACATGCGAAAGGGCTCGGTCATCCTCAGCTCCACCTCGTTTCGTTAAGGTGAGGCTAACCTAACCGTTGCTGATCGACCAGCCCGGCCCCCGGAAACGGCGAACGCCCCCGTCCCTCCAGCCCGGGACGGGGGCGTTCGCCGTTCCGAGTCCATGTCCGGCGGACTCGGAGGTCTGCGACACGACAAGGGCTACGGCGCCGCCGAGCATCGCCCGCTCCCTCGGCGGCGCCGCGCCCGGCATGCGGACGGAGTACGGAAGCCTGATGCAGGACACTAGGCGGAGCTCGGCGGCGTCGCGACAGGGCCGGACCTAGGGATATCCCTAGGCGCCCTTGCCACTCACGGGCAGAACGTCGAAGTGGACCACCACGCGACCGGTCGCCGGATCCGGGGCGCCGGGAGACTCGACCTCCCGGCGATCGGCCACCGCCCGATACTTCTCCAGCACCTCGAACACCTCGTCGCGCATCTGCCGCGTCTCGGCCACGGTGAGCCGCATCGACCGGCGGCCGAGGCCGCTCGCCTGCACCCACTCCTCGGGGGTCGTGGCCTCCTCCTCGCGCCAGCGCGTCAGCTCGGCGCCGCGCTGCCGGACGAGGTCGTCGAGCAGGAAGGCGAACGCGCCGGCCACCTCGGGATCGGCCGGCGCGTCGGCTGAGGGGGCGCCGTAGGAGAAGCCGCCCGGCACGATCCGCCAGTACTTCTCCTTGCCCTTGCCCAGCTCGGGCACCGTCTCGATCATGCCGTGCCGGGCCAGCTCGCGCAGGTGGTAGCTGGTCGCCCCGGTGTTCTGGCCGAGCAGGCCCGCCAGCCGGGTCGCCGTCGACGGGCCGTGTTCGTCGAGCAGCTCGTAGATGCGCAGACGCAGCGGGTGCGCGAACGACTTCAGCGCGTTCGCGTCGAGCGTCCTGGCGGAGTAGTGCTTGCTCTCCATGGGCGTGCACACCTATCTTTGCAAAGAAACCTGTGCATAGTTTCCCTTACACACTATCGGAGTGGGCCATGCAACGTCTCGGCCGATCGTTCGGCTTCCTGTTGTCCTCGACCGCGCTCTCGAACCTGGCGGACGGTGTGCTCAAGGTCGGCGCGCCGCTCCTGGCCGTGTCCATGACCCGGTCCCCCACGCTGGTGTCACTGGCCGGGGCGGCCGCCACGCTGCCGTGGTTGCTGTTCGCCCTGCACGCGGGCGCGATCGCGGACCGGCTCGACCGCAGGCGGATCATGGTGCTGGCCAACCTCGCCCGTTCGGCCGTGCTCGCGGTGGCGGCCGTGCTGGGCCTACTCGGGCTGCTGAACCTGTGGGTCGTGCTGGCCGCCGTCCTGCTGGCGGGCGTGGCCGAGGTCTTCGCCGACACCTCGGCGCAGTCGGTGCTGCCGATGGCGGTGCCGCCCGAGCGCATCACGGCGGCGAACGGGCGGGTGCAGAGCGCCCAGATGATCGGCAACGAGTTCGCCGGCGCGCCGATCGCGGGCCTCGTGGTCACGCTGCTGCCCGCCGCCGTCGTCGGCGGCCCCGCCCTCCTGTACGGCGCCGCGGGCCTGCTCCTGCTCGGCATGAGGGGCTCCTTCCGGACACCCGCCGCGCGGGGCCCCAGGCGGTCCCTGCTGCGCGACATCGTGGAGGCTCAGCGCTATCTCTGGTCCCAGCGGTTCCTGCGGACGCTGGCCGTCTCGGCCGGGATGCTGAACTTCGCCAGCGCCGCCTACTTCGGGGTGTTCGTGCTGTGGGCCGTCGGGGACGGCTCGCGGATCGGGCTGTCGCCCAGCGGGTACGGCCTGATGATGACCGCGCTGGCCGTCGGCGCTGTGGCCGGGTCGATCGTCTCGGAGCGGGTCTCCGGGCTGTTCGGGGAGGGCCGGACGCTGGTCGGCGCCTGGCTGGTGAGCGCCCTGCTGTACCTCGTGCCGGTGTTCTGGCCCGTCGCCTGGCTGATGTACCCGACCGGCGTCGTGTGGGGTGTCACCGGGGCCGTCGCGAACGTGCTGGTCGTCTCCACGCGGCAGCGGCTGATCCCGGCCGAACTGCTCGGCCGGGTCAATTCGGCCTACCGGCTGATCGGCATGGGCGGCATGCCGGTGGGGGCCGCTCTCGGCGGGGTGGTGGCCGAACTGACCGGGTTGACCGTCGTGCTCGCGGGCGCCGCGGGGGTCTGCTTGGTGGCCGTGGGGCTTGTGTGGCGCGCCTTACACGATCGAATTTCTCACCCCTTGACCAGCGCACCTTCCGTTCTCGACACATTCAGATCACGTTAGTCACACTTTGGCCTACCCCGAGATGACATGATTACCCCGAGCAATGAGGGGATGGCATGCGGGAGATCGGCGGACGGTACCTCCTCAATGAGGAGGCCGGTCGTGGAGGTATGGGAGTCGTCTGGCGGGCCTTTGACCAGCTTCTCCATCGTGAGGTGGCGCTCAAGGAGCTGACCCTCAGCGGCGAGGCCGAGATGGTCCGCCGCCGGGTTCTCCGTGAAGCGCGGATGGCCGCTGGGCTCACCCACCCCAACATCGTCACGGTCCACGACCTCATCGAAGAGGGCGGCAAACTCTGGATCGTGATGGAGTACCTCGACGGCCTCTCACTCCACCAACTGCTCTCTCAGGTGGGGACACTGCCCGCGCAGTCGGTGGCGGCGATCGGCGTGCACCTGCTCGCCGCGCTGCGCACCGCGCATCAGGCCGGGGTGCTGCACCGTGACGTGAAGCCCGCCAACGTGATGCTCACCGGCGACCGCGTGGTGCTGACCGACTTCGGCATCGCCACGGTCGAGGGCGACATCCGGATGACCACGTCCCGGCGGCTGCGCGGCACGCCCGCGTTCATGGCCCCCGAGCGGTTACACGGCGGCCCGGCCAGCAAGGAGGCCGACATGTGGTCGTTCGGCGCCACGCTCTACAGCGCCATCGAGGGCCAGCCGCCCTACCCCGGGCAGGACGCGGCCACGGTGCTCGGCATGGCCAGGAGCGGCGGCTACCCGCCGCCGCGCCGGGCCGGAGTGATGCGGCCGCTCATCGAGGGTCTGCTGTCCCACGACCCGGTGCGCCGCTTCACGCCCGAGCAGACCGCCGGACTGCTGGCGGGCATGCGCGCCAGCAGCTACCCTGCGGCGATCTGACCGGCCGCCGCGTTATCTGATCGCCCGGCAGCCACCTGACCGGCCGCTACTCGCCCGCGGCCGGTCGGCCGGTCGCTATTCCTCTTCGCCCCGCTTGGCGCGGGCCTCCGCCTCGGCGGCGTCCATGGCGGCGGCCTCCTCCGGCGTGGGAGCCGTGCCGCCGAGGTGGCGGGGCTGCCACCACACGCCCGGCGGGATCTCCGGGTAGGTGCGCTGAGCCCGGTCCACCAGCTCCGACATCCGCGCGTGCAGGTCGGCGGCGTGCTGGTTGACGTCCTCGCCGCGCTTGGGGTGGATGGGCTCCCCCACCAGGATCGTGATGGGCACGTGCCGCAGGGTGAGCTGCTTGGACCGGCCCTTGGTCCAGATCCGCTGACTCCCCCACAGCGCCATCGGGATGACCGGGACCTTGGTCGCCTGGGCCATGCGGATGGCGCCGTTCTTGATCTCCTTGACCGTGAACGATCGGCTGATCGTCGCCTCGGCGAAGACGCCCACCACCTCCCCCGCCTTCAGCATGCGCAGCGCCGTCGCGTAGGACCCCGCGCCCGCGCCCCGGTCGACCGGGATGTGGTGCATGCCACGCATCAGCGGGCCCGAAATGCGGTGGTCGAACACATCCTGCTTGGCCATGAACCGCACCAGCCGCTTGGACGGCAGCGCGCCGAACCCGGCGAAGATGAAGTCGAGATAGCTGATGTGATTGCTGACCAGCACCGCTCCGCCGGTCCGCGGCACATGCTCGGTCCCTTCCATGTGGAAGCGGTAGTCGAGCACGCGAAAGAGGGTCCGCGCGGCGGCGATCACCGGCGGGTACACGATCTCAGCCATGACCAGAAGGTAGCCTATTCAGGCCGGTCGGACGGTAGTCGGGAGGTTGAGCATGCCCCGCACGTTCCCGTGCCTGGTGCGCCTGATGCCCGCGGCGTCGATCTCGTAGCCGGGCGCGATCAGCCCCGTCAGCTCCTCCAGCGCCACCCGGGCCTCCATCCTGGCCAGCGCCGCGCCGAGGCAGTAGTGGCGGCCCGCGCCGAAGCTGATCAACTTCGAGGTGTCGCGGCCCAGATCGTAGGCGTCGGGGTCGGGGAAGACGCTCTCGTCGCGGTTGGCCGACCCGACCAGCAGCCACATCCGCGTCCCCGCCGGCAGGTCGACGCCGTGCAGGACCGTGTCCTCGGTGAGCCGCCGCGCCGCCCCCTGCGCGGGCGTGTCGTAACGTAACGACTCCTCCATCCACGGCGCGATCGCCCCGCCGAAGGCGGCGGCGCGCTGCTCCGGGTTGCGCCAGGCCCAGTACCAGGCGGCGTTGAGCAGGTGGGTGGTGGTCTCCGAGCCGGCCCCGACCAGCAGGAGCATGAACGGCACGATCTCCTCGTCGGTCAGCCCGTCGTCCGCGACGAGCACGGAGACCAGGTCGTCCCGCGGCGCCTTGCGCCGCTCGGCGATGATCGAGGCGTAGTAGCCGCCCAGCGAGAAGAGATTGCGCAGGCCCTCCTCGGACGGCTCGCTCCCCGGGTGATACCGGAGCAGCCCGTTGTTGCGCTCCCGCACCTCGGCCCGGTCGGACGGCGGCACGCCCATCAGCTCGGAGATCACGTCGAGCGGCAGCTTGGCCGACAGGTCCCTGGCGAAGTCGAACGTGCCCTTCTCCAGGCCCTCCTCGACATAGCCGCGGGCGAGCCCTCTGATCATCGACTCGAGGGCGGCGACGCGGCGCATGGTGAAGCCACGGGCGATGACCGACCGCATGCGGGTGTGGTCGGGCGGGTCAGTGGCCACGAACGACAGCATCGTGCGCGCCTTCGGCCCCCAGACCCCGCTGTCGAGCACCGGACCGTGGTCACTGGAGTAACGGGCGCTGTCGACGAGCGCGGCGGCCACGTCGTCGTAGCGCGACAGTGCCCAGAAGTTCAGCTCGGGATTGTGGTAAATGGGCGCTTCGCGCCGCATTCGGGCGTACACGGGGTACGGATCTTCGTTCACGGCGGCGTCGTAGGGGCTGTAGACGAGTTCCACCCTGACCACGCTAAGACGCTTGTCCTTACAGGGAAACGGGCAGATGTTTCTCATCATGAAGAAGCTCATCAACTCGGCCGAATCCGCGGTCGACGACGCGCTGGCCGGGATGGCGGCGGCGCACCCGTCGCTGCGCGTCCGCGACCGGGTCGTCTACCGCGCGTCGGGGCCGCGGGCGGGCAAGGTCGGGCTGGTGTCCGGCGGCGGCTCGGGGCACGAGCCGCTGCATGCCGGGTTCGTCGGGTACGGCATGCTCGACGCGGCCTGCCCGGGCGAGATCTTCACCTCGCCCGTGCCCGACCAGATCATCAACGCCACCGAGGCCGTCGACGGTGGCGCGGGCGTACTGCACATCGTCAAGAACTACACCGGCGACGTGCTGAACTTCGAGATGGCCGCCGAGCTGTGCGAGGACGTCCAGGTCGCCGGCGTGCTCGTGAACGACGACGTGGCCGTCCAGGACTCCCTCTACACGGCGGGCCGCCGGGGCACCGGCGCGACGCTGTTCGTCGAGAAGATCGCCGGAGCGCTGGCCGAGGAGGGCGCGCCGCTGAGGGAGGTGGCGGGCATGGCGGCGGAGGTGAACGAGCGCAGCCGCTCGTTCGGCATCGCGCTCACCTCATGTACGACGCCCGCGGCGGGCAAACCGACGTTCGACCTGCCGGACACGCAGGTGGAGTTGGGCATCGGCATCCACGGCGAGCCCGGCCGGAGCCGGGCGCCACTGGCCTCGGCCCGCGAACTGGCCGAGGTGGCCATGGACGCGATCAACGGTGACCTGCCAGTGGAGGGCGACCTGCTGGTCATGCTGAACGGCATGGGCGGCACGCCGCTGATGGAGCTGTACGTGACGTTCGCCGAAGTGAGTGCCTTCATCCACGGCAAAGGGGCGCGTGTGACGCGGTCCCTGGTGGGCAACTACGTGACGAGCCTGGACATGCAGGGCTTCTCCGTGACGATCTGCCGGCTCGACGACACGCTGACGCGCCTGTGGGACGCGCCGGTCGAGACGCCGGGGCTGCGCTGGGGGCGCTGATGAGCACCTCGATGGACCCCGACTCCGTGAACGGCGACTCGGTGGGTGGCGACTCCGTGGACACGGGCTCAGCGGACGGCGGCTTCGCGGACGGTGGCGTGTTGACCACGGCCTTCTTCGTCGCCTGGTTCGACGACATCGCCAAGCAGGTCAGGCTCCAGCGTGAGCGGCTGACCGCGCTCGACGCGGCGATCGGCGACGCCGACCACGGCACGAACCTCGACCGCGGCTTCACCGAAGTGAGCAAGGCGCTGACCGACTCGCCGCCGACCTCACCCGGCCAGGCGCTGCTGTCCGCCGGAACGACGCTGATCCGCCGCGTCGGCGGGGCTTCCGGGCCGCTGTACGGCTCGGCGTTCCGGGCGATGGGCAAGGCGGTGGAGGCGCCGGTGACGCTGGCCGGGTTCGCGGCGGCGTTCGACGCCGGGGTGGTGGCGGTCGAGCAGCTCGGGAAGGCCGTGCCGGGCGACAAGACCATGGTGGACGCGCTGGTTCCGGCGGCGCGGACCCTGGCGCTGGCCGTACGGGATGGGGTGGGGGTGCGAGAGGCGTTCGAGCTGGCGGCGCGCGCGGCCGAGGAGGGCGCACGGACCACGATCCCGCTGCGGGCCCGCAAGGGCCGGGCCAGTTACCTGGGTGAGCGCAGCATCGGGCACGAGGATCCGGGAGCAGCGTCGTCGGCCCTCATCGTCGCCTCCCTGGCCACCGTCGCAGCCGCGGCCTCGTGATGGTGGGCATCGTGCTGGTCGCGCACAGCGCCGGGCTCGCGGCGGAGGCGGCCGCGCTGGTCCGTGGCATCGCCGGGCCGAGTGCCCGGGTGGCTGCGGCGGGTGGCACCGAGGACGGCGGGTTGGGCACGAGTCTCGACCTGATCGAGAAGGCGCTGGCGGCGGTCGACCGGGGTGATGGCGTGGTGCTCGTGCCCGACCTGGGCAGCTCGGTGCTGACGGCCCGGCTGCTGGAGGAGCCGGGGCGGGTGGTGGTGGCCGACGTGCCGTTCGTGGAGGGGGCGATCGCGGCGGCCGTCACGGCGAGCGCGGGCGCGCCCTTGGCCGCCGTTCTCGCGGCCGCCGAGGAGGCCCGCGACTTCCGCAAGCTCAGTGGCCCTTGAACGCCTCCCCTGGCCCCCACGAGCCGCGCAAGCTCAGTGGCCCTTGAACGCCTCCTCCAGCCACCACGAGCCGCGCTCCCTGGTGACCTTGGCGTGGACCAGCAGCGGCCGGTCCCTGGGGCCTTTCAGCCACTCGGCCACCCCGGCCAGGTCACCGGGCCCGGTGACCGTCACGGCCGCGAAGCCGTAGCCGGTGGCGATCGCGGCGAAGTCGGCCGCCGGGAACGTGACGGTGCCGAGCGGGTGCCCGTGCGGCCCGAAGTGGTGGACCTCGGCGCCGTACGCCTCATCGTCGTAGACCACGATCACCATCGGCAGGCCGAGCCGTACGACGGTCTCGAACTCGGCGATGCCCATCAGCGCCCCGCCGTCACCCAGCGCGGCCACCGGCAGCCGGTCGGGCCGGGCGAGCGCGGCGCCGATCGCGGTCGCCAGCCCCAGCCCGATCGACTGGAACGCCTGCGTGAAGCAGAACCCCCGCTCGTCGGGCACGTCGAGGAACATGGCCGGGTAGCCCATGAAGTTGCCGGAGTCGACGGCCACGATCCGCTCGGCGGGCAGCAGTTCGTCCAGCCCGATCGTGAGCGTCCTGGGGTCGATCCGCCCGTCGCCGCCCTCGTCGTCGTAGCGCACCGCCTGCCACCTGCCCTCGGCCCGGATCCGCCCGGCGACCTCCGCCGACCGGTAGCCGCGCTCAGGGCCGCCCGTGGATTCGAGGGCGTGCAGGGCCGTGGCGGCCGTGGATTCGAGGGCGTGCAAGGTCGTACGGGCCGTGGCGGCCGTGTCGCCGACCAGGCCGAGGCCGACCGGCCGGTGGACGCCCAGCGCGCTCTGGTCGACATCCACCTGGACGAGCGTGGTGTGCTCGCCGATCAACCGGCCGTGGCGGGTGGTCCACATGTTGAGCGCGCAGCCCCATCCCACGACGAGGTCGGCGTCGCGGATCAGCTCGGCGGCCAGGGGCGTGGCGAAACCACCGCTCACGTCCAGATCCCACGGGCTGCCACGGAACAGGCCCTTGGCGACCGCGGAGGTCGCGAGCAGCGCGCCGGTGGCGGCGGCCAGCTCTTCCAGTTCGGCCCTGGCGTGCCGGGCCCCGCGCCCGGCGATGAACACCGGCCGCCGCGCCTTCGCCAGTAGCCTGGCCAGCGCGTCGATCTCCGCGGCCGGAGGCGTACTGAAGGCCGGGTCGACGGCGCCGGCCACCACGAGGGACTCGCCGATGAGGCCGCGCCACGGGACGGTCTCCTGCTGCACGTCGAGCGGCAGGTTGAGCACCACCGTGCGCCGCTCGCGGACGGCCGTGCGGTAGGCCGACAGCGTGTCCTCGACCGCCCCGCCGGCCGCGGTGACGCGGAGGGGCACCGCGCCGACCGCCGCCGCCAGCGCGTCCTGGTCGACATGGAAGTTGGAACGTACGTCCGTCGCCTCGCCGGTGAGCACGATCATCGGAGTACGGCTCTTGGCCGCCTCGGCGATCCCGGTCATGGCGTTGGTGAGGCCGGGGCCCTGGTGGACGGAGACGATCCCGACCTTGCCGCTCATCCTGGCGTACGCGTCGGCCATGGTGGCGGCCCCGCCCTCGTGACGGGCGGCGACGAAGCGTACGCCGTGCTCCACGAGGGCGTTGGTGACGTGGAAGTTGCCGCTGCCCACCACGCCGAACGCGGTGTCGGCCCCGACCTCGGCCAGCACCCGCCCGACAGCCTCGGCGACGATCATCTCTCGACCAGGGCGAGCACCCTCACCGGGCTGCCTGATCCGCCCACGATCGGCAGCGGCGGGGCCAGGACGACGGCGCCGGTGACCGGCAGGCGGTCGAGGTTGCGTAGCTGGGTCAGGCCGTACTTACCCGCCCCCAGCAGGAACGAGTGGCAGGGGAAGGCCGGGTCGAAGGAGTGGGCGGCGCCCGCGTCGGTGCCGACGGTCTCGACGCCGAGCCCGAGGATGGGCGTCTCGTCGGCCAGCCAACTGGCGCATTCAACCGAGATGCCGGGGGTGTGCGGGCCGGTCTCGTTGGCGTTCAGGAAGGCGGCCTGGTCGGCGGACCTGGCGTCCCAGCCGGTGCGGTAGAGGAGCCAGCCGCCGTCGGGCAGCGGGCCGTTGACCCGCTCCCACTCCTTGACGTGGTCGATCTGGAGCAGGAAGTCGGGGTCCTTCTCCGCCTCCGCCGACAGGTCGAGCACGACGGCGGGCGCCAGCAGGCTCGACACGGGCACCTGGGAGACGTCCTGGCCGTCGCGGCCGGTCACCCAGTGGATCGGCGCGTCGAAGTGGGTGCCGGTGTGCTCGCCGGTGTGGATGTCGTTCCAGTACCAGGCGGGGCCACGGTCGTCGTAGCGGCTGATCTCCTCCAGCCGGAACGGGATCGTGTTGCCGAACGGCTCGGGCAACTGGAGGATCGGTGTCTCGGGCGACAGCGGCGAGGTGAGATCGACCACCTCGATGGCGCCACCGCGCAGGCTCTCCACCAGGCTCCGCAAGATCGACATGTCATCCTCCTTGATGGGCTGGCTGCATTGTTCTATATCGGCCGAACATCTCAAGCTTTGGTCCATTCGGCGCAGCCGGCCGTCTGGAACGCCTTGTCGGTGGCCATGATCGTCACGGTGGCGGGGCCCGCGGGCATCCCGGCCGAGATCACATCGCTGACCTGGGCCGACGCGCTCTTCATCCGGGCCCAGTAGCACTTGGCCGCGCCCGACACGGGACCCGTCGTACGGTAGTTGCCGGGCTGGATGTCCACGCCCACGATGAGCGTCCGCGTGGCGGCGAGTCCGCCCGGCGGAGCGGACGAGCCGACCGGCGCGGACGCGGTCGGACCCGAACCAGCCGGACTCGACGCGGTTGGGCCCAAGCCCGTCGGAGCCGAGCCCGTCGGAGCCGAGCCTGTCGGAGCCGAGCCTGTCGGAGCCGAGCCGGCCGGGTCCGAGCCCGTCGGAGCCGAGCCCGTCGGGCCCAGGTCGGCCGGACTGGACGCGGTCGAGTCGGGCTGGGCTGTCTGCTGGTCGGCCGGCGGGGTCGACTCCTCGATCGTCACCGTCACCTGGGGCGCGGCAGCGGACGAGTCCGTCGTCTCCCCCGAGCCCAGCCCGACGAAGAACCCGAGCAGGAACCCCAGCACGCAGGTCAGCCCGGAGACGAGCAGGATGATCGGCGGACTTTTCGTCGCCCGAGGATATTCAGGAGCCGACTGGTATTCGGGAGGAGGCCCGTACATCACGGGCACCAGCGTCCCACCCGTGTCAACGGTGGAGGTAGTCGACCAGCGACGCCTTCTCCGTCTCCAGCTCCTCGATCGCGCTCTTGACCACGTCACCGATGCTCACGATGCCGACCAGCCGCCCGTCCTCGACCACGGGCATGTGGCGGAAGCGGTGCGTGGTCATGGTCCGGCGCAGCTCGTCGACGTTGTCGTGCGGGCCGACCGTGCGTACCTCAGAGGTCATGATCGCGGAGACCGGCTGGTCGAGCACGGCCGCGCCGCGGTCGTGCAGGCGCCGGACCACGTCGCGCTCCGACACGATGCCGGTGATCGTCGTGCCGTCGGCGGAGACGACCACAGCGCCGATGTTGCGCTCGGCGAGCTTGGCCAGCAGCTCGCGGACCGTGGCTTCCGGCGTCACGGTCGTCACATCGCTTCCCTTGCCGCGCAGAATCGTCCCGATGAGCATCTGAACCACCTCGGCTCTCAGTTATCCCGAGCAGTTACCCCGAGCGGGCTCCGGTTATGCGCCCCGCCCGCCTCACTTTCAGGCAAGCAAGCAGGTAGGGAGGCCGTCAAGCATTCCCGTAGGCTGCATGCCGTAAACGGACCTTGTGAAACAGGATGCGTCATGACAGAGCCGCTCAATACCGGCAGCCACGATCTGCCCATCACCGCGGAACTCGCCGCGTTCATGCGGACGGGCTGGGCCGACACCCGGCGCACCGACGTGGCGGCGCTGCCGATCGCGCCCTGGGCGGCCCGGCGCCGCGCCGCGCTCGCCGCCCGCTTCCCCGGCGAGCGGCTCGTCGTGCCGTCGGGGACGCTGAAGGTGCGCAGCAACGACAGCGACTACCCGTTCCGGCCGCACAGCGCGTTCTCCTATCTGACGGGCGCGGGTGAGCCGGGTGACGTGCTCGTCATCGAGCCGTCGGGCGAGGCCACGCTGTACCTCAGGCCGCGCTCGCCGCGCGAGGACGGCGAGGAGTTCTACCGCGACAGGCGTTATGGCGAGTTCTGGGTGGGCCGGCGGCCCGACCTGGCGGAGGCCGCCGAGCTCTACCAGATCGGCTGCGCCCACATCCGCGACCTGTCGCTGAAGGGGCCCGCCAGGGTACTGGGCGGGGTGGACGCGGCGGTCGACGCGCTGCTGCCGGGCGACGCGGAGTTCGAGAGCTTCCTGGCGGAGCTGCGACTGATCAAGGACGAGTGGGAGATCGGCGAGCTGCAGTCGGCGGTCGACGCCACCGCGCGCGGCTTCGAGGACGTCGTACGCGCGCTGCCCGCCGCACTCGGGCACCCGCGGGGCGAGCGCTACCTGGAGGGCGTGTTCGGGCTCCGTTCGCGCCTGGAGGGCAACGCGGTCGGCTACCCCAGCATCGTCGCCTCCGGCGCGCACGCGTGCGTGCTCCACTGGATCCGCAACGACGGCCGCCTCGACGCCGACGACCTCCTGCTGCTCGACGCGGGCGTCGAGTCCGACACCCTCTACACGGCCGACGTCACCCGCACGCTGCCCCTGTCCGGCCGCTTCAGCCCGGTGCAGCGGCAGGCGTACGAGCTGGTGTACGAGGCGCAGACGGCGGGGATCGCCGCCCTCAAGCCCGGCGCCCGCTTCCGCGACTTCCACCTGGCGGCGATGCGCGTCATCAGCGAGGGCCTGCACGACTGGGGCCTGCTGCGCGACTCGCCGGACGCGCTGATGGAGTCGGGCCTGTACCGGCGCTACACGCTGTGCAGCAGCGGCCACATGCTCGGCCTGGACGTGCACGACTGCGCCCGCGCGCGATCCGAGGTCTACCTGGACGGCGTGCTGGAGGAAGGCCAGGTGCTCACCGTCGAGCCTGGCCTCTACCTGCAGCCCGACGATCTCACGCTGCCGGCGGAGTTCCGGGGGCTGGGCATCCGGATCGAGGACGACCTGGTGATCACCGCCGACGGCGCCCGCCTGATGTCCGCCGCCCTCCCCCGCCACCCCGCCGACGTCGAATCGTGGATGGCCACTCTGCTGGGCTGAACGGCTACGAAGCGATCACATTTCGTAGCGAGCTGACAACATGTGACCTGGGTCTCATACCTTTTCCTCAAATTCCAGCGAAAGCATCGACTTACTAGACAGCCCGTCAGTAGGGTTACTGCTCCGTAGTCGGCTGGTTACGAGGTGGTCAGTTGTCCGGATACGTGGGCCGCAAGGCCGTGTCCGTGCTGGGCCAGGTAGGCGACCTCTTCGTCATCGTCCTGGAGGGATTGCGCCGTAGCTGGGACGTCCGGAGCTGGTG
Organism: Nonomuraea sp. NPDC049269; assembly: GCF_043197155.1. Taxonomy (NCBI): domain Bacteria; kingdom Bacillati; phylum Actinomycetota; class Actinomycetes; order Streptosporangiales; family Streptosporangiaceae; genus Nonomuraea; species Nonomuraea sp. NPDC049269. The sequence continues at coordinate 1,775,046 of NZ_JBICSO010000001.1, forward strand.
GTGGGAGTTCGTCGACCAGTGCTGGTTCCTGGCCCGGGTGACCAGTGTGCCGGTGCTGCTCGTCTCGTTACCCCTCGGCGCGACCGTGGCGTTGCAGGTGGGCGACCTGGCCTGGCAGCTCGGCGCGGCGTCCGCCACCGGGAGCGCCGTGTTCGTCGGGCTCATCCGGGAGGTGGCGCCGCTGGCCAGCGCCCTGCTGATCGCCGGGGCCGGCGGCAGCGCGATGACCTCCGACATCGGCGCGCGGCACATCCGTGACGAGCTGAGCGCCATGGAGGTGATGTCGGTCAATCCGATCCACCGCCTGGTCACGCCGCGCATGTGGGCGGCCAGCACGGTCGCGGTCTGCCTGTGCCCGCTGGTCATCCTGGCCGGGGCCAGCGGCGGCTACTTCTTCAACGTGGTCGTACAGGGCGTGACCTCCGGCGCGTACTTCGACGGCGCGCTGTCCCTCGTGGTGAGCTCCGACCTCTACGTGACCCTGTTCAAAGCGTGGATCTTCGGCTTCATCGCCGCGGCCGTCGCCTGCTACAAGGGCATGACCTGCGCCACCAGCCCCGTCGGCGTGGGCCGCGCGGTCAACCAGTCGACGGTGGTCACGTTCATGCTGGTGTTCGCGTTCAACTACGTGATCTCCGCGGTCTACTTCCTCGCCTACCCGCCGAAGGCGCTGTGATGGTCACGCGTACGGCCGGCCTCAGGGCCGCCGTCACCGGGCGCGAATGGGCGGAGCGGTTCGCGACCCTGGCCAACTGGCCGCTGTTCGTGTGGAAGGTGCTGTTCTACTCGGTCCGCGACGTGATCCTCCGGCTGAAATACTTCAAGGTCGTCACCCGTCAGGTCAGCGACGTGGTGGTGGGCGTCGGCGCGACCGTCATCGGCGGCGGCATGATCTTCGTGGTGTTCACGATGGCCTTCGTCGTCGGTGCGACCGTGGGCCTGCAGGGCTACCAGGGGCTGGCGGCGATCGGCGCCGAGTCGTTCATGGGCCTGGTCGGCAGCTTCGCCAACGTACGCGAGATCACCCCGATCATCGCCGCGACCGCGCTGGCCGCGCAGGTCGGCTCGTCGTTCACCGCCGAACTCGGCGCGATGCGGATCTCCGAGGAGATCGACGCGCTGGAGGTGATGGGCATCAACGCCTTCACCTACCTGATCTGCACCCGGGTGGTCGCGGCGCTGCTGGCGCTGGTGCCGATCTACCTGATCGCGCTGTTCGCCAGTTTCTTCGCCACCCGGCTGATGAGCACGGTCCTGTTCGGGCTGGCGCCGGGCGTCTACGACTACTACTTCTACCTGTACCTGCCGGTCAGCGACATCGTGTTCAGCGTCACCAAGGTGGCCATCTTCGCCTTCACCGTCGTCGTCATCCACTGCTACTACGGCTTCTACGCCACCGGCGGCCCGGTGGGCGTGGGGGTGGCGGCGGGGCGCGCGATCCGTCAGTCGATCGTCACGATCGTCCTGCTCAACCTGCTGCTGTCGTTCCTGTTCTGGGGTAACGGCGGCAGCGTGAAGCTGACGGGGTGAGCGATGGGACGCGACGGGTTCTCCCTGCCGGTGCGCGCGGGCATCGCGCTCGCGCTCATCCTGGTGCTCGCGGCGACGACGATCTTCATCGTACGCACCGCGTCCGAGATCAGCGGCACCAGGATCGACGCCGTGTTCGACCGGGCCGGTCAGGGCCTGGACACCCAGTCCCCCGTCAAGATCCGCGGCATCACGGTCGGCGACGTGACGAAGGTGTCGCTCGACGCCAAGGGCAAGGCCGTGGTGAGCATGGCCATCGAGCCCGGCGTCCGGCTGCCGGGCACCACCGTCGCGGCCGTCGAGCCGTCGTCGGTGTTCGGGCCCAAGTTCGTCGACCTCAAGCTCGGCGCGGGCGAGACCACCGGCCCCTACCTGGCGAGCGGGGCGGTCATCACCACGACCGAGGAGCCGCTCGACCTGTCCGACACGCTCGGCGCCGCCTACCGCGGCCTGAACGCCGTCGACCCGCGTGAGGTCACCGTCATCGTGCACACGCTGGCCCAGGGGCTCGACGGCGAGGGGACGCGGCTGCGCGAGCTCATCGACGACGCGGGCACGGTCGTCGGCGTCGCGCACCGGCAGCGCGCGCGGGCCAGGCAGTTCCTGCACGACGCGGCCGGGCTGTCCACCGCGCTGTCGGACAAGGGCGACGAACTGGTGTCGATCTCCTCCGACGTCAACGTCATCACCCCCGACCTGCTGGAACGGGCCGACAAGGTGCGGGTCCTGCTCCAGGAGGTCACCTCGGTCTCCGACCTGGCCGCGCACGGCCTGCGCAAGCACCGGCAGGACCTGCGGGCGGGCGTCCACTCGGGCGAGCGGGTGGCCGCGCTCATCTACGCCCAGCTCGGCCTGGCCGGTGACGGCGTACGCGGCCTGAACCGGCTGGTCGACCTGCTGAACAAGCTGATCGAGGCGCCGGGCCCCGGCAACACCCGCCAGCTGCAGGTGGAGGCGTTCGTCTCGACCGACATCTGCGAGCTCGTCGTCGGCTCCTGCGGCCCGACCGACGGGAGGGACTGACGTGGCGCTGTCCAGGGAACGGGTGGCCCGCCGGTGGACGCTGCTGCGCGTCGTCCTGTTCGTCGGCGTGACGCTGACGCTCGTCGTGCTGATCGCCGTACAGATCGCCCGGGTCAGCACCGGCAGCGGATACCGCCTTACCGCGACATTTGATGATGTGTCGGGGCTGACGGAGGGCGACCAGGTGAAGATCGCCGGGGCGCCCGTGGGCCAGGTCGACACGATCAAGGTGGTGAACGGCCGCGCCGAGGTCACCATGGAGGTCCAGGACGCCGTCCGGGTGCCGTCGGACACCGAGGCCGCGATCAGGTGGCGCAACGCGGTCGGCCAGCGGGTCGTCTACCTGCTCCCCGGCACCGCGCCCGGCCGGCTCGCCCCCGGCTCGCGGGTGATCCGCACCTCGTCCGTGGTCGACATCGGCGCGCTGGTGAGCGACCTCGGCCCGCTGACCCGCAGCCTGGACCCGGACCAGATCAACCAGCTGCTCACCGCCGCCGCCAAGTCCCTGAAGGGCAACGACAAGAACATCCCGCGGCTGCTCGACAACGTCAACGCCATCACCGGCACGATCAACGAGCGCAAGCGGACGATCCAGGGGCTGCTGAAGGACTACGCCACCGTCACCGGCGTGGTCGCCCAGCGCGACCAGCAGATCGAGCAGCTCGTCGACAACCTGGTCACACTCTCCGAGGCGTTCGCCGCCAACCGTAAGCTGATCGACGACTCGATCGTGCGGCTCTCGACCACCGTCCATACCTCCAACGAGGTGCTCGGCAAGAACGCCGACGAGCTGGGCGCGCTGGTCGACCACCTGTCCGGCCTGACCGGCGGCATCAGGCGGCACGTGGGCGAGATCGACAAGACGATCAGCACGTTCCAGCCGCTGTTCGCCCGCGCCTACTCCAGCGTCGATCGCGGCCACTACTTCATCACCGCGGTCCCCTGCCTGGCACTGAGCGCCGCTCCCTGCCCGTACCCGATGAAGACGCCGCCCCCGCTGCGCGGCAGCACGCGGATCCAGAGCTCGAAAGACCTGCAGAAGCTCATGGTCGGTGAGTGATGGCGCTCAAATCCTTCCGCGACCGCAACAAGATCGTCGTCGGCCTGGTCTCGCTGGCGGTGCTCGGCGCGGTCCTCGTGGCCACCTTCCTGGTCGGCAACCTCGGGCTGCTCGAAGGCGGCTACTACATGTCCGGCACGTTCGTGGACTCCGGCGGCCTGCGCACCGGCAACGACGTGCGCGTCGCGGGCGTACGCGTCGGCAAGGTCACCGAGGTGCGGCCCGACTACGGCCAGGGCAACGTGGTCGTCACCTGGAAGGTCGACACCGACGTACGGCTCGGCCGCGCCACCCGGGCCGACATCACGCTGTCCAACCTGCTCGGCGGCCGGTACGTCAAGCTGTCCGGCCCCGTCGCCGCCCCGTACATCGACCAGCTCCCCGAGGCGCAGCGGCGGATCCCGGTGACGCGCACGGGCGTCCCCACGCTGATCAACGACGCCATCAAGGACGCCACCCACCTGGTCCAGAAGCTCGACACCAAGGCCGTGGACGACCTGCTGACCGAGCTGGGCAAGATCGACACCAGCAAGCGCGGCCGGATCACCAAGCTGCTGAAGAACATCGGCGACCTGTCCGACACCATCAGCGAGAGCGAACCGCAGTTGCAGAAGCTCCTCGACAACGGCACCAAGATCATGAATGTCCTGGAGCGCAAGGACAAGCAACTCGCCCGCCTCATCGACGCCATCGAGGTCATGCTGGACGAGCTGCGCTCGCGCCGCAACGAGCTGCGCACGCTGCTCGGCGACGGCAGCGACCTCGTCCAGAGCACCACCCGGCTGATCAACGAACACGAGGGGACGCTGGTCCGGGTCCTCGACGACACCGGCGCGATCACCACCAAGCTGAACAGCGGCAACAAGGAGTTCAACGCGCTCCTGGCGTGGGCCGGCCCGACGTTCTCCGGGCTGTCCACGATGGGCGGCCAAGGCCCGTGGCTCGAGGCCATAGCCACGGGCCTGGGCCCCATCGACCCGGAGGTGCTCGGCGCCATCGCCAAAGACAGGAAGAACGACAGATGACCCGCTTACTGGCGGTCCTGCTGGCCGTGACGCTGCTGGCGGGCAGCGGCGGGTGCACGCTGCTCGGCGCGGAGCCGTACCGGCTGACCGCGATCTTCAGCAAGGCGCCGTCACTGTACGAGCAGGCGCGGGTGAAGGTGATGGGGCTCGACGCCGGATACGTGACGAGCATCCGGATCGACGGTGACAAGGTACGCGTCGAGCTGTCGGTGGACCGTGAGGTGCCGCTGCCCGCCAACGTCAAGGCCGTGGTCGCGCCGCAGAACACGCTGGGCGAGCGGAACGTGGTGCTCTACCCGCCGTGGAAGCCCGGCGACCAGCGGATCGCCTCCGGCGCCACCATCCCGCTGGAGCGCACCGACCTGCCGGTGGAGATCGACGACGCGCTCGACGCGTTCACCAAGCTGACCGACGCGCTGGACTCCGACAAGCTGGGCGACGTCGCGGGCAACCTCGCCGACAGCGTCAGGGGCCGCGGCAAGACGGTCAACAACGCGATCGCCGACACCGCGCACCTCACCGACACGCTGGCCAAGCAGGACCAGCAGCTCATCGACCTGGCCAAGGGCCTGAACAAGCTGGCCACCAGCCTCAACAAGCGGCAGGACCAGGTGACGGGCGCGATCGACTCCTTCGCCGAGGCCAGCGCCATCCTGGCCGAGGAGCGGCGGCGGCTGCGCACGTTCATCTCCGGCATGGCCGACTTCGTCCGCCGCGGCGACGTGATCATCGAAGCCTATTCCGAACGCCTCCCGCAGGCCGCCGGCACGCTGGCCGAGCTGGTGCTGACGGTCCGGGCGAACAGCGCGTCGATGGCCCAGGCGGTCAAGGGCGCGGCGGACTTCGCCGACATCCTGATCGACTCGTGGGACAAGAAGCAGCACGTGCTGAAGATCCGCGTGGTGCTCAACGCGATGACCAGGGCCTGGTTGACCCCGCTGTTCGACGCCCTGAACCTCGGCAAGGTGCCGTGCCTGCCCGCCGGCCTCAGCAACTGCCCCTACGAAAAGAAGGCGCGATGAAGGCACGTGTCCTGTCGGGGCTGCTCGCGCTGGCCATCACCGCCTCATGCTCGCTCCAGACGCTCGGCGCCACCGGCGGCGACCTGACGATCAACGCCACCTTCGACGACGTACAGAGCCTGGTGACCGGGCACAGCGTGCAGATCTCGGACGTGCGGGTGGGCACGGTCACCGGCATCCGGCTGCAGGGCTACCAGGCCAGGGTCACCATGTCGATCATGTCGGAGCACCCGGTGCCCGAAGGCAGCACCGCGACCGTGGCCAAGACCTCGGTGCTGGGCGAGAACTACGTCCAGCTCACGCCCCCTGCGGGCAAGGACCTGTCGAAGGGCCCGTACCTCAAGAACGGCGCCACGATCACCGACACCTCGGTCGAGCCGGACATCGAGCAGGTCACCGCCAAGGCCGGGCCGCTCATCGAGGCGCTCGGCACCCAGGACGTCAACGCCATCCTCGACGCCGCCTCGACCGCGTTCGCCGGCAAGGGCGCCGACGTCAACAAGCTGATCAAGCAGACGGCCGAGGTGACCGACACCTACGCCGCGGCCCGCCAGGACATCGCCACCACCGTGGACGCCCTGGCCAAGCTGGGCGACCAGCTCGCCAGGGGCAGCAAGGAGCTGGACCGGCTGCCCGGCACGCTGGCGGCGGCCACCGCTCGCCTCGCGCACGGCCGCAAGCACGTGAAGAAGGCCATCACCGCCCTGACCGACCTGGCCAAGGAGGCCAACCTCACGGTCTACCCGCGCCACGCCGCCCGGCTGCGCACGCTGCTGCGCGAGCTCGACGCGATCACCTCCTCGATGCTGCGCGGCAAGGAGGACCTGAAGGCGCTGGTGACCAAGCTCCAGGCGTTCATCGACACGCCGCCGATCACGGTCAACGGCCAGGTGCTCATCTACGTGTGGCTGAAGGGCCTGCTGCTGCCCAAGCACAAGGGGCTCCTGCCGGACGGCAAGACGGGCGTGCTGCCCAACCGGGTCGAGGACTTCCGCCTGCTCCTGGAGCCGCCGCGATGAGGAACCGCCGCATCTACCTGAACCTCGGCTTCTTCGCCGTCCTGGGCGTCGTGATGACGGTCTGGGCGTTCAGCACGATCATCAAGCTCGACGCGATCACCAAGCCCTACCGGGTGTCGGCGGAGTTCGTCTCCTCCCCCGGCCTGATCCGCGGCTTCGACGTCGCCTACCTCGGTGTGAGGGTGGGCAAGGTCGGCGACGTACGGCTGGCGCCCGGCAAGATCATCGTGGGGCTGGACATCGACAAGGAGATCCGGCTGCCGAAGGCCAGCACGGCCGAGGTACGGCGTAAGTCCGCGATCGGCGAGCCGTACGTCGAGCTGTCGCCGCCCGCGACCGGCGTGAACGGCCCGTCCCTCGCGGCCGGCGACGTGATCCCGCTGTCCAAGACAACGGTGCCGCTCGACTACAAGAAGCTGTTCGAGGGCGTCGGCAAGCTGCTCGCCGCGGTGCCGCCCAAGGACGCCAAGACGATCACGCACGAGCTGGCGGTGGCGCTGGACGGCCGGTCGTCGTCGATCAGGAGCATCATCGAAGACGCGCACGACCTGACCGGCACGCTGGCCGACAACTCCCAGGTGCTCGACGACCTGTCCGTGCAGCTCACCCAGCTCACCCACACGCTGGCGGGCCGGAAGGACAAGCTGGCCTCGGGCATCACGGACCTGAGCACGGTGACGGCCACGCTGCGCGAGTCGCGTACCGACCTCGACGCCTTCCTGGACCAGGGGCCGGGCGTGTTCGGGCAGCTCGACCGGGCCATCAAGCGGGCCAGACCGGGCCTGTCGTGCCTGCTGACCGCGGCCGGCCTGCCGCACAAACCGGTCTTCTCCGCGGAGACCGAGCGGAACGTGCACCACCTGCTGGCCATCGTGCCGACGGCGCTGAGCCTGGCGGACGACATCAGCGCGAAGGAGGGCGGCACGGTGTACGGCAAGGCGCAGTTCGTCTTCAGCGTCCCAGGCGGCCCGCGACCGGCCGTGGAGTACGCAGGTCCGGTCGGCCCGCCGACCGTTCCCCGCCTGCGTGCCTGCCCCGACCGCGCCGTGGCCGATCCCGTCCGTACGGAAGAGGCCGCGGACAAACCCCGCAAGGACCCGACGACAGAGCAGACCAGGCGGCCGGCCGCCAAGGCCACCGCAGAGCCCGAGCGGACCCCGGAGGCGGCGGGTGCGAAGTCGCCCGCCGCGGCTGCCGGGCCCGCGTCCCGTACCCCGGTGGACGCCGCTCCGCTGATTGCCGCGATATTCCTCGCGGTGGCGGCGAGTGGTGGCATCTTGGGGTGGATTGCGGTGGGCCGGGCCGCCCGCCGCCGTGAGGAGAACTCATGACCACCAAGCAGGACCTCACCGAGGACCGGCAGGCCGCCGCAGAGGAGGCCCCGGCGCCGGAAACCCCGCCCCCCTCGGACGCGCCCACCGAAAGGCCCTCCGACAGCACCGCCCCGGACGCTCCCGCCACGGACGGTCCCACGCCAGACCGCGCCACGCCCAATGGCGGCGCCCCGGACGGCGGTGCGGTCGGGGTCGAGCGGGGGCGGCTGGGCCGGGCGCGGATCATGGTGGTGATGGCGGCCCTGCTGGTGGCCGCGTTGGCCGCCACGGCGGCGCTGCAGTGGATCTCCGCGAACCAGGCCCGCGACTCGCTGGCCCGGATGGAGAGCGAGCGCGCCCTGCGGCTGGAGGTCTCGGGCGCGGCAAGCTCGTTCGGCAAGGCCCTGCTCAGCTACGACTACCAGGACCTGCAGGCCACCCGCGCCACGCTGACGGCCCAGGCCACGGGCGACTTCCTGGCCACCTACGACGAGGCGTTCGGCGGCGCGATGGCCCAGGTCATCGTCAAGCTCAAGGCCGTCTCACAGGCGAACGTCCGCGAGGTCTACCTGTCGGACGTCGACGAGGCCACCGCGCACGCCATCGTCGTGGTCGACCAGCAGGTCAACACCTCGGAGGCGATACGCTCGGTCAAGGACTCCCATCTGAAGATCAGCTTGGTCAAGGAAAAGGGCGTCTGGAAGGTCCACGACGTCTCCGTGCTCGGCGCGGCCAAAGAGGACCAGTACAAACTGGACAGCGGCTCGAAGAAGAAGGACTGACCGTTGAAGCGCTCCCCACGACTAAGTTCGGGGGATTCCAGCCAGCTCGGGCTCCGTCTGCGCGGTGGCCTGGGCTGCTGTTGCTTGGCGGTTGGCCTTCCGGCCCACGCGAGTGCGTGGTTTGCGCGCCCCAACCCGCACACCCGGTCGGGGCTGTGTGTGCTCCGCCCTCCCGGCGGTGAGGATGTTCTTGGCGGCGTTCACGTCGGCGTGCTCGGTTTGCCCGCACGAGGTGCACCGGAAGACCGCTTGGTTCTCGCGGGACTTCCGGTCCACCACCGTGCACACGTTGCACGTCTGACTGGTGTACGCCGGATTGACAGTGATCACGCAGGTGCCCGTGTATCGGGCCTTGCTGCGGGTGGCCAGCTCGATTCGATGCCAGCCCTTGTCCAGAATGCTGCGGTTCAGGCTGGACTTGCTCGCAGCCCCGTTCGGCAGGAACACGCCCGGCCGTTCGGGATCCGGCCTGGGCGCGACATCGGCAGTCATGTTCCTGGTCGCCAGCGCCTCGGTGAGGTCCAAGCGGTACTTGCGTCCAGTCAGCATCCGCGATCACCGGTTCTTCCGGTTCTCGACGTACCGCGTGACGACGTCCAGGGGCGCCCCGCCCACCCCGGCCACGAAGCAGGAGTTAGTCCCCAGCGTCGACTTCACATGCGGAAACTTCTGACGCAGGACACGGCAGGAGCGGCCCTTGATGGCCTTGACCAGCTTGTGGATCCCGAACTGAGAGTCCACCTCGATCAGCAGACGAACATGGTCGGAAATGAATTCCACCTCCACCAGCCACGCCCCCTTTTCCTCGGTCACCTCACCGATGAGCCGCGTGAGACGTTCTTCGATGCGTCCGCCCAGCACCCGCGGCGGTATCTGGGACACCACGCCATGTGGAAGGCGCGCTGGAAGGCAATGTTGCTGTTCTTTCGCAAGGTCACAGCCACACAGTGAAGGATACGGAAGGCGCCCCATCTACCGCTCAAAGATTCGACAGAAGGGCTTCCCCCATGACTGAAGCCAGGGGTCCGCGCCCAAGATCTCTGAGCGGCCCCGTAGCGATGGGTGGACGCCCCGACGAGGTGCTCGCCCCAGAAGACTGGCTGACCGACGTCGAGCGGACCCGCGCCGCCCGGTTCGCGTTCGAGCCCGACCGCCGCTCGTTCACGGCGGCCCACCTGCTCGTACGCCTCTGCGCCGCGGCGGTGCTCGACACCGATCCGGCCGGGCTGACCCTGTTGCAGCACTGCGACGTGCACGGCCCCGGCCACGGCCGCCCGTACATCGAGCAGGCCCCCTCACTCGGCGTCAGCCTCAGCCACACACGCGGCTACGTCTGCGCGGTGGCCGGGGAGGGCCGGGTCGGGATCGACGCGGAGCGGGTGCCGCCGGGCCCGTTCGACCGGCTGCTCGCCGGCCGGGCGCTCACCGAGCAGGAGCTGGCCGTGGTCACCACCAACGAAGAGCTGATCAGGCACTGGACGCGCAAGGAGGCGCTGATCAAGCGCGGCGAGCTGACCATCGACGGGCTGCGGGAGGCCGGCGCCGACGCGGGGGGCCGTCATCTGCTCGAATGGACCGCCGAGGGCGACATCGTGGTGGCTGTTATCACAGACGCACCAGCGGTTCAGATCCCTATAGTCGGATAAAGTGGACGTATGTTCTACCGCAAGCCACTAGAGGAGCGAATCGCCGATCGGGTGGCGCAGCGCAGGCCGCTCGAAGAGGGCAAGACCTTCGAGCACGGGCCGGCCAAGTTCGTCTTCGTCTCGCTGATCGTGGCCGTCGTGCTCATGCACGTCGTCGGCCTCGCCGTGGTGATGGCTCTGCACTAACGGCGCACGGTAGGAGTGGGATCCAGGAACACCTGGGAGATGCCGGGATAGCGGTCCCGCAGCCGGCGGTCGAGCTCGTCGCAGGCGATCTCCACGCCCGCCGCGCTCGCGTCGTCCCGAAAGTCGATCTTCGCGGCCACCATGAGACTGCCCGGACCGAGGTACATCGTGAGCAGCTCGACCACGCTCACCACCTCGGGCTGCGCCGCCAGCACCTCGCGGATCTCCTTCTCGACCGGGTCCGGCGCGGACTGGCCGATCAACAGCGACAGGTTCGACCGGATCAGCGTGAGCGCGGCCACCAGCAGGAGCAGGCCGATCGCGATCGACGCGCCGCCGTCCCACACGGCCGAGCCGGTCACCTGGGAGCCGAGCAGGCCCAGCGCCGCGATCACCAGCCCGACCAGCGCCGCCGCGTCCTCGTACACGACGGCCTTCAGCGCGGTGTCCGAGGTGATCGAGACCAGGCGGAACGGACTGACATCATGCCTGCGGGCCTCCTTGCGCAGCTGCGCGAGCGCGTTGAGGAAGGACCCGCTCTCGATCGCGAAGGAGACGGCCAGCACGATGTACGACGGGAGCAGGTTGCCGAGGTCCTCGCCGTGGCTGATCTCGTGCATGCCATGGGTGATGGAGAATCCCGCGCCGCCGACCAGGGTCGCGACCGCCGCCATCATCGCCCAGAAGAAGCCCGCCTTGCCGTGCCCGAACGGATGGCGCCCGTCGGCGGGCCGCTGCCCCCGGCGTACGGAGACCAGCAGCAGGAGCTCCGTCACCGTGTCCGCGGCCGAGTGGGCCGCCTCCGACAGCATCGCCGCGGAGCCGCCGATCAGGCCCGCGATCAGCTTGGCCACCGCGATGGCCAGGTTCGCGCCGCCCGCCACGAGGACGGTGCCCAAACTCTCACCCGAGTTGTCCGCCATAACGGGTCACCTTACGTTGGGCCGCGTTCAGCGGCTCAACGCAGGCAGCGGTGTTTGCGCCTATGTTGGGCCGCGTTCAGCGGCTCAACGCAGGCGGCGGCATTCACAGTTCCGTGCGCTAGATTGGAGATCATGAGCGCGCCCCGCTGGCTTTCCCCCGCTGAGCAGCGTGCCTGGCGTACCCACCTGGCGCTGCACAAGCTGCTCATGCACCGGCTCGACCGCGAGCTGCAGGAGCACGCTCTCTCGGTGAACGACTACGAGATCCTGGTCAACCTCTCTGAGAGCCCCGAGCACCGGATGCGGATGAGCGACCTGGCCGACGCGACCATCCAGTCCCGCAGCCGGCTGTCGCACCAGATCTCCCGCATGGAGGCCAAGGGACTGGTCACCAGGGAGGACTGCCACGACGACCGGCGCGGCACGTTCGCCGTGCTCACCGACGAGGGCTGGGCCACGATCGAGAGAGTCGCGCCTGATCACGTCGCCAGTGTCCGGGAGCATTTCGTCGACCGGCTCACCGACGACCAGCTCGACGCGCTCGTGGTGGCCTACGAGCCGATCGTGGAGCATCTGAAGAAGCTTCGCTGAACGCCCAGGCCGACACCTAACCGATATGCCCGACGGCGCACGATCGTTCCGGGCGCTCGCTACGATCCGCTCATGCTCCGAAAGCTGCTGTTCGTCGTCATCCTCGCGCTGGTGTCCGCCTGCTCATCCGGTGGCGGCGGCAGCGAGTTGCCCGCCGGACCCGACCTGCTGAAGAAGTCCGCCGAGGCCATGAAGGCGGTCAAATCGGCCACCTTCTCCATCGCCACGGACGGCAAGCCCAAGGTGCCGGTGAAGAAGGCCGACGGCAGGCTGACCGCCACCGGTGACGCCGACGGCACGATCACCATCGAGGTCCTGGGCAGCCTTCAGGAGCTCACTTTCGCCCTGGTCGGCGACACCGTCCACTTCAAGGGCCCGACGGGCGGCTTTCAGAAGATGACCAGGAAGGACCTGGCGCAGATCTACGACCCGTCGCTGATCCTCAACCCGGCCAAGGGCCTCGCGCAGCTGCTCGGCACGGCCACCGACCCGCGCGTCGAGGCCGAGGAGAGCGGCGTCTACCGGGTGGCGGCCACGTTCTCCGGTCAGGTCCTCGGGACCCTCGTCCCGGGTGTCACCCAGGGTGTCAACGCCAAGATCTGGGTGGACAAGGCCACCAGCCGGCTCACCAAGGTCGAGCTGCCGCTGCAGGACGGCACGGTGACCGTGTCGCTCAGCGACTACGACGCGCCGGTGACGATCACGCCGCCCGCCGCCGGATGAGGCGCGCCCGCCGGGTCGCGCTCGGCGTCGGCGGGGCGGTGGTGCTGCTCGCCGCCCTCGACGCGTACGTGGTCGTGACCGTCCTGCTCGACATCGCCACCGACGTGGGCATCCCCACGAACCGCCTGGAGCGGGCCACACCGGTGGTCACCGGGTTCCTGCTCGGCTACATCGCCGCGATGCCGCTGCTCGGCCAGCTCTCCGACCGCTACGGCCGGCGGCCCCTCATCCACGCCTGCCTGGCGGCGTTCGCGCTCGGCTCGGTGCTGACCGCGCTGGCGGCCGGTGAGGTGATGGTGGTGACGGGCCGGACGATCCAGGGGATCGCGGGCGGCGCGCTGCTGCCGATCACGATGGCGCTCATCGGCGACATGTGGGACGAGCACGAGCGCCCGGTGGCGCTCGGCGCGGTCGGCGCGGCGCAGGAGCTGGGCAGCGCGCTCGGTCCGCTGTACGGCGGGGTGCTGGCGCTGATCCCCAGCACCACGGTGTTCGGGATCGAGCTGGGCGGCTGGCACGCCATCTTCTGGATCAACCTGCCGCTGGCCGCGCTGGCCGCCGTGGCGGTCCAGCTGACCGTACCCCCGCCACGGCCTCGGCGACCAGTTGCCGGCTTCGCGACGCCGGCCCCTTCCGGGCCTTCCGATCCGGCTCCCTCCGGTCGTGTGGACGGGGTCGGCGGCGCATTGCTGGCCCTTAGCCTCGCCCTCCTGGTGGTGGGCCTGTACAACCCGGACCCCGCCACGACCGTACTGCCGCCGTGGGGCCTGCCGGTGATCACGGCGGGGGTCCTGGCCGGAGCGGCGTTCGTCTGGTGGGAGATCCGGTCGAAGGTCCGGCTGCTCGACCTGACGGGCATCCGCAAGGGGCCGCTGCTGGCCACGCTGGGCGTGAGCTTCCTGACCGGGGCCGCGCTGCTGATCACCATGGTGTTCGTCCAGTTCACCGCGCAGACGCTGCTCGACATGGAGGCGCTGGAGGCGGCGCTGGTGCTGGCCAGGTTCCTGATCGCGCTGCCGGTCGGCGCGGTGCTGGGCGGTGTGCTGGCCCGCCGGCTCGGCGACCGCCTGGTGGCGGTGGCGGGCCTGATCGTGGCCACGGCCGGATATGTGCTGATGAGCCGCTGGCCGCTCGACCTGGCGAACGCCGGACTGCTGGTGGACCTCGCACTGATCGTGGCCGGGCTGGGCCTGGGGCTGGTCATCGCGCCCGTGTCGGCGGCGGTGCTGCGGGTGACGCCGGCCACGCAGCACGGGGTGGCCTCGGCGGCGGTGGTGGTGGCCAGGATGATGGGCATGCTGATCGGCATCGCGGGGGTGTCGGCATGGGGGTTCCACCGGTTCCAGTCGCTGACCGCGAACCTCGACACACCGCTCCCGGTCGGGGTCGAACCCGCCGTGTACGCCAAGCAGCTGAGCGAGTACCTCGCGAAGGTGAACGCGGCGCTGCATCTGGAATATACGGAGATGTTCTTCGTCACCGCCCTGATCTGCCTCCTCGGCGCGGTGGTCGCCGCCTTCCTCCCCCGCCGTCCGGTGACAGCCGTCCGTTGAGCGACTGGTTAGTCATCCCCTTCAGCGCCGATAGGGATTTTTAGGACAAATAGCGCGCCTCGCTCCGAGTCCTCGATGGTCAGCGTCCCGCCGTGGCGCTCGGCGATCTCCCTGGCGATCGCCAGGCCGAGTCCCGTACCCCCCTTGTCCTTGCTTCGGGCGGGATCCAGCCGGGTGAAGCGCTGAAACACGAATTCCCGCTGGTCGGCTGGGATGCCCGGGCCGTCGTCGTTCACCTCGAGCACCGCCTCGTCGCCCTCGCGGCGGACCGAGACCGCCACGCTGGAGGTGGCGTGCCGGGCGGCGTTGTCCATGAGGTTGGTGAGCAGCCGACCGAGTTGCAGCCGGTCCCCGCCGAGGACCACGCCCGGCTGGAGGTTCGTCACGATGCGCACCCGAAGGGCGCGGCGTCCCAGCTCGGACTCGATCAGCTGGCTCAGGTTCACACGGTCGTCCGCGCGCTTGGCGCCGGCGTCGAGGCGGGCGAGCACCAGCAGGTCGATGACGATCGCCTCCAGCCGGTCGAGACTGGCCAGTAGAGCTCGCGTCATGGCGGGCCAGTCAGCCTCATCCGGGTGCAGCAGCGCCTCCTCCACCTGGGCGCGCATGGCGGTGATGGGACTGCGCAGGTCGTGCGAGGCGTCGGTGGCGAAGCGCCGCTGCTGCTCGACCGCCGCCTCCAGCCGGTCCAGCGTCCGGTTCGCGGCCTCGGCCAGCTTGCGGATCTCGTCGTGATGCTCGGGCACAGGTACTCGGCGGCCCAGGTCGGTCGAGGTGATCTCGGCCAGCTCGGCGCTGATGGCGTCGACCGGGTCGAGGGTCTTGCTGACGGTACGGTAGGCGCCGATCGCCGTGGCGCCGACCAGCAGCACGGATCCGATCAGGAGCCGGGCCAGGAATGAGCGGTCGACGTACCACGGGATGATGGCATCGGCGCCGTAGACGGTGTATTCGGTTCCGTCCTTGTGGATCTTTATGGCCTCCACGATCATGCACTTGCCCGGAAAGCCGGGCACGCTGCAGACGACCCGGTCCGCTCGCAGGTTCTCCCCTGGCAGGGAGAAGGAGGCCATCCGGGGTTGGCCGACCATCCGCTCGTTGGACGCCACGACCCGGCCGGCCGGGTCGACCACCTGGATGGCGGGGACGCCGAGGTCGGGCAGCACGGGAGGGATCTGATCCAGCACGATGTAACGGACCGCCCGAAGGTCGGCGGCCAGAATCCGGTCCGCCTGATCATCCGTGGCATGGTCGTGAGCGCTTCCCAGGATGGTCCCGCTGAAGATCGCGCACAGCAACATCATGACGACACCGGACAGCAGCGTCATCCGAGTCCGCACGGACCAGTCGCGCCGCAAGCTCACCATGCCCCTCCATCCACCTGACGATCACGCTAAATGCGCATCGTGCGAGGCTGAGGCAGGGGACAGGCAAGACGCAACAAACTATGCATCAAGAACGTGGCCATGCCACTCGGCGCCTCCGTCACCGAGCTTGATCAGCGGTTCTCACGGAGAGAGCCGATGCAGGTCTCGCGGGAACAGCGTCGCCTGGCGGATGTTCGCCGCGCCCACGAGGCGCGCGGTCCAGCGCTCTAGGCCCAGCGCGAACCCACCGTGCGGCGGCATGCCGTGCGCGAAGGCCTGCAAATATCCCTCGTACGCCCCGGCTCCCTCACCCCGCGCGGCGAGCGCGTCAAGGTAGTCCTGGTACCGGTGCAGCCGCTGGCCACCCGTCACCAGCTCCAACCCTCTGAACAGCAGGTCGAATCCGTTCGAGTACCCCGCACGCAGCGGGTCCGGGGCCGTGTAGAACGGGCGCTTGGCCATCGGATACCCCGTGACGAACAGGAACTCCGACCCGTGCTCCCGCACCGCCCACTCCGACAACCACCGCTCCTGCTCCGGCGACAGGTCCGGCTCGAACTCGCCCGTGAGCCGCTGCGCCTGCGTGAAGTGGATCGCCGGGATCTCGGCGGGCACCTCCGGCAGCACCACGCCGAGCAGATCGATCGCCGGCTGCTCTCGTACCGCCTCCAGCATGCCCGCCACCGCCTCGCGCAGCACGGCCATCACGTCGCGGTGGTCGCGCACGAAGCCCAGTTCGGCGTCCAAGCTCGTGTACTGGGCCAGGTGGCGGACCGTGTCGTGCGGCTCGGCCCGGAAGACCGGCCCCACCTCGTACACCCGCTCGAACACACCGACCATCGCCTGCTTGTAGAACTGCGGCGACTGCGCGAGGTAGGCGGGGCGCCCGAAGTAGTCGATGCCGAAGACGTTCGCGCCCGACTCGGTGGCCGAGGCGACGATCTTGGGTGTGTGGATCTCGGTGAACCCGAGCCGGTCCAGCGTCCGGCGGAACCCGGCCACGCTCGCCGCCGAGATCTCCAGCGGCGCCCTGAGCCGCGGATGGCGCAGCGCGACCGGCGCGTGGTCGAGGATCGTGGGCAGCGCGGCGGGCACGACGGGCCGGTAGAGGTCGAACGGCGGCGCCTCGGTGGGCTCGGCCAGCACCTCGATCTCCGGCTCCGTGAGCTCGGCGCCACCCGGCGCCTGCGGGTTCGCGGTCACGACGCCCGTCACCCGGACGACCGTCTCCTCCCCCGGAACCGCGCCGGGCGCCACCACTTGGGCGAGCCCACTGCGGTCCCTGACGACCAGGAAGGACACGGATTTCAGCCGCCGGCGGCGATGGACCCAACCGGCGATCGTCACTCGTTGTCCGGCGTGCTCAGCGAGCTCCGCCGACAGGACACGAGAGATCATCACAGCTCCTCACGAGGAATTGCATGATCCCTTGGGAGTGCGGGGGAGAAGGGAACTCCCGGTGCCACCGCACTTTCGCCGCCCACGACGGGGCGGCCTCCACGACCCGATGACGGGGGTCAGACCGGCGGGGCATTTCCTCCCCGCACTCGGGAGTGTCTTCACCGAAGGGGCGCGGGGCCGCCTTCACAGCTACCGGCGGCTCTCTCCGGCCCGCGCGGCCCTTCGGCTACTCGTCTCCGTCCACGTGTTGCCGGTGATCGTACTACTTCTTGGACTGGCCGCTCTTCCGCTTTTCGCGGATCTTCATCGACACGTCGATCGGCGACCCGGCGAAGCCGAACTCCTCGCGGAGCCGGCGCTCGATGAACCGGCGGTAGGTGTCCTCAAGCCAGCCCGAGGTGAACAGCACGAACTTGGGCGGCTCCACCGACGCCTGCGTGGCGAAGAGGATCTTCGGCTGCTTACCGCTCCGCACCGGCGGCGGCGTCTGGTGCACCAGCTCGGTCAGGAACGCGTTGAGCCTGGACGTCGGCACCCGCGACGACCACGAGCCCAGCGCCTTCTCCAGCGCCGGGACGAGCCGGTCCATGTGCCGCCCGGTCTTGGCGGAGATGTTGACCCGCAGCGCCCACGGAGTGCGGACGAGCTGCCGGTCGATCTCCTTCTCCAGGTAGTAGCGGCGGTCCTCGTCGACCAGGTCCCACTTGTTGAACGCGACCACCATCGCCCGGCCCGACTCGATCACCAGGCCGATGATCCGCAGATCCTGCTCGGTGAGCGGCTCGCTGGCGTCGATCAGCACGATCGCCACCTCGGAGCGATCGAGGGCGGCCCTGGTGCGCATGGCGGCGTAGAAGTCGGCGCCCTGCAGCTCGCGGTCGCGCCGCCTGATGCCGGCGGTGTCGACGAAGCGCCAGGTCTTGCCGCCCAGCTCGATCAGCTCGTCGACCGGGTCGCGGGTGGTGCCCGCCATCGGGTCGACCAGCACCCGCTCCTCCCCCGCCAGCATGTTGAGCAGCGAGGACTTGCCGACGTTGGGCTTGCCGAGCAGCGCCACCCGGTAAGGGCCGCGCTCGGCGTCGAACCGCAGCTCCGGGGTTTCGGGCAGCGCGTCGAGGATCACGTCGAGCAGGTCGCCGCTGGAACGGCCGTGCAGGGCCGACACCGGCTGCGGCTCGCCGAGGCCGAGCGCCCAGAGCGAGGCGGCCTCCAGCTCCAGCTGCTGGTTGTCGACCTTGTTGGCGGCCAGGATGACCGGCTTGCCCGACTGGCGGAGGATGGAGCCGACCGTCTCGTCGGCGTCGGTCGCGCCCACCGTGGCGTCGACGACGAACACGATCACGTCGGCCAGCTCGACCGCGACCCGCGCCTGGTCGGCGATGCGCAGGTTCATTCCGGTGGCGTCGGGGTCCCAGCCGCCGGTGTCGACGACCGTGAAGCGGCGCCCGCGCCAGTTGGCGTCATAGGTGACGCGGTCGCGAGTGACGCCCGGCACGTCTTCGACGACCGCCTCGCGGCGACCGATGATGCGGTTGACCAGCGTGGACTTGCCGACGTTCGGCCGGCCGACGATGGCGACGACCGGCTGCGGGCCGCTGTCGACGACGACGTCGTCGGATACTGCGAGATCGTCGAGGTCAGCCTCGACCCAATCCCCCGTTGTCACGATTTTTCATCCTTTGTGAGTGCCGCACCTTTGTCAGGTGCGCTCCTTGACCAGACTCAGCACCTCGCCGATGACCTCTTCGAGGGTCAGCGGCGTGGTGTCGAGCTCGACGGCGCCATCCGCCATCGAGAGTGGATCCG
This sequence comes from Nonomuraea sp. NPDC049269, assembly GCF_043197155.1. Taxonomy (NCBI): domain Bacteria; kingdom Bacillati; phylum Actinomycetota; class Actinomycetes; order Streptosporangiales; family Streptosporangiaceae; genus Nonomuraea; species Nonomuraea sp. NPDC049269. Next base: position 1,794,016 of record NZ_JBICSO010000001.1, read on the forward strand.
CTTTACGTGTGGAGTCGAGGGTGTCGCGCCGGGCCATGGCGGCCTGCTGCGCCTCCACCGTGGTGCCGGCCAGCTCCGCCGTACGACGAAGGGCACGGGCCTCGGCACTGGCCGTCAGGTAGACCTTGACAGCGGCGTCGGGGGCGACCACTGTGCCGATGTCGCGGCCTTCGACCACGATGTCACCGGCGCCGATGATCTCCCGCTGCAGCTCCACGAGACGCGCACGCACCTCGGGAACCGCCGCGACGACGGAGACCGCCCCGGTGACCCCGGCCTCCCGGATCGGCCCGGCCACGTCGACACCGCCGACCCGGATGGACGGGCCGTCAGGGTCGGTGCCGCAGGCGATCTCGGGCTCGCCGGCGCGGGCCGCGACAGCGGCGGGATCGGTCAGATCGATGCCCTGCTGGAGCATCCACCAGGTCATCGCACGGTACATCGCCCCGGTGTCCAGGTAACGCAGTCCGAGCGCCCGGGCGACTCCGCGCGACACACTCGACTTACCCGACCCCGAAGGACCGTCCATGGCGACGACCAGACCGGTCACGGCCTCTCCCTCTTCACGTTGTTTCTCCAACCTGAAGAGGCTACCGCCTCCAGACGACGCGATACGCCGGTAGAGCGGCCAAGGCGAGGCGGGGCTCCGGGCACTGCACCCGGACAGATGAACGTCTTTCCGATTGTCGACACTGGAGGTGAATCCTCAGCAACCCGGCGACCAGCCGATCGGAGGAATCATGTCCAGCTCAACCACTCCTGTTCTCCCCCAGCGCGAACCAGAACTGGCCGGCCAGACCGTCGTCGTGATCGGCGGCAGCGCGGGCATCGGGCTCGAGACGGCTCGACGCGCCCGGGCCGAGGGTGCCGAGGGTGCCGAGGTCATCCTCACCGGCCGCGATGCCGACCGGCTCAAGCAGGCGGCGCTGGAACTCGGCGCGCGACGTACCGCGGCTTTCGACGCCAACAACGCGGCTTGTCTGGAGACGTTCTTCCAGGACCTGCCGACACCGATCGACCATGTGCTGGCCACGGCCGGCAGCCCGCGCTACGGGCCCCTGCTCGAGATGGACGCGGCCCAGGTGCGCCAGGCGGTCAGCGAGCACCTGGTGCTGGCGCTCGAGCTCGCGCCGGTTCGCGTCAACCTCATCGCCGCCGGCTTCGTCGACACCCCGTTGTCGGCATCGCTGCTCGGAGACCGGCTCGAGGAACGCCGGAATGAGCTCCGGGCGACGCTTCCGATCGGCCGCGTCGTCGGCCCCGCCGACGTCGCGGCACTCGCCGTCCACATCATGAGCAACACGGCGCTCACCGGCGCGACGTACGACATCGACGGTGGGCAGCAGTTCATCTGGTAAGCCTCGGTCACTTGAGCCCCGCCGTCAGCCGGAACAGGCCGACCGGCACCAGCCCGCGCTTGAGCAAACGGTAGGTGGGCAGCGGGCTGCTGCTCACGGTCTCCTTGTAGGCGATGGCCCACCGTCCCGTCAGGTACCACCTGCGTGGCGTGTCATCGGGGTGGGTGAACTGGATGACCGCGTCCTTGCGCCCGAGGCTGAGCGGCTGATGGACGTACCCGAACCGGAACGCCTTCACCCTTCGGCCGAGCAGCCCGTCGGCGAGCGCGTCGGCCGCGTGCAGGCCCGTCGGGATGCCGCCCTGGCAGGTCCCGTGCATGACACCGTACGGCTGGCGCACCGCGGCGGCGTCGCCCACGGCGTAGACGTCCGGGTGGGACACCGAGCGGAGCGCGGAGTCGACCACGATCCTTTCCTGCTCGTCCACCGTCAGCCCGGCCTCGGCGGCCAGCGGCAGCCCTCTGGTGCCGGCGGTCCAGAGCGTCGCGTCGGAGTCGATGAGTTCGCCGTCGGACAACTCAACGGCGTCCGGCAGCACCTTGACGACGTCGGCGCCGCGGCGTACCTGGATGCCCAGCCGGGCCATCGCCTTGTCGACGTACGCGCGGGCCTGCTCCCCCATCATCGAGCCCGGACGGCCCCGGCTGAGCAGGACGACGCGCAGGTTCGGGTGCGCCTCCGCCAGTTCGGTCGCCGACTCGACCCCGGTCAGGCCGCCACCGGCCACGACGACCGTGCCCCGGTCGAGTTCGCCGAGCCGGCGGGCGAGCCGTACGGCCTGGTCGTGGTCGTCGTAGGCGTAGGCGTGCTCGGCCACCCCTGGGGTCGAGAGGTCGGTGACGGTGCCGAGGGCGTAGATCAGCTTGTCGTACCCGATCACCCGCCCGCCGTTCACGACGACCTCGTGGCGGGCGGGGTCGAGGGCGGTCACGCGGCCGAGGACGAGGTCGATGCCCGTTCCGGCGATGATGTCGGCGATCGCGTGGTCACGCAGCCGTTCGCCCGCGGCGGTCTGGTGCAGCCGCAGCCGTTCGGTGAACCTCGGCGCAGCGCTGACCAGCGTCACCTTGCCGCCGTGGCGGCGCGTCCTGGTGGCGACCCTGATCGCGGCCGCGATGCCCGTGTAGCCGGCGCCCAGTATCAGGATGTTCGTCATGTCCCTGTCTCCTCGCGGTTCCGGGTGGATTCCGTACTGAGGACGGAGCGAGAAGCCGGGGATGTGACATCGGCCGGTTAGGGGACCTGCCAGCCGCGTTCGTGCAGGGCCTTGGTGAGCACGACCGCCGCGTCGGGCTGCACGGAGACTTCGGCGATGCCCAGGGGCAGGCCAGGAGCGTGCTCCAGGCGTACGTCCTCGACGTTCACGCCGACCTCGTCGCAGATCTGGAAGAGCCTGGCCAGCTGGCCGGGGCGGTCTCCGACGACGACCTGGACCACCACGTACGCGGGCGCGGGGCCGCCGTGCTTGCCGGGGATGCGGCCGTGACCGGCCACGCCGCGCTTGAGCAGCTGGGTGAGCTCCTGCGTGGCGGTGCCGTCGCCGTCGGCCAGCGCGCGGAGCGCCGTCGCGGCCTCGGACAGGTCGCGGGAGACGGCCTCCAGCACCTCGGCCACCGGGGTCGCGTTGCCCGACAGGATGCCGAGCCAGAGGCCCGGGTCGCTGCCCGCGATCCTGGTGACGTCGCGGATGCCCTGCCCGGCCAGGCCGAGCGCGATGTCGGACGCTTCCGCGAGGCGGGCGGCGACGGCGGACGCGGTGACGTGTGGCGCGTGCGAGACGACGGCCACGGCGCGGTCGTGGTCTACGGCGTCCACCTCGATGGGGTTGCCGCCGCAGAGCTCCACCAGCTGTTGTACGGCCGCCCGGGCCTCCGGCGTGGCGTCGGGGGTGGGGCAGAGCGCCCACGGGCGGCCCAGGAACAGGTCGGCCCTGGCGGCTCCGGGGCCTGACTTCTCACGTCCGGCCAGGGGGTGGGAGGCGACGTAGGTGGACAGGTCACAGCCCAGTTGGCCGGCCCGCTCGATGGGCTCCACCTTGACGCTGGCCACGTCGGTGTAGAACGTGGCGGTGCCGTTGCGCTGGAGGGCCAGCAGTTCGCTGGCGACGTGCGCGGGCGGCACCGCGATCACCGCGAGATCGATCGGCTCGGCCGGGGTGCCGGTCTCGGGGTGCCATTCCTCGCCCGCGCCGAGCTCCCGGGCCAGCCGTACCGCTCCCTGGTCGTGGTCGGCGAGCAGCACGCGTACTCCGCGCTGGCGCAGGGCCAGCGCCATGGAGGTGCCGATGAGACCGGTGCCGACTACCAGCACGGTGCGGAGTTCGGAGGCCATCTACATGTCCTGATTTATCGGGCGTCGGAAAAGCTCTGTCAGGTGCAACTTCGTTTACTGGTGATCGTTTACTGAGCGATGTCCTGGCGTAGCGCGACGGCGCCGCGCAGATAGACGTGCTGGATCTCGGAGCGCGGCCGGTCGGTCTCGACGTGGGCCATCAGGCGTACGACCCGGGGCAGCGCGCCCGGCACGTCGATCTCGGTGCAGCAGATCAGCGGCACGTCGTGGAAGCCCAGCTTCCGCGCCGCCAGCGCCGGGAACTCCGCCGTCAGATCGGGAGACGCCGTGAACAGCACGCTGATCACATCGTCGGTGGTCAGCCGGTTGCGCTCCATCAGCTCGCTGACCAGCTCCGTGGTGGCTTCGATGATCGCCCCACGGTTGTTGGCGTCCACCTGGATCGCCCCGCGGATCGCCCGCACCATGTGATCCGTCCCCTCTATAGCGGTGAAGCCCGTGCGGAGGTTCGCACGGGCTCCTGCGTTCCCGCCAGGTTACAGCTTCACGGCCGCGTAAAGCTCACCGACCTCGTGCAGGGACAGCGCCCTGACGGTGCCCGCCTTGGTACGGCCCAGCTTGACCGGCCCGAACTCGATCCTGGCCAGGTCGATCACGCGATGACCCGCCTCCTCCAGCATCCGCCGGACGACGTGGTTGCGGCCTTCGTGCAGAACGATCTCGACCAGCGCCTGCTGGCCGTGCTCCTGCACGATCGCGAAGGAGTCGGCCTTGGCGATGCCGTCCTCGAGCTCGATGCCCTGCTTGAGCCTGCGGCTCAGATCACGCGGGATCGGCCCGGGAACCTTCGCCCAGTACTTCTTCTGCACCCCGTAACTCGGGTGGGTCAGCCGGTTGGCCAGCTCGCCGTCATTGGTGAGCAGCAGCAGCCCCTCGGTCTCGGTGTCGAGCCGGCCCACGTGGAACAGCCGCGGCGCGAGCTCCTGCACATAGTCGGCCAGACACGGGCGGCCCTGCGGGTCGTCCATGGTGGACACGACGCCGATGGGCTTGTTCAGGGCGTAGTAGACCAGGTCGGGGGCGGTCGGGATGCGCTTGCCGTCCACGTGGATGACCTGCGCGGCGGGGTCCACCTTGGCCCCGAACCTCCGTACGACCTGCCCGTTCACCGTGACACGACCGTCACCGATCATCTCCTCGCAGGCGCGACGGCTGGCGACGCCCGCCTGGGCGAGCACCTTCTGCAGCCGTACGCCGCCGGGGACCTCGGTGGTGTCGCGCTCGTCGGTGTAGCCCTCGGGGTAGAAGTTGCGATCCCGCATGGGCTGGCGAGCGGTCTTGAACCTGTCGCGGGGTGCGCCGCTGCCCGCCCCGTCACGCCTGCCGGAGGTGCGGCCGCCGATGGTCTGGACGTCGTCGCGCCTCGGGGTACGGCTCGGACGGCCGTCCTCGCGTCGCGAGCCGGCGTCGTCACGCCGCCCGAAGCGGGCCCGGGTGGACTCTCCACGGCCGTAGCCGGTCCGTGTGGGCTCGCTACGGGGGCCGCCTTCCCTGCGCCCGCCACGGTCGGCCCGGAAGCCGCCACGCTCGTCACTGCGCTCGGGACGGAAACCGCCGCGATCGTCGCTCCGGTCGGAGCGGAAGCCGCCCCGGTCGTCAGTGCGGTTGGTACGGAAGCCGTCACGGCGATCCGTCTGGGATCCGCCACGGTCGTCGCGGCGCTGGGGACGGAAGCCGTCCCGGGCGCCGCCCGCCCGGGAGGCGGAGCCGCCCCTGTCGTCGCTGCGGTTGGTACGGAAGCCGCCACGGTCGTCGCGGCGCTCCGGCTGGAAGCCGCCACGGTCGGAACGGAAACCACCGCGATCATCACTGCGCTCGGGACGGAAACCGCCACGGTCGTCACTGCGGTCGGAACGGAAACCGCCGCGATCGTCACTGCGCTGGGGACGGTAGCTGTCACGGGCGCCGCGCTCGCGGGGGCCGGAACCGCTGCGGTCGCGGGGGCCGGAGCCAGTGCGGTCGGAGCGGTATCCGCCACGGTCGCCGCCGGAGGACGAGCCGTAGCCGCCGGCCTCGCCGCGAGACGACGCACCGTAACCACGCTCACCGCGCGGCTGCGCGCCATATCCGCCTCGGTCACCGCGGGACTGCGTGTAGCCGCCACGGTCGTTTCCAGGCCGCGTGCCGTAGCCGCCGCGGTCGCTTCTGGGCGCCGAACGGTCGTCGTCGCGGGGGGACGTACGGTCGTCACGGGACGGACGGTCGTCGCGAGGTGTGCGGTCGTCGCGGGAGGACGTACGGTCGTAGCCGCCCCGGTCGCCCGTGGAGCCGGAGCGGTCGCGGGTGTCGCCGGAGGCCGGCCTGCCGTACCGGGCGCGGGAACCGCCCCGGTCGGCGCGGAGCGAGTCGCGGCCGGAGCCCAGCTCGCTTCCGGAGTCGCGGCTGCCGCCGCGGTCACTGTCGTCGCGGCGCGGTCCGCCGCGGGAATCGTCTCGGTGGGAACCGCCACGGAACCCCTCACGGCGGGGACCGCCGCGCGAGTCGTCCGAACGGAAGGCGGGACGGCCGCCACGGCTTGCGCCGCCGGTGCGTCCACGACCGCGTCCATCACCGGACGGGGTGCTGCGCCTGTTGTTCACTTTGTATTCTCCTCGAGGTTTTCCACGTCGTCGGGGAGGAAGGGGGCGAGCTCGGGGAGTTCGCCGATGTCCTTCAGTCCCAGACGTTCAAGGAAGTATGAGCTTGTCCGGTAGAGCACTGCCTGGCTCTCCGGGTCGGTGCCGGCCTCTTCGACCAGCCCCCTGGCGACGAGCGTCCGCATGACGCCGTCGCTGTTGACGCCGCGGACCGCGGCGACACGTGCACGGCTCACCGGTTGCCTGTAGGCCACTACCGCGAGCGTTTCCAGCGCGGCCTGGGTGAGCCGGGTCTGCTGGCCGTCGCGTACGAACCGCTCGACCAGCGCGGCGCAGTCGGCTCGCGTGTAGAACCGCCAACCGCCTGCGACTTCCCTGAGATCGAAACCCCGTCCGGCTTGGGTGTATTCCGCGGCCAGGGCCCGAAGTGCGGTGGTCACCTCATGGGTAGGCCGTTCGAGCACCTGCGCCAGGGTCACTTCGGGAACGGGTTCGTCCACGACCATGAGGATGGCTTCAAGTGCCGCCCCAAGCGTCGGCCCGCTTGCGGCAGGGTCAACGGGCACGCCCGAGCTGGGTTGCTCGGACGCGTCTGGGTGGGGCTGCACGGGTACGCCCGCGCTCGGCTGCACTGTTGTGCCCGCGCTCGACCGCTCAGGCACAACTGCGCTGGGCTGCTCGGACGCGCGTATTGCGCCGCGCTCCGCCGTACTACCACCCGCCGCACCGGCGCCAGAGGGGGCCGCCGCAGAACGGCCGAGGAAGGACGCCTCGTCCGGCTCAGGAAGCGCGTCCGGCACCGCGTCAGGGAGGCCGTCGTCCACGCTCGATTCGGGCGCCAGATCCCGCGAACCGACCGCCACATCCGGCCCAGGCTCCAGGTCTCGCAGATCGTCGCCCGCATCCACCTCCGGCGACACACCCTGCAGACCATCGTCCGCATCCGGCTCAAGCGCCATCTCCCGCAGACCGTCCTCAGGCGACACACCCTCCGACTCATCGGCGGCGGGTGTGTCGGAGGTGTTCGGGGTGGCGAGGGAGCCCGGGAGGGTCATCCAGGCGGGCAATGGGGCGGAGTCGTGCGGCGGGTTGTCGTCCAAGCGGTCAGTCATCAGCCGTCTTCTCCGCGCTCTCCTCGTAGTCGTCCCCCACCGCGACGTCCCCGTCGTCCGAGCCGGTCCAGGTCACGTGCAGGTCGCCCAGTGCTTCGACCTGTTCGAAGGTGACCGCGGACTCCCGGAAGAGCTCCAGCACGGCCAGGAAGCGGGCGATGACCTCGATGGTGCCTTCGCAGTCGGCAACCAGGGCCCGGAAGGTGGCCCGCCGCATCCGCCGCAGGTGCGCCACCAGGATAGCGGCTTGCTCCCGCACGCTGGCCAGAGGTTGGTAGATGTGCCCGACGCTGACCGTGGGCGGGAGCTTGGGGACGAAGGCGCGGGCGGCGATCCGGGCGAGGTCGTCCGGGCTGATGCCGAGGATGAGCTGCGGGAGCAGGTTGGCGAACTGCGGCTCCATGGGCGCGGTGCGGGGGAAGCGCAGCGCCTCTTCGGCCATGCGGCCGGAGAAGACCTTCGCCACCTCCTTGTACGCCTTGTACTGCAGCAACCTGGCGAACAGCAGGTCGCGGGCCTCCAGCAGAGCCAGATCCTCTTCGTCCTCGACCTCGCCCGACGGCAGCAGGCGGGCCGCCTTGAGATCCAGGAGCGTGGCCGCGACCAGCAGGAAGTGGCTGGTCAGGTCGAGGTCCCACTCGGGACCGCGAGCCCGGATGTAGGCGATGAACTCGTCGGTGACCTTGGAGAGGGAAATCTCGGTGATGTCGAGCTTGTGCTTGGAGATCAGGCCGAGGAGCAGGTCGAAGGGCCCCTCGAAGACGTCCAGGTGAACCCTGAACCCCTGTGGCTCTGCCTCCTCCGTCACCTGGCCATTGTGGCAGGTGCCGGCCAACGGGACAGCACCTCTCTGGCCAGCTCACGGTAAGCGTTCGCACCGAGGGACGACGGGTCGAACGTGGTGATCGGCTCGCCGGCGACCGTGGCGTCGGGGAAACGCACGGTGCGGTTGATCACGGTGTGGAACACCTTGTCGCCGAACGCCTCGACGACGCGGGCGAGCACCTCGCGGCCGTGCAGGGTGCGGGCGTCGTACATGGTGGCGAGCAGGCCCTCGATCTCGAGGTCCTCGTTGAGGCGTTCCTGCACCTTGGTGATGGTGTCCATGAGCAGGGCCACGCCGCGCAGCGCGAAGAACTCGCACTCCAGCGGCACCATGACGCCCTGCGCGCAGGTCAGCGCGTTGATCGTGAGCAGGCCGAGCGACGGCTGGCAGTCGATCAGGCAGACGTCGTAGTGCGGCAGCAGCGGCTTGATCACGCGGCCGAGCACCTGCTCGCGGGCGACCTCGGTGACGAGCTGGACCTCGGCCGCGGACAGGTCGATGTTGCTGGGCAGCAGGTCGAGGCCCTCGACGCCGGTCTCCAGCAGCACGTCCTCGGCGGTGACGTTGCGCTCCATCAGCAGGTTGTAGACCGTGAGGTCGAGCTGGAGCGGGTTGATGCCGAGGCCGACGGACAGCGCGCCCTGCGGGTCGAAGTCGACGAGGAGCACCTTGAGGCCGTATTCGACGAGCGCGGCGCCCAGGTTGATGGTGGTGGTGGTCTTGCCGACCCCACCCTTCTGGTTGACCATCGCGACCACCCGCGCGGGCCCGTGGATCTCGGGCGCGACAGGTTCGGGGAACACCGGGCGGGGACGCCGGGTCGGACCCAGATTCACGCCCACGGAGGGCGTGTTGGTCTTCGTGTCACCCCAGGGGTTGTCGGGGGTCCCCGGGGTCGAACCGTTGGTCTTCACAGTCACCAGCTCGAACCTCCCTGACGATCCCGAACCGGACCGTCCGGACGGACACTATGGCGTCACCACTTAACGCGGCAAGGCGGCACGCCGAAGTGCCGCACGTCGCAAAAGACTATAGATCACTGACGGGCACGGGGGTGCGCGGCGGCGTACACCTCGCGGAGTTTGTCGACGGTGACCAGGGTGTAAACCTGCGTGGTCGTCACCGAGGCGTGGCCGAGCAACTCCTGGACCACCCTAACGTCGGCGCCGCCGTCGAGGAGGTGGGTTGCGAAGGAATGCCGGAGAACGTGGGGAGATATCCCGGCGAGTCCGGCTCGCTCGGCGGCGGCCTGGAGCACCTCCCAGGCGCCCTGCCGGGTGAGCCGCCCGCCCCTGGCGTTGAGGAAGGCGGCGGGGGTGCCCCGGCCGTGGGACACGAGACCGGGCCGGGCCCTGACGAGATAGGCGTCGAGCGCGGAGCGGGCGTAGCGGCCCAGGGGGACGACGCGGGTACGGCTGCCCTTGCCGCGCAGCCGTACCTGCTCCGCCTCCAGGTCGTCCACGGCCAGGCCGACGGCTTCGGAGATGCGGGCGCCCGTGCCGTACAGGACCTCCAGCAGGGCCCGGTTGCGCAGGGTCAGCGGCGCGCCGTCGGGGCCGGAGGCGGCGATGAGCCGCTCGACCTCGTCGACGGTGATCGCCTTGGGCAGCCGGCGGAGCTGCCGCGGCGGTCGTACCTGATGCGCCGGGTCGTGGGCCGTGACGCCCTCGCGCAGCGCGAAGCGGTGCAGGCCGCGGACGGCCGACACCGCCCGCGCGGCCGAGCTGGCCACGAGGGCGGGGTGGTCGCAGTCGCCCTGACGCAGTGCGGCGAGGAAGTCGAGGACGTCGGCCTCGCCCACCTCGCCGAGCGTCACTCGCCCGCGTGACCGCAGGTGCTCGACGTAGCGGTGCAGGTCACGGCGGTAGGAGGCCAGCGTGTTGGCAGCCAGGCCCCGCTCCACCGTCAGGTGGGCGAGGTAGCTGGAGAGCACCGCCTCCACGAAGTGGTCCTTCCGTCATGCCTCCTTGGCATCGGCAGGGCGCAACAGGGCGAATCCCTCGACCGAAGCCGCATATGCGGCGAGGATACCGGCCACGGTCGGGGAATTGTGGATCATTCCCATGAGCGCCCTTTCGACCGCGTCGGTCAGGGGCACCCACTCGACCGGCATGTCGATCTCCTCGTGCTCGTGAACGAAGCCGTTCTCGTCGTCGGGGATCTTCGACAGGCCGCGGGCCAGGAACACCCGGATCCGCTCGTTGGACATGCCGGGCGAGGTGTAGAGGTCGACCAGCGTGTGCCAGGTCTCGGCGCGGTACCCGGCCTCCTCGGCCAGCTCCCGCGCGGCACCGGTGACCAGCGGTTCGCCTTCGACGTCACGCAGCCCGGCGGGCAGCTCCCAGAGCAGCTGACGGGTCGGGTGGCGGTATTGACGGATGAGCAGGACCCGGTCCCGCTCGTCGAGCGCGAGGACGGCGACCGACCCGGGATGCACGACGTAGTCGCGGTCGGCGACCGTGTCCTTCGGCATGCGGACGGTGTCGGTGACCACGTGGACCACCCGGCCCTCGAACCGGTTCTTGGATTCGACGACGTCCCACGCCTCGGGCGTGTCTTCGACCCTCACTTGGCCACCTTCGGAGTCACCTTCGGGGTCACGCGGCTGTCGGCGTAGGCGAGCGCGGCGTTGATCAGACCCTTGAACATCGGGTTGGCCCGCGTCGGCCGGGAGCGGAACTCGGGGTGGGCCTGGGTGCCGATGAAGAACGGGTGGGCCTCGACGGGCAGCTCGGTGTATTCGACCAGGCGGCCGTCGGGCGACAGCCCGGAGAACACCATGCCGACCTTCTCCAGCCGCTCGCGGTAGGAGTTGCCCACCTCGTACCTGTGACGGTGGCGTTCGGCGACCTTGGCCTTGCCACCGTACAGCTGCCTGGCCAGCGTGCCCTCGCCGAGCTTGGCGGTGTAGCTGCCCAGGCGCATGGTGCCGCCCATGTCGCGTTCGCCGGCGACGACGTCCTCCTGGTCGGCCATCGTGGAGATGACCGGGTACTTGGCGTCGGGGTCGAACTCGGTGGAGTTGGCCTCTTCGAGCCCCGCCAGGTTGCGCGCGGCCTCGATGACCATGCCCTGCATGCCGAGGCAGATGCCGAGGAGCGGGATCTTACCCTCCCGGGCGTGGCGGATCGCGCCGATCTTGCCCTCGATGCCGCGCACCCCGAACCCGCCGGGGATCAGCACGCCGTCGACACCGTCGAGCTCGCGCTCGGCGCCCTCGGGCGTCTCGCAGTCGTCGCTCTTGACCCAGCGGATGTTGACGCGGGCGTCGTTGGCGAACCCGCCCGCCCGCAGCGCCTCGGTGACGGACAGGTAGGCGTCGGGCAGGTCGATGTACTTGCCGACCAGCGCGATGGTGACCTCCTTGGCCGGCCGGTGCACCCGGCGCAGGAGCTCCTCCCACTCCTTCCAGTCCACGTCGCGGAAGGGCAGGCCGAGCCGCCGCACCACGTACGCGTCGAGCCCCTCGGAGTGCAGCACCTTGGGGATGTCGTAGATCGAGGCGGCGTCCACGGCCGAGACGACGGCGTCCTCGTCGACGTCGCACATCAGGCTGATCTTCCGCTTGATCGCCGTCTGCACGGGCCGGTCGGAGCGGAGCACGATCGCGTCGGGCTGGATGCCGATGCTGCGCAGCGCGGCCACGCTGTGCTGCGTCGGCTTGGTCTTCAGCTCTCCGGAGGGGCCGATGTACGGCAGCAGCGACACGTGCAGGAAGAAGACGTTGTCGCGTCCGACCTCGTGCCTGATCTGGCGTACGGCCTCCAGGAACGGCAGCGACTCGATGTCGCCGACCGTGCCGCCCACCTCGGTGATGACCACGTCGACCTCAGGACCGGCCATGCCCCGGATGCGGTCCTTGATCTCGTTGGTGATGTGCGGGATGACCTGGACCGTGTCGCCCAGGTATTCGCCGCGCCGCTCCTTGGCGATGACGTTGGAGTAGACCTGGCCGGTGGTGACGTTCGCCGAACCGTGCAGATCGGTGTCGAGGAACCGCTCGTAGTGTCCGACGTCGAGGTCGGTCTCGGATCCGTCGTCTGTGACGAAGACCTCACCGTGCTGGAACGGGTTCATCGTTCCGGGGTCCACGTTGAGGTAGGGGTCGAGTTTCTGCATGGTGACCCGGAGACCGCGTCCCTTGAGCAGACGGCCCAGGCTGGAGGCGGTGAGCCCCTTGCCGAGACTGGAGGCGACACCGCCGGTGACGAACAGATGCTTGGTTTGCGATGCGCTGCGCAAAGGGGCTCCCGTGGGTCGAGTTGTGGTCGAAGCGTCCACGGGCTCTCAGGATATCAAACAACGCCCCCGACATGCCCGAACGGCATGACCTAGCGGTAACTTTGGGCCCTATGTCATTTGTACGGCGGGCGACGGGCGCGCTGATTCACCGTGCCTACAGGGCGATCCGCGCGGCAGGGGCGATCACTCCCGCCAGTCCGGGCGGCACCCGCTTCCGGCATCTGGGCGACGGAGTCAGCATCGCCTTCCCGCCGGGCGCGATCTTCGGCGAGCAGTGGATCGAGATCGGCGACCACACGCTGATCGGCGAGCGGGTGTCGCTCTCCTGCGGCATGGGTCCCGGCGTCGACCTGGGCCCGGACTCGATCCTGCGGATCGGCGGCGGCTGCTCGATCGGCCGGGGCTCGCACATCGTGGCCCACCAGTCGATCGACATCGGCGAGCACGTCTTCACCGGCCCGTACGTCTACATCACCGACCAGAACCACGTCTACGACGACCCGGAGACGCCGATCGGCAGGCAGTGGCCGCGCAACAGTCCGGTATCGATCGGCGCGGGCTCCTGGCTCGGCGCGGGCGCGATCATCCTGCCGGGCACCAGGATCGGCCGCCAGTGCGTGGTGGCGGGCGGCGCGGTCGTGCGCGGGGAGTTCCCCGATCACAGCGTGGTCGCGGGGGTGCCCGCCAAGCTGGTGCGCAGCTACGATCCCGCGCTCGGCTGGCACACTCCGGGCATGCCGACCGGCAGTCCCGCCCTCGTAGACGGTCTGGACCGAACAACCTTCTGACGGTTAGCGTCGGTGCATGCGGACCGCACTTTGCGAACGTCTCGGCGTCGAGTTCCCGTTGTTCGCCTTCAGCCACTGCCGCGACGTGGTGGCCGCGGTCACGAACGCGGGCGGCTTCGGCGTCCTGGGCGCGATCGCCTACACGCCCGAGCAGCTCGACACCGAGCTCACCTGGATCGACGAGCGGGTGAACGGCCGTCCGTACGGGGTGGACGTGCTGGTGCCCGGCAAGCTCGACGCGTCGGCGCTCGATCTCGACGCCCATCTGACCGACTTCATCCCGGAACGGCACCGCGACTTCATCACGCACCTGCTGTCCAAGTACGGCGTGAACACGCCGCCGCAACCGGTGGCCGCCTCGGCGGACGAGTTCGGCAGGCGGGTGACGGCGGCGGGCGCGACCGGGCTGATCGACGTGGCGCTCAAGCATCCGATCGGCCTGATCGCCAGCGCGCTCGGGCCGCCGCCGCCGGAGATGGTGGCCGCCGCCCGGCAGGCGGGCGTGCCGGTGGCCGCGCTGGTCGGCACCGTCGAGCACGCCCACCGGCAGGTGGCGGCGGGCGCGGACCTGATCGTGGCGCAGGGCACCGAGGCGGGCGGGCACACCGGCGAGATCGCCACCATGGTGCTGGTGCCGCAGGTCGTGGACGCGGTCGCGCCGGTGCCGGTGCTGGCGGCGGGTGGCATCGCCTCGGGACGGCAGATGGCGGCGGCGATGGCGCTCGGCGCCGAAGGCGTGTGGTGCGGGTCGGTCTGGCTGACCACCGAGGAGGCGGAGACGGCGCCCGCGGTGAAGCGGAAGCTGCTGGCCGCCTCCTCGCTCGACACGGTCAGGTCCAGGTCGCGCACCGGCAAGCCGGCCAGGCAGCTCAAGTCGGCCTGGACCGAGGAGTGGGACTCGGGACAGGAGAGCCCCGGCCCGCTCGCGATGCCGCTGCAGATGCTGGTGGCCGAGGCCGCGATGGCCCGCGTCGGCCTGGCCGCCGAGCGTGGCGAGCCGGGGGCCGTGGAGCTGGCCAACTACTTCGTCGGGCAGGTCGTCGGCCAGCTCGACCAGGTCAAGCCCGCTCGCGAGGTGGTCTACGAGATGGTGAGCGAGTTCGCCGACGCGGTCGAACGGCTGTCCAGATTGTCGGGATGACCGGCTACGATTCGCCTGTGGTCGGGACACCCGAGGTCGAGCGCGGCACCGGTGTCCCCGCGCACGTGCAGATCGAGCGCTGGCTGCTGGAGTCCATCGGCAGCGGCGAGATGGAGCCCGGCGACCGGCTGCCGGGCGAGCGGGAGCTGTCGGCGAGCCTGGGCGTGAGCCGGATGACGCTCAGACAGGCCCTGGCGACGCTGGAGCACGACGGCGTCCTGGTCAGGGTGCCGGGCAGGTCCGGCGGCGCGTTCGTCGCCGACCCGCGCGTGGAGTGCGATCTGACGGGGCTGGCGGGGTTCACCGAGCAGATGCGGCGCGCCCACCTTCAGGCCGAGGCCAAGGTGCTGCTCGCCGCGACCGTCCCGGCGCCCCGCTCCGTCGCCGCCGCGCTGCGGACCACCGTGGACGAGCCGGTGCACGCGGTCGTCAGGGTCCGCTCGGCCGGCCAGTCGCCGGTGGCGCTCGAACGCTCCTTCTTCCCCGCGCTGCCCGGCTTCCTGGAGGAGGATCTCGGCGGGTCGCTCTACACGCTGCTCGCCGAGCGCTACGACCTGGAGCCGCGCACGGCCGTCGAGCACCTCGACCCGGTCATCGCCAGGTCCGACGAGGCCGCCGAGCTGGGCGTCGAGCCGGGCACACCGCTCATGCTGATCGAGCGCACCGCCTACGCGGCGGCCGGCGAGCCGGTGGAGTTCGCCCGTGACCTGTTCCGCTCCGACCGGGTGCGCATCTCGGTCCGCAGCGGCCTCAGCGCACCCGCTCCCCCGCCGGGTCGTAGAGCGGTTCCTTGACCACGGTCCCGGTCACCCAGGCGCCCTCCACCTCGACCTCGACCTTGGCGCCCGGCCCCGCGGGCAGGTAGGCGTAGGCGATCGGCGAGCCGACCGTGTAGCCGTGGCCGCCCGAGGTGATCCGGGCCACGACCTGGCCGTCCAGGCGCACCGGCTCGTTGCCGAGCGCGATCGCCCCCGGCTCCAGCGTCAGGCAGCGCAGCCCGCGCCCGGGGGCGGGGTCGAGCGCGTCCTTGCCGAGGAAGTCCTTGTCGAGCTTGACGCAGAAGCCGAGCCCCGCCTCGTACGGCGTGGTCTCGGGCCCGATGTCGGCGCCCCAGACCCGGTAGCCCTTCTCCAGGCGCAGGCTCTCGATGGCCCGGTAGCCTCCGGCCCGCAGCTCGTACGGCCGGCCTGCCCGCCACAGCGCCTGCCAGAGCGCCAGGCCGTACTCGCTGGAGCAGTACAACTCCCAGCCCAGCTCGCCCACGTACGTCACCCTCAGCGCCAGCACCGGCACGTCGTCCACGGTGAGCTCGCGCGCGGACATGAACGGGAAGTCGAGCGGGTCGGGCGTGAGCGTCCCGAGGATGTCGCGGGCGCGCGGCCCCCACAGGGCGAAGCAGGCGTACTGGCCGGTCACGTCGGCGATCCGCACGTGGGCGTCCCTGAGCGCGGCCTGCTTGCGCAGCCAGCCCAGGTCGTGCGAGCCGAACGCGGTGCCGGTCACGATGAGGAACTCGTCCTCGGCCCGCCTGGTGACGGTGAAGTCGCACTCGATGCCGCCGCGCCGGTTGAGCGCCTGGGTGTAGGTCACCGCGCCGACCCGGCGGGCCACGCGGTTGTCGCAGACCCATTCGAGCAGCTCGGCGGCGTCCGGCCCGGAGACCTCGATCTTGGCGAACGAGGTCTCGTCGAACAGGCCCGCCGTCTCTCGCACGGCCCGGTGCTCCACCCCGATCGCGGGCGACCACAGCCGTCCGGCCCAGCCCTCGGGCCGCTCGTCGGTGCCGTCCGGCTCGTTCGACCGGTAGAAGTTGACCCGCTCCCAGCCCGCCTTCTCGCCGAACTCGGCGCCGTGCTCGGCGTGCCAGCCGTAGGCCGGGGAGACCTTGAGCGGGCGGCCCGCCGACCGCTCGTGGCCGGGGTAGCGGATGTCGTAGTAGGTCTCGTAGTTCTCGATCGCGCGGGCGAGGGTGTAGGACGGGGAGCGGTACTGGCGGCCGAAGCGGCGGATGTCCATGTGCCAGACGTCCATGGCGGGCTCGCCCTCGACGATCCACTCGGCCATCACCTTGCCGATGCCGCCGGCGCCCGCGATGCCGTGCGCGCAGAAGCCGGCCGCCACGAAGAACCCGCCGACCTCGGTCTCGCCGAGGCAGAACTCGTTGTCGGGGGTGAAGGCCTCCGGGCCGTTGATCATCTTGCGGATGCCGACGTCGGCCATGGCCGGAACGCGGATCCGCGAATTCTCCGAAATTTCGGTGAATCGGTCCCAGTCTTCGGCGAGCAGGCGGCCGTTGAAGTCGGCCGGGATGGCGTCGTAGGAGGTCTCGTCCGCCGTCCAGGGGGCGCAGGTGCGCTCGTAGCCGCCCATGACCAGGCCCTGCACCTCCTGCCGGTAGTAGACGAGCAGGTCGGGGTCGCGCAGCGTCGGCAGCCCGGCGTGCTCGTGGAAGGCGTCGGTGACCACGTACTGGTGCGACATCGGCACGATCGGGATCCGCACCCCGGCCATCCGGCCGATCTCGGCGGCGAACATGCCGCCGCAGTTGACCACCACCTCGCAGTCGATGTCGCCCTGGTCGGTGCGGACCCGCGTGACCCGGCCGCGTTCGGTGTCGATGCCGAGCACGCGGGTCCTGGGCCGGACGCGGGCGCCGCCCTCGCGGGCCTTGGCGGCCAGCGCGTAGCAGAGCGCGGAGGGGTCGATCTGCCCGTCGGTCGGCAGGTACGCCGCGCCGACAACGCCCGACGGGTCCATCAGCGGGAACAGCTCGGCCGCCTCGGCGACGGAGATCTCCTCCAGCGGCAGGCCGAACGTGCGCGCCCAGCCGATCTGGCGGCGGATCTCGGCCATCCGCTCGGCCGTAGAGGCCAGCTTGATGCCGCCGCACTCCGTCCAGCCGGCGTCGAGCGTGCGATAGAGCTCGACCGAGTACTGGTTCATCCTGGTCAGCGTGGGGTCGGCGCGCAGCTGGCCGACGAGCCCGGCGGAGTGGAAGGTGGAGCCGCTGGTCAGCTCGTCGCGGTCCAGCAGGACGACGTCGCGTTCGCCGAGCTGGGTCAGGTGGTAGGCGACGGAGGCGCCGCCCACGCCGCCGCCGATGATCACGATGCGGGCCGAGTCGCTCATGCGGGCGAGGCTACACTAAAGGTCTAGACCGTTTAGGGGGTGGCGGGGCTAGCATCGACCATGACCGAGATCTTCGATCGCATCCCTCTGCTGTCCGGCGCGCCGCGTTCCGTCGAGGAGTTGCCCGGCGGGCTGACCAACCACAACTACAAGGTGACCGTTCCCGGCGGCACCTACGTGGTGCGGGTGTCCGCCAGCGAGGGATCGCTGCTGGCGATCGACCGGGACGTCGAATACTCCTGTTCGCTGACCGCCGCGCGGATCGGGGTGGGGGCGCCGGTGCACGACTATCTGCCGGAGCTCGGGGTGCTGATCGTGGGTTTCCTGCCGGGCCGTACGTTCACGGAGGCCGACCTGCGTGACCCGGCGAACCTGCGGCGGCTGGCCGAGGTGTGCGGACGGCTGCACGCGGGGCCTCGGTTCGCACGGGACTTCGACATGTTCGAGGTGCAGCGGGGCTATCTGGAGATCGTCCGGACCCGCGGCTACCGACTTCCGGCGAAATATCTCGATTTCATGCCCGAAGTTGAGCGGATCAGGAAATGTCTGGATATTCGGGATGCGGGGCGGGTGCCGTGTCACAACGACCTGCTGCCCGGCAACATCATCGACGGCGGCGAGCGGCTCTGGCTGATCGACTACGAGTACGCCGGCAACAACGACCCCTGCTTCGAGCTCGGCAACATCTGGAGCGAGTCGGACCTGTCTCTGGATCTGCTGGAAGAGCTGGTCACGGCCTACTACGGCCGCCGCCTGCGCCACAAGATCGCGCGGGCGCGGCTGCTCGGGCTGATGTCCAAGTACGGCTGGACGCTGTGGGCCTCGATCCAGGACGGCGCCAACCAGAGCATCGACTTCGACTTCTGGTCGTGGGGCATGGAGAAGTACGAGCGGGCGGTCGCCGAGTTCACCGGATCCGGTCTGGCAGCGCTCATGGACGAGGCGGCCCGGGCAGACTAGGGGCATGTTCGCCGCATTGACCGGGCTCGGCCTGTCCACCGCCGCCGGGCTGAACGCCTACATTCCGCTCCTCGTGGTGGGCGTGCTGGCGAACGTCACCGACCGGGTGAAACTGCCCGACGGCTACTCGTGGCTGTCCAACTGGGGCGTGCTCGCCGTGATCGCGGTGCTGCTGGTCGCGGAGATGGTGCTGGACAAGGTCCCGGCCGTCGACAGCGTCAACGACGCCATCCAGACGGCGGTACGACCGGCGGCCGGCGGCGTGGTGTTCAGCGCCACGAACGCGGCCGCCGAGCTCGACCACTCGACCTGGATGACCGAGCACCCGTGGGTGGGCTGGGTGCTGGGCATCCTGGTGGCGCTGGCCGTGCACGCGCTGAAGGCGACGGCCCGTCCCATGATCAACGTGGGGACGGGCGGCGTGGGCGCGCCCGTCGCGAGCACGGTGGAGGACGTCGGGTCGCTCGGTATGAGCCTGGTCGCGGTGTTCGTGCCCGTGCTGGTGGTCGTCGTGCTGCTGCTGATGGCCGTGCTCGCCTGGTGGACGATCAGGAAGGTACGCCGCTACCGCGCCGCCCGCCGGGCCAGACGCGCGTCAGGAAGCCCGTAGCCATCGGCGCAGCACGACGACGAACTCTCCGGGACGCTCCTCGTGCAGCCGGTGGCTGGAGCCCTCCCAGCACACCACCTTCGACGCCGGATGCTTGCACAGCCCCGCCTCCCAGGCCGCGCGTTCCGCGTCACTCCAGATCGACAGCACCGGGCACTGCCTGCGGACGATGTAGTCGTCGCTCGCCGGCCGTACCCCGATCGCGCCGGGCAGCGTGAACATGGCCTCGAACGCCTGGAGCAGCACGTGCGGCGCCATGCCGTGCAGCCTGCGCTGGTGCCAGCGCCTGATGACGGCCGGGGTGGCGGTGTTGGTGCACCACCGGTCGAGTTGTACGGCGGCGGCGTGCGGGTGCGGGCCGCGCAGTGCGGCGATCGTCTCCGGGAAGTCGCGCGCGATGTCCGCCGACATGCCGTAACCGGGATCGACCGCGACCAGCTTGCGTACCTTGTCCGGATGCTCGACCGCCAGGATGGAGACGACCTGGCCGCCCATGGAGTGGCCGATCGCGATCACCTCGGGGATGGCCAGCACGTCCATCAGCGCGGCGAGGTCGTCGGCCATCTGGCGCGGCGTGTTGCCCTCGTCGGGCACGGACGAGTAGCCGTGGCCGCGTAGATCCACCGCGATCACCCGGTGCTTGGCGGCGAGCCCGTCGATGTGCCACGACCACTGGTGGGAGTCGGCGCCCCAGCCGTGCACGAGCAGCAGCGGCGGGCCGTCCCCCGTGCCGTCATCGGTATAGAAGAGCCGGATATTTTGCCCTATATCCGCGTAAGGCATCCTTCACCCCACCTGCTCATGGATGGTGGCGCAGACCGTCGCCCCGGCCTCCTTGGCGGCGGGCAGCAGCGAGCCCAGCCCGAAGAACCCGTGGAACATCCCGTCATAACGCACGCTCCGCGTGTCCACCCCGGCCGCGCGCAGCCGCTCCGCGTACGCCTCGCCCTCGTCACGCAGCGGATCGTGCTCCGCCGTGATCACCAGCGCGGGCGGCAGCCCGCTGACATCCGCGTTGATCGGCGAGCTGTACGGCTCGGCGCGGCGCACTTGGTCGGGCTGGTAGCAGTCCCAGTACCACCGCATGTGCGCCGTGGTCAGGAAATATCCGTCCGCGTTCTCCGCGTACGAGGGCGCGGTCTGGGCGGCGTCGGTGACGGGGTAGATCAGCACCTGCAGCGCGATCGGCGGCCCGCCCTCGTCCTTGGCCTTCAGGCACGTGACGGTCGCCAGGTTCCCGCCCGCGCTGTCGCCGGCGACCACCAGCCGACCGGGATCCGCGCCCAGCTCGCGGGCGTGCTCGGACACCCAGCGGGTCGCGGCGTACGCGTCCTCGACGGCGGCCGGATACGGGTGCTCCGGGGCCAGCCGGTAGTCGACGGACACCACGATCACGTCGGCGTCCGCGCAGATCAGGCGGCAGATGGAGTCATGCGTGTCCAGCGAGCAGAGCGTGAACCCGCCGCCGTGGAAGTACACGACCACCGGCCGCACTTCTTGTTTCGTCGCCGGCCAGTAGACGCGCACGGGGAGGTCCCCCGCCAGCCGATTCTCCACCCGGCCCACTTGGTACGGCTCCGGCTCCAGCGGGGGCATCTCGGCGATGATCCGCCGGGCCTCGACGGCGTCCGTCACCTCGGTCCCCACCCGGGGGAAGACCGCCGTCATCGCGTCGATGACCGCCCTGGTGAGGTCGTCAACGGCCATGAGTTCACCCACCGTCCCTACGGGAGAGCAGCTGGGTCTCCCCCGCCGTCCAGCCGCCGTCCACCGCCAGCTCGGCGCCCGTGATGTAGGACGCGGCATCGGACAGCAGGAACGCGATCGCCTCCGCCACCTCCTCGGGCTCACCGCACCGCCCGGCCGTGGCCAATGGGAACGTGCCCTCGCCGGAGACCGCGCCATGCGGGAGCGTCATCGCGGTGACGATCATCCCGGGATGTACGGAGTTGACCCTGATCCGGTGAGGGCCGTACTCGATCGCGGCGATCTTGGTGAGGCCGCGGACACCCCACTTGGACGCGCCGTACCCGCCCGTACCGGGGAGCGCCGTCAGACCGGCCGCCGACGACAGGTTCACGATCGAGCCGCCGCCGGACGCGCGCATCGGCGCCACCACCGACTTGAGCCCGAGGAACACGCCGACGAGGTTGACCTTGAGCACCCGCTCGAAGTCGTCGAGCGAGTGCTGCTCCAGGGGCGCCGAGGGGGCGATGCCCGCGTTGTTGACCAGCCCGTCGAGCCGGCCGTACTCGTCCAGGACCCCCTGGACCACCTCAGCCCACTGATCCTGATTCGTCACATCGTGCGGGATAAATCGTGATTCGATGGCTTTTGCGGTGGCGGTGCCGTCCTCCACGAGGACATCGGTGATCACGACGCTCGCCCCCGCCGCGACGCAGCGGCGGGCCGTCGCGGCCCCCATGCCCCTGGCGCCGCCGGTGATGAGCACTACCTTGCCGTCAAGCATGCGTGGCTCCTTCGCGGTAGGTGAACTGAACCACGCCTCCGGGACACAATCAAGAGCTTGCTTGGTAACGCGAAGCCTGCCTCGCCACCCATCCGCCCGGCGCTCGCACTATCCTCTAGGCAGCGGGCCAATCAGCAGGAGGCGAGGACGGTGATGGAGGTCATTCTCATCATCCTGGCGGTCCTGGCCTTCCTCGGCCTGGTGGCCGGCGTCGGCATCTACTTCCTGGTCAAGCTGGGCCAGAAAGCGACCGTCAAGGCCAAGCAGGCAGCGACCCAGCTGACCACGCACGTCAACGCCATGGGCCCCGGCGACGCCGCCGAGGTCGAACGCCTCCGTCTCGACCTGCGCCGCGAGGTCTCGATCACCCGCCAGGCCGTCGACCACGCGCTGCGCCAGGGCTGGGGCCTCGGCGACCTGCCCCGCCTGCTGGCCGACCTGTCCGCGCAGGCCGACATACACGACGCACAACTCGCCATGTACGCCCAGCAACGCCGCGCCTCGCCCTACGTCGACCACGCCACGCTCCACCGCCTGCGCGAGCACCAGGCCAAGCTGACCGCCATGTGCGCCCGCATCCGCGCCGACCTCCTCGGCGACCAACTCCAGCACGCCGCGGCCGGCATCGACGACCTCAACTCCCGCACCGACCTGGAGATCGAGGCCCGCCGCCGCGCCCCGGACCCGCTGGACGAGATCGACGAGCTGTACCGCAGGAGCACGCAGGAGCGCCGAGACCTCTCCTGACGATTACCCGACGTGTCATGATGACGCCGTTCAGTCAGCATGGGCGGAGGCATGCGTGATGACCAGGGAACTTCCCGAGTGGTTCTACCCGGGCCCCTCCGGCGGGTGGACCGCCGACATGCTCGACCACCTTCCCGTCGGCGCGCCCAAACATGTCGAGCTGATCGATGGGACGCTCTTCTTCAGGCCGCCGCAGACCGCATTCCACATACTGGCCTGCGGCAGCGTCCCGAGCCCGACGTTCTCCTCGTGAAGAGATCGGCGCTGACGCCCTCCATCACGTCCTTCAAGCCAGAGGACGTCCACCTGGTCATCGAGGTGGTTTCCGACGAGTCGAGAGAACGCGATCGCACGACCAAGTCCCTCAAATACTCAGAGGCCGGCATAAAGCATTTCTGGCGGGTGGAACAGGAAGAAGACGGCAAACATGTCGTCTACACGTTCGAACTCGTGCCTGTAGTTCGGGCCTACGTGCCCACCGGCATTCACCGCGGCCGTCTGAAGGCCGACATCGGTTTCCCTGTGGACCTCGACCTCGATCTGGACAAGATCAAGGGCTGACCTGGCGCCCCCAGGTGCGGTGGATGAACGCGTCATATTCCTCCGCGCTGGCGCCGTCATTGAGCATGGCCCGGGCCGCCTGCGCCTGCTGGGTCGTGGGGAGCAGCCCTTCGAGCAGGATCGGTAGCGCGAGCCGCCGCGCCAGAAGTTCAACCGCCGAGATCCCGTACGGCCTGCGCACCACCGACACGTTGACCCGCAGCGCGTGCTCGTTCCCCGGCGCGACTCCCGGCCGATCGATCTCGACCGCGACATAACGGAAGCCATTGGCCAGGTCACACGGTCCACACCCAGCGGGGCCCCGGCTCAGCCGACCGCCGCACTCGGGGCAGGTCAGCCGGTCGTAGGCCGCGTCGACCACCCGCCACGGGTGCCTGTCAGGCTCGTCGACCACCATCTCGGCGATGGCGCGCTCGTCGGCCTGCCCGGCCGTACCGAAGTCGCGCTCCAGGAACGCCCGCCAGCCGTCCTCGACGATCGTGTCCACCAGCCGGGCACACCGAACACACTCCGGAGCACCGGCCGGTTCCCAGTGGGAGCATTCCTCGCATCGCCGCACTCCAGCACCGTACCGGCGGCGAAAAGCCGACTTCACCTGATTATCGCGAGCCCGTAGATATTCGGTTGCACCGATCAGACGCCGCTCGGCATAATCGGCCAAGCTGATCGCAGGGCGTGTGTGGAGGGAGGTTGAGACCGTGATGACGACGACTGTTCGCGTGCCGTTTTCCGCGTCCTCTGACCTCCCCACCGGGATCTCGCCAATCTGATCGCTGAGCCGGTGGGCCTCATTTCTGGAGAAATCCCACCGTGCCCAAGCACTCCTCGCCCCGCCGCCGGGGCAAGTACGCTCTCGACGCCGATGATCTCGAATGGCTCGACAGCACTCCCGTGGACGACGGACCACCTGTGGGTGACCGCTGGTCGACCTGGGACCAGAGCACCCCCACCGAGCGCGGCCCGAAGCCGCACCCGGACTGGCTCGTCACCGAGCTAGCCGCCGTGGACACCGAACTCGGCATCCTCAAAACCGGCAAGGAAGCCGACGTCCACCTGCTCTCGCGCGGCGTACCGGATACGGACCGCGTCTGCCTGCTGGCCGCCAAACGCTACCGCTCAGCGGAACACCGCTTGTTTCACCGGGACGCCGGCTACCTGGAAGGCCGCAGCACCCGCGAAAGCCGCATGAACCGGGCCATGGCCAACCGCACCGCCTTCGGCAAGCAACTCATCGCCGGCCAGTGGGCCGCGGCCGAATTCGGCGCCCTGTGCCGGTTGACCGAGCTCGGCCTGCCGGTCCCCTACCCGGTGCAGATCGTCGGCACCGAGATCCTCCAGGAATTCATCGGCACCCCGGACGGCTACGCGGCTCCCCGCCTCGCCAACGTCTCGGACGACCTCGACGACCTGTGGGCGCAACTGGTGGAGGCGCTGGTCATCCTGGCCAGGGAGGGACTGGCGCATGGCGACCTGTCGGCGTACAACCTGCTGGTCCGCGAGGGCAGGCTGGTCATCATCGACCTTCCCCAGATCGTCGACGTGATCTCCCACCCCACGGGCCCGCAGTTCCTCGACCGGGACGCCCGCAACGTGGCCACCTGGTTCGCCGCGAAGGGCGTCGCGTCGGCGGACCCCGACGCCCTTTCCGTCCTGCTCCAGTCAGAAGCCGGAATGCTCTGACAACCACGCGCTGGACCCGCGCCGCACACACGCATCGCCTGCCGTACGCGCGAATAGCGCCCGGCCAATGATGCGCGGGCACAGCCGGCGGAGGGCGTTGACGTGAGGGTCGTGGACCAAGACCGCCACGACCCTCCAGGGGCGCGGGCCGCTTATCTCCCATAGGTCCCCGTTGACCCCACCACACCACTGCCCCTCGGCGGCCAGCTTGTTACTGGGGAATTTCATTGGGCTGATCCCTTGACCTGGGCCCCGGAAGGGGGGAGTTTGGTCGGCATCGGATTTACGAGTCACTTCCGAACCTAGTTCGCAAAGGGGTGTCGTGGCGATTGTGATCGGAGTGGTGACCCACTCGACGCACAGGGAGTTGTTCCGGGAAGCCGCGAACACGCTCGGCGGGGTCGACCTGGAGTGGGTCAGTTACGACCACGAGGACGAGATCCGCGCCAAGGTCGCCGAGTTCCTGAGCACGACCCGGCTCGACGGCTTCCTGGCCGGCCCGGTCCCGTACACGGCCAGCCGCGAACTCCTCCCACCCGACCTCCCGGTCGGTGTGATCCGCTCGTCGGCGCTTGACCTGACCCTCGCGCTCTATCGCGCCCAGGAGCGTGGCTGGGGTCGCACCCCGGTCAGCATCGACACCTTTCCCGCCGAGGCGGTCGAGGCGGTCGCCACCGCGCTCGAACTCGACGCCGACGCCATCGACTGCCTGCCGTATGCCCCCACGCAATCCGTGGAGGACATCGTTGAGTTCCACCGTTCCGCGTACCACCGGTTCGGCGACCGCAGCTACGTGATCAGCGTCCGCGCCGACGTCCGCGAGCAACTGTCCGGCGAGATCCCGATCATGAGCGGCATGCCGGTGCCGGCGACGATCCGGACCGAGCTGCACGAGCTCGCGCTCCGGATCGAGTCCGAGCGAGCCAGCGCACAACGCTTCGCCGCCGGCGTCTTCCTGATCTCGCATTCGCAGGACGAGGAACGGGCCCGGATCGGCCTGATGAATCTGTTGCTCAACACCCCCGAGTTCGCCGGCGCGTGGATCGAGGACCGCGGCCGGCGCGGTGTCGTCGTCTTCGCCCACAAGGCCTTGTTCGAGCGCATCACCCGCAACTGGGTCGCCGTACCCGCGCTCACCGAGGCGGCCACGGCGCTCGGTGCGCAGGTCTCGGCCGGGTTCGGCGTCGGCGCGTCCGCCCGCAACTGTGTGGCCCTGGCCGAACAAGCGGCCGCCCGGGCCGAGCAGGAGGGCGGGCCATGCGGCTACCTGATCGAGGACAGCGGCGTGATCATCGGCCCGATGGGTCCGGTCCGGGCGGCGCTCAGCTACTCCTACCGCGAGCACGGCGACGACATCGAACAGCTCGCGAAGTCCGTCGGCCTCAGTGCCGCGACCGTCTCCCGGCTGGCGGCACTGGACCACGAACTGGAAGGTCGCGCGATCTCGCCCGGTGAGCTCGCCGACCATCTCGGCATCACGGATCAGAGCGGGCGCCGACTGATCCGGACACTCGACGCTGGGGGCCTCGTGAGCGTCGAAGGCACAGCTCAGCACCATCCGAAAGGACGCCCGACGCGTCTGTACCGGCTACGCATCGCCCAAGCGCTACTGCGCCCCTCCCGTTGAAGGGACCCCCCATGGAGTTCAACCGCCGCCAGATCCTGAAGTACGCAGGCCTCGGCCTGGCCCTGCCCGCCGCATCGCCCCTGCTGTCCGCCTGCTCCAACGACAAGTCCGGAGGCTCAGGCGACGGCAGCGTGAAGTTCGAGGGCTGGGACTACGAGGCCGCACTCGTCCAGCAGAACCTCGACAACTTCACCAAGACCAGCAACATCAAGGTCAACTACACCCCGATCACGAGTGCGCAGTACGTGCAGAAGGTCGTCGCCGAGTTCACCGGTGGCGGCGGCCCGGACGCCCTTTACGTGTACGACGATTCCCTCGCGGGCTGGGTCGAGGGGGACTACCTGCAGCCGCTCGACGGCATGCCCGGCGTCGACGAGGTGTACGCCGCGATCTACCCGGGCAACGCGGCCGCGATGACGTACCAGGGCAAGCGCTACGGCCTGCCGTACTACACAGACTCCAACTGCCTGACCTACAACGCCGGCATCCTGGCCAAGGCCGGAATCACGAAACCCCCTGCCAGTTTGGAGGAACTGGAAGCGCAGGCGATCAAGATCAAGAAAGCCGGCCTCCTGCAGTATCCCATCGGCGTGCCGGCGCAACTGTCCGACACCTGGTGGTCCTGGGTGTGGGCGCTGGTCTTCGGCAGCGGCGGCAACATGTTCGACGACCAGCAGGCGCCGATCATGAACACCACTGACACCGTGGTGAAGGACGTCTTCGCCTGGCTGCAGCAGGCGGCGAACAAGTCGAAGGTGATCGACCCGGCCTGCCTGCAGATGACGGCGGTTCCGATCGACAACGCGATGAAGGCGAACCGGTACGCGTACACGATCGGCGCGCGGTACGCGAGCCGCGACTACAACGACGCGACCAAGTCCAAGGCCGCGGGCAAGATCCGGATGGCGCTGGTACCGAGCCTCGATGGCCAGGTGCACGGGACGGTCAGCAACACCCGGCTCTATGCGCTGGCCAAGGACACCGAGGTGAAGGACAACGCGTTCAAGCTGCTCACCTACCTGGGCGGACTCGACGCGAACAAGCAGCCTTACACCGCGAAGTTCTGGTTCCTGCAGCGTGGTCTCGGGTTCGCCTACAAGTCGATGGCGACCGACCCGGAGATCACCGCATCGCTGAAGAAGTTCGCCGACCCGGCGATCTACGCCCACCTGGGCGAGATCGCCAAGCCGCGCAACGTGCTCGGCGTGCCGTGGTACACCGAGTTCGAAATCGAGATGCACAAGGTCGTGCAGGGCGTGCTGAGCAACCAGACGCAGCCGTCCGCGGCGGTGGCGAGCTTGGCGCAGTCCGTTGACGCGCTGAAGAAGAAATACAACTGAGGATGGCTGCCCTCGCCGAACGCCGGCCGCTGGGCGACAACGCCAAGGCCTGGGCGCTGAACGCGCCGGCCATGATCGTGATCGCCCTGCTGGTCGCCTACCCGATCGCGTACTCGTTCTGGGTCAGCCTGCAGAAGAACAACCTGAAGCGCCCGCGGGCGAACAAGTTCATCGGCTTCGACAACTACCAGGCCCTGCTCAGCGATCAGGCCTTCCTGTCCGCGTTGAAGGTGTCGGCCCTGTTCGTCCTCGTGGTGCTCGGGCTGACCGTCGTACTCGCGCTGATCCTGGCGCTGGTGCTGAACGAGCAGTTCCGCGGCCGTGGTCTGTTGCTCAGCCTGGCTCTGTTGCCTTGGGCGATGCCGGGGGTGGTGAACGGCCTGATGTGGCGGACCATCTTCGACGCGAAGACCGGGGCCCTGAACGGTCTGCTGACGCAACTCGGACTGATCGACGACTACCACGCCTGGCTGACGTCCGGGACCGGCGCGTTCCTGTTCACCGCACTGGCCCAGGTGTGGAACACGCTCCCGTTCTCGGTCATCATTCTGCTCGCCGGACTGTCAACGATCCCCTCAGAGTTGTACGACGCCGCCACCGTCGACCGAGCGGGGGCGGTGCAGCGGTTCGTCCAGGTGACGTTGCCGTGGTTGCTGCACCCCCTGCTGATCGTGCTGATTCTCGAGACGATGAACGCGTTCCGCGCCTTCGACACCATCTACGTGCTGACCGGTGGCGGACCGGGGGACGCGACCACCACCATCGCCCTGCTCGACGTGCAGACCGTCCTGACCTTCACCGACTTCGGCCTGGGCAGCGCCTACGCCTGGGTGATCACCGCGATCACCCTCCTGATCTCGGTCGGCTACATCGGCCTGCTCTACCGGAAGGGGAACTTCGAGGTATGAGCACCGTGGTGAAGGTCCCCCTGCGCTACCGAATCCCCTGGAAGAAGATCTTCCTGTACGTGCTGGCGGTCGCGTTCGCGCTGTATCTGGTGTTGCCGTTCTACTGGATTGTCGCGATGAGCTTCATGCACGAGGTGGATGCGATCTCCGTTCCGCCGCACTGGATTCCGGTCCACCCGACAGTGGAGAACTATCTCGGTTTCCTGCATCCGAGTGAGGCCCAGCAACTCGTCGGCGGCCGGGCGATCGACGAGACGCCGTACTCCTTGCGGAACAGTCTGATCGTCGCCACCTCGACGGCGATCCTGAATCTCGTGCTGGCCACGTTCGCGGCGTACTCGTTCTCACGGCTGAAGTTCCGCGGCAGTCAGGTGCTGCTGATGCTCTACCTGCTCACCCGGATGGTGCCGGGGATCGCGATCATCATCCCGTTCTATCTGCTGATGCGGACGTTCGGGCTGCTGGACACCTACCTGGCGCTGATCCTTTCGTACACGACGTTCGCGCTGCCGATCACGATCTGGATCCTGAAGGACTTCTTCCGCTCGGTACCGCGCGAGCTCGAGGAGGCGGCCCGGGTGGATCGGTGCGGCTGGTTCCGGACCATGTGGTCGGTGTTCCTGCCGGTCGCGGCGCCGGGGCTGGTCGCGGCCGCGGTGTTCGCGTTCATGACCGCGTGGAACGAGTTCATGTTCGCGTTGTTCCTGACCAGCTCGAAGGCGGCGAAGACGATCCCGGTGGTGGCGGCGAACTTCGCCACCGACTTCAACACCCAGTTCACCGTGATGGCCGCGGCCGGCGTGCTCGCGGTCGTCCCACCCCTGGTACTGGCCCTGTTCTTCCAGCGCAAGCTGGTCCAGGGCATGGCCGCCGGATCCGTGAAGGGCTGACAGAGATGGCAGAGGTTCGACTCGAAGGCATCACCAAGAGGTTCGGCGGCAAGACCGTGGTGAACGACCTGAATCTGACCATCGAGGATCAGGAGTTCCTCACCCTGGTCGGCCCGTCCGGTTGTGGAAAATCGACAACCCTGCGAATGATCTGCGGCCTGGAACGGGCCTCCGAGGGCAACATCTTCTTCGACGGCAAGCCGGTCAGCTGGCTGCCGGCCAACAA
This sequence comes from Nonomuraea sp. NPDC049269, assembly GCF_043197155.1. Classification (NCBI taxonomy): domain Bacteria; kingdom Bacillati; phylum Actinomycetota; class Actinomycetes; order Streptosporangiales; family Streptosporangiaceae; genus Nonomuraea; species Nonomuraea sp. NPDC049269. The sequence continues at coordinate 1,823,559 of NZ_JBICSO010000001.1, forward strand.
ACGCGACGTCGCGATGGTTTTCCAGAGCTACGCGCTCTACCCGCACAAGACGGTCCGGCAGAACATCGGGTTCGCGCTGAAGATGATGCGGGTGCCCAAGGCGACGATCGCCGAGCAGGTGCTGCAGGCGGCCCGGACGCTGGACATCGAGGATCTGCTGGATCGCAAGCCGCGCGAGCTGTCCGGTGGTCAACGGCAACGAGTCGCGCTCGGTCGCGCGATCGTGCGGGACGCCGGTGCGTATCTGCTCGACGAGCCGTTGTCCAACCTGGACGCGCAGCTCCGGGTGCTGATGCGTGCGGAGATCAAGCGGCTGCACGTGGATGTCGCCCGGACCTTCATCTACGTCACCCACGACCAGGTCGAGGCGATGACGATGTCGGACCGGATCGCGGTGATGCGCGACGGCGTGGTCCAGCAGTGCGCGACGCCGGAGGAGATCTACGAACGCCCGGCGAACCGTTTCGTCGCCTCGTTCATGGGCTCGCCGCCGATGAACTTCGTCACCGGTGAGCTGGCCGACGTCGACGGCGTCCGGACCTTCCGCAGCGGCGCTTTGACCCAGGAGCTGGGCCGGTACGACGTTTCGCCGGACGACCCGGCCGTCGTCCTGGGCGTCCGGCCGGAGGACGTGACGTTGTCGCCGACCCCGGTCGCGGGCTACCAGCCCGGGAAGGTGTTCGTGTCCGAGCCGCTCGGTCCGGATGTGCTGGTCACGGTCCGCATCGACGGCGAGCTACTGAAGGCCCGCGTCCCGGTGCCGTTCCGGCTAGGTCATGACAGCACGGTGTACGTCGGCTTCAACCAGAACCGCCTGCACTTGTTCAAGGCCTCCGACGGGACCGCGCTGCACGCACCGCAGCGGGTATAGGCACCGCCCCCGATCCCCCATCGAGAGGAACGCTCTTGAGAAACCCCGAGAACGCGATCGTCGAGGTCGAGCTGCCGGACGACTTCGACGACTTCTGGGCGGCCGGCCTGGCGGACTGCGCGTCGTACCCGCTGGACCCGGTCCTCACCGAAATGCCGTCGCTGTCCACGGGCAAGGTGATTGTCTACGATCTGCGCTACACCAGCTATGGCGGTCTGCGGATCGCCGGCTGGTACACCGTCCCGCGCGATCGGCCGGCTCAGTGCCCGGCGTTGGTGACGATCCCCGGCTACATGTCCGAGCCGACGATCCCGAAGGAATGGTCCGAGCTCGGGTACGCCGCGCTCGCGGTGGCGCCGCGCGGAAAGCTGCGGTCGAACGACGTGTTCAACCCGGGCTACCCGGGATTGCTGACGCACAACATCGTCGACCACAACACGTACGGGTATCGCGGGTTCTACCTCGATGTGGTGCGGGCGGTCGAGGTATTGCTCGATCGTCCGGAAGTCGACAGTCTGCGGATCGGACTGCAGGGGTCGAGTCAGGGCGGTGGCCTCGGGATCTCGACAGCCGCGCTCATGCCGGACGTGATCCGGTGCGTCGCGGCGGGAGCGCCGTACCTGTGCGGGATCATGACCGCGCCGACACTGACCCGGTCGTATCCGTACGAGGAGATCAACGAGTACTTGCGGGTGCATCCGAAGGACGTCGACCGGGTGCGGGAGACGGTCGCGTACTACGACGGGCTCAACTTCGCGCCGAAGGTGCGGGCGCCGACGCTGCTGTACCTCGGCCTCGAGGACGATGTGTGCCCGCCGGAAACCGGGTTCGCGCTGCAGCGGGTGCTGACGTGTGAGACCACCCTGCACGCCTACCCGCACTGCGCGCACCACGCCGGGCTGCCGGGCGTGATGCGGATCGTGGAGGACTTCCTTGCCGAACACCTCACCCCGGGACGGTGAACCGATGGACTTTGACAGCTACTGGTCCGCGGTCGACGAAGAGTTGGCCGCGATCCCTGCTCGGCCCGTGCTCGACCTGGTGCCGGCGCGGACGACGGCCGAGGCGACCAGCTACACCGTGCGGCTCACCAGCATCGGGCCGTACCGCGTCTTCGGTCATCTCAGCATCCCGGCCGGTGACGGGCCGTTCCCCGCGCTCCTGAAGACGCCGCGCTACGGGAGCGTCAACGACATGCCGCACCCGAACGACCGGAGCCGGTACGTCGTGTTCGGCCTGGTGCACCGTGGTCAGCGGCTGGCCGACGAAGGGTTCTCGGCGGCGTACCCGGGATTGCTGACGATGGGCATCGACGACCCGGCGTCGTACATCTATCGCGGGATCGCGGCGGACTGCCTGCGGGCCGCGGAGTTCCTGATGAGCCTGGACGAGGTCGATCCGGCGCGGGTGGCCGTGAGCGGGAACGACCTGGCGGTGCTGACGGCTGCGCGGCGGTCCGGGTTCAGCGCGGTCCGGGTCCCGGAGTTGCTGTTCTACAAGGCGGCAGAGGCACGGCTGAAGTCGAGCCGCTATCCGCTCGAGGAGCTCAACGATCACCTCCGTGCCGGCTCATCGGCGCAGATCGTTGGCAACACTCTTGCCTACTTCGATCCGGTCCGGCATGCGTCCGCGGTGACCGCTCGGACGTTGCTCGCCGTCGACGATCCCGACTGGTGTGCCGCACTGATCGAGGCCTTGCCTGCCGCGAGTGTCTACAAGCTGACCCACCTCGATGGCACCGACAACGACTTCCTGGATGCCTGGCTGGCCGAACACTCCGGCGTACCACCGATGTCGAAGTTCCTCGTATGACCCATCCCTTCGGGGTCCGGCCCGTCATCAACGCCTCCGCGACACTCACCGCACTGGGCGGCTCGCTGATGCCGCCTTCGGTGCTGAAGGCGATGACGGAGGGGGCGGCCCACTTCGTCGACCTGCCCGAACTCCACGACCACGTCGGTGAGCGCCTGGCCGCGCTCACCCGCAACGAGGCGGCCTGCGTGACGTCCGGTGCCGCGGCGGCGATCACCCTCACGGTCGCGTCGTGTGTCGGTGAGCCCGCGCGGGCGTTCCCGGCCGATGCCGAGGTCGTCATGTTCACCGGCCAACGCAACGGCTATGACTACGCGGCCCGCCTGACCGGCGCCCGCATCGTAGAAGTCGGCCCGTCGATCGAGGAGCTCCGAGCCGCCCTGGTCCGACGCCCCGCCTGCGTACTGTGGTTCGCCGGCGCCCACTACGCGGCGGATGCTCTGCCGATCGAGGACGTGATCCGAGTCGCCCGGGAGCTCACCTCGGCTGGCCCGACCCCCGCCGGTCCACCGGCTGTGCCGGTGATCGTGGATGCGGCGGCCCAGATTCCACCCCTCTCCTCGCTGTGGCGATTCACCACGGAGCTCGGTGCGGATGCCGTGATCTTCAGCGGTGGGAAAGGGTTGCGCGGACCGCAGTCCAGTGGGCTGGTGCTGGGGAAGCGGTGGATTGTCGACAGGTGCCGGGCGCACGCGTCGCCGAATCAGCAGATCGGGCGCGGGATGAAGGTCGGCAAGGAAGAGCTGCTCGGGCTGTACGCCGCGGTCGAGTGGACGCTGGAGCAAGACGAGGAGGCACTGCTCGCGAGCTATGAGCAGATCGTCGACCGGTGGATTGCCGGCTTGCGCGGGGTGCCGGGTGTCGTTGCCGAGCGCGGGTACCCGAGTGAGGCGGGCCAGCCGCACGGGCGAGCGGTTGTCCGATTGCTGGCAACCAGCGGCTGGACCCGGGACGGGTTGGTGCGGGCTTTGTGGGACGGGGACCCGCGGATCGCGGTCGGTGTGTCCGGCGTACCCGACGACGCGATCGCGCTGAACCCGCAGACGATCGAGCCGGGGGAAGACCTGGTGGTTCTCGATGCACTGGTTCGGCACCTGAGCTCTGGAGACGGTTCTTAGGGAGGGCCTCGCGGGTGACGGTCTTTGCCTCGTTCACGGTCGTACCCCGTCCGGAACGACAGCGCGCACATGTGCCACCGCACGTCAGGTGGTCGAGGGCCGGGGCCGCAGCGAGGTCTGGGCGCGGCCCCGGCCAGGACCCTGCCGGTCCGGAACGGGCAGGGTCGAATCCGGCAGCGGGCGGTCCTCAGCGGCGAGGCTCCAACTCGTCAGCAACGTTCTCGATCAGCGCGCGAGCCTCGCGACCATAGATCGCCACGTCGGCCAGCTGGGCGAAGGTGCGCAGGTACGTGCCGACTTCGGGAGCCTGGGTGCGCGGGCTTGGGCCGGGGTGGAGCGGCAGGAGTCGGTGCCGGTCTCGATGGTGGTGCCGCCAAGACAGCTCGCTCCGACCAGCCAGCCCGGCGAAGCGTTCAAAAAGGGCGTCCGAGCGGAGCGAGGTCCTTCAGGGGGCGGGCGTCAGCCCGCCTGGGATAACGTCCGGAGCGAAGCGGAGGTCCGTTGCAGGCGGGCGGGCATCAGATGGCCAAGCACCGAATCGGGTAACGGGCGGGGAGAAAGAACGCCCGCAGCAAAGCGAAGGCCCTTCCTCCGGCTGGCCGTCTACTTAACTCCCGCCTCCCGCATGTCCCGCAGCTCCCGCTTGAGCTCCTTGATCTCGTCGCGCAACCGAGCAGCCACCTCGAACTGCAGATCGGCCGCAGCCTGGTGCATCTGCTCGGTCAACGACTCGATCAACGACTCCATCTGTGCCCGGGGCATCTCTCCCGCGATGGTCTTGGCGTGCTGGCCGGCCTGGCGGGCGGCGAATCCGGGCACCGGTGCCTTGCCGCGCGACTGCTGGCGGCCGCCCCCGAGGAGCCGGTCGGTGTCGGCGTCCTCGCGCTGCAACGAGTCGAGGATGTCGGCGATCTTCTTGCGGAGCGGCTGCGGGTCGAGGCCGTTGGCCTGGTTGTAGGCGATCTGCTTGGCCCGCCGCCGGTTCGTCTCGTCGATGGCCCGCTCCATCGACGGCGTGACCTTGTCGGCGTACATGTGGACCTGTCCGGAGACGTTACGGGCGGCCCGGCCGATGGTCTGGATCAGGGAGGTCTCCGAGCGGAGGAAGCCTTCCTTGTCGGCGTCGAGGATGGCCACCAGCGACACCTCGGGCAGGTCGAGCCCCTCGCGCAGGAGGTTGATGCCGACCAGCACGTCGTAGTCGCCGGAGCGCAGCTCGCGCAGCAGCTCGATGCGGCGCAGCGTGTCAACCTCGCTGTGCAGGTAGCGGACCCGGATGCCCAGCTCGAGCAGGTAGTCGGTGAGGTCTTCCGACATCTTCTTGGTCAGCGTGGTGACCAGGACCCGCTCGTCACGGTCGGCGCGCTCGCGGATCTCGTGGACCAGGTCGTCGATTTGCCCCTTGGTGGGCTTGACGACCACCTCGGGGTCGATCAGCCCGGTCGGCCGGATGACCTGCTCGACCACGTCGCCCTTGACCCGGCCCAGCTCGTAGGAGCCCGGCGTGGCCGACAGGTAGACGGTCTGGCCGATGCGCTCCAGGAACTCCTCCCACTTCAACGGCCGGTTGTCGAGCGCCGACGGCAGGCGGAAGCCGTGGTCGACCAGGGTGCGCTTGCGAGAGGCGTCGCCCTCGTACATGGCGCCGATCTGCGGCACGGTCTGGTGGGACTCGTCGAGGACCAGCAGGAAGTCTTCGGGGAAGTAGTCGAGCAGCGTGTTGGGAGCGGTGCCCGCCTCACGGCCGTCCATGTGGCGCGAGTAGTTTTCGATGCCGGAGCAGGTGCCGATCTGGCGCATCATCTCGATGTCGTACGTGGTGCGCATGCGCAACCGCTGCGCTTCCAGCAGCTTGCCCTGCCGCTCCAGCTCGGAGAGCCGCTCGGCCAGCTCCGCCTCGATGCCGTTGACGGCCGCCGCCATCCGCGCCTCGCCGGCGACGTAGTGGGAGGCGGGGAAGATGTAGAGCTCCTCGTCCTCGGTGATGACCTCACCGGTCAGCGGATGCATGGTGGCGAGCTTCTCGATCTCGTCACCGAACATCTCGATGCGTACGGCCAGCTCCTCGTACTTCGGGATGATCTCGATCGTGTCGCCACGCACCCGGAAGGTGCCCCGGGTGAAGGCGAGGTCGTTGCGTGTGTACTGCATGTCGACCAGGCGGCGCAGCAGCTGGTCGCGGTCGATGTCCATGCCGACACGGAGCCGGGCCATGCGGTCGACGTATTCCTGCGGCGTGCCCAGGCCGTAGATGCAGGACACGGAGGCCACCACGATCGTGTCGCGGCGGGTCAGCAGCGAGTTGGTCGCCGAGTGGCGCAGCCGCTCGACCTCGTCGTTGATCGAGGAGTCCTTCTCGATGTACGTGTCGCTCTGCGGAACGTAGGCCTCAGGCTGGTAATAGTCGTAATAAGAGACGAAATATTCAACAGCGTTGTTGGGCAGCATCTCCCGCAGCTCGTTGGCGAACTGCGCGGCGAGCGTCTTGTTGGGCTGCATGACCAGCGTGGGCCGCTGCAACCGCTCGATCAGCCAGGCGATCGAGGCCGTCTTGCCGGTGCCCGTGGCGCCCAGCAGGACGTTGTCCTTCTCCCCGGCCTTGACGCGGCGCTCCAGCTCTGCGATGGCCGTCGGCTGGTCGCCGGAGGGAGTCATCTCGGTGACGACCTCGAAGGGCGCCACCTTCCGCTGCAAATCAGTGACCGGTCGCATGATGCCACTTTAGGCGGCGCCACTGACAGAAACCGTCAGCCGGGTGAGGGGGTACGCCTCTCGCCCCGCTGTGGCTTCTCTGCGCTGGTCAGAGGCTCGGCGGGGACCGCTCTCCTGGTGGCGGTCCGCAGCGCGTCCGGCCGCATGACGATGCCCTTGCCGTCGGCGCTGAGCCCAGGTGCTTTCTCGCGGAGGCAGGGTTGAGGGATATCGGCAGCACAGAAGGCGGCGATATCGGTGGCGGCGGCCACGATGATGTTCCTCGATCCGCCGTTCGCCGGGCCAGATCGCCTCTTCAGCGGTGAACGGACCCTGGGCCTCCTGGGAGAGCTGGGCTGTACGTTCATCCAGCCGTAGGGCGATCGCCGGAGAGGAGGTCGCTGAGCTGTACCACCGTGATCTCGTACTGATCGATGGCGCCGACGCAGCCGGCTACCACTGAGCACTCGAACTTCTCCAGCGGGTTGTCGGCGTCGGCGCCCAGATAGCTGAGGTCCGCGATCGGCGAGGGGTCGCAGAAGCCGCGCAGGTGCGCGCGGAGCGCTGCATCGGCCACAGCGGCGATCCGTTCCTCGCCTTCCGCGTCGATCTTGTCCTCGTAGGGGACGAGGCTTGCGGAGCCAACGCCGATGCCCGTCGCGACTCGGAGAGCGTCCAGGAGTGTGCCGTTGGAGGCGATGCGCGCTTGGTAGAGGCACCAGACGTCCTCCGGCAGGTGCGGCGCGGTCAGGTCGACTCTGTGTCGTTGCAGCAGCTGCCCCAGATCGGCACCGCGGATGAGATCGGAGGAGGGCAGACTCATGGCGTCCACGTCGCGGGCGAAATCCTCGGGAAGCCCTTGCGGGTCCACTCCGAACCATGACTCCTTTGCGTCGAACCGCAAGGGCGCGTAGTCCATCTCGCCGTTGAGGAGGAGATGTTCCATGACAAGTGTTGTTTCGCCGGTCAGCGCGGCTGGGTCCAGCCATGCGGCATCTGTGCGCGCGTCGGTTTCGTAGAGCCAGTTGCCACCGTAATAGGCCGCGTAGGCACCGGCGGGGTCGAAGCTCGGCAACGGACGGCTCAGCAGGACTCCGAAGGCCTGCTCCAGCGACGCCTGCCAGTCGTGGGAGGTGTTCGCGGCAGTGCGGTCATGTGGCGTCATCGCAGCACTGTAGAAGGTCTCGACGACAGTTCCGCCCCAACCAGCCGACCCGGCGAAGCGTTCTTGGAAGGCGGTCCGAGCGGAGCGAGGTCAGGGGGCGGGCGTCAGCCCGCCTGGGAGAACGTCCGGAGCGAAGCGGAGGGCCGTTGTGGGCGGGCGGGCATCAGACGGCCGACCACCCAGACGGGTAAGGGGTGGGAGGCGAAGGCCCTTTAAGGAAAGGTCAGGCAGACCGCTCTCCGATCCGTGGAAACGGCGTGGTGGAGAAGACGATCTCGACCGACACTTCGAAGTATTCGGCGATCCGCAGCGCCAGATAAAGGCTGGGGCTGTATTCGCCGCGCTCCAGATACCCCACCGTCTGGTAGTGCACGCCCAGAGCGTCGGCGAGCTGCCTGCGGGTGACACCGCGTTCGGCGCGCAGCAACGCGATGCGGTTGTAGACGATCTCGCTCATCGCCGCCTATCTTCTCAGCCGACCAACCCATCAGTCTTCTCAGCCGACCAGCCGACCAGCCAATCAGCCAGTCAGCCGATACGTTGCAGTGCTCGGTCGCGGCGCAACTGCATCAGTGAGCCGGCCTCGCGCCGGGCCATCCGGCGCAGGATCGGCGGTGCCAGCAGCAGGCCGGCCACGGACCAGGCGCCCAGTACGCCGACCGTCTCCAGGGTGTGCCAGGAGCCGCCGAGCTCCGCGGCCGCGGCGGAGGCGGGCGACAGCGCCGAGCGCATCCCGAGCCCCAGCCAGTACAGCGGGAACACGTGCGCCAGCGCCTGCAGCCAGCCCGCCAGCGCCGACAGCGGGTAGAAGATCCCGGAAATGGCGGACAAGCCACCGACGGCGAGCATCGACAGCCCAGCAGCCGTCTGCGGGCTGTTGGCCAGCGAGCCGATGATCGCGCCCAGCGGCAGCGTGGCCAGCAGCCCGAGCAGGATCACCCAGGACATGGTCAGCCAGCCGCCCGGCCCGGTGCGCGTCAACGACGGCAGCAGGAACAGCCCGGCCACGAGCACGATCAGCACGCTGATCAGGGTGGTGAGCGACACCGACACGATGCGGCCGACCAGATAGCCGACCATGCCCTGCGGCAGGGCCTTGGCCCGGAGCAGCGTGCCGTCCTCCCGCTCGACGGCCAGCGCGCCGACCGCGCCGAGCAGGGCGTTGAAGGCGGTCAGCATGCCGAGGACGCTGGGCAGGGTGACCGCGGCCAGCGAGAGGGACGTGCCGGGCAGCCTCGCGTCCCGCTGGAAGTACATCACGACGACCAAGGCGATCGAGGTGACGATGGTGAAGCCGACGTCCTGCGGGCTGACCAGGGAGTTCTTGAACTCCGTCCAGCCTCGGGACACCCCGAGCCGGGCGGCGTGCAGCGTTGGGTTCATCCCTCGTCCCTCCTGACGATCGCCATGTAGGTGTCCTCGAGCGTCGCCCGCCGTACCTCCAGATCGCCGACCTCCTCGCCGTGCTGCGCGAACAGGTCGCGGACGAAGCCGGTGGCGTCGTCGGTGGCGTGGACGAAGTGCTCGCCGCCGACGCTCCAGCGCACCTGCGCGTCGCGGGAGACCTGGCGGGCCAGGCGGTCGGCGCTGCCGTCGGCGACGATCTTCCCGCCGGCCAGGATGAGGATCCGGTCGGCGAGCTTCTCGGCCTCGTCCAGGTCGTGGGTGGTGAGCAGGATGGTGGTGTCGTCGAGGTCGGACAGCCGGTGCACGAGGTCGTGGAAGTCGCGGCGGGCCTGCGGGTCGAACCCGGCGGTGGGCTCGTCGAGGAACAGCACGTCAGGGCGCCCGACGATGCCGATGGCGACGTCGAGGCGGCGGCGCTGCCCGCCGGAGAGCCGGGCGACCCGCTTGTCGGCGTGTTCGGTGAGGCCGACGGCGGCCATCAGCTCGTCGGTGGGGAGCGGGCGGGTCCTGGCCTCATCCGAGTACGGCGCGTAGTAGCGGCCGAAGTGGTCGAGCAGGTGGCGGACCCGCCAGCGGCCGTGGTCGCGCCAGGACTGCAGCACCACTCCGAGCCGGGCCCGCCACCGCTCGTCGCCGTGGGCCGGGTCGGTGCCGAGCACGCGTGCGTCGCCGCCGGAACGTAACCGGAAGCCCTCGAGGATCTCGACCGTGGTCGTCTTGCCCGCGCCGTTCGGGCCGAGCAGCGCGATCACCTCGCCCGCGCGCACGGTGAAGTCGACGCCCTGGAGCACCTCCACCGGCCCGTAGCGCATGCGCAGATCACGGACCTCGATGACGGCGGAATCCGCCGGGTCCGCTAAGCCGGAGCCCTCATCCAGCTCCCTCATGACCTTCATCAGATCCCTCCCGATAGTAGGACTACTACATTGGTAGCACACCTGCTATCGATTGCAAGAGGAGTGCGATGACCGCTTGCAAGCGAACAGTAAGTGACACCCGATACGGTCGAATCCGCCCGTAGCGGAAGAGGAAGGTGCAATGTCACGACCCAGAGAGGCATTGATCCAGGCAGGTCAGGGCATAGCCCAAGCGGTCGTTCAAGGCGGTGACATGCGTCAAGCCGTCGGCCAGGCCGTGAACCAGGCGGCGCAGGGCCAGTGGACCGGTCAGGCTCAGGCCCAGGGCTTCACGCTCAACCCGTACGACTTCGCGGCCGCCCGTGACGGCGGCGTGTCGGTGGGCACGCTGATCGAGGCCCGGACGGCGTCGCTGAACGAGGCCGGCGAGATCATCAACCGCAGCTTCGCCGAGAACGGCATGCACGTGATCTCGCCGGTGGTGATCCCCAAGGGCACCACCGCGAAGGTGGTCGTGCCGCTGGGCATCCTGGTGGTGCTCGGCCTGATCGGCGCGCTCGGCAACGTCATTCCCCGGACCGACGTGTTCTTCGGCCCGCACTACTGGGTCGTCCTGATCCTGGCCGCCGCCTTCCTGTGGTGGCGGCGCAGCGTGGTGATGGTGCCCGAGGGCTGCAAGGCGCTGATCACCAAGTTCGGCAAGCTGGTGCAGATCGCCGACCCGGGCCGGGTCACGCTGTTCAACCCGTGGAAGCGGGTCAGCTACATCGTCAACACCACCCGCGAGTACCCGTTCAACGCCCCCATCAGCGAGGCCCCCACCCAGCAGGGCGTCAAGGCGAGCGTCGACCTGTTCCTGCAGTTCAGGATCGAGAACCCGGCGGAGTTCATCTTCGTGCTCGGCTCGGTCAGCGGCTTCCAGTCCAAGCTGCAGAACGCCATCAGCGAGGTCACCCGCTCGCTCATCTACGCCCAGCGGGCCGAGGACATCTACGACCTGGTGGGCGAGAGCACCCTGGGCATGCTGGACAACCTCAACCAGCAGTTCCTGCCCGCCGTACGGCTCACCGACGTGAACATCACGCACGCCGAGCCGTCCAGCCAGGAGTACCGGATGGACCTGGCCGCGCCCGAGATGGTGCGCGTCGCCAAGGAGGCCTACACCTACGAGTACGAGCTGCAACTGCGCAAGGAGCAGAATGAGGGCGACCTGATCAAGGAGCTGGCCGGGCTGCAGGAGACGCTGAGCGCGATCCAGGCGGAGATCGCCGGCTACCAGGCGCGCATGGACACGGCGCTGGAGCGGGCATCCCACCAGGCCAAGGCGCAGGCCAGGCAGCGCCTGGTCGAGGCGGAGTCCTCCGCCAACGCCAACTCGGCGCTGCTGGAGGCGCAGGCGCTGGACATCAGGGCGCTCAGCGCGGCCGAGGCGCCGGAGATCCTCGACTACCGCTTCCAGCAGGACCTGCTGGACAAGCTGGAGTCGGTCGCGACCCGGCTGCCGCAGGTGGTGCAGGTGGGCGAGCACTCCGACATCGACTTCCTGGCGCTGGCCCAGCAGCTGGTCGGCGGCAAGGGGGCGGCGCTGTTCTCGGCGGAGGACATGACCGCGATCCGGGGCCGGTTGGGCGAGATCGGCAAGCGCGTGGAGGGCAGGGAGGCGGAGATCACCGCACTGCTCAGGAAGGTCGCCGAAGAGGTGACCGAGGCGCCCGAGCCCGCGCTCGCCGCCGCACTGCCGACCATCGAGGGTGAGGTCCGATGAGCCGCGAGTTCTCGAAGATCAAGGAGTCGCTGGCCTCCTGGTCCGACATCCGCCAGCTGCTGCGCGGCGGCGAGCAGGGCCAGCTCGTGCCCGTCGTGATCCCCAAGGACCGGCGCGGCTTCGCCTGGATGGCCCTGGTCTTCATCGCCGTCTACTTCGCCGGGATGGCGGCGCTGGGCAACCTCGTCGTGACGGCCGCGCTGGCCGCGGTGTTCTTCCTGGCCGTCGCGCTGGTCTGGATGTGGCGCCGGGCGATCATCGAGATCGAGGAGGGCACCACCGGCGTACGCAGCCGCTGGGGCGCGATCACCGGCACGCTCCCGCCGGGCCGTCACTACCTGTGGCTGCCGTGGGACCGGGTGGACGCGGTCGTCGACACCTCCACCGAGATCCCGTACTCGGCGCCGATCGTGGCCTGCCCGACGGCCGAGAACGTGCCGCTGAAGTCGATCGAGTTCTTCCTCAAGTTCCGCATCGTGGATCCGGTCGCGTTCGTCCGCACGATCGGCGCGGGCAACTTCGACCTGGTGCTGTCGAGCGCCGTACAGGACGCGATCAGGCAGCGCAGCCGCAAGGTCAACACCGAGCGCGCGTACGACCTGCGCGGCTCCGACGTCGGCGACATGCAGGAGGCGCTCAACCGCCAGCTCGGCCGCTACGGCGTGCGCATCACCGGCGCCAACATCCCCGACGTGCAGCTGCCGGACCAGTACCAGCAGCACCTGGCCACCCGCGAGAAGGTGGCCAAGGAGCTGTCGGCCTACGAGCGCGAGTGGGAGCTGACCCGCAAGCGCCGCATCGACACCCTGCTCATGGAGATCGAGCGGTCCAAGAAGACCCGTGACGCCCGCGTGGTCGAGGTCAAGGCCGCGCACAACACCGCGCGCAAGGACGTGGCGCGCATGTTGGAAGAGCAGGAGACGGAGGCCCAGCGGGTGCGCTGGGAGATCGAGGCCCGTGGCCGCGCCGAGCTGACCTCCGCCGAGAACGAGGCCAAGGCCCTGCGCAGGCTGGCCGCCTCCTACCGTGACAACCGGGCCGTGCTGCAGTACGAGCTGGCCCGCAGGCGCCTGGACGTGGGCGCCAAACTGGCGGAGAACGCCCCTCAGCCCCTGGTGGTCCGCACCCAGCAGGGATCCGGCGACTCCGCGCTGTCGACCTTGCTCCTGGCCCAGTTGCTCCCCCGCTTCTCGGGCCATCACAACGGAGAGACCCCCGGGTCATAGGAGAACCCCATGGTGTTTCGCAAGCTGATGGCCGCGTTCGGCGCGGGCGTCGAAGTAGACACGGTGCTGACCGACAGCGGTGTACGGCCCGGCGGGACGTTGCGCGGCGTGGTGCACTTCCGCGGCGGCGGCGCCGACTACAAGGTCGAGGGCATCTACCTCGACCTGACCGCGGTGGTCGAGGTGGAGCGCGGCGACGAGGAGTACAAGACCAGCTACGGCTTCCTGCGCCAGCAGGTCGCCGGAACCTTCCAGCTCGCCGCCGGCGCGCAGCACAGCCAGCCGTTCGAGATCGTCATCCCGTGGGAGACGCCGATCAGCGCCATCGGCGGTCACCCGCTGCACGGAATGCGGCTGGGCGTGCAGACGGAGCTGGCGCTGGCCGGCGCGATGGACAAGGGCGACCTCGACCCGCTGTTCGTCAACCCGCTGCCCGCGCAGGAGCACGTCCTCGCCGCGCTCGACCGCCTGGGCTTCGGCTTCAAGAAGGCCGACCTCGAACGCGGCACGCTGCGCGGCTCGACGATGCCGTTCTTCCAGGAGATCGAGTACTACGCGGGCGGGCAGTGGCGGCGGCACTTCAACGAGCTGGAGCTGACGTTCATCGCCGGGCCGCGGCAGATGGACGTCGTCCTGGAGGCCGACAAGCGCGGCGGCTTCCTGACCTCCAGCCACGACGCCTACAACCGGTTCACGGTCCGCTATGACGACCATCCGGGCTCGGCGGACCAGGCGCTGCAGCACGCCCTGGAGCAGATGGCCCGCCGCCGCGGCTGGCTCTGATCCCTGGCACCCAGCCGCCGGGCGGCGTCGAGCGACCACTCGCGCCGCCCGGCGGCGGCCTCTTGTGAGTGACCCCGGTGATCTTGTACATGCGTTCGAACCAGGCCCCGTAGTGCCAGCCGGACCTGGCCCGGTAGTCGTGGCTCCGGTAGACGCCGAAGATCTCCCGCTTGAGCTCGCGCATCCGCCGCGGCACGTTCGGCGCCCAGACCGTCATCGGGTAGCCCCGGTAGGCCACCAGGCGCACCTGCGCGCCCTCGGCCGCGGCGGCCGCGAAGCGGGCGGAGGCCACGTGGTCGGGGTGGTCGCACATGCGGCAGTGCGGCGGCGGGTCCGGGTCGAGCGTGCGGACCACGTTCGCGTGGTACTTGCGGTAGATGGCCCGCAGCAGCCGCACCACGTCCTCCCGGCGCACGCACGGCCGGTCGGCGCCGCCGAACAGGTGCACGCAGCTCTGGCCCGCCCATAACCGGGTCAGCGCGTCACGGCCGCCGTCGGCGCGCGGGTCGCCGCCGTCCGGCAGCCCGGCGAAGATCAGCATGACCCGTGGCCGCTCGACCAGGGAGTCCACCTGGACGGCCAGCCGCCCGGCCGTCATCATCGTGCTGCGCCACGCGTTGCGCACCCCCGCCAGGTAGGCGTACGCGGCGCGCAGGCCCTCCACGCGGTCCTGCGCGTACACGAACGGATCATGGTGGTCGTCCAGCCCCGCGGTGCCCTCGCCCGCGGTGAGGTAGACCGTGACGCTCGGCCGTTCGCCCCGCACCCCGCCGTACAGGTCGGGGCTCATGAACAGCAGGTCGTCGTCCGGATGGGCGACGACCTGGACGAACCGCTCCCCCAGCACCGATTCGTCGGACGGCGCGGCGGCGAGGGCCGGCGGCACCGGGCACACCGTGTACCCGACCAGCCCCATCGCCAGAGAAACCGCGCGAAAGCTCGATAAGAATCCCCTCATTCCCCACCCCCGTGGGGCAAGCGTAAAGATCAGGCGATCTCCGCGCCTTACCTATTAGGGGGAGATGTCAGGTCATCCCAGGGGAGGAGGCACGCTCTATCCGCGCGCTTGTAGCGGTCGTTACCATGATTGCGGAACTGACTGATCGTCGGATGCGGGGCAAGCGATGGCACGGTTCACGGCGGCGCTGAAGCGGATCGCCCCATGGGCGGCCCAGAACGCCGACGGTGCGATCGCGCTCGGTCTGGCCATCGTGGTCGGCGTGCTCGGCATCATGCCCGACAAGATCTTCGGCAAGGACGGCGACGACGTCCAGAAACAGCTCGTCAGCGCCGCGACCCTGGTGATCCTGGCGCTGGTGGCCACCGCGCTGCTCCGCGACCGGGCCCGCCAGGCACCGCTGGAGGAGACCGTCACCTCCGGCGCGCTCGCCCAGCTGCCCGTGCGCCTGGCCCGGCTGGAGGAGATCGAGGGCCTGGTCACCGGCACCCGGCGGGCACTCGACGCGCTGCAGCTGGTCAGGGTGCTCGGCAGCCGGCAGGAGATCGCCCAGGCCCACGCCGACGCCCGCAAGGACGCCACGAGGTGGAGCTTCAAGGGCGGCACCGGCACCTACCTGCGCGCGGTCACCCTGCCCGAGTGCGTGGCGGCGGCCAGGAAGGTCAAGCGCCACCTCACGGTCAGGATCGAGGTCATCGACCCGTCCAACGTCGAGGTGTGCGAGACCTACGCCCACTACCGCCGCTCCCTGTCCGACGTGCCCGACGGCACCGGCGAGACGTGGACGGCCGACCGGGTCAGGAAGGAGTCGTACGCCACCATCCTGGCCGCCTTCTGGCACCGCCAGCGCTACGGGCTGCTCGACATCGGCATCGGCCTGTCGTCCACGATGACGACGTTCCGCTGGGACCTGTCGACCACCCGCCTGATCATGACGGTCGAGGACCCCAACCGGGCGATGACCGCGCTGGCCGGCACCTTCTACTTCGAGAACTGCGACACCGAGCTGCGGCTCAGCTTCGAGCAGGCGCGGCTGGTGCCACTGGAGATGTACAAGAAGGTGCAACTGAGCGACGAGCCCACGGTCGAGGAGGTGCAGGAGCTGTTCACCCGGATCTCCATCCCGCTGCCCCGGTCCTACGACGACCGCGACGTCGTCGACATCGCCCGCAAGGCGCTGCGCGCCAGGAATCCGTACGACTCATGAGTCATCACGGCGTCTACCAGCAGCTCGCCCGGGGACAGGCCCGCCCGTGGGCGCTGGCGGCGCTGTCGGGCCCCGGCATCAGGGCCGTGCGCCACCCGCTCGGCTTCGTCTGCCTGCCGCTTGAGCGAGACGGCGGCGACGGGGTATGTCTCCATCTGTGGTCGGCCACGTTCGCGCACGCGGAGAGCACCACGTCGGGCATCCACTGCCACAGCTGGGACCTGTTCAGCCACGTGCTCTACGGCCAGGTACACAACGTGCACGTGGAGGTCACCGACGCGGTGCGCGACGCCACGCACCGGGTGTTCGAGGTGGTCAGCGCCGCCGACGGGGACCACATCACGCCCACCGGCCGGACCGTACGGCAGGAGACGGGGCTGGTGGAGGTGTTCGGCCCCGGCGACACCTACACGCTGCCCGCGGGCCGTTTCCACAGCAGCGTCGTGCCGGAGGGCGGCGAGGCGGCCACGATCGCACTCGGCCGGGGCCGTCCGGGCAGCCGCGATCTGTCACTGGGCCCGCTCGGCACCGGCGACCACCACGTGTCCAGGCAGCCGCTGGACGACGAGGAGACAGCACTCGCCGTCCGCCTGATAGCCGCCCACCTGAGTTGAGGGATGCCCGATGGATCTGGATCACGCTCGCGCGGTCGCCGTCGCCGCCGCCGAGGCCGCGGGCGCGCTCCTCGTGGCCGGCACCCGTGGCGCGCTCGGCGCCCGGGCCAAGGGCGGCTCGGGTGACGTGGTCACCGAGCTCGACCTGGCCTCGGAGAAACTGCTGGTCGAGCGCGTCCTGACCGCCTTCCCCACGCACTCGGTCATCGCCGAGGAGTCGGGCCTGCTGGGCGCCGCCGGCGGCGAGTGGACGTGGCTGATCGACCCGCTCGACGGCACGAACAACGTGGTGATCGGCCTGCCCGCCTACGTCGTCGGCCTGGCCCTGTGCCACTCGGGACGCCCCATGCTGGGTGTGGTGCACGACCCGGTCTCGGCCCAGACCTGGTCCGCGATCCGCGACCGCGGCGCGGTCACCTCCTCGGGGGTACGGCTGGCGCCGCCGCACCACCCCTCGCCCCACGGCCCGCTGCTGGCGTGGACCCAGGGCTACTCCGTCTCCAGGAGCGACCCGACCGCGCAGGCCATCACGCACGCCTTGGAGCTGCGCGCCCGGCGCGTGCTGCGGCTGTGGGCGCCGCTGCTGTCGTGGGCGATGCTGGCCAGGGGCGACATCGATGGCATCGTCGGCTACCGGGCCGAGGCGATCGACCTGCCCGCGGGCGCGCTCATCGCGCGGGAGGCGGGCATCGAGATCCGGGCGCTCGACGGCGGGCCGTTCGAGGACGCGTTCGACGGCACGCCTGATGACCGCAGTTTCGTGGCCACCCACCCAAGCGCCATGCCCGGCCTCCTCGACCTGCTGCGCACCCGAGCCGCTATTTGACCTTGTACTTGCACAGGCCCTTGCCGGACACGACCGTCTTCCCGTCCACGACGATGCGGCAGGCGGCGGGCTTGAGCAGACCGCTCGCGTCCTTGACCGAGCCCGACACGACGGACACCAGGCGGCCGACGCGCTGCTCGGCGCCGGTGAGCTCGATCGTGGCCGTCTTGGACCAGGGCAGGGTCGCGTCGCTCTCCGAGCCGTCCTCATCGGCCACGTAGATGATCGGCTGCATCACCTTGCCCTTGCCGAGCACCTCCAGCTTGACCGTACGCGCCGCGGCGGCCTGCGGTTCGCCCGAGGCCGAGGCGGAGGTCGAGGCGGAGGTCGAGGCGGAAGCCGAAGCGGACGCGGCGGGCTGGGCGGCGGGTGCGGGCTCCTTGGCCCCGCAACCGGCAAGCACCACGACAAGACCGAAAAATGCCATCAAACGGTAATTAGCCATGGACCGTATTGTCCCGGATCCTGACGGCTGGTCAGCCAAAAGCGACAAGGGCCCAGACGGTGGTGACCATGCCGACGACCGCCAGCCCGGCGCCGGTGGCCAGGAAGCGGCGCATCGGGACCTGTACGTCGTGGCGGCGGCACGACTCGAACCAGAGCAGCGTCGCCAGCGACGCCCACGGCGTGATCACCGGCCCCACGTTGGTGCCGACCAGCAGGGACAGCAGCCGATCCTGGTCGCTCGACGGGATGACGCTCGCGATGGCCTGGAAGGCGGGCAGATTGTTGATCAGGTTGGACAGCCCGGCGCCCACCGCCGCCGTCCGGTAGGGATCTCCCTCGGCGCCGATCATCCAGCGCATCAGGTCGGCCAGGCCGTACCGGCTGAGGGTGGGCACCACCAGGAACAGGCCGGTCGCGAAGATCAGGAGCTGCCAGGGGATCAGGCTCCACGTCAGCCGGGCGCGGTCGCGCACGAAGAAGGCCACCACGACGACCAGCGCCGCCGCCGAGGCCGCCGCGCCGACCTGGACCTTGAGCAGCAGCGCGCCGATGAACAGCAGGCAGCCCGCGCCCGCGGCGGCGAACAGCACCCGGTCGGCGACCGGCTCCAGCACCGGCGGCGTGTAACGCAGGTCGCGCCGCTGGCCCCGGCGCCAGTAGAAGACCCAGAGAAAGGCCATCGTCACGGCGATCGAGACGATCTGCGGCGCCCACATCCGCCCGGCGAACCGCTGCGCGTCAAGAGCGATCTTGTTGATGCCGAGCAGGTTCGTCAGGTTGGAGACCGGGAGCAGCAGGCTGGCGGTGTTGGCCAACCAGATCGTGGTCATCGCCAGGGGCAGCGCGGCGATGCGCGCTCTGGGCGCCAGCGCCAGCATGACCGGGGTGAGCAGCACCGCAGTCGTATCGAGATTAAGAAATATCGTAATAAATGAGGCGAAGGCGGTACAGAGGAAGAAGAGCGCGACGTAGTTACCCCGCCCCAGCACCGCCATCCGCGCCGCGATGGCGTCGAAGACCTGGGCCTCCTTGGTCAGCTCCGCCAGCACGATGATCCCGACCAGGAAGACGAGCAACGGCCCGATCTCGTCCAGGCTCGCGGTGGCCTCCCGCCACGGAAGCAGCCCGGTCGCCACGAAGACCAGGCCGAGCGCGAGCAGCCCGATCCGGATCCAGTCGAGCACACCGAGACGTCGCCACACCCGACGATGATCGCACAACCCTGTTTATGGCCTCACTTCGTGAGGCGGGCTCGGTCGCCCGATGCCGCCGTCTTCCCCCGTCGCTCTGGTCGCTACGCTCCCGGCGCTCCTCCTCCAGACGACGGCGCTCCCTCGCCTGCAAACGCCGGTCCCACAGGGGATACTGACGGAATGGCACGTGACGGCAGGCCGACAGAGATCTTCGTCAGCTATTCCCCCGCCGACACGGCCTGGGCGACCTGGATCGCCTGGGAGTTGGAGGCGGCGGGCTACAAGACCATGATCCAGGCATGGGACTTCGTGCCCGGCACGAACTTCATCGACTTCATGGACCGCGGCGTCAGCGAAGCCCAAGTGGTCGTGGCCGTGCTCTCGCGCAACTACCTGACCTCGCGCTACGGCCGCATGGAGTGGCAGGCCGCGCTCCGCGCCGACCCCGACAACCCGTCCAACAAGCTGGTCACGATCCGGCTCGAAGACGTACGCCTCGAAGGGCTGCTGTCCACGATCACCTGGGTGGACCTGCTCGGCGTCACCGATTCCGGCCAGGCCAGGGCGCTGCTGCTGGGCCGGGTCAGGGAGGCGATGTCGGGCCGGGCCAAGCCCGAGGCGGCGCCCGACTTCCCGAGGGGTGCGGGCCTGCCGCTGCCCGCGCCGACGCTGCCGCCGCCCGGCGAGCGCTCGCGGGCCCGGCGCACCCCGGTGTCGGCGCCGAAGTTCCCGCCGTCGGCCACCGCCGACCGCGGCCGCGAGTCGCTGACCGTGCTGCACATCGGCGGCCCCCGGTTCGGCCGGGCCCTGCCCGATCCGGGCGAGCCGTTCACGCCCGAGGACATGCAGGCGCGGATCTGGGCGGATCTGACGTCGATGTACGACCGGGGCATGCCACGCCCCGACCTCATGATGGTCACCGGCGACCTGACCGAGTCGGGCAGCCTGGGGCAGTTCGGGCACGCGACGCGGTTCATCACCGACCTGCGGCTGCTGATCGGCCTGGAGCCGCACCGGCTGGTGATCGTGCCGGGCCCGCGCGACGTCACCAAGGCCGCGGCCAGCGCCTACTTCCTGACCTGTGAGGCCGACGACGTCTCCCCGCAGCCCCCTTACTGGCCCAAGTGGCGGCACTTCGCGGGCCTGTTCGGCGAGGTGTACCAGGGGCTGGACGACCGGGTGTTCGACGGCGGCCAGCCGTGGACGCTGTTCGAGGTGCCGGACCTGAGGGTGGTGGTGGCCGGGCTCAACTCGACGATGGCCATGAGCCACCTCGAACGCGACGCCTATCCCCTGCTCGGCGAGGGACAGGCGGCCTGGTTCGCCGAGCGGCTGCGTCCCTACGAGGAGAGCGCCTGGCTGCGGCTCGGCGCGATCGGGCATCCGCCGTCCATCCTGCGCGACGCGCCGACCTACGACCGGGTCCTCTCCCGACGGCTCAACCTGCTCTTCCACGGCACGGGTGAGGCAGGTGAGGCGGCCGTCGCCGCGCCGCGTTCCGGCCATCACCACGTCGTCGAAATCACCAAGAACGGCCTGCGCACCTGGCTGCCCGACACCGACCGCCCCGAGCGCGTCTCGCACAGCTGGCGCTCGGCCCAGGCCACCTTCACCGGTGAGGCGCCGGCCGCCCGCGCCCCCGAGCCCGCGCCGGTCGAGCGCGAGCCGGGCCCGGTGGACCTGCTGCTCGACCGGATCACCGAGGTCTGCGAAGCCAGGCACGAGCGGACCAGGATCCGCCGGTTCACCGCCCACCTGGTCGTCACCCACCCCGAGGACGGGTTCGTCCGGCAGACGATGATCGGCGCGCACGTGGGCGAGCTGACCGCCGCCGAGGCCGACGACTTCGTCCGGCAGGCGCACGCGGCCGACCTCGCGGCCGAGCTGGTCTACCAGGGGTCGCCCCCGGCCAGGACGCTCCGCGACGAGCTCATGCGCAGAGGCGTGCGGCTACGCAGCTTCACCGAGTTCCAGGGCCTGCTCGACCTGTCGGGTTACGTCGCCGAGCAGACGGCCCGGCTCACCACCGACCGCCGCTACCCGCCCAGCCTGTACGTCCCCCAGCGCTACCGCGAACTCGACCGGCCGGGAAACCAGGTCAGAGAGGGCCTGACGGACGAGCTGATGCGGCTGCTGTCCGCCGACCACGGCCGGTTCCTGCTGCTGCTCGGCGACTTCGGCCACGGCAAGACCTTCGCACTGCGCGAGCTGGCCAGGCGCATCCCGGCCGAGCTGCCGCACCTGACGCCGATCCTGATCGAGCTGCGGGCACTCGACAAGGCGCACTCGGTCGACGCGCTCGTCGCCGCCCACCTGGCCGGCCACGGCGAGGAGTTCATCGACCTCAAGGCGTTCCGCTACCTGCTGCGGCAGGGGCGGATCGTGCTGCTGTTCGACGGGTTCGACGAGCTGGTCACCCGGCTCACCTACGACCGGGCGGCCGACCACCTGTCGACGTTACTGGCCGCGGCCGAGGACAAGGCCAAGATCGTGGTCGCCAGCCGTACCCAGCACTTCAAGTCGCACAGCCAGGTGCTCACCTCGCTCGGCGAGATGGTCGGCGTGCTGCCGCAGCGGCGGGTGCTCAGCGTCGAGGACTTCACCCACGACCAGATCCGTACCTACCTGGCCAACCGCTTCGACGACGGCGACGCGGCGGCGGCGCGCATGTCGCTCATGGAGAGCATCACGGACCTGCTCGACCTGGCGCAGAACCCGCGGATGCTGAGCTTCATCGCCGACCTCGACGCCGACCGACTGCGCACGGTGGCCGGCGCCCGCCACACGATCAGCCCGGCGCTGCTGTACGAGGAGATTCTCGGCTCGTGGCTGGCCTTCGAGGAGCGGCGGGCCAAGGTGCCGGGGTCGCCGACCCCGCTGACCACCGAGGAGCTGTGGCAGGTCGTGACGGCGCTCGCGCTGCGGCTGTGGGACTCGGGCGAGTCGCTGCTGGGCGTCGACGAGCTGACCGAGCTCGCCGAGACGCTGACCGGCCTGGCAGGCGGGCAGCTGTCCGCCGAGCACACCGCCCACGCGATGGGCTCGGGAAGCCTGCTGGTGCGCACCGAGGAGGGCATGTTCGGGTTCATCCACTCCTCGGTCATGGAATGGCTGATCGCCCGGCACGTCGCCGCCACCATCGAGGCGCCCCTGGTGCTGTCGCGCAGGCCGCTGTCGGCGCTGACCGTCGAGTTCCTGTGCGACCTGGCCGACATCAGGGCGCTGCGGGCGTGGGTGTCCGACCCGCCCGCCGACGACGTCTCGCGGGCGAACGCCGTCAAGATCTCGGCGCGGCTGCGTACCCCCGCCCGGGCCGACCTGCGGGGCGCGAACCTCAAGGGCGAGGACCTGTCGGCCAGAGACTTGCAGGAGGTCGACCTGACCGGCGCCGACCTGACCGACGCCACGCTCGTCGGCACGAACCTGTCCCGGGCCGTCCTGCGCGACGCCAAGCTGACCGGGGCGCGGCTCGACGGCGCCAAGCTGGCGGGCGCCGACCTGACCGGGGCCGACCTGTCGGGGGCGCGGCTGGCCCATACCGACCTGAGCGACGTGTCCGCCGAGGGCGCCCGCTGGCACCGGGCCACGCTGATCAACGTGACGGGCACGCTGCCACACTTGCCGGGCGCCTCCGTCGTGCCGGGCCAGCCGGTCGAGATCCAGCTCGCGCCCGCGGCGATCGGCGTCCCGTACGGCTACCACTTCCAGACCAGCCGGCTGCCGGAGCCCATCGCGTACAGTCCCGACGGGTCCACCATCGCCGTCGGCAACGAGGACGGCGGCGTGCTGCTGTGCGTCGGCGGCGCGCCCGTACGGACGCTGCAGGGGCATCGGGGCCGCGTCTACGCGGTCTCGTTCGCCGAGAAGGTGCTGGCCACCGGCGCGAGCGACGGCCGGGTCGTGCTCTGGGACGCCCTCACCGGCGAACACCTGCGCGAGCTGCGCGGCCACGCCGACGGGGTCTGGCCGCTACGGCTCAGTCCGTCGGGCGAGCTGGTCGCGGCGGGCGGCGGCGACGGCGTCATCCGCGTCTGGGACACCGCCACCGGCCGGCTCGTCCACGAGCTCGCGGGCCACCAGGCACCCGTCTACACGGTGTCGTTCGGCGACTCGGTGCTGGTCAGCGGCGACTCGGCGGGCGTGGTGCGGATCTGGGACCTGACGTCCGGACAGGTGACGGGCACGCTCGACGGCCACCGCGGCTCGGTCTTCCGCGCGGTCCACAGCCCGGACGGGTCGCTGCTGGCCACCGGCGACGAGGCGGGAACGGTACGCCTGTGGGACGCGGCCTCCTGGACGCTGCGCCACGAGCTCAAGGGGCACCCCGGCAGCATCTACTGCCTGACCTTCGCACCCGACGGCTCACTGCTGGCCAGCGGGGACACGGCCGGGACCGTACGACTGTGGGATCCGGCCGGCCAGGCGCACGGCGTCCACACCAGCCATGCCGGGTCCGTCTACCAGGTCGTCTTCTCCCCCGACGGCCGGACACTGGCCACCGGCGACTCCAACGGCGTCGTCCGGCTGCAGGAGGTGGGCGGTGGCCGGCGGGTCGAGCTGGCCGGGCATCGCAGCTCGGTCTGGCCGTTCGTGTTCCGCCCCGACGGCGAGCAGCTGGCCACCAGCAGCAACGACGGGACGGTACGCCTCTGGGATCCGGCCAGCGGCCAGTGCCAGCGCGTGCTGCGCGGCCACGGCAGGCGGATCTCCTCGGTCAGGTTCAGCACCGACGGCTCCATGCTGGCCACCAGCGGCAACGACGGCGTCGTGCGCCTCTGGGAGCCGCACACGGGACGCCGCCTGCGCGAGGTCACCGGCACCGCCGACCGGCTCATCTCGGCCCTGTTCTCGCCCGCCGGGCCCGTGCTGGCGACCTCCAGCAACGACGGGGGCGTACATTTCTGGAACGCCGTCACCGGCGACTACGAGCGCGAGCTCAACGCCGAGACCGACCACGTGTGGGCCGAGGCGTTCAGCCCCGACGGCACGCTGCTGGCCACGGCGAACGACGACGACAGCGTGCGGATCTGGTATCGGCCGACCAGCCGCCTGGTGAGCAACCTGGCCGACCATCGAGGCCGGGTCCGCTCGATCGCCTTCAGCCCCGACGGCCGCTTCGTGGCGACGGGCTGCGACGACCGGCTGGTACGCCTGTGGCACGTCGAGTCAGGCGGCCGGGTCGCCACCCTGGAAGGCCATACCGACCGGGTCTACTCGGTCGCCTTCTCGCCCACGGGCCGGCACCTGGCGACCGCCGGCAACGACGGCCGCGCCCTGGTGTGGGAGCTGCGCCCCGGCCAGCCGTGGCAGCCGCTCCTCCAGCACACGCTCGACAAGCACGCCGGACGGTTGTGGAGCGTCGCGTTCGACGCCACGGGCGAGCGGCTGGCGACGGGCGGCGACGACCTCATGGTGCGGGTCTGGGACACGGCCACGGGTCGGGAGCTGCGCACACTGGCGGGGCACACGCGACGGGTGTGGTCGGTGGCGTTCAGCCCAGCGGCCGATCTGCTGGCCAGTGCCGGGGACGACGGGGTGGTGATCCTCTGGGCGGGGGCGGAGCGGCGGGCCACCCTGCTGGGCCTGCCGGAGGGCTGGGCAGCGCTCGCCCCGGACGGGAGGTACAAGATCCAGGGGGAGGTTTCCGGGCAGTTCTGGCACGTCATCGGGATGTCGCGGTTCGAGCTGGGTGAGCTGGATCCGTATCTGTCCGGTGTCCGTCAGGTGCCGCTCGACTCCCCGTTCTGAGAACCCCGCCCCGGTCAGCCGCGTCCGGACCGGGTCACCAGGTCGTCCCAGACCTGGCTGACCCTGGCCTCCAGGTCGTCCAGATCGCCCTCGTTGTCGATCACGATGTCGGCGACCGCCAGCCGCTCCTGGCGGGTCGCCTGTGCCGCGATGCGGGCCTTGGCGTCCTGCTCCGGCATGCCGCGATGCTCGGCCAGGCGGGCGATGCGCACCTCGTCGGCGGCGTCCACGACGATGACCACGTCGTACATCGGCGCCAGCCGGTTCTCCGCGAGCAGCGGCACGTCGTAGACCACGATCGCGTCGGCGTCCGCCTGGCTCTGCAGGTCGGCGACCCGCTCCCCCACCAGCGGGTGCACGATGGCGTTGAGCGCCGCCAGCCTGTCAGGGTCGGCGAACACGATGGCGCCGAGCTTCTCCCTGTTGAGCGAGCCGTCGGGATGGAGCACCTCCTCGCCGAAGGTGGCGACGACCCGGGCCAGGCCCGGGGTGCCGGGCTCCACCACCTCACGGGCGATCTTGTCGGCGTCGATCACGACGGCGCCCCTGGCCGCGAGGCGCTTGGACACTTCGCTCTTGCCCGAACCGATGCCGCCGGTGAGCCCGATTTTCAGCACCCGGAAAGCCTATCCGTGATCGGGATCACGGCGCATGTGCACCAGCGTGAGGTGATCGTCCATGCGCTCCCTGCGGGTCTCGCGGTAGCCCAGGCGGCGGTAGAGACGCAGGTTGGCCTCGGACAGATGGCCGGTGAACAGGTCGAAGGCCGTCGCCTCCGGCGTCTGCTCGTGCAGCGTCTCCAGCAGCGCCCGGCCCAGGCCGCGACCCTGCCGGTCCGGCGCCACCACCAGGCGCCCGACCAGGCAGGTCGTGCCGGACAGTTGGCCGCGTACGGCGCCCACGATCCGGGTGCCGTCGGTGGCCTTGAACGCGATGCCGGTCTCGATGCCCTTGCGGATCTGCTCCACGGACTCCAGGAGCGGCGGCAGGAACGGGTCGCCGTAGAGCTGCGCCTCGGTCACGTACGCCGCCCGCTGCACGGTGAGGATCTCACCGGCGTCAGCGGCCCGCGCACGCTCGATCTCCACGCGAGCACCCTACTCCAGCCCTGCGCCCGCGTCATTCGCGTCCCTCAAGGTCTCTTCACGTACGACTCGTGGACCCGTGATTGGTCCTTTAGCTGGAGGTCGGCGTCCACGTGCCCGTCCGGGGAACGGCAGAGAGGAGGACATTCGCCCTGGTATGTCCGGGGCTGTGGTGCTTGCAGAAGGGGGATGACCATGTCGCCGGGGAAGAGGATGCCCAACCTGATGTTCGCGGAGCAGCCGGACGGCAGCTACGTGACGTCGCTACGGGGCCTGGCGGTGCTGCGGGAGCCGCTGCTGAACAAGGGCACGGCCTTCTCACAGGAGGAGCGGGCCGAACTGGGCCTGGAAGGGCTGCTGCCACCGGTGACCGAGACCCTGGACGAGCAGGCGCGGCGGGTGTACGCGCAGTACCGGGTACAGCCCACGAATCTGCTCAAGAACGTCTACCTGGAAGCGCTACGGGACCGGAACGAGGTGCTCTACTAC
The DNA here is from genome assembly GCF_043197155.1 of Nonomuraea sp. NPDC049269. Lineage (NCBI taxonomy): Bacteria > Bacillati > Actinomycetota > Actinomycetes > Streptosporangiales > Streptosporangiaceae > Nonomuraea > Nonomuraea sp. NPDC049269. Next base: position 1,849,821 of record NZ_JBICSO010000001.1, read on the forward strand.
CGGCTTCTGGCCGATCATCTGCGCGAGATGTTGCCCATCGTCTACGACCCGACAGTGGCCGAGGCGATCCGTACCTACAGTCACGAGTACCGCCGTCCGAGGGGCGTGTACCTGTCCGTCGACGACCCGGACGGGATCGAGCGGGCGTTCAAGAGCCTCCAGCTGGGGCCGGACGACGTCGATCTGATCGTGGCCTCCGACGCCGAGGAGATCCTGGGCATCGGGGACTGGGGAGTGGGCGGCGGCGCCGGGATCGCGGCCGGCAAGCTGGCTGTCTACAGCGCCGCCGCCGGGATCGATCCCGGCCGGGTCATCCCGGTCGCCCTCGATGTCGGCACCGACAACGAGGCGCTGTTGAACGGCCCCGACTACCTCGGCAACCGGCATGCCCGGGTGCGGGGGCGGCGCTACGACGACTTCATCGACGCCTACGTCACCGCGGCCACCCGGATGTTCCCCGGTGCCCTGCTGCACTGGGAGGACTTCGGCCCGTCCAACGCCCGGCGGATCCTGGAGAAGTACACCGAGCGCATCTGCACCTTCAACGACGACATGCAAGGCACCGGCGCGATCGTGCTGGCCGCCATGCTCAGCGCCGTCAAGGCGTCGAGGACCTCGATGCGCGAGCAGCGAATCGTGATCTTCGGATCGGGCACCGCCGGCATCGGCATCGCCGACCAGCTGCGCGATGCGATGATCCGCGACGGCCTGGACCACGAGGAGGCCATCCGGCGGATCTGGCCGATCGATCAGCAGGGCCTGCTGGTCGACGACATGACCGGCCTGCGCGACTTCCAGCAGCCCTACGCCCGGCCGCGCGACGAGGTCGCCGACTGGACCCGGGGCGAGCAGGGCATTTCGCTGGCCGAGGTCGTCGAGCGCGTCAAGCCGACCATGCTGCTCGGCACCTCCACCGCCCACGGCGCGTTCACCGAACAGATCGTGCGCATGATGGCCGCGGGGGTCGAGCGGCCGATCATTTTCCCGATCTCCAACCCGACCGAACGGATCGAGGCGATGCCCGGCGACCTCATCCGCTGGACCGACGGCAAGGCTCTGATCGCCACCGGCATCCCGGTCGAGCCGATCACCTACAACGGCATCACCTACGCCATTGGGCAGGCCAACAACGCCTTGCTGTATCCCGGCCTGGGGCTGGGTGTGGTGGTGGCACGGGCGCGCCGGGTCAGTCCCGGCATGTTCCAGGCGGCCGCCGAAGCCGTCGGCAGCCTGGTCGACGTCTCTGCCCCGGGGGCCTCGCTGCTGCCCCAGGTGGACAACCTGCGCGAGGTATCGGCCACGGTAGCGGTAGCCGTCGCCGATCGGGCAGCCGAGGAGCACCTGGCACGCACAACGCTGCGCGACACGGTCCAGCAGGTCCAAGACGCCATGTGGCAGCCGCGCTACCGGCCGATCCACGGGAACGGGCGATAGACCACTTCCGCACCTACCTGGTCGAAGGGACTCGGCTGAACACCGAGACGCTGCACCACAACATCGATGATGGTGACCGCGCTCAGCCCCGTCGTCGGTTACGACCAGGCCGCCCGCATCGCCCACTACGCCCTCGACAAGGGCCTGGCGCTCAAGGACGCCGCACTCCCATGCGGCATCACCGCGGACCTCTACGACAAGATCGTCATCCACGAGCGCCTCACCCAGCCCGGCGTACCAACCCCGGACGGCGACTGAAGAAGGCCACGGCCGCGGGTGCCGTGACCTTCAGGATCAGCGAGTCAGGCCGTGAGGGCGGCCGCCGCCTCCCGGTAGATGACGCTCGGGTCCTTGGACAGCCACGCCTTCACCTGGCGGCTCCAGTCGTCGGCGAGCACCTCGGGCCGGTCCGCCTCGATGCCGTCGAGGGCCGCCGCGACGATCACCTCGGGGGCGGTCTTGTCGCCGTTGTACCAGGCCATCATGTCGGTGTCCGCGGCGCCCAGGTGCAGGCCCGTCACCAGGGTGCGCTGGCTGGCCAGCTCCAGGCGTACGGCGTTGGTGAGCGCCCATTCGGCGGACTTCGCCGCATGGTAGGCGCCCGCGCCGTCGAAGGCGAGCCACGAGAGCGCGGACAGGACATTGAGGATCGCGCCGTCGGCCAACTGGGGCGCGAAGGCGCGGATCACGTTGAGGGTGCCGTAGAAATGGGTGTCCATCTCGCGGCGGATCGGGTCCAGGTCTCCGGTGACCAGGTTCGCCCCGGTCGAGATTCCCGCGTTGTTGATAACGATCTTCACGTCACTCGCCGCGGCGGCCGCGGCGGCGACCGATGCCGGATCCGTGATGTCGAGGTGCAGCGGGATGACCCCTGGCACGTCGATGAGGTCCGGGCGGCGGGCGGTGGCGTACACGTTTCCGGCGCCGCGATCGAGGAGGGACAGGACGAATTGCCGGCCCAGGCCGCGGTTGGCACCGGTTACCAGCACATTTGCTCCGTTTATCTTCATACCGGATAGGCTAAAACCTGACGTTGACGTCAGAGGCAAGTCTTGTGTCGGAGGTCACAGTGCGTATCGGCGAGTTGGCGGCGAGGTCGAGCGTCAGCGTGCGGGCCCTGCGCTACTACGAGGAGCAGGGTCTGCTGAACGCGAACCGGAGCGCCTCCGGGCAGCGCCACTACCCGGAGTCGGCGGCCGACCGTGTCCAGCTGATCCAGATGCTCTACGCGGCCGGCCTGTCCAGCCGGACCATCGCCGAACTGCTGCCCTGTGTCGAAGCCAAGGTCAGCACTCCGGAGTCGCGTGCCCGGCTCGCCGCCGAGCGCGAGCGCATCGATGCCCAGATCGCCGCGTTGACCCGTACTCGTGACCGCCTGGACACGGTCATCGCGCTCACGGAAATCCCCGAGAACGGCTGCACGTGGATCGCGGACCGAGGCGTCACCGCAGAGGCGAGTCACTAGCCGATGATCGCCCCTGCGGAACCTCCCCGAGCATGACCGGCAAGCCCTCACCGCTGACCAGCTAGTTCGCATGACAACCCCGGACAACCTCGGCGGGCCAGCCGTCGAACTCCTTGAACCCTGCGCAAAAGAAAGACCCCGCACCGGATGGTGCGGGGTCCTTCTCTGCTAGCTAGCCAACCAGGTCAGCTCTGGCCACCCGCGAGCTTCTCGCGCAGAGCCGCGAGAGCCTCGTCGGAGGCGAGAGCGCCGGCCGCCGGAGCGGACGAGCCCGAGCTGCTGGCCGGAGCCGCGGTCTCGCCGGTGTAGGACGAGGGAGCGGCCTCGCCCGCCTCGGCCTCCGCCTTGCGAGCCTCTTCGATCTGCTTCTTGTGCGCCTCGAAGCGGGTCTGAGCCTCGGCGTACTGCCGCTCCCACTCCTCGCGCTGCTTGTCGAAGCCCTCGAGCCACTCACCGGTCTCCGAGTCGAAGCCCTCGGGGTAGATGTAGTTGCCCTGGTCGTCGTAGGTCGCCGCCATGCCGTAAAGCGTGGGGTCGAACTCGACCTCGGTGCCGACACCCTCGTTGGCCTGCTTCAGCGAGAGGCTGATGCGACGCCGGTCGAGGTCGATGTCGATGATCTTGACGAAGATCTCGTCGCCGACCTGGACGACCTGCTCCGGGATCTCCACGTGGCGCTCGGCCAGCTCGGAGATGTGGACCAGGCCCTCGATGCCCTCCTCGACCCGGACGAACGCGCCGAACGGCACCAGCTTGGTGACGCGGCCCGGCACGACCTGGCCGATCTGGTGGGTGCGGGCGAACTGCTGCCACGGGTCTTCCTGAGTGGCCTTGAGCGACAGGGAGACGCGCTCGCGCTCCATGTCGACGTCGAGGACCTCGACCGTGACCTCCTGGCCAACCTCGACGACCTCGGAGGGGTGGTCGATGTGCTTCCAGGACAGCTCGGACACGTGGACCAGGCCGTCGACGCCGCCGAGATCCACGAACGCACCGAAGTTGACGATCGAGGAGACGACGCCCTTGCGGACCTGCCCCTTCTGGAGGGTGTTGAGGAACGTCTGGCGAACCTCGGACTGCGTCTGCTCAAGCCACGCGCGGCGGGACAGGACCACGTTGTTGCGGTTCTTGTCCAGCTCAATGATCTTCGCCTCGAGCTCGCGGCCGACGTACGGCTGCAGGTCGCGGACACGGCGCATCTCGACCAGGGACGCCGGCAGGAAGCCACGGAGGCCGATGTCGAGGATGAGTCCACCCTTGACGACCTCGATGACGGTGCCGGTGACGATGCCGTCCTCGTCCTTGATCTTCTCGATCGTGCCCCAGGCCCGCTCGTACTGAGCGCGCTTCTTGGACAGGATCAGGCGGCCCTCTTTGTCCTCCTTCTGGAGAACGAGGGCCTCGACGTGTTCGCCGACCTCCACGACGTCAGCGGGGTCGACATCGTGCTTGATCGAAAGCTCACGCGAGGGGATGACACCCTCGGTCTTGTAGCCGATATCGAGAAGAACCTCGTCTCGATCGACCTTGACGACGGTGCCCTCGACGATGTCGCCGTCGTTGAAGTACTTGATGGTCTCGTCGATCGCTGCGAGGAAGGCTTCCTCGGACCCGATGTCGTTGACCGCTACCTGCGGGGTGCTCGAGGTGGCCTCAGTGCTGGACGTCATGTGTGGAATTGCTCCGAACGCGGACAGAAGTCGATGTGGCGGACGCGCGGCAGGCCCTCTTCCGCATCAAGCCGAGGAATGACGACATCGACGTGACCGAGCGCGAGCCCGCTCCGTCTGAGGCGCGCGCGAGCCCACAGCGCAGCGATCAGCATATGAGACCTTGAGCGTGGGGTCAATCCGACCACCCGGCCACCGGTCAATAGACAACGAGCTGGCCTCTCCGCTTTGGTGCGATATTACCCTGAAGACGCTGCGGGATAGAGATCTTCGTGGGGTCCCCGTCGGACACGTAACGCTCCCCAGGATGCTTGTCCAGCCACCCCAGCCAGTACTGCGAGCACCACTTGCGGCATTCGCCCTTGTTGCCGTTGCTCTGGATGCGCTGGATGGCCACGGGATCGAATTTTTTCGCGTACGGCGAAAGCGAGGGCTCGGCCCCGGCCAGGAAAACTCCGGCGAAGTCATAGGTGGTGCCCTCCCACTTGCCGTGGCGGGCGATCTTCTTGGGGTGCGGCATCGCCCCGAACGGCAGGGCCATGGTGATCGCCGGACCGGCTCCTAACTTCTTCAGCAGCCGTTCGAGCCGGACGATCTGCTCTTTGACCTTCTTCTTCCGCATGGCCGCCAGATTGGGGTGGGACCAGGTGTGGTTGGCCACCTCGAACCCGTGACCGACCAGCCACCGCACGGCCGCCGCCTGTTCCTCGGGCTTGCGTAACCCGAACGGGTCGTGGTTGATCCACAGCGTGGCGACCGGCCGGAATTCGGGATAGCGCCGGGCCACGTCCAAGAGCACGCCGACCGCCGTGTTCGGCTCGGGGTTGCCGCTCGCGTCGAGCCTGAAGTGACTCTCGTGCCCGTCGTCGAAGGTCAGCACGACGGGGAACCTGCCCGCGGGCACCCGGATGTCGCCGGTGGCGAACTCCTTGGCGGTGATCGGCCAGTAGCCCTGCTTGGCCAGCTTCTCCAGCTCCCTGCGCAGCTGATCGGGCGTGCGGTCGATCGAGGCGAACCGCTTCTTGAGTATCCGGTGGTACATCAGCACCGGCACCAGGCCGAGCTCGTTGGCCTTGACCTGCTTGGCGAACTCCGGCGTGGACACCACCCCGGGCGGCTCGGCGACCGTCGGCACGGGCTCGGCGACTGTCGGCACGGGCTCGGCGGGGGTGGGCTGCGCGGACTGCCCGATCCTGGCCGCCGCCGGTGGCCCGGGGACGGCCCGGCCGGAGGGCAGCTGCAGCATCAACCCTATGACCGCCACTGCCATCACACCGATGGCCGCCACCCCGATGTTCGCGATGGCGATGACCCGTGGGTAGGACGCTGACGATCGCACAAGGCTCCCGTGCCAGTCGGTGAAATTTACCCTCAGGGTAGTCCAGAACCCCGTATCGGCCGCTGTTCTCGACACGCCGGACCGCCCTGTTTCATGGCGCCGGGCCGCCGGCCGCCCCACCGTACGGAGATCGATCTGCCCCGGCGTACGGCGATAAACGTCCGGTACGGCGGACCAGAAGTACGGCGGGGCGGAACGAGACGCCCCTTAAGCGGCCCGTCAGTGGCCCGCGTCCTCCCAGGTGCGGCCGACCCCCACGGAGACCTCCAGCGGGACCCGCAGGTGGTAGGCCGCGTTCATCTGGTCGCAAACGAGCCCCCTGAGCCGGTCGAGCTCGCCGGGAGCCACCTCGAACACCAGCTCGTCGTGGACCTGGAGCAGCATCCGGGAGCCCAGTCCCTCCGCGCGCATCGCCTGGGAGACGTTGAGCATGGCCACCTTGATGATGTCGGCCGCCGAGCCCTGGATGGGCGCGTTGAGCGCCATGCGCTCGGCCATCTCGCGGCGCTGCCGGTTGTCGCTGGTCAGGTCGGGCAGGTAGCGGCGCCGGCCCATGATGGTCTCGGTGTAGCCGTCGGTGCGCGCCTGCTGGACGATGGCGTGCAGGAAGTCGCGGACCCCGCCGAACTCCTGGAAGTATTCCTCCTTGAGCGCCCGCGCCTCGGCCACCGGGATGTTGAGCTGCCCGGACAGCCCGAAGTCGGACAGGCCGTAGGCGAGGCCGTAGTTCATCGCCTTGATGCGGGCCCGCAGCTCGCCGTCGATCTGCTCGGGCGGCAGGTCGAACACCCGGGCCGCGGTGGCCTGGTGGAAGTCGTGGCCCGACTCGAAGGACGCGATCAGCGCCTCGTCACCCGACAGGTGGGCCATGATGCGCAGCTCGATCTGGCTGTAGTCGGCCGTGAGCAGCGTCTCGTAGCCCTCGCCGACCACGAAGCCCTGCCGGATGCGGCGGCCCTCGGAGGTGCGGATCGGGATGTTCTGGAGGTTGGGCTTCTCCGACGACAGACGACCCGTGGCCGCGATGATCTGGTTGAACGTGGTGTGGATCCGCCCGTCGTCGGCGATCTCCTTGATCAGGCCCTCGACGGTGGTGCGCAGCTTGGTCTGGTCGCGGTGGCGCAGCATGATGATCGGCAGCTCGTGCTCGGTCTGCGTGGCCAGCCAGGCGAGCTGGTCGGCGTCGGTGCTGTAGCCGGTCTTGATCTTCTTCGTCTTGGGCAGGTTGAGCCTGGTGAAGAGGATCTCCTGCAGCTGCTTGGGCGAGCCCAGGTTGAACTGCTCGCCGACGGCCCGGTGCGCCTCCTCTACCGCGTGCTTGACCGCCGCGCCGAACTCGGCCTCCAGAGCGGTGAAGTATGCGCTGTCGACGGCGATGCCGGCGCGCTCGATCTCCGCCAGCACGGTCAGCAGCGGGAGCTCCACGTCGGTCATGAGCTGGGTGCCGCCGCGGCCCGTCAGGAAGGTCTCCAGCGCCTCGGCCAGCTCGCGCACGGCATGGGCGCGCAGCGCCAGGTCCTTGGCGGGGGCGTCCTCGTCGTCGCCGAACAGCGTGGCCTGCCCGCTGGGCTCCTCCTCGGCGCGCAGGTCGCGGTTGAGGTAGCGCCGGGCCAGGTCTTCGAGGGCGAACGTGCGCTGGCCGGGCATCGCCAGGTAGGCCGCCAGAGCCGTGTCGCAGGTCAGGCCCTTGAGGCTCATGCCCTGCGCCCAGAGCGCGAGGATGGGGCCCTTGGCGTCGTGGACGGCCTTGGGCCTGTCGGCGTCGCCCAGCCAGGCCCGCAGCGCGCCCTCGTCGGACTCGGTGAGCTTGACCGGGTCGATGTGGGCGGCCGTGCCGTCGGGCGAGGCGATCGCGATGCCGTCGATGCGCCCGGTGCCGCTGCCGTAGGCGCCCTTGAAGGCGAGGCCCGCCCGGCCGGCCGGCAGCGCGGCCAGCCAGCCCGCGACGCGGTCGGGGCCGAGGATGATGGTCTCGACCTCGAAGCCCTGGTCGGGCTCCTGCTCGCCGGTGCCGAGCACCTTGAAGACGCGCTCACGCAGCTCGCCGCGGATCTGCAGCGTGTCGAAGAGCTTGTTGACCTCTTCGCGCTCCCAGACGCCCTGCTTGAGGTCGCCCAGCTCGACCTCGAGCGGGACCTCGCGCAGCAGCTCGGTGAGCCGGCGGTTCATCAGCACCTGGGCGACGTGCTCGCGCAGCTTGTCGCCGACCTTGCCCTTGACCTCGTCGACCCGGTCGACCAGCGCGGTCAGCGAGCCGAACTCGCGCACCCACTTGGCGGCGGTCTTCTCGCCGACGCTGGGGATGCTGAGCAGGTTGTCGCTGGGGTCGCCGCGGAGCGCCGCGAAGTCGGGGTATTGGACCGGGGTCAGGCCGTACTTCTCCTCGACGGCCTCGGGCGTGAACCTGGTCATGTCGCTGATGCCGCGGCGCGTCATCAGGACCGTGACCTGCTCGTCGACCAGCTGGAGCGCGTCGCGGTCGCCGGTGACGATCAGCACGTTCATGTCCTGGGCGCTGGCGCGGGTGGCGAGCGTGGCGATGAGGTCGTCTGCCTCGAACCCGGCCTTGGACAGGTGCGGGATGCGCAGCGTGGCGAGGAGCTCGTAGATGAGCTGCATCTGGCCCCGGAAGTCTTCGGGGGTCTCGCTCCTGTTGGCCTTGTATTCGGCGTATTCCTCGTGGCGGAACGTCGGCTCCGACCGGTCGAACGCCACGGCCACGTGCGACGGCTGCTCGTCGCGCAGGATGTTGGTCAACATCGAGGTGAACCCGTAGACCGCCTCGGTGTGCTGACCGTCGGTGGTCATGAGGTTGGCGTCCTTGAGCGCGTAGAACGCGCGGTAGGCCAGGGAATGCCCGTCGAGCAGCAACAGGCACGGGCGGCTAGGGGTCACTTCACTCTTCGGCACACCAGCAGCCTAGTCTCCATCTCCGACAGAAAACCTGAGCTCGAAAGACTGGAGGACTCCCCTTGACGCGGATCGACCCGGCCGATTTCCCGGCGTTGAACGCCGTATACGAAGGCACGCTCCCCCACCGGATGGGCATCGAGTTCGTCGAGGTCAGCGCGGAGCGGGTCGTCGCCCGGATGCCGGTCGCGGGCAACACCCAGCCGTACGGCCTGCTGCACGGCGGTGCGTCGGCGGTGCTCGCCGAGACGCTGGGCTCGACCGGCGCGGCCGTCCACGCGGGCGCGGACCGCATGGCGGTCGGCATCGAGATCAACGCCACCCATCACCGATCGGCCACCTCCGGCTTCGTCACCGGCGTGGCGACCCAGTTGCACGGCGGGCGCTCGATCGCCACGTACGAGATCGAGATCACCGACGAGCAGGGGCGGCGCGTGTGCACCTCCCGGCTGACCTGCATGCTGCGCGATCGCTGAACGCCACGCGACTTTACGTCTCTCTTTGCACACGAGCCCCGTGGGTCGCTACGCTCGTCCGAGCGGAGCCCGCGGGGGAGGCCGAGTAGATAACGTGTAAGGCCGGGGAAGCCCTACATGGTCCCAAAGGTCCCCTTCCGCGGGCTCGTTCACGTTCTGCAGCGATCGTTGCGCATTCGCGCCCGGAACCGCCAGGCGTCTAGTGGGATTTAGCCCCTGACCTGGCGTCTTGTTTCCTCACATCAGCGACACGCACGTGTCACTAATTGGTGACGAACGACCCTGAACCGGGCGCGACCAGAATAAGCTCCCGCCATTGCATGCCTGTTGTTGTGCCTGCGATGCCCACGTGTCGAGATGGAGGGGCACAACCCCGCCTTGACCTATTTTGAGGGAGCACCATTGCGCAGAGCCGTGATCGCGTTCACGGCCTTCCTGGGTGGACTCATCTTCCTGCTCGCGGTCCCCGCCCAGGCGGCGGCCCCCGATCAGGGTCTGAGAGGGACACTCAAACTCCAAGGCCAACCAGTGAACGGCGTGAAAATCGTCGTGACCACCGAAGGCGGACAACCCGTCAAGGAGGTTACAAGCAACGCCCAGGGCGCGTGGGTAGTCCCGATTGACAAACCGGGAAAATACAAGGTCACGCTGGATGTCAAGACGCTTCCGCAGAACGCGATGGTCCGCGGCGGCAACGCCGTCCGCACCCCGACCGTCTTCTCCGGCAACGTGTCCACCGTCCTGTTCGCCCTGCAGCCCAAGGGCGCCGCGGGCCAACCGGAGGAGGGCGCCGAGTCCAGTCCCTTCTTGGATCAGGCGGCGCAGCTCACCTTCGAGGGCCTGAACCTCGGCCTGATCATCGCGCTGGCCGCGCTCGGCCTCTCGCTGATCTACGGCACCACCGGCCTGACCAACTTCGCCCATGGTGAGCTGGTCACGCTGGGCGCGCTGCTCGCCTACCTGTTCAACGTGACCTTCGGCCTGCATCTGATCCCGGCCGCGGTGATCGCGGTGATCGCCGGAGGCGCGCTCGGTTACCTTCAGGACCGGTTCTTCTGGGGGCAACTGCGCAGGCGCGGCACCGGCACCATCGCCATGATGATCATCTCGATCGGCGTGGCGCTCTTCCTGCGCTATGTCTTCCTGATCCTGTTCGGTGGCCAGAACGAGTCGTTCGCCCAGTACACCGCGCAGCCGGGCATCGAGATCGGCCCGATCTCCGCGGCGCCCAAGAACTTCGTCGCGATGGGCATCGAGCTGCTGGTCCTCATCATCGTCGGCTTCGCACTGCTGCGCACCCGCACCGGCAAGGCGGCCCGCGCGGTCGCCGACAACCCGGCGCTGGCCGCCTCCTCGGGCATCAACGTCGACCGGGTCATCCGCATCATCTGGACCACCGGCGGCGCCATCGCCGCGCTGGCCGGCATCATGCTCGGCCTGTCGCAGAACCTGAAATACACCATGGGCCAGGACATCCTGCTGCTCATCTTCGCCGGTGTGACGCTCGGCGGGCTCGGCACGGCGTTCGGCGCCCTGGTGGGCTCCCTCGTGGTCGGCCTGTTCATCCAGGTCTCCACGCTCTGGGTGCCGCCAGAGCTCAAGAGCGTCGGCGCGCTGGCCGTACTCATCATCGTGCTCCTCTTCCGGCCACAGGGCATCCTGGGCCGCCGAGAGCGGATCGGCTGACGGGGGGAGTCACATGGACTGGATCACGATCATCAGCACCACCGTCAAGTCCGCCATCGGCGTCGAGACGGTGCTCTACGCGCTCGCCGCGATCGGCATCAACATCCACTTCGGCTACACGGGCCTGCTCAACTTCGGGCAGGCGGCGTTCATGGGCGTCGCGGGCTACGGCCTGGCCGTCACGGTCACCGTCCTGAACCTGCCCTTCTGGGTCGGCATCGCGGTCGGCCTCATCGCCGCGGTGCTCCTGGCCCTGCTCCTGGGTGCGCCCACACTCCGCCTGCGGGCCGACTACCTGGCCATCGTCACCATCGCGGCGGCCGAGATCGTCCGGCTCGTCTTCCGTTCGGTGCAGTTCAAGGACGTCTTCGGCGGCTCCGACGGCCAGCGCGGCTTCTCCGACGGCTTCTACGCGCTCAACCCCTTCCCGGAGGGCGAGTACGGCATCGGCTGGTTCACCTTCAACCACCGGCTGCTGTGGATCATGCTCGTCGGCTGGGTGCTGGTCGCCCTGTCGTGCGGCATCGTCTACCTGCTCATGCGCAGCCCGTGGGGCCGCGTCCTCAAGGCCATCCGCGAGGACGAGGACGCCGTGCGCAGCCTCGGCAAGAACGTCTTCTCCTACAAGATGCAGTCGCTCATCCTGGGCGGCGTCATCGGCAGCCTCGGCGGCTTCATCTACGGACTGGCGTACGCCTCGGTGCAGCCCGACGTCTTCGGCACCGAGACCACCTTCTTCGCCTACACCATCGTGATCCTCGGTGGCGCGGCCCGCGTGCTCGGCCCCGTCGTCGGATCGATGATCTTCTGGGTGCTGCTGGTGCTGGTCAACGGTGTGCTCAGTGAAGCGGTTCAGGCGGGGTACATCCCCTTCATGACCTCCATCCAGGTCGGGCCGGTCCGCTACATCCTGGTGGGTCTAGGGCTGATCCTGTTGCTCATCTTCCGGCCACAGGGCATCTTCGGTGACAAGAGGGAGATTGCTTTCGATGTCCGCTGAAACGTCGTCGACCGCTGAAACCACGATGTCCGAGCGCAAAGCCGCGGCCCTTGCGGCCTTCAAGGACCTGGCCCGCGACCCTGGTGTGCCGAAGCCCGACCCGATCCTCGTGGTCGACGGCGTCACGCGCCGATTCGGCGGCCTGACCGCCGTCGAGGTGGCGCACGTCGAGATCCAGCGCGGCTCCATCACCGCACTGATCGGCCCCAACGGCGCCGGCAAGACCACGTTCTTCAACCAGCTCACCGGTTTCGACACCGCTGACGCCGGCAAGTGGACGTTCAACGGCCAGAGCATGAGCGGCGTGCCCGCCCACCGGGTGGCCCGCGCCGGCATGGTCCGTACCTTCCAGCTCACCAAGGCGCTGTCCAGGCTGACGGTGCTGGAGAACATGCGGCTCGGCGCGCAGCACCAGCGCGGCGAGAACTTCTGGCGGGCGCTCTTTCCCGGCGCCTGGCGCGCCCAGGAGGACGCGATCACCGAGCAGGCCGAGGAACTGCTGGCCAGGTTCAAGCTCGACGCCAAGCGCGCCGACTTCGCCGGCTCGCTGTCCGGCGGCCAGCGCAAGCTGCTGGAGATGGCCCGCGCGCTCATGGTCAAGCCCGAGCTGGTCATGCTCGACGAGCCCATGGCGGGCGTCAACCCGGCGCTCACCCAGTCCCTGCTCGGCCACGTCAAGGACCTGCGCGATCAGGGCATGACCGTGCTGTTCGTCGAGCACGACATGGACATGGTCCGCGACATCAGCGACTGGGTGATCGTCATGGCCCAGGGCGCCATCATCGCCGAGGGACCACCGGACACGATCATGTCCGACGCCCGGGTCATCGACGCCTACCTCGGCGCCCACCACGACGCGCCGCTGTCGGAGAGCGAGCTCGAAGAGCAGCTCCATCAGGCGGAGGCGGCGCTGGAGGCCGAGATCGAAGAGGAGACGCAGAAGTGAACGCCGTCCCCGAGTCCGCGCCCGGCTCCGCGCCCGAGTCGAAGGCGGCGATCACCGACCGCGCCGCCCACCTGGCGGGCGCCGAGAACGCCGTGCTGCGGTGCGACGAGCTCATCGCCGGCTACCTGCCGGGCGTCAACATCCTCAACGGCTCCGACCTCTACGTCGGCGAGGGTGAGCTGATCGGCATCATCGGCCCCAACGGCGCCGGCAAGTCGACGCTGCTCAAGGCCATGTTCGGGCTGGTCAACATCCGCAGCGGCACGGTGGTGCTGAAGGGTGAGGACATCACGAACATGAAGGCGCACTCGCTGGTCTCCCGCGGGGTCGGCTACGTCCCGCAGACCAACAACGTCTTCCCCAGCCTCACCATCGAGGAGAACCTTGAGATGGGCGCCTTCCAGGTGCCCGGCAAGTTCAAGGAGCGCTTCGAGTTCGTCGCCGAGCTGTTCCCGGCGCTCAAGGAGCGGCGCAAGCAGCGGGCCGGCTCGCTGTCGGGCGGCGAGCGGCAGATGGTGGCGATGGCCAGGGCGCTCATGACCGAGCCATCGGTGCTGCTGCTGGACGAGCCGTCGGCGGGTCTGTCGCCCATGCTGCAGGACCTGGTGTTCATCCAGGCCCAGCAGATCAACAAGGCGGGCGTCACCGTCATCATGGTCGAGCAGAACGCCAGGCGCTGCCTGCAGATCTGCCATCGAGGCTATGTGCTCGACCAGGGCCGCAACGCCTACACCGGCACCGGCCGCCAGCTGGCCAACGACCCCAAGGTGATCGAGCTCTATCTCGGGACCCTGGCGAAGGCCTAGAAGGATTCCAGAACGGCGAAGGGGCTCCCCAGGAGCCCCTTCGCCGTTCTTTAATGAGCGCTGTGAGACGTTTAGCGACAATCGCGCTCCTGCTGCCCATCCTCGTCGGCTGCCAGCACACCGCCGCCTCGGCCGGTAAGTACAGCACCGGTGGAGACCCCACCGACGACCCCTGCGCGCGCGTGGTCTCCGCGATCGGCTACGCGGGCCTCATGCTGAAACCGAAGGGGCAGGAGGACACCCAGAACTTCGAGGACGCGGTGCTCGGCCGCCTCGCGGAGGCGCGCGGCATCACGCTCCAGTTCGGCGAGCGCCTGCCCCAGTCACTGGCCGCGGCCGTGCGCACGGTCGAGTCCACCACCGCGGGTCTGTCCAGGGCCGATGTCCCGCGCGAGCGCCAGGTGAAGCTGCTGAAGGAGTACCGGGTCGCCGCGGACGAGATCACGGCGGGCTGTAAATAAGCCGAGGGGCCCGATCCAGTGGATCGGGCCCCTCAGGTGTGTCTGTGTATCAGTGTGTCCTGCGGACTAGCCGGCGATGTTGCCGGTGCGGTACTCGAGCGCCTTGGTCGGGTACTTGTTGTCCGCGCCGTACTCGTAGATGCCGATGGTGGCCACGGCCGGGTCACCGGCGTCGTTGAACTCGACCGGACCGCTCACGCCGTCGTAGTCGATGTCCTTGCCGGCCTTGAGCAGGTCGGCGCACGACTTGAAGTTGTTGCACTTCTCGCCGCCCTTGCTGACCTCGGCCAGCTTGGCGCCGATGTCCACGCCCGCGTCGCTCTTGGCGGCCTCGGCGGCCAGCGCGATCAGGTTCATGGCGTCGTAGGACTCAGGCGCGTAGCTGAAGTCCTCCAGCTTGGGGTTGACCGCCGTGAGCTTGCCCTTGAAGTCCTCGGGAGCGGCGGCGCCGGGGATGGTGCCCTTGACGCCCTTCAGGGTGCCCTTGGGCATCTTGACGTAGTTGGTGTTGGAGGTGTTGCCGTCGACCATGTACCACTTGTGCTTGCTGGCCGGCAGACCCTGCTTGATCAGCTCCTGGATGACCTTGGCGGTCTCCTCGAAGCCGATGAGCACGATGGCCTTCGGGTTCTTCGCCTTGATCTTCGCGACGTCGGCGGAGAAGTCGGCGGCCTTCGGGTCGTAGTCCACGCGCTCGACGACCTCGGCGCCACCGTCGGTGACGGTCTTGGCCACCTGGTCGGCCAGGCCGGTGCCGTAGGAGTCCTGCATGGCCAGGATGCCGACCGTGTCACTGCCGTCGGCGATGATCAGGTCGCCCAGCACGCGGCCCTGCAGCTTGTCCGGCGGAGCCGTACGGAAGTACAGCCCGTTGTCCTTGATCGTGGTGAACTTGTCCGAGGTGTTGGCCGGCGAGAAGTGGACCACACCAGCGCCGGTGATCTTGTCGATCACCGATTCCGACACGGACGAGGACGCGGCGCCGATGATGGCGTCGGCCTTCTGCGCGAGCAGCTTGTCCACCGACTGCGAAGCGATGTTCGTGGTGGTGTCACCGGAGTCGGTGTCATATTTGGTGACCGGCTTGCCAAGCACGCCGCCGGCTTCGTTGATTTCCTTGATAGCGGCGTCAACACCGGCGAACTCGGGCGGGCCGAGGAAGGCAAGCGAACCGGTCTGCGGCAGCAGCGTGCCGACGGTCAAAGTCCCGTCGCCCTTCGCTGCCGGAGCCGCACTTGATGGCGCAGCCGAAGAGGAGGCTGGCGCAGCGGTGTCGCCGCCACCACCGCAGGCTGTCAGGGCCAGGCTCGTGGCAGCCACGACAGCCAGCACCCGTCCTGCGGGAGCAATGCGGATCATGGAGTGTCTCCTTCATCTCCAGGCCGGGTCAGGTCAGCACCGCCGACGTTCCCGAACGAATGACGGAAAGCTACAGAACAAAAGGCCAGTTCAACAGACGCCAGGAAGAACTGTCGGCACTTGGATGCGGAGTCGTAATCACTCCTCAACTTACGAGGGACGGAGGATCACGCCTAATGTTCAACGAGTGAAGCGCATCGCGGCCTTCCTGCTCGTGGCGGTCTTCCCAACTGGCCTTCTCACGGCCTGTGGTGCCTCTGAGGCGCCCGCCACGCCGCCACCGGACCCTCCTGCCGGTGTGTCCGTCTCGCTGGCCCAGTGGCGCTCAGACGAACCCGTGCACGCTATCGAGGTGGCCGTGCGCAACGCCACCGACACGCCGGTCTACTTCGCCGACGTCCAGCTGGTCACGCCGTCCTTCCAGACGCTTCCGCCCAAGCGGGCCGACGCGCTCCTCAAGCGCACCCCCCGCACCGACCTCCAGATCCCCTACGGCGCGGCCAAGTGCTCGCCCAAGGGCCTGCCGGCGCTCCAGCCGGCCACGGTCGTGGCCCACCTGCGCACCGGGTCCGATCCGCTGCGCAGGGTGGTCTTCAAGGTGCCGCACCCGGACCCGCTGCTGACCAGGCTGCTGCGCGACGAGTGCTCCGCGTTCCTGATCAAGGAGGCGGCCGACATCGAGTTCGGCGCCGACTGGACGCAGGTCGGCAAGGTGATGCGCGGCAGTCTCGTCCTGACCCGGCACGGCACCGGCGTGGTGGCCGTCCAGGACGTGGGCGGCACCACCCACTACATCGCCACGCCCGTCAAGAAGAGCAAGCCGCTGGCGACCCTGGACGCCGGCGCGCAACGGGCCGAAGTGGCACTCCAGCTCACCCCTGGCCGCTGCGACCCGCACGCGTTCGCCGAGGGCAAGAAGGCGTTCCTGTTCCCCGTGCGGGCCACCATCGACGGCGGCGACGAGCGCGTGGTCATCGTCGTGCCCCCCAAGCCACTGCAGGAGCGGCTGACCGCCTACGCGCTCAAGACGTGCGGTCTGGGCGGCTGAGCCTCAGCCCTCGATCTTGCCGGTGCGGTACTCGATCGCCTTCGTGGCGTTGTACTTGTTGTCGTCGCCGTACTGGTAGATGCCGATGGTGGCGATCGACGGGTCACCGGCGGCGTTGAACTCGACCGGACCGCTCACGCCGTCGTAGTCGATGTCCTTGCCGGCCTTGAGCAGCTTGACGCAGGCCTTGAAGCTCTTGCACTTCTCCCCGCCCCCGCTCACATCGGGCAGCTTGGCCGCGATCGACCGGCCGCTGTCGTCCTTGGCCGCCTCGGCGGCCAGCGCGATGAGGATCGCCGCGTCGTACGACTCCGCCGCGTAGGTGAAGTTGGTCAGCTTGGGATCGACCGCCAGCAGCCTCTTCCGGAAGTCGTCGGGCGCCGCGGCGCCGGGAATGGTGCCCTTGACGTCCTTCAGCGTGCCCTTGGGCATCCTCAGGTAGTTGCTGTTGGACATGTTCCCGTCGACCATGTACCACTTGACCTTGTCGCTCGTCAGGCCCTGCTTGACCAGTTCGGCGATGACCTTGGCGCCCTCCTCGAAGCCGATCAGCACGACCGCCTTCGGGTTCGCCGCCTTGATCTTGGCCACGTCGGCGGAGAAGTCGGCGGCCTTCGGGTCGTAGTCCACCCGCGCCACCACCGAGGCGCCGGCCTCCTCCGCGGTCTTGGTGACCTGGTCGGCCAGGCCCGAGCCGTAGGAGTCCTGCATGGCCAGGATGCCGATCGTGTCGTTGCCGTCGGCGACGATCAGATCGCCGAGCACCCGGCCCTGCAGCTTGTCCGGCGGAGCAGTGCGGAAGTACAGCCCGTTGTCCTTGATCGTGGTGAACTTGTCCGAGGTGTTGGCCGGCGAGAACTGGACCACCCCGGCACCCGTGATCTTGTCGATCACCGACTCCGACACCGAGGACGACGCCGCGCCGATGATGGCGTCCACCTTCTGCGCGAGCAGCTTGTCCACCGACTGCGAGGCGATGTTCGTCGTCGTGTCGCCCGAGTCCGTATCGATCTTCTTCACCGGCTTGCCGAGCACCCCGCCGGCGTCGTTGATCTCCTTCACGGCCAGGTCGACCCCCGCGAAGTCGGGCGGCCCGAGGAAGGCCAGCGACCCCGTCTGCGGCAGCAGCGTGCCGATGGTCAGCGTGCCGTCACCCTTGGCCGCCGGCGCGGTCGGCACGGCCGACGTGGTCCCCTTGGCCCCCGTGCCACCGCCACCACCGCAAGCCGCCGTCAAGGCCAGGCTGGACGCGGCCGCCAACGCCAGCAGGCGTGTGCGCATCATGAGACTCCCCCTTACCGGGGAGGAGATGTGGAGTTCTTACAATCCGTTTCTACCCATTTGTAATGTCCCAATCGCCGACGGCCCCCGATACTCGGATCGGAGGCCGTCACTGCGGGGGCGTCACCCGGAGATGTCGCCCTTGCGATATTCGAGCGCCTTGGCGGCGTTGTATTTGTTGTCGGCGCCGTACTGATAGACGCCGATCGTCGCGACCGACGGGTCACCGGCGTCGTTGAAGTCGACCGGGCCGCTCACGCCGTCGTAGTCGATGTCCTTGCCGGCCTTGAGCAGCTCGACGCAGGCCTCGAAGTCCTTGCACTTCTCGCCGCCCTTGCTGACGTCCACGAGCTTGGCCCCGATCGCCGTGCCCGCGTCGTCCTTGGCCGCCTCGGCGGCCAGCGCGATGAGGATCGCCGCGTCGTACGACTCCGCGGCATAGGTGTAGTTGGTCAGCTTCGGGTTGATGGCCAGGAGCCGCTTCTGGAACGCCTCGGGCGCCGCCGCTCCGGGGATGGTGCCCTTGACGCCCTTCAGCGTGCCTTTGGGCATCTTCAGGTAGTTGGTGTTCGACATGTTGCCGTCGACCATGTACCACTTGTACTTGTCCGTCGTCAGGCCCTGCTTGACGAGCTCCGCCACGACCTTGGCGGTCTCCTCGAAGCCGATGAGCACGATGCCCTTCGGGTTCGCCGCCTTGATCTTGGCCACGTCGGCGGAGAAGTCGGCGGCCTTCGGGTCGTAGTCCACGCGCTCGACCACCTTGGCGCCCCCCGCCTCGGCGGTCTGGGTGACCTGGTCGGCCAGACCGGTGCCGTAGGAGTCCTGCATGGCCAGGATGCCGACCGTGTCGTCGCCGTCGGCCACCACCAGGTCACCCAGGACCCGCCCCTGTAGCTTGTCCGGCGGAGCAGTACGGAAATAGAGCCCGTCGTCCTTGATCGTGGTGAACTTGTCGGAGGTGTTGGCCGGCGAGAACTGCACGACACCCGCCCGCGTGATCTTGTCGATGATCGACTCCGACACCGAGCTCGACGCGGCGCCTATGATGGCGTCCGCCTTCTGCGCGAGCAGCTTGTCCACCGACTGCGAGGCGATGTTCGTGGTGGTGTCGCCCGAGTCGGTGTGGATCTTGGCGACCTGCTTGCCCAGCACCCCTCCGTCGTCGTTGATCTCCTTGACGGCCAGGTCGACGCCGGCGTACTCGGGGGGACCGAGATAGGCCAGCGACCCCGTCTGCGGCAGCACCGTGCCGATGGTCAGCGTGCCGTCACCCTTGGCGGTCTGCCCTGTGGGCTGAACACTGGCCGTCCCCGCGGAGGTCGGCGCGGCGGTGGTGCCCCCGCTGGAACAGGCCGCCAGCGCCAGGCCCGCCGCGGTGGCGGCGGCCAGCGCCCGGGAAATGCGGATCATCGAAGCGTCTCCGTCCAGATGAGCGGATCTTCTGTCCGCCCATCAGCATGCGACTGGGACGCCTCGGGCGAAGGAGACCGAGGCCGGTTGGATGCCCACTCGTAATCGCGCCACAACCCACGGGGGCAAATCCGGTGATATGCCGCCCCTCAGCCACGCTCCGCCGCGTCGTCTATAACGATCTGGGCAACCTCGCGCATGCTCAACCGGCGATCCATCGACGCCTTCTGGATCCACCGGAACGCCTGCGGCTCGCTCCAGCCGTGCGCGGACATCAACTGCCCCTTGGCCCGCTCCACCAGCTTCCGGGTCTCCAGCCTGTCGGACAGGCTCGACACCTCGGCGGCCAGCGCCACCATCTCCTCGTGCCTGCTGACCGCCATCTCGATCGCCGGCACCAGGTCCGCCTTGGTGAACGGCTTGACCAGGTAGGCCATGGCCCCCGCGTCCCTGGCCCGCTCGACCAGGTCACGCTGGGAGAAGGCGGTCAGGATGAGGCACGGGGCGATCCGCTCGGCCACGATCCGCTCGGCCGCCGAGATGCCGTCGAGGACGGGCATCTTGACGTCGAGAATCACCAGGTCGGGCCTCAGCTCGGTGGCCAGCTGGATCGCCCGCTCGCCGTCACCGGCCTCGCCCGCGACGATGTAGCCGTCTTCCTCGAGCATCTCCTTGAGGTCGAGGCGGATCAGTGCCTCATCTTCCGCGATCACCACTCGCCGCTGCGTACTCACGAGCAAGAGAGTACCGATGTCCGCTAGATTAGAGCGACGCCGGTGGTGGGTGGCCATGGATTTCGGCTACCCTTTCGCCGTGCGATAAGGACGGATCCGGATATTTCCGGATCTTCGCCTCGGTATCCCAATTGGCAGAGGAAGCGGATTCAAAACCCGCACAGTGTGGGTTCGAGTCCCACCCGGGGCACCTGACCACCCGCCCGGTCTCCACGACCGGGCGGTGGCATGTCTGATGTGGTTCCTACTGCCGCGGCTCCCGGTCGGCTCCGCGAGCCTCCTCGGCACCGTGTCCAGCAGGAGACATCCAGCACAGGCTGGACCGCCACGCGGGCCAGATCACGTGGCGCCCCTTACCGTTCGGCGTCGAACTCGTCCAGCGGTACGTCATCCGCGTCGGCGGCCAGCGCCCGCCGTCCACGGAGGCGAGCGCGACGACCACCTGCGGCGGCCAGCCGGCGAGCACCCGCACCACCCGTGGACCCTCTCCCACGCTGCCCCCAAGTGAGCGAGCCGCCATGCCCGGCTGTCCACGGCGGCTCGGCCGACCACCCGACAAGGAAGGACTCGCCCAACCTGCCCGCCACGCGACCCGTTGAAGAACACGCCGACCAACTGCGACGGCTGACCCGCCGGCTCGCCGACCGGCTGCGCATCCAGCCCCACCCACCAGCCGGGCAGATCGTCTCACGCTCATTCTCGACGCCCTGATGGGCGACCGCTGGTCTGGGACGCGAGCGGTGTCTCGGCCAAGCCGCACCGGCTGCGGGCCGAGCGTGAGCGCCTGGCCGCCAAGCATCAGCAGCACGACGTGGGCCCGCTCGACGCCACACCTCTGACGCTCGGGTGATGCCGGGACCGGCGGAGCCATCAAGCCCGCCACCGCCCGCAATTGCCGGGAAACTTACGCGGCCCTGCCGTGCATAGCGGGTCAATGTATTTGCGCGGATGATCAATGACACTATCCCTATTCGTCGGCATTATTGTCCACGCCTCGATGTCCGAGGGAATGGGGAAAGGGCAATAATGCGACTGAGTGGAGCGCTCGTATTGGCGATGTGTATCGCCATGCTCATCACCGGTTGCTCCTCGGGCCGCGGCGGCGAAGGCGCCACGGGCCCGGTCGAGGTGTCGCGTCCGCCGCGAGTTCTGGACGCGAATGGTGGTGGGGCCCTGGTCTTCGATCCCGCGACGGCGACGATCAGCGGATTCGACCGTGTTCACGGCCGGGTATGGCGGGACCGGGAGATCTCGAAGACGGCGACAGACATCGTCTGCCTCGCGCAGTGTCCTGCGGTCGTCGTATCGACCGGTGTCGCGGCAGATCGGCCAAGCGCGGTGGAGGGCGGGAAGGGGACTGCGGCAGTGGTGCCGGAGGTCTCGCCGTTCCAGCTCACGGAGCGTGGACCGGTGCCTTTTCCCGTCTCCAGCCTGCCGGGGGCGCGCGTACTGACCGCCGTCTCACCTGAGGACGCGGTCGTAGAGGAGGGAGGCGCCGGTGGGCGCACCTGGATCAAGATCATCCGGCCTGATGGGAAGGGGGAACGTCGCCAGGTTCCCTACTCCGGCTACCAATGGGTGGAGTCGGCGAACGGGAGTGCCGCGTTGGCCTTCACCGGCCAGCCGAACGCGAAGAACGCCCGGCTTCTCAGATTCATCCGTAAAGCGGACGGTTGGCAGCCGGTCGGCAGAGGAACCGCATGGGATTCCATCTCGAACGCCTGCATAGCCGGAGATGGCGAAACCGTCCTAGTGATCGGGCCAGAGACGATCTTCATGCGTGGGACGTCCGATCGGCGCCGGGTGGAGCCCGCGCCACCCGAGGCGCGTGAGTGCGCACTGGGGACGAGTGCGGCGGCGCTGGTCTCTCGTGCGATGAGCAGTCGTGGCGAGTCCCGGACGATCGTGTACGGAGTGGGGCTGGACGGCCGCTTGTCGTGGCAACGCGAGATCTCCGCCGAAGCAAGTGTCACGGTACATCCGACTAAGCCTTATGTCGGTATCTCGGATGGCAAGACTTTTGTCCTCGTGGACGGCCACGGCCGGACCGTGTGGAGGCGAGACGGGGTCGCCACTGCCCGGTTCACCTCCGACGGACAACTCGTCGTCGTCACCCCGGACGAGCGGGTGGCATGGCTCCCAGCCGACCTCATCGGCCAGGCCATGGCGGTACGTTCCTGAGCTCTCCTCCTGCCTTTGCGGACCATCGCCGGCTATGTAGAGAGGTGATAAGAAGCTGCATTAACACATTTCTCCAAAAATCTTATTTTGTGCGAATCCTAATTGAGGAGCAAGAATGCTTAAGAAGATCGTCGGTAGTTCCGTTCTCGCTTCCGCATTGGCGACGGCGGCCATCGTCGGAACCGCAGGCACGGCTCACGCCTCCTCCGCCACTGGCGGGTGCACCGATGGCGGCAAGAGCGGGTCCGGATGGGTTTACTACACCTACGTCTCCAGCAGTGCCCGAGACAGGATCGACAAGTTCACCTGGCAGATCAACGGTCAGGCGGGCTCAACCAAGAACGACGTGATCCTCGAGCTCAAGCAAGACAAAACCGGCTCGGACCCCGTGCTCTACTCATGGTCGACCCCGAACGCGACCAACGGTGCCGGCACCCACGTTCCCTCCCAGGCTCTGAGCGTGCCGGCGAGTTACAAGACCTACGGGCGGTTCCACTTCATCATCGACATCAACAACGCCAACGACCCGGAGTGCATCGCGGAGACCAACCGGTTCTAGCGGCATAGCCGCCAGGGCCTGAGGTCACCGATGGCGGAGCTTCGATAGCGTGCCTTCAAACCACGAAGGCCGCACGAGGCTCCGCCTGTTCGCGCGCCCGGGAGCCGGACGGTCCGGTGCCCGGCGTGATACGCCCCTGAACCGCGCAGCCACCGCGGACTGCCTCGGGGATCGATCTCCAGTCGAGCGGGCTGCTCCTCAACGCGGACGGCGACTCCATGGCCATGTACCCGGCCGATGACGGTGCTTTCGCCGCCACGAAACCAAGGCGATTCACGCCTGTGGCAGCATCGTATTGTCAGCACGAGTCGGCGTAATCGCCGTCCGGAGCACGCTGCGGGCCTCTGCGCACTTGCCGGTAGGTGGCCGGAGGCACCCCGTAGGCGGCGCGAAACGCGCGGTTGAAGTGTGCGTCGCTGAGAAAGCCCCACCAGGCGCCGATGGAGCGGACGGGTACGTTGGCTTTCTTGGGATCCGCCAGATCGCGCCGACATCGCTCGAGTCGCCGTTCGCGTATCCATGTCGCGACGCTCAGGCCGTTCTGCTGGAACAGCCTCTGAAGATACCGAAGGGATACGTGATGGGCCGAGGCGATCGTCGCGGGCGACAGGTCGCGGTCTCCCAGTCGCTGCTCGATGAATCGTTGAATGCGCAGCAGCGGGACCATCTGCGGGTCATCGGTCGCCGGCGTGGCGCCCTTGCCGAGTTCGGAAGCCAGGTGGTCGGCCACCGCGTCCTGCAGCGTTGTCGAGATCCGTACCGCGTCCTCGGCGGTCACGGCGCCTTCGTCGATCAGGCGGCGGAGGAAGGCGGCGATCTGCGCCCCGAGGTCGTCGCAGGCCTCGAGGAGCCGGTCCGGCGCCGTCGCGCTCGAGGCGACCGCACCATCGATGGCCGATGCGATCGCGACTCCGCAAGAAGTCAGTCCCATGCCGCTGTGGCGGTCCACGCTGACGTGTCAGTGGTCAGCGGGTGGGTATGTCGCGGCCGTTGTCGCCCTTGGCCTGGTCGTCGAGCGGGGTTATCGAGGCGATGGGGAATGCTGCGCATGTCTCTCCCGGTGACTGTCGTCGGTCAGCGCGGAGATGGTGACGCACTTGTTTGGCAAATCTCTGGCACGGTGGCTTGACCCGGGAGCTGAACGCGGAAGCCGGCCGGCAGCCTCGACACCGACGCCCAGGGGTACCCCCGCCGCACAGTGGCCGAGGCGGGGTTGGACGATCACGTCGAGTTCCGCGTCGAGGACGGGGGCGCCGCGCTCGCCCGCATGCCGGACGGCGCGGTCGACCTGCTCTTCCTCGACGCCGAACGCGTCGAGTACCCCTCCTGGTGGCCGGGGTGCTGCGGCAGGGCGGCGTGCTCGTGGCCGACAACGCCCTGTCTCACCCCGAGGAGATCGCCCCGCTGCGGGCCTCCTCCGATCAGAGCCGTGCCTGACCGTCACCGCCGACGAGGGGCCTCAGCGCAACGACCACGCCGGCGAGCGGCCTCAGCTTGGCGACCAGGCAGGTTGGCGGCCGAGGAGTGCCACCACCCGGTCCAGGGCCGGAGCGTCGTCCGCCGCCGCCACCCCGCTCACGAACGCCTTGCCCTCCCCACGCGTCTCCGGCGTGTCGGGCACTCGGGCGGCCACCGGCAGCGCGGCCTCGGCCAGGTCCTCGTCCACGTTCGCGGGGACGCCGAGCGCCTTGGCGAAGTCCCAGTCATGCACCACGCAGTCGACGAAGTGGAACCCGATCGCCAGCTTCGCGGGGAACGGACCGCCGTCACGGATCTCAGGCAGGTAGAACCTGCGATCGAGCACGCCCTCCACGGCGAAGGCAGCCATCACCGCTCGCGCCGACGCCGCGTACTCCTCCACCGGGTCGTCCCCCACCGGCCGCGGCTCCCACATCTCCAGCCCGGACCGCTCCCCCGAGGCGGCGAATGCGAAGCCGTGGTTCTGCACGATCTGGTGGGCGAGCAGATCGCGCACCGCCCAGCCGGCGCACGGGGTCTGCCGGTCCAGGTCGGCGGGCTTGATGGTCGCCACCAGGTCCACGGTCGCCTGCACGGATCGCCGGTTGAGCTCGATGATGTCTACCAAGGCACTGTCCCGTCATCGTCGAAGAATCCCCCCGTGGGCCCATCAGGACCCAGGGTGGCCAATCTGACGATAACGGCCGCCCCGTCGGCCGCCGTACGAGTGATGCTCAGCCCGAGATCCTTGGTGAAGTCCGTGGCGCAGGCTCCGGGAGCCGCGGCGTTGACCAGGATGCCGTCTTTGCCGAGCTCCTTGGCGTACTGGATGGTCAGCGCGTTGAGCGCCGTCTTGGACGGTGGATACCCGGCCAAGGCCGGGAGTCCTGACATGTAGTGATCTGGGGTCGTGTGGTGGGTCAGGGAGCCGACACCGCTGGACACGTTCACGATGCGGGCGGCGGCTGCGCGCCTGAGCAGGGGCAGGAACGCGTTCGTCACCATGAGCACACCGACGACGTTCGTCTCGAACACCTCGCGCACCAGCTCGGGCCGGGTGGTGCTGGGCGCCTCGCCGGCTCGGTGGCCGGAGATACCGGCGTTGTTGACGAGCACGTCCAGGTGCCCGTAGCGGTCGGCCACGTGGGCGGCGGCCGACTGGATGGCGACGGGGTCGGTGACATCGAGGACGAGCGGGTGAACGTCGGCGCCGGCGGCGCGCAGCCGGGCGGCGGCCGCCTCGCCGCGCTGAGCGTCGCGGGCGGCGAGCAGCACGGTCATGCCGCTGGCCGCCAGTTGAGCGGCGACCTCGAAACCTATGCCCTTGTTCGCCCCGGTCACCAGGGCGATCGTCGTTGCGGTCATTCCCCGAGCACACCACCGCCGGCCGTCACCGGGCCAACACCACCTGGGTCAGGCTCGATACCCTACGGGTATGGAGACGCGTGAGCTGGCCTATTTCGCCGCCGTCGCCGAGGAGCTGCACTTCGGCCGGGCGGCCGAACGGCTGGGGATCGCGCAGCCGCCGCTGTCGAGGGCGATCCAGAAGCTCGAACGGCGGCTCGGCGTACTCCTCTTCGACCGCTCGGGACACCGGGTGGCGCTCACCCCGGCGGGCGAGGTGCTGGCCAGGGAGGCCGCCAAGGCCCTGGACGCGGTGGCGGCGGCCGAACACCGCACCCGCAGGGCGGGGCTGACCGAGGCGCGGCTCGTGGTGGCCCTGAAGCCGGGCGGCGACGGCGCGCTGCTCCCGGACCTCCTGGCCGCCTACCAGGAGTGCCCGGACGCGCTGCCGGTGGAGGTGGTGCTGTGCGGGGTGGCGGAGCGGGCCCGGCTGCTGCGTGACGGCACGGCGGACGTGGCGTTCCTGCACAGCCCTTGGGAGGACCTGACGGGGTTCGACACGGAGCCGCTGCTGGTGGAGGGCGGAGTGGCCGTCGTCCCGGCTCGGCACCCGCTGGCGGCCCGGCCGTTCGTCCACCTCGCCGACCTGGACGCCGAACCAACCCCGCGCTGGCCCGTTCCCCGCACCTCTGAATCACCTGTCGCGTCCCAGTTCGTGGGCGGGTTCGAGCCGCACGTCGCTTCGGGGCTGCGGGCGGGTGATGCCGCTCAGATCATGCAGCTCGTCGCCCTCGGCAGGCTGATCGCCGTCGTCCCCGAGTCGGCCAAGGAGCAAGTACGCCGCGATCTGGCCTGCGTCCCCGTCGTCGACGCCGCCCCCACCACGGTCGTCCTGGCCTGGCCCGAACAGACCCGCTCTCCGGCCCTGGCCGCCTTCGTCCGCACCGCCGCGGACGTCGCAGCCGGAGCTGTGGCACGGCGGCCCGCGGCCGTGCCGGGGATCAGGTGACCGACCACACGCCGGGGACCACGTGACCGACACGGCACGCGTGACCTATGTGATGCCGTCCGGTTGGAGGGGCGAGGACCGGGTGGCGCGCCCGCGCCTCGGCGGGCCGGTGGTGACACGGAGGGCTCGGGGCTCAGGGGTCAGTCTGGATGACGATAGTTTGTGCCTGTGACAGCTATCGATCCCACCGTGACCGGCGCGCACGCCATCGGGCTCGCGACCATCGCCACTGACGGCACCGTACTTGACACCTGGTTCCCCGCCCCGCAACTGGGCGACCCGCCCGTGACGGGCACCGAGCGGCTTTCCGCCGAGGAGGCCGGTGAGCTGGCCTCGCTGGTGGGGCGCGACCCGGCCAGGGGCGTCGAGGTGGTGGCCGTGCGCACCGGCATCGCCAAGCTCTCCGAGCCGCCGGCGGACGCGCACGACGCCTACCTCAGGCTGCACCTGCTCTCCGCCCGCCTGGTCAGGCCGCACGGGCTGAGTCTCGACAACCTGTTCTCCCTGCTGGCCAACGTCGTGTGGACCAACTTCGGGCCGTGCCCGGTGGAGGGGTTCGAGCAGGCCAGGCTGAGGTTGCGGGCCAGGGGCGCGGTGACGGTGTATGGGGTGGACAAGTTCCCGCGGATGGTCGACTACGTGCTGCCGACCGGCGTCCGGATCGCCGACGCCGACCGGGTACGCCTCGGCGCCCACCTGGCCACCGGCACCACGGTGATGCACGAGGGCTTCGTGAACTTCAACGCCGGCACGCTGGGCGCCTCGATGGTGGAGGGCCGCGTCTCGGCGGGCGTGCTCGTCGGCGACGGCTCCGACGTGGGCGGCGGCGCCTCGATCATGGGCACGCTCTCGGGCGGCGGCAAAGAGGTCATCTCCATCGGCGAACGCTGCCTGCTGGGCGCGAACGCGGGCATCGGCATCTCGCTGGGCGACGACTGCGTGGTGGAGGCCGGCCTCTACATCACGGCCGGCACCAAGGTCGCCCTCCCGGACGGCCGCATCGTCAAGGCCAAGTCCCTGTCCGGCACGAACGGCCTCCTGTTCCGCCGCAACTCCCAGACGGGCGCCGTGGAAGCCGCTCCCCGCGCCGGCGGCCCGGTGGAGCTCAACGCCGCGCTCCACGCCAACTAACTCAAGATCTGTTACGGCCAGCCCGTTCTCCTCCAGTGGAGACGGCGCCGCACCGCGTCTTTCATCTATTACGGCCAGCCCGGTGAGCCCCACCCCCCGCACGGGGCTGAGCCCTGTCCAGGGACACGCTCCTCCGGTGGAGACGGCTGGCCGCCGTGACGTGCGCATGGTCGGCCATGGCTTCCGTATGGTCGGCCAAGTGCGCGATCCCATCCGCTGCGAAGACCAGAGACCCACTTAGGGGCTCACTCCGACCGGAGCGTCGGTGAAGCAGGACCTGGGCGTCGGTGAAGCAGGACCTGGGCGTCGCTGAAGTCGGTCGCTTACTGGTCGGCGGCCCTCGGCCGGCCGGTGCCGGTGGACACGATCTCAGCGGCTCTGTCCTCAGCGGCACTCCCTAGCGGCCAGAACGTCAGAGGACCTCCCCCCGGGCACACTCCTCCAGCGGACAGGCCCCAGTGGACAGCACGTCAGAGGACCTGCCCGCCGGGCACACTCCCCCAGCGGACAGGTCCGGACACCATGACGAGCGCACCCACTCGGCACCGCGATCCACTCACCCACCGGCACGCACTGCCCACGGAGACGGCCAAGAATACGCACGTCGCGGCGGCAAGCCGGTGAGGCGGAGGAGCGTTCCCCTGGAGGGCCCTCAGCCGATCACCCAGGGTGGGTCCTCCCGGGCTGGCCGTAAAATATGCTTAAAAGGTTTTTGACCAATTAATGGTGGGAGACCGCCGAGCCGATCGTGTGGACGCGGAGGGCGTTGGTGGAGCCCGGGGTGCCGGGAGGGGAGCCTGCCACGATCACTACCTTGTCGCCCTTCTCCAGGCGGCCCAGCGTCAGCAGCGACGCCTCCACCTGGCGCACCATGTCGTCCGTGTGATGGACGAACGGCACGTGGAACGTCTCCACCCCCCACGTCAGCGACAGCTGCCCCCGCACGTGCGGCGCCGAGGTGAAGGCCAGCAGCGGGATCGGGGAGCGGTAGCGGGCCAGGCGGCGGGCCGTCTCGCCGGACATCGTGAACGCGATCAGCGCCTTGGCGCCGACGATCGCGCCGACCTCGGCGGCGGCGCGGGCGATGGCGCCGCCCGTCGTCTCCGGCAGGCGCTCCAGCGAGTGGGTGGCGTGCAGCGAGTGCTCCTCCGCCGCGCGGGCGATGCGGTCCATGGTGGAGACCGACTCGATGGGGTAGTTGCCCACCGAGGTCTCGCCCGAGAGCATGACCGCGTCGGCGCCGTCCATGACCGCGTAGGCGACGTCGGACGCCTCGGCGCGGGTGGGGCGGGGCGCGCTCATCATCGAGTCGAGCATCTGCGTGGCGACGATGACCGGGCGGGCCTTCTCGCGGCAGAGCTCGATGATGCGCCGCTGGACGATCGGCACCTGCTCCAGCGGCAGCTCGACGCCCAGGTCACCGCGGGCGACCATGATGCCGTCGAACGCCTCGACGATCTCGGGCAGGCGGTCGACCGCCTGCGGCTTCTCGATCTTGGCGAGCAGCGGGAGCCGGACGGCCTCCTGCTCCATGATGTTGCGCACCACGTCGGCGTCGGACGGACGCCGGACGAAGGACAGGGCGATCATGTCGAAGCCGGTGCGCAGTGCCCAGCGCAGGTCGGCCTCGTCCTTGTCGGTGAGCGCCGGTGCGCTGACGTTGATGCCCGGCAGGTTGAGGCCCTTGTTGTCGGAGATCATGCCACCGATGACGACCCGCGTGATGACGCGGTCGCCCTCGACGGCGGTGGCCTCCAGGACGAGGCGGCCGTCGTCCACCAGGATGGTGTCGCCGGGGCGTACGTCACCCGGCAGGCCCTTGTAGGTGGTCGAGACCTGCTCCCGGTCACCCGGCACGTCTTCGGTGGTGATCGTGAAGACGTCGCCGAAACCGAGCCGGACCGGGCCTTCCTCGAACCTGCCGACGCGGATCTTGGGCCCCTGCAGGTCGGCGAGCACGCCTACACCGCGGCCGAGGTCGGCCGCCACCTCCCTGACGCGGTCGTATACCTCTCGGTGCATGTCATGGTCGCCATGACTGAGGTTGAACCGGGCCACGTCCATGCCGGCGGCGATCAGCTCGCGCAGGCGTTCAGGGGAGGACGTGGCGGGACCTAGGGTGCAGACTATTTTCGCGCGACGAGTCACGAGTCCTACCTTAATTGGTACAGACCACTTGGCTGTCATTGACGACGCAGAACGTACCCGACGTAAGAGAACAACACGAGAATGGCAACCCCCAGGCGCGCCAAGTTCGCGTATTCCTCCGGGTAGATCACGCCTTCGATGTAGTGGTCGATGAAGCCGGTGGGTGGGAGGCCCTGGAGGCCGGCGCCGCGGCGCCCCCAATCCTCTACGACCGTAAGCGGGCACTCTACACCTGTGCCCAGCGAGATCAGACCCCAGGTGACGACCGCCAGATGGACCCAGATCGTGCGCCGCCAGCGCCACGCGACATAACCGCCCACGGCCATGTAGGCCAGAAAGGCGAAGTGCACCACCATCGCGGCATCCGCGATGAGGCGATACATCATGGCTTGACGGTAGCCGCCTTCCAGGCGTCGACGATGCCGTGGCCGTAGAAACCGTTCTTGGACTTGCCGCCCTGGCAGGTCTGCTTGTCACTCTCGCCGAAGACCTCGTAGGTGTACGTGCGGGGCGACGGGCACGCCCTGCGGTCGGCGGTCTTGTACAGGAGCTTCTCGACCGTGGCCGGGGCGAGCGTCAGACCGCCCTTGCCGGGCTTGCCGAAGCGGCTGATCAGGATCGCGGCGACACCGGTCGCGTGCGGGGCCGCCATCGAGGTGCCGTCGAGGTACTGGTAGTAGGAGCAGGTCCCGCCGGCGCAGGAACGGACGACCGTGGCGCTCTTCGGCTTGCCCGACTTGTCGAGCATCCCGGTACTCCGGAGCACGGACTCGGGTGCGGCGGCCAGGATCGATCTGGTGGCCGAGGAGCCCTTGCCCTCCGACGCGTCGCCGCCGGGTGCGGCCAGGTCGTTCTGCTCGATCCCGTAGTCGCTGTAACTGGCCTTGCGGCCGGACGGGCCCACCGCGGAGACCGAGATCACGCCCTTGGACTCGGCGGGCACGTTGAGGCAGGAGTTGTCGACCTTGCGGGTCTTCTCGTCGCCGCGCGGGTAGCCGGGGCTGCTCGAGTCGACCTTGGGCTTGCCCAGGTCGGTGGAGCCGTTGCCGAGCGCGGAGATGAGCGTGACGCCCTTGTTGCGGGCGTAGTCGAGTGCCCGCTGCATGCCGGTGATGATCGCGCGCTGCTGCAGCTGCTGCTTCTTGCTGTCGGCCTTGTTGTGGGCGCAGTTGAACAGCCACGGGTCGACGTAGTAGCTCATGTTCACCACGTCCACGCCGATGTCGGCCGCGTACGTGAGCGCGTCGAGGCTGGGCTTGAGGAAGAAGAACCCGGAGTCCTGCCCCGCCCTGATGTTGACCAGCTGCACACCCGGCGCCACGCCCGCGATGCCGATGTGGTTCAGCGGGGAGCCGATCGTGCTGGCCACATGGGTGCCGTGGCCCTCGTCGTCCTCGTCGACCGGGTCCTTGCAGCTCGCCACCTCGCAGGGGCCGTCGAGGGTGTCGCCGTTCTCGTCCTTCGGCTTGTCGGTGACGAAGTTGCGGCTGAGGGCGCGGTTGAAGTTCGGGGCGATGTCGGGGTGCTTGCCGTCGATGCCGGTGTCGATGACGCCGACGAGCACCTTCTTGGTGCCGGGCGCCTTCTTGTTGGCGCGGTCGGCGCCGATCATCTTCATGTCCCACTGGCGGCCGGCGAGCGGCTCTCCCACGACGCCCCTCATGGCCGACGCGTCGGGGAACGCCCGCGGCACCAGCGAGCCCCGGACACCGGACGCGAGCGCGCCCGCTGTGCTTAGGGCGCCGGCGGCGGGCGTGGTCGCGAAGCCGATCTCGCGGTCGGTCGTGACGCCGACGACGGACTGGTCCGAGCCCAGGGCGTCGACGAACGCGTCGCCGCCGCCCTTGGCCAGCACGTAGCCGAGCTTGGTGTCGGTGGTGACGATGTGGCCACCCGCGTGCTCGACGGCGGCGAGCGCCGCACGCGCCCGCCCGTCGGCATAGAAGACGAGGTACTCCTTGTCCGGCCCGGCATCCGGCCCCGCCATGGGAGCAGCCGCGGAAGGCGCGCATGACGCGAGCGAGGCTGCGACCGCCAAAGCCATGAGACCCGAGGCGAATCGCCTCATTATTCCCCCATCCACCACGTCACCCCAGAAAATGCATCTTCCCGACCTAAGTCGCCAGATGCAACTTTGTCGCAAAATTTCGTCCGTTGTTGGGCAAAATTGGTCAGCTCTATGAACTGTGCTGAGCCAGGCGAACGTTCTTCAGCGCCACGAGCAGCCCCGCGCCGAGCAGCAGGATCGGCACCAGCCAGGCGAACACCCCGGTGACCGCCCCAGAGAACGCGACCTGAGTGGCGTGCCGCGCCGCCTCCGGCAGGGCCTGGATGGCCTCGGGCGTGACCGACGCCTGCCCCGCCCCTAACCGGCCGCTGAACACGGCGCCCAGCACCGAGACTCCCACAGCCCCGCCGATGCCGCGCGCGAAGGTGACCGCCGAGGTGGCCGCTCCCCTGTCGGCCGCGGGCGTGGTCGTCTGCACGGCCAGGAGCAGGTTCTGCAGCACCATGCCGAGCCCGGCGCCGAACAGCACCATGTACGCGCTGGAGGCGAACGTGCTCGTACTGAGGTCCATGGTCGAGAACAGCGCCGCCGCGACGGCCGCGAGCAGCGTGCCCGTGACGATGAACCACTTGTACGTGCCGAACCTGGTGACGAACTGCCCGACGAAGGTCGACGAGACGATCATCCCGATCATCAGCGGGAGCAGCAGCAGCCCGGAGTTCGACGCGGTCGCGCCGGTGGCGAGCTGCAGGAACAGCGGCAGGAATGTGGCCGCGCCCAGCATGGCCGTGGCCAGCAGCGTCACCGCCGCCGCCCCGAGCGTGAACGTCCGGTCGCGGAACAGCCGCAACGGCAGCACCGGCTCCGCCGCGGTCCGCTCGACCAGCACGAACAGCACGGTCAGCAGCACCGCCCCCGCGCCGAGCCCGATGATGAGGGGCGAGGACCAGGCGTAGGAGGTGCCGGCCCAGGAGGCGAGCAGGGTCAGGCAGGTGAGAACGCCGGAGATCAGCGCGGCCCCGAGCCAGTCCACCCGGTGCGGCGACGTGCGGCGCGGCAGCCGCAGCACGGCGAAGGCCACGGCCAGCGCGACGGCGCCGAGCGGCAGGTTGATGTAGAAGATCCACCGCCACGAGACGTGCTCGGTGAGGTAGCCACCGATGATCGGCCCGGCGATCGAGGCCACGCCGAAGACGGCGCCGAAGATGCCCTGGAACCTGGCCCGTTCGCGCGGTGTGGCGATGTCGGCCGAGATCGCCATGGTCAGCACCATGAGCCCGCCCGCTCCGACGCCCTGGAAGGCCCGGAACAGGATGAGCTGCGTCATGGACTGCGCGATCCCGCACAGCGCGGAGCCGATGAGGAACAGCACGATGGCCGACAGGTAGAGGCGCCGGCGGCCGTACATGTCGCTGAGCTTGCCGTAGAGGGGCGTGACGATGCCCGCGGTCAGGGCGAACGCCGTGACCAGCCAGGACAGGTTCGCCAGGCCGTGGAGCTCGCCCACGATGGTGGGCATGGCGGTCGCCACGACCGTCTGGTCGATGGCCGCCAGGAACATGATCAGCATGAGCGAGCCCATACTGATCCAAAGGTTCCGTTGTGGTGGGGACTCCGGGACGGTTGTCGATAGCATGGATCGACTCCTTGCTTCTTTCGCGAGGGCAGGAGGAATCGGCGGCGATCGGGGGTGCCACCCCGGTCGCCGCTCTCTGTGGATTGTGTATGTGGGCTATGTGCGGGTCAGAGTCCGCGTTCGAGCAGCGTGAACGCCTCGTCGAGCAGCTCTTCGACCGGCTCGCCCGCGTCCAGCGACTCCTGGATGGCCGAGATCATCGCCCCGAACGACCCGATGACCAGCAGCCTGGCGTGCAGCCCACTGGTGACGCCCGGCCGCCGCCTGACGATGTCGAGGGTCTTCTCCATGACCTTCGACTGGTCGACGGCCCTGACCTTGGCGGACAGCTCCGGATAGCGGTTGTGCAGCTCAATGAACGGCTGCATCTCCTCCCACACCGGCCGCTTCCGGACGCCGAGCTCCTTCGAGACCGCTTTCAGTGACTGGAAGACCGGCTCGTCGTCGGGTCGGGCCTGGAGCAGCTCCACCACCTCTTCGGGCTGCCAGACGGGCTCCATGACGAGCGCCTCTTCCTTCGAGGCGAAGTAGTTGAAGAACGTGCGCGGCGAAATGTCGGCCGCCGCGCTGATGACCTCCACCGTCGCGGCCTCGGGCCCACCGTCGAGCGCGATCCGGACGGCGGCCCTCCGGATGGCCTGCCGCTTCTCACGCCGACGCCGTTCCCGCCGCTCCTGCGGACTCTCCATACCGTGCACTCTACGCAAGACTTGCACAGTCTGCAACAGCTACACAAAGTGCAATCCTTGCGGGTTGTGCAAAAGAGCAGGCATGGCCAAGAGTACGCACGTCACGGCGCCCGGCCCCGTAAACCGCAGGAGCGTGCCCTGGACGGAGCCCGGCCACGTATGGCGGGTGGGGTCCACCGGGCTGGCCGTAAAAGAGAAGCGGGTTGAAAAAGAAGCGCCCGCCCGGACGAGCCGGACGGGCGCTTTTGAAACGGACGCGTCAAGGAACGGACGCGGTAGAACGAACGGATCAGACGAGCGGCCGAGCTGTCGGAAGGATCGGGTACGGCAGCGAGGTTTCGCCGGAGAGGAAGCGGTCCACTCCGGAGGCGGCCGCGCGGCCTTCGGCGATCGCCCAGACGATCAGCGACTGCCCGCGGCCCATGTCACCGGCCACGAACACCCCCTCGACGTTGGACATGTACGACTTGTCGCGAGCCACATTGCCCCGGGCGTCGTAGAAGCCGTCCGCGCCGAGATCGGCGAGGTCTTCCAGCAGCGCGCCCTTCTCCGGGCCGAGGAAGCCCATCGAGAGCGTGACGAGCTCGGCCGGGATCTCCCGCTCGGTGCCCGGGATCGGCTTGAAGCCGTGCTGCGGCCCCTCGACCTCGACCAGCCGCAATGCGCGGATATTTCCGGACTCGTCGCCGACGAACTCGGTCGTCGAGACCGCGTACACCCGCGCGCCCCCGCCGTCCTCCAGCTCCTCGTGCGCGCTCTCCATCTTGAACAGGATGGGGAACGTCGGCCACGGCTGGTTGCCGGCCCGGAGGACCGGCGGCCGCGGCATGATCTCCAGCTGGGTGACCGACTCGGCCCCCTGCCGGATCGCGGTGCCGATGCAGTCGGCCCCGGTGTCGCCGCCGCCGATGACCACGACGTGCTTGCCCTTGGCCGAGATCGGGGACTCGTCGAGGTCGCCCTCCTGCACCTTGTTCGACAGGGGCAGGTACTCCATCGCCTGGTAGACGCCGCCCAGCTCGCGCCCGGTGATCGGCAGGTCGCGCCACTGCGTGGCCCCGCCCGCCAGCACCACCGCGTCGAACTCCGCACGAAGTTGCGACGCCGTGATGTCGACGCCGACGTTCACCCCGGTGCGGAACTCGGTGCCTTCGGCCCGCATCTGGTCCAGGCGCCGCTCGATGTGGCGCTTCTCCATCTTGAACTCGGGGATGCCGTAACGCAGCAGGCCGCCGATGCGGTCCGCGCGCTCGAACACCACCACGTCGTGACCCGCCCGGGTGAGCTGCTGAGCCGCGGCCAGCCCGGCGGGACCCGAGCCGACGACCGCGACCTTCTTCCCCGTCTTGACCAGGGCCGGTTGCGGGGTCACCCAGCCCTCGTCGAACGCGCGGTCGATGATCTCGACCTCGACCCGCTTGATCGCCACCGGGTCGGAGTTGATGCCGAGCACGCACGCCGCCTCACACGGAGCCGGGCAGAGCCGGCCGGTGAACTCCGGGAAGTTGTTCGTGGCGTGCAGCCGCTCGATCGCCTCCCGCCAGTCGGTGCGGTAGACGAGGTCGTTCCACTCGGGGATGAGGTTCCCGAGCGGACACCCGTTGTGGCAGAACGGGATGCCGCAGTCCATGCAGCGAGCCGCCTGCTTGGTCAGCTTGTCCTGGGAGAAGTCCTGGTAGACCTCCCGCCAGTCGCCGATGCGGACGTCGATGGGGCGGCGCGCGGGCAGCTCCCGGTCGTGCGTGAGAAAACCCTTGGGGTCAGCCATCGGTTACGCCTCCCTTAACCCTGAACCGCGGCGGCCATGACCGCCTCGTCGATGTCCCGGCCTTCGATGCGGGCGGCCTCGGCCGCCGCCATGGCCCGCTTGTAGTCGGTCGGCATGATCTTGCCGAACCGGGCGAGCGCCGTCTGCCAGTCGGCGAGCAGCTCCTTGGCGATCGGCGAGCCCGTCTCGGCGAAGTGCTTCTCGACCGTCTCGCGCAGGAACTCGCCGTCCTCTTCGGTGAGCTCCTCGATGGCGACCATCTCGCGGTTGACCCGCACCAGGTTGAGGTCGAGCAGGTAGGCGACACCGCCGGACATGCCCGCCGCGAAGTTGCGTCCCGTCGGGCCGAGGACGACCGCCTTGCCGCCGGTCATGTACTCGCAGCCGTGGTCGCCGACGCCTTCGACGACCGCGGTGGCGCCGGAGTTGCGGACGCAGAAGCGCTCGCCGACGACGCCGCGGATGAACGCCTCACCGGACGTGGCGCCGTAGAGGGCGACATTTCCGGAGATGATGTGACCGTCGAGCGGGGCCTCCTCGTGCGGCCGCAGCGTGATGCGCCCGCCGGAGAGGCCCTTGCCCAGGTAGTCGTTGGCGTCACCGGTCAGCCGCAGCGTGATGCCACGCGGCAGGAACGCCCCGAAGGAGTTGCCCGCCGAGCCGGTGAAGCCGATGTCGATCGTGTTCTCGGGCAGGCCCGCGCCGGCGTACCGCTTGGTGACCTGGTAGCCGAGCATGGTGCCGACGGTCCGGTTCACGTTGCGGATCGGCAGTTCCAGCGTGACCGGGGTGCCGTTGTTCAGGGCGCCTTCGGCGAGCTGGATCAGCGTGTTGTCGAGCGCGTGCTGCAGCCCGTGGTCCTGCTCCACCGTGCGGCGCAGCGGGGTGCCCGCCGGCAGCTCGGGCTGGTGCAGGATCGGCGACAGGTCGAGGCCGCTGGCCTTCCAGTGGTCCTCGGCGGCCGTCATGTCGAGCAGCTCGACATGCCCGATCGCCTCGTCGAGCGAGCGGAAGCCCAGCTCGGCGAGGTACTCGCGGATCTCCTCGGCGATGAACTCGAAGAAGTTCACCACGAACTCGGGCTTGCCGGTGAAGCGCTTGCGCAGCTCGGGGTTCTGCGTGGCGACGCCCACCGGGCAGGTGTCGAGGTGGCAGACCCGCATCATCACGCAGCCGGACACGACCAGCGGAGCGGTGGCGAAGCCGTACTCCTCGGCGCCGAGCAGCGCCGCGATGACCACGTCGCGTCCGGTCTTGAGCTGGCCGTCCACCTGCACCACGATGCGGTCGCGCAGCCCGTTGAGCAGCAGCGTCTGCTGCGTCTCCGCCAGGCCGAGCTCCCACGGCGCGCCCGCGTGCTTCAGCGACGTGAGCGGCGAGGCTCCGGTGCCGCCGTCGTGCCCGGAGATGAGCACCACGTCGGCGTGCGCCTTGGACACGCCTGCCGCGACCGTGCCGACCCCGACCTCGGCCACGAGCTTGACGTGCACGCGCGACTCGGGGTTGGAGTTCTTCAGGTCGTGGATGAGCTGGGCCAGGTCCTCGATCGAGTAGATGTCATGGTGCGGCGGCGGCGAGATGAGGCCGACACCGGGCGTGGAGTGCCGGGTCTTGGCGATCCACGGGTAGACCTTGTGACCGGGCAGCTGGCCGCCCTCACCGGGCTTGGCGCCCTGGGCCATCTTGATCTGCAGGTCCGCGGCGTTGACCAGGTATTCGCTCGTCACGCCGAACCGGCCCGACGCCACCTGCTTGATGGCGCTGCGCCGCGTCGCGTCGTGCAGGCGCTCCGGGTCCTCGCCGCCCTCGCCGGTGTTGGACTTGCCACCCAGCCGGTTCATCGCGATGGCGAGCGTCTCGTGCGCCTCCATCGAGATCGAGCCGTACGACATGGCGCCGGTGGAGAACCGCTTGACGATCTCGGAGACCGGCTCGACCTCGTCGATCGGGACCGGGGTCCGCCCTTCCTTCAGCTTGAACAGCCCGCGCAGCGTCATCAGCCGCTCGGCCTGCGAGTCCACCAGGCCCGTGTACTCCTTGAAGATCTCGTAGCGGCGCGTGCGGGTGGCATGCTGCAGCTTGAAGACCGTCTCGGGGTTGAACAGGTGCGGCTCGCCCTCGCGCCGCCACTGGTACTCGCCGCCGATCTGGAGCCCGCGGTGCGCGTTCGCCACCCTGGGATAGGCGTGGGAGTGCCGCCGGGCGGCCTCTTCGGCCAGCACGTCGAAGCCGACGCCGCCGAGCCGCGAGGTGGTGCCGGTGAAGCAGGCGTCGACGACCTCCTGGCTCAGGCCGAGCGCCTCGAAGATCTGCGCACCGGTGTAGGAGGCCACGGTGGAGACGCCCATCTTGGACATCACCTTGATGACGCCCTTGCCGTAGGCCTTGATGAGGTTCCGTACGGCCTTGTGCTTGTCGACCTTGAGCGCCCCGGTGTCGACCAGGTCCTCGACGGTCTCGATGGCCAGGTACGGGTTGACCGCGCCCGCGCCGTAGCCGATGAGCAGCGCCATGTGGTGGCACTCGCGCGCCTCGCCGGTCTCGACGACGAGACCGATCTTGGTGCGGGTCTTCTCCTGGATCAGGTGGTGGTGGACCGCTCCCGTCAGCAGGAGCGACGGGATCGGCGCCAGCGTGTCGGACGAGCCGCGGTCCGACAGCACGATGATGCGGGCGCCGTTGGCGATCGCCTCCGACGCCTCGGCGCGGATCTCCTCCAGGCGCTGCAGCAGCGCCGCGCCGCCGCCCGCCACCTCGTACAGGCCGGAGATCACGTGCGGGTGGAAGCCGGGCAGGTCGTGCTCGTCGTTGATGTGGATGATCTTCGCGAGCTCGTCGTTGTCGATCACCGGGTACGGCAGGACGAGCTGACGGCACGAGGTGGGCCCGGGGTCGAGCAGGTTGCCCTCCGGCCCGAGCACGCTGGCCAGCGAGGTCACCAGTTCCTCGCGGATGGCGTCCAGCGGCGGGTTCGTGACCTGCGCGAACAGCTGCGTGAAATAGTCGAACAGCAGCCTGGGCTTCTCGCTGAGCACCGCGACGGGCGTGTCGGTGCCCATGGAGCCGATCGGCTCGGCACCGACCCTGGCCATCGGCGCCAGGATGATGCGCAGCTCCTCCTCGGTGTAGCCGAAGGTCTGCTGCCGCTTGACGAGCGCCTCGTGCGTGGGGATCTCCCGCTGCCGCGCCGGCAGCTCCTCGAAGCGGACCAGGCCGGCGTGCAGCCAGTCCTCGTACGGCAGGGCGGCCGCGAGCTCGGCCTTGATCTCGTCGTCCTCGATGATCTTGCCGCGGGCGGTGTCGATGAGGAACATCCGGCCCGGCTGCAGGCGGCCCTTGCGCACCACGTCC
This sequence comes from Nonomuraea sp. NPDC049269, assembly GCF_043197155.1. Classification (NCBI taxonomy): domain Bacteria; kingdom Bacillati; phylum Actinomycetota; class Actinomycetes; order Streptosporangiales; family Streptosporangiaceae; genus Nonomuraea; species Nonomuraea sp. NPDC049269. The sequence continues at coordinate 1,889,131 of NZ_JBICSO010000001.1, forward strand.
TCGGGCTTGAAGTCGAGCACGCCCGCCTCGGAGGCCAGCACGACCAGACCGTCGGCGGTCACCCAGAAGCGGCCCGGGCGCAGGCCGTTGCGGTCGAGCACCGCTCCGGCCAGCGTGCCGTCGGTGAAGGTGATCGACGCGGGGCCGTCCCACGCCTCCATCATCGAGGAGTGGAACTCGTAGAAGGCCCGCCGCGCGGGATCCATCTCGGTGTGGTTCTCCCACGCCTCGGGGATCATCATCAGCACGGCGTGGGGCAGGCTCCGGCCGCCGATGTGCAGCAGCTCCAGGGCCTCGTCGAAGGATGCCGTGTCGCTGCCGTCTGGGTCGCAGATCGGGAAAAGTCGCGACATGTCGCCCGGGATCTGGGCGGATTCGAGCATCGCCTCGCGGGCCCGCATCCAGTTGCGGTTGCCCTTGACCGTGTTGATCTCGCCGTTGTGGGCGATGTAACGGTACGGGTGGGCCAGCGGCCAGCTGGGGAAGGTGTTGGTGGAGAAGCGCGAGTGCACCAGCGCGATCGCGGTCTCGTAGCGCTCGTCCGACAGGTCGGGGAAGAACGGCTCGACCTGGTCGGGGGTGAGCATGCCCTTGTAGACGATCGTACGGGCGCTCAGCGAGGGGAAGTAGACGTCCACCTCGTGCTCGGCCCGCTTGCGCAGGCAGTACGCCAGCCGGTCCAGCTCCAGCCCCGACTCACCGTTGGGGCTCGCCACGAACAGCTGCGTGAAGTGCGGCATGACGGCCCTGGCGCTCGGCCCGGGCAGCGCACGGTCGACCGGCACCTCGCGCCAGCCCAGGACGTTCAGGCCTTCCTCGGCGGCGATCTCCTCGATCATGCGGAAGGCGATGTCGCGCGCCTCGCCGTCGAACGGCAGGAAGGCCATGCCGACCGCGTAGTGGCCGGCCGCGGGCAGCGCGAAGCCAACGTTCGTGCGAAAGAAGGTGTCCGGGATCTGAGTCAAGATCCCGGCTCCGTCGCCTGTGTCAGGCTCGCTACCCTTGGCCCCCCGGTGATCTAGATTGCACAGCGCCGTCAGCGCCTTCACCACGATCCCGTGCCCGCGTCGGCCGGCGACGTCGGCCACCATGGCGACACCGCAGGCATCATGCTCGTTGGCGGGGTGGTAGAGGCCCTGGGGCTCGGGGAACCCGAGGTGGGCAGCAGGCATTGAATCCCTCCCGTCGTCATCGTCTGTCAAGAACTGCTCTACAGGCGGGGACGACGTTGGCCCTGCTGCGTGTGCGTAGAGGTTACAACACCCTGCCGGAATAGTTCCCGCCTGGTCCGCATTGCGAACATTGGCGACAATCCCGACATCCGGACTGCTATGTCCCAAACACCGGACCAGGGGCCCGGAATTCCCTCGATAGGGTTGGGCCATGGACCGTGACGGGGTGGAACGCCTGCTCGACGAGGCCGGAGTCGACGGCAGGCGGCTGCGGCACGCGCTGACCCTCCTCTGCGACGGGCAGTGGTGGACCCTGTCCGACCTGGTCAGGGAGACGGCCACGTCCCGGCGGACGATCGAGGCGCTGCTGCGCGAGGTCTCGCCGGAACGCTCCGTCGACAGGTTCCGGGTGCCGCTCGCGCACACTCCCGACTTCCAGGACCTGCTGGCCATGGCCCCGCCGCCGGAGGATCCGGTGGCCCACCTGCTCCCCCACTACGCGCCGGTGCTGGAGAGGCTGCGCCGCCTCATCGACGAGGCGCCACGCGCCCGCCACGCGCTGGACCACGTGGCCGCCACCCCGGAGACCGTGCTGCGCAGGGCGTTGCTGCTCGGCGCCCGCTTCTGGCTGCGGGGCGCGAAGCTGCTGTGCGTGGGCGACCACGACCTCACCTCGCTGGCCGTCAAGCTGGTCCACCCCGAGACCGACGTCACGGTGGTCGACGTGGACGAGCGCATCCTGGCCTACCTCGACGCCCAGGAGCTGGGCGTACAGACTCGGTGGGCCGACCTGCGGCTGTCGTTGCCGCCGTCGGCCCGCGGCCACGACCTGGCCATCACCGACCCGCCGTACACGCCGGAGGGGGTCGGGCTGTTCGTGGCGCGCGCGGTCGAGGGGCTGAAGGACGACGGGCGGGTCCTGCTGGCGTACGGGGCGAGCGAGCGCACCCCGATGCTCGCCCTGAAGGTGCAGGACTCCCTCTCCGCGCTCAACCTCGCGTATGAAGCTATTTACCCAGATTTCAACCGTTATTTTGGGGCGGAAGCCATCGGCTCCGCCGCCGACCTCTACATCCTGCGTCCCACCACCAAGACCCGCCCCGCCGTCACCGCCCGCCTCGACCGCCTGACCACCGCCATCTACACCCAGGGCCCCCAGTCGATCGAGTCCACCGGCTCCCCGGCGGCCGACGACGGGCCTGGCGCGGCGTTCGAGGCCGACCTGCTGGTGGGCGACTGGCCGAAGGAGTTGCCGCAGCCGCGGGTGAAGCTGTCCACCTGGCTGGCCAAGCCCTACGCCGCCGCGGTGGAACGGGTCGCGATCGCACTGCCCGCCGGCCTCGAGGCGGCGCTCCCCCGCGTCCTGCTGGCCACGCGCGCGGCCAGGGTGCGGGTCCTGCTGTCCGCCCCGCCTTCCCTCCCGGACGCCCTGAGGCCCGTCTACGAGCTGACGTCCGACGGCGGCGTCCTGGACGCGGTACGCCTCCCGCAGTCGATCGGTGACGAGGCCGCGGTGCTACGGCGGATCCTCGACAACGGGCACGGCAAGCTGGCCAACACCTGGCGCGAAGGGCTCATCGCGGTGGCCCGTTCCCAGGGCAGCACACTCACCAAGAACGACGCCCGCTCCCTGATCCGGCAGGCGGCGCCGTGGGCCGAGGGCGTCACCCCGCTGGAGACCCCCCTGCACCGCCTCGCCGACCTCCCCACCACGGTCTCCGCCACGGTCACGGCCCTGTCCAAAACCGCCTGACCCCAGCCCGCACGCACCTCGGTCACGCGGACGACGGACCCTCACACGCCAGACCCCTGAACGTCAGGCCCGCGCGCGTCGGACCCCTGGACGCGCCAGACCCCTGGACGTCAGACCTCCTGGACGTCAGACCTTCGCGCCAGACCTCTGGACGCCAAGACCCCGACGTGCAGACCTGCGCGCGTCAGACCTGGGAGCGTCAGGTCGCCGCGACCACGCGTTTCTGGATGATGTGGCCGAGCCCGTCGAGGGCCAGGAGCTGCGACATCAGATCCCCCGCCTCCCCCGGCCGCACCGGCCCCGCCCAGGCGACCGTGACGTAGTGGCCGAGCGCCCGCGCCTGCGCGCGGCTGTGCTCGGCGTCGAACGGAACCGCCTGCCGTACGAAGCCGTCCTTGGCGAGCGCCTTCACCAGCGCGTTCGCCGCCCGCCCGTCGGTGAGGTTGAAGATGACGAACTGTCCCGCCCCCGAACCGCCCGCGTACGTCGCCCGCAGCGCCTGCGTGCAACCCGCCGCCGAAGCGCCCCAGAGCGCGTCGTCGCAGTCCGCGAGCTGCTCCGCCGACTCGCGGCGCAAGGGGCCGAGTGTCTCCGTGGCGGGCGTGAACACCTCCCCCACGGTCAGCGGAGCCGCGTCGCGCTGCCGGGAGTCGATGAGCGAGTAGAGCGCCGAGGTCGGCTCACCGCGGAAGGTGGCCGGCCGAGGCTGGGGCCGCAGGAACAGCAGCCAGCTCCCTACGGCGAGCACCGCCAGCACGGCGGCGCCCAGCGGGATCGCGACGCGGGCCCGCATCACGACGCCGGCCCGGTGATCGAGACGACCCGGCGGTAGACGGCCTTCTCGGCCCCCCTGAGCGTCAGTGACAACGAGACGAGGTCGTCCTTCGTCGTCGGGTCGGCGCCGTCGGCCCGGCCGATCCAGACCAGCCCGACGTAGTGGCCCAGGGCGTAGCCGCCGCCCTCGGTGTAGCCGCCCGGCGGGAAGGCGGTCTTGCCGGTGCCGAGCGGGCGTGACCAGCCACCCCGGTAGAGGGTCTTGAGCGAGTCGACCAACTCACTGGCGGCCTTGCCGTCGCGCAGGTTGAGCAGGGTGTACTGGCCGATGTAGCGGCCGTCGGCGCTGGCGTAGACACCGCGGGCCGCCTGGGTGCACTCGCCGTCGGTGACCAGTTCGAGGAGTTGCTCGCCCCAGACGGCGGCCGAGCAGTCGGCGTCGAGCTTGCTGCCGGCGAGCTTGAGCGTGAGCTTCTTCTCCCCGGTGAGCGTCTTCTGCCCGAACACCTCCTTCTCGGTGAGCGGCGCGCGGTCCTTGGCCCGGTCGGCGATCGGCTGGAACAGCTTGGGCGAGGCCCAGCTGTGGTAGACCTCCGGCAATGTCGAGTCGCCCACCACGATGGCGGAGCCTTCCCGCTGCTCAGGTGTGTATTCGCCCAGCGAAGATATGACGACGACCAGCGCGAACGCCACGGCCAGCAGACCCACCACCGACGAGATGATCACGATGAGCTTCTGCTGCCTGGGCTGGAGTCCCAAATGGCTGAGCAGGGGGAATTCCCAGTCGGAGGGTGGGGGGCGCCGGCGCTTGCGGGTCGCCGTTCTGGGGGCCGTCACAGACCACTACCCCCGATCAGGTTGCCGAGCCCGAACGTGAGCCCGGCCGCAACCACGCCGACGATGAGCTGCCGCAGCCCGGAGTAGAGCCAGGAACGCGCGGTCACCCTGGAGACCAGCGCGCCCGCCCCGAACAGCGCCAGGCACGAGAGGATCGCCGACACCCACAGGCTCGTCACACCGAGCAGGTACGGCACCAGCGGCAGGAACGCGCCCACACCGAAGGACAGGAACGACGAGCCCGCCGCCACCTTGGGCGAGGGCAGGTCGTGCGGGTCAACGCCGAGCTCGCTCTGGGCGTGGACCTCCAGGGCCTGGGCGGGGTTCTCGGAGATCTGCCGGGCCACCTCGGCGGCCAGCTCCGGCGTCACGCCCCGGTTGACGAAGACCTGGGCGAGCTCTTCCTGCTCGGCCTCGGGGTGGCGTTCGAGCTCGCCGCGCTCGACGGCGATCTCGGCCAGGGCCAGCTCGCGCTGGCTGGCCACCGAGACGTACTCGCCGCCGGCCATCGAGAAGGCGCCGGCCGCCAGCCCCGCGATGCCCGCGAGGGCGATGACCTTGGTGTTGGCGGTGCCGCCCGCGACACCGGCGATGAGCGCGAAGTTGGACACCAGTCCGTCCATCGCCCCGAACACCGACGGCCGCAGCCAGCCGCCGGTGACGTCACGGTGCCGGTGGTGCTGCTCCGCGCCCTCGCTCATCGCGAGTTCTTCTCCTGTTGAACGGCTTCGGGGGTCTCCTTCTGCGCCGCGACCGCTCCGTCATCGCCTGCGGACTCCTCGTCCGCCGCCGGGGACTCCGCGCGTACGTCCGCAGGCTCCGAAACGTCCGCAGAGGCCTCCTGCACGGACGCGGACTCCGACGGCGCGACCTCAGGGTCCGGAGAATCGGCCTTGACGACCTCAGGGTCCGGAGAATCCGTCGTGACGGCCTCAGGGGTGTCGTCCGTATCTCCAACCACCGAAGCGGCGGCGGCGCCGTCAGCCGAGTCGGCCTGGTCGGCCTGGTCGGCCCCGTGGGCCGGATCAGGGCCGTCCGGATCGCCTGCGGCCGCGCGATCGACGGCCGGGAGGATGAACTCCTCGCTGTCCTTGTTCCGGGTCGCCCAGAAGTAGATCAGCGCCCCGATGAACACCACGATCGAGGTCCACTGGTTCAGCCGCAGGCTCAGGAACGTCACCGCGTGGTCGACCCCGCCGACGGGGTCGATCCGCAGGCCCTCGATCCAGAACCGCCCGAGCGTGTAGCCGGCCACATAGAGGGCGAACAACCGCCCATGGTGCAGCGCGAACCGCTTGCCCGCCCAGAGCAGGGCGAAGCCCAGCAGAAGATCCCAGATCGACTCGTACAGGAACGTCGGGTGGTAGAGCACCCCCGGCTCGCCCCCGTGCATCTGGTCGATCTCCAGCCCCCACGGCAGCGTGGTCGGCCCGCCGTACAGCTCCTGGTTGAACCAGTTGCCCCAGCGCCCGATCGCCTGCGCGAAGGCGATGCCGGGCGCCACCGTGTCGGCCACCGCGCTGAGGGACAGGCCCCGCTTGCGGCAGGCGAGCCAGACGCCGACACCGCCGAGCGCGATCGCGCCCCAGATGCCCAGCCCGCCTTCCCAGATGAACAGGGCCTTGTAGGCCGGCTTGATCGCGCGGGCGCCGAAGTAGGTCTGCCAGTCGGTGATGACGTGGTAAAGGCGTCCGCCGATGAGCCCGAAGATCACCGCCGGCACCGAGATGTCGATGATCGTGCCCTTCTGGCCACCACGGGCGCGCCAGCGGCGCTCGCTCAGCCAGACGGCGAAGATGACACCGAGCACGATGCACAGGGCGTAGGCCCGGATCGGCACGAATCCGAGATACCAGACCCCTTGGGAAGGGCTGGGAATCGAGGCAAGGGGCATGTCAGGTGAGGGTAGCGGAAGCGGGACTACTTGGCCGCCTTCGTGACCGCATCGCGAAGATCCTTTGGTGTGAAGACGACGTTGTTGTCCATGGCCGTGCCGTTCAACTTGACGGTCGGCGTGCCCTGCAGCTTCTGCTCCTTGTTGACCTTGGCGCTGTAGTCGAGCTGGGCCTGGGCGTTCTTCTGGCCGGTGATGCAGGTGTCGATGCCCGCCGCCGTCGCCCCGGCCGACTTGGCCCAGGTCACCATCTGGTCGGTCTTGAAGCCCTCGACCGTCTCGCTGGGCTGGTTCTTGTAGAGCAGGTCGTGGAAGGCGAGCCACTGCTTGCCGTCGGTCAGGCAGCGGGCCGCGGCGCCGGCGCGCACGGAGTTGCCCTTCGTCGGCTCGGTGCTGAAGATGGTGATGGGGTGGTAGACGACCTTGGCCAGGCCCTCAGCCGCGAGGTTCCTGAACGTGCTGCCGCTCACCTCCTCCATCTGCTTGCAGGCCGGACACTGGAAGTCCTCGTAGATGTCGATCACCGGCTTGGCGACCCCGCTCTTGGCCATGACGACCGAGCCGTCGGACTGCACGGTGGTCGGCGCCGTGTCTCCGGCCAGCTCGGCCTGCGACTTGCTGGCGGCGTACCAGGCGCCGAGACCGACCGCCGCCACCGCGACCACGCCCACGGTCATGTAGGTGACGACGCGTTTGCGCTGCTCCCGCGCGCGCTCGGCGGCCTGCTGCGCTCTGATCTTCTCCCGCGCGGACTTCGCGCGCTCCCCCTTGCTCATCACGCGCTCCCCCTTGCTCATCATCAGCCCATCTCCTCCTGGCCGAGAACGTCCTGTCCGTGAACGCCTCGCCCATGAACGTCCTGTCCGTCAACGTCTTGTCCATCAACGCGCTCGCCGCCCGCCAGCCCGAGAGCCGAGTCGAGCGCGAAGTGCCCCGGCGCGAAGCGCACGGTCCAGGCGCCGAGCACCACAAGACCGAAGTCGCGCAGGATGTCGAGCAGGTAGGCCGGCTGCTGTCCCGCCCCCAGCTGGCCGCCGCCGCCGAAGCAGCCGCAGTCGATCCGCAGGCCGTGCGCCCACGCCCAGGCGATGCCGAAGACGAAGGCGAACATGAGCAGCGCGCCGACCACCCCGGCCACCCTGGTCATCAGGCCCACGACCAGCAGCACCCCGACCACGATCTCCAGGATCGGCAGGCCGTAGCCCACGGTCGTGGCGAGCGAGTCGGGCAGCAGTTGGTAAGCCTTGACCGCCACGACGGAGTCGGACGGATTGCCGATCTTCAGCCATCCGGCCGCGATCAGCACCCCGCCCAGGACCAGCCGGGCGACGGTCGTCACCCAGGGTACCGCTGAGCGGACGTTACGTGACGGTTGCGACGCGACCACGACTAGGGCTCCTCTTTCTCTGCGCTGGAAAGCGCACAGTACCGGGAACTCATCTGACCACGCCCGGGATAAGACTCGGTTAAGACAGTTTTCGCGTACTCCAGGCGTACGCGATGCTCACTAAACCGACGTTACTCGCAGGTCAGCCTGGCGGCTCCCCAGTCCGCATGGTCATTGCCGTTGCCGTCACCGGCGTCGCCCGCCACGAGGTCCACGTAGCGGGCGCCGGTGAGGTCGGCGGTCAGTTCGTAGGCCGGGTCGGCGGCGCGCAGCACTGGGCTGTGTGCCTTGATCACCCCGTCGGCGACCACGCTGTACTCCACGGAGCCCCTGGTGGCCTGGACGTCGTCCACGCCGACGGAGGCTGTGAAGGCCGTACACCGGCCTCCGAGGTAGTAACGGACGTCGGCGGGCGCGTGCGTGCCCAGCCCCTTGGCGAACGTCTGGCCGCCGATCACGATCGGCGTGCCGTCGGCCGCGCCGAGGTCGCCGTTGGAGCGATCGCGTTCGACCGGCCCCCAGCCGTTGGCGGCGCTGACCCACTCCAGGTCGCTCGCCCAGGCGTCCGCGGTGGGCGGCGGCGGCAGCGTACGCACCGTCGCCACCGCGTCGAGCGACTTGGCGGCTCCCGCCGCGGTGTAGACGGCACGGGCCTTCAGCTCGTAGGTGGCGTAGGGCGCGTCCGCGGGCGGCGTCACCTTCCAGGTGGTCACCAGCTTGCCGCCGGGCTCCACGGTGCCGGTCCCGTTCCCGGTGACGTCCCATCCCTCGGGTACGCCCAGCGTCACCTTGACGTCCTGGGCCGTCACGTCCTCCAGGTTGACGAACGTCGTGGTGACCTCGGAGGCCGCCCCCTGCTCGAAGGCGGGTGAGGCGGGCACCACGTCCAGCGACCCGCACGCCTGGGCCTCGGGATCGGCACCGAGGTCCTTGACGGCGAAGTCGTCGAGGACGAAGTCGGCCCCGGCCTGCTCGGGCAGCAGTGAGCGGAGCCCGACCCAGGCCTCGCCGCAGCCCGCGACCACCCGCTCGGCGAACCTGCCGGTGGTCCGCCGCTCGGGCACCGGTGTCCGCCGGGTCTCGACACTGGCGCCGCCCTTGTCGTAGCCGGTCACCCAGGCGTAGGCGCCGGCCAGGGCGCTCTGGTAGCCGAACGACACCTCGTAGGCGTGTCCAGGCTCGAACCGGACGGTCTGCGGCACGGTCCGGTAGACCAGCCCCTGGCGCTCCTCGTGCGCCTTGAGCGACCAGTCGCCGCTGATCACGTCGTCGACGCTCTTGCCGTTCCAGCCCGCCCGCGTGTACGGATCATGCCGCTCCGACAGGTGCGTACGGGCGTCGAACGCGCCCCCGGCGTCACCCTTGACGAACGGGCCCCACCCCGGCTCGGCCGACTCGAACGTCTCGGTCTCACCCGCCGGGTCGCTCTTGAGGAGCCGTACGTCGTCCACCCGGACCTTCGCCTCACCTGCGGCGGCCGTGATCCGCAGCGTGACGGAGTCGCGCGGGGCGATGAAAGCGACCTTGACGCGCTGGAAGTAGGTGTCGTGCTTCTCGTCCGAGGCGATGTAGTTCTTCGCCGTCGAGCGCTGGATCGTCACCTTCTGACCGCCGGCCTCCAGGGTGGTCTGCCTGGCTCGCCCGGGTTCGACCTCGACGAAGGCCGAGGCGGTGTAGGCGTGTCCAGGCTGGAGGCCGGTCAGCCGCTGCTCCAGCCGGGCCTGCGGGCCGCCGCCGAGCAGGGCCACGCGCTGGCCGAGCTCGTTCTTCTGGATGCTCACCGGGCCGGTGACCTGCCAGTCGCGCAGGCCGTCGCCGTTGAAGCCGGGATCGCGGACGCCGCTCCCCTCGCCCCACCGGGGCGCGGCCTGGGCGGGCGCCCTGCCGGGGTAGAGCACGTACGGCACGCCCGCCTCGGCCCGCAGGGTGATCTTGCCGTCGGCCGGGGTGGCGACGCCCACCCGGACCCGGCCCTGGTCGGTGAGCTTGTAAACGGTCAGCGGCCGGGTGGCGTCCCAGGTGGTGGTGCCGCCGGCCAGGTTGTAGTGGTAGTACTTGCCCTCCCACGGCAGCAGGTACGTGCCGCCGTCGAGCACCTTGTGACCGCCCGCGAACAACTGGCGCCTGCCGTCTGCCAACCTGCCGCTCACACCGCCGGTGAAGACGATCTCGTCGGCGTTCCAGTCGGTGATCTGGTAGTGCTGCAGGAACTTGGCCGGCAGGTTGTACTCCCAGATGTTGCGGTAGAAGGCGGTGAAGTCGTTCTCCGCGGTCCAGCCCTCGAACTCCACGATCCGGGCGTTCCCGAGAATGGGATGGGCGTTCCAGACGTCCTTCTCACCGTTGCGGATGAACCGGATGATCTGCGAGTTCAGTCCCTTGTTGGTGGCTCCGCCGTAGTTGAGGTCGTTGGCCCAGTGTGACCAGAGCGACGAGCGCTCCAGCTTGTCGGCCCATTCGGTGGCCACCTGCCAGCCTTGCCCGCGCAGCTCGGTGAGCAGGCGGTCGGCGACCCAGCCGTGCGGGCGGTACACGTCCACGTACAGGACGGTCAGGTTCCTGTCGGCCTCGGCGCGCAGCTGCCGGAACCGCTTGGCGAGGGTGCCCCTGGTCAGGTCGCCACGCTGGTCGATCAGGTACGACTGGTCGAGCCAGTTCCAGCCCTTGGTGTCCTTGTTGACGAGCTGCTCGCTGAAGCTCTTGGCCTCGGGGTAGGACTCGGTGGCGTTGACGTGCACCCCGAAGGTGGCGTTCCAGTCTTTCCCGGTTTTGAGCAGGGTGTTGAGGTCGGCCAGGCCGCCGGCGCGCTTGTTGTAGTTGCCGCCGTAGTCGGGGTGGGCCGAGTCGTGGCCCTCCGACTGGTAGCCCTTGAGCAGGGCGAGCTGGCCCAGGCCGTCGGTGGCCAGCGAGATCCGCTTGACGTCGTCGAGCGTGCGCAGGAACGGGTGGGTGGCCTGGCTGGAGAAGTTGAACGGGATGTGCGCGATCACCCGGTCCTTGGTCTGGTCCGCGCCGGGCGCCTTGACGCCGATGCTCCTGAACGCGACCGCCCCGTCCTGCCAGTCGAGGGCGCCGTCGCCGTTGGCGTCGGGGGTGACCACGACCTTGGCCCACGGCAGGTCTTCGGTGTAGGGCGCGCCGGTGCCCCGGTAGGTCCACTGGCCGCTCCACACGCCCACCCTGACCCGGCCGCCGTCCTCCTGCCTGGCCTGATGCCAGAAACGGGCCGCGTCCTTGTCGGTGACGCCTGAGGGGCGGTCGTAGGTGGAGTTCGACTCGACGGCGGCGGCCAGGGAGCCGGTGTTGACGATGGCGTACGAGGCGCCGATCGGGGCGGCGTCGGGCGCGGTCCGCGGGGTGACGGCGGCGAAGACGTCGGCCGTACGGGTGGAGTTGGGGTCGAGCCTGGTGAACGCGGTCGCGGCGCCCGGCTGGTCGCTCGACACCGACACCAGGTCGTGGCCCGGCAGGTCGATCGTGTTGACCCGGAACGCCTCGGTGTCGGTGACCGCGTCGATCGCGAAGGTCGTCACCCGGCCCTTGACGCGGATGCTGGCGTCCAGCGTGACCCCCGCCTCGACGGTCAGCCGGTAGCGGGCCGAGGCGCCGTCGGTGCCGCGCAGGGCGACCGTGGCCTGGTACGGCGTGCCGTTCAGCACCACGGCGGGCACCGCGGTGCTGCCGTCGAGCACGGCGCCGCTCGCCTTGTCGGTGTAACGCAGGATCCTCGGGAAGGCCGGGTCGAGCTCGACGGCCAGTTGCCCGGAGGAGATCGTGAGCGGCTCGGCCACGGTGGTGGGCTCGGGAGCCAGGTTCTGCTGCGTGGGGGGCGGGGGCGTGGGGCCGGTGGGCGACTGATCCGGCGAGGGCAGCTCGTAGGTGGGCGTGGGCTCGGGCGCCGGGGTGGGGCTGCCCTGTACAGGGGTGGCCTGCGCGGGGGCGGCCTGCGCCGGGGCTGTCAGGGTGATCGCCGATAAGGCGAGGGCGGCCGCGAAACCAACAGGACGTCGACGCATATATGTCCCTTCAAAGGTATGCGTCGCACTGGGTGTGGCCCCGATACCCACACCCGCCGCCGCGACACGCGCCATGGACCGACGCCAGAAATACTGACACTTGTCCGGTTACGAGTCGCGGGAATTGACAGAAACAGTTAGGCGCGGGAACGGACGCCTTCGGCCATCTCGCGAGCCAGCACGGCGATCGACTCGCGGCCCGCGGCCTCGTCGGGAGCGTCGAGCATCCGGCGGATGAACGCCGATCCCACGATGACGCCGTCGGCGTAGCCGGCCACCTCGGCCGCCTGCTTGCCGGTGCCGACGCCCAGGCCCACGCACACCGGCAGCGCGGTGTGCGCGCGGGTGCGCTTGACCAGGTCCTCGGCCGCCACGTTGACGGTCTCCCTGGCGCCCGTGACGCCCATCAGCGAGGCCGCGTAGACGAACCCGGTGCAGCAGTCGACGACGGCCTTGATGCGCGCCTCGGTGGAGCTGGGCGCCACCAGGAACACGGTGTCGATGCCCGCCGCGGCCGAGGCCGCCCGCCACGGCTCCGACTCCTCCGGCGTCAGGTCGGGCGTGATCGTGCCGACGCCGCCCGCGTTGGCCAGGTCACGCGCGAACCGCTCGGCACCGTAGCGGTCGATCGGGTTCCAGTAGGTCATGACCAGCGTGGCCGCGCCGGTGGCGGCGACCCCCTCGACCGTCCGCATGACGTCGGCGATCCGGGTGCCGTTGAGCAGCGACCGGTGCACGGCGTCCTGGATGGTCGGCCCGTCCATGAGCGGGTCGGAGTAGGGCAGGCCGATCTCGATCACGTCGCAGCCGGCCTCGACCAGGGCGGCGGCCGCGGCGACGGCGCCCTCCTTGGACGGGAAGCCCGCGGGCAGGTAGCCGACGAGCGCGGCCCGGTTCGCCGCCTTCGCCGTGGCGAAAACCGTCTGAAGAGTAGTCATGATCGTCCGTTCTCAGTGGTCGAGGGCCGCATCGCCGCCGTCCTTGCCATGGTGCCATCGGCCGCTGTGCTCGGGCATCTCCCGGAGCCGGTGCGGCGCGAACCCCGGGCCGTCAGAGGTTGAAGTACTTCATCGCCGTGCCCATGTCCTTGTCGCCGCGCCCCGAGAGGTTGACCAGGATGGTCGCCTCGGGCCCCAGCTCACGGCCGAGCTCCAGCGCGCCCGCCAGGGCGTGGGACGACTCGATGGCCGGAATGATGCCCTCTGTCCTGGCCAGCAGCGAGAACGCCGCCATCGCCTGGTCGTCGGTGACCCCGTGGTAGGCCGCCCGCCCGCTGTCCTTGAGCCAGGCGTGCTCGGGCCCGACGCCCGGGTAGTCGAGGCCGGCCGAGATCGAGTGCGACTCGATCGTCTGACCCTCCTCGTCCTGCAGGACGTAGGTGCGCGAGCCGTGCAGCACGCCGACCGAGCCGGCGGTGAGCGTGAGCGCGTGCTCGCCGCTCGCCAGGCCGTGGCCGGCCGCCTCGTAGCCGTGCAACTGGACGCCCTCGTCGCCGATGAAGGCGTGGAAGATGCCGATCGCGTTGCTGCCGCCACCGACGCAGGCGCAGACCGCGTCGGGCAGCTTGCCGGTCAGCTCCAGCATCTGACGGCGGGCCTCGACGCCGATGATGCGCGCGAAGTCGCGCACGATCTCGGGGAACGGGTGCGGGCCCGCGACGGTGCCGAACAGGTAGTGGGTGGTGTCGACGTTGGTGACCCAGTCGCGGAACGCCTCGTTGATGGCGTCCTTGAGCGTCTGGGAGCCGTTGCTCACCGGCACCACCGTGGCGCCGAGCAGCTTCATCCTGGCCACGTTGAGCGCCTGGCGCTCGCAGTCGACCTCGCCCATGTAGATGACGCACTCCAGGCCGAGCAGGGCCGCCGCCGTGGCCGTGGCCACGCCGTGCTGGCCCGCGCCGGTCTCGGCGATCACTCGCTTCTTGCCGAGCCGCTTGGTCAGCAGCGCCTGGCCGAGCACGTTGTTGATCTTGTGGGCGCCGGTGTGCGTGAGGTCCTCGCGCTTGAGGATGATCCGCGCGCCGCCGGCCTGCTCGGCGAAGCGCGGCACCTCGGTCAGCGTGGTCGGCCGGCCCGCGTACGTACGCAGCAGGTGATCGAACTCGCGCAGGAACGAGGCGTCGTTCTTGGCCTTCTCGTAGACCGCGGCGACCTCGTCGAGGGCCGGGATGAGCGCCTCGGGAACGTAGCGCCCGCCGAAGATGCCGAACTTGCCGTGCACGTCGGGGTCGTTGCCGTAGGCGCCGTTACCCGCCAGGTCGGCGGCGGTGAGGATGGTGCCGTCGTTTGCCACTGCTATCCCTCTGCTCCGTGGTCGGGGCGCGTCGCGGGGTGAGCGCCGGCGGTCACCAGCGCCTCCACGGCCTTGCGTGGATCCTTGCCGGTGACCAGGCTCTCGCCCACCAGGACGGCGTCGGCGCCGACCCGCGCGTAGGCGAGCAGGTCATGCGGACCTCGAACGCCCGACTCCGCGATCTTGATCACATTATCGGGGACCTTGGGCGCCAGCTTGGCGAACACGTCGCGGTCGACCTCAAGTGTCTTCAAATTGCGGGCGTTGATCCCGATGATCCGGGCACCCGCCGCGACCGCCCGCTCCAGCTCCTCCTCGGTGTGCACCTCGACCAGCGGGGTGAGCCCGATGGACTCGGCCCGCTCGATCAGCGACACCAGGGCCTCCTGCTCCAGGCAGACCACCATCAGCAGCGCCAGGTCGGCGCCGTGGGCCCTGGCCTCCCAGAGCTGGTAGGAGGTGAGGATGAAGTCCTTGCGCAGGATCGGGATGTCGACGCGGGCACGGACCGCGGCCAGGTCCTCGAGGCTGCCGCCGAACTTGCGCCGCTCGGTCAGCACGCTGATGACGTGGGCGCCGCCCGCCTCGTAGTCGGCGGCCAGCGCGGCCGGGTCGGCGATCGCGGCCAGCGCGCCCTTGGACGGGCTGGAGCGCTTGACCTCGGCGATCACCGAGATCCGGTCGCCGCCGAGCGCGGCGATCGCGTCTTTGGGCGCGGCAGCCCGGTCGGCCCGCCGCTTGAGCTCGTCAAGCGACACGGCCTGCTGGCGGGTGGCGAGGTCGGCGCGCACCCCGTCGAGGATGTCGTCGAGGACGCTCGGCCCTTCGGTCCGCTCACTCACGCGCTTGGGGTCCCTCCGGTCGGCAGTTGGGGGCGGCAGAGAGTTCGCATCGCGTCCGCTCCCGGCCTGTCCTGCGATGGTATCGGCCCCGCACCGGTCACCTCACCACAGACCCCCGACTACGGCGCGAGGAACGCCCCGAATGGCAGGTTTCGGACCACCCAGTACACCAGCACTATGCCGAGAAACGCCCAAAGCCAAGCGGGATGCGCGAGTGTCGTCCGTCGCGGCCTTCCCTGCCAGGCGCGGACCAGCCAGCGCCCCCACCAGAACAGCAGGAAGGGGATCATCACCATGGCGAGCGGGTTGAGGCCCAGCGCGGTCACCGGGTCGAGGTGGGCCAGCGCGTGGATGGTGCGCAACGTACCGCAGCCCGGGCAGTACAGGCCGGTGGCCCACAGGAACGGGCAGGTCGGATAGTGGCCCGGCTGGTTGGGGTCGATCGTGCCGACGACCGCGAACACCGCCCCCGCCGCGGCGGCGACGCCGAGCGGCGCGAGCACGGACCTGAGCCGGTCGGTGCCGCGCCGCTCGATGTTCGCGGTGCCCATCAGTATCCGGAGGACGGCGCGTTCGCGGCGACGATCACGAACAGCAGGATGTAGCCGATGACGATGAGGATGTTGATGATCGCGCCGAAGATCAGCGCGCGCTTCCACCATGTCTTGGCCTCTTCCGAGGACTGGACGGCGCCCTGGTAGTCGCCGGCCTGCCACTTCGAGTTCACCTGTGACGACTTGACAATCGACACGATACCGAAGGGGAGGCAGCAGAACAGCGTCGTGAGGATGGCCGCGACCAGGTGGTTGTCCGGCGGGGTCTGCGGCGCGCCGTAGCCGCCGGGCTGGCCGTAGCCGCCACCGGGGGGCGGGCCGTAGCCGGGAGGCTGCTGGCCGTAGCCGCCGCCGCTCGGGGGCTGCTGACCATAGCCGCCACCGCCACTGGGCGGCTGCTGACCGTAACCGCCACCGCCACTCGGGGGCTGCTGACCGTAACCACCACCACCGCTGGGCGGCTGCTGGCCATAGCCACCGCCGGCGGGCGGCTGCTGACCGTAACCGCCACCGCCACTCGGCGGCTGCTGACCGTAACCGCCGCCGGGCGGCTGGGCGCCGTAACCGCCGTCGCCCTGGTTTCCGTAGCTCATGCTAATTGCTCCTCATGTGGTCATTCTGTGGCGAGTTGCGCGCGGCAGCCTAGCGACAAACCGCTAACGACGTGGAATAACGTCCACGTTGCGGACAATTTGTGACCGGACTGAAAGTCCTGCCGGTCAGTAGTTCCCGGCCGTGGCGGCGGTCGAGAGCCCCACCAAAGCGAGCCACATGCCGCCGAAGAAGATCCAAAGGATCACCCAGAGCACGATCGTGATGTACGAGGTGATCAGGCCGCCCATGGCCATGCCCTGGCCTTCCTCACCGGTGCGCTTGATGCGGCTGAGCGCCATGTGGCCGACGACGGCGCCGGGGATGCTGGTCAGGCCGCAGAACAGCAGGCCGACGATGCCCAGCACGAGCGAGGTGATGGCCAGCCCGCTGGTGGACCTCGGCGGAGCCCCGTACGCGCCGTAGCCGGGTTGCCCGTAGGCGCCCGGCGGCTGCTGACCATAGCCGTAGCCGGACTGCTGGCCGTACCCGTATTCACCGGATGGCTGCTGGCCGTAACCACCCTGCCAGCCATAGGAGCCGCTGGGCGGCTGCTGGCCATAACCGCTCGGGGGTTGCTGGCCGTATCCGGGAGGCTGGCCGTAGCCCCCGCCGGGCGGCGACGCGCCGTAACCCCCGCTGTTGCCCTCGTCCCCGTAGCTCATGCCCGTGGCTCCTCGTCCCCTCTTGACCCGTTGCAGAGGAAGCTTATTGACAAAACGTCCGGCGGTCCGGCAACGGTTCAGACCGTGGATTATTTGTGATGAGTCCGCGACAGAGAGGGATCGGCCGAGGCCGGGACCGAGGCGCTCGATCGGCCGCGCACCGCCGCCAGCACGCCGCCGAGAGCCGCCGCCGCGGTGGTGAGCAGGAAGGCGGTACGGAAGTCGCCATGGCCGGGCGACATGCCCAGAACGAGCGTCAGGACGGCCACGGTGACGGCACCGGAGAGATACTGCGACGTGGTCAGCAGCGCTCCCGCCGTGCTCTGATGGGCGGCCGGCACGTCATGGGTCCCGATGATGAACATGGACGTGTAGATGACCCCGTGCCCGAACCCGCTGAGAAGCAGCCCGGGAAGCAGATCGGCGGCGTAGGAGTCCCCGTGCAGCGCCAGGGAGAGCCAGAGCAGACCCACGGTCGCGACGGCGAACCCGGCGACGAGCACGTTCGCCGCCCCGAACCTCCGCACCGCCCGTCCCGCCGTCGTGCTGCCGACGGTCACCATGATCGCCAGCGGCAGGAACGCCAACCCCGCTCGTACCGGCGTATATCCCTTCATTTCCTGCAGAAGCAGGGTGAGCAGGTAGAACTCCGACCCGACACTCGCCATGTAGAGCGCGGTCGCCGCCGCCCCGGCACGCAACGATCTCGTACGCCGCAGAACGGGCTCGATGAGGACGTTGGGCGAGACGCCCTCATTCCGTACGAACCCGACGAACAGCACCACCGCAAGGCCGAGGCAGACGAGGGTCGCCGGCGACCCCCACCCTTGGGAGGAGCCGAGCGTCAGCCCGAGCACCAACGTGAGCACGGCGCCTGTCCCGAGCACCGAGGCGAGCACGGGAACGCGGTCGGGCGTGCCGTCGCCGGTGGCGGGCCGGGCCGAGGCGATCCAGACGGCCGCTCCCAGCGCGCACAGCAGCGTGAGCGGGACGTTGATGACGAACGTGAGCCGCCACGACGCCGCCGTCAGCAGCCCGCCGAGTATCGCCCCCACCGCCAGCCCCGAGGCGCCGACCGACCCCCACACCGCCAGCGCCCTGGCCCGCGACGCCCCCGGCGGGAACGTCGTCCCGATCAGCCCGAGCACGGCCGGCTGCAGCAGCGCCGCCCCGAGCCCCTGCACCCCCCGCGCGGCCAGCAGCAGCGTCCCGTCACCTGCCGCCCCGCCCACCGCGCTGGCGACGCCGAACAGCACGATGGAGACGACGAAGAGCCGCTTGGCGCCCACCCGATCCGACAGGCGCCCCCCGACCACGAGGAACCCGGCGAAGAGCACGGCGTAGGCGCTCACGATCCACTGGGCGAGCGCCGGTTCGAGCCGCAGGTCGGTGGCGATGCTGGGCAGGGCGATATAGATGATCGAGTAGTCGAGGGCGATGAGGAACTGCGCCACCGACAGCACGGCCAGCGTGGCGGACGCGCGCCCGGCCGCCGCGACCGCCCCCGCGGCCGCAGGCGCCGCGGTCAATTCCCGAGATGTCATGCGGACATGATCGAACCTTCACACTAGTGTGAAGGAAAGCCGCGTCGGGAGGAGTCGTTCCGGTGAGGATCGGAGAGCTGGCCGAGCGTACGAACGTGCCTACCCGGCTCCTGCGCTACTACGAGGAGCAGGGGCTGCTCTCCCCCAACCGGGCGGCGAACGGGTACCGCGACTATCCGGAGGAGCTCGTCGACCGGGTGACGCAGATCCGCGGCCTGCTCGACTCCGGCGTTCCGACGAGGATCATCAAGCAGATCCTCCCGTGCCTCGACAATCCCTGCACGATCCACGTCACGGACGCCACGCCGGAACTGATCGCGAGCCTCGAACAGCAGCGCGACCAGATGGACGCGCGCATCCGCTGCCTGGCCAGAAACCGTGACGCGATCAACGCCTACCTCGACGTGGTCCGCCGCGACCCGCACTAAGTCGGGTCGTCGCCGCGGTCCAGGGCGTCCCACAGGGAACGGTCGTCGGTGGGCGGGGGCGGCTCCCGGGTGTATCGGGCGGACATGCCAGCCCAACCGCCACCTCGTACGACGGCCACGACGCCGCCCGCGACCATCAGCGCCGCCCCGAGACCGCACACCACGGGCCACAACGCCACCGCGTCCCACTGGATCGCGCCGGTCACCCGCATGACGTTCCGCTCACGCAGCCAGCTCAGCACGCCGCCGCCGTCGGCCGCCTGCCACGCGCCGAGCCCGGCGCCCACTCCGCACAGGGCCAGCAGCACGCCGATCACCCGGCGGCCGATCCCCTTCGTGGCCAGCACGGCCACCACCCCGGCCAGCCCCGCCAGCGCCAGCGGCGTCAGCACCGGACTGAGGTCACCGCCGGTCGGCGCGGCCACAACGCCCGTCCCTGCGCCCCGGACATTCGTCACCCAGGCCCGCCCGGTGGCGACCAGAACCAGCACACACCCGAGCACCGTCCCCACCAGCCAGCCGACCAACTCCCGCCGCCCCCGCCGAACAGCGGCGTCCGTCTCAGGACCCGTGCCCAGCTCAGCACCGATGCCCGGCTCAGGACCGGCACCCGGCTCTGGTCCGGTGTCCGTCATGGCGTGATCGTCACCTCGAGCGGATCGGCGTCGAAGCACGTGTGGTCGCCCGTGTGGCAGGCCGCCCCCACCTGATCCACCTTCAGCAGCACCGTGTCACCGTCGCAGTCGAGCGACACCGCCTTGACGTGCTGCACGTGTCCCGACGTATCGCCCTTCACCCAGTACGCCCCCCGGCTGCGCGACCAGTACGTGGCCCGTCCCGTGGTGAGCGTGCGATGCAGCGCCTCGTCGTCCATCCAGGCGAGCATCAGCACTTCGCCGGAGTCGTACTGCTGGACGATCGCGGGCACCAGCCCGTCGCCGTTGCGCTTGAGCCGCGCGGCGATCTTGGGGTCAAGGGACATGCCGTCATTCAACCAGCCGGAGTGGTCACTCCCCGAATCGGCTGACGGTCAGTACAGCTAGTCGAGTGCCTGCGACAACGTCTCGTAGATCGGGAACAGCGGTGCGATGTTGGTCCGGCGCAGGCGTCTCATCACCTGTCCGTCCGTGGCCACCAGCGCCATGGTCCCGTCGCGGTCTCGCAAGGTGGCCAGCTGGCGCACCAGCACCCCCAGGCCTGTCGTGTCGATGAAGGTCACATTGCTCAAGTCGACGACCAGACGCGGTCCGTGGGTCGCGACCGCCTCTTCGAAGCATTTGCGGACCTTTGACACATTGTCCGCATCCACCTCACCCGCGAGGCTCACGACCACGCGCTCGCCATGCCGGCGTCGCGTCATTTCCAGCACATCCACGCCCATGCTCCTCATGACTCCGCCATCAGCGGGCCCCCGCGTGAAAAGGTACACGGAGCCGAGAAGAGTTACCGAGGGTTTTGTGAAGAACGCATTACGTGATGACGCGAGGCGGAGTAGTTTCCTGTGCTACGCGCGGCAGGGAGGGACGATCATGGTGGACGTCGCGGGTTCCGTCCTCGATCCCGACCTGGGAGATCACGTCTGTCTGCCGTTCCACGGGGATCGGGAGCGGATGGCGGCGACCAGGGAGTTCACGGTGAACGGGCTGCGTCGCCACACCAGAGTGGTGATCATCACCCACACCGACACACCGGAGCGGACGCGGGAGTGGCTGGCGCCGCTCGTGCCGGGGCTGGCGGCGGCGGAGGCGGCCGGTCAGGTCGAGATCAAAGCCTGCGATCCCCGGTGGCTGCTGGGTGAGCTGGTCGCGGCCGGCGAGCAGGCCCGCGAGCACGGGCAGCGCGGCGTCTACGCGCTGGTCGACGCGGCGTGGGGGGTGCACGACGCGGTGGGGCTGGAGGGGTTCGAGGCGGCGGCCAACGCGTTGTTCGGTGAGCGGTGGCTGGCGGCCGTGTGCCAGTACGATCGCGGGCTGTTCTCGGCCGAGGCCGCGAACCGGGCGGCGGCCATCCATCCGATCGCGCCCGGGCAGGCGCTGCTGCGGTTCGCCAACCTGTGCCCGCAGCCAGGGCTGCGGCTGTCGGGTGACGTCGACATCACCAACAGGCAGGCGTTCGCCTCGGTGCTGGCGCAGTTGGAGGCGGTGGCGGCCGAGGTGGTCATCGACGCGACGGCGCTCGACTTCATCGACGCCGGGTCGGCCCAGTTGCTGGCGGTGACGGCGCTGGCCAGGACGGACCACCGCACGGTGGTGGTGTGCCGCGGGACGGTCGCGCGCGTGCTGCGGCTGATCAGGGCCGACGAGGCCGTCACCGTCCGCCGGGCCGGCGATGTATAGGCAGGTGCTGTGTACGGGATTCGCGCAAGGGCGGATCACGGCTCTGCGGAGGCTGGTCTCCGAGCACGCGGCCGAGGAGGGGCTGGCGGGCAAGCGGCTGGAGGACTTCGTGCTGGCGGTCAACGAGATCACCACGAACGCCGTGCTGCACGGCGGGGGCGGCGGGCTGCTGCGGCTGTGGCGGTACGACGACCGGTTGTGGTGCGAGGTGGCCGACAAGGGGCCCGGCCTGCCGCCGGGCTGGGTGGGCGCCTCATGCACTCCGCCGGGGCACGAGTCGCGCGGGCGGGGGTTGTGGCTGACCCGCCTGCTCTGCGACGAGGTCACGGTCCTGTCCGGCCCTGGCGGCACCAGCGTACGGTTCGCCGCCAGGGAAGCGGACAGTGAAGCCAGCAGCGAAGCCGGCAGCGAAGCCGGCAGCGAATGAGCCTACGAGTGCGCGGCCGACACCCAGGAGGCGTGCAGGTCGGCGTAGACGCCCGGCTCGGTCACCAGTTCGGCGTGCGACCCTCGCTGCACCAGCCGTCCCGTGTCGAAGACGAGCACCTCGTTGGCGTTCTCGGCCGTCGACAGCCGGTGCGCGATCGAGATGGCCGTCCGGCCCCGGGTGACGCCTTCCAGCGCCCGCGCCAGCCGTACCTCCGTCGCCGGGTCGACCGCCGAGGTGGCCTCGTCGAGCAGCAGCAGGTCGGGGTCGGCCAGGTAGGCGCGGGCGAGCGCGACGAGCTGGCGTTCGCCCGCCGAGAGCGACTCGCCGCGCTGGCCGACCGGGGTGTCGAGGCCCGCGGGCAGGCCTTCCAGCCAGTCGGCCAGGCCGAGTTCGGTCATGGCCAGCACGATCTCCTCGCGCGTGGCGGCGGGGCGGCCGTACTGGATGTTCTGCTCCAGAGTGCCGTCGAACAGGAAGCCGTCCTGCGGCACCATCACGATGCGCTCGCGCAGCGAGGAGAAGCGCACGTCGCGCAGGTCGTGGCCGTCGACGGTGACGCGGCCCGAGACCGGGTCCATGAGCCGGGTGAGCAGTTTGGCGAACGTGGTCTTGCCGGAGCCGGTCTCGCCCACGATCGCGATGCGCGAGCGCGGCGGGATCGACAGCGTGACCTCGCGCAGCACGGGGACGCCGCCGGGGTAGCTGAAGTGCACGTCCTCGAAGGCGACGGAGATCGGGCCGCGCGGCAGTTCCACGCCGGAGTCGCCGGGATCGGCCACGTCCGGCGGCGTGTCGAGGACGCCGAGGATGCGCCGCCAGCCGGCGACCGCGTTCTGGGCCTCGTTCAGCACCTCGGTGGCGGTCTGCAGGGGCGAGACGAACAGCGTGACCAGGAACAGGAACGCCACCAGCCGCCCGGCCGTGATCTCGCCCGACAGCCCGAGCCGGACCCCGAGCAGGACGATCCCGGAGATGGCCACGGCGGCCACGATCTCGGTCAGCGGGAACACGAACCCGACGATCGTCTGCGCCTTGGTCTGCGCGGCCCTGTTGGCGTCGACGGCCGTGTCGATGCGGTCGGCGGTGCGCCGCTCGGAGGCGTACGCCCTGATGACGGTGGCGCCGACGACGGACTCGCTGACGGCGGCGAGCATGTCGCCGGTCCGCTCGCGGACGGTGGTGTAGGCGCCCGACAGCCAGCGCTGGAAGCGCGGCAGCGCGATCACCAGCGGGATGAAGCAGACCCAGACCAGCAGCGTGAGCTGCCAGGAGTAGACGAACATCAGCACGCTGGCCACGAGCACCTGGCCGAACGCCACGATGATCATCAGCCCGCCCCACTGCATGAACGTGCTGATCTGGTCGACGTCGTTGGTGACGCGGGAGACCAGGGCGCCGCGGCGCTCGGTGTTCTGGGTGAGCACGGACAGGTCGTGCACGTGGCGGAAGCCGCGGACCCGCAGGGTGGCCAGTGAGGACTCGGTCGCCTTGTAGAGGCGAACGTTCATGACATATCCGGCGATGGCGGTCAGGATCACGGCGGCGGCGCACAGGGCGACGGCCCGCCAGATGTACGGCATGTCGGGCGCGCTGCCCTTGAGGCCGGTGTCGATGGTCTGCTGCACCGCGATCGGCACGATGATCTTGCCGACGGTGGCGACGACGGCCAGCGCCAGCGTCCCCGCCAGGCCCCTGCGGAACTCCGGCGTGAGCGAGAACCCCTGGCGGATCGTGGCCAGCGCGGATCGCTCGGCGTTGCCGCGGATCCCCTGCTCCACGCTCATGCGCTGACCTCTTCCTCGGTGATCTCGATCTCGATCGCGGCCCGTTCGGCTTCCTCCCGCTCGTAGGCGGTCACCAGGTTCCGGTAGCCCTCGCAGCGCCCCAGCAGCTCCTCGTGGCCGCCTCGGTCCACGACCCGGCCCCGGTCCAGGTAGACGATCTCGTCGGCCAGGGCGATCGTGGCCATCCGGTAGGCGACGACCACGACGCTGGACGCCGCGTCGCGCAGGCCGTACAGGATCTTGGCCTCGACCTGCGGGTCGACGCTGGAGGTCGCGTCGTCGAGGATGAGCAGGCGCGGGCGGCGGACGACCGCGCGGGCCAGCGCGAGCCGCTGGCGCTGGCCGCCGGACAGTGACGTGCCGCGCTCGCCGACGCGCGTGTCGATTCCCGAGGCGAGCCTGCCGACGAACGCGTCGGCCTGGGCCACGCGCAGCGCCGCCCACACCTCCTCGTCGTCGACGTCCAGGCCGAGCGCGATGTTGCCGCGTACGGTGTCGTCGAACAGGAAGGTCTGCTGCGGCACCAGCGCGACGGACCCGGCCAGCGCGCCGTAGGCGAGCCGCCGCACGTCGACGCCGTCGAGCAGCACCTGTCCCGAGGCCGGGTCGACCAGTCGCACGAGCAGCTGGACCAGCGTCGACTTGCCGGAGCCGGTCGGTCCCACCAGAGCGACGGTTCGGCCGGCGGGCACGCCGAAGGTGACGTCGTGGAGCACCGCGTCCGTGCCGTAGGCGTAGGAGACGCCCGACACCTCCAGCTCGGCGGGCCGGGCCTCGCTCAGCTCGGCCTCGCCGTACTCCATCGACCCTTCGGCGTCCAGTACGGCCTGCACCCGCTGCCAGCCGACGACGCTGCGCGGCAGCTCGGCCAGCACCCAGCCGAGCGCCCGGATGGGAAAGGACAGCAGCGTGAACAGGTAGGCGACCTGCACCAGTTCGCCGGAGTCGATCGAGGCGGTGGACAGCCGCAGCGCGCCGACGCCGAGCACCGCGAGCACGCCGAGCGTGGGCAGCGCCTCCAGCATGGGGTCGAACAGCCCGCGTACCCGGCCGACCGCGATGTTGGCGTCGCGCAGCTCGTGCGCGCGCCGCCGGAAGCGCTCGGTCTCCGTCGCCTCCCTGCCCAGGGTCTTGACGACGAGCGCGCCGTCGAAGCTCTCATGGGCGATCTCGCTGACCTCCGCGCGCAGTTGCTGGGCGCGGGTGGCGAGCGGGCTCAGCCGGCGCTGGTACACCAGGTTCAGCACGGCGATCGCCGGGAAGATGAGGAAGCCCACCAGGGCGAGCATGGGATCGGTGAGCAGCATCCCGATCGCCGCGGTGAACAGCATGACGATCACGCCGACGGCCATGGGCAGCGGCGCCAGCGGCGCCCAGGCCGCCTCGGCGTCGGCGCTGGCGTTGGACAGCAGCTGTCCGGTCGGGTGCCGGTGGTGCCACGACAGCGGCAACTGCAGATACTGCCTGGTGACCGCGCGCCGCGACCGGGCCTGCATGCGGTACTGCATGAGCCCGGCCAGGATGCGCCGGCCCGCCACGCCGATCGACTTGAGCAGCGCGGCGCCCATGATGAGCAGCGTCCCGGTCCACAGCGCGCCCGCGGTGGCGTCGCCCTTGTCGAAGGCGGGAAGGACGACGTTCTGCGTGGCCCAGCCGAGCGCCCAGGCGGAGGCCACGGTCATGCCTCCATACAGCGCGCTGGCCAGGACGGCCGCGGCGAACACCGCCTTCTCCGCGCGAACGGCCACCCCAAGGACGCGCAACCCTTGACGCATGACAGCCGAGGTGACCTTGCTCGCCACTCGTAAAGTTTCCTTTCCCCGTCTATTTCTACATATGTGACTATCACGGCTGATCATCACGTTATTCCCGCGGGTAGGGTTGGCGGGTGACTCACGCTCGCAGCGAACGCGCCGCGCTATGCGACCTGCTCGACCGGCTCGGCCCGGACGCCCCGACGCTCTGCGAGGGCTGGAAGACCGCCGACCTGGCCGCCCACCTGGTCCTGCGCGAGCGCAGGCCCGACGCCGCGGGCGGCATCGCCCTCAGACCACTGGCCGGCTACACGGCCTCGGTGCAGGAGGGGCTGAAGGCCAAGCACCCCTACCCCGAGCTGGTCGACCTGGTCCGCACGCCGGGCGGCGTGTACGGCCTGCTCCCCTTCCTCGACGACGCCGTCAACACCCTGGAGTACTTCGTCCACCACGAGGACGTGCGCCGCGCGCAGCCGGAGTGGGAGCCACGCGAGCTGCCGGCCGACCTGGAGCAGATCATGTGGAAGCGGGTCGCCAGCGGCAGCCGGCTGATGCTGCGCAGATCCCCCGTGGGCGTGGTGCTGCACCGCCTGGGCGGCGGCGTCACGCTGGGCGGCGCGCGCCAGGGCCCGAAGGTGGAGGTGACGGGCCGGGCGGGCGAGCTGGTGCTGTTCTGCTTCGGGCGCCAGGAGCACGCGAGAGTCGAGCTGACCGGCGATGCCGACGCCATCGCCCGGCTCAAGAACGCCAGACTGGGTATGTGATCGGTACGCCAGGTTTCCGGGTTCGGTAGGCGCTCGGCCGATACCTCTTGGCCTTACCATGGCGTGAGAAACGAGCCCCCCGGTTAGGATCAAGGAACGTCTTCATAGAAGATGCCAAGGATCGCCCAGATCCGGGTATATACGGCTGGGAATGGACTGCAGGAGGCCCCCATGCAGGTCAAGAAGGTGGTCACGTACGTTGCAGTAGCGTTCGTGATCTTCTACCTTTTCACCAAGCCGACCCAGGCCGCAGCCGCGGTCAACGGCGTGTTCGACGGGATCGTCCACGGCGCCAACCAGTTGGCCGTCTTCTTTACCAATGTGTTGACCTGACGTGTGGTTCTGTCTGCGTTAGACGCTTCCCCACGATGCCAGATCGTGTTACGCAGGCAGAATGAGAGATCGTCCGAGCGTCACCAAGATCAATCAGCCTGATCCCCACGTCCGGCGCATCCTCGAACGCGCCGAGCTCGAGGGGATCGAGCTGATCCGCTTCCTGTACGCCGACCACGGAGGCGTCATCCGTGGGAAGGCGGCATCCCGGTCGCGACTCGCCGAGCGGCTCAACTCCGGGATCGGGCACACGGTGGCCATGATGGCGATGAACATGCTCGACCAGTTGCAGGAAGTCGAGCACCTCGGTCCGGTGGGCGAGGTGCGCATCGTCCCCGACCCCTCCACCTTC
This sequence comes from Nonomuraea sp. NPDC049269, assembly GCF_043197155.1. Classification (NCBI taxonomy): domain Bacteria; kingdom Bacillati; phylum Actinomycetota; class Actinomycetes; order Streptosporangiales; family Streptosporangiaceae; genus Nonomuraea; species Nonomuraea sp. NPDC049269. Next base: position 1,915,633 of record NZ_JBICSO010000001.1, read on the forward strand.
GTCCCCCTCCCCCACGCTCCCGGCGCCGCGGCGATGCTGTCCGATCTACGCAATCCGGACGGCTCCCCCTGGGACGCCTGCGCACGCACCTTCCTCAAGGACGCCATCGGGACACTGGCGGACGAGGGCTACACGCTGGTGGCCGCCTTCGAGCCGGAGTTCACGCTCGGGCGCCGGCTGCCCGACCCGGCGGGCGGCTTCGACCGGCTGGTGCCGCTCGACGACGCTCTCTGCTACGCCGGCACCGGCTTCGACACCGCCCACGACTACACGATCAAGCTGATGCACGCCCTGGAGACGCAGGGCCTGCGGGTCGAGCACTATCACCCCGAGCTGGGCCCGGGCCAGCAGGAACTGTCCGTACGGCACGCGCCCGCGCTGCGCGCCGCCGACAACCACGTCCTCTACCGCGAGACCGTGCGCGGAGTGGCGATGCGCATGTCGATGTGGGCGTCGCTGGCCCCCAAACCGCTGGCCGACCAGGCGGGCAACGGCGCCCACCTGCACCTGTCGCTCTGGAACGACACCCAGAACGTCTTCGCCGAAGACAGCGAGTTGCGGGAGTGCTTCATCGGCGGCCTGATCGCGCACCTGCCCGCCCTGACCGCGCTGACCTGCGGCAGCGTCAACAGCTTCCGGCGGCTGGCACCGCGCACCTGGGCCAGCGCGTACGCCGTCCACGGCCCCGACAACCGGGAGGCCGCGATCCGGATCTGCTCGCCGCTCGGCGAGAGCGGCGAACCGAACCTGGAGCTGAAGCCCTCCGACTCCTCGGCCAACCCCTACCTGTCGCTCGGCGCGGTCATCCACGCCGGGCTCGACGGGATCCGCCGCAAGCTGGACCCGGGCGAGGCCGTCGACGTCGACCCCGACACGCGGCCCGGCCGCTACCGGCGCCTGCCCGCCTCATTGGACGAGGCGCTCGACGCCCTGGAGGCCGACGAACTGCTCATGGAGGCGCTCGGCCCGCTACGGCGTAGCGCGTACCTGGCCGTCAAGCGGTCCGAGGCCGCCGCGTTCGCGGCCCAGGACGCCTCCTATGAGCTGTTCCACCACATGCGGGTGTTCTAGCGGACCGGATATCCGGCCATCCGCAGCGTGTCCTTGACCTCGGAGATCTTCAGCGTCCCGAAGTGGAACACGCTCGCCGCCAGCACCGCGTCGGCGCCGGCCGCGACCGCCGGAGGGAAGTCCTCCAGCCGCCCGGCGCCGCCGCTGGCGATCACCGGCACCCGGACCGCGGCCCTGACCGCGCGCAGCATCTCGAGGTCGTAGCCGTCGAGCGTGCCGTCGCCGTCCATCGAGTTGAGCAGGATCTCACCGACGCCGAGCTCCTCACCGCGCGCGGCCCACTCGACCGCGTCGATGCCGGTGCCGCGCCGGCCGCCGTGCGTGGTCACCTCGAAGCCGCTCGGGGTGCCCGGCGCCCGGCGCGCGTCGACCGACAGCACCACGCACTGCGCGCCGAAGCGCCGCGACGCCTCGGTGAGCAGCTCGGGCCTGGCGATCGCGGCGGTGTTGAGCGACACCTTGTCGGCTCCCGCGCGCAGCAGCGTGTTGACGTCGTCGACCGTGCGGATGCCACCTCCCACGGTCAGCGGGATGAACACCTGCTCGGCGGTCCTGCGCACCACGTCGAGCATGGTCTCGCGCTCGCCCGACGAGGCGGTGATGTCGAGGAAGGTCAGCTCGTCGGCGCCTTCGGCGTCATAGCGGCTGGCCAGTTCGACCGGGTCGCCCGCGTCGCGAAGGTTCGCGAAGTTGACGCCCTTGACCACGCGCCCCGCGTCCACATCCAGACACGGGATCACCCGTACGGCTACCGTCATGCCCGCAACGCCTCAATCTCGATCTCGACCAGCATCTTCGGATCGACCAGCCCGGCGACCCGCACACCGGTGCAGGCGGGGCGTACCCGCCCGAACACCTCGCCGATCGCCCGCCCGACCTGGTCGAAGTGGCCGTGCTCGACCACGTAGTAGCGGACCATGACCACGTCTTCCCTGGTCAGGCCGCCCATCTCGACCGCTTCCAGGGCGATGTCCATGGCGGTCCTGCTCTGCAGGTAGGCGTCGTCGTGGTGACGTACCTCGCCGTCGACGGTGGCGGTGCACCCTGACACGATCACCCGGTCGCCGACGACCACCGCCCTCGCGTAGCCGTACCTCTCCTCCCAGATGCCTCCGGAGAACACCCGTCCGGTGCTTTGCATACTCATGTTGCCCATCACGCCCCCTCCCGAGGAACTAAGCGCGTACCGCGATCAGTGCGCTCTCCAGCGTGAAAGCCTGAGCGTAAAGGGCCTTTCCCACGATGGCCCCCTCCACTCCGTCCGGCACCAGGGAAGCCAGCGCGACCAGGTCGTCGAGCGAGGAGACGCCGCCGCTGGCCACGACCGGCTTGTCGGTGCGCTTGCAGACCTCGCGAAGCAGCTCCAGGTTGGGGCCGCGCAAGGTGCCGTCCTTGGTGACGTCGGTGACCACGTAGCGGGGGCAGCCGTCGGCCTCCAGCCGGTCCAGCACCTCCCACAGGTCTCCGGCGTCCTGGGTCCAGCCGCGGGCGGCGAGAGTGGTGCCCCGCACGTCGAGCCCGACGGCGATCTTGTCGCCGTGCTCGGCGATGATCCGGCGGCACCATTCGGGGTTCTCCAGCGCGGCGGTGCCGATGTTCACCCGGCGGCAGCCGGTGGCCAGCGCCGTGGCCAGCGAGGCGTCGTCGCGGATGCCGCCCGACAGCTCCACGTTCACGTCGAGCCGGCCGATCAGGTCGGTGATCAGCTCCCGGTTGGCGCCCCGGCCGAAGGCGGCATCGAGGTCGACCAGGTGGATCCACTCCGCGCCCGCCTCCTGCCAGGCCAGCGCCGCGGCCAGCGGCTCGCCGTAGCCGGTCTCGGTCCCGGCCTCACCTTGGACGAGGCGTACGGCCTGGCCGTCCGCGATGTCCACGGCAGGGAGCAATACGAGCGACATCAGGTCCTCCGGTCGAAAGCAAGAGTCATGACAACAGGCGCCAGCAGCAGGGAAAACACGAAAACCGTCAGGCTCAGGAACGGCGAGCCCCAATAGAGCCATGCCATCACCTGCACCAGAACGAAGACCAGCCCCAGTACGGCGTTCTGGCCTCGGCGGCGGCGGGCCAGCAGGCCGCCCTGCCGGGCGATCCGGACCGGGCGCGGGATCAGCCGGGCGAGTAAGGCGCGGCGGCGCACGGCGCGCGCCTGCCGTTCCTCGTTGAGCCGGATCGCGCGCACCCGTTCGGCCTCACGCTCGGCCCGGCGGCGCGCCCGCTCCTTACTCAAGGGTGCCGAGCCAGTTGGACAGCAGCGCCGCCCCGGCGTCGCCGGACTTCTCCGGATGGAACTGGGTGGCCATCAGCGGGCCGTTCTCCACGGCCGCCACGAACGGCACCCCGTGCTCCGCCCAGGTGACCAGCGGGTCGGCGAAGCCCTCACCTGCCTGCAACTCCCAGTCGCGCACGCCGTAGGAATGCACGAAGTAGAAGCGCGTCGCCTCGTCGATCCCGTCGAACAGCACGCTGGCCGCGGGCGCCTTGACGGTGTTCCAGCCCATGTGCGGCAGGACGGGCGCGTCCAGCCGCTCGACCGTGCCCGGCCACTCGGCGCAGCCCTCGGTCTCGACCCCGTGCTCCACACCCCTGGCGAACAGGATCTGCATGCCGACGCAGATGCCGAGCACCGGGCGGCCACCGGCCAGGCGCCGGCCGATGATCCGCTCGCCGTAGACGCTCTTGAGGCCCGCCATGCACGCCTCGAACGCGCCGACGCCCGGCACGACCAGACCGTCGCAGTCGAGCGCGGCGGCGAAGTCGGACGTGACGGTCACGTCCGCGCCCACCCTGGCCAGGGCCCGCTCCGCGGAGCGCAGGTTGCCCGAGCCGTAGTCGAGGACGACGACGTTCTTCTTCACCACCACATCACCCCCGCCGTGATCGCCAGCGCGGCGCCGACCGCGCAGGCGGCGGCACCGATCTTGAGCCCCTGCCTGGCCAGCGAGAACACGCCGCCGATGAGGAACAGCCCGATGAACACCATGGCGATGGCGATCGCGTTGTCGGTCATAGGACGCCCTTGGTGCTCGGCACGCCCGTGGCGCGCGGGTCGAGCTCCGACGCCTCGCGCAGCGCCCTGGCCAGCGCCTTGAACTGGGCCTCGACGATGTGATGGGCGTTGCGGCCGTACGGGACGCGTACGTGCAGGCAGATCGCCGCCTGGGCGACGAACGACTCCAGGACGTGGCGCGTCATCGTCGTGTCGTAGTCGGGGCCGATCATCGGCGCCATGCCCTCGGGCTCGGCGTGCACCAGATAGGGGCGGCCCGACAGGTCGACGGTCACCTGGGCGAGCGACTCGTCCAGCGGGCACGACGCATTACCGAACCGCCTGATGCCCGACTTGTCGCCCAGAGCCTCGCGGAACGCGGCGCCCAGCGCGAGCGCGGTGTCCTCGATCGTGTGGTGCGAGTCGATGTGCAGGTCGCCCTCGGTCTTGACGGTCAGGTCGAACAGCCCGTGCTTGCCGAGCTGCGCCAGCATGTGGTCGAAGAAGCCGACCCCGGTCGACACGTCAACCCGGCCCGTGCCGTCGAGACCCACCTCGACCAGAACCGACGTCTCCTTCGTCGCGCGCTCGACGCGGCCTACACGACTCACAGGATCCCCTCCAGAGCGGCGCGGAACGCCGCCATCTCCTCACCGGTGCCGATCGACACCCGCAGCCATTCTGGCGGTCCCACCTCACGGATGAGCACACCGCTCGCCAGCAGGGCCTCCCACACCTTCCGCCGGTCGGGAAAACGCCCGAACAGCACGAAGTTGGCGTCGGAGTCGGCGACGGTCAACCCCTTGCCCCGCAGCCAGTCCACGATGTCGTCGCGCTCCTGCCGGAGCGTGTCGACCGTGCCGAGCAGCTCGGCCCGGTGCCGCAGCGCCACGCGGGCCGCCGTCTGGGTGAGCGTCGACAGGTGGTACGGCAGGCGTACCAGCAGCAGCGCGTCGATCACGGCCGGGTGCGCGGCCAGGTAGCCGAGCCGGGTGCCGGCCATGGCGAACGCCTTGGACATGGTCCGGGTGACGATCAGCCTCGGGTGGTCGGGCAGCAGGGTGAGCGCCGAGGGCGTGCCCTGCCTGGCGAACTCCGCGTAGGCCTCGTCGACCACGACCATGCCCGTGGCCACGTCGAGGACCCGGCTGATCGTCTCCATCGGCAGCGCGGTGCCGGTCGGGTTGTTGGGCGAGGTCAGGAACACGATGTCAGGCCGGTGCTCCTCGACCGCGGCGGCCGCCTTGCCCGGATCGAGCGAGAAGTCGGGCTCGCGGACGCCCGAGATCCACTCCGTGCTGGTGCCGGTGGTGATGATCGGGTGCATCGAGTAGGACGGCTCGAAGCCCAGCGCGGTGCGGCCATAGGAGCCGAACGCCTGCAGGATCTGCTGGAGGATCTCGTTGGAGCCGTTGGCCGCCCACACCTGGTCCTTCGTCAGCCCGTGACCCAGGTAGCCGGCCAGCTCGGCGCGGAGCGCCTCGGCGTCCCTGTCGGGGTAGCGGTTGAGCTCGGCCGCGCTGGCCCGCACCTCCTCGGCCAGGTCGGCGACCAGGGCCGGGGACGGCGCGTAGGGGTTCTCGTTGGTGTTGAGCCTGATGGGCACGTCGATCTGCGGAGCACCGTACGGCGTGCGACCCCGGAGGTCGTCGCGGATCGGGAGGTCGTCGAGATTCACGTGCTGATTCACGTGCTGATTCACGGGGTCTCTTTTCGCGATGGGACCTGCCAGTCGAAGCGGGCGCGGATGGCGGCGCCGTGCGCGGGGAGGTCCTCGGCGTCGGCGAGCACCGTTACGTGCTCGGCCGCCTCGGCCAGCGCCTCGCGGGTGTAGTCGACGACGTGGATGCCGCGCAGGAACGACTGCACCGATAGGCCACTGGAGTGGCAGGCGCAGCCCCCGGTGGGCAGCACGTGGTTGGACCCGGCCAGGTAGTCGCCCAGCGACACCGGCGCGTACGGGCCCACGAAGATCGCACCCGCGTTGCGGACCCGCGCCGCGACGGCCGCCGCGTCGGCGGTCTGGATCTCCAGGTGCTCGGCGGCGTAGGCGTCGACGACCTTGAGGCCGTCCTCGATGCTGTCGACCAGCACGATGCCGGACTGCCGGCCGCCGAGCGCCTCGGTGATGCGCTGGGCGTGCCGGGTGGCGCTGACCTGCCCCGGCAGCTCCTTCTCGACGGCCTCGGCCAGCCGGACGCTGTCGGTGACCAGCACGGCCGCCGCGATCACGTCGTGCTCGGCCTGGCTGATCAGGTCGGACGCCACGTGCACCGGGTCGGCCGTGTCGTCGGCCAGGATCGCGATCTCTGTCGGCCCCGCCTCGGAGTCGATGCCGATGCGGCCCTTGAGCAGGCGCTTGGCGGCGGCGACCCAGATGTTGCCGGGCCCGGTCACCATGCTCGCGGCCGGGCACTCCTCGGTGCCGTAGGCGAACATCGCCACCGCCTGGGCGCCGCCCACGGAGTAGACCTCCTCCACGCCCAGCAGCGCGCACGCCGCCAGGATCGTGGGGTGCGGCAGCCCGCCGTGCTCCTTCTGGGCCGGGCTCGTCACGGCCAGCGACGCCACGCCCGCCTCCTGGGCCGGGACCACGTTCATGACCACACTCGACGGATAGACGGCGCGCCCGCCCGGAACGTAAAGTCCCACGCGGTCGACCGGCACCCACCGCTCGGTCACGGTGCCGCCCGGGACGACCTTCGTCGTGACGTCGGCGCGACGCTGATCGCGGTGGACCAGCCTGGTGCGCCGGATCGCCTCCTCCAGCGCGGCCACGACCTCCGGCCGCAGCTGCCGCAGTGCCGCCTGGATCGCCTCCCCCGGAACGCGGGCCTGCTGGATCTCGACACCGTCGAACCTGGCGGTCAGCTCCCGTACGGCTGCCGCCCCGCGATGGCGCACCTCGTCGCAGATGGGCCGCACCTTCTCCAGGGCGGCCTCGACGTCGAGATCGGCGCGGGGCAGCACGTCGCGCAGGTTCGCCGGAAGGGAACCGCGCATGTCAATACGGGAAATCACCCTCCCAGTTTACGGAGTCCCACCCCTGAATCCGGTTCTGTCCACCATCCGGGACGGAGACCTCCTCCCTATTTGACCATCTGCAGACCTCCACCCCCTGGTGCCGATCATGAGGCAGGGGTATGCCAGGGGTCATGGCCCAGCTGCCGGTCTACGCGCCGATGCTGGCTCAGCTCGGCTCCCTGCCGTCGGTCCGCGGGGACGAGTGGGCCGTCGAGATGAAGTGGGATGGCGTGCGCGCCCTCGTCTACCTGGAGGAGCGCGGCGTGCGGCTGCTGTCGCGCAGCGGCAAGGACGTCACCGTGGCCTACCCCGAGCTGCAGCTGATGGCCGGTGCGAGCGGCGGGCGGGCGGCCGTCGTCGACGGGGAGATCGTGGCGTTCGACGAGGCGGGACGGCCCAGTTTCGGCGCGTTGCAACCGCGGATGCACCAGCGCCACCCGGCCAAGGTCGCCGAACTCGTCAGGGCCGTGCCGGTGACGTTCATGGCGTTCGACCTCCTGCACCTCGACGCCACCAGCACCGTCAGCAGGCCGTACACCGAACGCCGTGAGCTCCTGGAACAGGTCCTGACGCCCGGCTTCCGCTGGCAGGTGCCGGTGTGGTTCCACGATCACGCCGAGCGCGCGCTGCTGTCCTCCCGTCAGCTCGGGCTGGAGGGCGTGGTGTGCAAGCGCCTGTCGTCGCCGTACCGGCCGGGCAGGCGCAGCGCCGAGTGGACGAAGGTCAAGAACCTCACGGCCGTCGAGGTGGTCATCGGCGGGTGGAAGGCCGGCGCGGGCCGGCGGGCGGGCACGATCGGCTCGCTGCTGCTCGGCGCGCACGACCGGGACGGGCGGCTGCTGTTCGTCGGCCACGTGGGCACCGGCTTCACCGAGGCGATGCTGAACGACCTGTACGAGCGGCTCACCGCACTGGAGCGGCCCGACCCGCCGTTCGACGCACCGGTGCCCCGCGAGCACGCCCGAGACGCGCACTGGGTCGAGCCGCGCCTGGTGGGCGAGGTCCGCTACGCCGAGTTGACCGGCGACGGCCGCCTGCGCCACCCCGCCTGGCGCGGACTCCGCCCCGACCGCGAGCCGGACGAGGTACGACTGGACAGCGGCGACTGGGCGACCGGCTGAAAAGCCCCGCGGCGCCGCACGTCATCACGGCTGGCCCATGTTTCCGCACTCCCCGCCGTACTGCGGCTGGGGTCCTTCTGAGAAGCGGGCGCGGCGATCGTCCAGGTCCTTCTGAGAAGCGGGCGCGGCGATCGTCCAGGTCCTTCTGGAGAGCGAGAGCGTCGATCGCCCAGGTCCTTCACACGGGAACGCGAGTGGCGATCACTCGCGGTGCCGGCGACGAAGTGGTGCGTGCGGAGAAGGCGGCTAGTCACCGGCGGCCGAGCTGCGCGCGGGGGTCGGCTCCGCCACGACCGGAGCGGGGTCCTTGAGCGTGCGGGCCAGCAGCCAGGACAGGGCCGGAAAGACGATCAGGCAGGCGAGCGCGACCCGCAGCGAGGAGGCCTCCGCCACCGCCCCGACCAGCGGGCTGGTCAGACCGCCGGCGCTCACCGCCAGGCCGAGCGTGACGCCGCTGGCCGTGCCCAGCCGGTTGGGCAGGAAGTCCTGCCCCAGCGTCACATGCAGCGAGAACGGCGCGTACAGGGTGATCGACGCGGCCGCGATGAAGACGTACGCGAGAAGACCCGGCGCGAGCACCACCCCGGCGACCGCGGGGACGGCCGCCGCGTAGGCCACCCGCATGGTGCGGACCCGCCCCCAGCGGCCCGCGAGCCGGCCGCCGAGCACCGTCCCCACGGCACCCCCGGCGAACAGCACGAACAGCGCCACCGCCCCCGCCGCGCCACCACCCATGTAGAGGGCGACGAACGCGCTCAACCCCACGTACGCGATCGACCGGAAGACGATCACCAGCGTGAGCCGGACGAACGACGCCCAGTCGTCACGCCCGGCCGAACGCGCATCGGCCCGAGCCCGCTCGCCGTGACGGGCCAGCGAGCGGATCACGGTCAGCGTGAGCAGGGCGCCCACCACGGCGGGCAGGACCAGCAGCGGCGAGGCGCCGAGCCCCCACAGCGACAGCAGCGGCGTGACGATGATCGGCGCGGTGGCGAAGCCGAGCGTGCCGCCCAGCGAGAACCAGCTCATCCGCACATGACTGCCCTCACTGGCGATCCTGGCCAGGCGGGCCGACTCCGGGTGGTACGCCGCCACGCCGAGACCCGACAGCGCCACCGCCAGCCAGGTGAGCACGTACGCGTCGGTGACCCCGCTGAGCGCCACCCCGAGCCCGGCCGTGAGCATGCTGACCGGGATGAGCCACGGCATCCGCCGGCGGTCGGTCAGCGCGCCGAAGACCGGCTGCACGATCGAGGACAGCAGCGTCGCGGCCAGCACGATGCCCGACGCGGCCACATACCCGTATCCGCGCTGCGCCACGAGGAAGGGCACCAGAGCCGGGACCGCCCCCTGATAAACGTCCACACCGGCATGGCCCACGGCCAGCATCACGATCCTGTTCGCCTTCACGCCTCGATCGTCACCCCGTGACCAGGTGGCCCGCTTCCGATAAAATGCCAATCCATCATGGAAATCCGCCATCTTCCGGAGGCGCCCACCGGCATACGGCCGCTGGCGCCGGGCACCGGGATCGACGCGCACCGCCACGACACCCACCAGATCACCTACGCCTGCCGGGGCGTCCTGTCGGTGACGACGAGCGCGGGCACCTGGGTGGCCCCGGCCAACCGGGCCATCTGGGTCCCGGCCGGCACCGTCCACGAGCACCGCGCGCACGGCGACACCGACCTGCGGCTCGTCGGCCTGCCCGTCGCCGACAACCCCCTGAACCTCCAGCGGCCCGCCGTGCTCGCCGTCGGCCCGCTGCTGCGCGAGCTGATCATCGCCTACACCCAGGACCCCGACGACGGCGGCGCCGAGCGGCAGCGGCTGCGGGCCGTCCTGCTGGACCAGTTGCGCCGCTCCCCCGAGCAGCCGTTCCACCTGCCCACGGCCAGGGACCCGCGACTGGCCGCCGTCTGCGCGATCCTGCACGACGACCCGGCCGACCGCCGTACGCTCGCGCAGCTCGGCAGGCAGGCCGGCACCAGCGACCGCACGCTCGCCCGGCTCTGCCGGGGCGAGCTGGGGATGACGTTCCCGCAGTGGCGTACGCAGCTCCGCCTGCATCACGCGTTGCTGCTGCTGGCCGACGGCACCCCGGTCACCACCGTCGCGCACCGCTGCGGCTGGGCCTCCGCCAGCGCTTTCATCGACGCGTTCCGGCGAGCCCTCGGGTACACCCCGGGCCGCGCCTTTACATTGTAGATTCGCTACAATGGCATCCTGTGAGCAGAGCGAAAGCCCCAGGGGGCACTCCGGCCACGGTGGCGCTGGCGAAGGCCAAGGCGGAGTTCACCCTTCACCCGTACGCGCACGACGCCAACGCGCAGGCCTATGGCGAGGAGGCGGCCGACGCGCTCGGCGTGCCGCACGAGCAGATCTTCAAGACGCTGGTGGCCGAGGTCGAGGGCGGGCTCGCGGTGGCGGTCGTGCCGGTGTCGGGCAAGCTCGACCTCAAGGCGCTGGCGGCGGCGCTCGGCGCCAAGAAGGCGGCCATGGCCGACGCGGCGAAGGTCGAGCGCGTCACGGGCTACGTCGTCGGCGGCATCAGCCCGCTCGGCCAGCGCAAAAGGCTGCCGACCGTGGTCGACGCGTCGGCTCTGGAGTTCGGCACGATCTACTTCTCCGCGGGCAAGCGGGGGCTGCAGATCGAGACCGCGCCGGCCAACCTCATCTCGCTGACCGGCGCCGTCACCGCCGCTATCGGTAGCGCCAGTTGACCCTGTGACGCCGCTGGCGCTGTCCCGGGACGTCACGGCGATGCCGTGGTTCCAGGAAGTCGCGGCGATGGAACGGCGGCCACGGGAACGCGAAGCGCCGGCGGTGGGCGATCGTCCGGTCCTGGTCGCGGCGGGCTTTCGCCTCCGCCTCCAGAGCCTCCTTCAGGCCCGGAGTGAACCCGCCGCCGAAGCGGGACATGTCAGGACCGGGGAAACCCGACGGCCGGGTACGCCGCAGGGCCGCCCGCATCGAGTCGATCCAGATCGGGCCCGGTAGCGACGCGCCCTGGACGGCGCCGTAGTAGTCGTCGCCGATCTCCACGTCCCGCAGGGGGTAGCGGTAGGCGCCCCTGATGTCGCCGACGCTGACCGCCGCCGCCAGATCCGGGGTGTAGCCGGCGAACCACGCCGAGGTGTAGCCGTTGTTCGTGCCCGTCTTGCCCGCCGCGGGACGGTCGAGGCTCTGCCCGCGCATGGTGCCCTGGGTGAAGACGCCGCTCAGCACCCAGTTGACCGCGTCGGCCACCTCCCGCTCGATGCCCTGCTCGCAGGCGGGCGGCACCTGGGTGCGTTCGCCGGCCCGGTCGGTGATCTCCACGATCGCCAGCGGCCGGCAGTACCTCCCCCTGGCCGCGAACGCCGCGAACCCCGCCGCCACCGTCACCGGATCCATCTCGTTCACCCCGAGCGTGAACGTGGGCACCTCGCGCAGCGGCGTCCCGTCGGCTCGGGAGATGCCCAGCGCCTTGGCGGTCTTGACCACGTTGCAGAGGCCGACCTTGCGCTCCAGCATCATGTAGAAGATGTTGACCGACTTCCAGGTGCCGGTCTCCAGGCTGTGCGGGCCGCCGGTGCCCTCGCCGCTGGCGTTGTAGACGGTCGTCTTCGGGTCGTTGACGCGCCTGCCCTGGCAGTCGCGATAGCCCTGCCCAGGCGTCAACTCCCCCGGGGTCTGGAAGCCGTCCCCGAACCGCCACCCCTGCCGCAACGCCGTGGCCAGGGTGAACACCTTGAACGTGGAGCCCGCCTGGAACCCCTGCCCGCCGCCGTGCAGCACGTCGGCCGCCAGGTTGAACGTGGTCCTGGCCCCGTTCTTCCTGTTGCCCGGGTTGCGGCCGAAGCGCTTGCTGGCGGTCATCGCCGTGATCCGCCCGGTGCCCGGCTCGACCATGGCCTCGGCGGCCACCTCGGTGTCCTCGGGCCGTACCCGCCGCTGGATGGCCTGCTCGGCGGCCCGCTGCGCCAGCGGGTCGAGGCTCGTACGGATCACCAGCCCGCCCCTGCTCATCCTGGCCTGCCGCTTGGCCGCGGTGTTGCCGAACGCCGGGTTGGTCAGCAGCTCCCGCTGCACGTAATAGCAGTAGTACGGATAGGCGCTCTCCGCGCAGCCGCCGGGCTCCGGGTGCAGCCGGAGACCGAGCCCGGTCCGCTGAGCCGCGGTCGCCTCCTGCCGCGTGATCAGGCCCACCCCGGCCATCCGGTCCAGGACGATGTCGCGCCGCTGCCGAAGCCGGGCCTGCTGCCTGTCGCCCAGCGAGGGATCGGTCGAGTACGGCACGCGGACGGCCCCCGCCAGCGTGGCCGCCTGGGTCAGGGTGAGGCGGGCGGCCGTGGTCGAGAAGAACCGCCTGGCCGCCGCCTCGACGCCGTGGGCGCCGGCGCCGAAGTACGCGATGTTCAGATATTTCTCAAGAATCTCGTCCTTGCGGTACTTCTCCTCCATCGCCAGCGCGTACCGCAGCTCGGTGATCTTCCTGCCCAGGTTGGGCGCGCGGGCCCGGTCGCGCTCGGCGTCGGTGCGGGCGGCCTCCACCAGGATGTTCTTCACCAGTTGCTGGGTGAGGGATGAGCCGCCCTGTTTGATCCCGCCCGCCTGCGTGTTGGTGAGCAGCGCCCGGATCGTGCCCTTGACGTCGAGGCCGCCGTGCTCGTAGAACCGGGCGTCCTCGATGGCCACGATCGCCTGGCGCATCACCGGCGCCACCTGGTCGAGCCGGACCGTCGTCCGGTTGGCCTCGTAGAACTGGGCGAACTGCTTGCCGTTGCGGTCGAGGAGCCTGGTCACCTGGGAGAGCGGCTCCTCACGCGGCGCGGGCGGCAGGTCGACGAACGTCAGGGCGACGTTCTTGGCGGACAGGCCCGCCCCGGTCACCACCGGCGCGGCCAGCGCCGCCGCCAGGAAGCCGCCGATCGCCCCGGCCACGGCGAGCACGCCGATGGATCTGAGCACAGTCACTCAGATGATCTGCGGCCCGGGGAACACCGGCAAACACCGGCTTCCCCGTCTTTACTGTTGTCTGCTGATATTCAGACCGAGTGACGCGAACTGCTCGAACGGCTGGTGATAGCCCCGCTCGATGTGGTTGACGCCGCGCAGCGTCGAAGTGCCGTCGGCCACCGCGGCGGCCAGCACGGCCGAGAACCCGGCCCGGATGTCGGGCAGCGTCACGTCCGCGCCCCGCAGCTGCGACACACCCCGCACGACGGCCGAGTGCCTGGCGTTGGTGTCGTGGTAGCGGCAGGCCGGGCCGCCCAGGCACTGGTCGAACACCTCGATCTCGCAGCCCATCTTCTGCAGCGCAGGGACGTACACCAGGCGGTTCTCGAAGACGGTCTCGTGCAGCACCGACATGCCCTGGCTCTGCGTGAACAGCACCATGAGCGGCGTCTGCCAGTCGGTCATGAACCCGGGGTGCGTGTCGGTCTGCACGGCCGCCGCGCGCAGCCCCTCGGGCGGCGCGGTGGCGCACAGGTACTCGTCGTTGATGTCGAACTGGGCGCCCATGCGGGCCAGCGTGGTGATCGCGGTGACCAGCCGGTCCTGCGGGCAGCCGTGCACGCGCACCTCGCCGCCGGTGATCAGGCCCGCCGCGAGGTAGGAGAACGCCTCGATGCGGTCGCCCGCCAGCCAGATGGAGGCGCCATGGAGCCGCTCGACGCCCTCGATGACGATCCTGCGGTCGGGCGAGAGCTCGATCCTGGCGCCCATCCGCTGCAGGAACAGCGCCAGCTCCACGACCTCGGGCTCCATCGCGGCGTTCTTCACCACGGTCTTGCCCTCGGCCAGCACGGCGGACATGAGGATCGTCTCGGTCGCCCCGACACTCGGATACGGCAGCTCCAGCCGGGTCCCGTTCAGGCGCTTGGCCTTGGCGAAGATCCCGGTGTCGCCCACCTCGACCTCGGCGCCCATCGCGCGCAGCGCCTCGACGTGGAAGTTCACCGGCCGCCGGCCGATGGGGTCGCCGCCGACCAGCGGCACGAACGCCTCCCCCGCCAGGTGCAGCAGCGGGCCCAGCATGAGGATGGGGATGCGGTTGAGCCCGGTGAACGCGTCGGGCACCCGCGGTCTGATCTCCGGGCCCTGCCCGATGTGGATCTCCCCCCGTTTGATCTCCACGTTGATGCCCAGCGCGTCGAGCATCGCCGCCGTGATGCCGACCTCGCCGACCTCGGGAACGTTGTGGATGATGCTCTCCCCGGTGCCCAGCATGGCCGCGACCATGTGCTTGGACACGGCGTTCTTGGAGCCGCGTACCTCGACGTCACCCCGGAGCGGGCCGGAGGGTTCGATCATCCAGACCTTGTCTTCAATCACGAAGTGAGCCTAGCCGGGAGATACGATCGACCTGATTCAGACGCGAATGTGAGGGGGAGCGGCGTGGCGAGGCATGTGCGCGCATTTGCGGTTACTGTCCTCACGCTCGCCACCCTGGCCGTACTGGCCGGGCTGCTGTGGTCACACCTGTCCCCTCGCGCGCCGTACCAGGTCACGGCGGAGGGGCCGATACTGGCGGATCCGTCCACACAGGCGCTGATCAGCGCTGACGGATGGTACGCGGTGATCACCGGCGGGCTCGGGCTGGCCTGTGGCGCGCTCGCGTGGTTCCTCGGCCGGCGGCACCAGCTCGCCGTGCTGCTGGGGCTCGGCGCCGGCGGGGTGCTGGCGGCCTTCCTCACGCTCTGGGTGGGGTCGACGTTCACGCTCGGGGTGGTGGTCGTGGAGGCGGCGGCCACGCCCGGGGTGAAGATCGTCCCCGGCTCGCTGACGCTGACGGCCACGGGTGTGATCGTGTCCTGGCCGCTGGTCGCGGTGGCCTTCTTCGGGCTGATGGAGGGCATGCACGGGTATCGCGAGTCGCCGCTGCGCAAGCCGTACGGGCTCGGCTGACGCGGTTCACCGTCAGCGCTCAGAGGGGCGGGCGGCGCAGGCCGTGTCCGGTGGCCTGCTCGAAGGCGCGGGCCGCGCGCAGCACCGTGGCGTCGGCGAACGGCCGGCCGATGATCTGCACGCCGACCGGCAGCCCCGACGGCGTGAACCCGGCGGGGACGGACGCGGCCGGCGCGTGCAGCACGCTGATCCAGTAGGCGGACCGCATCCACGCCAGGTAGTCGGGCAGCCGCACCCCGTTGATCTCACTCACGTAGGGGTCCTCGACGGGGAACGGCGGCACCTGGCTGACGGGCGCGATCAGCACGTCGTAGGTGTCGAAGAAGGCCGCCATCCGGTGGTAGAGGACGCTGCGCGACCGTTCGGCCCTGGCCAGGTCGGCGCCGGTGACCTTGCGGCCCTGCTCGACGTTCCAGCTGGTGTTGGCGCCCAGCCCGTCGAGCTCGCCGAAGGCCAGCGCGTAGTACCACGCCCGGTAGACGCGGAAGGCGTCCTCGGCCTCGGACAGGTCCAGCTCGACCTGCTCGACGCGCGCGCCGAGCCGCTCGAACACACCGGGCGCGGTCGCGGTGACCGCCGCCGTCCCGGGGTCCACCGGCAGCCCGCCCAGGTCGGGGCTCCAGGCCACACGCAGCCCCGCGACGTCGCGCTCGTCGGGGGTGAAGTCCTCGGTGATCGAGTACGGCGAGCGAGCGTCGAATCCCGAAATAACCGACATCATCAGCGTCAGGTCGTCGACCGTCCTGGCCATCGGCCCCGGAACGGACAGCGTGTACCAGGCGGCCTGCTCCGACAGGGCGGGTACCCGGCCCGGCGTCGGCCGCAGCCCCACCACGTTGCAGAACGAGGCCGGGTTGCGCAGCGACCCGCCCATGTCGGATCCGCCGGCGAGCGGCACCATCCCGGACGCCAGCGCCGCCGCCGCCCCGCCGCTGCTGCCTCCGGCGGACCGGGTCAGGTCGTAGGGGTTGCGGGTGGCCCCGAACACCTCGTTGACGGTGTGGGAGCCGGTGCCGAACTCCGGCGTGTTGGTCTTGCCCACCAGGATCGCCCCGGCCGCCCGGAGCCGCTCCACGATCACGTCGTCCTTGTCGGGAACGTGGTCGGCGTAGAGCGGCGAGCCGTAGGTGGTGCGGATGCCCTTGGTGTCGACGAGGTCCTTGTGCGCCACCGGCACCCCGTGGAGCGGCCCCGTCGCCTCACCGGCGTCGGCCGCCTCGGCGGCGTCGAGCGCCTGCTCGGCGACCAGCGTCACGATGGCGTTGACCTGAGGGTTGGTCTGCTCGATGCGGTCGAGGTGGGCCTGGACCAGCTCGACGGCGCTCACCTGGCGGGTCTTGACCAGGTGGGCCATCTCGGTCGCGGTCAGGTAGTGCGGTGCGGTCACGTTCCGATTGTCGCTCAAGCCGCCACCCCGTCGGCGCCGGTACGGGATCGGGATCCTCACCCTCAGGGGCGGGCCGCGTCGATCACTCGTCGATTAGGCTTCCTGGCGGAGTTTGTCGCTACATTGTCGCCGCTCGGGAGGCCGCGCTGAACGGGACGAGATGGAAGATCGTCCAGGTCACCGCGGCCGCGCTCCTCGGTGCCGCGCTGGCCCTGGCGGGGGCTCCCCTGGGCCTCTACACGTCGCTGGCCTGCGCCACCATCGGCGCGGGCTGCCCCGCCGGGCCGCCGCACGGCCGGCTCCCGGTCCTGACCCGCCTGACGCCGGTACAGGCCGCGCAGAGCGGCACGTACGTGGCGCTGGGCGACTCCTACTCCTCCGGCGAGGGCGTCTACGACCGCGCCGCGCGGCCGATCAACAGCGGCGCCGACCGCTGCCACCGCTCGCCGGGCTCCTACGTGCCGCTCGTCGCGGGCGCCCACCGGTTCGGCGGCGGCAGCGCCTTCTGGGCCTGCAGCGGCGCCACCACCGGCCAGCTCTTCTCCGGCCAGTACGGCCAGCAGCCGCAGATCGAGCGCGTGGGCGCCGCCGCCAGCCTGGTGACGCTCAGCATCGGCGGCAACGACGCCGGGTTCACCAGCGTGCTCACCGGCTGCATCGTCAAGCTGCCCTGGTCCTCGGCCTGCCTCGACCAGCAGTCCGAGGTGACCAAGCGGATCGCGGCGCTGGGGCCGAGCATGACGAAGGTGCTGCGGGAGCTCAGACGCCGGGCACCGAGCGCGCGCATCATCGTGCTCGGCTATCCCCGGCCGTTCCCCGCCGCGCCCCCGGACGGGATCGACAATCTGACCGTCGAGGACCAGCGCTGGCTCAACGGCATGACCCGGCAGCTCAACGATGTCGCGGCGCGGGTGACCGCGGAGTTCGACCGGGAGATCGTGGCGTTCGGGGGCACGGGGAGCGTCGAGTACATCGACGCCTACGACGCCTTCGACGGGCACGAGGCGGGGCGGCCCGACCCGTACCTGAACGGGCTGGCGCTGGACCTGGACGAACTCGTCGTCAACAGCCGCAGCTTCCATCCGACCGGGGCGGGGTACCGGCGGTTCGCCGAGCTGATCAACGCGCGGATCGCGGCCGGGCCGGGGCGGCCGATGAACAACTTCCGCCTGACGACCCCGGCCCCCACCGACAGCCGCTTCTAACCGGCGGCCGACCGTTCTTCGGCAAGGCTCAGGCCCGCCTCGATGACGGCGTTCATGATGGGCGCCAGCCGGGCCTCGCCCAGTTCGGGGGCGCGGTTGGCCATCCGGGCGACGAGCGCTTGCTCGCGCCCCATGTCCCGGCCCGCGAAGCCGCCGACCGGCTTGAGGGTCTGCACGATCCCGGCGAGCGCGGCACGGCGTTCCAGCAACGTGGCCAGCGCCGCGTCCACCCGGTCGATCGCCTGCCTGCACTCGGGCAGCGTGGCGGGGGTCTCAGGACGGACCAGCGGCCCGACGAGCGTGACCGCCTCCTCCGCCAGCCGTACGCCCGCCTCACCGGCTGCGCCGCGCTCATCCGCACGGTGGGCGTCGCCCGTGCCGCCCTCCGGCCCGTCCGCCGGAGGGCGGGACACGATCAGGCCGTCGGCGCCCGCCGCCACCACCGCCGCGGACAGCCCGAGGTCCGCGCTCACGTCCGCGAGCACCGGCCGCCCCGACGCCGCCCGCGCGGCCCGCAGCAACCCCAGGTCCAGCCGTCCCGTCTCGCACAGGATCACCCGGTCGTCGCACTCCAGGGCGCAGTAGTCGGCCAGCCCGAGCCACTCCTCCAGCGTCGCCGACGCCCTGCGCTCCACCACCACCGGCAGTCCCAGCCCGGCCACGGCCCGCACCAGCGGGATGTCGCGCGTCCACGCCGCCCCGATGACCACCCCGTCGGCCGCCCCGGCGATCGCCGGCAGGTCGGCCGCCGAGCCCGGCTCGACCAGCGTCACCCCGTCACGCGCGCGCCACATCTCGGTGGCACCGCCCGGCCCGCGCAGGCTGGTCCGGCTGATCACCACGGCCGGGCCGTCGCCCACCCGAAGCCCGCCCACGGTGACCACGTGCCGTTCCAAGGTCGATGACATTTCGGCTCCCCACATCGGCCGGCTCCCCTGGAACCGGCGGGAAATCAAAAAGGCAGAGACGATGGCGTCTCTGCCTGTTGCCGACTCCGGGTGTCGCTAGCCGACCGGCCCTCCCGGAGCCGGCTCGGTAAACGCGTAGCGACAAGTCATGTCTGAACCTTACACCCGGTCCTCCACCTGCTGGACTTCCCTTCTCACATAGCGGACTAGCCTTCAGGCGAGTCGCCGTTGATCCCTCGCTATGGGAGTATTTCTTGGCCTAGAGGAGGGTACGAGGCCGTTGATGTCGGATCGCAAGCGGGACGGACGCCGCATCGCCGGTCGTTACCAACTGCAGGAACCCATCGGCAGAGGTGGCATGGGCATCGTCTGGCGAGCCCATGACGAACTTCTCGACCGCACCGTCGCGGTCAAGGAGGTCAGATACGCCGCCGCCCTGGGTGACGAAGTGCAGTTGCTGAACCGGCGCACGATGCGCGAGGCGAGGGCCGCGGCCAGGTTCGAGCACCCCAACGTGATCGTCGTACATGACGTGATCGAAGAGGACGGTCGTCCCTGGATCGTTATGCAGCTCGTCCAGTCACGCTCCCTGGGAGCAGTGATCAAGCAGGACGGGCCGTTGCCGCCCAAACGGGTGGCTGAGATCGGCCTGGCCGTACTCGACGCGCTGCACCGCGCGCACGAGGCCGGCGTCCTGCACCGGGATGTCAAGCCGGAGAACGTGCTGCTCGCCGATGACGGCCGGGTGGTGCTCACCGACTTCGGCATCGCGACGCTGGAGACGGAGACGCAGCTCACGGTGACGGGGCTGGCGGGCACTCCGGCGTTCATCGCGCCCGAGCGGCTCAAAGGGCTGCCCGCGCGGCGCGAGTCGGACCTGTGGTCGCTCGGCGCGACCCTGTACACGGCGGTGGAAGGCCGCTCGCCACACGAGCGCGGAATGGCGCTCGCGACCATGCACGCCGTACTGACCGACGAACCCGACCCGGCGCCCCATGCCGGGCCGCTCTCCGGCGTGATCAGCGGCCTGCTGACCAAGGAGCCGGTGCAGCGCCTCGGTTACGAGGAGACCGGCGAGTTGCTGCGGGCCGTCATCACGCAGCAACGGCCACGGAAGTCCCCGATGTCGGCGCCCGCGCCGACCGCGGTGATCCCGCCCGCCGTGGACGAGACTCCGACCGACCCCGACCTGGTGGTCCCGGACGCCCCCGTCCCCGAGACCGGTTTACGGTTCACCCCGGCGACCGGCGACCGTGGCGAGGAGCAGCTCCCGTCCACCAGGAACGCCGTCAGGCCCGACGGCCGCCGGTGGGGCCCGATCATCGGCGTGCTCGTCGCGGTCGTGCTCGTGGCGGGTCTGGGCGGCTATCTCGGCCTGCGCTCGGCCAAGGGCAGCCCTGAAGACGGCGATACGAAGTCCGCGTCCGTCACCTCATCTCCCAAGGAGTCCGCCAAGCAGCCGACGGCCACCGCCGATCCGACGAAGAACCCGCCGAGCAGCGCCCCGCCGTCCACCCCACCCCCGTCTCCGACGCCAACGGCCACGCCCAAGCCCACCAAGACGGCCGCCTCGGCGCCGGAGGGCTGGAAGATGTACACCAACAAGAAGCTGAAGTTCTCCGTCGCGCTGCCGAAGGGCTGGACGAAGTACAGACACAGCAGCAACCAGATCGCGTTCCACGGCAAGGGCGCGGGCAGCAACGCGTACATCATGTTCGAGATGACGGAGAACCCCGGCAAGGACCCCGTCAAGGACTGGAAGAGGCAGGAGAAGACCGCCAAATACGGGTTCGGCGGCTACAAGAAGATCAGCATCAAGGCGGTCGACTACATGGACGGCGCGGCGGACTGGGACTTCACCTGGAACACCAACACCGGCCCGACCAGGGTCCGCAACCGCGGCTTCATCGCCAACGGCCGCGGCTACGCGATCTACTGGCACAACCTCTCCAGTCGGTGGAAGAAGGACAAGCACTTCTTCGACACGTTCGCCGCGACCTTCATCCCGAAGTAGGCTTTTCTGCGTGGAAAGGCAGGTCAGCAACCGCTACCGGCTCATCGAACCGCTCGGCGAGGGCGGGATGGGCGTGGTCTGGCGTGCCTACGACGAGCTGCTCGACCGTACGGTCGCGATCAAGGAGGTCCGCTACACCGGCGTCGGTGACGACAAGCGGGCCGAGCTCAATCGCCGGACCATCAGGGAGGCCAGGGCGGCGGGCCGCCTCGACCACCCCTCGGTGATCGTCATCCACGACGTCGTCGAGGAGGGCGGCCGCCCGTGGATCGTCATGCAGCTGATCCGCTCGCGGTCGCTGGCCGAGGTGATCCGCGAGCACGGGCCGCTGCCGGTCGCGCAGGCCGCGCTGATCGGCGGCCGGGTGCTCGACGCGCTGCGGGCCGCGCACGCGACCGGTGTGCTGCACCGCGACGTGAAGCCCGAGAACGTGCTGCTCGCCGACGACGGCCGGGTGGTGCTCACCGACTTCGGCATCGCCTCGCTGGAGGCCGAGGCCGGTCTGACGGCCACCGGGGGCCTGGTGGGCACGCCCGCCTACATGCCGCCCGAACGCCTCAACGGTGAGCCCGCCCGGCCCGAGTCCGATCTGTGGTCGCTGGGCGCGACGCTGTACGCGGCAGTCGAGGGTGTGCCGCCGTTCAAACGGGACTCATGGGCGGCCACGGTCGCGGCGGTGCTGCGCGATCTGCCCGGACAGCCGGCCAGGGCGGGCGTGCTCGGCCCGGTGATCATGGGCCTGCTGCAGCGGGACCCGGCCGCGCGCATGTCCGCCGACGAGGCCGCCCATCTGCTGCGGGCCGCCGCGTCCGAGCCCGCCCCGTACGGATATGCCGGACCTCCGGCGCCCCCGCCCGGCCCTGGCGCGTCCGGGTCGGACGTGACCGGGCCTGGCGATCGGGGGCCCGCGGGGACCGTTTCCCTGCGGGCCCGGCGGCGTGGGTGGTTCCTGGGCGTGCCCGCGGCCGTGCTCGCCGTCGCGGCGCTGGGCACGGGCGGCTGGTACGTCGTCACCACCTCCCAGTCGCCCCCGGTGAGCACCCCGGCCCCGACACCCACCTCGACCCCCAGCCGCGAGCCGTCGTCCACCCCCACGGACACCCCCGAACCGTCCACCACCCCCGCCACGCCACGTCTGCCCACCGGCTGGCGCCGGCTCGCCAACTCCGCCGGGGACTTCTCGATCGGCATCCCCCAGGGCTGGCAGGCCAAGAAGAGCCCCAGCAGGGACAGCATCACCGTCACCGGCCCCGGCACGCCGGGCATGCTGATCGTCGAGTGGACCGTCCCCGAGAAGCCCATGGCCGATCCCGCGCGCGCCTGGGTGGAGCTGGAGAAGGAGATCCAGGCCAAGGGCGAGTTCGTCGGCTATGACCGGATCGCCATCAGGTCCACGACCTACCTCGGCCGGCCGGCCGCCGACTGGGAGTTCACCCGGCAGCGTGGCGGCACGCTGATCCACGTGATCAACCGGGGCTTCCGCACCGCCGACGGCCGCCACTACGCCCTCTACTGGGACACGACCGACGCGCGCTGGGACCAGGACCGGCGCTACTTCGACCAGTTCGTCAAGACGTTCAGGCCCGAGTGACGGCCATGGAGCAGGAACAGGCGCTCTTCTGGCGGCACCCGGCGGTGCCCCAGGTGGACCTGCTCAAGGCCCGCTACGTCACCCACCGTTTCGCCCGGCACGTGCACGACGGCTACGCGATCGGCCTCATCCTCCAGGGCGTGGAGGAGTTCGACTACCGGGGCAGCCTGCACCGGGCTGGCGCGGGCGAAGTGGTGCTGGTCAACCCGGACTCGGTGCACACCGGCCAACCCGGGATGGCGGGCGGCTGGTCGTACCGGATGCTCTACCCGTCGGTGGAGGCGCTCTCGGAGCTCGCGGCCGAGCTCGGCCTGCCGTACGCGACGCCGTTCTTCCCCGAGCAGGTGGTGCGGGACCCGGCGGTGGCGACGCTGCTCAGCCGGGCACACCTGACCGCCGAGCGCGGTGACGCGCTGGCCGCCCAGTCGCTGATGCGCGGCTTCTTCGCCCGCCTGCTGATCCGGCACGCCACGCCGCGCCCGTCCGCCGTTCTGCCCGCCGAGGGCGGGCGGGCGGTCGCCGAGGCGCTGGACCTGCTGCACGAGAGCCTGGTGGACCCGCCGTCGCTGGACGATCTCGCGCTGACCGTCGGGGCGCGGCCGTTCCCGCTGCTGCGCGCGTTCAAGGCGGCGACCGGCCTGCCGCCGCACGCCTACCTGACCTCGCTGCGGATCCAGCGGGCGCGCCACCTCCTGAACTCGGGGGTACGGCCGGCGCAGGTGGCCGCCGAAGTGGGCTTCACTGACCAGGCTCACCTGAACCGCCATTTCAAGCGCATCGTGGGCGTTCCACCCGCGGCCTACCAACGTGCGGCAGGAACGTACAAGACTGGCGATCCCCACCTCACCTAGCGTCACCTGCATGGAACAGACAACACACCGTTCCGCCGCCATACGGGACGGTCTGGGCGTGGGCCTGGCCGTGGGGCTGTCCGGGCTCGCCTTCGGCGCCGCGGCCATCACCGCGGGCCTCAGCGTGGCGCAGGCGTGCGTGCTGAGCCTGCTGGCGTTCACCGGCGCCTCGCAGTTCGCGCTGGCCGGCGCGGTGGGCGCGGGCGGCGATCTGGTGGCGGCCGCCGCGGGCGCGCTGCTGCTGGGCGGCCGCAACACCCTCTACGGGCTGCGCCTGGCCGATCTGCTGCGGGTACGCGGCCCGCGCAGGCTGCTCGCCGCGCAGGGCGTGATCGACGAGACCACCGCCGTCACACTCGCCCAGCCGTCGCCCGAGACGGCGCGCGTCGGATTCACGATCACGTTCGCCAGCCTGTACGTCACCTGGAACCTCACCACGCTGGCCGGAGCGCTCGGCACGTCGTTCCTCGGTGATCCGGGGATGTTCGGGCTGGACGTGGTCGGCCCGGCCACGTTCCTGGCCATCCTGTGGCCGCGCCTGGCGGGCAGCGTCCAGCTCAGGTGGCTGGCGGTGGCCGGCGCGGCGGTCGCGCTGTGCGCCACCCCGTTCTTCCCGCCTGGCGTGCCGGTGCTGCTGTCGGCGGTCGTCGTCCTGGTGGTGCTGGTCCGATGACGCTGTGGTGGGCGATCGCGGCGGTGTGCGCCGGGTGTTACGCGCTCAAACTGGCCGGGCTGGCGGCGCCGCGCCGGGTGCTCGACCATCCCCGGGTCCGCCGCTTCGCCGAACTGGTGCCCGTGGCGCTGCTGGCCGCGCTGATCGCGGTGCAGATGTTCGCCGAGCACGGCGAGCTGCGCTTCGACCCCGCCCGGACGGCCGGGCTGTGCGCGGCCGTGGTGGCGCTCCTGCTCCGCGCCCCATTCCTGGTCATTCTGGCCACAGCGGCAGCAATCACCGCGCTTGTCCGGGTCTTTATCGGGTAGGCGCGGAGGCATGTCCGATTCTGCGCTGCTGGTCGGTGGACGTTACCGGCTGATCAAGACCATCGGCCAGGGTGGGATGGGAACCGTCTGGCAGGCCCATGACGAAGTGCTCGGCAGGGACGTGGCGGTGAAGGAGATCCATCCCCCTCCGGACCTGACCGACCCCGAGCGAGACGTGTTCAGCGTCCGTACCTTCCGCGAGGCCAGAGCCGCGGGGCGGGTGGCGCATCCCGGCGTCGCCACCGTCTACGACGTGCTCGAAGAGCATGGCCACCCGTGGATCGTCATGCAGCTCATCCACTCGCGCACCCTCGGCGAGATGGTGCGCGACGACGGCCCGATGCCACCGGCCGACGCCGCCGACATCGGGGTGCAGCTGCTGGAGGCGCTGCGCGCGGCGCACGCCGCCGGGGTCCTGCACCGCGACGTCAAACCGGACAACGTGCTGCTGACCGAGGACGGCCGGGCGGTGCTCACCGACTTCGGCATCGCCACCACCGAGGGAGAGACGCCCGTCACCAGGACCGGGGTGCTGGTCGGCACGCCCGCGTTCATGGCGCCCGAGCGGGCGGCGGGCGGCGAGGCACGCGTCGCCTCGGATCTGTGGGCGCTGGGCGCGACCCTGTACTTCGCCGTCGAGGGCCACTCGCCGTTCCAGCGCCCGCACGCGCTGGCCACGCTGGGCGCGGTCCTGCACTCCGAGCCGGCCCCGATGGCCCGCGCGGGCATGCTGGCCCCGGTCATACTCGGGCTGCTGCGCAAGGACCCGGCCGAGCGGATGACGCTGGACGAGGCCGAGCACCGGCTGCACCGCGTGATGATCAGCGATTCCGTGGAGTCCACCGCGCCGGTGGGCATCCCGGTGCCGCTCCAGGTGCCTGTACGGGACGCGGCGGCGGACGCGGGCGCGATGGCCGGGCCCGGCGCCATGTCCGCGCCCGACCCGGTGGATGAAGCGGCCCCAGTGGCGGGCCCCGGCACAGCCGCGCCCGGGAGGAAACGCCGGCCGCCGCTGACCGCGGTGGCGGCGTGCACGCTCGCTCTCGCGGTCCTGACCGCGGGCGCGGCGTGGTGGACGAACCGGCAGACCGGCGTCCGCTCACCGACGACGGTCCCGGCCGTGGTGCGCACCTCCAGCGTCAGCCCTTCGGGCCCGACCCCCGCGCCGACGCGCACGCGGCCGACCACCTACCAGAACCCGGTACGGCAGGACACCCCGGCCCCCACAGGCCGGACCGGGGAGCCCACCCCGAGCCCAACCGGCACGCCGACGAAGAACAAGCCGACCGAGAAGGCCTCGGCCACGCCCAGCAAGAGCAAGACCCCCGAGAAGAACACCAAGACCACGAAGAAGGCCACCGAGCCCACCGATGTCCCCCCTGCCGACGACAGCGAGGACGCCGCCGAGTAATCGGCCGGTCAGGACTCCTCGCGCACGATGTCGAGGGCCCGCCGCAGGTCATCCGGGTAGTCGGTGGAGAACGACAGCCACTCGCCCGAGCTCGGGTGCTCGAAGCCGAGTGACACCGCGTGCAGCCACTGCCGCGTGATGCCCAGCCGGGCGGAGATCGTCGGGTCGGCGCCGTACATCAGGTCGCCCACGCATGGGTGGCGGAGCGCGGCCATGTGCACCCGGATCTGGTGCGTGCGGCCGGTCTCCAGCTTGATGTCCAGCAGCGAGGCTGCCCGGAACGCCTCGATCGTGTCGTAATGGGTGACCGACGGCTTGCCCCCGGCGACCACGGCGAACCTGCCGTCGCCGGACGGGTGCCGGTCGATGGGCGCGTCGACCGTGCCCCTGAACGGGTCGGGATGGCCCTGCACGAGCGCGTGGTAGCGCTTGTCGACCGTACGCTCCTTGAAGGCGCGCTTGAGGTGGGAGTAGGCGTGCTCGCTCTTGGCCACGACCATGGCGCCGGTCGTGTTGGCGTCGAGCCGGTGCACGATGCCCTGCCGCTCGGCCGCGCCGCTGGTGGCGACCGTGTGGCCGGCGCCGAGCAGGCCGCCGATCACGGTCGGTCCCGTCCAGCCGACCGTCGGGTGGGCGGCCACCCCGATGGGCTTGTTGACCACGACGATGTCGTCGTCCTCGTACACGATCGCCATGCCGGGAACCGGCTCGGCGACCGGCATCGGCATGCTGACCGGCGGCGGGAGCGTCACGTCGAGCCAGGCGCCGGCGTGCACGCGGTCGGACTTGGCGGGCGAGCGGCCGTCGACGAGCACCTCGCCCGCGACGATCAGCTCGGCGGCGCGGGTGCGGGAGAAGCCGAACAGCCGCGAGATCGCGGCGTCGAGCCGCTCACCCTCCAGCCCGTCGGGCACGGCCAGACTACGCTGGTCAGCCATGCTTGACCTCCCTGGTGCCGTCGATCTGGTAGCCCCGCCAGGCCAGGATCACCGCGAGGATCCCGCCGCACACGATGGCCGAGTCGGCCACGTTGAACACCGGGAAGTAGTCGATCACCGGGAAGTGCCCCGGCAGCACCTCGATCCAGTCGACCACGTGGCCCTGGAACTGGATGGACCTGCCGATGCCGGAGGGGTAGCGCAGCAGCCGGTCGGTCAGGTTGCCCAGCGCCCCGCCGAGCAGCAGCCCCAGGGTGATCGCCCACGGCAGGCTGCGCATCTTGCGGGCCGTGCGGAGGATCGCGATCACCACGCCCGTCGCGATGAACGTGAAGACGATCGTCATCCCGGTGCCGAGGCTGAAGGCGGCACCGGAATTGAAGATCACCCGGAGCTGCAGCACGTCCTGGATCACCACCAGGGGCGCCTTGCCCTCGAGCGTCCGCAGCACGATCGTCTTGCTGATCAGATCTGCCGCGTAGATCACGACCGCCAGCACGACGAGGACCGCGAAGAGGCGGCCGCGCCGCCCCTCTACCGGCGCTCCTCCTTCTGCTTGCAGGTCACGCACAGCGTCGCCCTCGGGAACGCCTGCAGGCGTTCCTTGCCGATCGGCTTGTGGCACGATTCGCACACTCCATAGGTCCCTGCGTCGATCCTGGCGATCGCACGTTCGTTCTGCGCGACCAGGTCGCGTGCATTCAGGGTAAGGGCGATCTCGCGTTCGCGCTCATACGTCTTGGCTCCCGCGTCCGCCTGGTCGTCACCCGCTCCCTGGGTGACGTCACCCGAGGCGATCTCCGACTCATGGCGAAGAATGTCGGTGTTGAGCTCGTCGATCTCGCTCTGCAGCTGGCCGCGGACCTCGGCGAGCTCCTCCTCCGACCACATCGGCGGTGTAGCGGTCTGCGTGACTGGCGTCATGGTGCTACCTCCAGGCTGAACCAAGGCCGTAAATGGTGCGGGCAGCTTAGGTCTCCCATAACAGAACAGCAAACGACCCGCCGGACGATTTACCTCTCCCGTACTATCCCGCCCCGGCGGTTCAACGCCTCCGCTGCCGTGCGCGTTCCCACAACTTTGTCGGGCTTTACGAGTTCGCTACCTGCTCACTGCAAACGCGGAAGCTTTGCGGTCCACTCTGCGTTATCGTGTGAAGCTGCAAGGCGTTGATGGGGCCCCGCTGTGAGGGATATCACCCCGGAGCCGCCGGAAGAACGGCTCTCGCGAGCTCACTAGACCCGGCCGCAGCAAGAAATGAAGAGGGCCTCACCTGAGGTCAAGAAGGGTGGTACCGCGGAGCCGCACGGCTTCGTCCCTTCACGCCGACCTGTCAGCCAGTGATCGCGTGGAGGCCCGCCCGAGATGTCTTCCCCTTCTTTCCGCCCTCTTCCCGCGCAGGTCGACCTGCCCGCGCTCGAGCGCGAGGTCCTCGACCGGTGGCGGGACGGGAAGATCTTCGAGCGGTCCGTCGAGCAGAACGACGGCAACCCCTCCTGGACCTTCTACGAGGGCCCGCCCACCGCCAACGGCCTGCCCGGCGTCCACCACGTCGAGGCCCGGGTGTTCAAGGACCTGTTCCCCCGCTACAAGTCGATGCGCGGCTTCAGCGTGCCGCGCAAGGCGGGCTGGGACTGCCACGGCCTGCCGGTCGAGGTCGGCATCGAGCGAGAGCTCGGCCTCACCGGTAAGAAGGACATCGAGGAATACGGCATCGCGGAGTTCAACGCCAAATGCCGCGAATCCGTGCTGCGCCATGTCGACGCCTTCGAGCAGATGACCGAGCGGATGGGCTACTGGATCGACCTGTCCACCGCCTATCGGACCATGGACCCGTCCTATATCGAATCGGTCTGGTGGTCGCTCAAGGTCGTCTTCGACAAGGGCCTGTTGTTCCGCGACTTCCGCATCACTCCTTACTGCCCGCGCTGCGGCACCGGCCTGTCCGACCACGAGCTGGGCCAGCCCGGCGGCTACGAGAACGTCTCCAGCCCGTCGGTCTACGTGCGCATGCCTGTCACCTCCGGCCCGCTGAGCGAGCTCGGCGCCGCCCTGCTGGTGTGGACGACGACGCCGTGGACGCTGGTCTCCAACACCGCTGTGGCCGTACACCCCGAGGTGACCTACGTCGCGGCCCGTACGGCGGACGGCGAGGTCCTGGTCGTCGCCGAGCCGCTGCTGTCGGTGCTCGGCGAGGGCGCGACCGAGGTGGCCCGCTTCACCGGCCGCGAACTGGAGCACACCTCCTACACCCGGCCGTTCGACCTGGTCGACATCCCCGGCGCCCACTACGTGGTGCTCGGCGACTACGTGACGGTCGAGGACGGCACCGGGCTGGTCCACCAGGCTCCGGCGTTCGGCGCCGACGACCTGGCCGTGACCAAGCGTTACGACATGCCGGTCGTCAACCCGATCGGGCCCGACGGACGCTTCCTGGACGACGTGCCGATGGTCGGCGGCCAGTTCTTCAAGGACGCCGACGAGGGCCTCACCGCGGACCTGCGCGCCCGCGGCCTGCTGTTCCGCGGCGGCCACTTCGAGCACAGCTACCCGCACTGCTGGCGCTGCCACACGCCGCTGCTCTACTACGCGCTCCCCTCCTGGTACATCAGGACCACCGCGGTCAAGGACCAGATGCTGGCCGAGAACGCCAAGACCAACTGGTACCCCGACACCATCAAGTGGGGCCGCTTCGGCGAGTGGCTGCGCAACAACGTCGACTGGTCGCTGTCGCGCTCCCGCTACTGGGGGACCCCGCTGCCGCTGTGGGTGTGCACCGAAGACGAGTCCCACGTGACGTGCGTCGGGTCGATGGAGGAGCTGGGCACGCTCGCCGGCCGCGACGTCTCCGCGCTCGACCCGCACCGCCCGTACGTCGACGACGTCACCTTCCCCTGCCCGTCGTGCTCGGCCGAGGCCCGCCGCGTGCCCGACGTCATCGACGCCTGGTACGACTCCGGCTCCATGCCGTTCGCCCAGTGGGGCGCGCGCGGCAAGCCGGAGGGCGTCTACCCGGCGCAGTTCATCTGCGAGGCGACCGACCAGACGCGCGGCTGGTTCTACTCGCTGATGGCCGTGGGCACGCTGGTGTTCGGCCAGTCGTCCTACGAGAACGTGCTCTGCCTCGGGCTCATCCTGGCCGAGGACGGCCGCAAGATGAGCAAGCACCTGGGCAACATCCTGGAGCCCATGCCGCTGATGGACGAGCACGGGGCCGACGCGCTGCGCTGGTTCATGGCCTGCGGCGGCTCGCCGTGGGCGGCCCGCCGCGTAGGGCACAACGCCCTTGAGGAGATCGTCCGCAAGGTCCTGCTGACGTACTGGAACACGGCCTCCTTCTTCACCCTCTACGCCAACGCCGAGTCATGGTCTCCCGACCGCCTGGCGCAGGCGACCCCCGCGGCCGAGCGTCCGCTGCTCGACCGCTGGGCACTGGCGGAGCTGCACAGGACGGTGGCCGAGGTCACGGCCGCGCTGGACGAATTCGACACCCAGCGGGCCGGGCGCCGGCTGGCCGAGTTCCTCGACGATCTGTCCAACTGGTACGTGCGCCGCTCGCGCCGCCGCTTCTGGCAGGGGTCGGCCGACGCGTTCGCGACGCTGTACGAGTGCCTGGAGACGGTCACGCGGCTGATGGCGCCCATCGCGCCGTTCGTCACCGACTACCTGTGGGACGTGCTGCGCGGCGACGGCGCGCCCTCCTCCGTCCACCTGACCTCGTGGCCCGCCGTACGCGACGACCTGCTCGACCCCGCGCTGTCGGAGCGGATGGCACTGGTACGGCGGCTGGTGGAGCTGGGCCGCTCGGCCCGCGCCTCGTCGGGCGTCAAGACCCGCCAGCCGCTCGGCCGGGCCCTGGTCGGAGCACACGGCTGGCCCTCGCTCCCGCCGGAACTGCGCGACCTGATCGCCGACGAGCTGAACGTCCAGGCTCTCGAGGACATGTCCGGCTTCAGCGCCGATCTCGTGTCCTACACCGTCAAGCCCAACTTCCGGGCCCTCGGTAAGCGGTTCGGCTCGCAGACCAAGCTGGTGGCGGCGGCCGTCGGCACGGTGGACGCCGCCTCCCTGGCCCGCACCCTCCGCTCCGGCGCCTCCGCCACGGTGGACGTTCCGGAGCTGGGCACGGTGTCACTCGGCCCCGACGACGTGATCGTCACCGAGCAGCCCCGCTCCGGCTGGGCCGTCGAGACCGGCGCCGTCGACACGGGCACCGGCGAGACGGTGGCGCTCGACCTGGAGCTGACCGACGAGCTGCGCCAGGCCGGCCTGCTGCGCGAGGTCATCCGCCTGGTACAGGAAGCCCGCAAGTCGACCGGCCTGTCCATCACCGACCGTATCTCCCTGTGGTGGTCGGCCTCCGACCCGGCCGCGGCGCAGGCGCTGCGGTCGGGATGGCAGGTGGTGGCGGACGAGGTACTCGCCACGACCGTCACAGAGGGCGCTGAGGACGGGCTGCCGTCACACTCGGACACGGACCTGGGGCTGACGTTCCAGCTACGCCGCGCCTGACGGAACCGTACGTTGTGGGACGCGCCATGCGGGCGCGTCCCCTTCGGCTGACGGACTCGCGGCCGTAGACCCGCGGTCCCTCAGCGAACGACCTCGCGGCCCGTTCTGGCCCACCCACTCTCGGCCGCCCGACCCACAAACTCGCGCTCGTCCGTGACGACCGGGACGACTCACGGTCGCGCAGCCGACGGACTCCACTCGTACAGCCGGGGCAACTCACGGTCGCTCAGCCGGTTACACACGCGGACCCACTCGCGGTCGGTCAGCTGACGGACTCGCGCTCGTGCTGGCAGACGGAGCAGCTCGTCAGGCCGGCCGACTCGGCTTGCGTGATCGTCATGGTCTCCACGCCGGTTTCGCCCGCGCCTCGAATGAGGGGGCAGGCGGTGCTGTGGTAGCGGCTGGTGCCCACGATGACCTTCACGGTGACCGACCGTCCGGCCTTCGCCGCGCCTTCTCCGTCGGACTTGCCCTTGGCCGTCGTTTCCTTGGCAGGAGCGGTGTCTCCCCTGCCTGGAGTCTCCTCACCGGACGCGGAACTGCCGCGCTTGGCAGCGGCACTGTCCGGCTTGGCGGGCGCGGGCTCGGACGTTCTGGCCGCTGCCTTGGCGCTCTCAGCCGCCTTAGCGCTCTCAGCTACTCTGACGCTCTCAGTTGCCTTGGCGCCTTCAGCTGCCTTTGAGCTCTCAGCCGCCTTAGCGCTTTCTGCGGGCGTGCTCTCCGCAGGCGTCGTTCCCGCAGCGGGCTTCGCCCCGGCCGGACGTGCCCCGCTCGTAGGCTCGGCACGCTCGGGCTTGGACGTAGCCCCAGAGGCCGGTCCGGACTGCACAGGCATGATCACGGTCCCGCCCACCGACTCGGACCGCTCTCCCTTGCCCCCGGACCCGCTACCGACCCCGCCAGCCCCGCTGCCGGACTCGGGCCGCTGAGGCTTGCCCGACGCGCTCGGCCCCTTAGGCAGGGGGCCCTGAGGCTTGGCAGCGGACTCGGCGGCCGAGGCGGGACGTTCGGGCACCGCGGTGGGGCGCTCGGACTGCCCCGACGACGGCCGACCGGCCTTACCCGGCGCGGAACGCTCCGGCGCGGGATCACCCGGCTGTATGGCACGCTGAGGCGCCGTCACGGGCCCCGAGTCGTCGAGGTCCGGGGCGGAATCACGATCTCGACCAGCGCGCTCGAAGGCGCCACGATCTTGACCAGCACGCTCGGAGGCACCACGGTCCGCGCCGCCACGACTCTGGTCACGGCCCTCTGCGGCGAAAGCCGACGGACGCTCTCCGGACCCACCTGCTCCAGGCTTGCCGCTCGCGGGCTTACCGGTAGACGGTTGGTCACCCGTGGACTGCCCCGCCCCGGACCTGCTGGACGACGGCTGGCCACCCCTGGACGGACCGGAACCGGGCTGCCTGGATGACGGCTGACCCGCCCCGGACCTGCTGGACGAGGGTTGGTCGCCTCTGGGCTGACCGGACGGCGGCCGATCGGACCCGGGCTTGCCGGGCGATGGCGGGCCGGACGACGGCATGGTGGTGATGTAAGGGGCGAGCCTCGGGCCCGCGGAGGGGTCGGCGGCCGGGGGTTCCGTGCCAGGCCCCGGAGTGGCGGGCTTTCGCGTGCCGCTCGACGGGGCGGGCTCCGCCGGGGGGCGGGCGAACCATCCGGTCGGCTCGGCCGGGGCGTCGGCGTCCGGGGCGGGGGTGGAAGCCTTCGAGTCGGACTTCGGCTGGGCCGCACCGGCGGACACCGGGGGGCGCAGGTCGCGCGTGGACCCGGGCGCCTCGGCCCGGAGGTCCGCGGGGACCTTGGGAGCCGGCGAAGGCTCGGAGCCGGGCTTGGGGGTGGCGGCGGACTCAGGGCCGCCGGGCTTGGGGGTGACGGCGGGCTCGGGGCCGGCGGCAGGCGGCAGCTGCCGTCCGCCGAGCGCTGCGTCCGGCAGGCACGCCGTGCAGGGCGTGAAGCCCTCCTCGCGCGCCTCCTCGTACGTGAGCTCCTCTTGATCCCGTCCGATCAGCTGGCGGCAACCCGGGACGTGGTAGCGCTTGCGTCCGGGGATCACCAGGACCAGCGCGTCCGGGGAGATGCCGCGCACTGCGGGACGGCGTTGCGCCGGTGCGGTGACCGTCCGCTGGAGCGTCGGTGGACGCGGCGACGGCGGCGCTCCCATGGGGGCACCGATCGGGCCTGGCTGGGTCTGGCCGTGCGGCATGCCGACAGGCGTGAGCCCCACCGGCGGGGTGGCCGGCGCAGCGGCCCGCCCACCACCGGGAAACAGCTCGTGACGCCGCAGCAGCGCCCCGATCACCAGGAACAGCGCGGACAGCACGCTGACCACGATGGACCACATGATCAGGAACGGCTTTGCCAGAACGAAGCCCGCGATCAGCAAGACAACCGCCGCGAGCACCAAACCAGCACTGATTAGGATCACAAAGGGCTCTTTCGAGTGACGGGTCCGGGTGACCCGCTACTTTACCGGCGGTCGTTGTGCGGACCGTCACCGCCGGGGAAAGCGCCCTGCGGGGATTCACCGCCGAAGGGGTTGGGGCCACCGGGAAGAGGCTGCTGAGCGCCCTGGGGGACCGCGTGCGACATGGCCGGAGCAGCCGCCGAAGGACCACCGCCCGTCATGACGGGGAAGCCACCGCTGCCTTCCGCGGAGACGTTCAGCTCGGCGAGCTGGTTCTCCAGGTAGAGCTTGAGGCGGCTGCGGTATTCGCGTTCGAAGCTGCGCAGCTCCTCGACCTTGCGCTCCAGCTCGTCGCGGGTCTGGACGAGGGAACCCATGGCCTGACGGTGGCGCTCCTGCGCGTCGCGCTCGAGCGTCTCGGCGCGGGCGCGGGCGTCGCCGATGACCTGCTCGGCCTGGCGGCGAGCCTTGGTCAGGATCTCGTCGGCCTCGCGGCGGGCGCGGGTGACGGTCTCGTCGGCCTCGCGGCGGGCGTCGGAGATCGCCTGGTCGGCGGTCTGCTGGGCCAGCGCGAGCACGCGGGCCGCGGTGTCCATGTTGTCCTCGGCCGGAGGCATGTTCATGGCGACGGGGACCGGCTGGGGCTGCTGCTGCGGCTCGGGGGCCCGCATGGGCTCCGGCTGCGGCGGCGCCATCATCTCGGGCTTCGGCTGCTCCTGGACCGGCGCGGAGGCCATGGGCATGCTCATGCCCCCGGGCACCTTTCCGCGCAGGCACTCGGCCAGCTTCGCGCGGAGCTCCTCGTTCTCTTGGATCAGGCGGTCAAGCTCAGCCTCGACTTCGTCGAGGAAGGCGTCGACCTCTTCCTCGTCGTAGCCCGGCCGTAGCCGGGTGGTACTGAACTGCTTGTTCCGCACATCAGCGGGCGTCAGCGGCATCTTTTGGTCTCCTTGGCGCGCTTGGAGTCTGTCCGGAGGGACGGTTAACCCGAATCACTTCAGCGCGGACACGAGTTGGATCACGACCGGGGGGACACGGCCCTCCATCACCGCGCGCCCAGCGATCCAGCGATCTGGATCAAGATCAGAACGACGATGAAGAGGACAGTGAAGCTTAGGTCAAAGGCCACCGTACCCAACCGGAGCGGGGGAATGAAACGGCGGAGGAACTTGAGAGGTGGGTCGGTTGCGGTGTACGTGGCCTCGGCGAGCACCAGCACGACGCCGGAGGGGCGCCACTGCCTGGCGAACGCCTGGACCGTCTCAAAGATCATCCTGCCGATGAGCAGCACCAGATACAGAGACAGGACTACGACCAAGATCTGACTTACGATCCCCACGGCCTGGCCGCGCCTCCACTTCTGATGCGCCCGCCCGGCCTCTGTGAGACCGGGTTGGGTGCGATAGACATACAGAGACTCTAACTCTGGTTGAAGAACCCGCGTTCCGCGATTCGAGCCTTGTCCTCGGCGGTCACCTCGACATTGGCTGGGGACAACAGGAACACCTTGTTGGTAACACGTTCAATGCTGCCATGTAGGCCAAAGACCAGACCTGCCGCGAAATCGACCAGGCGTTTTGCGTCGCTGTCAACCATCTCGGTCAGGTTCATGATGACCGGGGTGCCATCGCGGAAGTGCTCGCCGATCGTCCGGGCCTCGTTGTAGGTCCGGGGATGGAGCGTGGTGATGCGCGCCAGATCGGTCGTACGGCGCTCCAGGACGGTCGTGGATGGCCTCGGCGCGGGGACGCCTGTGTCAGGTTCATCGTCGCGGTCCTGGACCGCTACGGCCCGTTCCTCGCCGGTTCGCGGGGGCTCATCCTCGTAGGCGTACTCGTCCGGGTAGGTCTCGTACCTCTCGTAGCGGTCGTCCTCCACGAGACCGAGGTAGACCGCCATCTTGCGCATCGCGCCGGCCATCGCTACGTCGTCCTCCTGCTCATGGTCGCACTCGCTCGGGCCTGTCGCCGGGTCCGAGGCGGCAGCCGCACCCCCTTGGAGCTCACCGCTGATCGACCTCTACTGGGTAGTGGCGGGCCTGTAAGACCCACTTGACGGGACATTACCTGACGAAGGGCTTGCGACGACCGAGCAACGCCGTACCGACCCGAACGTGTGTCGCGCCATGCGCGACGGCCGCGCCGAGGTCATCGCTCATGCCCGCCGACAGCATCGTGGCATGGGGGTGGCGCTCCCGCACGGCGGCGGCCAACTCTCGCAGCCGGGCGAACGCCTTGCCCGGCTCCTCGCCCAGCGGCGCCACGGCCATCAGCCCGCCCAGCCACAGGTGCGGAGCCGCGGCGATCAGGCCGGCGAGCTCCGGCACGTCCGCGGGCCTGGCGCCGCCTCTGGCCGGGTCGTCGTCCAGCGCCACCTGTACGAGGCAGCCGACCTGGCGCCCCTGCTTGCCGGCCTCGCGGCTGATCACCTCGACGAGCCGGGCCCGGTCCACGGAATGGATCACATCCGCGTAGGAGACCACGGAACGGACCTTGTTGGTCTGCAACTGGCCGACGAAGTGCCAGGTCAGCGGCAGGTCCTGGCATTCGCGCGCCTTGGGGGCGGCCTCCTGGTCGCGGTTCTCGCCGACCTCACGGACGCCGAGCTCATAAAGGAGACGGATGTCGGAGGCGGGGTAGGTCTTGGTCACGGCGATCAGGGTGACCTCATCGCGGTCACGCCCGGCCGCCCGGCACGCCTCGCCGATCCGCTCCCGCACCTCCGCCAGCCCGGCCGCGATCTCATCCCGCCGCGTCCGCCGGCCCTCGTCCGTACTCACGCTCACGTCCACCTCTCCGTTCGGCTCGTGTGTCTCTGTGCCACAGGCGCGCCTCCCGTGTGGTGCGGCACTCTTCTTTCCGGTACGGCAAGCCCGGTGGGCCCCACCCGCCGCACGGGGCCGGGGGCCTCCAGGAAGACGGCCGCTGACCCCGCACGGGGCCGGCCGCCGTGACGAGGCAAGTGAGTTCGATCACTCCGGCACCCCGGGCCGACGCCATGAGCGACTTCCCGAACCGACCCCGGACGCGGCTGCGCCGCTCCATTCCCCCGGTGAGGCCCCTGGAGGCCGGTGAGGAAGGAGCGGCGGAGAGTCGGGCTACTTGAGGAAGTCGGGGACGTCGAGCTCCTCCTCCTGCTCCTCGAAAACCACCGGACGGCGTTTGGCGGGCTCCGACATGCGGGAGGTGATGGGCGTGGGCGGATTGGCGGGCTCGGGCGTGGGGCGGGGGATCGAGACGGGGCCGGAGGGCTCGTCGGCGATCGGCTCGTGGACTGGCTCGGGCGCGTTGTCCATCGGACGCATCGGCTCGGCCCGGTGGTCGCCCCGGAAGTCGGAGCCATGGTCCGGGCGGGGCGGTTCGGGGCGGAGATCGGCGCGGGGCTCGGGACGGGGCTCGGGGCGAGGCTCCGGCCTGAAGTCGGCGCGCGGCTCGGGACGCGGTTCGGGACGGGGCTCGGGGCGCGGCTCGAAACGCTGCGGCGCGGGCTCGGCCTTCACGCTGGGCACGCTCGGTCGTACCGGCGACGACACGGGCGGGGCCGTGGGCGCGGCGGCCGGGCGGCTCTGCGGGCGCGGCAGCGGCTTCTCCACCGGCGGCGGCACGTCGTCGAACCCGGCGGCGATCACGGTGACCCGCACCTCGTCGCCGAGCGCGTCGTCGATGACCGTACCGAAGATGATGTTGGCGTCGAGCGCGGCCGCCATCGACACGAGCTGGGCGGCCTCGTTGATCTCGAACAGGCCGAGGTCGGAGCCGCCGGCGATCGACAGCAGCACGCCGTGAGCGCCGTCGATGCTGGCCTCCAGCAGCGGGCTGGAGACCGCCATCTCGGCCGCGGCGACCGAGCGGTCGTCACCGCGGGCGTGGCCGATGCCCATCAGCGCCGAACCCGCGCCGGACATGACCGACTTGACGTCGGCGAAGTCGAGGTTGATCAAGCCGGGCGTGGTGATCAGATCGGTGATGCCCTGCACACCGGACAGCAGCACCTGGTCGGCCGCCTTGAACGCGTCGAGCACGCTCACCTGCCGGTCGGAGATCGACAGCAGCCGGTCGTTGGGAATCACTATCAGCGTGTCGACCTCGTCGCGCAGGGTCTCGATGCCGGCCTCGGCCTGGGAGGCCCGGCGACGGCCCTCGAAGCTGAACGGCCGGGTCACTACGCCTATCGTGAGCGCGCCGAGCGATCTGGCGATGTTGGCCACGACGGGCGCGCCGCCGGTGCCGGTGCCGCCTCCCTCGCCCGCGGTCACGAAGACCATGTCGGCCCCCTTGAGGACCTCCTCGATCTCCTCGCGATGGTCTTCGGCCGCCTTGCGCCCCACATCGGGGTTGGCGCCGGCACCCAGCCCGCGCGTGAGCTCGCGGCCCACGTCGAGTTTGACGTCGGCGTCACTCATCAGCAGCGCCTGGGCGTCGGTGTTTATCGCGATGAACTCGACGCCCTTGAGTCCCTCCTCGATCATCCGGTTGACGGCGTTCACTCCGCCGCCGCCAATGCCGACGACCTTGATGACCGCGAGGTAGTTCTGCGGTGCTGCCACGACGAGGGGCCTTTCCGCTCGTTGACTTGCCATTTCGGTGCGGATCGTCTCCGCGTTCACTTGCTTCGTTAACTCTCAACCTCAAGTTGAGATTCAGATTTATGTCAACCTGAGGATTGATACGGACAGTAGGAGTTACGCTCCAGGCGGGTCAACTAACCGCGCCGCAAGCACGTCCGGCGTGTCGC
The DNA here is from genome assembly GCF_043197155.1 of Nonomuraea sp. NPDC049269. Classification (NCBI taxonomy): domain Bacteria; kingdom Bacillati; phylum Actinomycetota; class Actinomycetes; order Streptosporangiales; family Streptosporangiaceae; genus Nonomuraea; species Nonomuraea sp. NPDC049269. The sequence continues at coordinate 1,953,668 of NZ_JBICSO010000001.1, forward strand.
GGGCTGTCCGTTTCGCTCCGTCGTCACGCCTGGTCGGGGTCCTCCTCTGCCACGCGCCGTGTTAAGGCTCTCACGCCGGGACCCCTATCCCGGACAGGCTCGGCCATCGCCCGGCGGCACGTTTGGCGCAGTTTGACGGGCACGTCGCCCTTTATGCGACGCATATCCCCTAGGACGCCCCATCCCCATCCGTGGATCACGCCGATGGCGAACGCCGGCGATCCGCCTCGGCCCCAGCGGCTCCCGTCGCGGCGCCTGCGCCGGGCTCACTCACTTGAGTGTCACCACGTCGGGTGAGCTCACGTCATAGACGTCGGCCTTGCGCCGCAGGAGGGACGCCAGGATGCGGGCCTTGTCCGCGCCCCGGTCGGAGCCGCCCCAGACCACGCTGCGGCCGTCGGAGAGCTCCAGCGACACGCCGTCGGGTGAGGAGGCGCGGACCAGCCGTACCTTGGCGGCGAGATCGTCGGGCAGCGACTGGATCACCTGGAGCGCGGCCATGGTCGTGGGGTCTCCGGCGGCCGGTCGGTCCACCTTGAGCGCCGGCAGGCCGGGCGGGACCGTGTCCTTGATCTCGATGACGACGCCCGTCTTGTCGATCAGCGCCGCCTTCCCCCCGGCCGTGACCGCGGCGACCGGCTCGCGCTCGACCACCTCGATCCTCAGCGTGCCCGGCCAGACCCGGTCGACCTTGGCCGAGGCGAGCTGCCTGATCTTCATCACGCGGCCCTCCACCCCGGCGAGGTCGACGGTGGCCAGCGGGTGCAGTTGGGGCACTCCGGCCTGCTGTTCGATGCGCTCAGCAGGCACTGTGACATTTCCCACGATGTCAATCGAACGTACGCCGAGCACCGGTGAGAAGAACACCAGCCAGGCGGCGGTGCCGACCACTCCGGCGGTCAGCAGCACCAGGAAAGCGTCGCGCGCCTTCATCGCCCTCCCAAGGTCGCCCGCCTCGCGCAACCGACACGCCGTGCGCCACCGAACCTACGCCGCCCGCGGCCACCGCCCACGGCGCCACGCCAGAACACACCGCCCGAGCGCCCGTGGCGCCACGCCAGAACCACCACCACCCGAGCACCCGCGACCACCGGCCCCACCACCCACCGACCGGCGGCGGCCACCGGCCATGCGGGAGCACGAACCCTGAGAGACCGCGGCCCCTCAGGGACCGCGGTGTCATCCCGCGGAGAGCTCCGCGAGGATCTGGGGGCCCAGCTCGGTCACGTCGCCCGCCCCCATCGTCAGCACGATGTCGCCACCCCGGGCCCGGCCCGCCACCAGGGCGGGCACGGAGGCGCGGTCCGGAGCGTAGACCACCTGCGACTCGGGCAGCCGCACGCGGTCCGCCACCATGGCGCCCGAGACGCCGGGCTCGGGGTCCTCGCGGGCCCCGTAGACGTCGAGCACGATCGCCTCGTCGGCCAGCCCGAGCGCCGCCCCGAACTCCTCGGCGAAGAACCTGGTGCGCGAGTAGAGGTGCGGCTGGAAGACCGCGATGACCCGCCCGCTGCCAGAGTAGGAGGCCACCACGTCACGCGCGGCCCGGAGGTCCGCGGACAGCTCGGTCGGGTGGTGGGCGTAGCTGTCGAACACCGCGACCCCGCCCGCCTCGCCCTTGGCCTCGAAGCGCCGCTTGGCCCCGGTGAAGGTCGCCAGCCCGTCTCTGATCTCCTCGAACGGCAGCCCCAGCGCCACGGCCACGGCGACCACGGCGGTGGCGTTGAGCGCGTTGTGCGCCCCGGGGACGGCCAGCCGGACCTCGCCCATGCCCTCGATAGTGAATGTGGTGCCGAACCCGTCGGGCCGGACATCGCTCACGCGGTAGTCGCCCGTCTCGCCGTACGTGATGACCTTGAGGCCGCGCGCCCGCGCCACGTCGGCGAGCTCCGCCGCGCCGGGGTCGTCGGCGCAGGCGATCAGCAGCGACCCGATGCGCTCGGCGAAGCGGGCGAAGCTGTCGTGCACGGCCCGCGGATCGCCGTAGTTGTCGAGGTGGTCGGCCTCGACGTTGGTCACCACGGCGATGTCGGGCGCCAGCATGAGGAACGAGCCGTCGCTCTCGTCGGCCTCGGCGATGAACACCTCGCCCGACCCCTCGTCGGCCCCCAGCCCGGTGGTGACGAGCTGGCCGCCCACGCAGTAGGACGGGTCGGCGCCGCACTTCTGCAGCGCCACGGTCAGCATCGAGGCGGTGGTGGTCTTGCCGTGGGTGCCCGCGACGGCGACGCCGGTGCGCCCGGCCATCACGGAGGCGAGCGCGGCGGCCCGCGGGATGATCCGCAGCCCCTGCTTGAGCGCCTCGCCCAGCTCGGGATTGGAGTCGCGGATCGCGGTGGACACCACCACGGTGTCGACGTCCCTGATGTGGGAGGCGGCGTGGCCGATGTGCACGATCGCGCCCAGCTCACGCAGCTCGCTCACCTGCTCGGTGCTGCGGGCGTCACTGCCGGACACGCGTACCCCGCGCTTGAGCAGGATGCGGGCGATCCCTGACATCCCCGCGCCGCCGATGCCGATGAAGTGCACGCGCCCCAGCTCTTCTGCGGCGACGGGATCGACCAGCTTGACGAGACTCATCGGACTATCTCCAACACTTTCCTGGCCAGAATGATATCGGCGTCCTTCCGGCCGAGTCTGGAGGCGGCCTCCGACAGGGCCACGACCCGCTCGGGACTGTGGAGCACCGGAAGGACGTTGTGGACGATCCAATCAGATGACAGGTCGGCGTCGCCGACCACGAACCCACCACCGCCCGCGGCGATGCGCTCGGCGTTGATCCGCTGCTCGCCGTTGCCGTGCGGCAGGGGCACGTAGGCGGCGGGCAGCCCGACCGCCGTGAGCTCGGCGCAGGTCAGCGCGCCGCTGCGGCACAGGGCGAAGTCCGCGGCCGCGTACGCGAGATCCATGCGATCGACGTAGGGCAGCAGGACGTATTGGGGGTCGCCCGGCGGCGGCTCGCGCTCGACGGTGTTCTTGGGGCCGAGCACGTGCAGCACCTGCACCCCCGCCGAGCGCAGGATGGGCGCGGCGGCCAGCGCGGCCTCGTTGAGCGACCTGGCCCCCTGGGAGCCGCCGAACACCAGCAGCGTGGGCCGGTCGGTCTGCAGCCCGAACCAGGAGCGCGCCTTGTCGCCCATCGACAGCCGGTCGAGCGTGACGATCTCGCGGCGCAGCGGGGTGCCGATGTATTCGGCCTTGCCCAGCACGTGGTCGGGGAAGCCGGTGAAGACGTGGTCGGTGAGCCGGGCGCCCAGCCGGTTGGCCAGGCCGGGCCGCGGGTTGGCCTCGTGCACCACGATCGGCAGGCCGCGCCGCTTGGCCGCCAGGTAGGCGGGGGTGGCCACGTAGCCGCCGAAGCCCACCAGGACGTCGGCCTGGACCCGGTCGAGTATCGCCGCCACCGCGTTGACCGCCCCCGCCAGTCGTCCGGGCACGGTCAGCAGCCGCGGCGTGATCGCCCTCGGCAGCGGCACGGCCGGCACCAGCTCGAGCTCGTATCCCCTGGCCGGGACCAGGCGGGTTTCGAGCCCGCGTTCGGTGCCCACGCAGGTTATGCCGATGCGCTGGTCAAGATGGCGCAGCGCGTCCGCAAGGGCGAGAGCCGGCTCGATGTGCCCGGCCGTCCCGCCACCGGCGAGGACCACCCTCATGTCGGTCACTCCCTAACGTCTCACTCGGCCTTTGGTCGTTCCCCCCAGGCCAAGCCAGCTTAGGGCCCGTGCGGCCGGTCCGGGGCCACGAGCGGCCAGAGCCTCACGTGCGCCTGGCTCGCGTTTCGCGAAGGACAGGAGCATCCCCAGGGCCGCGAGGGTGGGCAACAGCGCCGACCCGCCGTAGGAGACGAGCGGCAGCGGGATGCCGGTGATGGGCACCACGCCGAGCACCGCGCCCATGTTGACGACGGCCTGCCCGACGATCCAGGCGATGATGGCGGCGGCGGCGAGCCGGACGAAGGAGTCCTTGACCCGGGAGGCGACCCGCAGGCCCGCGTAGCCGAGCAGCCCGAACAGCACCACCACGATCAGGGTCCCCATCAGCCCGAGCTCCTCGCCGAGGATGGCGAAGATGAAGTCGCTCTCGCCGTGGGGCAGCCAGCTCCATTTCGCCCGGCTGCTGCCCAGGCCGAGCCCGAACCAGCCCCCGGAGCCCATCGCGATCTGCCCCTGCACGGCCTGGTAGCCGTCGCCCTGCGCGTCGGCCCACGGGTCGAGGAAGGCGCCGATGCGCGCCATACGGTACGGCTCCACCTTGATCATGATCAGCGTGGCCAGCACGGCGAGCGACAGGATGCCGCCGAACAGCTTCACCGGCGCGCCCACCACCCACAGCAGCGACAGGAAGACCAGGAACAGCACCAGCGTGGTGCCCAGGTCGCGGCCGAGCATGACCATGACGGCCAGGAGCGCGGTGCCCGGCATGAGCGGGATCAGCAGCTGCCGCCACTCGATGCGGCCGTGCCGCGCCCTGCGGGCCAGCAGGTCGGCTCCCCACAGCGCGAGGGCCAGCTTGGCGGGCTCCGAGGGCTGGATGCTGTACGAGCCGACGTCGATCCACCGCTGCGCGCCCAGCTGGGACGTGCCGATGAACAGCACCATGACCAGGCCGATGAACGCCAGCGCCATCAGCGGGTAGCCCGCCCAGCGGAAGAACTTGTGCGGCAGCCGCGAGCAGGCCCACATGAGCAGCACGCCCATGCCGGCCGACAGCGACTGCTTGGCGAACCAGGTGAACGGGTCGCCGGTCTTCTGCATCGCCTCGATGCTGGAGGCGGACAGCACCATCATCAGCCCGAGCGCGAGCAGCAGCCCGCTGCAGCCGAGGATGAGGTAGTAGGTCGTCAGCGGCTTCTCCAGCAGCTCCTTGACGACGGCGAGCTGGTCGCGGATCCAGCCGATCGGCCCTTCGACCGCGCTCTGCGGTGGCCGCTCCGGAGCCTGCGGAGAAGTGGTCGTGCTCACGTCGCCGCCTCCAGGCCGCGTACGGCTCGCGCGAAGGCCTCCCCTCGGGCCGGGTAGTTGGCGAACATGTCCAGCGACGCGCCGGCCGGGGACAGCAGCACGGTGTCCCCTGGGGAGGCGAGCCTGGCGGCTTCGGTGACGACACGGTCCATCGCACCAGTGTCTTGGGCGGAGATGTCCACGACGGGGACATTCGGCGCGTGTCGCGCCAGAGCTTCGGCGATCCGGGCGCGGTCCACGCCGAGCAGCACGGCGCCGCGCAGCCTGGGCGCCGCCCGCCGTACCAGGTCGTCCACGTCGGCGCCCTTGAGCTGGCCGCCCGCGATCCACACGATCGAGGGGTACGACGACAGCGCCGCGGCGGCGGCGTGCGGGTTGGTGGCCTTGGAGTCGTCGACGTAGTCGACCTCACCGACCCGCTCGACGTGCGCCATGCGGTGCGGGTCGGGCACGAAGTCGAGCAGGCCCTGCCGTACGGACTCGGCGGGGACGCCGAGCGTGCGGGCCAGCGCGGCGGCGGCCAGCGCGTTGGCCACGTTGTGCGGCGCGAGGGGGCGCACGTCGGCGAGCGTCGCGAGCTCCTCGGCGGACTCGGCGGGGTTCGGCACGAACGCCCGGTCCACCAGCAGGTCCTCCACCACGCCGAGCTGGCCCGGCTTGGGCACGAGCAGCGTGAAGCCGACCTTGTCCGGGTAGGGCGCGGCGAGCCGGGAGGCCTCGGGATCGTCGGCGTTGTAGACCACCGTGCCCGCGCGCTCGAAGATGCGGCCCTTGGCCGCGGCGTAGGCCTCCATCGAGCCGTGCCAGTCGAGATGGTCGGGCGCCAGGTTGAGTATCGCGGCGGCGTGCGGGGCGAGCGTGCTCGACCAGTGCAGCTGGAAGCTCGACAGCTCGACGGCCAGCACGTCGTACGGCTCCGCGACGGCCTCGACCACGGGCACGCCCACGTTGCCCACGGCGAGCGCCTTGCGCCCGGCGGCGAGCAGGATGGAGGTGAGCATGCGGACGACGGTCGTCTTGCCGTTGGTGCCGGTCAGCGCGAGCCACGGAGCCGCCTGGGCGGGCCGCAGCCGCCAGGCCAGCTCCACCTCCCCGACCACCTCGACGCCCGCCTCCAGAGCCGCGGCGATCAGCGGGTGGTGCGGCGCCCAGCCGGTGGTGACGAGCCGGGTGACGCCCTCCGGCAGCTCCATCGGGCCGAAGCGCACCTCGACGCCGAGCCCGGCGAGCTCGGCGGCCACGGCGCGCTGGCGTTCGCCCTCGGCGCCCTCGACCACGACGACCGGCTCGCCCCGCGCGGCGAGCACCCGCGCCACCGCGGTGCCCGACACGCCGAGCCCGGCCACGCAGGTGAGGGCCATTACTTGGGCATCCATTCGACGTAGAACAGCCCGAGCCCGAGGGCCGCGCACAACATGGCGATCAGCCAGAAGCGGACCACGATCGTGGTCTCGGCCCAGCCCTTGAGCTCGAAGTGGTGCTGCAGCGGCGCCATCCTGAACACCCGTTTACCGGTCATCTTGAAGAAGCCGACCTGAATGATCACCGACATCGTGATGATCACGCACAGCCCGGCGAGGATGATGAGCAGCAGCTGGGTGCGGGTGGTGATGGCCAGCCCGGCCAGCACGCCGCCCAGGGCCAGCGAGCCGGTGTCGCCCATGAAGATCTTCGCGGGCGGGGCGTTCCACCACAGGAACCCGATCAGCGCCCCGAGCACGGCCGCGGCCACCACGGCCAGGTCGAGCGGATCTCGTACCCAGTAGCAGTTGGGGCCGAGCTGGTCGATGCAGTTGTTGCGCAGCTGCCAGTTGCCGATCAGCACGTAGGCGCCCAGCACCACCCCGGTCGCGCCGCTGGCCAGGCCGTCGAGGCCGTCGGTGAGGTTCACCGCGTTGGAGAAGCCGACGATCATGATGAGCACCCAGATGGTGAAGCCCACGAGGCCGATCGACGGCGGCCCGAAGTCGCGCAGGAACGACAGCCGGGGCTCGGCGGGGGTGATGCCGTAGATGTTGGCCTGCCGGGTCACCAGCACCGCGAAGATCGCGCCGATGACGAGCTGGCCGAGCGCCTTGGCACCGCTGCGCAGGCCGAGGCTGCGCTGCTTGTAGATCTTGATGAAGTCGTCGAGGAAGCCGACCGCGCCGAGCCCGGTCATCAGGAACAGCACCAGCATCCCCGAGACGGTCGGCGCCGCCAGCGTGGCGAGGTGGGAGCCGCCGTAGGCGAGCAGCGACGCCAGCACGATCACGGTGCCGCCCATGGTGGGCGTGCCCCGCTTGTCGTAGTGCCCTGACGGGCCCTCCTCACGGATCTCCTGACCGTAGCCGCGCCGGGAGAACAGCCGGATGGCCAGGGGCGTCCCGAGCATCGAGAGGACCAGCCCCACCGCACCGGCGATGACGATATCGATCACTGTTGGGCCCCCCCGAGCAACAGCTCGGCCGTCCGCTCCAGGCCCATCGCCCGGGGCCCCTTGACCAGCACCGCGTCACCCGGGCGCAGCCACCCGGCCAGCTCGGCCGCCGCCGCGGCGGCGTCGGGCACGTGCAGGATGAGCGTCTGTTGCGGGTTCGCGGAACCGCCGGCGAACGGTGGGCCCCCGACGACCGGCGGGACCGGCACGCCGCCCACGCCCTGCGGGCCGGCCGGGCCCTGGGGGAACACCGGAGCACCCACGGGGGGCGGGACGTGCGGTCCACCCACGTGGGGCGGAACCTGCGGTCCACCCACGGTCTGGGGGAACACTGGAGCGCCTACGGGCGGCGGGGCCTGCGGTCCCCCCATGGGGAGCGGGGGCCCGCCCGCGGCGGGTGGGAACGGTGGTGCTCCCGCGAGCGGTGGGCCCGCGGCGGAGGCCTCCTGGACGGCCGCGTAGGCGCCCTGGAGCACCGGCTGGGCGTCGGGGCCGGCGACGATGAGGCCCGCGAGCCCCGAGCCGCCCGCCAGGCGGCCCAGCTCCTCGTTCAAAGTGGCGCTCTCCTCGCCCAGCTCGCGCAGCGCGGCGATGACGGCGAAGCGGCGACGGCCCTTGCCGAGCACGCCGAACGCCTCGAACGCGGCCCGCATCGAGTCGGGGTTGGCGTTGTAGGCGTCGTTGACGACCGTGACCCCGTCGGGCCGGTCGGTGACCTCCATCCGCCACCGGCTGACCGGCGTGGCCTCGGACAGCTCCGCGGCGATGGTGGCGACGGGCAGGCCGAGCTCGTAACCGGCCGCGGCGGCGGCCAGGGCGTTCTCCACGGCGTGCGCGCCGTACAGCTTGAGCTGGACCTGCCCGGAGCCCGAAGGGGTGCGCAGCGTGAACGAGGCGCGCCCGCGCTCGTCGACGGTGACGTCCTCGGCGCGGATCGCGGCGGCCTCGGACCGGCCGAACAGCGTGACCCTGGCGTCGGTGCGCGAGGCCATCTCGAGGACCAGCGGGTCGTCGGCGTTGAGCACGGCCACACCGGTCCGCGGCAGCGCCTCGACCAGCTCGCCCTTGGCCTTGGCGATGGCCTCCTTGCCGCCGAACACGCCGATGTGCGCGGTGCCGACGTTGAGCACGATGCCGATCTGCGGCGGCGCGATGCGGGCGAGGTCCTGGATGTGGCCGATGTTGCGGGCGCTGAGCTCCAGCACCAGGTAGCGGGTGTCGGCGTCGGCCCTGAGCACGGTCAGCGGGTGGCCGAGCTCGTTGTTGAACGAGCCGACGGGCGCGATGGTCGGCCCGATCCGCGCGGTCAGCCTGGCCAGGAGGTCCTTGGTGGAGGTCTTGCCGGCCGATCCGGTCACGCCGATCACGGTGACCTGGGGCAGCGCGGCGACGTGGGCCCTGGCCAGGTCGGCGAGCGCGGCGGCGGCGTCGGGGACGATCACCGTGGGCGCCTCGACCGGCCTGGTGGCCAGCACGGCGACGGCGCCGGCCCGGATGGCCTGGGCGGCGAAGTCGTGGCCGTCGACCCGCGCGCCCTTCAAGGCGACGAACAGGGATCCCGGTTCTACGCCCCGTGAGTCGATCACGACGGGACCGCGCACCACGGCGCGAGGGTCGGCCATGCCCGACAGGGCGCCCGAGGTTATCTCGGCGATCCTGGCCAGAGGCAACGGGATCATGCGTGCTTCCTGCTTTCCTTACGTGCGTCGATCGCACCGGCGACCACTTCGCGATCGTCGAAGGGGATCACCTCGCCTGAAACGTACTGGCCCTGCTCGTGACCCTTGCCTGCCACGACGATCACGTCGCCGCGCCCGGCCCGGCCGATCGCCAGGTCGATCGCGGACGCGCGGTCGGGCTCAATGATCACATGAGCGCGGTCATGCTGCGGAACGCGGAGCGCTCCCTCCATCATCGCGGCCAGAATGTCCAAAGGGTCCTCGGAACGAGGATTGTCGCTCGTGAATATGGCCACATCGGCCAGCCGCGCGGCGGACTCGCCCATGACCGGCCGCTTGCCCGCGTCCCGCTCGCCGCCACAGCCGAGCACGACGACCAGGCGGCCCGCGGTGACCTCGCGCAGCGAGCGCAGCACCGACTCGACCGCGGCGGGCTTGTGCGAGTAGTCGACGATCGCCTGGAACTCGTCGCCCGCGCCCGTGATGCGCTGCATGCGGCCGGGGACGCCGATGAGCGTGCCGACGCCGTGGACCGCGGTCTGCAGCGGCACCCCGGCCTCGACGAGCGTGACGATCGCGCCGAGCGCGTTGGCGACGTTGAACGGGCCGGGCAGCGAGATCTGCGCGTCGGCCTCGACGCCGCCGGGACCGGTCACCCGGAACGTGCTGCCGTCGGCGCCCAGCCGCACGTCGAGCGCGCGCCAGGCGGCGTCGAGCGAGCCCAGCGCGGAGAAGGTGGTCATCGGCACCTTCGCGATCGACAGCAGCTCGCGGCCGTAGGGGTCGTCGAGGTTCGTCACACCCACACGGGCCAGATCAGGCTGGAAGAGCCTGGCCTTGGCGGCGAAGTAGTCGTCGAAGTCCTTGTGGAAGTCGAGGTGGTCCTGCGACAGGTTGGTGAACAGGGCGACGTCGTAGTGGAGCCCGTCGACCCGGCCGAGCGCCAGGGCGTGGCTGGAGACCTCCATGGCCGCCGCGGTGACGCCTGTCTCTCGCATGAGCGCGAACAGGCCGTGCAGCTCGGTGGCCTCGGGGGTGGTGAGCCGTGGCTCGAAGCGGAACTGACCGGCGCGGATCTCGACGCCGCCGACCAGCCCCGTGCTGTGGCCCGCGGCGCGCAGGCCGGCTTCGAGCAGGAACGTGGTGGTGGACTTGCCGCTGGTGCCGGTGACGCCGAGCAACTGGATGTGGTCGGCCGGCCGACCGTACACCCAGGAGGCGACCTGCCCGAGCACGGCCCGGACGTCGGGCACGACGAGGACGGGCAGGCCGGTCGCGGCGGCGGCCGCGCGGCCGCCGGGATCGGTCAGGACGGCCACGGCGCCGCGCGCCATGGCCTCGGCGGCGAAATCGGCGCCGTGGGACTGGTTGCCCGGCAAAGCCACGTAGAGATCTCCGTGCCGGACCTGGCGGGAGTCGATCGTGACACCGGTGAGCGGGGCGTGTGGCGACCGCGACGTGCCGGAATCGGCGTCGAGCATGGTCGCCAGCCCGGTCAGCGGGCGGGGCGGACTGGTCGTTGGACGCATAGACGACGGGGGACGCACGGCGGCAGCGTACCTTCCCTGGTCACTGTCCCGCGCCAGCCCGCACCGCGGGCGCGGTCGAGCCGGTCGGCGGAATCTTCTTGCTCTTGATGGCGAACGTCATCACGTCCTTGAAAACGGGCGCGGCGACCAGGCCTCCGAAGTGGTCTTTCTTCGGATTCTGCAGCACGGACAGCACGACGAGCCGAGGCGCGTCGGCGGGGGCGAATCCGGCGAACGACGCCGTATAGCCGTCGTAGCGGCCGAGCTCCGCGTCATAGCGGTTGGCCGTGCCGGTCTTGCCCGCCACCCGGTATCCCGGGATGGCGGCCAGCTCGCCGGTGCCCTCGGCGCTCACCGCGGTCTCCAGCATGGTGGTGATCTCCTTGGCGGTTCTGTCGCTGACCACCCTGGTCTTCTTACCGGGAGCGGACGGTACGAACCTGCCCGACGCGTCGGTGGTGCCCGCGACGATCTGCGGCTCGATCTTGACGCCGCCGTTGGCGATCGTCTGGTAGACGCTGGCCATCTGCAACGCGGTCACGGACACGCCCTGCCCGTAGGCGATCGTGCAGCTCTGGCTGCCCGACCAGTTCTTGTAGTTGGGCAGCAGACCGGCCTCCGCGTTCGGCACGCCGCCGCCCGGCCGCTCGCCGAAGCCGAAGGCCTTCAGCATCTGGTAGAGCCGCTCGCTGCCGACCTTGCGCGCGGCCATGATGGTGGCCACGTTGCTCGACTCGGCCACGGCCTGGCGGTAGGTCATCGGCTCCGGCTTGTGCGGGTGCGCGTCGTGCAGCACCCGGTCCGCGCACTTGATGTTGTCCTTGACCTGGAAGACCGTGTCGGGCGTGACGGCCCCGGCCTCCAGGGTGGCGGCGGCGGTGATCACCTTGTTGGTGCTGCCGGGCTCGAAGACGTCCGAGGCGGCCCGGTTGATGTACTGGGAGGCGGGGGCGTTGCGCCAGTTGTTCAGGTTGAGCTCGGGGGCGTTGGCCATGGCGATGATCTGCGCGGTGCGCACGTCCATGACGATGACCGTGCCGCTGCTCGCCGCGGAGTCGGTCACCTGCTGGGCCACCGCCTGCTGGGCGGCCCATTGGATGTCGCGGTCGATGGTCAGCCGCACGTCGGCGCCGTCGACCGGGACCGTGCGCTGGCTGCTGGTCATGGGGATGCGCTGGCCGTCGCGGCCCGTCTCGACGCGCTGCTCACCGTCGCGCCCCTTCAGCAGGGTGTTGCGCGCCTGCTCCATACCGCCCAGGCCGCTCTGCTCATCACCGACGAACCCGATCAGGCTGCCCGCCAGGTCGTCTCCCGGATAGACGCGACGGTAGGTCTTCTTCGAGGTCAGCGCGGGCACGCCGGACTTGAGCACGCGGCTGGCCACGACCGGGTCGACGTCCCTGGCCAGGAGCTGGTAGCGGGTGTCGACCCTGGCCAGCTTGGCGGCCATCTCCTGCGGGGTCCGGCCGAGCTGCTTGGCGAGCAGGGCGGCGACGTTCGCCCGGACCGCGTCCTTGATCTTGGTGGGGTCGATGGCGATCTCGCGGGCCTCGACGGTGACGGCCAGCGCGTGCCCCTTGACGTCGGTGATGGTGCCGCGCTTGGCCGGGATGTCCTCGGTCTGCGTGCGCTGGCCCACCGCCCGCGCCTCGTACACCTTGGAGTCGAGGCCCTGCATCTGGATGAGCCTGCCGCCGAAGATCGACAGGATGAACGTCATGCCGATCAGGCCGATGTTGATGCGCCTGCGCGGGTTGCCCAGACGCAGCACGGGCGGCGGCTTGGGCGGGCGCGGCGGCGCGGGGGGCCTGCGGGGCGGCCCCTCGCCGCCGCGCCGCCCGAAGCTCTGCGCGCGCGTGCGATCGTCGTCCCCGCTACGGCGGAGCCTGGCGTCGTCCCCGCGGCCCTCGTCGCGGGAGCGCCGGACGTCACGGGGGGCTTCTTCGCGGGTACGGCGCAGCGGGCCGTCGTCCTGGCGGCCACGGGACCGGTCGTCCCTGGCCTGCGGGACTCGGCCACCGGCGCGTTCGGCCTCTGGGCGCGGGCGTCCGGAACGCTGGCGGGCCCGGTCCTTGGCGGCGTCGTCCCCGTCAGGCCTGGAACGCCACCTCGGCCCGTCGCCACCCGGCCGGGGACGCCCGCCGATCCCGTCCCCGCCGCCTGAGCGAGACCGCCCACGCGAACCGTCATCGTCGCGCGACCGCCCAGGCGAGCCCTCGCCATCGCGAGACCGCCCACGCGAACCGTCATCCTCGCGGGACCGCCCACGCGAACCATCGCCGTCACGAGACCGGCCGCGGGACCCGTCGCGCTCGTCGCCACGGGAGCGGCTTCGCGGGCCGTCGGACTCGTCGTCGCGGGAGCGGCCGTGGGACCCGTCAGCCGGGTCCTGCGGGCGTCGGGCGCGGTCCTCCGCGTCCTCGCGGCCGCCGTCCCGGCCGAGAAGGCCGAAGGGGAGGTCCAGTGGGTCCGGGCGCTGCCTCGGCTCTTTGGGTGGATTGTCGGGCCGGCCCGCCCCCTCCGAGCGAGCCGACCCCGCTTGCCGGCCCTGACGCCCCGGCCCCGCCGGGGTACGGCGAGCGGCGCCGGGCCCTCCCTGAGAGCCGGCGCCGCCGCGGCCGGGACCCTGCCCCCTGCCGCCTGTGTCTCTCACCGTCCTGGGTCCACCTGGCCGCTGTCGGCCCCGGCGTCGGTCAGGACGTTGGGCTTGTCCCAGTCACGATGCTGGCCCTGCAGTTCGGCGTTGTCGGCGACCTGCTGGGGGCCGGTGTTCTTCTCGTTCGCGAGCCTGGCCTCCTCGTTGGCCTGCCGCGCCACCGCGATCTCGTCACGCAGGTTGGCCGCGGTGATGGAGTCCTGCGCGAGAACGGTGTTGAGCAGCAGCAGGCTCACCAGGCCGCCGCACATCAGCCCGACGACGAGCAGCACGAACGGAGCCCGCTGGCGCCCGCGCGACGGACGTCGCTTGAGTGCCGGGCGCGCCCGCTCGGGGCTCGCCGGGATCTCGCCGTCGCCGAGACCGGTCGTCTCCGGTCCGCCGGGACGCGAGCGCGGGATGGGCTTGGACTGGTGAGGCACGCCGGGCCTGCGCGGGCCGGTCTTGGGCGCCGTCTTCGGCAGGACGCCGCGGACGGCCGCGCCCCGCCTGCTCTCCTGCTCAGTCCTCGTGGTCAACACGGATCCTCTCTGCCGCCCGTAGCCGGGCCGAGGTCGCCCGCGGGTTGCGGGCCAACTCTTCTTCGCTTGGGAGCTCAGCTCCCCTCGTCAACAGGCGGAACCGCGGCTGATGGGCCGGCAGCGGGACAGGCAGCCCGGGGGGGCCGGTGTCCTTGGTTCGCGCCGCGAGGACCTGCTTGGTGAGCCGGTCCTCCAGGGAGTGGTAGGAGAGCACGACGACTCTCCCACCGAGCACGAGCGCGTCGAGTGCCGCGGGCAGCGCCGCCTCCAGGGCGGCGAGCTCCGCGTTGACCTCGATGCGCAGTGCCTGAAAAGTTCTCTTGGCGGGGTTGCCCCCGGTGCGCCGGGTGGCGGCTGGAATGGCCTGACGAACGATCTCGGCCAGCCGCTTAGTCGACGTTATGGGGTCCTTGGCCCTTTCCTTGATAATTAGGCCAGCGACACGCGGTGCGAACCGTTCCTCGCCGTAAACGCGGAGGATGCGGGTTAGCTCCGCAGCCGAGTAGGTATTGACCACCTTCTCGGCGGTGAGCTCTTGATCCGTATCCATCCGCATGTCGAGCGGAGCGTCATAGGAATAGGCGAACCCGCGTTCGGCCTCGTCGAGCTGCGGCGAGGACACCCCCAGGTCGAACAGCACCCCGTCGACGGCGGTGCGGCCCGCGTCGGCGAGCACGTCGGCCAGTTCGTCGGACGAGGCGTGGACCAGCGTGGTCCGGTCGGCGTAGGGGGCGAGCCTGCGCGTGGAGAACTCGATCGCGAAAGGGTCGCGGTCGATGCCGATCAGGTGAAGAGACGGATGAGCGGCGAGCAGGGCCTCCGAGTGGCCACCGAGGCCGAGGTTGGCGTCGACGACGACGGCCTCCCGGCCGGTCAGCGCCGGAGCCAAGAGCTCCAGTACGCGGTCGAGCATGACCGGAACGTGACCGCCTGTGCCTGTGTTGTCGTACATCTCCAACCCCCCTCTCGCGTCCTTGCTCGCGGACGACGCGTCCGGACGATCATCGGCCCACCTGGCCCCCACCCGGCGCCGTCCGGCCAGGTCCCCATCCGCACCCTCTTCGTGGAGCCTGCCATCTGACACCGGGGAAGGTGCATCAGCTGGCCGGCAGTGGTTGCGGGTGGAGACCTCGCCGAACGACATCTCCGACGGATCGACCGTGGCTCTAGAGAATCCCTGGCAGCACCTCCTCCGACAGATCGGCGAACGCCTGCTCCTGCGCGTCGAGATAGGTATCCCAGGCTTGGGCGTCCCAGATCTCCAGCCGGGTGTTGGCCCCGATGACCGCGCAGTCACGCACGAGGCCCGCGTATTGGCGCAAGCTCTGCGGGATCGTGATGCGCCCCTGCTTGTCAGGCGTCTCGTCGGACGCGCTGGCGAAGAAGACGCGGCTGTAGTCGCGCACCGCCTTGGCGGTGACCGGGGCGGTGCTGAGAGCCTCGGTAATGCGCTGGAACTCCTCTACGGGAAAGACGTAGAGGCATCGCTCCTGGCCTTTGGTGATCACAAGACCCTCCGCCAGCTCCTCACGGTACTTAGCCGGCAGGAACAGCCGTCCCTTGTCGTCCAGACGCGGCTGATGGGTGCCGAGGAACATCGGCCCCACCTCCCGTGCCTAGCGAAGCGCTCAGCGCTGGCGCACCGGGCCCTCCACTGCGCACCACCATACTCCACTTCTCCCCACCGTCAACTGATTCAACTGCTCTTCGTCGTCCGTCCGCCGCGCGTTACCGCAGGTCAAAGCCATGAGGTCGAGTGGGGGGCGCCAGGGCGCGGCCCAACCCTCATGGGCGTGTCGAGGGTTGAAATGACCATCGAATTAGCGGATCGCGCGCTGCGCGAAGCGCCGCGTGGTGGAAAGTGGAGCGCGCCGTCAGGGCGACTGTCACGAGATTCGACCCCGTATGCCACAAGAACCGGAACCTTGGGCAGGTTCTCTGGAATATCGGTAAAAGTCGCTCCAGAACCCGCAGCGTCGTAGGGTCGTACACACAATGGAAAAGGAATGGCATGGCTCCCGCTATCACACTCTCACGTGCGGGACTGCCGTAGCACTTCTCATGGAGGCCTGGTGGCAGTAACCCATGACGTCCCGAGCCGGCTCGATGAGCTGGTCTCCACCGCGCACCGGATCCGGCAGGCCATCGAGTCGGTGATCGAGGGCAAAGGGGACGCCGTCCGCCTCACTCTGACCGTCCTGCTGGCCGAGGGCCACCTGCTGATCGAGGACGTGCCGGGGGTCGGCAAGACCATGCTGGCCAAGGCGCTGGCGAAGTCCATCGACTGCCCGGTCCGGCGCATTCAGTTCACGCCGGACCTGCTGCCCAGCGACATCACCGGAGTGAGCGCCTACAACCAGCAGACCCGGGAGTTCGAGTTCAAGCCGGGACCCGTGTTCGCCAACATCGTGGTGGGCGACGAGATCAACCGGGCCTCGCCCAAGACGCAGTCGGCGCTGCTGGAGTGCATGGAAGAGCGCCAGGTGACGGTTGACGGGGTGACCTACCGGCTCGACGCGCCCTTCATGGTGATCGCCACGCAGAACCCGATCGAGATGGAGGGCACCTACCCTCTGCCGGAGGCGCAGCGCGACCGCTTCACCGCGCGGGTCGCGATGGGCTACCCGGAGCCGTCGGCCGAACTGGAGATGCTCGACGTGCACGGCGGCACCCCGCCGCTGGACAAGCTGGAGCCGGTCGCGACGACCGCCGAGGTGCGCGCGCTGATCGACGCGGTGCGCGGCGTCTACGTCTCGCAGCCGGTCAAGAAGTACGCCATCGACCTCGCGGTCGCCACCCGCCACTCCCCCGACCTGCGGCTGGGCGCCTCGCCGCGCTCGACGCTGCAGCTGGTCAGGGCGGCCAGGGCGAACGCGGCGCTGTCCGGGCGCGACTACGTCATCCCGGACGACCTGCAGGAGCTGGCCGTGCCGGTGCTCGCGCATCGGCTGCTGCCCAGCATCGAGGCCCAGGGCCAGCGCCGCCTGCCGGAGCAGGTGGTGGCCGAGCTCGTCAGACGCGTACCCGTGCCGGAGACGCGAGCGTCGTGAGAGACGGACTGCGGGCGCTGACCTCCAGGGGACGTTCGTTCCTGGCCTCCGGGGTGGCCGCCATGCTGATGGCCTTCCTGCTGGGCGAGAACGACCTGTTCAGGATCGGGGTGCTGGTGACGGCGCTGCCGCTGCTCGCCGCGATGGTGGTGGCGCGCACCCGCTACCGGCTGAGCTGCGCGCGGCGTCTCGACCCGGCCAGGGCGGAGGTGGGCGGCGAGGCGACCGTGACGCTGCGCCTGGAGAACGTCACCCGGCTGCCCACCGGGCTGCTGCTGATCGAGGACACCGTGCCGTACGCGCTGGGTGTGCGGCCCCGGTTCGTGCTGGACCGGGTGGAGTCGCGCGGGGTCCGGGAGATCGACTACCGGGTCCGCTCCGACCTGCGGGGCCGCTACACGATCGGCCCGCTGTCGGTGCGGATCACCGATCCGTTCGGGCTGGTGGAGCTGACCCGCGGGTTCACGATCAGCGACACGCTGGTGGTGACGCCGCAGGTGGTGGCGCTGCCCCACGTACGGCTGTCGGGCGAGTGGACCGGCGGCGGCGACAGCCGCACCAGGAGCGTGGCGGCGGCGGGCGACGACGACGTGGCCCCGCGCGAGTACCGGCAGGGCGACGACCTGCGCCGGGTGCACTGGCGCTCCACCGCCCGCCACGGCGAGCTGATGGTGCGGCGCGAGGAGCAGCAGTGGCAGAGCCGCGGCGCGCTGCTGCTGGACACGCGCCGCTACGCCCACCGCGGCGAGGGCCCGCGCTCCTCCTTCGAGGTGGCGGTCTCGGCCGCGGCCTCGATCGGCGTGCATCTCGCCCATGAGGGGCTCGGCCTGCGGCTGGTGACCGACCAGGGCGCCGAGCACCTGACCGACACCGGGCTGAGCTGGTCGCTGCTCGACACCCTCGCGGTGGTACGGAACAGCACCGCCCGCTCGCTGGAGATGGGGGTGTCCGCGCTCCGCCAGGGCGGCGGCGACGGACTGATCGTGGCGGTGCTCGGCTCGCTGGACCCGGAGGAGGCCAGGGAGCTGGCCAGGCTCCGGCACGGCGGCATCACCGGTGTGGCCGTACTCCTCGACGTGAGCACGTGGGACGGCGGCGAGCCCGGCTCCACGGAGAACTACGAGGCGGTGCAGGGCGTGCTCGCCGGTTACGGATGGCGCATCGTGCGGCTGCCCGCCGGCGTCTCGGTCGCCTCCGTCTGGCAGGACGCCGCCAACCGCGGCAGGTACGCCCTCAACTCGGCGGGAGGTGCGGCATGAGGCTGTCGGTCGCCGCGGCGGTGGCCACGTTCTGCGCGGCCGTCATGCTCTATCCGCTGTTCCAGGGCGGCTTCTGGTTCTGGGGGTCGCTGGGCGCGGTGCTCTCGGTGATGTGCGCCGGCCTGGTGAGCGGGCGGCTGTCGCTGCCCGCGTGGGCGGCGGCCCTGGTGAGCGTGGCCGCGCTGTGGATCTACCTGACCCTGTCCTTCGCCTCCGACAAGGCGTGGGCGTGGGTGGTGCCGACCAAGGGGTCGGTGGTGGAGCTGGGCAAGCTGCTGGGCACCGGCTGGGCCGACATCCAGCGGTTCGCCGCGCCGGTGCCCGGCACCGAGGGCATCGCGCTGCTGACGGCCGGCGGCGTGGGGCTCATCGCGATCGTGGTGGACCTGTTCGCCGCCCGGTTGCGGCGGGCGGCGCTGGCGGGGCTGCCGATGCTGGCGCTGGCGACGGTGCCGGCCACGATCCTGCCGGATCCGATCAGCTGGCCCGCGTTCATCATCGCCGCCCTCGGCTTCACCAGCCTGCTGATCGCCGACGGCCGCGAACGCATCGGCCACTGGGGCCGCGCGGTGCTGGTCAGGCGGACCCGCATCGCCACCTCGCCGGTGCCGGGCGCCGAGCGCGAGACGGCCGACACGCGGGGGCTGCGCCTGTCGGGCAAGCGCATCGGGTTCGCCGCGATCGCGCTGGCGGTCCTGGTGCCCGCGGCGCTGCCGGCGATGGAGCCGGTGTCGTTCTTCAGCTTCGGCGTGGGCGGCAGGGGCTCGGGCAAGGGCAACTCGATCAGCATCCCCGACCCGATCGCCGGCCTGAAGGGCCAGCTGGAGCTGCCGGAACGGCGCACCGTGCTGTCCTACACCAACAGCGACGACCAGCCCCGGTACCTGCGGATCTACTCGCTCGACACCTTCGACGGCGAGAAGTTCGGCATGACGGAGCCGAAGGGCGCGCCGGACAACAAGACGGAGAACGGCCCGCTGCCCGCTCCGCCCGGCCTGTCTCCGGCGACCAAGGTCTCGAACGTGACGACCAGGATCCAGATCAGCGACGAGATCGAGCGGCTGGTGTTCCTGCCCCTGCCGTACCCGGCGCGGCAGATCCGCATCGACGGCGACTGGCGCGCGGACGTCAGCACGCTGATGGTCTTCTCCACCAGGGACGAGGCCGCCGGCCTCGGCTACGACGTGCTCACCACCGAGCCCGACGTGACCTCGACCCAGCTCGACGCGCTGCCGCAGGCCAGGGCCGCGGCCAGCGACCCGCGCTACCTGAAGCTGCCGGAGAACCTCCCCTCGGAGATCAGGGACCTGGCGCTCAAGGTGACCGCGAACGCCCATACGAGCTACGAGGCCGCGGTGAAGATCCAGGAGTTCTTCACCAAGACCGGCGACTTCACCTACAGCCTCAGGACGCAGGGCTCCGGCAACTCCGCGCTGAAGGACTTCCTGCTGCGCAGCAGGGCGGGTTACTGCGAGCAGTTCGCCGCGTCGATGGCGCTGCTGGCCAGGATCGCGGGCATCCCCTCCAGGGTGGCGATCGGCTACACGGGAGGTACGAAGGTCGGCGACAGGTGGACGGTCGGCACGAACGACTCCCACTCGTGGCCGGAGCTGTACTTCGACGGCGTGGGCTGGCTGCCGTTCGAGCCCACCCCGACGGGCTCGCTCGGCCAGGGCAGCGCCCGGGTGCCCGCCTACACGCAGCCGCTCCCCCGCTCGACGAGTGACAACGCCTCACCGACGCCCGGAGCGACCAGCACGGGCGACGACTCGCCGCTCAACCCGCAGAACCGGGAGAACCCCCGCGTACTCGACCGCGAGGCCACCCTCGCCGACAGCGGGCTGCCCGTGGACGACTCGATGCCGCTGATCGGCAAGCTCGGCATCGGCGCGGGCGTGCTCCTGCTCATCCTGCTGATCCCGGCCGGGATCCGGCTGATCACCAGGAGCAGGCGGGTCCGCGCGCTGAGCTGGAAGGTGTCCGAGCCGTCGGACGAGGTGACGGCCAAGGTGGTGGCGGGCAGCCACCCGTCCGTGGCGGCCGCCTGGGCGGAGCTGGACGACGTGCTGTTCGACTACGGAATGGCCCGCCAGCCCAGCGAGACGCCCCGGGCGCTGGCGCGGCGGCTGACCGAACGCTATGAGTTCGACGCCGAGTCGGCCGCGTCCGTCTCGGCGATCGCCTCGGCGGTCGAGCGGGCGCTGTTCGCGCGGAACGTCGGCGAGCTCACGCCGATGCGGAAGGACCTGCGGAAGGTACGGCAGGCGCTGGCGGCCACGGTGTCGCGCCGGCGGCGGGTGCGGGCCGTGCTGCTGCCCCCCTCGACGCTGCGGCGGCTGCGGCGGATGGGCGAGCGGGTGCTCGACGGATTCGACCGGCTGGAGAACATCAGGTTGCGGCGGACGGCAGCCCAGAAGGGCTCATGACCGTCTGACTCGACCGTGCGGTCGTTCCCCCTCGCCGGGGGGCGGCCGCACGGTCGTATGGAGGCTCTTTCGCGCTCAGCGCTCGTCGTGACGACGGCGCCAGCGCTCTTCCATGCGCTCCATGAAGCTGCCACGGTTGCCCCGGCGGGCCGGCTTGCCCGAAACGGACGCCCCCGAGGCGGGCGCGGCGTCACCGAACCCGTTCATGCGTTTCCAGCTCGACAGACCCCACAGACACGCGGCGAGCATGACCACGAAACCGCCGACGCCGAGCGGAATCAAATTGATCACTACGCCGACCATCAGCAGGACGACGCCGAGGGCAAAGCCGATGGAGGCCTTGATGAGGCGACGCTTGTAATGGCTGCGCGGGTCACTGATCCTTACGGTGTTGGCCCACTTCGGGTCCTCGGCGTAGAGGGCCTGCTCGATCTGGTCGAGCAAGCGCTGCTCGTGCTCAGAGAGCGGCACGGCGCCTCCCAAGGACGGCCCCAGGACGGGGAAGACGGCTACGGACGACACGGGGTGTCCGAACCTCGCGGTCGGTTATCCCCAGAATACGAGGCTGTAGGCGTGGGCGAAAGCAAACGCCCAACGCAGACCAAACCGGAGGTGACGTCATGACTCCATTGTGGGTCATCCGCCGCCCCTCCCCAGAAATCCTGACATTGACGTCATGCCTCCATTTCATCAAGTCTGCCGCGTACAAGCGACGCTGGGAGCACCGCATCAGGACCAAATCTTCGGATCGCCTGATCCATGGCTTGCTCGGCCTCCCGCCAGCCGGTCTCCCGATCGCCCAGGCCGAGCTGGCGCGAGGCCGAATCGGCGGGGCGGAGATTCTCCATCCGGACCCCGACGAGGCGCAGTCGCACCCGCTCAAGCCCTGCCGCCTCGAAGAGCTCGCAGGCGGTCGCGTAGATCTCCTGGGCCACGTCGGTCGGCTCTCTGAGGGTCCTGGACCGGTTGATGGTGGAGAAATCGGCACGGCGCAGCTTCACGCTCACAGTCCTGCCCACGTGGCCGGCCTTACGCATCCGGGAGGCCACTCGCTCGGACAGACGCAGCAACTCGCGTTTGATCACTTCGGGGTCGTCGATGTCGGCCGCGAAGGTCTCCTCGTTGCCGATGCTCTTGTCGGGCACGTGCGCGGTCACCGGGCGCTCGTCGCGCCCCCAGGCCAGCGCGGCCAGATGGCCTCCCACGGCCTGGCCCAGCTCGCGCCGGAGGGTGGGGACGGGGACCCTGGCCAGATCGCCGACCGTGCGGATGCCGAGACGCACCAGGGACTGCTCTGTGCGCTCACCGACGCCCCACAGCGCCGACACGGGCAGCGGGTGGAGGAAATCCACCACCTCGCCCTCAGGGACCACCAGGAGGCCGTCTGGCTTGCACTGTTTTGAGGCGAGTTTCGCCACGAATTTGCTGCTCGCCACACCCACCGAACACGTGATGCCGTAACGCTCCAGCACCTGGGCCCTGATCATCGAGGCGATCGCGACGGGCGAGCCCAGCCTGCGCCGGGCACCGCCGACGTCGAGGAACGCCTCGTCGGAGGCGATCGGCTCGACCATCGGGGTGATCGCGTGGAAGACCTCCATGACACCCTTGGAGACCTCGGAGTATTTGCCGTGGCTGGGCGGGATGATCGTGGCCTGCGGGCACATCCTGCGCGCCCTGCTCATCGGCATCGCCGAGTGCACGCCGAAGGACCTGGCCTCATAGGTGGCGCTGAGCACCACGCCGCGCCCGGCCGGCGAGCCGACGATCACCGGACGCCCCCGCAGCTCCGGGCGGTCGAGCAGCTCGACGCTGGCGAAGAAGGCGTCCATGTCGACATGCAGGATCGGGCAGCCGCCGTCATCGGCCCCGGTCTGTGGAGCGGGGCCGATGCCCGTGATCTGCTTACGAGACACGCCACCATTCTATCCGAACACGCGTTCTATGCTAGGAGCTGATCAGCCACAATGGCCGAGGACGTGGAGCTGAGTGGCGATGTCACGCAGCACGGGGTGGGCCGCGGCGGCCTGTTCGAGAGCGACGAGGGCCTCGGCCGCGCCCGGCTCGCCGTCGACCAGCCTGCTGGGCACCAGGTCGGCGAACACCCGCACGCCGTGCACCTCCCCGACCGTGAAGCCGGTCGCGGCCAGCAACTGGGCGAGCGCCTCGGCGGTGTAGCGGCGCGGCGTGGGGTCGCGGTCGCCCCAACTGCCCCGCGGGTCGCTCAGCACGGCCCTGGCCTCGTCGAACTGCCCCGCGAGCGCCCGGTGGATGGCACTGGCCACCGGGTTGGCGGCCAGCACGCTGACCGCGCCGCCCGCGCGCAGCACGCCGGCCACGGCCGTCAGCGCGCTGATCGGGTCTTCCACGTATTCGAGCACGCTGTGGCAGAGGACCAGGTCGACGCTGTCGCGGTCGAGCAGGTCGCCCAGGTCGGCGGCGTCGCCCTGCAGGGCGCGCACGCCCACGCCCTTCTCCTTGGCCCTGCGCTCCAGCGCGGCCAGCGAGTCGGGACTCGGGTCGACCACGGTGACCGTGTGGCCCAGCTCGGCCAGCGGCACGGCGAACCCGCCGGTCCCGCCGCCGGCGTCGACGATGTCGAGGTCATCACGCCCCGTGGCGGCCGCCCGCTCGGCCAGCACCGCCCGCAGCGCCGCCCAGACGACGGCGGTCCGCACCGCCGGAGTCCTCGTGACGCCTGCGACACGTCCTTCAGCACGCAACGTCGGCTCGCCTCCCTTTGCTCCCACAACCCCGCCCCAGCCTACGCGGTGTGGGAGATCGCCCGCTCCGCCTCCTCGCTTCCAGGATCGTCGAAGCGCGCCCGCGGGTGACGCCTGATGCGGTGGGGTCGGGAGCTACTTATCTACATACAGAGGGATTTATGAGGATTTTGTGGCGAATCTCGCTATTTGCGGTGGTGCTGGGGTCGCCGGCGGCCGTACCGGCTCAGGCCGAGACGGTGGGTGAGGTCTACGGCGCGTACTCGCGGATGACCTCGCGCAGCGCCGGTCAGTTCTGGGCCGATGGGCGGGCGGCCGGGCAGTGGGCCTGGAAGCCGTTGTCGGCCACCACATCGGAGATCAGCTGGGGCGACCCCGCCAAGTGGCCGCCGAACTACGCGGAGAAGTTCGTCCACGAGGGCGGCTGGGTCATGCTCGACGGCTGGCGCGACAACGGCACCTACTACCGCCTGCGGATCGCCAAGGAGCAGATCGGCGACGCCAAGTGCGGGAACCTGCGCACGCTGGCCACCAGCGGCCGACAGCACTACGTGAAGTGGGACATCCCCAGCCAGATCTACTGCCTCAAGGCGTGGGGCACCATCACCGAGGAGTCATCGGGCAAGGTCGTCGACTTCGGCCACACACAGATCTGGTCGCCGCCCGCGCCCTGCGACAACGCGAAGTACGGCGCGCAGACCTGCGTCAAGCAGTGGGAGTCCTGGTGGGACAACCAGGGGCAGCCCGGCAAGCCGATCACCAGGAAGCTGGAGCGTGACCAGTTCATCGCCCGGGGCATCGGCATGGCCTTCGCCATCCGGCAGTACTTCCCCAAGGCGTGGCAGGCCGACGCGCACTCCGACTGGACCTGGTAGGACACCGGTGCCCCGCCGGCTGGGATGGACCGGCGGGGCGTTTTGTGGGGCGTCGGCGCCCATGGCCAGCGCTGAGTTCCTGACGCGGGACGGGACCGGGGCGGGTGGGCTCCTGTCGAAGCCGCACGGTCAACCAGGCGACAGCAGGCATCGAACGGTTGACCGTGCGGTGTACACGTCCCTCGCCTAGCGCAAGCCGTGCAGGCCGCGTGTCTGGAACGTACCTCGCCCATATGGACGGCCTTCGGGGCAGAAGTAGGAATTTCTTCTACCCGGAGGGACAGGAATCCCCCGACGGTAGAACCGGATTCACCTGAAGAGGGTGTCTAAAGGGTGATACTTGGCTTCAGTTGCTTGAAGCGGGCCAGCAGCCCGTTCACGAACTGGGGCGACTCGTCCGTGGACAGCTCGCCCGCCAGGTGCACCCACTCGCTGATGACCACGCCCTCGGGGACGTCGGGCATCCACAGGAGCTCGTAGGTGCCCCCACGCAGCAGGTTGCGGTCGACCGCGGGCATGCGGTCGAGGGTCCAGCCTTCGGAGTAGGTGGTGATGAGCTCGTCGATGCGGGCCTGGTGACGGGCGACGCCCTCGACGATGGTCGAGGTGTATTCGTTGACCGGGGGGTCCTGCCGTTCGACCCGCTCGGCGAGGATCCGCAGGGGATCCTCGCTGCGGAGTTCGGACTCGAAGAGGATGTCGAGCGCGCGCCTGCGTGCTTTGCCTCGTGCCGACACCTCAGGCCCGGCCGAGGTATTCGCCGCTGCGCGTGTCGACCTTGATCTTCTCGCCGGTGGTGATGAAGAGCGGGACCTTGACCTCGGCGCCGGTCTCCAGCGTGGCGGGCTTGGTGCCGCCGGTGGAGCGGTCGCCCTGCAGGCCGGGCTCGGTGTTGGAGATGGTCAGCTCGACCGCGGCGGGCAGATCGACGTAGAGCGCGGAGCCCTCGTTGAAGGCGATCGTGGCCAGGGTGTTCTCGAGCATGTAGTTGGCGGCGGTCCCGACCGTGCCGGTGGGCACGTTGACCATGTCGTAGGTCTCGGTGTCCATGAAGACGAAGTCGTCGCCGTCCTTGTAGGAATACTGCATCTCGCGCTTGTCGACGTTGGCCACGTCGACCTTCACGCCGGCGTTGAAGGTCTTGTCGACGACCTTGCCCGAGAGCACGTTCTTGAGCTTGGTGCGGACGAACGCGCCGCCCTTGCCCGGCTTGACGTGCTGGAACTCCACAACGGCCCACAGCTCACCGCCGTCGAGCTTCAACACCATGCCGTTCTTGAGGTCGTTGGTCGTCGCCACTCGTATTCTCCCGCGTGTGGCCGCTCAAAGGACGAGCAGCTCCTTGGTCGTCTTCGTGAGGAGTTCCGGCCCGCCCGTGCGGGTCACAAGGGTGTCCTCGATGCGAACACCGCCCCGGTCCGGAAGGTAGACCCCCGGCTCGACGGTGACAGGAACTCGATCCTCTAGTCTACCGGTCCGCAACGGGCCCAGGAACGGGTCCTCGTGGATCTCCAGTCCGACGCCGTGACCGAGCCCGTGCCTGAAGTGACCGCCGTGGCCGGCCGCCTCGATGACCGAACGGGCGGCCGCGTCCACCTCCTTGGCCGTCGCCCCCGGTGCCAGGGCATTCCTGCCCGCGCGCTGCGCGTCGGCGACCAGGTCGTAGATCTCCCGCTGCCAGGCGGCGGGGGTGCCCAGGGCGACCGTACGCGTCATGTCCGCGTGGTAGCCCTGGTAGCAGGCGCCGAAGTCGATGGTGATCAGGTCGCCGGTGCGCAGTTCCCTGCCGGTGGGCGCGTGGTGCGGGATGGCGCCGTTCTCGCCCGCCGCGACGATGGTGGCGAAGGCCGGCCCGTCGGCGCCGAGCTCGATCATGCGGGCTTCGAGCAGCCGGGCGACGTCCCGCTCGGTGACGCCCGGGCCGATGTTGCCCGTGACGTCGGCGAACGCCTGGTCGCTGATCGCGCAGGCCGTACGGAGGAGCTCCAGCTCGTCGTCGTCCTTGACCGCCCGCAGCAGCTCCACGAGCGGCTCCAGGGGCACCGGCCCGCTCTCCAGCAGGCTGCTCAGCCGGTTGAACGTCGCCACGGTCATGCTCGCCGCCTCGATCCCGATGCCGGGCGCGGCCAGCCTGGCCGCCACGTCGGACGCCTCCACGGCCGCCACGTCCAGCCCGCGCGTCTTCTCGATGTAGCGGTTGTCGGTCACCAGCAGCGCGGAGCCGTCGGCCTTGATGAGCACGGCGGCGTTCGAGCTCTCCAGCCCGGTGAGGTAGCGCACGTTGACGCCCGAGGTGACGAGGATCGCGTCGACCTCGCGCGCGGGCAGCATTTCCGCGACCCGCGCCCGGCGTTCCGGATAATTGACGGTCATTTCGTCAATGTACGTGTATTAACCC
This sequence comes from Nonomuraea sp. NPDC049269, assembly GCF_043197155.1. NCBI lineage: Bacteria > Bacillati > Actinomycetota > Actinomycetes > Streptosporangiales > Streptosporangiaceae > Nonomuraea > Nonomuraea sp. NPDC049269. The sequence goes on from NZ_JBICSO010000001.1 coordinate 1,980,164, forward strand.
TCGCGCCACTATTGACCTCCCCTGTCACACGCGAATACCGTGCTGAACGCTGTTCACATAATTCCATGGAGCGCCCCATGATGAGGTCCGCCTTAGCTGTCGCCTTGACCGTCCTGACCATGGGGAGCACCCCGGCCGTCGCCGCGCCTCCGCCTCCCGGTCATATCCGGGTCGATCAAGTCGGTTTCGCGCCCGCCGAGTCCAAGCACGCGTACCTGATGACCCGCGCGGGGTCCGCGGGCGCCCGCTTCAGCGTCGTCCGCGACGACGGGCGCGAGGTGCTCAAGGGTACGGCGGGCAGCGACCTGGGCTCGTGGAACAGCGCGTACAAGCACGTGTACGGCCTGGACCTCACCCCGCTGAAGGAACCGGGCCGCTACCGGATCAAGTCGGGCACGATGACCTCCCCAGCCTTCCAGATCGCGCCCGCCTCGCCCACCTCGAAGATTCTCACTTTCTTCGAAGGGCAGCGGGACGGCGGTCGCCGGCACCGCAACGACAAGGCCGCCTCGGTCTATGACTGGCCGGTGTTCACCGGGGCGGACACCGACGAGATCAAGGGCAAGCTGACGAAAATCGGCGGGCCCGTGAACGTCGAGGGCGGATGGTTCGACGCCGGTGACTATCTCAAGTTCACCCACATCCTGGCTTATGTCGACACGCTGCTCTGGGCCTCGGCACGAGACGGCGGACCCGACCAACGCCTCAGCAGCGAAGCCACCCACGGCCTGAAATATCTGGACAAAATGTGGGACGGCGCTTCTAAGACTCTCTACATCCAGGTCGGCATCGGCGCGGGCAACGAGGAGGCCACCTACGTCGGCGACCATGACGTCTGGCGGCTGCCCGAGTCCGACGACTCCTCCCGGCACCGCTTCCTGCGCCATCGGCCGGTGTTCCGCGCGGCCGCCCCCGGCAAGCCGATCAGTCCCAACCTGGCCGGCCGTACCGCGGCGGCCTTCGCGCTGGCCGCGCAGGTGGAGCCGTCCCCCGAGCGGGCGGCGGCGCTGCTGGGCAAGGCGGCGGCGGTCTACGCGATGGCCAAGACGGAGAAGGTCGGGCAGCTCGTCACATCGCTGCCGCACGCCTTCTACCCGGAGAGCGCCTGGCGCGACGACATGGAGCTGGGCGCCGCCGAGCTGGCGCTGGCGGCGCAGCGGCTGGGCGACGACCGGGCCGCGGGCTGGCTGGAGAAGGCGGCACACTGGGCCGAGCAGTACCTGGAGCACGAGGCCGGGGACGACACGTTCAACCTGTACGACGTGAGCGCGCTCGCCCACACCGACCTGATCAAGGGGATCCGGCAGGCGGACGCGGCCGGCTCGGTGCAGGCCATCCAGGTGACGGGCCCCGACGGGCAGCCGGCGCTCGTCGGCACGTCGGGTCAGCAGCAGATCTCCGACGGGCTCGCCGTCTCCGAGTGGCAACTGGTGGACGATCTACGGGCGCAGCTGGAGATCGGTTCCGCGCGGGCCGGGAAGGATCCGTTCCGCGCGGGGGCCGCCTACTCCGAGTTCGACGCGGTGCCGCACGCGTTCGGGATGGCGGCGACGTCGCGGCTGTACCGGTCGGTGAGCGGGGACCGAGCGTATGACGCCTTCGGGACGCGGCAGCGCGGGTGGGTGTTCGGCGCCAACGCGTGGGGCGTGTCGTTCGTCGCCGGGGCGGGTGAGAACGCGATCCGCTGCCCGCACTACCAGATCTCCGACATCACCCGGAAGCCCGCCACGGGGGCCGTGGTGAACGGACCGAACGACGCGTCCCTGTTCCACGACGGGCTGGGCGACCATCTGGAAGGGATGGTGCCGTGCCCGAAGGACGGCGTGGACCGGTACGCGCCGTTCACCGGGCGGGGCAGCCGGTTCGTGGACGATGTGCGGTCCTGGCAGGCGTCGGAACCGGCGGACGACTTCGCGGCCATCGGCGTCTACGCGCTGACGCTGATGTCGCGATAGCCGCCGCCGGTCGCCGGCGCCGGTTGCCGGGGTCAGGGTTTCCAGTCGTCGAGGAACTCCGCGAGGGGTCCGGAGGAGGGCACATCACCCTTCTCCTGGGCCTTGCGCAGGTCGCGCATGATGTCCGCGATCTGGTTGAATGCCGGGCTGCCAGGTTTCTGCACGAGTTTCCGGCCGACCTTCCTGATCTTTTCGTGGGCCTTTCTGGCGACACCGGGCTCGATGTCGCCGATGGTCTCCTGAGACGTCACGGCCTTGTCGAACTCGCCCAGCCAATGCGCCCAGCCTCCGGACGGGACGCTGTTTCCCAGGGTCCCCTTGGGGGTGGGTGTGGGGCCTCCTGGATCGGTGGGGATGGGTGCGACGGACGTGCTCGGTTCGGGGGTCTCGGTCGGTTCCGGGGCCGGGGCGCTGGTGGTGGCCGTCGGTGAGGGGGTCGGCTCGGCCACGGGCTCACCGCGTGATCCCGCCCACAGGATCAGGCCCACGGTGACCGCCGCGATGGCGGCCAGGGCCACGCCCAGTTGCACGAACAGGCGGCGGTTGGACGACGGCTCGGGTGGCGGCGCGTCGTAGATCGCGGTGTCGCCCTTGCGCGGGCCGCCACTGTCGTGAAACACCCCGGCGGGCATGACGTGCGTTTCACCGGCCCCCATCCCGGCCGCACCCGCCGCATGCCCGCCAGCGCCTGGCCCGCCCGGCTGGGCCATGGCCTGGCCGGGCTGGGGGCGAGATGGCCGGGCGATGGCGGCCAGCGCTCTACGTACCGGCTCGCCACCGGCCGGCCGGGCGGCGGGGTCCTTGGCCAGCATGGCCAGCACCAGCCGGTCCAGCTCGCCCGGCACCTCCGCCCGATGGCTGCTCGGCGGGGCGGGCTCGGCGTGCAGGTGCAGCTCGCCCACCTCTTCCGGCGACCCTTCGAAAGGCGGGCGCCCGCACAACACCTCGTAACAGACGCACCCCAGCGCGTACAGGTCGGCGGGGGCCGCCCCGCCGCGCCCGTCGATCACCTCGGGCGCCCGATACCGTACGCCGTCATCCGACGGCACCTGGTCGGCCAGCCCGAACCCCACGACCTTGAGCACCCCGCTCCCGGCCCGCCGGAAGCTGTCGGGCCCGATCTGGCCGTGCACCACACCGGCCCGGTGCGCCGCCTCCAGCCCCGCGGCCGCCTGCCCGATGAGGTCACACGCCTCCACGATGGGCAGCGGCCCCTCCCCTGCCACCTCCTCACCGAGGCTCTCCCCCGTCAGGAACTCCATCACCAGGTACGGCGCTCCCTCGTGGTCGCCCACGTCGAGCACCATGGCCACGTTCGGGTGGATCACCCGGGCCACGGCCTGGGCATGCTGCCGGAGCACCTCGGGCGTGGCCGCCCGCGTGTCCAGCACCTTCACGGCCACGGTCCAGTCGGCGCGCTGGTCGTACCCGCGCCACACCTCACCCGTCGGCCCGCTGCCGATGAGCTCATCAAGCCGGTACCGGCCGGCGATCACGGACGGCGTCGCGTCGGACATATCTCCGCCAATAACTACAGAAACGGCAATTTCTGCCCCACACTAGGCCCCCACGGACCTCACCCGCCCCACAACACGGCTTGAAGGGATCGGCTCCGGCACAGTCGGTGCCGGGACCCGGTCGCCGTCCCTGTCAACCCACCGGTTCGCGAAGGCGTCTCACAACACGGGGCCGGTGCGGCCCATGGCGATCGAAGGACGGTGGTGCGCAGATTCCAGGACGTTCGCCGTACGGCATGTGACGGGCCCGGGCCTCACGCCCGGGGCGCATCGTCCTCGGGCCAGTCCTCGGCGTAGATCAGCGCGAGCTCTTGCCACACCTCTTCCACCGGCCGTCCCTGGACCCGTGCGAGATGCCGTACGAGCAGGAGGATGAGATGCAGGGACGCCATCGCGGCGACCTCCCGTGGCACCTCGTTGATGACCCGGCTGATCACCTGCAGGCCGACCGGGTCGCTGGTGTCGCCGCTCTCCCGTGCTTCCAGAGCGACGGTGACCATCGCCAGCACGGCGTTCATGTGCTCTTTGAGGAAAGCGCCCCGCTGAGGGCTGCCTGTCATGACGCATGCACCTTCCGGCATGGAGGGATGGCGCCCTTGGGCGCCCGAACCAGCATGCCGTCTCGGCCGGTGCGATGCGCATCGATTCGCCCAGGAGACCGCTTACCGTCACGGGCAGTCTTTCTCACCTCACACCCGCCATGCCAACTGCCGTACGCCCGGATTCGATGACGCGCCGACGACCGACACATCCGACGCACGACATGAAGAACGCCCGCCCTCGCGGAGGAGAGCAAGGCGCATTGTGACCGGGGCAGAATTTGAACCTGCGACCTCTGGGTTCACCAGCAGGTTGCCAGACGCCTCAGGCGTCGTATCCGCTCTCGCCCCGACTCCACCACAGCGACATCGTACGCATGCCGCCGCCCCTGGCATGAAGGTCTCCATGCGGCCCGGCACATCAACTACGTCAACCAAAATCTCATGAGTCCGATAGAGCGGGCCACCGGTTGCGGGCCTTGGAGGTCGAGGTCCGGGCGAGTGATCATGGCCGTCGACTCCGGTCAACAGGCGGCCGCAAGCGCCGACCGTAGGGGGTTGCGCGCCGAAGGCGCGCCCGAGGAAGGCGGTCCGAGCGAAGCGAGGCCCATTGTGAATGAACGCGCGAAAAGGCCCTCCAGGATGATCCTGAAGGGCCTTTTCGTCTTGGTAGCGGGGGCAGGATTTGAACCTGCGACCTCTGGGTTATGAGCCCAGCGAGCTACCGAACTGCTCCACCCCGCGTCGCAAGAGAAAGACTATCGGGTCCTGGGAGTGCTTCGGTCGCCCGAAGGGGATCAGGAGGCGATTTCCTTGATCTGCTCGATCAGTTTCACCCGATCTTCGTGCGTCGCCCCGAACGGCGCGATGTTGAGCGTCGTCACCCCCGACTCCTTCATCGCCGCCACCCGGTCCCGCACGAACCCCTCACTGCCGATGAGCGACATGCTCTCCAGCAGCTCGTGCGGCACCAGCGCCGCCGCCTCGGTCTTCTTCCCGTCGAGGTAGAGCTCCTGGATCGCCTCCGCCTCCTTCTCGTAGCCGTAGCGCCGCGCGAGGTCGTTGTAGAAGTTGCGGCCCTTGGCGCCCATCCCGCCGATGTACAGCGCGGCCATCGGCCGGCCGAACTCCAGCAGCCCCGCCACGTCGTCGCCGATCGCCAGCGACGCCTGCGCGATCACGTCCAGCTCGCCGAGCTCGTCCTGCCGCTTGGCCCGCCCGGCGGCCAGCGACGGGCCCCACACGTCGGCGGCCTTCTCGGGGACGTAGAAGATCGGCTCCCAGCCCTCTGCGAGCTCCGCGGCCAGTTCGACGTTCTTGGGGCCGATGGCCGCGACCACGATCGGGATGCGGGGGCGTACCGGATGGTTGATCAGCTTCAGCGGCTTGCCGAGCCCGGTCCCCTGGCCGGGCGGCAGCGGCAGCGTGTAGTGCTTGCCCTCGTACTCCAGCCGCTCGCGCCGCCACACCCGGCGGCAGATCTCGATGATCTCCCTCGTACGGCCCAGCGGCGCCGTGTACGGCACGCCGTGGAAGCCCTCGATCACCTGCGGCCCCGAGGCGCCGAGGCCCAGCGTGAAGCGCCCGTCGGAGACGTAGTCCATGCCCGCGGCGGTCATCGCCAGCAGCGTCGGGGTGCGCGAGTAGATCGGCAGGATGCCGGAGGCGATCTCCAGGCGCTCGGTCCTGGCGGCGATGTAGCCCATCTGGCTCACGGCGTCGAAGCTGTAGGCCTCGGCGACGAAGACGATGTCGAGGCCCGCCTTCTCGTAGTCGGCCAGCTCGGCGACCGACTCCTTGAAACCGCCGGAGTAGTTGAGTGCCATACCGATGCGCATGCCGGGCTCCCGATGAACCGAAAGATGAACCGAATGTTGTTCCGTTGCGACGGCAACAGGTTAGCGCGCCGCGTCCCCGGCAGCGAGCGGCTAGCCTGGGTCGAATGCTGAAGCGCCTCGTCATCGTCGTGTCAGCCGTGCTCGCCGTGAGCCTGGCGGGGCACCAGCTGATCCCGGCGCTAGGTGGGTTCACTCCTGTGATGGAGAGCCTGCTGCCCTGGTTCGGGATCATCGTGCCGCTGCTCATCGTGGGTGGCCTTGTGTCCCGGTCCACGGTGGCCACGGTGGCGGCGCTCGTGCCGGGGGTGGTGTGGGCGGCCATGTTCGGCGCCACGCTGATGCGCACCCCGCCCGGCGGCCAGAGCGATCTGGCGGTCGGCACGGTGAACGTGGGCGTCACCAACGACGCCTCGGGCGAGGCCGTACGCCGCATCGCCGAAGACCTCGACCTGCTGGCGGCGCAGGAGCTCACCAGCGGCGGCCCGGCCGCCAAGCAGCTCAACAAGATGTTCAAGTACCACTATCCAGTGAGCACGGTCGGCCTGTGGAGCCGCTACCCGATCACCGAGACCAAGCCGCTCGACGTCGGCATGGGCTGGCCGCGCGCGCTGCGGGCCGTGGTGGCCACGCCCAAGGGCAAGGTCACCGTGTACGTCATGCACCTGGCCTCCGCCCGCCCCGGCCAGACCGCCTCGCGCGACGAATCTCTGGCCTCCGCCCGCAAGCTCATCGACGCCGACCCGAGCCAGCGGATCCTGCTGCTGGGCGACCTCAACACCGCCACCACCGACCGGGGTATGCAGGGGCTCACCCCACCGCTGATCGACGCGCAGGTCACGGCGGGCGACGGTTTCGGGTTCACCTGGCCGTCGGAGTTCCCGATCACCAGGCCGGACCACATCCTGTTCAAAGGGATGACGGCGACCAAGGCCGGGGTGGCCCCGGCGACGGGCAGCGACCACCGAGCCGCGGTGGCCTCGCTCCGTCTCTGAGCGCACATCTCCGAGCCCACGTCTCCGAGCGCACGCCTCCGAGCGTCTACGTCTCCAAGAGTGACAGGTCCCCGGGCGTGTCGATGTCCGCCGGGTCGCCCAGGCCGTCGCACAGCACCTCGGTGACCAGCTCGGGATGCGCCTTCAGGAACGGCCGCGCGCCCACGTCACCCACGGCCAGCGCCGCGACCTCACCGAAGTGGCGTCGGGCGATCAGCACGGGGTTCCTGCGCTTGCCGCCGTAGGTCGCCACGGCCACCTCGGCCTGGCCGGCGATCAGGGCACGGACCGCCTCGGGCCTGATGAACGGCTGGTCCACCAGCGCGATGACCACCGACTCCGCCTCCTCGGGCAGCGCGGCCAGCCCCACTCTCAGGGACGAGCCCATGCCCGTCGGCCAGTCCGGATTGCGTACCGTCACCGCCCTGCGCACCTGTACGGTAGCCGCGCCGAGCACGACAACCACGGGATGGCAGCCGCCCTCCTCCAGCAGCCGCACGCCCCGGTCGACCAGCCGTTCGCCCTCATACTCGACCAGCGCCTTGGGCGTGCCCAGCCGGGCGCCCTGCCCGGCGGCGAGCAGCAGCCCGGCCACCCGGGAGCCTCTCATGGCGTCTCCTGGTGGATGCGCCCCTCGGTGTGGGTCAGCGGCCGTCCCGAACCGCCCCAGCGGAGCTGGATCAGCTCGGCGGCGATCGACACCGCCGTCTCCTCCGGGGTCCGGGCGCCCAGGTCGAGGCCGATGGGCGACCTCAGCCGGGCCAGCTCGTCCTCGGTCAGGCCCGCCTCGCGCAGCCGGTCCAGCCGGTCCTCGTGGGTGCGGCGGGAGCCCATGGCGCCGACGTAGCCCGCGCCGGTGCGCAGCGCCACCTCCAGCAGCGGCACGTCGAACTTGGGGTCGTGGGTGAGCACGCAGATGACCGTGCGCTCGTCCACCTGTACCGAGGCCAGGTAGTCGTGGGGCCACTTGACCACCACCTCGTCGGCCTCGGGGAAGCGCTTGGGGGTGGCGAAGACGGGCCGCGCGTCGCAGACGGTCACGTGATAGCCCAGGAACTTGCCCACCCGCGCCACCGCCGCGGCGAAGTCGATCGCGCCGAACACCAGCATGCGCGGCGGCGGCGCGAACGAGTGCACGAACACCGCGAGGTCGTCCAGCCGCCGCTCGCCCTGCCCGCCGTAGTGCCTGATGCCGGTCGTGCCCTGGGCCAGCATGCCGCGGGCGTCGTCGTCGACGGCCTCGTCGAGGCGGTCCACGCCGAGCGTGCCCGAGGAGCGGTCCGGCCAGATGACGCGGCGGGCGCCCATCCGGCCGGGGCCGGAGACGATCGTGGCGACCGCCACGGGCTCGTGCGCGTTCACAGAGGCCGAGATCTCCCCCAGTTCGGGGAACGTCTCGATCGAGATGGGCTCGACGAGGACGTCGATGATGCCGCCGCAGGTCAGCCCGACGGCGAACGCGTCGTCGTCGCTCACGCCGTACCTCTGCAGGACGGGCGTGTCGATCTCGGCGGCCAGCTCGAACACCGCGCCCTCGACGCACCCGCCGGACACGCTGCCGACCACCTCGTCGCCACGTACCGCCATGGCCGCGCCGGGCGGCCGGGGCGCGCTGCTGAACGTGCTCACCACCGTGGCGAGCCCGAACCTGAGCCCCGACCGCCACCAGGGCATGATCTCCGACAGCACATCACGCATGGGCGAGCCTCTCGCTCAGTTGCTCGAAGGCGGCCAGGCTGTGGCCGGCCACCAGATCGTCCAGGTACGGCAGAGCGGCTCGCATGCCGCCGGTCAGCGGCTGGTAGTCCGCGTACCCCTTGTGCGGGTTGACCCAGATGACCCGATGCGCCTGCCGAGCCAGCCGGGCCATCTGGGTGCCCAGGAGCTCCGGATCGCCGCGTTCCCAGCCGTCCGAGGCGATCACCGCGATCGCCCCCCGCGCGCTGGACCGGGTGAGGTACTCCCTGAGCTCCTCGCCCAGCCTGGTCCCGCCGCTCCAGTCGGGCACGGCCTTGGACACCTCGTTCAGCGCCGTGCCGGGGTCGCGGTGGCGCAGCTCGGCGGTGATCGGGGTGAGCCTGGTGCCGATCGAGTACACCCGGGTGGCCCGCGGCTCGCTCCTGACCAGGGCGTGCGCGAAGCGCAGCAGCGTCTCGGCGTAGGGCGCCATGGAGCCGCTGACGTCCACGAGCAGCACGACGCGGCGCGGCCTGGTGGCGTGCCGTTTGCGCCGCAACCGCGCGACGTCGCCCTTCCTGAGCGCCTCCCGGATCGTGCGCCGCTGGTCCAGGACTCCCCGGTGCGCGGCCGCGAACCGCCGCGACCGCCGCTGCGCGCGCCGGCCGCGCAGCAGCGACAGCATCCGGTGCACCTCCGCCCGCTCGGCCTCGGTCAGCCTGGCCACGTCCCGGTGCCGCAGGATCTCGATACGGCTGGCGGTGCCGGGCACGGCATCCGCCTCCCCTTCCTGCTCGTCCTGGTCGGCCGCGGCGGTGTGGCGGGTGACGGTCGTGGTGCTCGTACGGCTGACCTTCGCGGTCCTGCCGCCGAAGTAGGCGGCGAAGCAGCGGTCGTACCTGGGCAGGTCGTCGGGGGTGGCGCAGAGGGTGAAGCGGCCGGCCCAGTAGACCTCGGCCGGAGCGGTCACGTCGAGGTGGTCCAGGGCCAGCAGCAGGTTGCGGGTCCGCTCGTGGTCGGCGGCGACGCCCGCCGCGCGCAGCGTCCTGGCGAAGCCCGTCATGGTCGCGGCCAGCTCATCCATGGTTGAGCAGCCCGTTGTTCAGAACGTTCTCGACGTCCTCGCGGTACTTCAGCGCGGCGCCCAGCGTGGCGGCGGCGCGGCCGGGGTCGAGCTCCTTCGCGCCCAGCGTGAGCAGCGCCTCGGTCCAGTCGAGCGTCTCGGCGACGCCCGGCGGCTTGACCAGCCCGGCCCGCCGCAGCCGCGCCGCCGCCTGGGCCACCTGTACGGCCAGCGTCTCGGTGCACTCGGGCAGGCGGCGCAGCAGGATCGCCACCTCTCTGTCGAAGTCCGGGTGCTCCAGCCAGTGGTAGAGGCAGCGGCGCTTGAGCGCGTCGTGCACCTCACGGGTCCGGTTGGAGGTGACGACGACCACCGGCGGCGTCCTGGCGCTGATCGTGCCCAGCTCGGGGATGGAGATCGTGAAGTCGGACAGCACTTCGAGCAGGAACGCCTCGAACTCGTCGTCGGCCCGGTCGATCTCGTCCACCAGCAGCACGCTGGGCTGCGTCTCGACGGCCTTGAGCAGCGGCCTGGCGATCAGGAACCGGCGGTCGTAGATCTCGCCTTCGAGCCGGCCCACGTCGGTGATCCCGGCGGCCTCGGCGGCCTTGAGGTGGAGCAACTGGCGGGCGAAGTCCCAGTCGTAGAGCGCCTGGGCGGCGTCGAGCCCCTCGTAGCACTGCAGCCGGATCAGCGGCGCCTTCAGCAGCGCGGCCAGCGTCTTGGCCAGCTCGGTCTTCCCTACCCCCGCCTCACCTTCGAGGAAGAGCGGCCGTCCCATCCTGAGCGCCAGGAACGCGGCTGTGGCCAGTCCCTCGTCGGCCAGATAGGCGTGCCGGTCGAGCAGCTCGATGAGCTTCTCCGGAGACTCGATGTCCATTGCCCTGATTGTCCGCCGCAGCACGCCTTCAGGCTACGCGCCGCTCGGTCTTCGCGAGAATTCGCGACCTCATTCGGACGTAGATCAGGAGGCTCAGTCCTCCCTCGCCTCACCGCGCTCGCGGATCAGGGCCGCCAGCTCGGCCGTGGCCCGGCGGGCGCGGGCCTTCTCCGAGCCCTGGATGCCCATCGCGCCGATGCTGCGGCCGTCGGAGAAGTCCAGCTTCGGCCACGGCTCGCCGACCAGCAGGGTCACGTCCAGGACCTCCGGCCAGCTGTAGCGGTGCGTGCGGATGGCGTTGACGATCGTCAGGCCCGTCTCGTCGGCCTCGACCCGCACCCGGCCCAGCAGGTGCAGGACGAAGGCCACGAGACAGCCGAACAGCACGAGCATGATCCGGTCCGGCAACTGGAACGGCTCGGCGATGAGGGCGGCCATCACCACCGAGCCCAGGACGACCAGCGTCGCGAAGCCGTACGCGACGATTCTCCCCCGGCGGGGACGCCAGGTGATGGGCAACGGCGGGGGAGGCAGCGGATCGGACACGAACGGAAACCTACCGCAGGTCAGTGGAGGTCCCGCAGGAGGAGTGCGGTCTCCAGCGCGGCGATGGTCGACTCATACCCCTTGTCCTCCTTGCTGTCCGGCAGGCCCGAGCGGTCGAGTGCCTGGTCGAGCGTCTCGCAGGTGAGTACGCCGTTGCCGACCGGGGTCTCCTCGTCGAGCGAGATCCGGGTCAGACCGGCGGTCACCGAGTCGCAGACGTACGCGAAATGCGCGGTCTCCCCCTTGATGACCGCGCCCAGTGCCACCACCGCATCGCAGCGGCGGGCCAGCGCCTGGACGACGACCGGGATCTCCAGCGAGCCGGGCACCCGTACGACGGTGGCCGTGGCGCCGCTGTCGTCGCACGCCTGCAGCGCCCGCGCGAGGAGCTGGTCGGTGATCTTGGCGTGCCAGGAAGCGGCGACCACGCCCACCGTCAGGCCCGCGGCGTCCGGTACGGCGGATACCGCGGGACGTCCCTGCCCGCTCATGAAGCCTCCGAGATGTCATGGCCGAGGCGGTCGCGCTTGGCCTTCAGGTAGCGCTCGTTGTAGGGGTTCATCGCGACCGGCATGGGCTCGCGGCCGAGCACCTTGATGCCGTAGCCGTCCATGCCCTTGAGCTTGGCCGGGTTGTTGGTGAGCAGCCGCACGGACTTGACGCCGAGGTCGGCCAGGATCTGCGCGGCGTTGGAGAACTCTCGGGCGTCGACCGGCAGTCCCAGCTCGATGTTCGCGTCGACGGTGTCGCTGCCGTTGTCCTGGAGGCTGTACGCCCTGAGCTTGGCCAGCAGGCCGATGCCCCGGCCCTCGTGGCCGCGCAGATAGACGACGACGCCGCGGCCCTCCTCGGCGATCGCGGACATGGCGTGTTCGAGCTGGACGCCGCAGTCGCAGCGCAGCGAGCCGAACACGTCGCCGGTCAGGCATTCGGAGTGGGCGCGGACCAGGATGTTCTCGCCGTCGGACAGGTCGCCGTAGGCGAGCGCGATGTGCTCGCCGCCGTCGAGCGCGCTGGCGTAGCCGTAGGCCCGCCACATCCCGTACGCGTTGGGCACGTTCGTCTCGGCGACCCTGGTGACCATGCTCTCGGTCCTGCGCCGGTAGTCGACCAGTTGCTCGATGGAGATGAGCGCCAGGTCGTGCTCGTCGGCGAAGGTCCGCAGCTCGGGCAGCCTGGCCATGGTGCCGTCGTCGTTGACGATCTCGGCCAGGACGCCCGCGGGGGACAGCCCGGCGAGCCTGGCCAGGTCGACGGCGGCCTCGGTGTGACCGCGCCGGCTCAGCACGCCGCCCTCGTGGTAGCGCAGCGGGAAGACGTGGCCCGGCCGGACCAGCTCGTAGGGCTCGGTCGCGGAGTCGGCGAGCGTGCGGATCGTCCTGGCGCGGTCGGCGGCGGAGATGCCGGTGCTCACGCCGTCACGGGCGTCGACGCTGATCGTGTACGCCGTGCGCAGCCGCTCCCGGTTCTGGAACACCATGAGGGGCAGGCCCAGCCGGTCCAGCTCCTTGCCCTCCATGGGCACGCAGATGACGCCGCTGGTGTGCCTGATCGTGAACGTGAGCAGCTCGGGAGTGGCCTTGGAGGCGGCGAAGATGATGTCGCCCTCGTTCTCCCTGTTCTCGTCGTCGACGACCAGGACGGGCTTGCCGTTACGGATGTCCTCGATGGCCCGTTCGACCGGGTCGAGAATGGTCTCGGTCATGACGCCACCACCAGATCCTTGGGAACGCTCTGGTACTCCCTCAGCCACTTCACGAAGCCGATCAGCACGAGGATGAAGAACACGCCATAGACGGCGCCGGAGACGACCAGCCCCGAGCTGAACGCCAGCGGCACGCCGACCAGGTCGACGGCCACCCACACGATCCAGAAGTCGACCAGCGCCCTGCCCTGCGCCCAGGTGGCGACCGCGCTGCCGACGAAGATGTAGGCGTCGGCGGCCACCAGGAACGCGCCCTTCGGCAGCGGCACGGCGGCCCCCCACGACAGGTGCGTGACGAAGAACAGCACGCCGACGAGCGCGGTGCCCAGCACCATCGCGGTGATGTAGCCGGTCCGCTCCCGTGCCGTGGCCGGCCGCACGGCCAGTTGCTTGCCGTCCTGCGTGCCGCGCCGCCACGCCCACCAGCCATAGACGGCCAGCGCCCCGAACATCGCCTGCTTGAGCGCGTTGCCGGTGATGTTCGCGTTGATCGAGGCGATGAACAACAGCACCGAGCCGGTCAACTGCACCGGCCACGTCCACATCGACTTGCGCATCGCCAGCAGGACGGTGCTCAGCGCGGCGATGTTGCCGACCAGGTCCGTCCAGAGGACGTGCGTGCCGAATACCTCGAATCCGGCGTCAGCCCAGTTCACTGCTTGCCCACCAGCCTTTCCACATACTTCGCGATCACGTCGACCTCGATGTTCACCGTGTCGCCCACTGCGAGCTCGCCCATCGTGGTCAGCTTCAACGTGGTGGGGATGAGACTCACGCCGAAGCTGTCGTCGTCAACCGTGGTGACCGTCAGGCTGATTCCGTCGATGGCGATCGAACCCTTCTCCGCCACGTACCGGGCGAAGGACTCGGGGAGGGAGAAGCGGAGGTTGTCCCAGTTCGCTCCGGGTTCCCTGGACCGCAGTACGGCGGTGCCGTCGACGTGGCCCTGCACGATGTGGCCGCCGAGGCGCTGGTCGGCCCGTACGGCGCGCTCCAGGTTCACCGCGGAGCCCGCGTCCAGGGCGCCGAGCGAGCTGCGGTCGAGCGACTCCTTGATCACGTCCACGGTGAACACGTCGCCCTGGACGTCCACGACCGTCAGGCAGACGCCGTTGACGGCGATCGAGTCGCCGTGGCGCGCGTCGGAGGAGACGATCGGGCCGCGGACGGACAGCCGCGCCGAGTCGCCCACCGCCTCGACGGCCACTATGTCGCCCTTTTCCTCGATGATTCCGGTGAACATCAACTCTCCTTGCGTGGTGGTGCGAGCACCGGCCGCGCGGTCAGCCGCAGGTCCGGTCCAATGGGGGAAATGTCGTCGAAGACCAGCCGGTGGGTGCCGGCGATGGTCGCCACGCCCGCGTCGCCGAGCGCGGCGGGCCCGGCGCCCAGCAGCGCCGGGGCCAGGTAGGCGATGACGCGGTCGATCAGGCCCTGGCGCAGGAACGAGCCCGCGAGCGTCGGGCCGCCTTCCAGGAACACGCTGACGACCTGGCGCGCGGCCAGCTCGCGGAGGAGCGCGTGCAGATCGAGGCCGCCGTCGTGACGGGGCAACCGGATCAGCTCCGCTCTGTGGCCGGCCTCGCCGGAGCTGGTCTGGGCAAGATCGGTCTGGGCAAGGCCCGTCTGGGCAAGGCCCGTCTGGGCGAGGCCGGTCTCGATGTCGTCGGCGATCGCGATGAGCGCGGGCGCCTCACCGTCGAGCACCCTGGCGCCGGGCGGGGTCCGCCCCTCGGAGTCCACCACGACCCGCAACGGCACCCGCGCGGCGGCCCGCGTGCCGCCACCCTGGCTCGCCGGATGGCTGGGGCCGACAGGGCTGCTCGCCCCGGCAGGGCCGATCGGGTCAGCCGGGCCGATCGGGTCAGCCGGGCCGCCCACATGGCTCAGGTCAGCCGGGCCGCTTGAGTCGGCCGGGGTGACCGTCGGACTCGGGTCGGCTGGGGTGGGTGGGCGGGCGGTGAGGCGGGGGTTGTCGGTGAGGACCGTGCCGATGCCGGCGATGATCGCGTCGGACTCGGCGCGCAGCCGGTGGACGTCGGCTCGGGCCTCGGGGGAGGTGATCCACTGGCTGGTGCCGTCCGGGGCGGCCGACCTGCCGTCAAGGGTGGCGGCGAACTTCCAGGTCACGTACGGCCTGCCGAGCCGGGCGTAGGTGAGCCACTCGGCGTTGACCCGCTCCGCCTCCTCGGCGAGCACCCCGAACTCCACGGCGACCCCGTGCGCGCGCAGCCTCGCGCCCCCGCCGGCGGCCTTCGGGGTGGGATCGGCGACCGCCACGACCACCCGGGCGATGCCCGCGTCGAGCAGCGTCAGGCTGCACGGCCCGGTCCGGCCGGTGTGGTCGCACGGCTCGAGCGTCACGTACGCGGTGCCGCCACGCGCCCGCTCGCCCGCCGCACGCAACGCGACGACCTCGGCATGCGGGCCACCGGCGTAGGCGTGGAAGCCCTCCCCCGCGACATTGCCGTCCGCGTCGAGCACGACGCAGCCGACCACGGGGTTCGGACTGGTGGCCCCACGCCCGCACGCGGCCAGCTCGACGGCCCGCGCCATGTGCACGGCGTCAGGAACGAGCTGCGCTTCGCGGACGGCGTCCGAATCGGCGTGCGCTTCGTGTGCGACGTCGGTGGCGGCCTGCGCTTCGCGGACGGTGTCGGAAACGGCATGCGCTTCGTGTGCGGCGTCGGTGACCGCCTGCACCTCAGTGACCGCGCGCGCCGAATGCGCGGCGTCCTCAGCGGGTGTCTCCACCCCGGGCCTCCTACTCGCCAGTAGCTCCAAGCCACGGCGGGCCCCGGGGGGTATGGCGGTGCGCGTACGCACCACTGCGGCGCCCGGCTCGACACCGGACACCCGCGCGCTTCCTCCCATCCGGACTTTAACCGTCGGTCCCGGAATTTCACCGAGTCAACCGGCCGATGGCATCGGCCGGGTCGCGGACTATCACCGCCGGTTCGGAATTTCACCGACCCCGGAGCACGCTAGCTCTCTTCTCACACCAGTCTGCCATGCCGGAAAAACCGGATGCGACCGCCCCCCACTATGACAACCAAGCGCTCGCTTGGTCAATATGCCCAGGGCGGTCAGGCGGCCATGAGCCGGCGGGCCAGCCGGGCGGCCGGGCTGTAGCGGACCTGCGCCGGGACCAGCCCCAGCCCGGTGTGCAGCGCCTTCAGCGTGGCCGTCGCCCACAGGTCGCCGACCGGTGTGGCGGGCAGGCCGTACAGCCTCCTCGCCCAGCGCGGGAGCGTCGCGAACGCCAGCAGCGTCACCCCCGGCACGACCGGCTTGAGCGGGGTGAGCAGCAGCGGGAGCGGCGCGTTGAGCGACAGGCGCAGCGGGTGCGCCGCCTCGGGGACGAACCGCAGGCCGGGGCGCTCCCCCTCGATATAGTCGTGCAGCTCGCCCACCGTGCCGGGGACGGAGGCCGGGTCGAGGCCGACGACCTCGGCGGCCCGCCGCCATTCCGCCACGAACGTGTCCGCCTCGGCGTCCGTCAGCTTGACGCCGCCCCGGCGGGCCACCGACAGGTAGGAGTCGACCTCACCCGCGTGCACCCAGCGCAGCGCGGCCGGGTCGTCGAGGTGGAACCGCTCGCCCGTGTCGGGATCACACGCGGTCAGCGTGGCGTGGATCTTGCGGACCCGGCGGCCGGCCCGCTCGACCTCCTCGCGCGTGCCGTACGTGCGGACGCGGACGAATTCCGTCGTGCGCACGAAACGCGACCACGCCTCATTCGGATCCATCAGTGAGGAGTTCTGCAGTACGCCGCGCATCGCCCTGGGGTGCAATCCCTGCATCAGCAGCGCGCGGAACCCGCCTATCAGCAGGATCGGCTCGCCCATGACCCGCCAGGTCACCGAGCGGGGCCCGAAGAGTCCGTGGTCCACCATAAGTGGACAGTTACCCAGGTGAGCCAGAGTTTATGTCACGACAGCATCTTGTTTATGCCTTGATTCCGTGATTAAGCAGGCTTTACCTACATAGATCATGACATCCCATATATACGCAGGTCAACGGTATATATGGCACGACCGGGTCGACATTGCACAACGAAATAGTGAAGCCTCTGGAAACCATTGCCCCGGGGTGATCTGGCCTGCAAATGTGCCATATGGCCTGATACTTCCAGTTCTGGCATGTTGCTTGGGGGCCCTGTTAGATGACCACACCGACGTCCACCGCACCAGAGATCGACGCGACGTCCGTGACCCGAACACCGGAGGCCGTAGGCCGCTCGCCCGGCCAGCTCATGTGGCTGCGCTTCCGGCGGGACCGCACCGGGGTCATCTCGGCCGTGATCGTGATCTTCTTCTTCCTGGTCGCCATCCTCGCGCCCGTCATCTCCTTGGTGTACGGCAAGGACCCGTACACCCTGTACGGCCAGGACCGGCCAGGACTGCTCAACGACTTCGGCTACGCGATGGCGCCCAACGGCGGGATCAGCTCGGAGTTCTGGTTCGGCATCGAGCCCAACCTGGGCCGTGACGTGTTCATGCAGCTCGTCTACGGCATCAGGACCTCGCTGCTGATCGCGGTGGTGGTGACGATCCTCACGGCCGCCATCGGTGTCGTGGTCGGCATCGTCGCCGGGTACGTCGGCGGCAAGACCGACTACTTCGTCGGCCGGGTCATCGACCTGATGCTGTCGTTCCCGCAGGTCCTGTTCATCATCGCGTTCACGCCGGTGGTGGACCAGCTCCTGGTGCCGTCCAACGAGGAGACCCCGGTGTGGCTGCGGGCGGTCACGCTGACCATCCTGCTCACCGTCTTCGGCTGGGCCGGGCTGGCCAGGCTGCTGCGTGGCCAGGTGCTGTCGATGCGCGAGCGGGAGTTCGTGGAGGCGGCCAAGGTCACCGGCGCCTCCCCCGCCAGGATCGTGTTCAAGGAGCTGCTGCCCAACCTCTGGACCCCGATCCTCATCCAGTCGACGCTGCTGCTGCCCGCCATGGTCACGGCCGAGGCGGCGCTGTCCTTCCTGGGGGTCGGGATGGGCGAGGGAGTCCCCGACTGGGGCCGGATGTTCCTGCGCGCCACGCAGGTCTACCAGAACGACATCACCTACCTCATCTTCCCGGGCGTCGCACTGCTGATCTTCGTCATCGCCTTCAACCTGCTCGGTGACTCGGTCCGCGACGCCTTCGACCCCAAGATCAAGCGCTAGAGGAGAGAAATGAATCACCGCAAACGGTCGGCTCTCGCGGTTCTCGCGTCGGCCTCGCTGGCGTTGGTCGGCGCCTGCGCGCCGGGAAACGCGGGCGCCCCGTCGAGCGCTCCCGCCAGCGCGGGCGCCTCGTCGGCGCCGGCGGCGGAGGCGTACAAGCCCCCGACGATCACCCTGGGCACCGCGGAGGACTCCAAGGGCCCCGCCATCCCCCCGGAGGGCGTGGTCAAGGGCGGCACCGTCACCATGATCGACCGGGATGACTTCGCCCACTTCGACCCGGCCCAGATCTACGTGAACACCGACGCGAACTTCGGCCTGCTCATCAACCGCGGCCTGACCGGTTACAAGCGGGTCGCCAAGGGCGACTACAAGCTGGTCGGCGACCTGGCCACGGACGCGGGCACGGTCTCCGACGCCGGCAAGACCTGGACGTTCACCCTGAAGGACGGGGTGAAGTGGCAGGACGGCAGCCCGATCACCTCCGCCGACGTGAAGTGGTCCGTCGAACGGATGTTCGCCCCCTTCGTCACGTTCGGGCCGAACTACATTCAGACATGGCTCACCTCCGAGAACTACAAGAAGGACTACCCCGGCCCGTACGGCGGCAAGGAACTCGACAACGTCGAGACCCCTGACGACAAGACCATCGTCTTCAAGTTCAAGACCCCGCACGCCGACGCCAACTACGCCTTCGCCATGGCCGGCTACAACATCGTGCCCAAGGCCAAGGACACCAAGGAGAAGTACGACAAGGAGCCCGTCTCCTCCGGCCCGTACATCATCAAGTCGCACGTCGTCGACAAGTCGCTCGAGCTGGCCCGCAACCCCAACTGGGACGCCGCCACCGACCCGATCCGCGGCGCGTACCCGGACGTGTGGAAGATGGAGTTCGGCCAGGAGGCCACCCAGGTGACCGACCGGTTCGTGGCCGACTCGGGGCCCGACCAGACGGCGTTCACGTTCTACTCCAACACCCCGGCGGAGCGGCTGCAGCAGGTGCTGGGCGACGCCAGCCTGGCCGACCGCCGCATGATCAGCCCGTCGCCGTACGGCAACTACTACTACTTCAACCTCGACCGGGTGAAGGACCAGAAGATCCGCCAGGCGATCAACTACGCCTGGCCGTCCAAGCAGATCCAGCAGGCGCTGGGTGGCCCGCAGGCCGTGGCGCTGCCGACGACGATCCTCAACGAGAACACCACGGTCGGCTACAAGCCGTACGACCTGTTCGGGAAGCTGGCCAAGCCCGAGGGCGACATCGAGAAGGCCAAGCAGCTGCTGGCCGAGTCGAGCAACCCCCACCCGACCATCGTCTACGCCTACAACAACCTGCCCACCCAGGAGCCGGTCACCTTGGTGATCAAGAACGCCCTGGAGAAGGCCGGGATCAAGGTCGTGGCCAAGTCGCTGGACCGTAAGACGTACTACGACTCGATCAGCCAGACGAAGAACGAGTTCGACCTGTACTGGGGCGGCTGGGGCGCCGACTGGCCGTCCGGCTCCACCGTGATGCCGATCATCTTCGGCCCGGTCTCCGACGGCGGCCAGAACATGAGCCACCTCAACGACCCGACGGTCAAGGCCGAGATGAAGAAGATCGAGGAGAACCCGGACATCGACGCGGCCAACGCGGCGTGGATGAACCTCGACAAGCAGATCCAGGAGACGATCACCCCGATGGTCGTGGCCGAGAACCGGATCGGCACCTTCCTGCACGGCTCCAAGGTGGGCGGCGCCGAGATCGATCCGCAGCAGTGGATCGTCTCGCCGAACACCATCTTCGTGAAGCAGTAGCACCCCCGCTCCGGGCGCCGCCACGGCGCCCGGAGCACCCTTTTGGAGATCTCGTGCTTCGATTCCTGACCCGTCGCATCATCGGCGCCGCGGTCATCCTCGTGATCATCTCGGGGGTGACCTTCTTCCTGTTCTTCGTGATCCCCGCCGATCCGGCGCGGCTCGCGTGCGGCAAGGTCTGCCCACCGGAGACCCTGGCGCAGGCCAAGCACAACCTGGGCCTGGACCAGCCGGTCGTGGTGCAGTTCGTGTCGTGGCTCGGGGGGATCTTCGTCGGCCGGGACTACCCGGGCCTCGGCCACTGCCCCGCGCCCTGCCTCGGCTACTCCTTCGTCAACCGCGCCCCGGTCTTCGAGACCATCATCGACCGGCTGCCCGTCACCATCGCGCTGACGATCGGCGCCTCGGTGATCTTCCTGACGTTCGGCGTGGCCACCGGCATCATCGCCGCGCTGCGCCAGGGCAAGCCGCTCGACAAGATCGCCAGCATCTCGTCGCTGGTCGGCGCCTCGATGCAGATCTACTTCGTCGGCACGCTGGCCATGTACTTCTTCGTCTACCAGGCGCACGTCTTCCCGCAGCCCAAGTA
The DNA here is from genome assembly GCF_043197155.1 of Nonomuraea sp. NPDC049269. Classification (NCBI taxonomy): domain Bacteria; kingdom Bacillati; phylum Actinomycetota; class Actinomycetes; order Streptosporangiales; family Streptosporangiaceae; genus Nonomuraea; species Nonomuraea sp. NPDC049269. The sequence continues at coordinate 2,000,429 of NZ_JBICSO010000001.1, forward strand.
CATCCCGATCACCGAGGATCCGGTCGGCTGGTTCAGCGGTCTGCTCCTGCCCTGGATCGTGCTGGCGATCATCTTCACCGCCAACTACACCAGGATGACCCGCTCCACGATGGTGGAGAACCTCAGCGAGGACTACGTCCGGACCGCCCGGGCCAAGGGCATGTCCGGCAGGAGCGTGGTGATGCGCTTCGCCCTGCGCGGCACGCTGACCCCGATCGTCACCATCTTCGGCGTGGACCTGGGCCAGCTCATCGGCGGCGCGATCATCACCGAGACCACCTTCGGGCTGCAGGGGATCGGCCGCCTGTCGGTCCGCGCGGTCGACTACTCCGACCTGCCCACCCTGATGGCCACCGTCCTGGTCGCGGCGGGTGCGATCGTGGTGATGAACATCGTCGTCGACGCCCTGTACGCCGTCATCGATCCCCGCGTGAGGCTGAGCTGATGTTCCTTGAGGTCAACGAGCTCACCGTCGACTTCCACACCGAGGACGGCGTGGTCCACGCGGTGGACCGGCTCTCGTTCCAGGTGGAGCGCGGGAGCACGCTCGGCATCGTGGGAGAGTCGGGCTCGGGCAAGTCGGTGACGAACCTGGCCGTGCTCGGCCTGCACAACCCGGAGACCGCGAAGATCTCCGGCAGCATCACCTTCGACGGCCAGGAGCTGATCGGCGCGTCCAGGTCGACGATGGAGAAGCTGCGCGGCGACCGGATCGCGATGATCTTCCAGGACCCGCTGACGTCGCTGTCGCCGTTCCACACGATCGGCGCGCAGATCGCCGAGGTGTACCGCAAGCACAAGGGCGTCTCGCGCTCGTCCGCGCGGGACCGGGCGATCGAGATGCTGGACCGGGTCGGCATCCCGCAGCCCAAGCTCCGCGTCGACGACTATCCGCACCAGTTCTCCGGGGGCATGCGCCAGCGCGCGATGATCGCCATGGCGCTGGTCTGCGACCCGGGCCTGCTCATCGCCGACGAGCCGACCACCGCGCTCGACGTCACCGTACAGGCGCAGATCCTCGACCTGCTGAGCGAGCTGCAGGAGCAGTCGGGCACGGCGATCGTCCTGATCACCCACGACCTGGGTGTGGTGGCCAGCACCGCGCACAACGTGCTGGTCATGTACGCGGGACGGGCCGTGGAGCGGGGCACGACGCGGGAGGTGCTGCGTGAGCCGCGCCATCCGTACACGTGGGGGCTGCTGGGCTCCATGCCCAGCCTGCGGCGCCCGGTGGACCTGCCGCTGGCGCCGGTGCGCGGCACCCCGCCCAGCCTGATCAACCTGCCGTCCGGCTGCCCGTTCCACCCGCGCTGCGACTACGTGAAGCTGCTGGGCAAGGAGGTGTGCGCCGGCGAGCGGCCCGAGCTGTCGCCGGAACACGGCCACGGCGACGCCTGCTACCTGACGCTCAAGCAGAAGGCGGAGCTGCGCGACCCATCAGTTGAGGAGACGAAGTGACGGAGAAGCTGCTGGAGCTGTCCGGGGTGGTCAAGCACTTCCCCGTCAGAGGCGGCTTCCTGCTCAAGCACCAGGTCGGCGTGGTGCACGCGGTGGACGGCATCGACCTGACCGTACACGCGGGCGAGACGCTCGGCCTGGTCGGCGAGTCGGGCTGCGGCAAGTCGACGACCGGCCGGCTGGCGGCCCGGCTGCTGGAGCCGACCGGCGGCAGCATCACCTACGACGGCCGCGACATCACCCACTCGGGCCGCCGCGAGCTCAAGCCGATCAGGCCCGAGATCCAGATGGTCTTCCAGGACCCGTACTCGTCGCTGAACCCCCGGCACACCGTCGGCTCGATCATCCGCGGCCCGATGGACATCAACGGCATCAACCCGGCCGGCGGCCGGGAGGCCCGGGCCAGGGAACTGCTGGAGATCGTCGGCCTGAACCCTGAGCACTACAACCGCTTCCCGCACGAGTTCTCCGGCGGCCAGCGGCAGCGCATCGGCGTCGCCCGCGCGCTGGCCCTGGAGCCGCGGCTGATCGTCGCCGACGAGCCGGTGTCCGCGCTGGACGTCTCGATCCAGGCTCAGGTGATCAACCTGCTGCAGCAGTTGCAGCGGGACATGGGGATCGCGTTCCTGTTCATCGCGCACGACCTGGCGGTGGTCAGGCACTTCTCGCAGCGGGTCGCGGTCATGTACCTGGGGAAGATCGTCGAGATCGCGGACCGGGACTCCCTGTACGAGCGGCCGCGCCATCCGTACACGCACGCGCTGCTGTCGGCGGTGCCGGACGCGGACGTGGAGGGGCCCGCGCGGCAGCGCATCCGGCTGGCGGGGGACGTCCCGTCGCCGCTCAACCCGCCGTCGGGGTGCCGCTTCCGTACGAGGTGCTGGAAGGCGCAGGAGAAGTGCGCGGTGGAGGAGCCGCCGCTGACGCGACTGTCCGGCAACCACGAGGGCCACCTGACCGCCTGCCACTTCCCCGAGGCCCCGACCACCCAGGGCGAAGACGTGGTACTGGATCCGGCGCTGGCGTAATCTCTCATTTTCGTACCGGCCCGCCGTACTCCCACTGCGGGCCGGACGTCTTTCACCAGCATTTCTCTTGTACGGCAAGCATGGGGAACCCGCCACCCGCCGACCGTGGCTGAGGGCCTCCAGGAAGACGGCCTCTGACCGGATGGTGGCCGAGCGCCGTTACGCCCCGCCGGCAGCCCGTTCGGCCTGGAACCGGAGGGCCTCGACCGCCGCCGCCGGGTCGGAGGCGCCATAGACGGCGCTGCCCGCCACGAAGACGTCCGCGCCCGCCACCACGCAGCGTTCGATGGTGCCCGCGTCCACGCCGCCGTCCACCTGGAGCCAGATCTGGCCACCGTGCCGCTCGATCAGGGCGCGCGCCCGGCGGATCTTGGGCAGCACCATGTCGAGGAACTTCTGCCCCCCGAACCCCGGCTCGACCGTCATCAGGAGCAGCATGTCGATCTCACCCAGCAGCCCCTCGTAGGGCTCGATCGCCGTCGCCGGGTTGAGCGCGAGACCCGCCCTCGCGCCCAGCGAACGGATCTCGCGCAGCGTCCGCACCGGGGACTTCGCCGCCTCCGCGTGGATCGTGACGCTGCCCGCACCCGCCTCGGCGTACGGCGGTGCCCAGCGGTCGGGATCCTCGATCATGAGGTGGCAGTCGAGCGGTGTCGAGGTCGCCTTGCGCAACGACTCGACCACGGGCAGCCCGAGAGTCAGGTTGGGCACGAAGTGGTTGTCCATGACATCCACGTGCAGCCAGTCGGCGTTGGGAACGGCTGCGGCTTCGTCGGCGAGCCTGGCGAAGTCGGCGGCGAGGATGCTGGGAGAGATCTGTACGGCCATGATGCTCCGAGTCTATTGAACGGCGCCCACCCGAGTAGCCCGCGCCCCGATCCCAAGCCTGACGAACGCCACAGCTTTCTCGGGTTGAGGCGCCTCAGAACGGACACTCACGCCGGAAGGCGAGGACCGCTTGAGGTACCTCAAAACGGACACTCACGCCAGAGGGCAACGACCGCTTGAGGTACCTCAGACCGGACGCTTGCGCAGAAGGGCGAGGAACATCGCGTCGGTGCCGTGACGGTGCGGCCAGAACTGGGCGTGCGGACCGTCGCCCAGCCCGTCGATCTCCGGCAGGTAGTCGCGCGCGTCGAGCTGCTCCACGTCACCGCGCCGACCGGCGACGTCACCGACGACGACCCGGGTCTCGGCGAGGTGCGGCGAGCAGGTGACGTACGCGACGACCCCACCGGGCCGTACGGCGTCGAGCGCTGCGTCGAGCAGCCGCCGCTGCAGCCGGCCCAGCTCGGCGATGCCCGCGGGATCGCGACGCCACCGCGCTTCGGGGCGACGGCGCAACGCTCCCAGCCCGGTGCAGGGCGCGTCGAGCATGATCCGATCGAACGCCCCCGGCCGCCAGGCAGACTCGGTCCCGTCAGCGGTGACCACGGCGGCGTCCCGAGTGGTCTGCCAGACCAGCCGCGCCCGGTGATACTGAACATCAGCGGCCACCAACCGCGCCCCACCCGGATAAGCCACCGCCCGTCCACCAAGCCCGACCTGCCCTCCGAAACCGGCGGACCCGAAGGCCACCCGCCCCCCGGAGCCCGGACCACCATCGGAGCCCGCATATGCGCTGGACTCGGCATCGTCGCCCGAGCCCGCGCTCCCACTGAAACCCGCACGATCGCCGGAAGCGGGGATGTTGCCGGCGGCATCACGGTCGCCGGCATCGGCGAAGTCGTGGCCGCCGGAGGCAGCGAGGTCGCCGTAGGTGGCGATGGCGTCGAGGAGGCCTGCCTTGCCGCCCGGCCCGGCGCACATGTCGAGCCACAGCTCGTCCCGGCCGTCGAGCGGCACGCGGGTCAGGGCGAGCGCCACGAGCTGACTGGCCTCGTCCTGGACGGCTGCGCGGGTCTCGGCGACCGCCGGGATCCTGCCAGGGTCGCCTTCCGGCAGATAGGCGGCGTACGGCGAGTAGCGGCCGGGGTCGGCGCCGCTCTCCGTCAGCTCCTCGACCGAGCTGCGGCCGGGCCTGGCCACCAGCGTCACCAGCGGCCGCTCGTTGTCGGCCGCGAGCAGGTCGGCCACCTCGCCGGCCCGGCCGCCCAGAGCGTCGCGGAACGCGCTCACGATCCACCGCGGATGGCTGTAGGCGACGGAGAGGTGCCCGGCCGGGTCGCGGGCCTCGTCGGGCGCCACGATCGGGATCCACTCTTCGATGGTCCGCGAGCCGATCTTGCGCAGCACGGCGTTGACGAACTTGGCGGCACCCGCCCCGATACGCAGCCGTACGAGATCGACCGTGGTGCCGACGGCGGCGTGCGGCGGGACGCGCATCTTGAGCAGTTGGTGGGCGCCGAGCCGCAGGGCGTCGCGCACGTCGGGATCGGGCGCCCGGTCGACGCACATCTCGATGATCGCGTCGTACGTCCCGAGCCCGCGCAGCGTCCCGTAGGCCAGCTCGGTCGCCAGCGCCGCGTCGCGCCCCTTCACGCCGCGCTCGCGCAGCAGGCGCGGCATCAGCAGGTTGGCGTACGAGTCGCGCTCGTCGACGGCTCGCATGACGTCGAAGGCGGCATTGCGCGCCTGATCACGCGCCGGCCCCCGCGACCGGCCACGCGCCTGACCCCGGCCACCGCCACGACCTCCGCCCTGACCGCCGCGACCAGCCTGGCCACCGGCCTGGCCGCCCCGAGCACTGCCCTGACCGCCCCGGCCACCGCCCTGCCCGGTCGGCGTTGCCTCGTTGCGGTGGCGCGGGCCCTGTCCCATGTCGTTTCTCACTCGAACCTGTCGTCGCTCTCAGGACGCACACCGCGCGCCCACTCCCCCGCGCTCATCAGCCGCTTCCCCTGCGGCTGGAGCTCGCCCAGCTCGACCGGATGGGTCGCGGTGCCGACCAGCACGGTGTTCTTGGTGACGGCGAAGGCGCCGGGGGCGAGCGGCTCGGCCGAGGGGACGACCCGGATCGGGCCGAGCTTCAGCCGGTGGCCGCGGAACTCGCTCCAGGCGCCCGGGTTGGGCGTGCAGGCGCGGATGAGGCGGTCGACGCGCATGGCGGGCGCGGACCAGTCGACGCGGGCATCGGTCACGTTGATCTTGGGTGCGATGCTGACCCCGTCGGCCGGCTGGGGACGTGCCTCCAGCTTGCCGTCGGCCACCCCGTCGAGCGTGGCCGACAGCAGCTCGGCGCCCGAGAACGACAGCCGTTCGAGCAGGGTGCCGCTGGTGTCGTCGGACCGGATCTCCTCGGTGACCACGCCGTAGACGTCGCCGGCGTCGAGCGCCTTGACGATCTGGAACGTCGAGGCGCCGGTGATCTCGTCCCCGTGCAGGATCGCGTGCTGGACCGGCGCGGCGCCCCGCCAGGCGGGCAGGATCGAGAAGTGCAGGTTGATCCAGCCGAACCGCGGCACGTCGAGCGCGGACTGCGGCAGCAGCGCCCCGTAGGCGACCACGGGGCAGCAGTCGGGCGCCAGCCCGCGCAGCCGGTCGAGGAACTCGGGGTCGCCGGCCTTGGCCGGGCGCAGCACCTCGATGCCCGCCTCCTCGGCCAGCTCGGCGACCGGTGACGGGTGCACCTTGCGGCCGCGCCCCGACTGGGCGTCGGGCCGGGTGACGACCGCGACCACCTCGTGCCGTGGCGAGTCGATCAGTGTACGCAGTGACGGCAGCGCCGTCTCGGGCGTGCCCGCAAAGACCAGGCGCATCGTCAGAGTGCCCTCCCGCCGGTGATGTGCGGGGAGAACTTGACCGCGGGAACGGACAGGCCGCTCCACTCCGCCTCGCGGACGGCCTTCATCGCCAGCTTGCGCTGCTTGGGGTCCATCCGGTCGATGAACAGGATGCCGTCGAGGTGGTCGGTCTCGTGCTGGAAGCAGCGGGCCATCAGGTCCGTGCCCTCCAGCGTGACCGGCTCGCCGTACATGTCGAAGCCCTTGGCGACGGCGCGGATGGCCCGCGGCGTCGGGAACGACAGGCCGGGGAAGGACAGGCAGCCCTCCTCGCCCTCCTCGTCGATGTCGGCGGAGAGGTCGAGATCGGGGTTGATCAGGTGGCCGAGCTGCTCGTCGACGTAGTAGGTGAACACCCGCAGCCCGACGCCGATCTGCGGGGCCGCCAGCCCGGCACCGGGGGCGTCCATCATCGTGTCGGTGAGGTCTTTGACCAGCTTGCGGAGCTCCTTGTCGAAGTCGACGACCGGCGCCGCCGCGGTGGTCAGCACCGGGTCTCCGAACAGGCGGATCGACTGGATCGCCAAGGGGGTCACTCCGTTTCGTCAGTGGGTCAGCCCAGTTTAGTGTGCGCCAGCGATCGGGCTTTCATCGCGGCTTTGCGGGCTGCCTTGACGACGGCCTTGTCGTCGTGCGCGGTGGCGAGCATGTCGAGCACCGCGATCGTGTCGGGGTGCTCGACGGCGGGCATCTCGGTGACGAGCCGGATGAGGTCCTCGCCCGGTTCGGGCGGGTCCAGGCGGCCCGCGGCGGGGGCGGACAGGTGCATGAGTGCGGCCAGCGAGTCGACCGCGATCCAGGTGTGGTCGTCGGTGCTGAGCGTGGGGGCGTCCAGGTCGCGGATGTGCAGCCAGGACGCGGCGTAGCGGCGCATCAGCGGCAGGCCGAGCGCCTCGCGGACGGGAGCCTCGGCCTCGGGCCCCAGCTCCTCCAGGATGGCGCCGACGGCGCCGCGCTGCCCCGCCGTGCCCTCCGCCGCGATCTCGATGAGGTCGTGCGCGGCCTGCGCGGGCGGACGGCGCTCCAGCCAGCCGGCGACGGCGCTCTGGGTGGCGGAGCCCTTGACGAGGGCCTCGACGAGCTCGGCGGCGGACAGGTCGGCGAACACCTCCACCTCGGCCGTCGTCGGCGCGTCGTGCCCCTCGCGCAGCAGGTCCCTGCGGATGGCCCAGACGCCGAGCGGGGTGAGCGCGGTGCGCCCGGCCGCGGTCTGCTCGACCAGGCCGCAGTAGGCCAGCAGCGACAGGGCGTCGAGCAGCTCGGCGGGCAGCGAGGCGGCGAGCCTGCGCATCTCGACGGCGCCCGGCTCGCAGGCGACCTCGTGCGACTGCAGGATGCCTCTGGCGAGGTTGGCGATCGCGACACCGGAACGTACGGAGTAGACCGTGGCCAGCATCTCGGCCAGGTGCTCGTCGACGACGGCCGAGCCGGTCAGGCCGTCGTCGGCGCGGTCGAGCACGTCCATGACCACGCCGTCCCAGAACTCCAGCGTCGCCTCGGTCGTGAGCCGCGCCGGCAGCGGCCCGCGCGAGGCTTGGCCGCCGGAGATCTGGAGCAGCCCGGTGTTGACGGCGACCACCCAGACGAGGCGCAGCCGGGCGGCGTCGATGCCGAGCTCGGCGGCGGCGGCGCGGGCGTCGGCCTCGGCCGGCAGCCCTTCCGGGGTGACCTCGCGGGTGCCGGTCCAGCTCATGAGCCGGATGGCGTCGGCGACGAGCGGCACCGTGGGAACGATCTCGGCCAGCTCGGCGTCGGCGGCCAGCATGACGGGCGGGAAGGTCAGCGCCTCTTGCTCCACCTCGGGGGTCTCCTCAGGTGGCCGTGGGGCCACGGCGGCCTGCTCATCGATCAGCTTCCGCAGCTCGGCGAGGTCGAAGACATTGTTTGCCACCTACGAAACTTACTGCACACGAGTCACATGAACGTACTCAACGGATGGCTCGGGAGCGCGCTTTGAAGGCGGCCTTGCGCGCGGCCTTGGCCACCGTACCGTCGGGCAGCGAGCGTCCGAGCAGCTCCAGCACATCGACGACGTCCGGGTGGTCCACCCGCCACATCTCTTCGATGAGGTGGGCGGGCGGGCCGGAGGCGGACATGTTCTCGGCGAAGATCTCGGGGTCCTCTTCGGCCGCGGGCAGCGCCAGGGCCAGCATGTCGATGCTGACCCACAGCAGCTCCTCCTGGCTGAGCTGCGGGGCGGCCAGCCCCCTGGCGGTCAGCCAGTGGATGGCGTGCGGGCGCAGCTCCTGGTCCTCCAGGCAGGCGCGTACCTCGGGCTCCGCCTCGGCGCCGAGCCGGTCGACGATGGTCACCGCGATGCCGCGCGCCACCGCCGGGGCGCCGGACGCGGCGGCGAGCAGTTCGGCCGCCGCCGTGATCGGGGTGCGCCCGGCCAGCCAGCGGCTGATGTCCTCTTCGGCCAGCTCGGTGGGCATGCCGTCGAGCAGCCCCTCGATGAGCCCGGTCGCGTCGGCCTCGGCCAGGTCGGCGGCCTGCGGGGCGTCCAGGCCGAGCGCCAGGTAGTGTTCGCGCAGCCCCCACACCGCCAGCGGGGAGAGCCCGGCGCTGTCGCCCTCGACCACGACCATCCCGCACCAGGCCAGCCGGTCGAGCACCGCGCCCAGATCGGCGCCGCCCGCGTCGGCGACCTCCTCCAGGTAGTCGCCGATCATGGTGACGGGCGCGGGCGCCCGCAGCCGGTAGAGCATGTCGAACAGGTCGTAGAGCTCCTCGTCGAGCTCGGCCGCGCCGGTGATCGTGCCGCGCGTGTCGCGTTCGACGACATGGGCGACGATCTCGGCCCAGGTCTGGAGCGGATCGTCACCACCATCACGCCACAGCTCTTCTCGCAGCTCTTCGTACGGTCCGGCGTCTCCCCCGGCCAGGAGCGGCACGTTCGCCAGCTCGGCCAGGAGCGTGCCGGGCTCGGCCAGCCGTACGGCGGGCAGCGGGGCGCACCCCGGGCAGTCGCAGGGCGCCTCTCCGAGGTCGGGCAGCTCGCCCGAGGGGATGGCGACCGACTGCTCAAGCGACTCGGGGCCGATGGAGCTGAACAGGCTCTTGGCCATGCCGAAGTTGGCCGTGTCGGCGAGCGCCTCCGGCATCTTCGGCTCGATGCCGGCCAGCTCCTCACGCATGGCCGCCACGGTCTCCGCATCGACCGCGCCGGACTGCTGCAGGTAGTCGACGAGGGTACGGGCGGCGGCGACGGTCTCCTGCGCGCTCTCGGGCGGCGCGATGACCTTGCGGGGGTAGATGGACAGCAGCAGCTCGTCGAAGGTCGCGGGAGTGAAGTCGCCCAGTTCGTTGACGTTGAGATAGTCGCTGGCGTAGTCGCAGAGCAAGCGGACCTCGTCCGCGTCCACCACGACACCCCGCGCACGCCCCCAGGCACGGAGGTCGTCGATGGCCTGGTTCACCCATTCGATCGACACAGGGGCACGCTAACGGCTGGCTTACAGATGAGCGAATCGGGGAAACCGCCTAAATCAGGTCGAGGGGGTCAACGCTCACCCGGACGACATCAGGCGCCTTACGCGCCGCACGTACCCCACTGGCCCCTTTGAGCGCGGCGGCCAGCGCGGCGCCGCCGCCGCGCGGAACGCGGATCATGGCGCGTTCCCGGCCCGCCTCGTCCACCGGCACGGGGCCGAGCACCTGCGCGCCGTCCGGCAGGCGGGTCTCGTCGAGCATCTGCCGGACGGCGGCGGCCGCACCCGTGAGCGTCGCCATCCGTACCGCGGGCGGGAAGCCCAGCTCGGCGCGTTCGGCCAGCTCGCGCTCGGCGTGGGTGATCGGGTCCCAGCGCACCAGCGCCTGTACGGCCGGCAGCCCGGCGTCACCGAGCACCACCACCTCGGCGCCGGGCCGGAGCAGGGCGGCGGCGTTCGTCCAGCGGCGCAGCGCCTCCTCGGCGGCCCGCAGGTCGGCCCGGCCGAGCAGCGCCCACCCGTCGAGGAGCACGGCCGCCGCGTAACCGCCCTCGGCCACCGGCTCGGCGCCGGGCGTGGCGACGACCAGGGCGCGGGTGGCGGGCACGGTGGCGAGGACGCCGTCGCGGCCGGACGTGCGTACCGGGACCGACGGGAACGCCCTGCCCAGCTCCTCGGCGGTACGGCGGGCGCCCACGACGACGGCACGGAGTCGGCGGCCACCACAGTTCGGGCACCGCCAACCGGCGTCCACGCGGCCGCACCAGCGGCAGTAGGGGGCGGTGTGACCGCCTCGGAGGGCGAGCGGGCCATGACAGGACGGGCTCCGCGACCCCTCGCCGATGGAGGTGGGGCCTCCGAGACTCTCAGCCGGTCCGCGACTGGATCCCGGCCCTTCGACCGAGCTGTCACGTGATCCCGGCCGGTCGGCCGATCGGTCACTGGACCCCGACCTCTCGACCGGCCGGTCACCGGACCCCGGGCCTCCGCCCAGCCGGTCACCGGGCCCCGATCTTCCGCCCGGGCGGTCACCGGGCCCCGATCTTCCGCCCGGGCGGTCACCGGACCCCGGCCTCTCGTTCGGACGGTCACCGGCCCCTGGCAGGCCACCCGCCCGGCCGCCGGACCCCGGCAGGTCGGCCAGCCCGCTGCCGAGCCATAGACCTTCCGCGGATCCGCCGCCGGAAGCCGGCCCTGCGGCTGATCCGCCCGCGTCCTTCGCCGCTCCGCGCCTCGTTCCTCCGTTTTTCGCGCCTCCGTTTTTCGTCCCGACGGCCGACCTGCGGCCGGCCGTCGTCGCCACCGCGGGGCCCGGTACGGCGTGTGGCTCGTTCGCCTGGGCGTCGGAAGCCGTGGGGACGCTGAGGCGGGTGGGCGGGAGCGCGCAGCGGGCGGGGGCGCGGCAGTTCTGGCAGGCCAGCGCGGGCAGGTAGCCGCGCCGGGGCACCTGGACCAGCACCGGACCGGACTCCAGCCCCTGGCGAAGCGCCCGCCAGGCCAGGCTGGGCAGCCTCGCCTGCCGTGCGGCCTGGTCCTTGGCGAGCTCGGCGTCCTCTCCGGCGGGATGTACACGGGGGGCGAGGCTCCTGATCGTGGCGCGGGGGGCGACGATCGGCCTGGCCCAGCGGCTGGCGATGAGCTGCGTGGCCTCGGCGGTACGCGTGTAGCCACCGATCAGCATGGCCGCGCCCGTACGGTGGGCCCTCAGGGCGAGGACCTCGCGGGCGTGCGGGTAGGGAGCCAGCCGTTCGGCGTGAAGGTCGTCCCCGTCGTCCCAGATGGCCACCAGGCCGAGCGCGGCCACGGGGGCGAACGTGGCGGCCCGGGTCCCCACGACCGCCCTTACCTGCCCTCTCAGGACGCGCAGCCAACGCCGGTAGCGTTCCGCCGGGCCCAGGTCGGCGGTGAGCGCCACGTGCATCCCGTCGCCGAGCACCCGGGTGAGCTCGGCATCGGCCAGCGCCACGTCCTTGCCGTCAGGCACCACGACGACCGCTCCCCGCCCACCGTCGAGCGTCGCCCGCACCGCCTCGGCCACCGCCCCGGCCCAGCCCTTGGCGCCGGGCAGCGCCGACCAGACGGCCCTGGGCGCTCTGCCGTTCCGGAGCGCGTCGAGAAACGACGGCCCCATCGGGTAGTCGTCCCAGGGCCCGGCGGACGCGCGGTCAGACCCGTCCCCGGCCTCGACCACCGCGCTCCGGGGCCTGTTCCCGGCCTCGACCGGCGCGCTCCGGGGCCCGCCGCCGGCAGCCGGGCCGTGCCCGCTGTCCGCTCCGGCCGGAGTGCCTCCGGGTGTGTCGCTCGTGGGACGGCTGGATGGGCCGGCAACCGGACCGCTGGAGATGTCATTGGCTGGGGCAGCCGGGCCGGCGGGCTGGGCCGGCGAAGCCGTGGGTGTGCCGGCCGTGGCGGCGGGCTTAGGGGTGGTCGCTTCGGCTCTGGCGTGGCGGGGTGGGATGGCCAGGCGGAGGACGTCGGCGAGCGTGCCCGCGTAGCGGTCGGCGACCGCCCTGGCCAGACCCGCGATCTCCCCGGTCAGCACCTGCTCACCCGACACGACCCGTTCGAGGGCGGTGAGCTTGCCCGTGTGGTCGCTCTCCTCGACCCGTTCGAGCACGAACCCGTCCACCAACTGGCCCGCGAACCGCACCCGCACCCGCACCCCCGGCTCGGCCGTCTCGTGCATCGACGCCGGCACCAGGTAGTCGAACGGCCGGTCGAGGTGCGGCAGCGGGTTGTCGACCGCCACCCGGGCCACCGGCCGCGAAGGAGCGGGGACCGGCGCTCCCTTGCCGGGCTTCGACGGCTCTGCCCTCCGCACGGCGTCGAGCGGCAGGAGGGCATCGGAGTCGGTCACGCATTACGTCTACCAGACCCAGCCAGTAGGCAACGCCCGCTACCTGTCGGACCGGTGGCTCCCAGGAGGCCCTCGGGCTCAGCCGTTCTCCCGCTGCCGCCGCCCCATCACCCACGCGGCGACCTGACCCCGTCCGGAGAATCCGAGTTTGGCGAAAATGTTCTCCATGTGGGAGTCCACTGTGCGCCGGGCGACGAGCAGCCGCTGCGCGATCAGCCGGTTGGTCAGCCCGTCGGCGACCAGTTCGGCGACGTCCGCCTCGCGCGGGGTGAGCGGCGCCCAGAACGGTACGACCGCGACCGGTGGGGCGCCGCCCGCGGAGAGCGCCTCGGCGATCGCCTCCTCGGCCGACATGGCGCGGCCTGCCGCGACGGCCTTGCCGTACTGGCGGCCGAGGGTCTCGCGTAGTTCCCGCTGGTCGGGGTCGCGTTCGGCGGCGAGGATCGGCGCGCCGAGCAGCGGGTTCACCTCGTACCCCCACAAACGTTGCACCGCGCTCAGCAGCCGTACGGCGCGCGCGGGGCGGCCCTGGTCGGCGGCGAGCCGGCCGAGGACCTCGACGCAGAGCGCCCGCCCGAACGTGATGTGCAGCGCCACCTGTGTCCGCAGCGCCGCCGTGGCCAGGGTGTCCGCCTCCGCGTACCGGCCGGCCGCCCGCCGGGCCAGGGCGAGTGCGAGCTCCGTCCAGGCCGCGGTGGCGGCGTCGCCTGATTCCCCGCAGAGCGCGCGGGCTCGGGTGAGGACCTCGTCCGCCTCTCCGGTACGGCCGGCGAGCATGAGCGTGACGCCCAGTTCGACGGTGGCGTCGACCACGCCGTCGGGCGACAGGCCGTTGATGCTCTCGGTCAGGTGGCGTTCGGCCGCTGCCAGATCGCCCGCGCAGAGGCTGACCGTGCCGCGCGTCTTGGCCAGGTGGCAGCCGCCGCACGCGCCCACACGCGCCGCGGGCGCCTCGGCCTCGTCGAGTGCCTCGCGCGCCGCGGTCAGGTCGCCTCCACCCGCCGCCAGCTGGGCGACCTGCAGCAGGGCGCGGAGCCGTACCGAATCGGGGCACGAGGTGATGGGCAGCAGGCGCGCCAGGTAGCGGCGGCCGTATCGGGCCGGCCCGCCGAACGCCCACAGGCGGCCCAGCCGCAGCCCCATCCTCAGCCCGCGCTCGCGGGTGGCCGGGTCGGCGGCGAAGGACTCCAGCGCGGCCCGCAGGTTCGCCCAGTCGGCCCGGCCGCCCGGCCACTCGGCGCCGAATGCCTCGGCGACGGCGTAGTAGTGCTCGCGGTGGCGTGTCCGCAGCCGTTCCTGCTCGCCGGTGCCCTCCAGGCGGGCGGCGGCGAACTCGCGCACGCTGTCGGGCATGCCGTACGCCGTGCGCCGCTCGTCCCGCTCCTCGGTCACGATCGACTTCTCGACCAGCGACGCCAGCGTGGGGTACACCCGTGCGGCGGGCAGCGCGCCGCCGGAGCAGACGGCCTCGGCCGCCGCCCGCTCGAACGTCCCCGCGAACACGGTCAGCCGCTCCCACAGCAGGCGTTCCTCGGGCGAGCAGAGCTCGTGGCTCCACGCGATCACCGCCCGCATGGTCGAGTGCCCACGCTGCGGACCCAGCGGACCGTACGCGTCCATCAGCGTCAGCAGTTCGTCCACGGGCAGGTGCCGCGCACGGGCGGCCACCAGCTCGATGGCCAGCGGGATGCCCTCCAGGCGGCGGCAGACCTCGGCGACGGCCGCCGCGTTCCGCTCGGTGAGCTCGAAGCCGGGATCGACGGCCGCGATCCGGTCCAGCAGCAGCGACACCGACTCGACCCGCGCCACGTCGGCGAGCGCCGACTCGCCACCGGGTACGGCCAGCGGCCGGACGATGAGCGCCTGCCCGCCGGGGACACGCAGCGCCTGCCTGCTCGTGGCCAGCACGTGCAGGCCGGGGGCGGCGCGCAGCAGCGAGCGTACGAGGCCGGAGCACGCGTCGGCCAGGTGTTCGCAGGTGTCGAGCACCAGGAGCTGGCGACGGCGCGACAGTTGCGCGGTCAGGTCACCCGTGACGTCCAGGGCCTGGGCGATGACCTGTTCGAGGGAGGCGGGGTCGGTGTGCCCGGACAGGTCGACGAACTCGACGCCGTCGGTGAAGGCCCGCCGCATGAGCTGGGCCGCCCGGATGGCCACCCGGGTCTTGCCGACGCCGGCGATGCCGGTGACGCTGACGAGGCGGCGGCGCTGGAGCATCCGCCGGACGTCCGCGACCTCCTGACGGCGACCCACGAAGCTGGTCGGCGTGGCACGCCATGGCATGATCCATTCCTCAGTTTCCGGAAGATCCAAGAAGACCACGTTACGTGCCCCCAGGTTCGCCTCCGGGGACGGCCCCCGCCGTGAACGCGCAGATGCCGCACCCCACAGTCGGGGATGCGGCATCCAGCGCGATCGCGTTACAGACCGGCGGCGGACCTCAGCGCCTCGGCGCGGTCGGTCGACTCCCAGGAGAAGCCCTCGCGGCCGAAGTGCCCGTAGGCGGCGGTCTCGGAGTAGATCGGGCGCAGCAGGTCGAGGTCGCGAATGATCGCGGCCGGGCGCAGGTCGAACACCTGGAGCACGGCGGCCTGGATCTTCTCGACCGGCAGCTTCTCGGTGCCGAAGCACTCGACGAACAGGCCGACCGGCTGAGCCTTGCCGATGGCGTAGGCGACCTGGACCTCGCAGCGGTCGGCGAGCCCGGCGGCCACGACGTTCTTGGCGACCCAGCGCATGGCGTAGGCGGCCGAGCGGTCGACCTTGGACGGGTCCTTGCCGGAGAACGCGCCGCCACCGTGACGGGCCATGCCGCCGTAGGTGTCGATGATGATCTTGCGTCCGGTGAGGCCGGCGTCGCCCATCGGGCCGCCGATCTCGAACCGGCCGGTCGGGTTGACCAGCAGGCGGTAGCCCTCGATGTCGATGTCGAGGCCCGCGAGCACGGGGTCGACCACGTGCTCCTTGATGTCGGGCGTCAGCATCTCCTTGAGGTCGATCTCGGCCGCGTGCTGCGTCGAGACGACCACGGTGTCGAGCCGGACCGGCTGGTCACCGTCGTACTCGATGGTGACCTGGGTCTTGCCGTCGGGCCGCAGGTAGGGGACGGTGCCGGACTTGCGCACCTCGGACAGGCGCTGGGCCAGCCGGTGCGCGAGCGTGATCGGCAGCGGCATCAGCTCGGGCGTCTCGCGGCACGCGTAGCCGAACATCAGGCCCTGGTCGCCCGCGCCCTGACGGTCGAGCTCGTCGATGTCACCGTCGACACGGTGCTCGTAGGCGTCGTCAACGCCCTGGGCGATGTCCGGCGACTGCGCCCCGATGGACACCGACACGCCACAGGAGGCGCCGTCGAAGCCCTTGTGGGAGGCGTCATAGCCGATTTCCAGGATCTTCTCCCGGATGACGCCGGGGATGTCGACGTAGGTCTCAGTCGTGACCTCGCCTGCGACATGGACCTGGCCGGTAGTGATCATCGTCTCGACGGCGACCCGGCTCTTGGGGTCGTCCTTGAGCATGGTGTCGAGAATCGCGTCACTGATCTGGTCGGCGATCTTGTCCGGGTGGCCTTCGGTGACCGACTCGGAGGTGAACAGGCGACGTGACAACTCAGTGGCTCCTCATGCAGCGGCTGCTGACGGACGTGCGGGCTCCGGCGACTGTACACCCCGGCCAGTGCCTCGCCGAAGTCTAGCCCTACCCACCGGCATGTCGCGAAACGGGCCCTTCACAGGTCGGGCAGGGGATCGGGGGGCAGTGTCTCCGGCGCGAAGATCTCCGCGTCGGCGGCGGCCACCACGGCGGCGTACTCCTCCTCGAACTCGAAGGCCATCACGCCCAGCTCGATCACCGGCAGGGAAGCCTGCATGATCGGCCCGAGCCTGGTGTGGCGCGGGAACGTCGCGTGGACCGCGACCGGGCGGTCACTTCTGAGCATCCTGGTGGCGAGGATGGAGATGGCCTTGTCGGTAACCACGATCAGGAAGTTCGCCGTGTCCTGCGGTCCTAAGGACAGCGCGGGGAAGACGTAACGGATCTCCCCCTGTTCGCCGAGCAACGTCCTGCAGCGTTCCCTGACAGCGGAACTCACCGGCATTCCCCGCCCCCTTTTGCCCCCTTTTGACTAAGTATCGGCAGGCGTTTGGGGATGCCGCAACAGGTTGGCGACTTGATCCCAGACGGCGTCGGCGACGTCGTCCTTGGGACCGCGCGGGATCTCCACCGGCTCGCCGCCCGCGACGAGCACGGTCGCGGCGTTGTCGGGCGTGCCGAAGGCCAGGTGGGGGCCCACCTGGTTGACGACGAGCAGATCGCAGCCCTTGCGGGCGAGCTTGGCCTGTCCGTTGGCGAGCACGTCGTCGGTCTCGGCCGCGAACCCGACGATCACCTCGGGCTTCGGCCCGCCGGCGTGTCGGCGCTCCCCCAACTCAGCCAGGATGTCCGGATTTTTCACCAGATGGATGGGGTCGGGGTCGCTGTCGGACTTCTTGATCTTGGAGTCGTGCCGGGCGGCGGGCCGGAAGTCGGCCACGGCCGCCGCCATCACCACCACGTCCGCGGCGGTGGAGGCGGTCAGCACCGCCTCGCGCAGCTCGGCCGCCGACTCGACCCGCACCACGTCGGCCCCTGCCGGATCGGGCAGCGACACGTTGGCCGCCACCAGGGTCACGCGGGCCCCGCGGGCGACGGCGGTGCGGGCCAGGGCGTAGCCCTGCAGCCCGGAGGATCGGTTGCCCAGGTAGCGGACCGGATCGATGGCTTCGCGGGTGCCGCCGGCGGAGACGACGACATGCCGCCCGGCCAGGTCTCGCGGACGTCCGGCCAGTACGCGCAGGCAGATCTGGAAGATCTCGGCGGGATCGGGCAGACGCCCGGGCCCGCTGTCGGCGCCGGTGAGGCGCCCGACCGCGGGATCGATCACCACGGAGCCCCGCTCGCGCAGCGTCGAGACGTTGGCGCGGGTGGCGGGGTGCTGCCACATCTCGGTGTGCATCGCGGGCGCGAACACCACCGGGCAGCGCGCGGTCAGCAGCGTGTTGGTGAGCAGGTCGCCCGCCAGGCCGTGGGCGGCCTTGGCGAGCACGTCGGCGGTCGCGGGCGCCACCACGACGAGGTCGGCCCGCTGGCCGATCCGCACGTGGGGCACCTCGTGAACGTCGTCCCACACGTCGGTCGTCACCGGGTTGCCGGACAGTGCCGCCCAGGTGGGCTCGCCCACGAATCGCAGGGCGTCGCGGGTCGGGACGACCCGCACCTCGTGCCCAGACTCGGTGAACAGGCGCAACAACTCACACGCCTTGTACGCGGCGATGCCCCCGCTGACGCCCAGGACGACCTTCATGTGAAGGGTCAGACCGCGCCTTCGATGGGCTCGGCGTTGAGCAGGCCCTCGGCGACCTCGCGCAGGGCGATGGACAGCGGCTTCTCCTGCGCGTGCGTCTCGACCAGCGGTCCGACGTATTCGAGCAGGCCCTCGCCGAGCTGGGAGTAGTAGGCGTTGATCTGGCGGGCGCGCTTGGCACCCATGATCACCAGGGAATACTTGCTGTCGACGATGTCGAGCAGCGCGTCGATCGGCGGGTTGGTGATGCCCTCTGCGACCGGGGCAATTCCTGCCACGATTGTCAGACCTCTCGGTTGGTGGTTTTGATGACCCCCTGAGGGTCAGTCATCAAGGCTATCAGCCGGCGGCACACCTCTTTGACACTCGTGTTCACCAGCGTGAGGTCGAATTCCTTCTCGGCCGCCATCTCGACGTGTCCGGCCTCCAGCCGGCGGGCGATGACGTCCTCGGGCTCGGTGCCGCGGCCGCGGAGCCGCTTCTCCAGCTCCTCCCAGGAGGGCGGGGCCAGGAAGACCAGCAGGGCGTCCGGCATGCTCCGGCGTACCTGCCTGGCGCCTTCCAGGTCTATCTCGAGCAGCGTGGGCATGCCCTGGGCGAGCCGGTCGAGCACGGCCGCGCGCGGCGTGCCGTACCTGTTGCCCGCGAACTCCGCCCATTCGAGCAGCTCACCCGACTCCACGAGCCGGTCGAACTCCTCGTCGTCGGCGAAGAAGTAGTGGATCCCGTGCACCTCGCCGGGCCGGGGTTTTCTGGTTGTCACCGAGACCGACAGCCACACCTCAGGGTGTGCCCGCCGAATCTCGGCGACGACCGTTGACTTACCGACGCCCGACGGTCCCGACAGGACCGTCAGGCGCCGCTCACTCGAGGGGAGGAAGTCGCCGACCCTCGTTCCAGATCCAACTGCCTCATGGGCCCAAACACTGCCAGACCTGGACCGGTCGGTCACTTCCTACCCCCCATTGAACCTGCGCTTTCGTGTGGAACCGAGATTAGCTCTCGTTGCCACCGAACTCGCGCTCGAGGGAGGCCCTCTGGTTCGCACCGAGACCCCGCACGCGGCGGGACTCGGCGATGGCAAGCCGCTCCATGAGCTGCTTGGCGCGGACTTTGCCCACGCCTGGGAGCGATTCCAACAAGGCCGACACCTTCATCTTGCCGATGACGTCGTCGGTCTGCCCATCCTTGAGCACCTCAGCCAGAGAAACCGCGCCATGCTTGAGCCGGTTCTTGACCTCGGCACGCTCTTTACGGGCCTTGGCAGCCTTTTGCAGGGCTGCGGCGCGCTGCTCAGGGGTCAGGGGAGGAAGAGCCACGCCGGGTCACCTCGAATTTCTGTCGATGTACTCGGACGGGAAGGGAAACTAGCTGGTCATCGCCCCCTAAGCAACGTCAAACCCAGTTTCTCCCCTCACAAAATCCACTTCATCACTCTCTGTGTCTGGAAAACTACAGACTGCTGATCAAATCGCCTTCACTTCCCGCTTCTTCCTTACACACAGGAAGCGCGGGCGGGGTACGATGATGATCACCTACCCGTCAGGGAGAGGTGTCCGAAACGTGCGCGGGATCGGGTCCGAAACCCCGCCCGAGGTGGGCGTCCGCGCGCGCTGCGGGAGTGTTTTCACGATCATGTACGGTCGCTGTGAGGCATCCCCGGGCACCGCCATCTCTCCGGGGAGGCGCTCACCGTGCGTACACGGCCACCCGCCGTAGCGCGTGTCCACGGAGGGCGGCCTACGTGGGTCCGCGTCGCCGTGGGCCCGAGCCGTACCCGCATGCTCCGCACACCCCGCGGTGGCGCGCAGGGCACCACCGCATGACGTCCGGCCGACCCGGCACCGGGCTGACGCTTCACGACCAGAGCGGCCGCCAGCCCTGCCCCTACGGGGGACCGAGCCACACGCGGCCGGTCGGCCCGCCAAAGGCGGTGGCGCCTTGGACATCGGCGCACGACGTCCAGGCGGCCTTGCGCGAGGGCTGAAGGCGCACCACGACGGGAGTCGCTGCCCGGCTCGCCCGGGGTCCGAGCCCCACGCGAGCGCGAGTGGCAGTTCCCCTCATGCCCACACAGACCGGGCCCACGAACAGGCGCCCGAACTCACCAACAGGTCCGAGCCCCCTGACAGACAGCCCCTCGCCTTCACGAGTGGCCCTTCACGAACGGGCCCTCATCCTCACAAGCGAACCCTCACAGACAGGCCCCCGCCCTCACAAACGGGTTCTCACGGACGGACCCCTATGAAAGAAGGACCACTCCATGAAGGGCGCCAGAAGCCCTCAGGAGGGGATCGTGCGGCGCAAGGAGGACGCGATGGCGGCCGCCGTGGCGCCCGGGTCCGGGGAGGCGGTGATCGGGCGGCCGATGACCAGGAGGTCGGCGCCGTCCGCCAGCGCCTGTTCGGGCGTCGCGACCCGCGCCTGGTCCTGGCTGTCGGCCCCGACCGGTCGTACGCCGGGCGTGATGAGCGTGATCTCCGGCCCCACCTCCGACCGTAGGGCGACGACCTCGTGCGGCGAGCACACCAGGGCGGTGGCCCCCGACTCGACCGACAGGGCGGCCAGGCGACGGACCGCGTCCGAGGCGGGGCCCGCGAGCCCGATGCGGCCCAGGTCGGCCTCCGACAGCGACGTGAGAACCGTCACCGCCGCGATCTGGGTGTCCGGGGCCGCCTCGACGGCCGCGCGGATCATCGCGGGGCCGCCCGCCGCGTGGACCGTGAGGATGGCCGGGCGCAGGCGGGAGACCGCTTTGGCCGCGCCGGCGACCGTGTTGGGGATGTCGTGCAGCTTCAGGTCCAGGAAGACCTGTACGCCGCTCGCGCCGCGGACCGAGGCGATCACGTCGGGGCCGTAGCGCAGATAGAGCTCCAGCCCGATCTTCACCGTGGTGACGTGCGGTGTCACCAGGGCGGCCCATCTGGCGGCGGTCTCCAGGTCGGGGGCGTCGAGGGCGACGGCAATAGGTGCGGGCGTCAAGGGGAGCTCTCCTCGGAGTCGACGAGCAGGTGCCGGGGGGCGCTCCCCGGCGGACGGTGGGCCAGGCCGACCGCGTCGGCCAGGCGCTGGAAGCCGCGTGCCCTCAGCAGGTCCTCAAGCTCTCGCTCGATGCGCAGGCACGCGTAGGGGTCGTGGAACAGCGCCGTCCCCACTCCGACCGCGCAGGCGCCCGCCAGGATGAGCTGGAAGGCGTCCCTGCCGGTCGTCACGCCGCCGACGCCGATCAACGGCACCCCGGGCAGGGCGGCGTGCACCTGCCACACGCACCGTACAGCCAGGGGCAGGATGGCCGGTCCCGACAGCCCGCCGGTCACGGCCGCGAGCGAGGGCCGCAGCGCCTCGGTGTCGATGGCCATGCCGAGCGGGTTGTTGATCATGGACAGCGCGTCGGCTCCGGCGTCGACGCAGGCTCGGGCGACCGACACGATGTCGGCCACGTCGGGGGCGAGTTTGGCGACCACCGGCACGTCGTACCGCATGATGGACCGCACCGACGCGATCACCTCGGCGGCGGCGCTGCCTTCGCGGGCGAAGACCCGGCCGCGGTCCTCGATGTTCGGGCAGGACAGGTTCACCTCCAGCGCCGTGACGCCGGGCGCGTCGGCCAGCCTGCGGGCCAGCGCGGAGTACTCGGCCACGGTGCCGCCGCCGATCGACACGATGGTCCTGATGCCGCGCTGGGCCAGCCAGGGCAGCTCGCGTTCGAGGAAGGCGTCGATGCCTGGGCCCTGGAGGCCGACGGCGTTGAGCATGCCTGAGGGGGTCTCGGCCATCCGGGGGGTGGGGCGGCCGGCGCGCGGGGCCATGGTGATCGAGCTGGTGGTCAGGGCGCCCAGGCGGTGGAGGTCGAAGAACTGGGCCAGCTCGCGGCCCGAGGCGGCGCAGCCGGCGGCGGTGGTGATGGGGTTGGCCAGCTCGACGTGCGCCAGGAAGGTCCGCATATCTACTGACACGTCAGGTCACCGCCGCAGAGAGAACTGCGCCATCGACAACAAGGCGGAGGTCCTTCGGGGCACACGGGAGTGAAGATCCTTGGCGCCGTACGAAGCCGAGACGCGGGCCGCAGGGGTCAGCCCGCATGGCGAGCACCGCCCCCGGGCGCCCCCAGCGCGTCGAACGGGATCGTCCCCACGTCCTCGAACCGCACCCGCTCCCCCCGGAACACCGGCCCCTCGGCGCAGGCCCGCACCATCCGGGTCACC
Organism: Nonomuraea sp. NPDC049269; assembly: GCF_043197155.1. NCBI lineage: Bacteria > Bacillati > Actinomycetota > Actinomycetes > Streptosporangiales > Streptosporangiaceae > Nonomuraea > Nonomuraea sp. NPDC049269. Next base: position 2,022,471 of record NZ_JBICSO010000001.1, read on the forward strand.
CCGTCGTCGCCGATGACCGGCAGCACGCACGTCATGCAGACCCCGATCCCGCAGGCCATCGCCTCTTCCACCGCCACCTGCACCGGGATGTCGAACTCCATCGCCACCGCCGTGACCGCCCGCAGCGTCTCCATGGGCGCGCACGCGTAGACCACGTCGGCCCGCGTGTCGGCGATCACCGCGGGCAGCGCGTCGGTCACCCTGCCGCGCAGCCCGAGCGAGCCGTCCTCGGTGGTGAGTGTGGTGGTCTGCGCCATCCGCCTGGCCCGCATGGCGCCGAACACCCGGTCCGCGCTGGCCCCGCCCAGGACGAAGTCGACCCGGCAGCCGCGTTCGATGAGCTGGTCGGCCACCGGGAACAGCACCGCCGAGCCGTACTCGGAGCCGACCAGCACGCAGTGGACCGGGTCGCGGGGCAGCGGGAAGGGCCGGCCGAGCGGCCCGACGAGGTCGATCGTGTCACGCGCGCGGCGTTCGGCCAGCCACGCGGTGCCGGGCCCGCGCACGGTGAAGACGAGCTCCACCGTGCCGCCGTAGTCGGGCTTGACGTCGTGGATGGAGAAGGCCCGCCGCGTCACCATGGACGTGTGAGCCCCGCCCACGGCGACGGACACGAAGTGGCCGGGGCGGTAGCGCTCGGCGATGCCGGGCGCCACCACGGTCAGCGCATGGTAGGCGTCGACCCGGCGCGTCGTCAGCACCGTGCCCGTCACCTGCACCGGGGTGCCGGCCAGTCCTCTTCACCTCCCGCGGGAGCCTGCCGTCGATCGAGCCCCTACGCCCCTGCCGCCCGCAGCGCCCGCGCGTGCTCCTGGAGGGACCGTACGCCGACATCGCCCCGCACGATGGCCTGGATGCCCGCGGCCGCGGCGGCGAGCCCGGCGACCGTGGTGATGCACGGGATGCCGCGCAGCACGGCTGCGGTGCGGATGTCGTAGCCGTCGAGCCGCGGACCCGACTGGCCCGGGCTGCCGAACGGTGTGTTGACGATCAGGTCGACCTCGCCGTCGAGGATGTACTGCACACTTGTGGGCTCACCTCCCGGTCCTGGCCCCTCGCTCTGCTTTCGCACGATCTTGGCATGGACACCGTTGCGGCGCAGCACCTCAGCGGTCCCCTCGGTGGCCAGGATCTCGAAACCGAGGTCGGCCAGCGCGCGCACCGGGAAGATCATCGCACGCTTGTCCCGGTTGGCCACGGACACGAACGCCCGGCCCTTGGTGGGCAGCTCGCCGTAGGCGGCCGCCTGCGACTTGGCGTAGGCGACGCCGAAGGACTCGTCGATGCCCATGACCTCGCCCGTGGAGCGCATCTCGGGGCCGAGCACGATGTCGACGCCGCGGAACCGGTTGAACGGCAGCACCGCCTCCTTCACCGCGATCGACGCCTCCAGCGGCAGGGTGCCGCCGTCTCCGGTGGCGGGCAGCATGCCCTCCTCCCGCAGCGAGGCGATCGAGGCGCCCAGCATCACGCGAGCCGCCGCCTTCGCCAGTGGCACCGCCGTCGCCTTGGAGACGAACGGCACGGTACGGCTGGCGCGCGGGTTGGCCTCCAGGACGTACAGGACGCCGGCCGACATGGCGTACTGGACGTTCAGCAGCCCGCGGACCCCGACGCCGCGGGCGATGCCCTCGGTGGCGGCGCGGATGCGCTTGATGTCGTTGCTGCCGAGTGTGATCGGCGGCAGCGCGCACGCTGAGTCGCCGGAGTGGATCCCGGCCTCCTCGATGTGCTCCATGACGCCGCCCAGGTAGAGCTCGTCGCCGTCGAACAGCGCGTCCACGTCGATCTCGATGGCCTCGTCGAGGAACTTGTCGACCAGCACCGGGTGGCCGCCCTCCTGGGCCGCCATGTAGGTGGTCAGGGTCGCGTCGTCGTAGACGATGGCCATGCCGGCGCCGCCGAGCACGTACGAGGGCCGCACGAGCACGGGGTAGCCGATCTCCTCGGCCACGGCCAGCGCCTCGGCCACGGTCGTCGCGGTGCCGTGCTTGGGCGCGGGCAGCTGCGCCTCCGCGAGCACCCGGCCGAACGCGCCGCGCTCCTCCGCCAGGTGGATCGACTCGGGCGAGGTGCCGACCACGGGCACGCCCGCGTCCTTGAGCGCCTGCGCCAGGCCGAGCGGCGTCTGCCCGCCGAGCTGCACGATCACGCCCGCGACCGGGCCGGTCTGCTGCTCGGCGTGTACGACCTCCAGCACGTCCTCCAGGGTGAGCGGCTCGAAGTAGAGCCGGTCGGAGGTGTCGTAGTCGGTCGAGACCGTCTCCGGGTTGCAGTTGACCATGACGGTCTCGAACCCGGCCCGCGACAGCTCGAAGGAGGCGTGCACGCAGGCGTAGTCGAACTCGATGCCCTGGCCGATGCGGTTCGGTCCGGAGCCGAGGATGATGACCTTCTCCCGCTCGCCGTACGGGACCTCGCTCTCCTCGTCGTAGGCCGAGTAGAGGTAGGGGGTCTTGGCGGCGAACTCGGCGGCGCAGGTGTCGACCGTGTTGTAGACCGGCCGCAGGCCGAGCGCGTGGCGCAGGTCGCGCACGCGCGCCTCGTCGATGCCGCGGATCTCGCCGAGTTGGGCGTCGCTGAAGCCGTGACGCTTGGCCCGCTCCAGCACCTCGGCGGTCAGCTCGGTCGCCTCGCCGACGGCCCGCGCCTCCTCGTCGATCAGGAACAGCTGGTCGAGGAACCAGGGGTCGACATTGGTGGCCTCGAAGAGCTCCTCGGCCGTGGCGCCGGCCCGGATGGCCTGCTGCATGGTGCGCAGCCGGCCGTCGTGCGGGACCCGCGACTCGTCGAGCAGCTCGGCCTTGGGCCGGGGGGAGCCGGTCCAGGAGAAGGAGGAGTCCTTCTTCTCCAGCGACCGCAGCGCCTTCTGCAGCGCCTCGGGGAAGGAACGGCCGATGGCCATGGCCTCGCCCACGGACTTCATGTGCGTGGTGAGGGTCTGGTCGGCGCCCTTGAACTTCTCGAAGGCGAAGCGCGGCACCTTGACCACGATGTAGTCGAGCGTGGGCTCGAACGACGCCGGGGTCTCCTTGGTGATGTCGTTGGGGATCTCGTCGAGCGTGTAGCCGATGGCCAGCTTGGCGGCGATCTTCGCGATCGGGAAGCCGGTGGCCTTCGAGGCCAGGGCGCTCGATCGGGACACGCGCGGGTTCATCTCGATGACGATCATGCGGCCGGTCGCCGGGTTGACCGCGAACTGGATGTTGCAGCCGCCGGTGTCGACGCCGACCTCGCGGATGACCGCGATCGCGACGTCCCGCATGTTCTGGTATTCGCGGTCGGTCAGCGTGAGCGCGGGGGCGACGGTGACGCTGTCGCCGGTGTGGACGCCCATCGGGTCGATGTTCTCGATGGAGCAGACGATGACCACGTTGTCGTGCTTGTCACGCATGACCTCGAGCTCGTACTCCTTCCAGCCGAGGATCGACTCCTCCAGGAGCACCTCGGTGGTCGGCGAGGCGTCCAGCCCGGCGCCGGCGATGCGCCGCAGGTCGCTCTCGTCGTAGGCGAACCCGGACCCGACGCCGCCCATCGTGAAGGACGGCCGCACGACCAGCGGGAAGCCGAGCTCCGTGGCGGCGGCCAGGCACTCGTCCATCGTGTGGCAGACGACCGAGCTGGCCGACTCGGCGTTCAGGCCGTGCTCGCGGGCGACCTTGGCGACGATCCCCTTGAACAGCTCGCGGTTCTCGCCCGCCTGGATCGCGTCGAAGTCGGCGCCGATCAGCTCGACCTCGTAGCGCTCCAGCGCGCCCGACTCGTGCAGCGCGACCGCGGTGTTGAGCGCGGTCTGCCCGCCCAGCGTCGGCAGCAGCGCGTCGGGGCGCTCCTTGGCGATGATCTTCTCGACGTACTCGGGGGTGATCGGCTCGACGTAGGTGGCGTCGGCGAACTCGGGGTCGGTCATGATCGTCGCCGGGTTGCTGTTGACGAGGATCACGCGGAACCCCTCGTCGCGCAGCACGCGGCAGGCCTGGGTGCCGGAGTAGTCGAACTCGCACGCCTGTCCGATCACGATCGGCCCCGAGCCGATCACCAGGACGGACCTGATGTCATCACGCTTGGGCACGGCTCATGACCTCACAGAACTCGTCGAAAAGGTAGGCGGCGTCGTGAGGCCCGGCGGCGGCCTCCGGGTGGTACTGGACGCTGAAGGCGCGCCCGTCGAGCAGGCGCAGCCCTTCCACGCAGCGGTCGTTGAGGTTGACGTGGCTGACCTCGGCCCGGCCGTAGGGGGTGTCGAACGGCTCACCGAGCGGCGCCTCGACGGCGAAGCCGTGGTTGTGCGCGGAGATCTCCACTTTTCCGGTCCGTACGTCCTGGACCGGCTGGTTGACCCCGCGGTGCCCGTAACGCAGCTTGTACGTGGACAGCCCCAGGGCGCGGCCGAAGATCTGGTTGCCGAAGCAGATGCCGAAGAACGGCACCCCGGCCTCCAGCACCCGCCGCAGCGGCGTGACGTCGACGGTGGCCGGGTCGCCGGGCCCGTTGGACAGGAACACCCCGTCCGGCTCGACCGCCATGATCTGCTCGAACGTGGCGCCGGCCGGCAGCACGTGCACCTCGCAGCCGCGCTCGGCCATCCGGTGCGGCGTCATGCCCTTGATGCCCAGGTCCACGGCCGCGACCGTGAACCGCTTCGCGCCGATGGCGGGCACGATGTACGGCTCGGTCGTGGCCACCTCGGCGGACAGGTTGGCGCCCTCCATGAGCGGCGCCTGCCGTACGCGCTCGATGAGGTCCTCGACCGGCTCGGCGGGAGCCGTGAAGATGCCGGCGCGCATGGCGCCGCGCTCGCGCAGGTGGCGGGTGAGCGCGCGGGTGCCGGGCATCGCGATGCCGACGACGCCCTGCTCCTTGAGGTAGTCGTCGAGCGAGCGGTTGGCCCGCCAGTTGGAGACCACGCGGGACGGCTCACGTACGACGTAGCCGGCCACCCAGACGCGGCCCGACTCGGGGTCCTCGTCGTTGACGCCGGTGTTGCCGATGTGCGGGGCCGTCATCGCGACGATCTGCCGGTGGTAGGACGGGTCGGTGAGGGTCTCCTGATAACCGGTCATGCCGGTGTTGAAGACCATCTCGCCGAACGTCTCGCCCTCGGCGCCATAGGGGGTTCCGTGGAAGACACGACCGTCTTCCAGAACGAGTAGCGCTGAAGTCACACCAGCTTCCCTTCAAGTACTGTCGGCTTGCCGCGCAGGAACGTCGCCACGACCCGGCCGGGCAGCGTCATCCCCTCGTACGGCGTGTTGCGGCTCTTCGACGCGAAGGCGGACGGATCCACCTCGGTGCGGACGGACGGGTCGTACAAGGTGAGGTTGGCCGGCACACCCACCTCGATCGGCTGCCCGTGCCCCGACAGACGGCCGATACGCGCGGGGACGATCGACATGCGATCGGCGACGCCCGCCCAGTCGAGCAGCCCGGTGTCCACCATGGCCTCCTGCACCACGCTGAGCGCGGTCTCCAGGCCGACCATGCCCATGGCCGCGGCCGACCACTCGGTCTCCTTGTCCTCGACCGGGTGGGGGGCGTGGTCGGTGGCGACGATGTCGATCGTGCCGTCGGCCAGCGCCGCGCGCAGCGCCTCGACGTCGGCGCGGGTGCGCAGCGGCGGGTTGACCTTGTAGATGGGGTTGTAGGCGCCGACCGGCGAGTCCTCGACGAGGTCGTCGGTGAGCAGCAGGTGGTGCGGGGTGACCTCGGCGGTGATGTTCCAGCCCTTGGACTTGGCCCAGCGCAGGATCTCCACGGAGCCGGCCGTGGAGACGTGGCAGACGTGCAGCCGGGAGCCGACGTGCGCGGCCAGCAGGCAGTCGCGGGCGATGATCGCCTCCTCGGCGACCGCCGGCCACCCGGTCAGGCCGAGCCGTCCGGAGATGACGCCCTCGTTCATCTGCGCGCCGCCGGTGAGCCTGGGCTCCTGGGCGTGCTGGGCGATCACGCCGTCGAACGCCTTGACGTACTCCAGGGCGCGGCGCATCAGCACGGCGTCGTCGACGCACCTGCCGTCGTCGGAGAAGACGCGGACCCGGGCGGCGGAGTCGGCCATCGCGCCGAGCTCGGCCAGTTGCCGGCCCTCCAGGCCGACGGTGACCGCGCCGACCGGCTGGACGTCGCAGTGGGCGAACTCGCGGCCGAGCCGCCAGACCTGCTCGACCACTCCGGCGGTGTCGGCGACGGGCGAGGTGTTGGCCATGGCGTGCACGGCGGTGTAGCCGCCGCGGGCGGCCGACTGGGTGCCGGTCTGCACGGTCTCGGCGTCTTCGCGGCCGGGCTCGCGCAGGTGGGTGTGCAGGTCGACGAGGCCGGGCAGCACGATCGCGCCGCCGCCGTCGATCCCCGGCTCACCCTCGATCCGCGGCGCGATCTCGGCGATCACCCCGTCCTCGATCCGGAGGTCGACGGGCTCCCCGCCGAGGATCCTGACGTTGCGGACGATCATGCGGTCTCTCCCCCGAGGAGCAGGTACAGGACGGCCATGCGGATGGTCACACCGTTGGCGACCTGCTCGACGATGGTCGAGCGCGGTGAGTCGGCCACTTCGGCGGCGATCTCCATGCCCCGGTTCATCGGGCCGGGGTGCATCACGATGGCCTCGTCGGGCATCTTGGCGAAGCGGTCGCGGTCGAGGCCGTAGCGGCGGGAGTATTCGCGCTCGCTCGGGAAGTAGGCGGCGTTCATCCGCTCCTTCTGCACCCGCAGCATCATCACCACGTCGGACTTGGGCAGCACCGCGTCGAGGTCGTAGGAGACCGCGCACGGCCAGGTGTCGACCGCGACCGGCAGCAGCGTGGGCGGTGCCACCAGCGTGACGTCGGCGCCGAGCGTGGCCAGGAGCAGCACGTTGGAGCGGGCGACCCTGCTGTGCAGCACGTCGCCGACGATCGTGACCTTGCGGCCGTCGAGGCCGCCCAGGCGGCGGCGCATGGAGAAGGCGTCGAGCAGCGCCTGCGTGGGGTGCTCGTGGGTGCCGTCGCCGGCGTTGACGACGCTGCCGTGCACCCAGTTGGCCAGGCGGTGCGGCGCGCCGGAGGCGCCGTGGCGGATGACGACCGCGTCGGCGCCCATCGCCTCCAGGGTCAGCGCGGTGTCCTTCAGCGACTCGCCCTTGGAGACGCTGGAGCCCTTGGCGGAGAAGTTGATCACGTCGGCCGACAGCCGCTTGGCCGCCGCCTCGAACGAGATGCGGGTCCGGGTGGAGTCCTCGAAGAACAGGTTGACCACCGTACGGCCGCGCAGCGTGGGCAGCTTCTTGATGGAGCGTTCCGAGACCCTCGCCAGCTCCTCGGCCGTGTCGAGGATGAGCAGGGCGTCGTCCTTGCCGAGGTCGCCCGCGGAGATGAGGTGGCGGTTCACTTGGCGTCCTCCTTCATGAGGAGCACCGCGTCACGCCCGTCGGTCTCCTGCAGATAGACCTTCACCTTCTCGCTCTTGGCGGTCGGCAGGTTCTTGCCGACGTAGTCGGCGCGGATGGGCAGCTCGCGGTGGCCGCGATCGACCAGCGTGGCCAGTTGTACGGCGGTCGGGCGGCCGAGGTCGTTGAGCGCGTCGAGCGCGGCGCGGACGGTGCGGCCGGAGTAGAGGACGTCGTCGACCAGGACGACGATCCTGCCGTCGATGCCGTCGGGCGGCAGCTCGGTGTGGCCGAGCGGCCTGGCGGGCTTGAGCCGGAGGTCGTCGCGGTACATGGTGATGTCGATCGAGCCGACGGGGATCTTGACGCCTTCGAAGCGTTCGATGCGGTCACCCAGCCGGCGGGCCAGGGTGGCGCCGCGGGTCGGGATGCCGAGGAGGACGACGCCGTCGGCGCCCTTGGTTCGTTCGAGGATCTCGTGCGCGATACGGGTCAGCGCCCGATGAATGTCCGGGCCCTCCAGGACTGCCCTCGAATGGGGCGTCTGGTCGGTCGGGAAGTCGGACACGGCAGAGCTCACCACCTTTCCCGCCTCACGGGACGGGTCTTAAAAGGGTGTTGGTCGGGACACACAGTACCAGGGGCTACCAGCCAGAACTCGGGCGGGCCATTGCCCGTGGCGGCCCGCGATTCGGTAATTTCCCGCCCTTTCCCGTGTTGGCACCCCCCGCGCGGGGCACGTCATCGGCATCGCGGGCGGCGCCGGCGCGTTGACGTCCGCCTGCTTCGAGGGGATACAGAGACAATGACCTTCCATGTCGACTCCGAGGTGGGCAAGCTCTACCAGGTGCTGCTGCACAAGCCTGACCTGGCGCTCAAGCGGCTCACCCCGACCAACAAGGACGCGTTCCTCTTCGACGACGTGCTGTGGGTGCAGCGCGCGATGGAGGAGCACGAGGAGTTCCAGCAGGTGCTGCGGAAGCGCGGCGTCAAGGTCCACATGCTCGCGGACCTGCTCCAAGAGACGATCGAGATCCCCGAGGCGCGCAAGCACATCCTCGACGGGATCCTGGACGAGCGCTTCCTGGGCCCGCTGGCCGTCGACGACATCCGCAACACGCTCGACGCCATGGACTCCAAGACCCTGCAGCTCTACCTGACCGGCGGCATCACCAAGCGCGAGATGGTCGAGGCCGGCTGCGACCCGAAGTCGATGTCCTACCACGCGGCCGGCGACGACGACTTCATCCTGCCGCCCCTGCCGAACCACCTGTTCACCCGCGACACCTCCTGCTGGGTGTACGACGGCGTCTCGATCAACGCGATGAAGAAGAAGGCGCGGATGCGCGAGACGGTGAACATGGAGGCCATCTACGAGTTCCACCCGACCTTCGCCGACGGGTTCGGCCGGCCGCAGAAGGACGGTTTCCACGTGTGGCTGCCCGGCCAGTCCATCGCCCCGGCCACGCTGGAGGGCGGCGACGTGCTGGTTCTCGGGCGCGGCGTGGTGCTGATCGGGATGAGCGAGCGCACCCAGCCGCAGGCCATCGAGATGCTGGCGCAGCGGCTGTTCCAGGCCGGCTCCGCGCGGAAGATCATCGCCATGAACATGCCGAAGGCCCGCGCGTTCATGCACCTGGACACCGTGATGACGATGGTGGACGTGGGCGTGTTCACCAAGTACGCGGGGCTCGGCATGCTGGCCTCGTACACGATCGAGCCGGGCGACTCCGAGAAGGAGCTCAAGGTCACCGACCACCCGCCGCAGGACATGCACCGCGCCATCGCGCGGGCCCTGGAGCTGGACGACATCAAGGTCCTCACCCCCACGCAGGACGTCTACGCCGCCGAGCGGGAGCAGTGGGACGACGGCTGCAACGCGCTGGCCGTCGAGCCGGGCGTGGTCATCGCCTACGAGCGCAACACCACGACCAACAACTTCCTGCGCGACAATGGCATCGAGGTCATCACGATCCGGGGCAGCGAGCTCGGCCGGGGCCGGGGCGGCCCGCGCTGCATGAGCTGCCCGCTAGAGCGAGACGGCATCTGACCGATGAGGGTCATCGTCGCTCTGGGAGGCAACGCGGTGCTGCGGCGGAGCCAGAAGGCCGACGCCGAGCCGCAGGTCGCCAACATCGCCAACGCGGTCAAGACGCTGGCCAAGCTCGCGGAGAAGCACGAGCTGATCATCACCCACGGGAACGGCCCGCAGGTGGGCCTGCTGGCGCTGGAGAGCGCCAACGACCCCCGCCTGACCAAGCCCTACCCGTTCGACACGCTCGGCGCCGAGACCCAGGGCATGATCGGCTACTGGATGCTGCAGGCCCTGCAGAACGCGCTGCCCGGCCGGCAGGTCCTGGCCATGGTGACCCAGACGCTCGTGTCGGCGGTCGATCCGGCCTTCGAGAACCCGACCAAGTTCGTCGGCCCCGTCTACGAGCAGGACGAGGCCGCCAAGCTGGTCAAGGAGTACGGCTGGACGGTCGCGGCCGACGGCCGCTACTGGCGGCGCGTCGTCCCCTCCCCCGCCCCGCGGCGCGTGGTGGAGACCCGGCTGATCAGCAAGATGGTCCGCGAGGGGGTCGTGGTGATCTGCGCGGGCGGCGGCGGCATCCCGGTCATCCGCGACGAGCACGGCCGCCTGTCGGGCGTCGAGGCGGTCATCGACAAGGATTCCACGGCGTCGATGCTGGCCGAGGCGCTCGAATGCGACGCGTTCCTCATCCTGACCGACGTGCCGCGCGTGCTGAAGGACTTCGGCACCGCGCGGCAGAGCGAGCTCGCGCACACCACACCGCACGAACTACGCGCCCTCGACTTCCCAGCCGGCTCCATGGGGCCGAAAGTGGAAGCGGTCTGCCGTTTCGTGGAGACCACCGGCGACATGGCGGCCATCGGCGAACTCGGTCAGGCGGAGCAGATCCTGGAGGGCTCCGCGGGCACGATCGTCACGCCGAACGCCCGCTGGCCGCTGACCAGCACGCTATAGGGCTCAAGGAGGTTTCGAAGTGGCACTCGCCCAACGGCTCTTCCGTACCAAGCCCACCGAACAGATCGTGGCCGAAGGCGGCCACGGCGAGGGCGGTGAGCTGCGCCGCACGATGACGCTGTGGCAGCTCACGCTGTTCAGCGTCGGCGCCACGCTCGGCACCGGCATCTTCGTCATTCTCGGCCAGGCCGTGCCGAAGGCGGGTCCCGCCGTCGTGCTGGCCTTCGTGCTGGCGGCGATCACGGCGCTGTTCTCCGCGCTCTCCTACGCGGAGCTGGCCGGCTCGATCCCGGTATCCGGCTCGTCCTATTCCTACGCGTACGCGACACTGGGCGAGCTCGTCGCCTGGATCTGCGGCTGGTGCCTCATGCTCGAGTACGCGGTGTCGGTCGCGGCGGTGTCCGTCGGCTGGGGCGAATACCTGAACTCGTTCCTGCAGGGCCTGTTCGGCTGGTCGCTGCCCGATGCGATCACCCGCTCCCCCGGCCAGGACGGCGGCGTGGTCAACGTCACCGCGATCCTCATCGTGCTGCTGGCCACCTGGCTGCTGCTGCGCGGGGCGTCGGAGAGCGCCACGGCCAACGCCGTGTTCGTGCTCATCAAGATCGCGGTGCTGATCTTCTTCTGCGTGGTGGCGTTTTCCGCGTTCAGGGCCGGGCACTTCTCGCCGTTCGCGCCCATGGGGGTCGCGGGCGTCACGGCCGCCGCCTCGCAGGTGTTCTTCTCCTACATCGGCTTCGACGCGGCCTCCACCGCCGGCGAGGAGGCCAAGAACCCCAAGCGCGACCTGCCGCTGGCCATCATCCTGTCCCTGGCCATCGTCACGATCGTCTACGTCCTGGTGGCCGTGGCCGCGATCGGCGCCATGCCGTGGACCGACTTCGACCCGGAGCGCACCGAAGCCAGCCTCTCCTACATCGTGAACCTCGCCACCGGCGCCACCTGGCCGGGCCTGATCGTCTCCTTCGGCGCGGTCGTGGCGATCGCCAGCGTCGTCCTGACCGTCATCTACGGCCAGACCCGCATCCTGTTCGCGATGTCCCGCGACGGGCTCATCCCGCACATCTTCCAGAAGGTGAACCCGCGCCACCAGGTACCGGTCGCCAACACCCTCATCGTGGCCGCGTTCATCTCGGTGCTGGCCGGGCTGGTGCCGCTGGGCCAGCTCGCCGAGGCCACGAGCATCGGGACGCTGTTCGCGTTCGCCATCGTCAACATCGGCGTGCTCGTGCTCCGCTACCGCAGCCCCGAGCTGCCGCGCAGCTTCCGCACGCCGCTCTTCCCGGCCACTCCGATCCTCGGCACGATCTTCTGCGTCATCGTGATGGCCGGTCTCGCCGGCGTCACCTGGCTCGCGTTCGGCCTCTGGATGCTGGTGGGCCTGATCTGTTACTTCCTGTACGGCTTTAGCCACTCACGGTTGAACACCGAGGTGCCCAGATCAACTACCAACGGCTGAAGCCGGTGGTTTGCTCTCACGGTCCCGTCTGGCTGAAGGGAGGCCGGTAGCGTGTGGCTGGTTGATGACAGCCCAGCCCGTAATGCCGCGTGTGGCGATGTTGCGGGCCGCGATGTGGTCGGCGTGCCCAGCGAGGCCACACCGGGTGCAGGCGAACCGGCCCCGCGCCGGCCGGTTCGCCCTGGCCACGTTCCCGCACTCCGGACACCCCTGCGAGGTGTAGGCAGGGTCGACCAGGACGAAGGCGATCCCGGCCCGGGCGGCCTTGTAGCGAGTGAACGCGGCCTGCTGGGCGAACGCCCAGGTGTGCAGGGTGCGCCGCTGGAGCCGGTGAACCCTGACCCGGCCGCGGATACCCTGCAAATCCTCCAGGGCGACACCACGGCCGGTGCGTTCGGCTTCACGCACCACATACTTGCTGATTTGGTGGTTGAGGTCGATCATCATCCGGTGCTCACGCCCGGACAGGCGACGCAGCACCCGCCGCGCCGAAGAGGTCCCCTTCTTCTGCAGCCGTCGGCGTTGGCGGTGCCGCCGCTCGCGCAGGGTGCGGACGTGCCCGTTGCCGCCGATCGGCCCGGCCAGAGCGGGGCCGGGCAGCACCGCGCCACCGCAGGTGACCGCCAGGTTCGCCACCCCTTGATCCACCCCCACAAAGCCGCCGACCGGCTCGCGCACCGTCGGCTTGGGGAGAGCGAGGGTGACCTGGAGCAGCCACACCCCGCGCCGGCAGATCAGGTCGGCCTCGCCGAGCGGCAGCCCATCCACAGCCTTGAGGTCTTCGGGCCGGCCGGTGTAGGACACGGCGACGCGGCCGGTGGGAGACCACAGCGACACGGTCCGGGCGTCACGGTTCCAGCTGAGCAGCCGGGCGTCGTAGGGGACGGCGCCGCGCGGCCGGAAGATGTGAGCGCGTTTCTTGCTGGCGCGCCGGTTGGCATACGCGCCGGCGACCCGGGCGATCGCCCGCACCGCCGCCTGCGCACCCAGCCCGGCCACCTGCGCCCGCACCTCGTAATAGGCCAGCCGATGCAACTCCAGCACGGCGAAGACACGGTGCTGCCAGGCCAGCCGGGAGACAATGGTGGCCGCCTCATTACACAACAGCACCGCCACCGCGAGCGCCTCAGCTTGGGCCGGGGTGGGCGTGAGCCGCAGTTGCACGATTGTGGGCAGGCCGTGGCGTTTGGTGGCGGAGCGGCGAATCGCCATCGCGCACCTCCTGTCACATTGCTCTCACCTACCGCACATATTACCGAACGTGACCGAGACTTTCCATACTGTTTTCGAAAGGAGGGGTGGCGCTTCCTCCCGACCCTGGCGCCACCATTCAGATGAAGCTCGAAAGCGTACTGGCCGGATTCATCCCCGAGCCGAGAGGACGTGACGCGCTGGCGCTGGCCGTACTCCTGGCCGGACAGGTCAAGGGGCAGCTGACGGTGGCGTACGTGCAGCCGCCCGTGTGGACCACGCCAGGGCCCGCGCGCGCCGACCTGACCGAGTGGCGCAAGTATTTGCAGGAACAGGCGCAGGCCACGCTCGAACAGGCCCGGGCGCTGACCGGCGACGAGGCCGACTACGTCGTCCACACCCACAAGGGCAGCGGGCGCGGGCTGGTGGAGCTGGCCCGCCGGCGCGCGGCCGATGTCGTCGTGATCGGCTCCGCGCCGGGTGGCGGCAAGGGCCGCATCGCGGTCGGCAGCACCGCCGACCAGTTGCTGCACTCTTCGTCGGTGCCGGTCCTGCTGGCCCCGCGCGGCTACGCGGACGCGCCGGCCCCGGCCTTCGAGCGGATCACCGTCGCCTACCGCCGGGGTCCCTGCGCGGACGCCGCCGTCAGGGACGCCGCCAAGACGGCGGTCACCCTGGACGTGCCGCTGCGGCTGGTCACGCTGGTGATCCGCGGTGTACGCCGCCACAAGGTCGAGGAGGACATGCTCACCCGGCTCCGCGACCAGGTGGCGGCCGACCTCTCGGAGGCGGCCAGCGGGCATCGGCCGCTTCTCCGGGCGGAGTTCGAGATCCTGGAGGGCCGCGACGTGGCAGAGGCCATGGGGCAGACGTCATGGCTGCCGGGCGAACTGCTCATCTGCGCCTCCAGCAACGCGGGGCCGTTGCGGCGGGTCTTCCTGGGGGACACGTCGCTCAAGATCGTACGCGCGGCCACGTCTCCGGTGATGATCCTAACCCGTCAAGCCTGACCCCGGCGCCACGCGCTTCGCGGCTTATCGGGCTGTCCGACGTCCCTTGTCGCGTGCCCGCCCCGCCCTGCCGCGCCCTCTTGGCCGCTCCCCGCCGACCCTCCCCAATGCCCTCTTACCACCCCTCACCTCGACCTCTACGCGATCACTGACACGGATTTCGAGGTGATTTCACCATGGATGTCACTGGGGCAAACAGTGACGAAGTAGTGTTACCAGTGGGACAAGAGGGGCTATTAAGTCGTTCCATCCCGGATCGGATTCGGCATCTTTTTTCCAATCAGCTTGACCTTAGGCGTCCACCCCTTTACCGTCACTGTGCGTAACCACACTGCGCGGCGTTATGGGGTAACCCCAGAGCCATGGCTACCGATGGTGCCGAGCCAGGCACCACACCCCCCGGTGGCACGGGCATTCGCCGCAAGGGAGCACAATCTACTGAGAGCGATACATACGAGAGCCGGGGGGCCACACGATGCCGTCTGAGTACGCAAAGTCGCTGGGTGCACGACTCCGCGCCATCCGCACCCAGCAGGGGCTGTCCCTGCATGGAGTCGAAGAGAAGTCGCGTGGCAGGTGGAAAGCCGTGGTCGTAGGTTCGTACGAGCGTGGCGACCGCGCTGTAACGGTTCAGAAGCTTGCCGAGCTTGCCGACTTCTACGGGGTGCCCGTCTCCGAGCTGCTGCCCGGCGGTGCCGCGCCCAGCCCGCTCGGCCCGACACCCAAGCTTGTGATCGACCTGGAACGCCTTGCGACGCTGCCGAAGGAGAAGGCCGGGGCACTCGCCCGTTACGCGGCCACCATCCAGAGCCAGCGTGGTGACTACAACGGGAAGGTCCTGTCGATCCGCCAGGAGGACCTGCGCTCCCTGGCCGTGATCTACGACAAGTCGCCTAGCGAACTGACGGAGGAGCTCATCAGCTGGGGCGTCCTCGACGCAGAGGCCCGCCGAGCCGTCGAGTCCTTCTGACCACTCCTGTTTTCGGGGCGCGCCATGTGATCGGCGCGCCCCGCTTTCATGCCCTCTGTCGTACGTCAGCATGAGTGGCCCCTTGTTCAGCGGCGCCGCATTCCCCTGGTGATGGCATGACGGCGGGTGTCATCCGCCATCCGCAGGGGAGACGCCGCCGGTTCGTCAGTTGCCTGCAGCCGAGGCCCGTACAACCTATTGGCGGAGACGGCACCGCTTGACGGAGACGGCACCGCTTGACGGAGACGGCACCGCTTGACGGAGACGGCACCGCTTGACGGAGACGGCACCGCGCACGTCCGGTCGCACATCCCCACCGCAGAGGCCCGCCCGCACACCTCCACCGCGCAGGCCCGCCACACATAGCCGTCGGCACCTCGCACAGACACCCGGCGCAGCGCAGCCATGCACACCCCGGCGGAACGCCCGCGTTCCCGCGTTGAGCCATGCCGGGCGGATCCACCAGCAGGCCCACTCGCGGGCCTCTCTCCCTCACTGATCCCCCAACGCATGCATCCGCCCTCGCAAGGCCGGCCCGCGCAAGCTCACCGCGCAGACGCAGCCACGTAGGTCCACCGGCGCACGCCCAGCCGCCGCCCGACCGTGTTCACCCAGATCGGAAGAGGGAAGCGGATCGGGAGAGGGAAGCGATCTCCCTAGCGATATCGAACTCCAGTTCGTATAATGGACCAATGCATCTCGACACGAAAGGCCTACCAGGACTGTGGCGACCGCCCATCGTCGAACATGCCGAGTCGATGTTCCCGATCACCGGCAGGTCACGTCCGAGATGCGGTGTAAAAGAGAACGAGCGTAGGTTGCCGTGCTGAACCGACCAAAGTTCGCACTACGCAAGGACCTACGCTCGTGGC